>NZ_JBWKDJ010000001.1:0-1099240 GCF_056436025.1 Streptomyces sp. NPDC043853
CACCGGCGAGAACACCATCTCCTGGCGCGACCCGAAGAAGGCCACCAAACAACCCATCCCGGGATGAAACATCGGACGAAAACGACCTCTAAGGCGGCAGTCGCGGAGGATCTTCCAGGTCTTCATGCGGGCGAAGACGTGCTCGACACGAGCCCGGACCTGCTTGTGGGACTTGTTGTGCTCCTCTTTCTAGGCAGGGAGTTCGACCTGGCCCCGCTCGCGGCGGTGCGGGATGACGAGTCCGGTGCCCGGGTGGCCGCCGTCGGCGATCGTGAGGGTCTTGCCGACTGCGGCCTTGGCGCCGGATTCCTCCCACGCCTTGCAGTCGTTGCGGTTCCCGGCGAGCGGTCGGCCGACCACGACGACCAGGCGGGTGTCGGCATCGATGACGACCTGGTGGTTGGTGGAGTACCCATAATTCTTCGACCGCTCGGCCACGGTGTGGTCCCGGGTGGGGACCAGGGTGCCGTCCACGATCAGCGCCGTGTCCTTGGCGAACCGCTTGCGGGGCTGGAGAGCGAGCATCGGCCCGAGGTGGTCGATGATCCGGTCCGCCGCCGACTTCGAGACCCCGAACAGCGGCGCGAGCTGCCGCATGGTCAGGTTCGTGCGCCAGTACGCCGCGACCAGCAGGGCCCGGTCCTCCAGAGGAAGGCTCCACGGCCGGCCCTTGCGGACCGCATCCGCGCCCTCCCGCCGCAGCACCGTCACAAGCTTGCCGAAGTTGCGCGGGCTCAGCCCGGTGAACGGGGCTATCCAGGACGGCTCCGACGCCGTGATCACACCAGCCACATCAAGATCATCCCAGTTGTGCCACTGCCCCTTGCCCTCGATCCTGTGTGCTCGACAAGCAGGGAGGGCACATGGGGCTGGTTCCCTTCCCGGGCGACGGAGACAACAGCAGTCCGGACGTCTCCTGGTCCTACAGCGGCTTTGCCGCGTTTCGGCGACGTCTGGCCGAGGCCGAGGGGTTCGTCCTCTCCGAGATGTGGGGCTTCGGCGGCGAGCGTCCGTGGAGCGAGGTGTCCACCACTCTGGAGCCGCTCCTCGATCACCCGGATGACGGCGGTGACGACCTCTCGCCTGCCGAGTGCACGTCGATTCTGGTCCGGCTGGAGGCGATCACCGACCAGTGGGCACGCGAGGGCGGCGACCAGTTCCTCCGGCAGCACATCGAGGACGCCCGCCAGCTGGCGGGCGTCCTGCGGCCCTGCATCGAGAAGGACGTCCCGCTGGCCTTCCTATGAGCCCCCGGGACCACGGACCCAATTACGGGACAACCCTTAGGCGCTGCCGCCGAAATGGCGGCCAGGAGGCGGCCCGAGCAAAGATCAGGGGCGGGCCGCCAACGACTCCCGTGACGAGGCAGTCGTTCGCCACCTCACGGCGAATGCGGGCGAACAGCCTGAGATGCGGCGCCTCTATTGCTCCAGGGCGGATATCTCTTCGAGCAAGGCGATAGCCTCCTCCTGCCGCCCCCTGACCCTCAGCTTCTCCTTCATCGATACGACGAGCAGCTGCGCCCGCCCGGGATCCAAGCGGAACATCCGCCGTGTGGCGGCGACGCATTCGGCACGAAGGGCCAGCGCTATCGCGGGCTGATCGGCGAATTCCTGATGGCTGTAGTCGATGAGTGCCACTGCCAGACGCGGTAGATAGGCCAACGGGCTCACCTCGGCGAGCAGGCGGTATGCCGCAACCCGCTTCCCGACCGGAAGTTCCTCCGATCCAAGCAGGGCGACCCGTGCACGCAGAACCGCGTCGTGATTGATGTCCGCTGAGTGATTCATGACGGAGATTCTGGAATCCCGAGACTCTCCGAACAAGGAGAAGAGACTGTGCCCTTCGCCCTACGAAAACGCCGCCGAAGCTGTCATGATGGGTATGTCTTAGCCTCCTCTCGACTTCGGCTTCTCTTATCCGGAGTTGCAAGTTCGAGAGGCCTTGAGAAAGATCCACTTTGATGATATGCTGCGTCAGCGATCGTCGTCTCGGGTCGTATGGAAATGCGAAGAGCGCTGCAGTGGCGGCCGCCATCGCGCGCACCCCATCGGCCGTCCGGCCGCCATTTCTGCGGCAGCGTGTAGCGATCGGTGGCGGCCTCGGCCGCCGGCGGGCCGCATCCGCCAATCAGCAGGAGTGCCTAGCGATTTGGGGCGCCCGGACCGGCTTGGATTACGTAGATCTGATCCACTTCGATCCGGCTTCCCGCCCGGAGGGCGGCTGGCCGGGCGGGAGCCGCTGCTCGTGCCCGCCAACGCCACAGCGCCAGGATCCGAAGGCTCCTCCTGTGCCATCCCCCGGGGGCCGCCCGACAGTCCTTGTCGTTGCGTGACGGTCGTCGGCGTCAAGGGTGGCCCGAAGGGCCATCGGCTTGCCGACGCGACCGGAGGGAGCGCCCTTGACGCCGGCGGGCGGCGCGTAATGACACTGGGACTGACGGGCAGCCCCCGGGCACCTCCCGGATTCCGCCCAGCCGGAGCAGGCTCCGTACACGCGGCCGGGGTCCCGGCTGGGCATCACCCCCACCCCGCTCCTCCCCCTCCGCCTCCCTCCCCGGCAGCGCCGAACTGCGGCTCCGCCGCACAGGGCTCCGCCCCCGATCCCCACCGGGGCCCCACCCGCCCCATCCCCGGGGCTCTCCCCCGACACGCCCGCCCCCGACCCCCTCCTTCTCCGCTCCCCGCCCCCTTTCGGCGTACCGTGGCGCGGATGACGCCCTATATCCCCTCCGCCGGCGCTTTCCCCGGACGGTACGGAGACAACGCGACCGCCGAGGCCGATCCGCGGGCCGTCGGGCCCGTTCGGACCTCCTACGCACCTGTGCACGACGGCGATCCCGACCCTGGAGAGATCGTCTGGACCTGGGTTCCCTATGAGGAGAACGACGGGCGCGGCAAGGACCGGCCCGTGCTGGTCGTGGCTCGGGAAGGAAGCGGCCCAACGCTGCTCGCCGTACAGCTGTCGAGCAAGCGGCACGACCACGACCGGGAATGGGTGGCCATCGGCTCCGGGCCTTGGGACAGCGCCGGGCGGGAATCCTGGGTGGACGTGGACCGGGTCCTGCGCGTGCACGAGACGGGCATGCGCCGGGAGGCGTGCGCACTGGACCGCCGGCGGTTCGGCCTGGTCGTCGACCGGCTGCGTCAGCTCTACGGGTGGCAGTAGGGACTGTCTCTTCGATCAGGTGGTGGTCGTTCTGGCCGGTGCCCGAGCCTTGCTCCTGGACCGACCTCCCGGCCAACTGCGCTGATAGCGTTGCCCCTTGAGCCAGGGGGGAAGGCGGCACGTGACATCGAATGCGTTTCGTATCGGCGGAGATCTGAAAGTACGGCGGCTTGGGTTCGGGGCCATGCGCTTGCCGACCGAGCCAGGCCCGGCCCGTGAGACCTCTCTCGCGGTCGCCAGGCGGGCCGTCGAGCTGGGCGTCACGCTGATCGACACTGCGTATCTGTATGGCGGGGGAGCCAACGAAGAACTCCTGGCTGAGGCCCTGCACCCTTACCCGGACGGGCTGCTGATCACCACCAAGGTTGGTGTCGCTCGATCGGGTCCCTCAGGTGAGTGGAAGCTCGACGGGCGGCCGGCTGTTCTGCGCCATCAGGTCGAACAGGCACTGGGCCGACTGCGCGTCGAGCGGATCGAGCTGCTGCAGCTGCACCGGATCGATCCGGAGACGCCGCTCGCCGACCAGCTCGGCACGCTTCGGAACCTGCGGGACGAGGGCAAGATCGGCCGGATCGGCCTGTCCGAGGTCACCGTCGACGAACTCCATCAGGCGCGGCAGATCGTCGACGTCGCGAGTGTGCAGAACCGCTACAGCGTGCTGGACCGCGAGCACGAACCTGTCCTCGCGGCCTGTGAAGCGGCAGGGACCGCGTTCCTGCCGTGGCGCCCTGTCGCCTGGGGGGAGTCTGGGGCGAGGGCTGAAATCGCCGCCGTGGCGACCGAGCTCGGTGCCACTCCCACCCAGGTTGCCCTCGCATGGCTCCTGGGCCACTCGCCGGTCATCCTCCCGATCCCGGGCACCGCCCGGGTGGACCACCTGGAGGAGAACCTTGCTGCCGAACGTCTCCACCTGACGTCAGCCCACCGCGATCGCCTCGACGGGCTGGCCGGCCTGGCATAGGGAAGCTCGAAACCCGCTTCGGCTCGTTGATCGCTCGCTCGACGGTTGACGGTGGTCCCGGCACAAGAAGTGAGCTGATCGGAGAGACACCGTCTCATACTCCGGTGTGACTTCGCGATCTCCGCGCTGGAGGGGGCGGAGAGCCGCTGCCGGTAGTGGCTGCGACGTGCCGAAGCTTGGTGGCTTCTGCGCCAGTTCGGCCAGTGCAGGAGTGCGTTCAGGGATGTGATCGGCGGGCTGAACAGTGCGCCGATCAGGCGGCGGATCTCCGGGACGGCCAGGTCGACCGGATCTCCGCTTCGGGCCGGGCGGGTCGGATCCGCACGTCTGGTCGGCCTCGCGTCGTCGACTGCCGCGGCAAGGAGCGCGAGTGCGGGCATGGCCAGGGTGACGTGCCGGTGCCAGGCTGTCCAGTTGCGGACCTGGTAGTGGTCCAAGCCGACCTGACCCTTGGCCGCCTCGAAGCACTCTTCGATGCACCAGCGAGTACCGGCGACGCGCACGAGCTCCGGCAGCGGCACGATCCGTGGCGACCAGCACAGGTAGAAGGCGAGCTCGCCGGTGGTGGGATTGCGGCGAATCAGCAGTGGCGGTGCTCGTCAGTGCCGATGTGCACCCACGCCCAGTCGTAGGAGCGGGCCCCCTCGCCCCGGAGCCGGCGCTCTGCCGGTGCCAGGCCGAGGCGGGCAGGCGAACGGCGGCCTCGTCCCCGCGGATCGCCGTGCGGCCCTGGTTGATCCGCACTCTGGTCGCGCAGGACACCGCCAGCACGTAGCCGACCCCGCGGGCCTCCAGCCCGGCCCGCAGGCCGGGCTGGAGGCGTAGGCGAGGAAGACGCCCACCTGGCTGTTCTCGATCCGCCCGGCGGTTCCGGTGTACTGCCGCTGGACACCCGCCGAACCGCGCCCCTTCTTCAGGAAGCCAGTCTCATCCACGATCAAAACACCGTCACCGGCGCCGAGATGGTCCAGGACGTAGCGGCGGACCTCGTCGCGTGCTGCACCCGCGTCCCAAGAGGCGCACCGCAGCAGCCGCTGTATCGGACGGGACGGCTATGGCCGGCGTGCTCCGTCGGCTGCGAGCAGTTCTTGCGCTCGGTCCCGGACGGCAATCCGAGCAGATAGGCGCGGGCCGCGGCCCGAGGTTCCACTCGCCCGAACAGGCCCGCAATCCGAGCCATGGCCTGATCGAACAACGCCATCGAGCGGGGTCTACGCTACGGCCCGCGGCCACCGCACGATCTTCAAGACTCCACCGCGAGGCCGGGATCGGCAGCGACCACCACTTCCCAAACCACTGCGTTGATGTCCTGGCCCTCACCGTCAGTTGTATCCGCGTGGTTCGCCGCCTGCCGTCTTGACCTGCTTGCGGTAGGCCCCCGGCGGCGATCCGAAGTGTCGTTTGAAAGCTTTGGCGAAGGCGAACTCCGACGTGTACCCCGTGTGCTGCGCGATTGTGCTCAGCGGGGCCGGCGATTGGTGCAGCAACCGCGCCGCGGTGGCCATCCGCCAGTTGGTCAGGTAGGTCAACGGCGGCTCGCCGACCACCGAGGCGAAGCGGCGGGCGAACGCCGCGCGGGACAGCCCGGCGCGGGTGCCCAGCGACTCCACGGTCCAGGGATGGCCGGGATCGTCGTGGATCGCTTTCAGGGCCGGGGCGACTGCCGGGTCGGTCAGCGCGGCCGTCCAACCCCGGGTCCGCTCCTTCGGCAGTTCGGCGTACCACGACCGGAGGATGTACAGCAGCAGCAGATCGATGAGCGCCGTGACGACCGCGTCCGAGCCCGGCTGCGGCGCGTGGAACTCGGCGCACAGCTGATCGACCGCCGAGCGCAGCACCGGGTGGCGGCCCGGAACCGCGGGAAGGTGGATGACTTCCGGTAGATCGCTGAACAGCGGATGCGGGCGATCAACGTCGATCGCGTACGCGCCGCACACCAGCACCGTGTGCGGCCCCGGTCCGTCCACGGTGACCTGGCCGATCGGCGAGGAACGGTCCACACGCTCCGGTACGAAGTCCACCGGATCGCGGCCCGGCACGTCGCACAGGGTGTGTCCGCTGCCGCGCTGCAGGAACACGATGTCGCCGGGGCCGAGCGCGAGCGGTTGGCCGTGCGGTGGCAGCAGGTGGCAGTGTCCTTCCACGACCACGTGGAATCCGGCTCCTGAGATGGGTTGGAACTTCAGGGCCCACGGGGCGTGCGCGTCGGTGCGAGTCACCATCGGGCGTCCCGTGCGCAGGACTTCGAGGGTGTCGCTCAGGATGTCCATAGCGCCACTCTAGTGCCTGCATGGCGAGACGATATGACAGGGAATCAAGATTTCAAGTCATTCACCGTCTCGATGTGGGGGCGTACGTTCTTGCCATGGCGGTTGCCGAACCCCGGCACTGCATCGACGAAGGAATGGATCCCATGTCTCTGGCCGGCAAGAAGATCGTGATCATCGGTGGAACCTCCGGCATCGGCTTCGCGGTAGCCCAACAGGCCGCGGCGGCCGGCGCGGACGTCGTGGTCGCCTCCAGCAATCAGGACCGCGTGGACGCCGCGACGAAGCGGCTGGGCGAGCCGGCCGAAGGCCGCCGCCTGGACGTCGCCGACGGCAACGCCATCGCCGCGTTCTTCGAGCAGGTCGGGGAGTTCGACCACCTCGTCTACACCGCGGGCGAATCTCTGCTGATCAAGCCGTTGGTCGACACGACCCCGCAGGAGGCCAGGGCCGTCTTCGAGCGCCGTTTTTGGGGCGCGTTCCTCTCCGCCAAGTACGCTGCACCGCGACTGCGCGACGGCGGCTCGATCACTTTCAGCTCCGGCGTCCTCGCGATCCGCCCCCTGTCCGGAACCGCGCTCACGGCAGGTATCACGGGCGGCATCGAGGCTCTGTCCCGGGCACTCGCCGTCGAACTCGCCCCTCTGCGCGTCAACGTGATCCAGCCCGGTGTGATCCGCACCGAGCTGTGGGACGGCAGTGTCGCGGACCCGGAGGCTTTCCTCCAGGGCGCCGGGTCCGAGCTGCTCACGCGGCGTGTCGGCACTGCCGAGGAAGCCGCGGCGGCCTATCTCTTCGTCTTGTCCAACGCCTACGTCACCGGCACCACGCTCGCGATAGACGGCGGCGCGGCACTGGTGTGACATAGGCGCCACGCATCCGCCGTCTGATCGGCGCACTGTTCAGCCCGCCGATCACATCCCTGAACGCACTCCTGCACTGGTCGAACTGGCGCACAAGCCACCAAGCTTCGGCACGTCGCAGCCATTGCCGGCAGCGGCTCTCCGCCCTCTCCAGCGCGGAGATCGCGAAGTCACACTGGAGTACTGACCCGCAGCCCGCAGCCCTGCGCAGGCCGAAGCGCCGGAAATTATTCGAAAGCCTGCTCGAAAACCCGCTGCACCCCCGGATCCCGGTCCAGGATTCCGAAGACCACCCGCTCGAAGACCCCCGCGAACCGCCCTCCCGCCGCCTCGCGCAGCAGGCCGGCGAAGGCTCCCGCCACTTCGGCCGGGTCGTTCCGGAACACCCCGCACCCCCAGGCCCCCAGCACCAGCTGTCGGTAGCCGTGGAGTGCGGCGGTCTCCAGGACGCGCTCCGCGCGTCGGGTGAGGGCGGCCGGGATCTCGTGGGCGCGGTCGGGCTCCTGGCGGCGGATGGTGCCCGCGTTCGGGGCCGGGGAGGTGAGGAAGGAGGCCCGGAACGGGGTCTCCAGGAGTTCGCCCCGGTCGTCCCGGAAGACGGGGACGCCGGGTGAATGAATCACCCGGTCGGTGTAGAACGTGCTGCGTTCCGCACGGTGGGTCGCGTAGTACTCCGGGGCCTCCAGCAGCGTCTCGTACAGCGCCGAGGCGCGGCACAGCGCCTCCTCCTGCGCTTTGGCCCCGCGCAGGTAGCCGCCGCCGGGATTCCGGGCCGAGGCGAAGTTCAGCACGGCCACCGGGCCCGCGGCGGCGAGCCTGCGGGCGGCGGCGGTGCTGCTCTCCCCCGTGACCTCCACCGATGTTTCGAAGGGAGCAACCAGAACCTTTTCGCCTGGAATGACCGACTCGGGCCCATATATTCTGGTTCCGGCCTTGGCTTCCGCCACGGCGGCGGCGAGGGACACCTCCCGTCCCGATCGCGTCCGGTACCGGCCGGCCGCCACAATCTCCGTGTTCTCCTGCGCGATGGCGCGCAATCTACTGCTCATGTCTCACATCCTGGTGATTGAGATTGACAGGCGGCAACGCAATTTCCTTGCGGTTCATTGCGTGTCTCTGCGTGATCGTCGCATCACAGGATTTGATCACCGGCACGGGCGGGTAGGCACGGGTGACCTCACGGTGTACGACGGGAGACGAGGATCCGGTCATGCCACAGGACGCACCCGCACCGCACGCCCAGAGCACCATCTCCGAACCCGAGGCCGAGGAGCTGATCCACGGCATCTGTTTCAAGACCGGGCCGCCCCGCCTGCTCGGTGCCGAACTCGAATGGCTCGTCCTGGACGCCGAGCAGCCCGGCAGCCCGGTGGGCCCGGACCGGCTCGGGGACGCCCTCGACGCGGTCGGCGCGCTCACCTCCCTCCGCTCCCGGTTCACCGTGGAGCCCGGTGGCCAGCTCGAACTCAGCTCGGCACCCGCCGCCTCGCTCACCGAGTGCGTGGACGGTCTGCAGGCCGACCTGGCCGCGGTCCGGTCGCTGCTCGGCGAACGCGGACTCCTCCTCCACGGCAGCGGCCGTGACCCGCGCCGCCCCCTCCGCCGGCTGCTCCGCGGGACCCCGCGCTACGAGGCCATGGAGACCTATTTCGACCGCACCGGCCCGGGCGGGCGCACCATGATGCGCGGCTCCGCCTCCGTGCAGGTGTGCGTGGACGCGGGCTACGACGAGCCCGGCCCGCTCGGCTACGGGCGGCGCTGGCGGCTGGCCCACCTGCTCGGGGCGGTCCTGGTCTCGGCGTTCGCCAACTCCCCCGCGCCGGACGGCCGGTACGCCGGCTGGCGGTGCTCCCGCCAGGGCGTGTGGGGCGATCTGGACCCCCGCCGCACCCTGGCGCCGCCGCTCGACCTGGAGCCCCGTACGGCCTGGACCGCGCACGCGCTGGACACCGAGGTGATGTGCGTACGCTCCGCGGCAGGAGCCGCAGGAGCCGCGGGAGCCGAGGGAGCCGGAGGGAAGGACGGCGGAGCCGCCTCGCCCTGGACCGTCCCGGAGGGGCTGACCTTCCGCGAGTGGCTGCGCGGCCGCGGGCCGCGGCCGGCGACGGTGGAGGACCTGGAGTACCACCTGACGACGCTGTTCCCCCCGGTCCGGCCGCGCGGGCACCTGGAGTTGCGCATGATCGACGCGCAGCCGGGAGACGACGGCTGGCTGGTGCCGACGGCCGTGGTGCACGCGCTGTTCGATGATCCGGAGGCCACCGAGACGGCCTACCGGGCGGTGAAGGGACTGGCCGACGAGTACGGTCCGCATCCCGCGCCCCGCAACCCGCTGTGGCGGACGGCCGCCCTGCGGGGCCCGGCCAGCCCCGAGCTGCGGACCGCGGCCGTCACCTGCTTCCGGGCCGCGGCCGAGGCGCTGCCGCGACTGGGTGCCTCGCGCCAGGTCCTGGACGCCGTCGGCGGTTTCACCGAGCGGTACGTCCTCCGGGGCCGCTGCCCGGCCGACGATCCCGGTCGGACGCGGCTCGCTCGGCCCGCGCGACCCACTCGGCCCGCGCAGCCCACACACAAGGCGCAGCCGACACACAAGGCGCAGCCCACGCAGAAGGGGCAGCCCACGCACAAGGCGCAGCCCACACAGCCGGTGCGGCGCGCACGGACGGCACCGACCCCGCTTCCCGGGAAGGATCCGCACCAGTGACCACCAGGAACCATCCCACCGCCGAAACGCCCGCGGCCCCCACCACCCCGGCGCCCCCGGCCCCCCACGCCTCCTTCACCCCCACCCCTCTCCGCGACCAGGCGCTCGCCGAGCTCACCGCCGCCCGGGCCCGCACCGCCGCGCTCACCGATGCCGTCACCGACGCCGAGCTGACCGCGCAGCACTCCCCCCTGATGTCCCCCCTGGTCTGGGACCTCGCGCACATCGGCAACCAGGAGGAGCTCTGGCTGCTGCGCCGGGTGGGCGGCCGTGAGCCGCTGCGGCCCGAGATCGACCCGCTCTACGACGCCTTCGCGCACCCGCGCGCCGACCGGCCGAAGCTGCCCCTGCTCGGTCCCGCCGACGCCCGCACGTACGCCGCCGAGGTGCGCGGCAGGGTCTTCGACCTGCTGGAGCGGACCCCGATGGAGGGGACCGGGCTGCTCGCCGACGGGTTCGCCTTCGGGATGATCGCGCAGCACGAACAGCAGCACGACGAAACGATGCTGATCACCCATCAGCTGCGGGCGGGTGCGCCGGTGCTCTCCGCCCCGGACCCGGCCTCCGAGGCGCCGTTCGAGCCGCCCCCGGTTCCCGAAGTCCTCGTCCCGGCGGGCCCGTTCAGCATGGGTACGTCCGCGTCCGCGGAGCCGTGGTCGCTGGACAACGAGCGGCCGGCGCACCGGCGCCAGACCGGGGCCTTCTTCATCGACACCCTTCCGGTCACCAACGCCGCGTTCCAGGCGTTCATCGAGGACGGCGGCTACGAGGAGCCGCGCTGGTGGGCCGCCGAGGGCTGGGAGCAGATCCGCAGACACGGCATCGGCGCCCCGCTGTTCTGGCACCGGGAGGCCGGCGAGTGGCTGCGGCGCCGGTTCGGGGTGACCGAGCCGGTCCCGGCGGACGAGCCGGTGCTGCACGTCAGCTGGTACGAGGCGGACGCCTGGGCCCGCTGGGCGGGGCGGCGGCTGCCGACCGAGGCCGAGTGGGAGAAGGCGGCCCGGTTCGACCCGGTGAGCGGGCGGTCGACGCGCTATCCGTGGGGGGACTCCGCGCCCACGCCGGAGCACGCCAACCTGGGTCAGCGGCACCTGCGTCCGGCGCCGGCGGGCAGTTACCCGGCGGGGTCGTCCCCGCTCGGGGTGCGGCAGTTGATCGGTGACGTGTGGGAGTGGACGGCCAGTGACTTCCTGCCGTACCCGGGCTTCCGGGCGTTCCCGTACCGGGAGTATTCGGAGGTGTTCTTCGGGCCGGCCCACAAGGTGCTGCGGGGCGGTTCCTTCGCCGTGGCTCCGGTGGCCGCCCGGGGTAGCTTCCGCAACTGGGACCTGCCGGTCCGGCGGCAGATCTTCTCCGGATTCCGCACCGCGAGGGACGTCTGATGTGCCGTCACATAGCCTACGTCGGACCGGCCGTGCGGTTGGGGAAGCTGCTCACCGACCCCGAGCATTCGCTGGTCCGGCAGGCGTGGGCGCCGCGCAGGCAGCGGCACGGCACGGTCAACGCCGACGGGTTCGGGCTGGGCTGGTACGCGGACGGGGATCCGGTGCCGGCCCGGTACCGGCGCGGGAAACCGGTGTGGGGCGATGCCGCGTTCGCGGATCTCGCCCGGGTGGTGCGCAGCGAGGCCCTGCTGGCCGCCGTACGCGATGCCACGCACCCGTCCTCGGACGGGGAGGCCGCCGCGGCGCCCTTCTCGGACGGTCCGTGGCTGTTCAGCCACAACGGGGTGCTGCGGGACTGGCCGGCGGCCCTCGCCCGGCCGGCGGGTCCGGCTGCCGGGCTGCCGCCGGCCGAGCTGTTGTCGCTGGCGGCGCGGTCGGATTCGGCGTTCGTGTGGGCGCTGGTGCTGCGCCGGCTGCGGGCCGGTGAGGGGCTGGGTGGGGCGCTGTCCGGGACGGTGCGCGAGCTGTGGGCGGCCGTGCCGGGTTCGCGGCTGAACATGCTGCTGACCGACGGGGTGTCGATCGCGGGCACGACCTGCGGGGACTCGCTGTGGTACCTGGCCGAGCCGGAGGCTCCGGGGGGCGGCCGGACGGTGGTGGCGTCCGAGCCGTACGACGACGATCCGCGCTGGTGCGAGGTGCCGGACCGGAGCGTGGTGACCGCATCGCGGAGCCGGGTGGCGGTCGATCCGCTGCCGGTGGCCCCGCTCGCCCCCTTCCAGGAGCATGAGGAGAACGGCCTGTGAACGACTTCGAGTTGACCCGCACGCTGGACGAGCACGCCGCGGAGCGGGCGTTGCGCGAGGACGTGCTGCACGGTCTGACCCGCTTCCCCAAGGTGCTGCCGCCGAAGTGGTTCTACGACGCCCGGGGCAGTGAGCTCTTCGAGGAGATCACCCGGTTGCCGGAGTACTATCCGACGCGCGCGGAGCGGGAGATCCTGCTGGAACGGGCGCAGGAGATCGCCGCGGTGACCGGTGCGCGGACGCTGGTGGAGCTGGGGTCGGGGTCTTCGGAGAAGACACGGCACCTGATCGAGGCGCTGCCCGCGCTGGAGGCGTACGTACCGGTGGACGTGAGCGAGAGTGCTCTGACGGGGGCGGCGCACGCGCTGCTGGCGGAGCATCCGGAGCTCCGGGTGCACGCGCTGCTGGCGGACTTCACCAAGCCGCTCGCGCTGCCGGACACCCCGGCCCCGCGGCTGGTGGTGTTCCTGGGCGGCACGATCGGGAACCTGCTGCCTCCGGAGCGGTCGGTGTTCCTGCGGGCGGTCCGGGCGATGTTGTCGCCGGGTGACGCGCTGCTGATGGGGACGGACCTGGTGAAGGAGGAGTCCGTGCTGGTGGCGGCGTACGACGACGCGCAGGGGGTGACGGCCGAGTTCAACCGGAACGTGCTGGCGGTGATCGACCGGGAGCTGGGCGCGGATTTCCGTCCGGGCGACTTCGACCACGTGGCGGTGTGGAACCGGGAGGAGGAGTGGATCGAGATGCGGTTGCGGGCCCGGTCGGAGCTCGCGGTGAAGATCCGGTCCCTGGACCTGGTGGTGCCGTTCGGGGCGGGTGAGGAGATCCTGACGGAGGTCTCGGCGAAGTTCCGCCACGAGGGCGTTCAGAAGGAGTTGGCGGCGGCGGGGCTGGAACTGGTCCAGTGGTGGACGGACGCGGCGGGCCGGTTCGCGCTGTCGCTGTCGGTGGCCGACGGCGCGGGTCCGGCGGCCGTGGGCAGGGGTCCGGTGGCCGGTGAGGCGGCCCGGTCGGTGTCCGGGGAGGGGTAGGGGATGAAGGGCACTCCGGCGGCGGTGCCGACCGCGGTCTGCGCGGCGGCGGTCAGGGACCGCCGGTCGGGGTGCCGTCCGGGCGGAATCCGCGGCAGCAGGGTGACCTCGGCGCGGATCCCGCGGGCCCGGAGTATGCGCCAGAGGGACGTGGTGAGGGGGTCGTCGCCGACGAAGGCGGATGCGGTGGCCGGGCGTCCGTCGGGCAGCGTGTAGGCGAGGTGGAGGGGCTGTACGGGGACCCGGGCGTCGAGGGCGGCCTGGAAGGCGGCCCGGCGGAACCGCCCCTGGGCGCGGCCGCACCAGGTGCTGCCCTCGGGGAACACGGTCACCCGGTCGCCGGCGAGCAGGGCGCGGGTGAGGGTGGCGACGGTGTCGGGGAGGGAACGGATCCGGTCGCGTTCGATGAAGAGGGTGCCGGCCCGGGCGGCGAGCCGGCCCATGACGGGCCAGCGGCCGATCTCGCTCTTGGCGAGCATCCGGCTGGGCACGGCGGCGGCGACCAGGGGAATGTCCAGCCAGGAGATGTGGTTGGCGACGAGCAGCCGGGCGCCGTCGGAACCGGTGCTGCCGTGGACGGTGACGCGGATGCCGAAGGCCCGGAGCAGTGCGGTGCACCAGGTGCGGGTGACCGCGTGGCGGGGGCGGGCCGGGAGCATCCGGACGGGTGTGGCGCCGGCGATCCCGAGGAGGAGCAGGGCGAGGGCCGCGGCGAGCCGGAGCAGGGCGCGCGGCACGGCCGCGGCCCGGCCGGTGTGCGTGGCACAGGCCGCGGGGGTGCAGGGGGCGGTGGGCAGCCAGGCGCTCATGTGGTGGGGACGAGCGAGAGGAAGTGCTTGAGGTAGCGGGGGTTGGTCCGGCGCAGGGAGAGCAGGACGTAGAGGTCGGCGCAGCCGAAGTCGGCGTCGAAGGCGGGCTCTCCGCAGACCCAGGCGCCGAGCCGTACGTAGCCGCGGAGCAGTGGGGGCAGCTCGACCCGTTCGGGGAAGGTGATCCCCTCGGGGTTCCAGGGCCGGTGCGGGGTGACCCGGTACTCCTGGGGCGCGAGGTTGCGGGCGAGGACGGTGTCGCGGGTGGCGGCGGCGAGCACACCGCCGTCGTCGAGGGGTACGGAGCAGCATCCGGCCAGCCAGTTGTGTCCGGTGCGGTCCATGTAGCGGGCCAGGCCGGCCCAGATCAGGGCGATGACGGCGCCGTTGCGGTGGGCGGGGTGGACGCAGGAGCGTCCGACCTCGACCAGGTCGGGGCGGATGGGGTCGAGGGCGGAGAGGTCGAATTCGCCGTCGGAGTAGAGGCGGCCGGCGACGGCGGCGCGCTCCGGCGGCAGCAGCCGGTAGGTGCCTACGACCTGCTCGGTCTCCTCCTCGATGACGAGGAGGTGGTCGCAGTAGGCGTCGAAGGCATCGATGTCGAGGCCCGGCTCGGGGCCTTCGAGGCGGGCGCCGAGCTCGTCGGCGAAGACCTGGTGGCGCAGCCGCTGGGCGGCGCGCACCTCGGACTCGTCGCGGGCGAGCCGGACGGTGTACCTGGGGGTGGTGGGGGCGAGCGGCTGGACTGGGGACAGGGGGGCGATGGTCATGGCGGCTCCTGGTCCGGACGCGGAGAGCCAGGCAGGCGGTCTCTGGCCTGGCTCTCCCTACTTTTTCCGTGACCGGCTGGATTCGACGTGACCTCGTAGCGGCAGTTGGATGTGCGGACGCTGAATGCCGGGGGTTGGCCCCGGTGACGGCGCCGGTGGGGGTGCCGGGGAGGGTGTCCGCGGGGGCGTCAGCGGTCTGAGCTGAGGATCTTGCCGATCGTCTCGGAGGCCGATGCGGCCGCCCGCTTGGGGTCCTGTCCGGAGAGTACGGCGGTCATGTAGGGCTTGATCGGGTTCTTGGCCTCGACCTCGGCCCAGCGGGCGGACTTGGGGGTGGCCCGGCCCTGGGCGGCTCCGGCGGTCATGGCGGTGGCGCCGTCGTTGCCCTGGACGGCGTGGGCGAGGGATGCCTTGTTCGGTACGTAGCTCATCGTCCGGGCGAGCTCGGTCTGCCACTTCTCGCTGACCAGGGCGGTGATCACGTCGATGGCGGCGGCCCGGTGGGGGGTGTTCTCCGGGATGATCAGGTCGGAGCCGCCGGTGAGGACGGCGCCGGGCCGGTCGGCGGTCTTCCCGGGGATCGGGAAGTAGCCGAGTCTGCCCTTGAGTGCGGGGTTGAGGGATTCGATCTGGGCGGCCTGTCCGGGTGGGGCGATGATCTGGGCGACCTGCCCGTGGGCGAAGACCTCGGCCTGCGGGGGCGTCTCCTCGTCGGCGGCGGCCGGGCCCTCGCCGAGGGTGTGGAGCTCCTTGTAGAAGTCCATGGCGGCCAGGGCCTGCGGGGTGTCGAGGGTTCCGGTCCACACGCCGTTGCCCTCGACGGCGATTTCGCCTCCCTCGTCCCAGATGAAGCCGGCGAGGACGTACCAGTTCCGGCCCGGCAGGTAGATGCCCTGTCGGTCGCCCTTGTCGAGCTTGCGGGTGGCGGCCAGCCATTCCTGGCGGTTGTTCGGCGGGTTCTTGATGCCGGCCTGTTCGAACAGGTCCTTGTTGTAGATGACCACCCGGTTGGCGGCGTACCAGGGGATGCCGTACTGGGCGCCGTTGATGCTGCCCGGGTCGGCGAGGCCCTTGAGCCAGTCGCGGCTGCCCCAGGACCGCAGTCCTTCGAGGGTGAGTTCGGAGAGGCCGCCGGTCTCGATGTACTGGGCGACCTGGGTGTTGCCGACCTCGATGACGTCGGCGCGTTCCGGGCCGGTGCCCTTGAGGACGGAATTGACCTTGTCGCCGATGTCGGTCCATTCCTGGATCTTCACCTCCAGGTCGACGTCCGGGTGCTCGGACTCGTAGCTGTCGGTGAACTTCTCGATGAACGCGTCCGAGGCACTGCCCTTCATCAGCCAGAGGGTCACCCGGGTGGACCCTCCGTCGGATCCGGGCAGGGCGCCGCATGCGGTCAGGGAGGTTGCCGCGACGAGGGCGGTGCACACGGCGAGGAAGCGTCTCTTCACGAAGGTCACCTTCTGGTCTGTACCAAAGCTGGCTTGAAATTGGCATAGACCACGTGACCGGATCAAGGGGCTGACGCCGGGGATTCTCTTCGCAAATATCGCGGAGCCGCCCGTACTGGGGCACGGTGGAACAAGGCATCGCTCACACCGTGGAGAACACATGTCGAACCACACCTATCGCGTGACCGAGATCGTCGGAACCTCGACCGAGGGCATCGACCAGGCCATCCGCAACGGGGTCGCCCGGGCCGGGCAGACGCTGAGGAATCTCGACTGGTTCGAGGTGGTTCAGGTGCGCGGGCACATCGAGAACGGCCAGATCGCGCACTACCAGGTGGGGCTCAAGGTCGGCTTCCGCCTCGAGGGCGAGGACTGAACGACCCGAACGACCCGAACGGGCTGAACGACCCGAACGGGCTGAACGGGCTGAACGCACGGCGCGGTTGCGCGGGCTCGGCCGCGCGAGGTGCGGCCGGGCCCGCACGCCCTCAGGTCCGGCCCGCGCCTTCCTGGGCCAGCCGCAGCTCGGGGGCCTTCTCCGCCCAGTCGGCGAGCAGCACCGGGAACCCGGCGGCCTTGGCCGCCCGGCAGACCAGTTCGTCGTCGTCGACGAGCATCCGCAGCTCGCGGCCGCGGGCGATCCGCTGCAGCGCCTCCAGCTTGGTGAGCCGGGCGGGCCTGCGGTCCGCGTTCCCGCGCATCCACAGCGGGCCCTCGGGCAGCCCGTGCCGGGTCAGCCAGTCCAGGGTGTCGGCGCGGCAGTGCTCCGGGCGCCCGGTCAGGTACACGACCTCGCACGCGGCGGCCGCCTCCAGGGCCAGGGCCACGCCGCGTTCCAGCGGCGGGTCGGCCGGGGCGGCACGGAAGAAGCCCTTCCAGTCACGGGGGCGGCGCTCCAGGTAGTGCTGCCGGTGCCCGGTGTCGGCCAGGGTGTTGTCGATGTCGAAGACGGCCATCGGCCGCCGGCTGCCGCTGGAATCGCTCATGTGTGCAGCCTAGGGCCTGGGGGTGACAACGGCCGCCCGGGATTCCCGGCCGCCTGCCCGGGAATCCCGGCCGCCGCCCGGTGTTGAGATGCGTATGACACCGATGATCCCGAAGCTGTCGATCCTCGACCGGTCCCGCGTCCGCCGCGGCTCGGACGGGCCGCAGGCGCTGCGCGACACCGTGGACCTGGCCCGGCGGGCCGAGGCGCTCGGCTACCACCGCTTCTGGGTCTCCGAGCACCACGGCGTGCCGGGCGTGGCGGGTTCGGCGCCGACCGTGCTGGCCGCCGCCGTGGCCTCGGCCACGGACCGGATCAGGGTCGGCACGGGCGGGGTGATGCTGCCGAACCACCAGCCGATGGTGGTCGCCGAGCAGTTCGGGGTGCTGGAGTCGTTGTTCCCGGGCCGGATCGACATGGGGCTGGGCCGGTCGGTGGGTTTCACCGGCGGCGTCCGGCGGGCCCTGGGGCGGGACCGGGCCGATGCCGACCGCTTCGAGGAGCAGCTGGCCGAGCTGCTCGGCTGGATCGACGGGACCCAGACGGCCCATCCCCGGGTGCACGCCCGGCCCGCCGAGGGCCTGCGCCTCCCGGCGTTCGTCCTGGCCACCGGGGAGGGCGCGGGCATCGCGGCGCGGGCCGGGCTGCCGCTGGTCGTCGGCGACCTGCGGGACCGGGACCGGGTCCTGAAGATCGTCGACGGCTACCGCCGGGAGTTCCGCCCGTCGGCGCGGTGCGAGCGGCCGTACGTGATCGCCTCGGGCACGGTCGCCGTCGCGGCCACCGAGGCGGACGCCCGGCGGCTGCTGGTGCCGGAGGCCTGGTCGGTGGCGTACTCGCGGACCCATGGCAGCTTCCCGCCCCTGGTGCCGGCTGAGGAGGTGGCGGAGCCGGCGATGTCCGCGAAGGAGCGGGAGTTCTACGAGCGGGCGCTGGCCGGGCACGTCCACGGGACGGAGGAACAGGTGGCGGCGGCGCTCGCGGAGGTGGCGGAGTCGACCGCCCCGGACGAGCTCCTGGTGACCACGTCCTCCTACGACCGCGAAGCGCTGGTGGACTCCTTCACCCGGCTCGCCCGGCTGGCCGGGCTGCCCGGATCACGCTGACCCCCGCCCCCTAAACTGGGACGAATGCAGCAGCCCGCCGACTCCTACATCCGCGTCCGGGGCGCCCGGGAGCACAACCTGCGCGCGGTGGACGTGGACATTCCGCGTGACGCGCTGACCGTGTTCACCGGGGTCTCCGGGTCCGGGAAGTCCTCGCTCGCCTTCGGCACCGTCTACGCCGAGGCGCAGCGCCGCTACTTCGAGTCGGTGGCGCCGTACGCGCGGCGGCTGATCCACCAGATCGGCGCGCCGAAGGTGGACTCGATCAGCGGGCTGCCGCCGGCCGTGTCGCTGGAGCAGCGACGGTCCGCGCCCGGGGAGCGGTCATCGGTGGGAACGGTCACCCGGCTGTCCAATTCGCTGCGGATGCTGTTCTCCCGGGCGGGCCGGTATCCGGCGGGGGCCGCGCGGCTGGATTCCGACGCGTTCTCGCCGAACACGGCCGCCGGAGCCTGCCCTTCCTGTCACGGGATCGGCCGGATCCACCGGACCAGCGAGGAACTCCTGGTGCCCGACCCCGCTCTGTCGATCCGTCAGGGTGCCATCGCTGCCTGGCCGGGTGCCTGGCAGGGGAAGAACCTGCGGGACGTGCTGGAGGCGCTGGGCCACGACGTGGACCGGCCATGGCGCGAGCTGCCCGCCGGGGAACGGGAGTGGATCCTGTTCACCGAGGAGCAGCCGGTGGTTACCGTGCACCCGGTGCGGGACGCGGACCGGATCCAACGCCCCTACCAGGGCACGTACATGAGTGCGCACCGGTGGGTGATGCGGACCTTCGCCGACAGCAAGAGCGCGACCCTGCGGGCCCGGGCGGAGAAGTTCCTCACCGACGCGCCGTGTCCGGGGTGCGGGGGTGCGCGGCTGCGGCCGGAGGCCCTCTCCGTCACCTTCGCCGGGCGGACGATCGCGGAGCTGGCGGCACTTCCGCTGACCGGTCTGGACGCCGTACTGGCCGGGTCCGAGGAGGCGGGGGGCGACCCGGCCCGGCCGCCGGGACCCACAGGACCGTCGGGGCCGGCGGCGCCGGCGGGACCGTCGGGGTCCGGCGAGGCGGCCCGGGTGCTCGCGGCCGATCTGCGGTCGCGGATCGGGGCGGTGACCGAGCTGGGGCTGGGGTACCTCAGCCTGGACCGTACGGCGCCCAGCCTGTCGGCCGGAGAGCTGCAACGGCTGCGCCTGGCCACGCAGTTGCGGTCCGGGCTGTTCGGGGTGGTGTACGTGCTGGACGAGCCCTCCGCGGGGCTGCACCCGGCCGACACCGAGGCGCTGCTCGGCGTGCTGGACGGACTGAAGGCGGCCGGGAACACCGTGTTCGTGGTGGAGCACCACCTGGACGTGGTGCGGCACGCGGACTGGCTGGTGGACGTGGGCCCGCTGGCCGGGGAGCACGGCGGGCGGGTGCTGCACAGCGGACCGCCGGCCGCGCTGGCGGAGGTGGCGGAGTCGGCGACGGCACGCCACCTGTTCGCGGCGGACGGGCGGGGGCGTGCGCGGCGGGAGCCGCGGCCGGTCCGGGACGGGGCGGGTGCGTCGGTGCGGTTGTCCGGGGTCAGCCGGAACAATCTGAGGGACCTGTCGGCGGAGTTCCCGCTCGGGGTGTTCACGGCGGTGACCGGGGTGTCCGGGTCGGGCAAGTCCACGCTGGTCGGCGGGGCGCTGGCGGACGCGGTCCGGGGACGGATCGCGGCGGACGGGGAGTTCGCGGTATGCCGGCTGGTGGCGGTGGACCAGAAGCCGATCGGGCGGACCCCGCGGTCGAACCTGGCGACGTACACGGGGCTGTTCGACGTGGTGCGGAGGCTGTTCACGGCGAGCGAGGAGGCGCGGGCGCGCGGCTGGAAGGCGGGCCGGTTCTCGTTCAACGTGCCGGGCGGGCGGTGCGAGGAGTGCCAGGGCGAGGGTTTCGTGGCGGTGGAGCTGCTGTTCCTGCCGAGCACGTACGCGCCCTGCCCGGTCTGCGCCGGGGCCCGATACAACGAGGAGACCCTGCGGGTGCGGTACCGGGGGCTGGACATCGCCGAAGTACTGGGCCTGACCGTGGAGTCGGCGGCGGAGTTCTTCGCCGATGTGCCGGCGGCGGCGCGCAGCCTGGGGGCGCTGGCCGAGATCGGGCTGGGGTACCTGCGGCTGGGGCAGCCGGCGACCGAGCTGTCGGGCGGCGAGGCGCAGCGGATCAAGCTGGCGGCGGAACTGCAGCGGCTGCGCCGGGACCACACGCTGTACCTGCTGGACGAGCCGACGACCGGGCTGCACCCGGCGGACGTGGAGGTGCTCCTGCGGCAGCTGCACGGGCTGGTGGACGCGGGCCACTCGGTGGTGGTCGTGGAGCACGACATGGCGGTGGTGGCGGGCGCGGACTGGGTGGTCGATCTGGGTCCGGGCGGTGGCGCGGCGGGTGGCCGGGTGGTGGCGGCCGGCCCGCCGGCGGAGGTGGCCCGCGCGCGGGGCAGCCGTACGGCGCCGTACCTGGCGCGCGCTCTGGCGGGGGGCGGGGGGCCGGCGGGCGGGTGACCGGGCTGCTCGGCTACGGTGCACGGCCGGACGGGCTACGGTGCCCGGCCGGACGGGCTACGGTGCACGGCCGGACCGCCCGCGCCGCGCGGTATGCCCCGCCCGACCCGGTCAGACGTCGCCGGGCAGCAGGTGCTGGCCCTGTTCCCGGAAGGTCCAGGTGCCACGGCGCCGGGTGAACAGCCAGACCAGGTCGTAGCGGTCGGGCCAGGCGGCGGGGACCCCAGGGGCGCCGGCGGCGCCCAGGGCCTGGATCAGGCGGGGGAAGCCGTGGTGTTCCCAGCAGATCAGGACCGGGGCCGGGGCGGCGAGCGCGGCCCGGGCAAGCGCCGTTTCCTTGCCCACGGCGATCCGGTCCCGGATCGGGAGGCGGAGCGCTTCGGCGAGCGGGGTCACGGTCTGCCGGGAGCGGGCGACGGGGCCGCCGCACACGAACACCGAGGCGGGCCGGGGCAGCGGGACCCGGGCCGTCGGCCCGAAGAGGGCGGGCAGGGCCTCGGCCCGGCGGCGGCCCCGTCCGGCCAGCGAGCCGGGGTCGTCCTCGCCCTCGTCGTCCTCGCCGACGTCACCCGGGTAGGGCTTCTCCGCGTGCCGGATCAGCATGACCAGCGTGTCGGCGGCCGACTGCGGCCCCGGGGCAGGCCCGTGCCGGGGTTCCTCGGCGGAGCAGCCCGTGAGGCCGGCCGCCGCCGGGAGGCCCGCGATGCCCGCCGCGAGCAGGGTTCTGCGCGTGAGTGCCTTCGGTGCCACGGGTGCCATGGGTGCCACGGGTGCCATGGGCGACACTGTCGCTCATGGCCCGGGCGCGGGTCCGGTCCGGCACGGGCCGGAGGGTGCCGGTCAGCCGATCGGCTCAGACCCCCGGGGCGGCGGCGTAGCCGGGTTCGGTCCGCGCCTCGCCGGGCAGGGCGTCACCGGGGTGCTCCGGCCGGTGCTCGTACGGCGAGGGGACCGGAAAGTACGCCTGGAGGAAGGCGGCCACGACACGGTGCTGTTCGGCCGCGCTCAGTTCGTCCCCGTCGTCGTCGGCGAGGCAGAAGGCATCGGCCCAGCGGTGGTGGACCAGCTCGGGCAGGCGGTGGACGGTGTCGTTCCAGCCGGTGCCGAAGTACTCGTGGGCGAGGTCGCCCTCCACGGCCCGGCCGGTGGCGAGGGCGAGGTGCGCGGCCAGGGTGACCGGGGCGAGGTCGGTGGCGCTGCGGAACGCGGAGCGGCCGGTGGCGGCCAGTTCCTCGGGGAAGCGCTCTTCGGCGGCGGCGCAGAGGGAGCGGCTCAGCGGATAGGGGGTGTGCGCGAGGATGCGGACGTAGGTCCGGCCGGAGGCCTCTTCGACGGCGCGGCGGGTGGCCTTCTGCGAGGCGGTGTAGACGTCGTCCTCGGAGCCGGGGACGTCCGGCGGGATGGCCCGCCAGTCGTGGAACACCTTGGGCAGTCCGGAGGGCAGGAAGTACGCGCCGGGCAGCTGGGGGCGGCCGAGGAAGATGTCGTCGTTGAAGTAGAGGAAGTGCTCGGCGAGGCCGGGGATGCGGTGCAGCTGGCTCTCGATGGCGTGGGAGTTGAAGACGGGGAGGGCGCCGGGGTCGGCGAACAGCTCCTGGTGGGTGATGACGGTGAGGCTCGGGTGGTCGGTGACCAGCCAGGCGGGTACCGGGTTGTCGGTGACCAGGAAGATCCGGCGGATCCAGGGGGCGTGGGCGGCGATGGCGCGCAGGCAGTAGCGGAGTTCGCCGCGGTCGCGGTAGCGGTGCTCGGCGTCGTCGACGGGGGCGGCAGTGCCCCCGTCCAGAGCGGCGCGGGCCTCGCTGCGGCGCCGCCTCCAGTCGGGGTCGGCGGCGTCGACCCAGGTGATCACGGCGTCGACGGGGAAGTCGACGTCGGGCGCGAAACTGCGGGCGAAGGCGTCGACGACGGGGTAGTCGCGGTCGCCGACCCGGGTGGTCGTGGTCGCCGTGAGGGAGGGGACCCACCAGCCGTACGGGGTCTCGCGGAGCGCGGCGACGCCGCCGGTGCCGTCGTTGTCGGGGTCGTAGAACTCCAGGTCGCAGCCGTGGTCGGCGCCGTAGTGGACGGTCCGGCCGGAGGTGACCACGGGCCGGTGGAGCCGGATGCCCCGCACGCGCCGGTCGGGATCGACGAGGGCGGGGCCGGTGCCGGCGGCATCCTCCTCGCTCGGGTCGGCTCCGGCGGTGGCCGGGGCGGCGTCCCCGTCGGGGCGTTCGGTCTCGGCGACCGCCTCGGGGAGCCGTTCGGCGAGGACCTCCGCGAGTTCTTTTCCGTCGCCGAGCAGGACGGCGTACACCGGCAGGCCGGCGCACGCTTCCGCCAGGGCCTTGAGGGCCGGCTCCCGGTCACCGGGGGCGACCGCGACCCGGTGCAGCAGGCCGCCGTCGGGCACCAGTCCGTACGGGAGCCCGGCCGCTTCCAGGGCTTCGGCGGCCGTGCGGAGGTTGGCCTCGCGGGCCCCTGCGGGCAGCAGGTCGTCGCGGACCAGGGCCAGTCGGCCGCGGTGGCGGACCACCCCGGTCAGCGTCTCCAGCAGTTCGTCCTCGCGGGTCCGGGCCGGGGCGGCGGGGGCCGCCGGAGCGGCCTGGTCGTCGAGCCGTTCGCGCTGGTTCGGCGCGGGCTGGCGGGGCACGCCCGGCCGGAGCGGGGTGCGGCGCAGTGCCGCCCGCGCCACGCGGCGCAGCTTCTTGGGCAGCGGAATGCGGGACAAATGGAATCACCTCATGGGGTAATCCTGTTGCTGGGCACCCGAGGTGACGGGACCTGGCAGGGCGGTCGCCTTGTTTTCACCCCAACCTTTCCTGCCGTTCAGGATTCACGCAAGTGGCCGGAGCACACCTGTACGGATCTTCACCCGGAGATCTTCGCGGGCGCTCCGTTTCGGGCGTGCTCCGGCTGGTGTGC
This sequence comes from Streptomyces sp. NPDC043853, assembly GCF_056436025.1. Classification (NCBI taxonomy): domain Bacteria; kingdom Bacillati; phylum Actinomycetota; class Actinomycetes; order Kitasatosporales; family Streptomycetaceae; genus Streptomyces; species Streptomyces sp. NPDC043853. The sequence continues at coordinate 23,725 of NZ_JBWKDJ010000001.1, forward strand.
CGAGGTCAGCGGTGGGAGGAGGGGGTGTCAGCGGCTTCCCTTGCGGACCGCGCGCAGCCATTCGCGGTTCATCGCGGCGATCGAGGGCAGGGGGATGCCCTTGGGGCAGGCGGTGGCGCATTCGCCGGTGAGGGTGCAGCCGCCGAAACCCTCGTCGTCCATGGCCGCGACCATGTCCAGGACGCGGGTCTCGCGCTCCGGGGAGCCCTGGGGCAGCACGTTGAGGTGGTTGATCTTGGCGGAGGTGAACAGCATCGCTGAGCCGTTCGGGCAAGCCGCCACGCAGGCGCCGCAGCCGATGCACTCGGCGTGCTCGAATGCGGAGTCGGCGTCGGCCTTGGGCACGGGGGTGGCGTGCGCCTCGGGCGCGGATCCGGTGGGGGCGGTGATGTAGCCGCCGGCCTGGATGATGCGGTCGAAGGAGCCGCGGTCCACGACCAGGTCCTTGACCACGGGGAAGGCGGCGGCCCGCCAGGGCTCGACGTCGATGGTGTCGCCGTCGCGGAAGGACCGCATGTGGAGCTGGCAGGTGGTGGTGCGTTCGGGGCCGTGGGCGTCGCCGTTGATGACCAGGCTGCAGGCGCCGCAGATGCCCTCGCGGCAGTCGTGGTCGAAGGCGACGGGCTCCTCACCGCGCAGGATGAGGTCCTCGTTGAGGGTGTCGAGCATCTCCAGGAAGGACATGTCGGGCGATATGCCCTCGACCTGGTACGTGACCATGGTGCCGGGGGCGTCGGCGTTCTTCTGCCGCCAGACGCGCAGGTCGATCCTCATGCGTAGCTCCGCTGGGTGGGGTGGACGTACTCGAAGACCAGGTCTTCCCTGTGCAGGACGGGGGGCCTTCCGTCGCCGCCGAACTCCCAGGCGGCGGCGTAGCCGAACTCCTCGTCGCGGCGGGCGGCCTCGCCGTCCGGGGTCTGGGACTCCTCGCGGAAGTGGCCGCCGCAGGACTCCTCGCGGTGGAGCGCGTCGAGGCACATCAGCTCGGCGAGCTCCAGGTAGTCGACGACGCGGTTGGCCTTCTCCAGCGACTGGTTGAAATCCTCGCCGCTGCCCGGCACCTTGATCCGCTGCCAGAACTCGGCGCGGATCTCGGGGATGCGGGCGAGTGCCTTGCGGAGCCCGGCGTCGGTGCGGGCCATGCCGCAGTACTCCCACATGAGCTCGCCGATCTCGCGGTGGAAGGAGTCGGGGGTGCGGTCGCCGTCGACGGCGAGCAGCTTTCCGAGGCGCGCCCGGGTCTCGTCCACGACGGAGCGCACCTCGGGGTGGGCGGCGTCGAGCGTGTCGTGGTGCGGGTTGCGGGCGAGGTAGTCGTTGATGGTGGACGGCAGGACGAAGTAGCCGTCGGCGAGTCCCTGCATCAGCGCGGAGGCGCCGAGGCGGTTGGCCCCGTGGTCGGAGAAGTTGGCCTCGCCGATGGCGAAGAGGCCCGGGACGGTGGTCTGGAGGTCGTAGTCGACCCAGAGTCCGCCCATCGTGTAGTGCACGGCGGGGTAGATCCGCATCGGGACCTCGTACGGGTTCTCCGCGGTGATCCGCTCGTACATGTCGAAGAGGTTGCCGTACTTCTCGGCGACCTTGTCCTTGCCCATGCGGCGGATGGCGTCGGCGAAGTCCAGGTACACGCCCTGGCCGCCGGGCCCGACTCCGCGGCCCTCGTCGCAGACGTTCTTGGCGGCACGGGAGGCGATGTCGCGGGGCACGAGGTTGCCGAAGGAGGGGTAGATGCGTTCCAGGTAGTAGTCGCGCTCGTCCTCGGGGATCGCGGCGGCGGGGCGGGTGTCGCCCTTGGCCTTGGGGACCCAGATCCGGCCGTCGTTGCGGAGGGACTCGCTCATCAGCGTCAGCTTGGACTGGTGGTCGCCGGTGCGCGGGATGCAGGTGGGGTGGATCTGGGTGAAGCAGGGGTTGCCGAAGTACGCGCCGCGCCGGTGCGCCCGCCAGACGGCGGTCGCGTTGGAGTTCATGGCGTTGGTGGAGAGGTAGAAGACGTTGCCGTAGCCGCCGGTGGCGAGGACGACGGCGTCCGCGAAGTGGGTGGAGATCTCGCCGGTGATCAGGTCGCGCGCGACGATGCCGCGGGCGCGGCCGTCGGTGACGACCAGGTCGAGCATCTCGGTGCGGGCGTGCATCTCCACGTTCCCGGCGGCGATTTGCCGGGACAGTGCCTGGTAGGCGCCGAGCAGGAGCTGCTGACCGGTCTGGCCGCGGGCGTAGAAGGTGCGGGAGACCTGGACGCCGCCGAAGGAGCGGGTGTCGAGCAGTCCGCCGTACTCGCGGGCGAAGGGGACTCCCTGGGCGACGCACTGGTCGATGATCTCGACGGATATCTGGGCGAGGCGGTGCACGTTGGACTCGCGGGCCCGGAAGTCGCCGCCCTTGACGGTGTCGTAGAAGAGGCGGTGGACCGAGTCCCCGTCGTTGCGGTAGTTCTTCGCGGCGTTGATGCCGCCCTGGGCGGCGATGGAGTGGGCGCGGCGCGGCGAATCGCTGTAGCAGAACTGGACCACGTGGTAGCCCTGCTCGGCGAGGGTCGCGCCGGCGGCACCGCCCGCCAGGCCGGTGCCGACGACGATCACGGTGTGCTTGCGCCGGTTGGCCGGGTTGACCAGCTTCGCCTCGAAGCGGCGGCGGTCCCAGCGGTCGGCGATGGGGCCCTTGGGGGCCTTGGTGTCGGCGAGGGGCTCGCCGACGGTGTAGTGCGCGTAGGAGGGGGTGTCGGTGGACATGGTCAGCTCACCACTCCGGTCATGACGGCGACCGGGACGGAGACGAAGCCCGCGGTCAGGACGAGGGCCAGCAGATTGGCCAGGGTTTTGAGCACCTTGTCGCGGCGGGCGTTGCCGGCGCCGAGGGTCTGCGCGGCGCTCCAGAAGCCGTGCCGGACGTGCAGGCCCATGGCGGCCATCGCGGTGAGGTAGATCGTGTTGCCGTACCAGGTGGAGAAGGAGGCGACCACGTTCTCGTACGGGTGGCCCTCCAGGGCGCGCTCGTTCACGGTGAGCGTGGTGAGGTCGAGGATGTGCCAGACGATGAAGAGGCCGAGGATCACCCCGCCCCAGCGCATGGTGCGGGTGGCGTAGCTCGCGCGGCGCCGCTTGTGGGCGTACTTCACCGGGCGGGCCTTGATGTCGCGACGGCTGAGCTGGTACGCGGAGACGGCGTGCGCGATGACGGCGGCGAGCAGCACGATCCGGGCGGTCCACAGGCCCCAGTGGCTGTGCAGGAACGGTTCGCCCATGTGGCGCAGCCAGCGGCCGTAGGCGTTGAACTCGTCCGGCCCGAAGAAGATCTTGAGATTGCCGAGCATGTGCACGACGAGGTAGCCGAGCATGATCAGCCCGGAGACCGCCATGACGGTCTTCTTGCCGAGGGTGGAGTCCCAGAGCGAGGGGACCGTCCGGGTTCCCGTCCGAGTGCGCGTTGCCAGAGCCATGCCATTGACGGTAGGGACCGAAGGCCTGAAAGGTCCAAGACATGATGACGGTCATCTTGATAGGAAGGATCTATGCAGTTTCAGCAGCTCGTCTACTTCGTGGCCGTCGCGGAGACCCGGCACTTCACCCGGGCCGCGGAACGCGTCCATGTCGCCCAGCCCTCGCTGTCGCAGCAGATCAAGGCGCTGGAGCGGGAGCTGGGCGCGGAGCTGTTCAGCCGGGCCCGGGGGAACATCGCGCTGACCGACGCGGGGGAAGCCCTGCTGCCGCTGGCCCGGCGGATCCTGGCGGACGCGGACACCGCGCGGCTTGAGGTGCAGGAGCTGGCCCGGCTGCAGCGGGGCCGGGTGCGGCTGGGGGCCACGCCGAGCCTGTGCACGGGCCTGCTCCCGGGGGTGCTGCGGGACTTCCACGCCGCGCATCCGGGGATCCAGCTGCTGATCGAGGAGAGCGGTTCGCACGACCTGGTGCGGGAGCTGGCCCGCGGCGCGCTGGACCTGGCGCTGATCGCGCTGCCGCTGCCGCCGGCCGCGCCCGCCCTGACCACAATGGAGCTGCTGACCGAGGACCTGGTGGTGATCTCCTCGGAGGCCCTCCCGGCTCCCGGGGGCGGCGGGCCGCTCACCATCCCCGCGCTCCGCGAGGAGCCGATGGTGATGTTCCGGCACGGCTACGACCTGCGGGAACTGACCGTGGCCGCCTGCCGGGCGGAGGGCTTCGAGCCGTCCTTCACGGTGGAGGGGGGCGAGATGGACGCGGTGCTCGGCTTCGTCCGGGCCGGACTGGGGCTGGCCGTGGTCCCGGCCATGGTCGCCGGGACCACCGGGCCGGGCGTCCGGGTCACCCCGCTGGCCGGGTCGCCACTGCGGCGCACCATCGCGCTCGCGCACCGCACGGACGTGGCACCGCCGCGCGCGGCGCGCGAGCTCAAGCGGATGCTGCTGGCGGGGTCAGGAGGCGGGTGAGGAGACGGGGGACGCGGCGGGGGTGGAGGCGGGGGACGAGGGCGCGGGGCTCTTCTGGGTGATCGGCGGCAGGTTGTAGACGTGGGCCGGGGTGACGATCTCGGTGATGGCCTGCCCGAAGACGGTGCTCGGCTCCTCGTTCTGCGGGCCGTACGGGATGTCGGTGTTGAGCAGCACCACCAGAGTGGCCCGCTCCTGCGGCAGGTAGATGGTGAGCGACTGGTAGCCCGGCAGTGAGCCGTTGTGGCCGATCCAGCCCTGCACGTCGAAGATGCCCAGGCCGTACCCGGCACCGGGGATCGCGGTGGGCGGGGTGGTGAGCCGCTGATTCTGCATGTCGGGGCTGACCATCCGCTTCCCGTCCGGGAAGGTCCCGGTGGCCACCGTTTTCGCCCAGATCCTCAGGTCGCGCAGGTCGGAGACCATGGCGCCGGCCGCCCAGCCCCAGGAGGGGTTCCAGTCGGTGGCGTTCTCGGTCTTTCCGGACGCGGTCTGGTTGGTGTAGCCCTGGGGATGCGGCGTGGGGAACTCAGGGCCCTTGGGGAAGCTGGTGCGGTTCATTCCGGCGGGCTTGAGGATGTGGTCGCGGATGTAGTCCCCCAGCGGCTGCCCGGACATCTTCTCGACCACCAGGCCGAGCAGGATGAGGTTGGTGTTGGAGTAGTTGAACTCCGCGTTCGGTTCGAAGATCACCGGCTCGGGTGCCGTGAAGGCGTAGTCGAGCAGCTGGCGGGGCGTGAAGTAGCGCGTCGGGTCACTGGTGAGCGCCTTGTAGAAGGGCTCCGTCTGGGTGTAGCTGAGGAGCCCGCTGCGCATGCCGGCGAGCTCCCTGAGGGTGACCCGGTCCCCGTTGGGGACGCCTTCGACGTACTTGCCTATGGGGTCGTCAAGGCCGACCTTGCCCTCCTGGGCGAGCTGGAGCACGGCCGTCACGGTGAAGGTCTTGGTCTCGCTGCCGATCCGCCAGTAGAGGTTGGGCGTCACTTCCTTGCCGGTGGCCTTGTCGGCCACTCCGAAGGCGCGTGTGTACTCACCCTTGCCGGGAGCGGAGAGACCCACGATGGCGCCGGGGACGCCGGTCTTCTTCAGCGTGTCCTGGATCGCGGCGTCCAGCCTGGCCTCCATCGCGTCGTCGAGGACCGGGAAGCCACCGGCGGGAGAGGGCTTCGCCGAGGCGGTCGGCTGCGGGGTGGGTTGCTGCGCGGCGTAGGCGGCGGCGCCGGCTGTCGGTACGGCCAGCAGGCCGGCCGCGGCGAGCCCCACGCACGCCTTCCGGCACACCATGCGATGACGCTTGTGCGAAAACCTCACGGCAGCCTCCTGCCAGACGAGGACGACGGCCCCCGTACCAGGCTAGGCGGGGCCGCACACCCCCGCACGGCGGAACGGGTGACGGCCGCACGGGGGAACGAGTGGACAGGGGACGGGAGACGGGGCGCGGAAGGTCGGGTCAGAGCCCGTCGGCAAGCATTCCGAAGGCCCGGTCGGCATCGCTGACCGCGTCGGCGTAGCACCCATCGGCGCTTCGGCCCGCCGCTATCCGGCGCCAGTTCTCGTGGCCGAGCTCGTGGCGGGTCGTCACCATGTGCACGGCGGCGAGGCGAGCGGCGAACGGTGTGTCGTACCCGGCCCCCGACCCGAGGACTTCGGCGAGGAGTTCCACCTCGCGGGCGGTGTAGTGCGCGATGCGCGAGGACAGCCCCGGCGAGGAGTACAGCAGCCGCTGGAAGGCCACCACCTCCGGGTGATCGTTGAGCCCTGTGATGGGGTCCCGTTCGCGCAGCGCCTGCAGGAAGTGGCGATGCAGGGCCTGGACCGGGGCCGTGCCCGCGGGGCGGTCGCGGACGATCCGGGCGGCCTCGTCCTGGTGATCGGCGAACCGGTCGAGGACGAGGTCCTCCTTGGTCGGGAAGTACCGGAACAGCGTCGGCTTGGAGACCTCGGCGGCGGCGGCGACGTCCGCCACCGAGACGGCCTCGAAGCCTCGCTCGAGGAACAGCTCCAGTGCGGTCGCCGCCAGCTGGCGGCGGGTGCGCAGTTTCTTGGCCTCCCGGAGCCCGGGTGCAGTCGTGTCCATGCGACGAGCGTAGCACGAATGGTGACCGGGTTAATTTTTTTACCGGGTTGCATTTTTGACCGGGGCACGCTTTCCTTGACCCAACGCCGACCGGAGGGGGAAGAAGATGACGGACACGTCAGCAGAGGTACTGGTCGTGGGGGCCGGGCCGACCGGCCTCGCCCTGGGCTGCGAGCTGGCCCGGCGCGGGGTCACCGTCCGGGTCGTCGACGGGCGGGACGAGCCGCACCGGGAGTCGCGCGGCAAGACGCTCAACGCGGGCGGCCTGGCGATACTGGAGCAGGCCGGCGTCGCCGACCGGATCAGGGCCGTCGGCGATCCGGGGCTGGTCTTCCGGAAGTACTTCGACGGCGAGCACATCGACGACACCACGGTGCCGGGAACCCTGTTCATCGGGCAGTGGCAGGTCGAGGAGGTGCTGCGCCGGCGCCTCGCGGAGCTCGGCGCCGGGGTCGAGTACGGCGCCCGGGTCTCCGGGATCGCCCAGGACGGACGGGGGGTCACGGCAAGCCTGGCGGGCGGCCGGACGGTGCGCGCCGCATGGCTGGCCGGGTGCGACGGCGGCGGCAGTACGGTGCGCGGGCTGCTCGGCATCCCCTTCGAGGGGTACATCGACGAGGAGCAGGCGATGGTGGTGGGCGACGTCCGGGCGCCGGGGCTGAGCCGCGGGTTCTGGCACCAGTGGTTCACCTCGGACGGCGGGGCCATGATGCTCTGTCCGATTCCGGGCACGGACGTCTTCCAGCTCCAGGCCTCTCCCGAACGGGACGCGGAAGGGCGGCCGCTCCCGCCGTCGACGGAGGGTTTCCGGCGGCTGTTCGACCGGCACGCCCGGATGCCGGGCGTCCGGCCGGCCGACCCGTCCTGGATGTCGGCCTGGCGGGTCAACGTCCGGATGGCCGGCCGCCTGCGGGAGGGCCGGGCCTTCCTCGCCGGGGACGCGGCGCACGTCCATCCGATAGCCGGCGGCCTCGGCATGAACACGGGCCTGCAGGACGCGGCCGCGCTGGCCCGCACCCTCAGCGGGGAGACCACCGCGGAGGCCTACGAGTCCGATCGCCTCACGGCCGCGGCACACGTCCTGACCGACAGCACCGAGCGCATGCACCGCGTCCTGGCCGGGGTGCGCACTCCCGGCACCGGCACGGAGTCCGGCCTGACGTGAGGGTCAGCCGGTGGGAGTCCACCTGTAGTCCCGGGTGCCGGGGACGTGGGTGCAGAGCAGGGCCTGGCCCTCGGGGCTGAACTCGAGGGAGAGTGCCCGGTCCGCCGTACAGCGGGAGTTGGCGCTCGGTCCGTCGGGGTTGGCGATCCCGGGGTTCACGGTCGCTCGTGACGGCCCAGCAGGCGAGCCGGACGGGGACCTGCCGCCGTGGGGCGACGGTCCCGTGCCGCCGTCGTCGGGCGAAGTCAAGGCAAGGGTCGCGGCCACCGCGAGGCCCGCCACTGCCGCTAGGGTCGCGGCGGCCGCGAGCACGGTCCTCCGGGGCGGCCGCCCGACTGTCGTGACCGTGGCGGGGGCAGTTGCGGGTGTGGGTGGAAGCGCAGGGGGCTGACACCCGGGAGGTGGGGCCGGGAGTGTGAGGCCGGGGTGTGGAGAGTCGAACTGGTCGGGGATGAGGAAGGGTTCGCCCTGCCAGGTCAGGGGCCAGTGCTCCGCACCGAGTGCGGCCCTGGCGCGGACGAGTTCCGCGCGTACGGCGCCCGCCGAGGGGCGGAGGTGCGGGTCGTCGCAGGTCATCGCGGCCACCAGGGGCGGCGGGGCGTTCAGGTCGCGGAGCACAAGGCCGGCCGCGTAAATGTCCTGCGCGGGGGAGCTGCCCGCGCCGGAGCGGACCTCGGGGGCCAGGAAGTCGGGGGTGCCGACCACGAACGCGGTGGAGGTGAGGCGGAGATGGGGGGAGATCCGGGCGACGCCGAAGTCGGCGAGGTAGGCGTGGGGGCGTGCGGTACCCGTCGCGGCGAGGAGGAGGTTCGAGGGTTTGATGTCGCGGTGGACGAGGCCGGCGTCGTGGACGGCGGACAGGGCGTCCATCAGTTGTTCGGCGATCAGCAGGGCCACCGCCGGAGGCAGGGTGCCGTAGTCGTCCAGCAGGCCGGCCAGGGTACCGCCGCGGACGAGCGGGAGCACGAGCCATGCCTCGCCGTCACGGACGAACCAGTCCACCGGGGCAAGGAGGTGCGGATGGGCGATCCGCACGGACTGTTCGCAGACCAGGCGCAGCAGGGACTCCACGTCCGAGCCGCCCGAGAACTTCACCGCGACCTCGGCGCCGTGAAGTCTGTCGATGGCCCGCCAGACCGTGCCCTGCGCTCCGGCGGCGATCGGCCCCAGCAGCACATAGCGGTCGGCGAGTATCCCCCCTGCCTCCATGGGCGGGATCCTACCGGCCGGTCAGCGCAGCACGTTGAGGCGGCGGACCAGTTCGACGGCCTCGTCGGTACGACCTGCGCCGCAGGTCCGGAGGATCTCGGCGAGGCCGGGGTGGCGCTCCTCGACCGCCTCGGCCGCGTCGAGGATGTCGACTGCGCCGGCCGTCGCCGTGAGGAGGTCGCGGAGGGCGCGGACGAACCAGCGCTCGGTGTCCGCGGACGGGCTGTCGGGAGGGAGTACGGGCGTCACCGCCGAACCGAGGGAGTCCTGGCCGGGGGTGGCTCTGGCCCGTACCTCGGCGAGCAATTCCGCGATGGCCTCGCCCGCCAGGGCTCCGCTGCGGACCTCCGGAGCGCGCTGGATCAGCGAAGACAGGCGTGCCGCGGCGTCGGGGTTGGCGATCCGCGCACGCTGGCCGCGCATCACCAGGCTCAGCATGGCCGGGGAGATGCCCAGCACCTCCGCGAGCGCGGACTGGCTGAGTCCGTATACGGCGCACAGGTCCCGGCAGATCTCACCCAGGGGCGCTCCGTACCACTGCCGCTGGAGCTCCAGATTGCGCGAGACCGCCGTGTCGTCCATGAGTCCGACGCTAGGGAGGAAGTTTTCACTTGTCAAAGCTAGTTTTCATGTGTCAATCTCGTTTTCGTCCGTAAACCCCTCATCCTCACGAGATTGGCTGCCACCATGTCCAAGAAGCGCGCCTCGGCCCTGATCGCCGCAGTCGTCATCGCCGGCTTCGGACTCACCGCGTGCGAGCAGAACGTCTCCGACAACTCCAGCAACTCTGGAAACTCCGGCAGCTCGGCCGTGAAGAGCAGTGTCCCGGCCGCGCCGGCCACCCCGGCCGTCGGCTCGTCGGCGCCGGCCGGCTCCCCCGCGGGCAACGGCGGCGCCAAGAAGCCCAAGGACCTCCCGGCCGACCTGCCGCTGCCGCAAGGCGAGTTGACCTCGGTCACCGGTGAGCCCGGGTCCTACATCCTCACCTACACCACTCCCGACGCGGCTGCCGCCGCCACGGCGTACGGGTCCGCCCTGGAGGCCGCCGGGTTCACCGTGGTCCGCGACGCGGACGGGGTGACGGCCTCCAAGAGCGGTGCCGACGTGGTCGTCACCACCACCGCGACCACCGTTCAGGTCGCGCTCTCGGTCGGGTGACGGGCCCGACCCGGCCATGATCCGCCCGAAAGGCCGTCACACCTGAGGCACGGCGTCCGAGAGGGAGAGGGCGTGGATGCGGTCCGGGGCGCCGGGGCGGGCGTAGTACCAGCCCTGGGCCGTGTCGCAGCCGAGGTCCCGCAGCTGGGTGGCCTGCGCCCGGGTCTCCACGCCCTCGACGGTCACGGCCAGTTCCAGGCTGTGGGCCAGGGCGACGATCCCCTCGACGATCTTCACGTCCACCGGGTCGGCGGGCTGCTGCTGCATGCCCTGGGTGAAGGAGCGGTCCAGCTTCAGCACGCTGACCGGGAGCCGGCGCAGGTTCGCCAGGTTCGAGTAGCCGGTGCCGAAGTCGTCGAGGGCGATGTCCACGCCCAGCTCTGCGAGCCGGTGCAGCGGTTCGAGGAGCTCGTCGTCCGCTCCGATCAGGGCCGATTCGGTGACCTCCAGGCAGAGCGCGCCCGGCGCCAGCCCCGAGTTCTCCAGCACGGCCACCGTGTCCGCCACCAGACCGGGGTGGTGGAGCTGGGTCGGCGACAGGTTGACGTTGATCCGCAGCGGGCCGCCGCGCTCGCGCTGCCAGGTGCGGGCCTGCCGGACGGCCTCCTCCAGCACCCAGCGGCCCAGCGGCACGATCAGGCCGGTCCGCTCGGCCAGCGGGATGAACCGGTCCGGGCCCAGCACCCCGTACTGCGGGTGGGACCAGCGGACCAGGGCCTCCGCGCCGTGCACGCTGCCGTCGTGCAGGTGCACCAGCGGCTGGTACTCGATGAAGAACTCGCCCCGCTCCAGGGCGGCGGGCAGCGCGTTGGTCAGCCCGTGCCGGGTGATGGCGCGGGCGTCGGCCTCCGCGTCGGCGAACTCGAAGCGGTTGCCGCCCGCGGCCTTGGCCCGGTACATGGTGATGTCCGCGCTGCGCAGCACCTCGGCCGGGGTGCGCTCGCCGGCCGCGCCCTCGACGATGCCGATGCTGCCGCGCACGCTCAGCTCCCGGCCTTCCAGCCGGATCGGTGCCGAGAGCGCGTGGAGGATCCGCACCGCGAGGTCCGTGACGTTCCGCTCGGTGTCGGGGCCGACGGTGAGGGCCACGAACTCGTCGCCGCCCAGCCGGGCGACGACCTCGGCGGGTCCGGTGGCGCAGCTCTGCAGCCGGTCCGCGACCTCCACCAGCAGCCGGTCGCCCGCGGAGTGGCCGAGGCTGTCGTTGACCGCCTTGAACCCGTCCAGGTCGAGGTAGCACAGGCCGAAGCGGGTGCCCTCCGGGGCGCTCAGCGCCTTCTCCAGCCGTTCGAAGAACAGGGTCCGGTTGGGGAGCCCGGTGAGCGCGTCGTGCGTGGCCTCGTAGCGGAGGCGGAGGTTGAGCAGCCGGCGCTCGGTGGTGTCCTCCATCAGCGCCAGCTGGTACTGCGGCCGGCCCTCCGCGTCGCGCAGCAGGGAGACGGTCAGATTGGTCCACAGGACGGTGCCGTCGTGCCGGTAGTAGGGCTTCTCGGCCCGGTAGTGCTCCCGTTCGCCACGGACCAGTTCCCCGTGCATCTTCCAGACGTGCGGGGCGTCGTCGGGATGGCCCCACTCGCTGACGTTGCGGCCCCGGACGTGCCCCTCCAGGCCGCCGAACATCCGCAGCAGGGTGTCGTTGACCTCCAGGACGTTGCCGTCCAGGTCGGCGATTCCGATGCCGATGGCGGCGCCCTCGAAGACCGCGCGGAACCGGGCCTCGCTGGCGTGCAGGGCCTGCTGGGCGTCCGAGCTGGCGGTGATGGCGGAGCGGGCGATGGCCTCCTGCTCGCTGAGGGTGCGCTCGCGCAGGGCGCGGGCGAAGCCCGCCGCGATGCCGTGCTGGAGGCGGGCGCAGCGGGCCCGGTACTCCTCCGCCTCCTCGGCGCGGGTGCCGTGCGGCCCGCAGTAGAGGACGAGGTACGCCTCGACCACGCCGAGGGTGCCGGACAGGGCCTCTGGGTCGGTGCAGTGCAGGCCGACGAGTTCGGAGCCGACCTGCTGGCCGGCCGCCGGGTCGAACGGGCGGGCGTGCAGGGCCGAGGTGAGGGTGCGGGCGAGCGGGAGGAGGCGCTGTTCGAGCTCGGGCCGGGTGAGCGAGGTGGCCGTGAGCGGGAAGATGGCGCGGCTCCAGATGGTGGCGAACCGCGCGACCCGGTCCTCGGCCCCGTCCGGCGCTACGCCTGCCGCGCCGCCCGGCAGGACGGCGGCGGCAGCCGGGCCGCCCCGTCGGCCGGGACGGCCCGGCTCGGCCGTGCCCGGGGTGTGGGCCGGGGTTCTCAACGCTTGTGTCCCACGCCGCCGAAGCCGGAGAACGCGTACGGGTCCTCCTGCGGGTCCCCGCCCTCGGGGCCGCCGAAGCCGTCCGGGCGCCACCGGGGCATCGCCACCAGGCCCGGTTCGACCAGCTCGAAACCGTCGAAGAAGCGGCGGACCTGCTCCCGGGTGCGCATGACCAGCGGGTTGCGGATGTCCTTGTAGACGCCGACGGTGCCGGCGGCCTGCTCCTCGGGGACCGGGATGCCCTCGAAGGAGGCGTGGGTGAGCACCAGCAGGCTGCCCGGGGCGAGCGCGTCGCGCAGCTCGGCGACGGCGGCGTACGGCTCGTCCGCGTCCTCCAGGAAGTGGAGGACGGCGACCAGCAGCAGGGCCACCGGCCGGTTCAGGTCGAGCAGTCCGGTCACCTCCGGGCTGTTGAGGACGTCCTGGGGCTTGCGCAGGTCGGCGGCGACCACACCGGTGCGCTCGTCGCCGTCGAGGACGGCGCGGCTGTGCGCGACCGCGACCGGGTCGTGGTCGACGTAGACGACGCGGGCCTCGGGGACGGCGGCCTGTGCCACCTCGTGGACGTTGCCGAAGGTCGGGATGCCGGAGCCGATGTCCAGGAACTGGGTGATGCCCTCGCCGACGGCGTGGCGGACGGCCCGGCGCATGAACGCCCGGTTCGCCTGCATGATCTTCGGCAGCCCAGGGATGAATTCCATGGCGCGGCGGGCCGCCTGCCGGTCCACCTCGAAATTGTGCGAGCCGCCCAGGTAGTAATCGTAGATGCGGGACACGCTCGGCACCGATATGTCGATACCTGGCGGGGCCCAGGCGGGGCGCTCCATCGGGTCTCCAAGGCGTCGGCCATGGTCTGGACCATGGTCTGGTTCCACGTGGGGGTCGGACAGCTGTCCGAGCCGAATGTACTGATCATTTCCCAACAGGGCGAGCAAAAGCGGAAATTGGTGATCCGTTCTTCGTCACACGTCAAAGGCCCCGGCGGCCCCTTCCGATCCGATGCTGCAAGGATTGACCGAAACCGACAAATACCTTTTGCGGAATGACCGGTGAACGGTCAGGAGCCGAAGGATAGTTGGCTCAAACCTCAACGGTCCCAACATCGCCCGTTCAGGCGAACCCCGGCTGCGCCGGGCGTGCCCCGATACCCGCGGGCCCATGCTCCCCGGGTGAAGAGAGCTTCAGCCAGGCGCCTGCTCGCGGTCCCGGTCCTGCTGTGGGCGGCCCTGTCGACCGCCCCGGCGGTGGCCGATAGCTGTGCCTACGCGTCGATCGGCCCGACGGGACCGGGCGGCGGGACGGCGCTCGTCGCGGCCGCCGGATCGGGGGGCCACGGCGGCGGCCGGGGAGGCGGACACGGTGGCGGACATCACGGCGGCCCCCACTGCAAACCCCCCGGCAAGCACGACGGGAAGCACGGACAACACCACGGACGTCCGCACGGCGGACACCACTGCCCGCCGCCGCCCCCGCCCCCCTGCCCCACCCCGCCCCCGAAGCCCACTCCCCCGCCGCCGAAGCCCACCCCGAAGCCCACCCCCACCCCGAAGCCGACCCCCACGCCCCGGCCGAAGCCGCCGCCCGCACCCGCACCGAAACCGAAGCCCGCGCCCGAACCGCCCCCGAAGCCCGCACCGGTGTACCGGGCACCGCAGCCTCCCCCACCGCCGCCGCCCCGGCCGCGCGCGGCGCCGAAACCGCCGCCGCCCGTGGTGCTCCCGCCGCCCGCGCCCGCCGCGGTGGCCCGGCCCGCCTACCGCCCCCCGGCCCGGAAGAGGCCGGAAACGAACCGGATCTCCCCGGTGACCTTCACCCTGCTCGCCACGGCCCCCGCGGTGCTCGCACTCGCCGCCCTGCGGCCGCGCTGATTGGAGTTCGCTTGTCGGAATGGCTCGTGCTGTCCCTCGCGATGGCCGCGGCCTGTGCCGTGGTGCTGTCCATCGCCTTCATCAACCACCGGCGGATCGGGGACGACGACGATCCGAACGAAACCCCGGACGTCATCGAGTACATGACGATGATGATCGGCGTGATCTACGCGATCGTGCTCGGCCTCGCCATAGCCGGCGTCTGGGAAGCCCGCGGCGGCGCCCAGGAATACGTACGCCAGGAGGCCCAGGCCCTGCACGAGGTCAGCGCCCGCGCCGAGGTCTACCCGCCCGAGGTCCGGGCCCGGATCCGGGCCGATGTCGACGCCTACGTCACGCATGTGGTCACCACCGAGTGGAAGGCCATGGCCGACTCCGGTGAACTCAGCGACAAGGGCACCGCACTGCTGGAGCGCATCCGCCGCGACGTCACCGACTACCAGCCGCAGACCGACCACGAGGGCCAGGCCTACCAGCCCCTGGTCGACCAGGTGGCCATGGCCGACGACGCCCGGTCCAGCCGGGCCGACAGCGCCGGAGCCACCATGCCCGGAGTGGTGTGGTTCGGCCTGATCATCGGCGCCCTGGTGACCGTCGGAATGATCTTCGCGCTGCAGATCCGGCGCTCGTTCCGGGAAATGCTGCTGGCCGGCCTGTTCAGCGCGCTGATCGCCTTCCTGCTGTTCCTCATCTGGGACTTCGACGCCCCCTACGGCCGGGGCATCGCCGCCACCTTCGAGCCCTTCCTCCAGCAGTTCCCGCATCTGGAGCTGGGCGACTGACCCCGTTCTCGCCCTTCACACCTCCCGTGCCCGCGCCCCAAACCGGACCGGGGCATTCCTTCCCCGGTTCGGCGGACAACGATGACCCGTTCGCCCGGCCCTGATCGCGGGTGCACCGGGACCCGCCTAGCGTGACGGGCAACGAGGTGCAGCACGCCCCCCACGGCGGAAACGTTCCGCGGCTGTGCCCCGGGATCCGGAGACCAGCCATGGGTGCGATACGTACCGCCGCCACCGCTGCCACCGCACTGCTCACCGCCGGCGCCGGCGCCGCCGTCCTGTGGGGCCTGCCCGCCGCCGGCGCGACGGCCGCTCCCGAAGCGGCCGTTCCCGGCCCGGCGGCGCCCGCCCAGACCACCCCGTTCGACTTCCGCATCGCCCCCGCGACGGTCGCACCGGGCGGCACCCTGCTGCTCACGGTCACGAACTGCGACGCCGCCTTCGCCGTCGCCTCCTCCGGCGTCTTCGACTCCGTGAGCATCCCGCGCGGCCAGAGCGCCCGGGTGACCGTGGACCGCGACGCCCGCCGCGGAGCCCAGTACTCGGTGGCCTTCACGTGCAACAACGTGACCCGATCCGGCGACCTCACCATCGCGGGCGGCACGAGTGCCCCGACGGCCCGCTCCACGTCCACCGTCCGGGCCACTCCGTCCGCCGTGGCACCCGCCGTTCCCCCGGTGGTTCCCCCGGCCGTTCCCCGGACTGTTCCTCCGGCCGTTCCTCCCGCCGTGCCCTCTGCCGTTCCGCCCGCCGTTCCTCCGGCGGTGGTTCCCCCGGCAGTCCCACCGGCGTACATCCCGTCCGCGCCCCGCACCACCCCGGCCACCGTCTCCGCCACCACCCCCGGCACCGGCGCCTCGCTCGGCGTCCGCGGCGGACTCGGCGGCAGCGTCACCGGCTCCGGCACCGCCGAGATCACCGCCGGCGCCGCGCTGCTCGTGGCCGCGGCCGGCGGTACGGCGTACGTCCTGCTGCGCCGTCGCGCCGCCGCCCGCAAGCACTGACGCTCCGGGCATCACTCGCCGGGCATCACCGCTACGGGCCCTGCCGCTCCGGGCACTGCCGCTCCGCGCGGGCGTTTGCCGACGCAAGCCGGCCCGGACCGGGCGGGCCCGCACAGGGCGCCGCCCCGGGTCCTGGCCGGAACCCGGGGCGGTCGGCGGATCGGGCACAGACCGGGGAGGTCCAGTCCGGTCAGGCCCGCCCGCGGGCCGGGCGGCGACGGCGCATCAGGTGGACGCCCGCGCCTAGAGCGGAAGTGCCGACGAGCCCTGCGCCGATGGCGGTCTCGGTGGCCGACGGGCCGAACGATCCGCCGATGCCGCCCTGGGCACCCCTGCCGGCGAGCACCTGGAAGCGGTGCGTGGCGATGAGGCTGCTGTCGTTGCACTTGACCTGCAGCGTGTGGGTGCCGGGTGTCGCGTGGTTGAAGATCCGGACATTGGCGAATCCGACCGTGCCGGGAGAGAGGTTGGCCGGCGAGAAGGTTCCCGGCGAGGAGACCGTCCCGCCGTTGCCGCAGCCGGTCGCGCTCACCTGCATCGTGGAGCCCTGGTGCACGGAGAAGGGGTTGACCGCGACATTGCTGGGCCCCTGGCCGCCGATGCCCGTGCCCGGCGGGTCCGCGGCGGCGAACGGGGCGCTGAGTCCGACGGCGGCGAAGGCGGCCGCCGTCACGGTAAGAGCGCGAAAGGCACGCATGGTGGAACCTCCAGCGGGAAGCGCCCCGGAGCGGTGGCCCGGGATGATCGACGAGAACGCCTCCCTGGAGGCAACCCTCGGGCCGCCCCGCAACCAGCGCATGTCCGGCTTTGGGCCGCAAGGTTGAGCGACACGCCGAGCAGCGCGCGGGTCCGGTGACGGATCCGCAGGTCACGCCCCGTCAGACGTTTATGTGACGATTACCCGGACGGGCGCACCCCTTCCGGGCCCACCACCCGTTCGCCCCTCCCCCCTCGCCGTACCGCCCGTGTGCGCTTAGCGTGCGTGAACATGGGCGTCGGGGAGAAGCAGCTCGAACCAGCACGACGGCGCCGGGGAGGGACGTCGAACGCGGGCCGGGACCCCCGCGTCGGAAAGGGAACCATGTTCATGGAGGAAGAGCCGCCGCGGAGGCGGCGCTCCCCCTGGGGTGTCATCGCCCTGGTCTTGCTCAGCGGCCTGGCCATGATGCGGAACGGATCGAGCATCGCCGACGGGCCGCCGCAGCCCACCGCGGCCTCCGCGGTCAAGGTGACGGCGGACCAGCTCCCGGCGGACGCACCGCGGGCACCGCTGGGGATGCAGCTGCTGGACCACTCGTCGGTGCAGCGGATCCGCATCCCGTCCATCAGCGTGGACGCGCCGGTGATGACCGTCGGGCTGGACGCGCAGGGCTGGATCGACGCGCCGCCGGCGGAGGACAACAACCTGGCCGGCTGGTACCTGAACGGCATCTCGCCGGGCCAGCAGGGATCGTCGGTGATCGTCGGCCACGTCGACAACGCCCGTGGACCGGCGGTGTTCTACGGGCTGGGTTCGGTCCGCAAGGGCAGCCGCATCGAGGTGCAGCGGTACGACGGGCGCACGGCGGTGTTCGAGGTGTACGGCGTGGAGGTGTTCGCCAAGGACGCCTTCCCCGGCTCCCGGGTCTACGGGGACACCGGGCACGCCGAACTCCGGGTGATCACCTGCGGCGGCGGCTACTCCAAGGCGAAGGGCTACGACGGCAACGTGGTGGTCTTCGCGCGGATGGTGGAGGCCCGCTAGGTGATCAATTCCAAGGGATGCCTGCGGAGGGTGTGGGGTGGACGGCGGCCGAAGCCACCGCCAGACGGCCAGGCGGTGGGCTGCCGGCCCTGGTCGTCGAGGTGGCGGCGGGCGGTCAGGCGTCAGGGTCGACTTCGGGGTGCGTGAACCGCACGGGCTTGCCCAGCGACCGGGCGTAGGCGATTTCGGCTCGGGTGCTGTCTCCGATGTAGTCGCCGACTACGAGCACCTCATCAGCGAGCCGGATCTTCGCCCGGTGCAGATCGTCGAGTCGGACCTTCAGCGCCACAGCCTCCACAGGATCGGACCAGAGTTCGTGCGGCGACTTCATGTCACAGCCCGGTTTGACGACAATCCTTCCGGCTTTGGTCTCCCGCAGATCGGCCTCGTTCATCTCGGTCATGAAGCGGGTGGAGCCGCAGATCACGACGATGCGCGGGAGGCTCAACAGCTTCTTCGCGTCGGCGAGCTTCTCCTCGGGGGTGAGGAGTTGCGGGTATGACACTGGTTCCTCCTGGTGCTGTGGTCCAAGGGGTGCCTGCGGAGACGAGAACGAGGGTGCCCAAGATCGTTTTGTGACGAACGACGTGGACACCCTCGCGACAGCACTCTAGGCGACGACCGACCCCATGCCGAAGGAGCATCCCGACCTGGCGCCGTGGCGCCCGCCCGTCGTCGCTCCACACCGAGGTGGTCGGTCCCGCGGGCCGTGGGCGGGAGCGCCCGCCCACGGCCCGTGCGCGCCCCGGAGGCACCCGAAGGCACCAGGAGGTCAGCGCGGCGCCACCGGAAGGGTCATCCGGTAGCCCCGGGCGAGGAGTTGGGGAAGGTAGGCCTGCAGGGCGTGGACGCTCTGCGAGCGGTTGCCGCCCGCGTCGTGGTTGAGCACGATCACGCCGGGGCCTGCGCCCCGCAGCACCCGCGAGATGATGGTGCCGGTGCCCGGCTCCTGCCAGTCCAACGTGTCCACGGTCCAGGCCAGCGGCTCCATGCCGAGCTCCGCGCCGATCTCGAACGCCGCCCGGTTCCAGGCCCCGAACGGTGCCCGGAACCACAGGGGCGGCTCCCCGGTGATCTGCTCCACGAGGTCGCTGGTGCGGCTGATCTCCTCGGCGAGGGCGGGGCGGGACAGCTTGGGGATGAGCGGATGGGTCCAGGTGTGGTTGCCGATGACGTGCCCCTCGGCGACCATCCGGCGTACCAGGTCCCGGTGGACGGTCGCCATCTCCCCGCAGACGAAGAACATGGCCCGCTGCCCGTGGCGGGCGAGGGTGTCCAGGATGCCCGGGGTGTACCGGGGGTCGGGCCCGTCGTCGAAGGTGAGCACCATCGAGCTGCCCGTGCTCGGGGTGACGGGCAGCTCCAGGATGGGTCTGCTGCGGACGGAGAGGGGGTTGCGCCGGTAGCGCGGCGGGGCCTCGCTGAGGCTGGGCTTGAGCCGGTACGTCGACGGGGGCGGCCCCTGGGCCCGGAGGCCGGGCGCGCCACCGGCCCCGGCCGCCGCTCCCCCGGTGCCCGCGCCCGGTCCCGCGCCGGGGCCGGCGGCACCGCCGGGGCCGGGTGGTCCCGCGCCCTCCGGTGCGCCGGGCGGAATGGCCCGCCGTTCGCCGACCAGCCCGACGGCGACCGCGACCCCGATGAACACGGCGGCGCGCAGGACGAACCGCCTCCCCGTGGACAGCTCATCGTTCTTCATTAGTACTACGTATCAACGAGACAGTCGGAGATGTCGAGAGTCGCGTACGCGCCGCCGCCCCCTCACCCGGTCGGCCTAAGTCCGTCCCGCGCCACGCCCGGGACGGACGGCACCATGTGAGGCATGAACGGGAACTTCCGCACCCAGGTACTCGACATCACCACCGGCACCGGCGAGCGCGTGCACGATCTGACCACCGCGTGCGCCGCCTTCCTCGACTCCGCCGCCCGGGGCCGCGACGGGCTGCTCAACGTGTTCGTCCCGCACGCCACCGCGGGCATCGCGGTGATCGAGACGGGCGCGGGCAGCGACGACGACCTGCTGGCGGCGCTGACCGAGCTGCTGCCCTGCGACGACCGCTGGCAGCACCGGCACGGCAGCCGGGGACACGGCCGGGACCACGTCCTGCCCGCTCTGGTCGCCCCGCACGCCACCCTGCCGGTGATCGGCGGCGAACTCGCCCTCGGCACCTGGCAGTCGGTCTGCCTGGTGGACACCAACAAGGACAACCCGCACCGCCAGGTCCGCCTGTCCTTCCTGGGCTGACGTCCCTCCCCCGGCCGCGGCCGCCTCCGCCGCGGCTCAGCCGCGGCGGACCAGCGGGAAGGGCAGGGTTTCGCGGATGGTCAGGCCCGTGAGGAACATGACGAGGCGGTCCACTCCGATGCCCAGGCCGCCGGTCGGGGGCATGGCGTATTCCAGGGCGTCCAGGAAGTCGTTGTCGAGTTCCATCGCCTCGGGGTCGCCGCCGGCCGCCAGCAGCGACTGGGCCGTGAGGCGGCGCCGCTGTTCCACCGGGTCGGTCAGTTCCGAGTAGGCGGTGCCCAGTTCGGTGCCGAAGGCGACGAGGTCCCAGCGTTCGGCGAGCCTGGGGTCCCTGCGGTGCTGGCGGGTCAGCGGGGAGACGTCGGTGGGGAAGTCCTTGTAGAAGGTGGGGAGCTGGGTCTTCTCCTCGACCAGCCGCTCGTACATCTCCAGCACCACGTCGCCCCGGGTGTCCTCCGGGATGTGCGGGACCCCGGCCCGGTCGCACAGGCGGCGCAGCACGTGCTCCTCGGTGTCCGCGTCGACCTCCTCGCCGAGGGCCTCGCTGACCGCCCCGTAGAGGGTCTTCACGGGCCAGGCGCCGGAGATGTCGTGCTCGGTCAGCCGGCCGTCGGGGCCTGCCTTGCGGGCGACCGGGGAGCCGAAGGCGGCGGTGGCGGCGCCCTGGATCAGCTCCCGCGTCAGGTCGAGCATCACGTCGTAGTCGGCGAACGCCTGGTACGCCTCCAGCATCGTGAACTCGGGGTTGTGCTTGTAGGAGACGCCCTCGTTGCGGAAGGTGCGGCCCATCTCGAAGACCTTCTCCATACCGCCGACGCACAGCCGCTTGAGGTACAGCTCGGGGGCGATGCGCAGGTACAGGTCCAGGTCGTAGGCGTTGATGTGGGTGCGGAACGGGCGGGCGTTGGCGCCGCCGTGGATCTGCTGGAGCATCGGTGTCTCGACCTCCAGGTAGCCGCGGTCCAGGAGTCCCTGGCGGAGCGCCTGCACCGCCGTGGACCGGGCCCGGACCACGTCGCGGGCCTCCGGGCTGGCGACCAGGTCGAGGTAGCGGCGGCGCACCCGGGCCTCCGGGTCGGCCAGACCCTTCCGCTTGTCCGGCAGCGGGCGCAGACACTTGCCGGTGAGCTGCCAGGAGGAGACGACCACGGACAGCTCGCCGTTCCGGCTGGTCCCGACCTCGCCGGTGGCCAGGACGTGGTCGCCGAAGTCGACCTGGGAGGTGAAGGAGGCCACGGCCGCCGGGCCGGACTCGTCCTGGGTGAACATCAGCTGGACGTCCCCGGACCAGTCCCGGAGCACGGCGAAGACCACGCCGCCCAGGTCGCGCACCACCATGACCCGGCCCGCGACGGTGGTCCGCTCGCCGGTCCGGGTGCCGGCCGGGTGGCCGGGGTGGGCCGCGCGCAGGGCGGCCGCGGTGTGGGTGCGCTGCGGGATGCCGACCGGGTAGGGGTCGGTGCCGGCCGCGATGAGCCGGTCGAGTTTGGCGTGCCGTACCCGGACCTGGTCGGGCAGCCGTTCGCCGGGGGCGCCCGGCTCCCCTTCGGCCGTGTCCAGGCCGAGGGCGGCGATGGGCGGCAGGCCTTCGGTGGTCGCGGGGGCGGTGACGCCCTTGGGGTGGCCCCTGCCCCACATCCCGCGCAGGCTCGGTACGGAGACGAAGCCCTCGGCGATGCCGGAGGCCAGCGAGACCCGGGCCAGTGAGCCGGCGTCCTGGTAGCAGAGGAAGCGCGGGTACCACTCCGGGCCGTACTTCACGTTGGAGCGGTACAGCGCCTCCAGCTGCCACCAGCGGGAGAAGAACAGCAGCAGCCTGCGCCACAGCCGGAGGACCGGGCCGGCGCCGATCCGGCCGCCCTCCTCGAAGACCGACCGGAACACGGCGAAGTTGAGGGAGATCCGGCGGACGCCCAGCCGGGGCGCGGCGGCGCAGAGCTCGGCGACCATGAACTCCATCACCCCGTTGGGGGCGGACCGGTCGCGGCGCATCAGGTCCAGGGAGATCCCGTCCCGGCCCCAGGGGACGAAGGAGAGCAGGGCGATCAGCCCGCCGTCCTCGTCCAGGGCCTCGACGAGCAGGCAGTCCCCGTCGGCGGGGTCCCCGAGCCGGTCCAGGGCCATGGAGAAGCCGCGTTCGGTCTCGGTGTCGCGCCAGTGGTCCGCGCGGTCGATGATCCGCCGCATCTCCTCGTCGGTGAGCGCGGTGTGGCGGCGGATGCGGACGGTGGCGCCGGTGCGCCGGACCCGGTTGACGGCCTGGCGGGTGACCCGCATGTCGCGGCCGTCGAGGTCGAAGCGGGCGACCTGGAGGATGGCCTCGTCGCCGAGCTGGAGCGCGCCGAGGCCGGACCGCGCGTACGCGGTGGCGCCCTCCTCGGAGGCGCCCATCACCGCAGGCTGCCAGCCGTACCGGCGGGCGACGGCCAGCCAGGCGTCGATGGCCGGACTCCAGGCGACCGGGTCGCCGACCGGGTCACCGCTGGCCAGGCAGACGCCCGCCTCCACGCGGTAGGTGACGGCCGCCTTGCCGTTGGGGGCGAAGACCACGGCCTTGTCGCGGCGGGTGGCGAAGTAGCCCAGGGAGTCGTTGCGTCCGTACGCGCCGAGCAGGGCCCGGATCCGGGGCTCCTCGTCGCCGTGCAGGGCGGCGGTCAGCCGCTGCGAACGGAAGAGGGTGGCGGCCGCGTTCAGCAGGGCGAGGGCGCCGAACAGGCCGAGCAGGAAGTAGAGCCAGCGGGGCGGGCGGCCGTCGAACTGGCGGGCGGAGAAGAGTCCGCCGAAGACCTGCTTGGCCGCCCAGTCCAGCCACTGGTCGCGCGGGAGGGTGCCGGGGAACAGGGCGACCAGGCCCCAGCCGAGGAGGACCGCGGCGAGCAGGCCGAGGCCGAGCACGAGCAGGGCCCGCCAGAGGGCCCCGGGGCGGGAGGCGGCGTAGAACTCCCGGCGGGCGAGGACGAGGACGGCCATCGCGGCGATGCCGATGACCCCGGAGGGGACGGATTCCACCAGGGGATATGCGCCGTCCAGCAGGATCAGCAGGTCGGTGAGGATCAGCAGGGCCAGATAGGTGATGACGATCCACCAGGCGACCTTCTTGCGGGTGCCGAGGGCGGCGGCGAGCAGGAACAGGAAGACGGCGTAGGCGAGGTTCGCGCTGACCGGCACCAGGGTGAGGTCGATGAACCGCACCAGCGGGCGGAGCAGGCGGCGCAGGGTCGGGGAGAGCGCCAGCAGGGCGCAGAGCAGGCCCAGTGCCCCGAAGAACGCGGCGAAGCCGTCGGGGACCCGGCCCGGGAAGGCGTTCCGGGTCCCGTGGGCCTCGTGGAGGGGAGCTGCGCTGACGCTCATGTCTCGCAGGGTAATTTTCGGGGCCCGGCCGCGCTTCCCGGAGGGCCGGTCCCCCGCCGGCCGTTAACGGCGGCCCCGGCGCGGGCCGGCCTCACCCGGAGGGCGTCCCCTAGCGGCCCATGGTCAGGCCCTGCTTGGCGGCGCCCCGGCTGAGGACGGCTTCCGTGATGGCCTCCTGGGCGGTCTCGTAGTCCGCGCGGTCCGGGTCCGCCGCCAGGCCCGCCGGGAGGTTGATCACGCGGCCGGCGTCGCGGTCCATCCACTGCGGGATGAACTCGGCACGGGTGACCTGCCAGCGCTGCCCCGCCGCGGTCGGCGGCTCGAAGCGGAAGCGGGCGAGGGAACCGTAGTTCCCTCGCGGGTCGAAATCGCCCGAGTGGTTGAACATGGTGCCGGCGACCTGGTCGCCCATGCCGTAGACGATCCAGGTCCCGTTGACCTTCTCGTACGCCTGCGGAATGTGCGCGTGGGTGCCGAGGATGAGGTCGACGTCCGGCCGGCCGCCGCTCGTGGAGGCGGTCAGGGCGCGGCCCAGGGCGAGCTGCTGCTCGTCCGGTTCGGTCTGCCATTCGGTGCCCCAGTGCAGGCTGACCAGGACCACGTCGGCGCCGGCCCGGCGGGCCGCGCGCGCGTCGGCGACGATCTTGTCCTGTTCCATCAGGCCGACCGCCCACGGCATGCCCTCCGGCATCGGGCTGCCGTTGGTGCCGAAGGTGTACGCGAGGTGCGCGACCCGTGCCCCGCCCGCCCGGTACACCGCTGCCGGGGCTGCCGCCTCGGCCGCGGTACGGGCCGAACCGGCGTGCTTCAGGCCGACCTTGTCGAACCGGTCCAGGGTGCGGCGCAGGCCGTCCGCGCCGTCGTCCAGTGTGTGGTTGGACGCGGTGGAGCAGCCGTCGTACCCGGTGTCCTTGAGGCCGTCGGCCACCTGTGGCGGGGAGACGAAGGCCGGGTAGCCGCTGAACGGGCCGTCCTCGTCGCCGTACACGGTCTCCATGTGGCACAGGGCCAGGTCGGCCTTGGCGACGGCCGGCTCGACCGAGGCGAACATCGGCGCGAAGTCGTAGCCGTCGCCGCCCGCGTCGGCCCGGGCACGGTTGATGACCGAGAGGTGCGGGAGGACGTCGCCGCTGGCGACCAGCGTGAAGCCCTGGGGCGTGGGGGTGCCCGGGGCGCCGGAGGGCATCGCGGGGCCGGATGGGCGGCGGGTGGAGTCGGGCGCGAGGCGGCCCGTGGCCGGGTCCCCGTCCGCGGAACAGCCGGCGGCGGCAGCCGCCAGCAGGAGCGCGGACAGGACGGCGGCGGCCCGCCGGGTGCACGTGGTCATCGGCCCAGCTCCCTCGTGTGCTGACACATCTGCCGGTATGACGATCCGATCATCTGAAATCCACAGAAGACGGCGCGCAAAGTCAAGGACCGGGGCCGCGGAGCGGGTGCGCCTCACCCTTCGGGCGGGGATCCGTCCCACCCGTCGGGCCGGCACGGCTCCCCGCCGGCCGGGGCCCGCCCCACCCGTTCGCCGAACCGTTCGACCGTTCGTCGTGGAAGGCTGCCGTCCACCGGGCCGCCCGGGTGGTTGGGCGCACCGGCCCCGCCCGGCGGTTCCCGGGCGGCTCCGCGCAGGTCAGGGTGGGCATGTCGAGCCGCACGGAACCCGGAAGGAGCCACCCGGTGACACCCTCTGCCACCGTCCGGCACACGGACGCCCAGTCCTTGACCGAACTCCAGCGCGAGCACGGCCGAGCCCTGTTCGGTTTCCTCCTCGGGCTCACCCAGGGGGACACCCAGCGCGCCGAGGACCTGGTCCAGGAAACCCTCGTCCGGGCCTGGCAGCATCCGGAAGCCCTGGAGAGCGGGCACGCGTCGATGCGGCCCTGGCTTTTCACCGTGGGCCGGCGGCTCGCCATCGACGCCCGCCGGGCGCGCCTGTCCCGGCCCCAGGAGATCGGCCAGGAGGATCTGGAGCAGGCACCGGCGCCGGTCGACGGGGTGACCGGGGCGGTCACCGCCCTCGACGTCCGGCGGGCCGTGGGAAGCCTGGGGCGGGAGCACCGCGAGGTGCTGGTGCAGGTCTACTTCCGGGACCGGTCCGTCGCCGAGGCCGCCCGCGAGCTGGGCATCCCCGCCGGCACCGTCAAGTCCCGTACGTACTACGCGCTGCGCGCCCTGCGGAAGGACCTCCAGGGGTACGGGCTCGGCGCCTGACGCCGGCCCCCGCCGGACCGGTCGGAACACCGGGCGAGCGATGCGGACCGGCCGTCACCTGTCCGCAAGGTGTCTCGAATCCATCGGAAACGGCACCGGAACGTTCAAGTTTGGTAAACAACCCCCGGTCCGGGAGCCGCTCCGGCAAGGCTCGACGCGTACGACGCACGGCACGACACCCGGGAGAAGGTGGAAACGGTGCAGCCCGAGGGGATGAACGGCACCAGTGACGGCGGGCTCGCGGTGCCCATGGCCTGGCTCTACGCGGAATACATCGCGGACGAGCTGCTGCGCACGGGCCGGCTGATCCCGGTCGGCACGCTGGAGTTCCGGGCCGGGCGGGACACCCTCGCCCTGACGATCTACCTCTCCGACGCGGCCGGCGAGCTCTCCGGCATCCGGGTGGTGTCCCAGCTCGACGAATGGCTCTCGCTGACCGCGTACGGGCACCCCTGGCGGGACTGGGTGCACACCAGGTTCCTCCAACTGGGCGAGGCGGCCCGGGAGGAGGGCCGCGGCGAGGACCCTGACCTGGAGCTGGCCCGGGCGGCCTGGCACTGGCTGGACCGCACGGAGCTGTTCGCCACCGACCTCGACCCGGCCCGGCCCGCGGAGTTCCCCGAGACCGGCGACCCGCCCGGCCTCGACGAGAACGAGCGGGTCTGGACCCCCGCCTGGCAACTCGGCCTCCCTCTCGGCCATTTGGCCATGCACCTCTTCTGAGGACGGGCGAGTTCACGTCGAAGTGCGGTACGTGACGCAGTGCCCGTTCCGGTGAACGGGCCGGGCTCGGATTCGGGTTCGGGTTCGGTGAGGATGCCTCGTGTGACCAGGCGTTTCGGCTTGGACCGGATGCCTTCGGTGTTCTTCGGGCGGATCGGCAGGTCGCGGGCCCGCATCGGCCGGCCGGCGTCGGTGAGGGCGGCGAGAGCGGTGAAGCGGGTGGGAGGAAGGGTTCAACAGCCGACCCCGCCGACGCGGCCGGGCGTCGGCGGGGTCGGCTTCGGGCGGGTCAGGCGGTCAGGCCGCCGTCGACGGTCCAGTCGCTGCCTGTGACGTAGCGGGCGGCCGGCGAGGCGAGGAACGAGACGGTCGCGGCGATGTCGTCGGGGGTCGCGTAGTAGCCGAGGGCGGTTCGGGGGGTGACGACGTCGGCGAATTCGCCGTCGGCGGGGTTCATGTCGGTATCGACGGGGCCGGGCAGGACGTTGTTGACGGTGATGCCGCGCGGGCCGAGGTCCCGGGCCAGGCCGCGGGTGAGCCCGGACACGGCGGCCTTGGAGGCCGAGTAGAGCGAAAGACCCGGGAAGGGCGATATATCTCCGTTGACGCTGCCGATGTTGATGACCCGGGAGCCCGTGGTGAAGTGGGGTTCGGCGGCCTTGACGGCGGCGAAGATCGCCCGGACGTTCACCGAGAACATCTCGTCGAAGTCGTCGAGGGTCAGATCGGACAGCGGCGCAAAGCGGCCGACCCCGGCGTTGTTGACGAGGATGTCGAGAGAGCCGAAGGTCTCGACGGTGGCCGTCACGGCCGCTTGCAGGGAAGTGGCGTCGGAGCTGTCGGCCGGTAACGCGACGACCCGCGGGCCGAGCTCACCGGCGAGCTCCTCCGCCTTCTCCTTCGAGGAGTTGTAGGTGAAGGCGACGGCAGCACCGTCTGCCGCCAGCTGACGGACGATCGCCGCTCCGATTCCCCGAGAACCACCGGTGACCAAGGCCGTCTTCCCCGCGAGCTGCTGAGTCATGATCTGCTCCTCCATCAAACCGAACCGTTCTGCCATGCGTTCAGCGGGGCACAACCCCAGCCACGTGCAGCGTTATTCCGTGGGCACGGAAGAACATCGATCAGAGACGGGGGCCTTGGCGGGCCGCCCCCACCCGACGCCCACCTCCGCACGGGGCCGGCCGACTCCGCCACGGTCCACTCCATCAGTCGACGACAAAGCGATCAGACACTCACAAACCGCACTCTCGGATCGCGTTCATCGGTGCACGGTTCCGGCCGGGAGGCAACCCCGGCCCGGTTCCCGCCATCCTCCGGGAGCGAAGGCAGGCGACGGCCGACCACCGCCGCCGCCCGACACAACCCGAACCGAGGAAGACCACCTTGATACGTGTCACACACGTGGTGACCGCGGCCACGGCGGTGCTCGCCCTTGCCTCGGCGGCACCCGCCCCGGCATTCGCGCAGCCCTCCCCCGCGCCCGCCGGCCGGCCGGACGCCGCCGGACCGACACCGGCGACCGGCGCCACCACAGACCTCCCGCCGGGCTGGCGGATCACCGGCACGGGGGCCGGACGCCGCCTGCAGTGGACCGCCGACCGCCGCGTCCCCATGGGTGACGCCCGGGTCGAGTTCCGCTCCGGGGACCAGCTGCTCGGCCTCCCCACGGCCGGACCCGACGGCCGGACCTTCACCCTCGACGCCGCCGGACTGCGCATCGGCCCCGGAAACGACCTGCGGGTGCTGGCCGGCGGCCGTCGCCTCGACGCCGCCGCTCCCACCCCGGACCCGGCCGGCTCCGAGCAGTTCCGGCCGGACGCCCCGTCCGAGGCCCCGCCCGCGGCCGGCCCCGTCGACCCCGGGCTGCCGGGACGGCACCGCACCGTCAGCGGCGAGTACACCCTGCCGTCGGTGAAACTCCCCGGCCTCGCCGCCCCGGTGGAGATGCGCGGCACCGTCGTCGGCCCCGCCGACGCCCCCGCCGGACGTCCGCTGGTGCTCTTCCTGCACGGCCGCCACAGCACCTGCTTCAACACCAGGGGCGAGACCAGCGGGGACTGGCCGTGCAAGAGCGGCTGGCAGCCGATCCCCAGCCAGAACGGCTACCTGCAGGCCCAGAAACTGCTCGCCTCGCAGGGCTACGTCACCGTGTCCGTCGCCGCCAACGGCATCAACGGTCAGGACGGCGGCCTGGAGGACGCCGGCGCGCAGGCCCGCTCCTCACTGGTGCGCCGTCACCTCGCCCAGTGGGCGAACTGGGCGGGGAACCCGGCCTCGGCCCCCGCGGCCGTCAAGGCCACCGCCCGCGCGGACCTGTCCAAGGTCATGCTCGTCGGCCACTCGCGCGGCGGTGAGGGGGTCAACCGGGCCGCCATGGACAGCCTGTACCGGCCCCCGGCCGACCAGGACGGCCAAGTGGGCCCGGTGAACTGGAACATCCGCGGCAACGTGCTCATCGGCCCGACCCTCTTCGGCCAGAACCCGGTTCCCGACGTACCCTCCACCACCCTCCTGCCGGGCTGCGACGGGGACGTCTCCGACCTCCAGGGCCAGCAGTTCCTCGACGCCGCCCGCGGGACCGGCAACGGCACCGCCCTGCACAGCGCCGTCTACGTGGTCGGCGCCAACCACAACTACTTCAACACCGAGTGGACCCCCGGCCAGGCCAAGGCCCCGGCGGACGACGACTTCTGGCCCGGGGAGACCCCCGACCCGCTCTGCTCGCCCGGCAAGGGCACCCGGCTGACGGCCGCGCAGCAGCAGACCGCGGGCGCCGCGTACATCGCCGCCTCCGCGCGACTGTTCGTCGCCGGTGACGACGCGGTCCGTCCGCTGCTCGACGGAACCGGCAGGCGCGTTCCGTCCGCCGGCCCGGCGAAGGTGCTCACCCACGCCGTCGGCGGCCACCGCACCCCGCTGGTCCTGCCCGGCCCGTCCGTGGCCGTCACCGGCGGGCGGCTCTGCGCCCAGGTCGACACGGACCCCAAGCGGGCCTGTCTGCCTGCCGACACCGCCGGTTCCTCCCCGCACTTCGCCCGCTGGGAAGTCTCCAGCGAGCCGGGCCGGGACGCCGTCGCCCTGCGCTGGACGGCGCCCGGCGCGCCCGTGACCGTACGGCCGGCCGAGCCGGTGTCCCTGGCCGGGTCCAAGGAGCTCGCGCTGCGCCTGATCGTGCCGCCGAACAGCACCGGCACCCAGCTGGACGTGGCCCTCACCGATGGCTCCGGGCGCCGCGCGGTGCTCGGCCGGACCACCGTCGACGGGCTGCCGGGAACCGCCCGGACCGCCTCCTACTGGGCCCGTGAACTGCGGCTTCCGCTGGCCGCGGCCACCCGTGCCGGGCTGGACCTGAAGACGGTCCGGAGCCTGGAGCTGATCCCGCGCAGCCGCTCCGGACGGGCCTGGCTGGTGGACGCCTGGGGCTGGAGCCCCGGCACCCCGGCCGCGCGGGCCGCCGCGCTCCCGCGCGTGGACGTCGGCCGCCTGGTGGTGGCCGAGGGCGACTCCGGCTCCCGTACGTACCGGGTGCCGGTGAAGGTGTCCGGCAAGGGCAGCGGGCAGGTGCGGGTGTTCGTCCGGGCGGCGGACGGGGAGGGGAAGACCACCTCCAAGGTCGTCACCGTACGGCCGGGCGACCGGACCGTCGACGTGCCCTTCACCGTGCACGGCAACACCCGCTACGGCTGGGACAGCACCCAGGACGTGGTCGTGAAGTCCGCGGGCGGCGCCCTGGTCGGGTCCCACTCGGGCGGGGTGACCGCCCGCAACGACGACCCGATGCCCACGGTGAAGGCCGTCCCGGTCGCCGCGTCGGTCACCGAGGGCCGCGCGCTGACCTGGCGGGTCACCCTGTCGCAGGTCGCGGACGCCGACGTCCAGGGCCAGTTCCAGCTGCTGCCCGTCCCGAAGGGACCGGAACTGTCCACCGCGGACGTGGACCCGGGGTGGCTCAAGGAGTGGTTCGGCGCCGTTCCCAGCCCGGCCCGGCCGCTGTCCGCGGTGGCCGCCGAACAGCCCCTGGGGGCGACCGTCCCCGCGGGCAGCCTCGGCGTGGAGGTGTCGGTGCCCACCGTCGCCGACCGGGTGCGCGAGCCCGTGGAGCAGCTGCGGGCCCGTCTGGTCACCTACGACGCCGACTGGCAGCCGGTCCGCGGCCCGCTGCTGACGGGCACCGTCAAGGACGCCTCCTAGACCGGAGGGTTCGCCGTCCGGGGCCCCTGGTGACGGGCCCCGGCGGCCACCCGAGCCCCCGTACGTGACCCGCAGACTGCAAACGTCCAGCGCGTACTTCCTCGAGGAGTTCGCCGTCTTCTGCTGCCTCACCCGCCGCGACCTGCCCGTCATGGTCTACCCCGGACAGTTCAGCACGCTCGCCGAAATCGCGGCCGGGCACCACCTCCGGGCCCCAGCGAACTCCGCGACCTGGCCCTCGTCTCCCTTCGCGTCCAGGGCCGGTAGCAGCCCCCTCGACGGGACCTCAGGACGAGGAGTCCTTGGGGTCGGCCACCAGGTTGCTGAAGTCGGCTTCGTTGCGCTCGGCACGGCGCACGTACCAGCGGGCGATCAGCCACATCAGGGGGTACACGGCCACCCCGAGGGCCGCCCACACCAGGCCGCCGGACCCGCCTCCGGGCAGCGCGAGCAGCAGCGGCAGGGTGCCGACCATCAGGGCCAGCGCCGCCAGCGCGCCGAGCGCGGCACGCAGCTGGCTCCGCATCAGCGCCCGTACGTAGGTGGCGCCCAGGGTGGTCTGCTCGGAGATCTCCGAGCGGGCCGGCGCATGGGCGGGCGGCCGGCGGCGGGCCGCCCTGGGCACCCCGGTGACCACTTCCCGGCGCGGTGCCGCCCCGGGCCGCTGTTCCTCCGCCATGCCGAGGAAGTGTACGGGCGTGCCGGGCTATTTGAGCAGCCGGGAGAGGCGGCGGTCGGCGAGCGGTTTGCCGCCGGTCTGGCAGGTGGGGCAGTACTGGAGCGCCGAGTCGGCGAAGGACACCTCGCGGATCGTGTCCCCGCAGACCGGGCAGGGCTCGCCGGCCCGGCCGTGGACCCGCATCCCGGTCTTCTTCTCGGCCTTCAGCCGCCCCGCGGCCAGGCCGCGCGAGCGTTCGACGGCGTCCCGGAGGGTGTCCTGCACGGCCTCGTGGAGGCCTGTGATCTGGTCCTCGTCGAGGGCGGAGGCGAGTTTGAACGGGGAGAGCCGGGCCGCGTGCAGGACCTCGTCGCTGTAGGCGTTGCCGATGCCGGCGATGACGCTCTGGTCGCGGAGCACCCCCTTGACCTGGCGGTGTTCGCCGCGCAGGAGTGCGGCGAAGGCGTCCCGGTCGAAGCCTGCGGCGAGGGGGTCGGGCCCGAGGCGGGCGATGCCGGGCACCTCCTGCGGGTCGTGGACGACGTACACGGCCAGCCGCTTCTGGGTGCCCGCCTCGGTGAGGTCGAAGCCCGAGCCGTCGTCGAGGACGACCCGCAGGGCGAGCGGGCTCTTCCCGCCGGGCCTGGGCGGGCGGTCCGGCGTCTCGTCCCGCCAGTGCAGCCAGCCGGCCCGGGCCAGGTGGGTGACCAGGTACAGGTCCCCGATGCGGAGGGCGAGGAACTTGCCGTGCCGGGTGACGGGACCCGCCGTGCCGCCTTCCAGGGCGCCGAGCGGCGGGTCGTAGGTCTTGAGCACGCTGATGGCCAGGGGGAGCACCTTGACGACCTGCCGGCCGGTGAGGTGCTCGCCGAGGAAGTCCTTGAGGGCCTCCACCTCGGGCAGCTCGGGCATGCCACCAGCCTGCCGCCGCCCGGCACGGACCGCCATCGGGGGCCCGGGGCCGGTCCGGCAGGCCCCGTGCATGCCGGACCCCGCCGGTGCATGCCGGGCCCCGCCGGTGCACGGCCGGTGCACCCCAGGCCCGGTGCACGCCAAGGCACGGCTCAGGTCATGGCTCAGGTCATGGCTCAGGTCATGGCTCAGGTCATGGCGAACTCGCACCAGACGCACTTGCCGCCACCGCGCGGCTCGACGCCCCATACGTCCGCCAGCCGGTCCACCAGCATCAGTCCGCGGCCCGAGACTCCCGACTCCCCCGCCTCGCGACGGCGGGGCAGGGCGCTCGAACGGTCCTCGACCTCCACCCGGAGCCGCCGCTCGGGCCCGGTCAGCACCCGGAGGGTGACGATCGCCGGGCCGTCCGTGTGCATCAGGGCGTTGACGATCAGCTCGTCGGCCACCAGCTCGATCTCGTCGGCCCGCTCGCGCGCGCCCCAGGCCCGTACCGCCGCGCCGATCATGTGTCGGGCCGAGACCAGTGCCTCGGGATCGTTCTGGGCGACGTGCTGCTGGAGGCGTCCGCCGCCCTGCTCGGACTCCGGGATCTCGCGGCGCAGCAGCAACAGCGCCATGTCGTCGTCCCCGCCGCGCTCGTCGACGAGCTCGCACAGCCGGTCCGCCAGCCTCCGCAGGTCCCCCGGCAGGCTCTGGACCGTGCGGACCAGGAAGCGGACGCCGTCGTCGAGGTCGGCGCCGGGCTGTTCGACCAGGCCGTCGGTGCACAGCAGAAGCGTTTCCCCGGGGTCGAGCTCCACCGTGGTCACCGGGTATTCCAGACGGCCGAACTCGGACGACAGGCCCAGGGGCATGCCGCCCTCCACCGGAAGCCGCCGGCAGTCCCCGTCGCGGGTGCGGACCAGCGGGTCGATGTGCCCGGCCCGGACCAGCTGCAGCACCCCGGTGTCGAGGTCGGCCTCGGCGTACGTGCAGGTCGCGAAGCGGTCCGTGTCGAGCTCGTGCAGGAAGGCCGAGGCCCGCGCCATCACGGTGGCCGGGGAGTGCCCCTCGGTGGCGTACGCGCGGAGCACGATGCGCAGCTGCCCCATGACCGCGGAGGCGTGCGTGTCGTGGCCCTGGACGTCGCCGATGACCGCGCCGACCCGCCCGCCGGGCAGCGGGATCACGTCGTACCAGTCCCCGCCGATGTCCCGGCCCATCCGGGCGGAGCGGTAGCGGACCTCGATCTGCGCGCCCGGCACCTTGGGGATCCGGCGCGGCAGCATGGCCTGCTGCAGCCCCTCCGCGATGTCGTGCTCCTGCTCCAGCAGCATGGCGCGCTGCAGGCTCTGCGCGATGCTGCTGCCCAGGGCGACGAGCAGGTTCCGCTCCTCCTGGGTGAAGCCGTCCTTGTCCTGGTAGAGGAGTCCGATGGCGCCGATGGGGCGGGCCTGGGCGATCAGCGGCAGGTAGGCGGCCGCCGAGATCTCCATGTGGGTGATCTTCGACCAGAGGTAGGGGTAGCCGTCGGCGAACTCCTGCGGGGAGTGGATGAACTTCGGCTGGAGCGAGCGGACCACCTCGCTCATCGGGTATTCCTCGTCGATCCGGGTGAACCGGGTGCCGGGGACGAAGCTGCCCTGCGGGCCCTCGGCGACCAGGTGGATCCGTCCGGCCTCGACCAGCCCCATGACCATGCCCATGGAACCGAGCCGCTCCAGGCCGTGGGCGTCGCTCAGCGCGTCGATGACGTCCTGCACGGTGCGGGCGTGGGCCAGGGCGGCGGTGGTCGCCTCGACGACGGAGGTCTGGCGGCGGCGCTCCTCGTCCAGCCCGAGGCGTTCGGCGGAGTGGTTCAGCTCCTCCGTGGCGTCCCGGACTATGCCGATGATGCGGTACGGGCGGCCCTCGGCGTCGCGCAGCACCCGGCCCTGGGTGTGGGTCCAGCGCAGCTCCCCGTCCCGGCAGCGGATCCGGAAGTACGCGCCGTAGCTCTCGGCGCCGCTCTTGAGCGCGCTGGACACCAGCGCGTCCAGCCGTACCGACTCGGCCGGCGGGACCCGCGGGGCGAGCGACTCCGGCCGACCGTCGTAGTCCTCGGCGGCCGTGTCGAAGACGTCCAGTGCCGGGGCGTCCATGTGCATGGACCCGGTGACCAGGTCCCAGTCGAAGCTGCCCATCCTGTTCAGCGCGAGGGACCGGTCCGGGTGTGCGGGCCAGTCGTCCGGCAGAGATACGGTGGGCTGCACCGGTCCACCATGACACACGGGCGGTTCAGGCGCTCCCCAGCTGCGCTCCCTGGTCCGCCTGCTGCGCCTGGTCCGCGGTGAGGCCCTCGTCCGGGACCGCGTACGGGTCCTGTTGCTGCTGTTCCTGTTGCTGCTGTTCCTGTTGCTGCCACTGCTCCAGCTGTTCCTGCGGGAGCTGGTCGTCCGGCACGAACTGCTGGTCCGACGGGCCCTGGTCCTGCGGCTGGAACTGCGGGTCGAGCTGGTCGGGCAGGACCT
This sequence comes from Streptomyces sp. NPDC043853, assembly GCF_056436025.1. Lineage (NCBI taxonomy): Bacteria > Bacillati > Actinomycetota > Actinomycetes > Kitasatosporales > Streptomycetaceae > Streptomyces > Streptomyces sp. NPDC043853. The sequence goes on from NZ_JBWKDJ010000001.1 coordinate 58,194, forward strand.
GCTCGTCCGGCTGCGGGGCCGGCTGATCGAGCTGGTCGAGCTGGTCCGGCTGGAGCTGCTGGTCCTCGGGCAGCGCCTGGCCCTGCTGGTTCTCCGGCGCGTTCGGGTCCTGGGCGAGGTCCCCGCCGGCACCGTCCCCGCCGGCGGAGCCCTGCAGCCACGGGTCACCGCCGGCCGCTCCCTGCAGCCACGGATCCCCGCCGGCCGCTCCCTGCAGCCACGGGTCGCCGCCGGCCGCCCCCTGCTGCTGCTCCTGCGGGCGGGCGGGCCGCATGTTCGGCGGGGGCAGCGGCCCGGGGTCGATCGGCCGGGTCTGCCCGCCCGGCGGCATCGGCACGGACGCGGTGCAGTCCGGCTCGCCCGGGGTGCAGGACTCCGCCTGTGGGGTCCCGGCCGGGGCGGGCGCCGCGGCATGGGCCGGAATGCCGTCCTGCGGGCTGTACGGGGGCATCACCTGCGGGGGCCGGTCCTGGGCCCCGTCGTCGCCGGTGCGCCGCTCGATCCAGGTGTTGTCGGTGAGGTTCGCGATCACCAGCTTGTCGAGGGCGTGCGCGGTGGGCTCGATGACGACGACCTGGTTGGGGTGGTAGCCGGACCACGGCCGTCCCTGCGGCGCCGGTGCGCCCTTGGCGGCGCGCGGCGATGCGAGGGGGTTGCCGCAGGAGCAGCGGACCCGGGGCATCCCGTGGGCGTCCACCAGCACGGCGGTGCCGGCCTGCAGCACGGACTGGAAGGGGTGGGAGGTGCCGTCGCGGAAACCGTGGCTGGTCACCCGGGTGTCGGCGCGCAGCACGACGGGGGTGAGGGAGCGCAGGTACTCCGGAATCCGGTCCGTTTCGATGCCGGTGGCCTCGGCGAAGGCCTTGGCCTTGCCCTTGGACTTCTCGTCGGTGAGCGCCCTGACCTGCTGTTCGATGTCGCAGCTGCCCAGCCGCGGGGTGCCGCCGTACAGGCCCGGCGTGGCGCCGCCGATGGTACGGATGCCCTGGCCGGTCGGATTGGGGACCGGCGGCTGCAGCGGGGCGGACTCGCCGGTGGCGGTGGACTGGGTGAACGGGTCGGGCTCGGCGGCGCCGACCGGCTGCAGGAAGAGTTCCTGGCTCTCGGCGGGCGGGGCCGGGCTCTCGTCCGAGGCGCTGCAGCCCGCGGCGAGGAGGCCGAGCAGCGCGAGGAGGGCGGCGCCGGCCGGCGCGTGGCGGCGCGGCGCCTGACGAGGTGTCGGTCCGTGCACCTGGTTCGGCACGTGTTTCGGCACGTGGTTCGGCCTCACGTGGTTCTTCCTTTCCCCGGATACCCCTCCTGTCTGACGTATGCCCGGGGGTGTCGCAAGCGGGGTCCGCCGCCCGTTGCTCCCACCCCGCCGTACTTGCCCCGACCGGCCGAAACCCGGGGCGTCCGGCGGGCTGCGGCGGGGCCGCCGTCCGCCGGACACCCCCCTGGGGTTCCGCCGGGTCGTGCCGTGCGGCCCGGGCCGGGCCGATACTGGAGGTGATGGACTGGTTCACGTCGCCCGGGTACTGGCTGGGCCGGCTGGTCTTCCAGCGGGCCCTGGCCGGGCTCTACCTCGTCGCCTTCGTCGCGGCGGCGCTGCAGTTCCGGGCGCTGATCGGCTCCCGTGGGATGCTGCCGGTGCCCGACTACGTGCGGTACGTGCCGTTCCGCCGGGCGCCCAGCCTGTTCCAATGGCGCTATTCCGACCGGCTCTTCGCGTCCTGTGCGTGGGGCGGGGCGCTGCTGGCGGCCGCGCTCGCGGCGGGCGCGGGTGACGCGGTGCCGCTGGGCTGTGCGATGGCGATGTGGGCGGTGCTGTGGCTGCTCTACCTGTCGGTCGTGAACGTCGGGCAGACCTGGTACGCCTTCGGCTGGGAGTCGCTACTGCTGGAGACGGGTTTCCTGGCGGTGTTCCTGGGGAACGCGGAGGTCGGCCCGCCGGTGCTGGTGCTGTTCCTGCTGCGCTGGCTGGTGTTCCGGGTGGAGTTCGGCGCGGGTCTGATCAAGATGCGCGGGGACGCCTGCTGGCGGCAGCTGACCTGCCTCTACCACCACCACGAGACCCAGCCCATGCCGGGACCGCTGAGCTGGTTCTTCCATCATCTTCCCAAGCCGCTGCACAAGGTGGAGTGCGCGGCGAACCACGTGACCCAACTCGGGGTACCGGTGCTGCTGTTCACTCCGCAGCCGGTGGCCTCGGTGGCGGCCGGGTTGATCATCGCCACCCAGCTGTGGCTGGTGGTGTCGGGTAATTTCGCCTGGCTGAACTGGATCACCATCACGATCACCGTGTCCGCGGTGGACTTCACCGGGCTCACCGGTCCGCCGCCGGCCGCGGCGTACCGGTCCCCGCCGGTCTGGTTCGCGGTCCTGGTGTGCGCGGCGACCGTGCTGGTGCTCGTCCTGAGCCGGCATCCGGTACGGAACATGTTGTCCCGTCGCCAGGTGATGAACCGGTCCTTCGACTCGCTGCACCTGGTGAACACGTACGGGGCGTTCGGCACGGTGGGCCGGATAAGGGACGAGGTGGTGGTGGAGGGCACCGGGGACCATGTGCCGCGCGAGGACGGGGACTGGCGGGAGTACGGGTTCAGGGGCAAGCCGGGGGACGTGCGCCGGATGCCGCGCCAGTTCGCGCCGTACCATCTGCGGCTGGACTGGCTGATGTGGTTCGCGGCGCTCTCCCCCGGCTATGCCCGCGACTGGTTCGGGCCGTTCGTGGAACGGCTGCTGGTGGGCGATCGGGACACGCTGCGGCTGCTCCGGCACAACCCGTTCCCGGACGCCCCGCCGGTGTTCGTACGGGCCCGGCTGTACCGGTACCGGTTCACCACCTGGCGGGAGCTGCGCGAGACGGGTGCGTGGTGGCACCGCCGGCTGGTGCGGGAGTACCTGCCGCCCACCCGCCTCGCGGTTCGGGTGCCGGAGGCGTCGGGACCGGCTCCGTCGCGGTCGCCTTCGGCCGGACCGCCGTCGGGGTCCGGCGAGGAGTGAGTCCGCCCGCTCGCGGTCCAGGCCGGAGCGGGGCCGGTCGGCCCGGCCGGGGACAGCAGGGCACGGTGTACCCGCGGGCGAGTCCGGCCGCCGCCGCGTCCAGGGTCCACCGGGCCGGATCGCGTACGTCGACGTACTGGATCGGCAACTCGTGCGGGTCCGGGGGCGAGCACGGGGCCTCCCACCGCCATCCGGGTGAGCCACCGGAGGGAGCCGGATGAGTGTCGGCCACCAGGTCCCAGGTGTCGGGTGCCGGGTGCCGGGTCCCGGGTGCCGGTTGTCGGGTCCCGGGTGCCGGTTGTCGGGTGCCGGGTGTCGGGTGTCGGGTCCGGCGAGGGCCGTCGGGCGTCGGGCCGTCGGGGGCGGTGCGGTCCCCGTGGCCGCCGGTGCGGCGCGCCCGCGGGCACGCGTCGCCCCCGTGGCCGGGTGGCCCGGGGGCGGCGGTCGTGGTCCTGCCGGGAGCGGCAGGGGGCGGTCAGTCGATGCCGGGCAGGATGTGCGGCTCCGCCAGGTCGTCCTCGTACCCGGCCAGCCGGATCGGCGCGGAGCGGGCCCACACTTCCAGGCTGCCGAGCTCGTCGGAGCGGGTGTGCCGTTCCGGGCCCTCTGCCAGGCCCTGCTCGTGCTTCTTCTTCAGATCTCGTGTCACCGCGCACTCCTTCGTGTCGCGAAACCCGGCGGGCGTACCGCACCGGGCAGGGAGAAGAGGGCAATCCGGTCGCGGTGGCGCCGTCGTTCTGGATACGGAGCGTGGCCCGGGTGGGGCCGTCCGTGTGCCTCAGCGTACACATTTGAGCGGGGTTCCGCTCAACGGGAAAGTAAAATCCGGTCTGGACTGCTTGTCTTCTCCAGGAGTTCAGCACCTCGTACGTCGGCGTGTCGACCGAAGCTGGTCTGCTCGGGGAGCAGTTGCGATCGGTTGTGCCCGGACGACGGAAGGAACGCGTGGTGATGGAGGCCGGCGGAATCCGCGGTGTCGAGGAGCTGATGGAGCTGCTGCACGCGTGCCGGGGAGCCTGGGACACGCCCGATCGCAGCGGGGATCCGGTGGATCTGCACGATCACGGGCTACAGACGGCGGCCCTGCTCCGGCGCTCCCATCCGTACGACAAGGAGCTCCAGGTGGCGGGCCTGGTACACGATCTCGGCCACCTGCTCCGTCCGGGTGATGACTCCGGTCACGCGCAGGCCGGTGCCGCGGCGGTCCGGCCGCTGCTCGGGGACCGGGTGGCGCGCCTGGTGGAGCTGCACGTGCCGGCGAAGCGGTACCTGGCGACGGTGGAGCCGGGGCGTCCGCTGTCCGCGCAGAGCGCGCTGACGATGCGGGCGCAGGGCGGGCTGATGGGCGCGGCCGAACTGCGGGCGTTCGTCTCGGACCCGGAGGCGGAGGCCGCGGTCATCCTGCGGCAGGCCGACGACGCCGGGAAGGTCGTCGGCCTGGACGCGGGGGTGATGGAGGACTGGCGCGAGGTGCTGCAGCTGGTCGCCGACCGCGCCCGCACCCGGCGCGCCCGCGCCGGGGTCTACCAGCCGGCCGGGGAGTAGTCCTTCAGGAAGACGCCGTACAGGTCCTCGCCGGCCTCGCCGCGGACGACGGGGTCGTAGACCCGGGCCGCGCCGTCGACCAGGTCGAGGGGAGCGTGGAAGCCCTCCTCGGCCAGCCGCAGCTTGTCGAAGTGCGGGCGCTCGTCGGTGATCCAGCCGGTGTCGACCGAGGTCATGAGGATCCGGTCGGTCTGGAACATCTCCTGGCCGCTGGTCCGCGTCACCATGTTCATCGCGGCCTTGGCGGCATTGGTGTTCGGGTGCCCCGCGCCCTTGTAGCCGCGGCCGAACACGCCCTCCATCGCGGAGACGTTGACCACGTACGCGCGCCCGCTGGACGCCCGCCGGGCCGCCTCGGCCATGACCGGCCGGAGCTTGCTGATCAGGATGAACGGCGAGGTGTAGTTGCACAGCTGGGTTTCGAGCAGCTCCACCGGGGAGATCTGGTCGATGGTCTGCACCCAGGTGTTGGTGTCGACCACGTCCGGCAGCAGGCCGCCCGCGTCGATGGCGGTGCCGGCGAGGTGCCGTTCGAGGCTGGCGTTGCCCGCGACCAGGGCGAGATCGGCGACCTTCTGCGCCTCGAGTCCGCTCACGCCGACGGGCAGCGCGGCCAGGCCGTCGACGGCACCGGAGTTGAAGGCGCCGATCACGTGGTGGGCGGGGAGCTCGCCGGCCGGCAGCGGGGCCCCCTCCCCCTCGACCAGCGCGGCGTACGCGGTGGGCAGGCGCCGCACGGTCTGCGTCGCGTTGTTGATGAGGATGTCCAGCGGACCGGCCTCGGTCACCTGGTCGGCGAGCGCCACGGCCTGGGCCGGGTCGCGCAGGTCGATTCCGACGACCTCCAGGCGGTGCATCCAGTCCGCGGAGTCCTCCATCGCCTTGAAGCGGCGGATGGCGTCCTTGGGGAAGCGGGTGGTGATCGTGGTGTGGGCGCCGTCGCGGAGCAGCCGCAGCGCGATGTACATGCCGATCTTGGCGCGGCCGCCGGTGAGCAGCGCGCGCTTGCCGGTGAGGTCCGCGCGGGCCTCTCGCCTGGCGCGGTTCTCGGCGGCGCAGTCCTGGCAGAGCTGGTGGTAGAAGTAGTCGACCTCGACGTACCGCGTCTTGCAGACGTAGCAGGAGCGCGGGCGCTGGAGTATGCCGGCGATCCGGCCGGCCTCCGTGACCGAGGAGGGCAGGATGCCCTCGGTCTCGTCGTCGATGCGCTGCGCGGAGCCGGTGGCGGTGGCCTCGGTGACGGCCTTGTCGTTGGCGGTCTTGGCGGCGCGACGCTCCTGGCGGCGGCGCTGCTTGACCGTCCGGTAGATGCCCGCGGTGGCCCGGCGGACGGTGATCGCGTCGGGGTGGTCGACGTCGATCTTGTCGAGTTCGTCGAGCACGCTGAGGCAGACCGCCAGCCGCTCGGGGTCGATGCCCGGCCCGTATGCCTGGTTGTCTTCGGTCTCGGTCACCGTCATGGCCGCTGCCGTTCCTCGATCACTCGTGTCCTGCGGACGCACCCGAAAGGGGGGCCTCAAAAGGGGAACTGTACGGATCGGGGAGCGCAGTAACCAAACCCGGCGACGCTCCGTGATCGCACGGGCCCGGACGGCCACGGAGAGCAAAGGGACTAGTCCCGTAGTACGACGGGAGTACGGCGATCTTCTACCACGGGTGGAGGAATACCGGGATCACCGCACTGCATTCTGGAATACATGACTGCCCTCGCCCTGTCGTTACTGCTCAGCCTGGTGTCGGCGCTGGCTTACGCGGCCGGCGCGATCGTCCAGGAGCAGGTCGCCCTTGCCCATCCCGAACGCGCGTCCGCGGCGCTGCGGCAGCCGGGGTGGTGGGTGGCGGTCGCGCTGAACGGCGTGGGTGCGGTGCTCCACGTGGTGGCCCTGGCGTTCGGGCCGTTGAGCCTGGTGCAGCCGCTCGGGGCGCTGACGATCGTGTTCGCGCTGCCGCTGGCGGCGGTGTGCGTGGGGCGCCGGGCCGGTTCGGCCGCCTGGCGGGGGGCGTTGATCGCCACGGTGGGGCTGGCCGGACTGCTGGCGCTGACCGGCGGGGACCGGCGGTCGCAGACGCTGAGCGGACCGGAGCAGCTGATGCTGCTGGCCTTGACGGGCGCGGGTGCGGCGGTGCTGTTCCTGGCGGCCCGGGCGGTGCGGCGCAAGGTGACCCGGAGCGTCCTGCTGGCGGTGGCGGCCGGGGCCTCGTTCGGCATGGCCTCGGTGTTCACCAAGTCGGTGGCGGAGGGGTTCGACCCGACCTCGCTGCTGGCGCAGTGGCGGGACATGGCCGCGATCGCGGTGCTGGCCGGGGCGGGGCTGATGCTGTCGCAGGCCGCCTACCGGGGTGCCGGGCTGACCGCTCCCCTGGCCACGCTGACCGTGGTGAACCCGGTGGTGGCGGCCGCGGTGGGCATCACCCTGTTCGAAGAGGGGTTCCGGTACGGGGCTCCGGGGGCGTTGGCCGCGCTGCTGTGCGGCGGGCTGGCGGCGGCCGGCCTGCTGATGCTGATGGCCGTACCGCCGCACACGCGGGTGTCATCCGCCGCGGAGCTCTCGGACGCGGAGCTCTCGAATGAGGAGCTGTCGGTTTCGGAGTTCTCAGTTCCGGGGTTCTCGGTTTCGGAATTCTCGGTTCCGGGGTTCTCGGATGCAGGGGTCTCAGATGCTGACGCCGTGCCCGCGGAGGTACCGGAGCGGGTTGACGTCCGAGCCGTACCCGGGGCCCGTGCGTATCTCGAAGTGCAGGTGGGGGCCGGTGCTGTTGCCGGTGGACCCGGAGCGCCCGATGCGCTGTCCGCCGCCGACCTGCTGGCCGCTCTTGACGGAGAGCGCCGACAGATGCGCGTACTGGGAAAACTTCCCGTCGGTGTGGCGGATCACGACCTGGTACCCGTAGGCGCCGGCCCAGCCCGCGGACACGACCTCACCCGGCCCGACGGCCTTGACTGAGGTGCCGGTGGGCACGGGGAAGTCGATCCCGGTGTGGTATCCGCTGGACCACGAGGAGCCGGCCACCCCGTAGCCGGTGCCGATGGCCGCGTCCACGGGCGCGCTGTAGCCGGTCGCCCGCTGGGGCGCGGCCGGCTTCTTCTCCTGCTTCACCGGTACGGGCCGGGCGGTGTCGCCGGACTTCGGCAGTGCGGGCTTGGGCTGCGCGGCCTTCGGCGGTGCCGCCTTCGGGGGCGCGGGCCTGGGCGCGGCCGCCTTCGGGGGCGCGGGGCGCTGCGCGGGCGGCGCGGTGGTGACGCGCAGGGTGAGCCGCTGCCCCGGGAAGATCATGTCCGGGTCGGCGCCGACGGTGGCCCGGTTGGTCTCGTACAGCGCTTGCCACCCGCCCTCGACGTGCTGCTGTTGCGCGATGGCGGAGAGGGAGTCGCCGGGCGCGACGACGTAGGGGTTGGGGAGCACCGAGGTCTGGGTCGGGCGGGGCGAGGCGGTCTGCTGCTTCGGGACCGGCTGGGACCTCAGGACGGGGCGGTCGGCCGGCTTGCTGCCGGTCTTCCCGGCGGCCCGGCCCGTCGTGTCCGTGCGGGATGTCGTGTCCGTGCGGGGTGCCTGCCCGGCGCGGGTGAGACCGGCCTTCTTGGAGCAGACGGGCCAGGCCTGTGGGCCCTGCCCCTTGAGCACCTTCTCGGCGACGGCTATCTGCTGGTCCTTGGTGGCCAGGTCGGCGCGCGGGGCGTAGGCGGTGCCGCCGAAGGCGCGCCAGGTGCTCTGGCTGAACTGGAGTCCGCCGTAGTAGCCGTTGCCGGTGTTGATGTGCCAGTTGTTCGTGGACTCGCAGGACGCCACCTTGTTCCAGGTGTCCACGGACGCGGCGTGCGCGGTGCCAGCTCCGACGAAGGGTAACGCGAGCCCGGCGCCACCCGCGGTGACGGCCAGCGAGGCCCGGTTGATGTTGCTCGGCTGATACCGGCGGTGCCGGCCCCGTTCGCCCATGGGAGCCCCCCTTGATGACATCCGTAACGGCACAACCTAGTGTCGGGTCACGGACGTGACAAGGGTCGCAACCGGGCGCACACGACCGGAAGTTGATGTCCGAGCGGCCGGTTGTCGATCACCGCGGGAGGGTGTCGGTGCGGGGTCGGCCGGGCGGGCGCACGGGGGTGCGTGACGGCGCGGGCGGCGCGCGACGCGCCTTCCGCGCGGCCCTGCGGAGGACGCGGGCCCTCAGCTCCAGGGGCCGGGCTGCCCGGGCCCTCAGCTCCAGGGGCCGGGCTGCGGGACCGGCGCGGGCCCCGGCGGCGGGGGCACCGGGTCGGGCTCGGGGAAGGGCGGCGGCGTCGGCGGCACGGGCCGCGGTACGGGCTCGGGGTCCGGGAAGGGCGGTGCCGGCTCGGGGGGCGGTTCGGTCTGGTCCAGATTCGGTGCCATACACCCCACCTTCCCCCGGCCCGTCCCGGTATGCCCGCCGGGTCACTCCATGCGGAGGGCGGCCGCCAGCCCGAGCGCGGGCGCGGCCAGCACCGGTACGGCCGTGGCGGCCAGGGCGGCGGCACCCGTCATCGACACCTGGGCCAGCACGATCACGTCGGTGTCGGCCGGAGCGCAGGCGTCCACTGCCGCGGCCACCAGGGCGTGGGAGCCGTCCACGTCACCGGCCACGAAGCGGTCGAACGCCCCGGGTACGACGGCGGTCCGCACGGCCACGTCCCGTCCGGCGGCCCGCGCCTCCTCCCCGATCAGCTCCGCGGTGGGGCCGACGGTGCTCTCCACCGTCGCGAGGACGAGGATCCGGGGCCCCAGCCGGACGGCCTCGGCCGCCATCGGCCGGTCCACCCGCATCAGGGGCACGCCGAGCTCCGCCGCGAGTCCTTCCGCCACGCCGCCGATGGTCGAGCAGGTACAGAGCACGGCCCCGCCGGCCGCCCCGGCCTCCCGCAGCAGGCCGCGCAGCTCTGCCGCCACGGCGTCCGGACCCGCCTCCCGGGCCCGGGCGAGCAGCTCGGGCTCGACCACGTGGCGCAGCCCGGCGCCGGGGTGGTTCCGGTCCCGGAGCGCGTCGAAGACGGGAACATGCAGGGCGGAGGTGTGGAGCAGGGTCAGGCCCCGGCTCACCGGCCCCCTGCGGCCAGCTGCTCCTCGGCCGCCGCCACCAGCTCCGGCTCCGCCGCCGGGGCGAGCTCGGGGTGCTTGGCGGCCCAGGCCGCCGCGTACGGGCAGAGCGGCACCACCGGGACGCCCTCGGCGGCGGCGATCCCGTAGAAGGTCCGGACGAGGTCCCCGGCGATGCCGCGCCCCTCATGGCCGGGCTCGACCACGGTGTGCACGGCGACGAGGGCTCCGGGCGCGTCCTGCTCCAGCACGAAGTAGGCGATCACCCCGGCGAGCTGCTCGCCGTCCCAGGCCTCCAGCCGTCCGGCCTCCCGCCGGTCCCTGATCTCGATGCCCACGCGTCCCCCTCTGTCGTCAGCCTCTGACCTCAGCCTCTGTCGCCGGCCTCTGCCGCCGGCCGTGCGCCGTCGTCCTGCCGTGCCGCGGGTCAGGCGCCCACCGCGTGCGGGCTGCGGAGCTGGTCCGTGCCCGGCACCGGAGCGGAGGCGTCCGTGCCCAGCTCGATGATGCGGTTGTCCGCGTCCACGTGCACCACGCGCGGCTTGAGCGCCCGCGCCTCGGCGTCGTCGACCTGCGCGTAGGAGATGAGGATGACCAGGTCACCGGGGTGCACCAGATGGGCGGCGGCCCCGTTGATCCCGATCACCCCGGAGCCGCGCTCCCCCTCGATGACGTAGGTCTCGAGCCTGGCGCCGTTGGTGATGTCGACGATGTGCACGAGCTCGCCGGGCAGCAGGTCCGCCGCCTCCATGAGCTCGGCATCGACCGTCACGGAACCGACGTAGTGCAGGTCGGCCTGGGTGACCACAGCCCGGTGGATCTTGGACTTGAACATGGTGCGAAACATGAAGAAGCTCCCAAAATGTCTGCTCCCTGCCTGCTTCCCGCAGGTCAAGGGCGGTGCCCGGAGCCTACCTCGCCTTCCCCTGTGCGCGATACGCGCGGGTCGGCCGCCTGGCCACCTCGCGCGCCGATCGGGAACGCAAGCGGGCCCGACGCCGCGCGGTGCAGGAGGGCGACGGCCGGCGACCCAGGCCTGACTCCGACCGTCACTTTCGCCGTTGTCGGGACCTCTGCGAACTCTCCCCGTCGGCATGAGCCTGTCGCTGCCCAACTGCCCAGCAGTTTCAACGCGGTTTCGTCAGCAGGGGCAAAGTGGACGACCATGGGGGTGGCGGAAGGTCTTGGTGCCGGGTTGCCTTTTCCCGGACCTCCTGCGCCACCCACACCTGCCGAAATTCCGGCATGAACTCCAGGGTCCCGGCTCCCATGAACCGTCCATCCCCGGAGCTCGGCCAGGCCAACTCCCCGGCCCCCTGCACCGCAGGATCGAGCGACCACCCTGCTGCCTGGCCGGCAAGAACGGCACCCGCTTCCTCATCCGGAACCCCGGCGGCAGGCCCGGCATGGAACCTGTCGGCCGGGCGAGCGACCCTCCCCCCCTGTCGACCCACCGCGATGGACACCGGCGGGGTTCACCAGTTGGGGTTCAGCACCAGGGGGGTGTCGTCGGGGTCGGTCATCCAGGTGTCGAACTCTTCGGCGGTGAGGTGGAGGGGGATACCAGCGTGGTGGGCTGTGAGGGCGGCCAGTGAGGACAGCGCGCGGGCAGGGTCGGTGCCAGTGAGGTGTTCGCGGACGGGCGCGAGGGCGGGCAGAACGGTCGTGCAGGCGTGGGTACGTGGGCCCAGCGAGGCGGCCGCTGTGGCGACGAGGCCGGTGGTCAGGGAGGCGGCAAGGAGTTCGTGTTCGAGCAGGCGTGTCCCGGTACTTCCCGTGCCGCGGGCGATGACAAGGGCTGCCTGCAGGCCCTGAACGATGACGGTTCCGGCAGCCTGCCCCACGAGCCCGCCGACCAGCGCTCCGACGACGGGGACCGGGATCACGCTCTGGGCGACCGCACCGCAGGCCCAGGTGAGGGAGGCTTGTAGAGCGGCTTCGGCGCTGCGTGCGGCGAACTCGCTGCCGTCGATCTGCCCTTGCGCGAGTCGGAGACTCGCTTCGGCGACGGCAAGGGCTGCGGTTGCGGTGGCTGAGGCGAGTTCGCCGCCGCCGAATGCGGCGGGCAGATGGCCGGCGCGGCCTGCTGTGCGGACCAGGGACGCAAGCCCGGCCAGGGAGCCGGAGTGAGCAGCGCCGCGGGCCGCGGCCGCGGCTGCGGTGAGCGCGGCCTGGGCAGGGGAGGTCTCCCCGGCCCGGATCCGTCCCAGCTGCCCGGCAGCTGTGATCGCGGCCGCGGCCGCAGCGCCGGCTGCCGCCCCGGTGGCGGCGGCCGCGGCGGCTTCCCGGCCGACCGCCCGGCGTACCTGACCGCGCATCCACTTCTCCGGGTCGGTGGCGTGGCGGTGGGCATCGGCTATGTCCACCGGCTGCGAGGTGATGTCGCCGTACCGAATGGAGTCAGTGAGTTGAGCGCGGGCGTCGGCGTAGTCGGCGAAGCCGATTCCGTCCGGGTTCATGGTCAGGCGCCGTTGAAGGAGGCTGTCCACGGCGGCCACCTTGTCCCCGGCCACCAGGCGTGCCATACCCGTGTAGTGACTGCGACGGACCTGATGTGCGGTGCCGGACGCCGACGCCATCAGCTTGGCCTGCACCCGGCCGACCGTCTTCGCCCCGTCGACGAGCAGAATGTCCGCGGCAGCCGTGTGCGACCCACCCGCCACCCACTCCGACACCACAGCCCGCACACCGGACCCGGTCCGGGCTGCGGCCTGGTTGAACGAAAGCGCGTGCTCCACCTCGAAGAGATGGCCCGCCCGCTGCGCGTTGGCCAGGGCCGCATAGCGGCGAGCGAGGCGCTGCACCGTCTCCCTTGTATCCAGGGTCTCCATGGTCGACGCGGCGAACCTGCGGGTCGCCGCATCCGCCACCACCCATGCGGCCTCCCCCGCCGCCCGCGACGCGGCAGACGCCACCTTGTCGGCACCTGCGCTCACGCCGCGGCCGCCAGAGCCGCCAGCTGCGCGCGGGCGTCTGCGACCACTCTGCCCGACAGCTCGCCGACACGCCCGTCCTCGCCGGCCGGAGGCGCCCCCATCACAGCGACGGCGGCCACGGCCAAGTCGAACATCTGCTTCACCAAGGCCCGCGCGCCAGGACCGTACGACCCGTAGTCCTCGCAGCGGTCCACGAGTTCGGCGAATGCCGCCTGACGGGCCTTCATCGCCCGGCTCAGCTCTTCGAGGACCAGGCGTATCTCCCGGCTGCGTTGGAACACGGCCGACAGCACCGCCCGGGCCTTCTTCAGCTCCCGCTCGGCCTCGGCCAGTCGGCGAGCGAACTTCCTCTGCTCGTCCTTCGCCGCACGGCCGCGCCATTCCAGCAGGACACCCGCCGCGAGCAGCGCGGGGCCGGCGACCAGTGCCGTCATCACCAGCGTACCCGCCGCAACTCCGCCGCCCCCGGCCGCCAGAGAACCTCCACCCAGCCAGGCCAGGGTGGCACTGGTGGCCGCCGCCCCCGACAGCCCCGAAATCGCCGTACCCGTCGACGCCGTGGCGAGGGCTCCCACCGCCGCATAGGCCACAGCCCCCACACCGGCGCCGGTGACAGCCCCTCCGGCCAGTGAAGCCACCGCCGTGGCAGCCACGTGTTGCAGCTCGCGCAGCTCCACGTCCGGCACGCCCGCGCCGGCGGGCTCCACGGGTGCCAACTCCGCCAGGTCTACGTGCTTGAGCCGCTCGAAGACCGCTTGGAACGGAACCAGCGCCTGGTCGTAGACAGCCCTACGGCACTCCCCCTGCGCCTCGCTCTCCTGCCGGATGTGCCGCTCCAGCTTCTTGCGCCGGCGCTCCAGCTCCCCAAACTTCTGCTCGTTCCTGCGCGCGACCAGAACCGCTTCGACCATCGCCACCGGCATGGCAGGCCCACCCCCCTCCGCGCCGACACAGGGCGCGCTCAGTACGGCCGGCAGTCGCTGTTCTCCGGTCCCGCCACCATCCCCGCTCACACAGCCGAAGTGGCAGTGCGCCATCAAGTTACACAAAATGTCAAAGCATGCCACCCCGTGCACGCACCATGAGACGCGTCGATACTCCCCACCGCAACCAGTCCAGCTGCCTACGCGTCGGCATCGACACACCGAGCCCTGTCCAGACGCGATGTCCGGCTCAGGGCCTCGGGAGCATGCTGCCGGCTGCCGCAACTCTTCCTCGGGACCGGATTGGTGTGCAGCGGCCATGATGAGCACAGACCGAGATCCGGACCACTTCCCGACGCCGCATGGCAGTACGGAACAGCTCGCCGATGACCGTTAGCTGCGGCGCCGCCTGGAGCTGCGGGCGGCCGCCGCCGGCGAGGACACCGGCATCGTCCGGGAGCGCATTCTGAGCCTCCTCGACACCCGCCCCTTCGCCCGCTACGGGTACGTCGAGTACGCCGACGCCCATGCCTACGGCCGGCAGGCGGCAGAAGCCGTCACGGCACTGCGTGCGCTGACGGCGAGCGGCCGGTCGGCGGATGCGGTGGACGTGGCTCGCGAAGCCCTCCGGACTCTGGGGCGCACGTACGGCGAGATCGACGACTCGGACGGCCTGATCGGGGAGGTCGCCACAGGCCTGGCCCAAGCCCATTTGGAGGCTTGCCGGATCGCCCGACCTGACCCGGTGGAAACCGCCGAGTGGCTGGTCCGGTACCTGCTGGACGAGGTGAACGACGCCACCGACATCGACCTCTTCGACTACCGGGACGTTCTCGGTGAACCAGGCCTGACCCGGGCGCGCGCCTTGGTGGTGGCCGCGTGGCGGGCCAACCCGAAGGGATGGGTGGAGAAGTACCTCATGGAGCGCGTCCTGCGGGCCGACGGCGGGGGCGTGGACGCACTGGTCGAGGTCCACGCGGCGGACCTCGCCCCGAACGGCCACACGCATCTGGTGATCGCCCGGGAGCTCGAAGTGGCGGGCCGCGCGGCCGAAGCCCTGGAGTGGGCGGAACGCGGCCTGCGGGAGGCCGCCTCCGAATGGGGACCGGACAGCGATCTGGTCGACTACGTCTGCGAATGCTACGAGAAGGCCGGCCGCCTTGGTGACGTGGTCGCGGTCCGCCGCACCCTCCTGAGCACCCGCCCGTCGCCGGCCGCCTACCAGCAACTGCGTACGGCGGCCCGTGCGGCAGGAACCTGGGAGGGCGCCGAACGCACGGGCGCCCTTGCTGTACTGAAGGCCGTCACCCAGCCCGAGAAGGGCCGCTGGTACGGCGGCTCCCCGCTGGTCGACGCGCTCATCGACGACAACGACCTCCAGGCTGCCTGGCAGGCCGCCGGCGACGGCTACGCCGACCAGCGGCAGTGGCTCGCTCTGGCCGACCGGATCCGCGACCGGGAGCCGGCCGACGCGCTGAGCGTTTACCTCCGCTGGATCGAGCCGCTGCGCAAACAGACTGGCGACAGTGCCTACGAACGCCTCGCGGGGCTACTGCTCAGCGCCCGCGCCTGCCAGCGCGCGCTGGGTGCGGAGGAGGAGTTCGCCGCGTACCTGGCCGGCTTGCGCGCCGACCAGAAACGCAAGAGGAAGCTGATGGCCATTCTCGACCGGTACGGGCTCTGAGCAGCTGCCGCAGCAGGTCGAGGCCGAGGCCGTGTCGGCCCGGCGCAGACCCTCCGGCAGAACGGCGAGTGTGCGTGGGGCGGATCGCGACCTCTGCCTCATTCATCCGGGCCGGCGGTACTGCACCGACTCCGACGTGGCCGCCCCAAGTGCGTCGACCAGGCCATCGCCGCAGCCACACCTACGAAGGTCGCGGGCGGTGCTCTGCCGCCTCTGCTGCTGTCGTGGCCTTCGGGTCCTGCCGGGAAGCCAGCAGAGCCAGTACCCCGACCACGATCAGCCCGGGCGCGCCGGATACGGGGTAGAGGATCTGCAGCGGTACGCCGGTGGCGAGCAGGTACCAGCCCAGCTGTGCCGGGAGTCTGCCGGTGTCGCGGACGATGCGCCGGCTCAGGGTGCCCAGGGCGAGCAGGCCGAATCCGGCGAGGAAGAACCACATCTCGTATTCGCGCTGCGGCTTGCCGGGAGCGGCGTTCCAGAATCCGTCGGCGGCCAGGTCGTCGAAGGTGCTCGACGCGATCACGGCGACCGCGAAATGCGCCGCGGCCAGTGCCATGACGAGCCGGGGAATCAGCCGGGTCACTGCCGACCTCCTCTGTGTGGATGGTAAGGGCGATGGTGGCAGCGGCGGGTGGCGGCGGCATGGGCCGCGGTCACGCGGGCGGCCACCGGCCCCGCGCGCTCTCGCCACCTACGATTCGCTGAACTTCGGGGAGCCGATCAGTCAGCGGGTCCGCCAGACGGTGCCGCGTCGTTCGTACTCGAGCACGGTCTCTGCGAACACCGCACTCTGCGGGCCGAAGAAACGCTCGGTGAGCCAGAGCCCCAGGTCGATTCCCGAAGTGACTCCGCCGCAGGTGACCAGGTCACCGTCGTCGACGACCCGGCCGTCGACCACCTTCCCGCCCTGCGCCAGCAGGTCCTGCTTGGCGACGTGGTGGGTCGTACAGGGCCGTCCGGCGGTGATCCCGGCGGCGGACAGCAGCATGGTCCCGGAGCAGACTCCCGCCAGGGTCAGGCCGGGCCGACGGGCTGCGGCCAGTGCCTTGGGCAGGACGCCCCGGCGGATCTGCTCATCCAGTCCCGAGCCGTCGCCGTAACCGCCGCCGGGAACGACGAGCAGGTCGGCCGAGCGCGGGGACCACGGGGCGCGAATCACGATCTCCATGCCGGCCGAGGTGGTCACCGTGCGCGGACCCTGGGCGGTGACGAAAGTCTGATCGATCCTGCCATCGTGGCCGAGGACGCCGAAGACCTCGACCGGACCGGCGAAGTCCTGCTCTTCCACGCCGTCGTAGAGGACGGTGTGGACCCGCAGCGGTTTGCCGGTGGGTGCGGCGGGCGGTGCGGGCACGGCCTGGGCCGTGGACCGGTTCGAGGCCACGGCGGCGCCGAGCCCGGCTGCCGCGGCCACGCCGGATCGAAGCAGGTTCCGCCTGTGCATGTCGGTCCTCCGGAAGGGGTCGGGGTGCGGGGACGCGTCCCAGTCTTGTGGCGGTGCCCGGAGGGTGGGGAGTGGCACGAGTGCCGATGTGGCGCAAGATGCGGCCAGGGGCGGGAGGTCGCCGGAGCGGTCCGGTGCCCGGGCGGGCGACTCAGATCCGGAAGGCGGTGCGGTAGGACGTCGGGGTGGTACCGACGTGGCCGGCGAAGTGGTGTCGCAGGGTCTCGACGGAGCCAAAACCGGTTTGCTGCGCTATCCGACGCACCGGCACATCGGTCGTCTCGAGCAGTTCCCGTGCGCGCTGCAGGCGTTGATCGAGCAGCCAGCGAAGCGGCGTGGTGCCCGTCTGCGCGCGGAAGTGCCGCGCCAGGCTGCGCTTGCTCAGCGCCGCCCGGGCCGCGATGTCAGCGACGGTCAGCGGCCTGTGCAGGTTCTCGCGCATCCACTGGAGCGTGGGGCCGAGGTCCTCGCTGCCGCCTTCGGGATCCGGGTGCTCGATGAACTGTGCCTGGCCGCCGGAGCGCTGCGGCGGCATGACGATCATGCGTGCGACCTCGGCCGCGGCCGCCGCCCCGAAGTCGCGGCGCACCATGTGCAGGCAGAGATCCAGGCCGGCGGCGATGCCCGCGGAGGTCAGAACCGGCCCCTCGTCGACGAACAGGACGGAGGGGTCGACCTGCACGCCGGGGAAGGAGTCGGCCAACAGGCCGGCGTACCGCCAGTGGGTCGTCGCCCTGCGCCCTTCGAGCAACCCGGCCCGCGCCAGCACGAAGGCCCCCGTGCAGATCGACGCGATGCGCACTCCACGGGCTGCCGCGTCGCGCAGCAGCCGCACGACGCGCGGGTGCGGCTCCCGCTCCGCATCGATGCCGGGGACGATCACCGTGTCGGCCGCAGAGGCGTCGTCCAAACCGTGGGGGGACACGATACGGAAGGGCTCCAGCTCACCTGCGGTGGCGGTGACCGGCCGCTGCGCGCACACTCTGACGTCGTAGGCGCGGCCGCCACCGGGGTGCTGTGCGAGCGCGAAGACCTGACAGGGGATGGCGAGGTCGAACGCCGACACGCCGTCCAGGGCGAGAACGGCTATCACGTGCATGTCGCCGTACCCCTTCGTCACTGGTCCACCCCCCTCAGAGTCTGCGGGCGTGCCCCAGGTAGGTGACGGCCGGCCGGCTGTCGGGCGCGAGGACGAAGTCCACGAGTGGTGCGATCTCCTCGTCGGTGATCTGCCCGCGGCGGCGGGCGAGTACGGCCTTGATGAGGTTGCGCGGGTCCTTGGGTTTGAAGTCGCAGATGTCTTCGTTGATCAGCCCGTTGCGCTCCAGCATCTCGGCGAGTGCGCGCGGGGTCCGCAGCCGTGCCGCCGCATATCGTCCCGGAGGCATGATCCGGGTCATGGGCAACGCCTGGAACGCCCCGAGGTAGACCAGCCGGGACAACAGGGTGCGGTTGACGGTGTCGTAGACGAGGATGCCTCCGGGCTTGAGTACCCGGGCGGCCTCTCCCAGCACTCGCCGAAGGTGCGGAGTGATCTCGAAGGTATCGGCGTAGTAGGCGAGGTCGAACTCGGCGTCCTCAAGGCCCAGTTCCTCGGCCTGTGCGGTCTTGTACGTGATGCCGGGGCCGCCCCCAGGCTCCTCCGTCTCCTGAGCCATCGCAGTCGCGGCGGCGGACGGATCGACGGCGACGACGGCGAACCCCAGCCGCGCCAGGCCCCTCGCCAGCAGCCCGCGGCCGCTCCCGACGACCAGAGCCCGCCTGCCGGCCACGGCGGTCAGACCGTGTCTCTCCAGAGCGCCCGTCAGATATTCCATACGCACGTCCTGGAAGGCAACGGCTCTGATCTGGCGGCCGTCAACCGCCTCAGGGGACGGTGAGTCGAGCGCGACACGCGGAGCAACCATCACTTCTCCCTCTTCTCCCTCTTCTCTCTCTTCCGAGGTGACCCACCGCACGCCGTCCCCCGGTCGGCGGCGGCGCCCTCGGTGGCCCTGTCGCCGAGAGCCGGAAGCCGCGGACATCACGCATGGCCCGCTCGGCCACCAGCTCCAGCTCACCGGTGTCGGTACGCACCGGCCCCGCCTCCCGGGCCACCATCGTCACCCTTACACCCGGTACACGGCACAGCACCTCGTACGGCCCCTCGGCGTCCAGTGCGGTGAACCCGTCGTACAGCAGCACCGCGACGCGTCGATTCCCCACCTCTTCATGGCACCGGAGTCTTCTGTACCGACGGGATGCGCGCTCGTGGCATGTCCGGCATCCTGCGAATCCTGTCCCCGCTGACCCCATAGTGGTCCAGGAACGCCTGCCGCAGCGTCTGTGCCGACCCGAACCCGCAACGACGGGCGATCACGGCCAGCGGTAGCGTGCTGGACCGCACCAGGTGTACGGCCGCTTCCGTGCGGGCCGCCCGCACCGCCCGTGCCGGGGTCGTGCCGAGATGCGCGGTGAACAGGCGTGTCAGGTGCCGGGGGCTCACATCTGCCCGGGCCGCCAGCGCCCCGGGGGTCAGGTCCTCGGCCAGGTGGCCGGCGATGTAGCCGGTGAGGTCCCGTACGAGCCGGTCCTCCGGCGGCGGGGCGGCCAGGAACATGCTGATCTGGGCCTGATCGGCGGGCCGGTGCAGATAGGAGACGAGTTCCCGGGCCACGGCTCGGGCCAGCGTCGGCCCGTGGTCGTCCTCGATCAGAGACAGCGTCAGGTCGAGCGCGCTGGTGACCCCCGCGGAGGTGTAGACATTGCCGTCGCGGATGTGGAGCGGCCCCACGTCCACGGCCACGGCGGGGTGGCGGTCGGCGAGCTGCTCGCCGTATCCCCAGTGCGTGGTCACCCGCCGGTGGTCCAGTAAACCGGCGGCGGCGAGCACATAGGTGCCGGTGCAGACGGAGGCGACGCGACGACTGCGCTCAGCCAGTCGCCGCACCTGTGCCACCAGTCGTTCGTCCGCCGCCGCGTCCTCGTACCCGACTCCGCCCACGACGATCAACGTGTCCAGTCGCCCGGTCACCGATTCCAGCCCTCGACCCGGACCGAGCACGATCCCGGCCGAACTGCGGGCCGCTCGGCGGCCGAGGGTGCCCAGCTCTATGAGGTAGGGCGGGGCCGCACCGTACCGGTTGGCGATGTCCAGAGCGCCGCTCGGGCAGGCGATGTCGAGAATCTGCGCGTCGTCGTAAGCCACGATGAGGATGCGCCGCTGATTGTCCATGGGCCGATACCATCACGTCCCGCTGCCGTGCCCCTCGCGGTCGGGCAGCCGGGCGCCGACTCCGGCGCGCAGCGCGGCCGGGTCCGGGGGGGTCCCGGCTCGGGGACGACGTACCCGACGAGGTGGGTCTGGCCGACGCGTTCGCGCCGGCCCTTCCCTTCGCGCTCACCGCGCCGGCCGCGACCCTGTTCGTGCGCGGCGCGCCCCTGCGGACCGGCCGGGAGGGGTGAGCCGGTCTGCGGCCGGGCCGGGGCGAAGCCCGGGCGGCCGCCTCGCCGGGGCGGGACGAGCAGCACCTCGCGGTCGCCCCGCGGAAGCCGGTCGAGGACCTGCTTCACCCTGGCGAGGAACTCCTGGTCCTCCAGGCGCCCCACGAGTTCGTCCGCGAAGTCGGGCCGCAGCCCGGGCGCGGGCATCCGCTCCATCAGCGCCTGGTGTCGACGGCTCACCCGCCACCGCCGGTGCACCACGTAGTGCGCGATGCCCAGCAGCCACGGCAGCAGGCTGCCGCCCTCCGGATCCACCCTCTCGCGCAACCGCCATGCTTCGAGCGCAACCGAATCCGGTCCCTGACGCCCTGGTGAACCCTTCCGGCGCGAGGGGCGGAATCCATGACGTGTTTCCGACGCCGCAGGACGCGTGCATCAGTGATCCGTAAGAACTCGGGCGGGAGCCGTCAAAGTCCCGTTATCGGGTGACCACAGGTGTGGGACGGCGGGGATAGCTTCGGTGCCGTGCCCCGGATCGCCTCCCCGCGTCCGGGGCCTCAGCCGCCACTCGTGGTTCCTTGAGGAGAGCCCATGTGTCTGTTCCAGTACGACGACGATCCCGAGCCTGAAGAACGCGTCCCGGCCGGAGCCCTGTACGTGCCGGTCCGGCCGGGATGCCGGGGGGTCGTGCTGCGGCTGTTCCGCACGCCGCTGGGAGCCCGTACCGCCGTGGGCTTCACGAGCCCGGACGCGCTGGCCGCCACGCTCGGCGCGGGGCAGGCATGGGTCCGGCTCTCCGGATCCGCGCTCCGCGCCATGGCCGAGCCGCTCGGCGTGTCCTCACTGACCGTCGATCCGACCCTGACCGCTCCCGCGATCCGCGCGGGCGCTGCGGCACCGCCGCCGGACGCGGCGCAGGTTCCGCCGGCGTCCGCAATCGCCGCCCGGACCGCCTGATGGGAGAGTGCGTGACCACGGCCGTTCTCTCCGAGGTGCGAGCCGGCGGCGCCGATGACGACCTTTCCGTCTGGCCCGCCTCCACCGCGCGGCTCGCGCACGGGGGACTGACCGTCGGCGGGGTGTCGCTGGCGGAGCTCGGCGGGCGGTTCGACACCCCCGTCTACGTCCTGGACGAGGGCGAGGTGCGCAGGCGCTGCCGGAGCTACCGGGACGCCTTCCCCGAGGCCGACGTACTGTACGCCGCCAAGGCGTTCCTCTGCCGTGCGATGGTGCGCTGGGTGCGGGAGGAGGGCCTCGGCCTGGACGTCTGCTCCGCCGGGGAGCTGGAACTCGCCGTGACCGCCGGTTTCCCGGCCGAGCGGATGGTGCTGCACGGCAACGCGAAGTCGCCCCGTGACATCGAGGCCGCGCTGCGGCTCGGGGTGGGTCGGATCGTGATCGACAGCCCGTCGGAAATCGCCCGGATCGCTGCCGCCGTCGGCCCTCAGGGCCGGCAGAAGGTGATGCTGCGGGTGGTCCCGGGCGTCTCGGCCGGGGGCCACGACAAGATCCGCACCGGTACCGAGGGCCAGAAGTTCGGCCTTTCCCTGGGCGACGGGTCCGCGCAGCACGCCGTCATCCGCGTCCTCGCGCAACCGCAGCTCGAACTGGTCGGACTGCACTGCCACATCGGCTCCCAGATCACCGACGTGAAGCCCTACCTGGTGGCGCTGCGCCGCATGGTGGGCCTGATGTCCCGTATCCGAGAGGCGCACGGCGTCGTCCTGCCCGAGCTGGACATGGGCGGTGGCCACGGCATCGCCTACCGGGCCGGAGAACCCGCCCTCGACCTCACCGCGCTCGCCCGGAGGATGCGTGCCGAGCTGGTCGAAGGCTGCGCAGCCGCCGGGCTGACCGTCCCGCGGCTCCTCGTCGAGCCCGGCCGGGCCGTCGCCGGGCCGGCCGGCGTCGCCCTGTACCGGGTGCTCGCCGTCAAGCGCACCGGCGGGAAGGTGTTCGTCGCCGTGGACGGCGGCATGAGCGACAACCCGCGCCCCGCCCTGTACGGGGTGCGCTACGAGCCCCGGCTGATCGGCCGTCACTCCACGGCCGCGCCGTGCACGGCCACGGTCGTCGGCCGGCACTGCGAGGCCGGGGACGTCCTGGCCGCCGATGTCGAACTGCCCGGCGACGTCCACCCCGGCGACCTGCTCGCCGTCCCCGTGGCGGGCGCCTACCAGTTGTCCATGGCCTCCGGCTACAACCTCGTCGGCCGCCCGGCGGTCGTCGCGGTCCACGAGGGCACCGCTCGCCTCCTGGTCCGGCGCGAGACCCTGGACGACGTCCGGAGCCGTGATGTCGGCGTCTAGAACCGGCAGTGGGGCCGGGAGTTGGTCACAGCGGTGAGAGTCCCGCCGGGCCCGCGCTTCGGCGGGGGTCCGGCGGGTCCGGCTCGGCTTCTCGGCGCCGGACGTCAGCCCACGTGGAGCTGGGGCGGCGGGCCCGGTCGGGTTCTGCCTCGCGGACGACTCGCCGAGGCAGGAGATCCGGGAGCGGGGCGGGCGGATGCCGCACCCGCTCGGGAACCTGCGGGATGGACCGGCGCCGGCCGGCCGGGTGCGGATGCGGATCTCAGCCGAGGCCGGGGATGGTGGACACGACCAGGTCGATGAGCTTGATGCCCACGAACGGAAGGACCAGTCCGCCGAGGCCGTAGACGCCGAGGTTGCGGCGCAGCAGGTCGTGTGCGGAGGCGGGCTTGTAGCGGACGCCGCGCAGGGCGAGCGGGATCAGCGCGATGATGATCAGGGCGTTGAAGATGATCGCCGAGGTGATCGCGGAGGTGGGGCTGCTCAGGCCCATGACGTTGAGGGCTTCGAGCCCCGGGTACGCCGCGGCGAACATGGCGGGGATGATCGCGAAGTACTTCGCCACGTCGTTCGTGATGGAGAAGGTGGTGAGCGCGCCGCGGGTGATCAGGAGCTGTTTGCCGATCTCGACGATCTCGATGAGCTTGGTGGGGTTGGAGTCCAGGTCCACCATGTTCCCGGCCTCCTTGGCGGCCGAGGTGCCCGTGTTCATCGCCACGCCGACGTCGGCCTGGGCCAGCGCCGGGGCGTCGTTGGTGCCGTCACCGGTCATCGCGACCAGCTTGCCGTCGGCCTGCTCCCGCTTGATGAGGGCCAGCTTGTCCTCGGGGGTGGCCTCGGCGAGGTACTCGTCCACGCCCGCCTCCGCGGCGATGGCACGGGCCGTCAGCTCGTTGTCACCGGTCACCATGACGGTGCGGATACCCATCCGCCGGAGCTCCGCGAACCGCTCCCTGATCCCCTCCTTGACCACGTCCTTGAGGTGGATGATGCCCAGCACCCGCGGGCCGTCCCAGTCGTGGACGGCCACGAGGAGAGGTGTGCCGCCGGACGCCGAGACGGAGGCCGACCAGGCCGCGGCCTCGGCCGCCACGACACCGCCGCGCGCCGCCACCCAGTCGCAGACCTGTGTCACGGCGCCCTTGCGGATGGCGCAGCCCGCCCCGTTGGGCCAGCTCAGGTTGATGCCGCTCATCCGGGTGCGGGCGCTGAACTCGGTGAAGCGTGGATTGCTCAGGTCCTCGGGGGCGACCGGCGCGAGCCCGTACGCGTGGGCCAGGGCCACGACGGACCTTCCCTCGGGGGTCTCGTCGGCGAGGGAGGACAGCTGGGCGGCGTCGGCGAGCCTGCCGCCGTCGATGCCCGGCAGGGGGATGAAGGCCGTGGCTTCGCGGTTGCCCAGGGTGATGGTGCCGGTCTTGTCGAGGAGCAGGGTGCCGACGTCCCCCGCGGCCTCGACGGCGCGGCCGCTCATCGCGATGACGTTGCGCTGGACCAGGCGGTCCATGCCCGCGATGCCGATGGCGGAGAGCAGGGCGCCGATCGTGGTGGGGATGAGGGTGACGAGGAGGGCGACCAGCACGGTCGTCGACTGGGCGGCACCGGCGTAGGCGGCCATCGGCTGGATGGCGGCCACGATCAGGATGAAGATGAAGGTCAGGGCGGCCAGCAGGATGTTCAGCGCGATCTCGTTGGGGGTCTTCTGCCGGGACGCGCCCTCCACCAGCGCGATCATGCGGTCGATGAAGCTGTTGCCGGGGCGCGAGGTGACCCGTACGACGACGGAGTCGGACAGCACGGTCGTCCCGCCGGTGACGGCGGTCCGGTCGCCGCCCGATTCCCGCAGTACCGGGGCCGATTCGCCGGTGACGGCGGACTCGTCCACCATGGCCGCGCCGTCGACCACGTCGCCGTCGGCCGGGATCAGCTCGCCGGCTTCGACGAGCACGAAGTCGAAGGGCTGGAGCTCGGCCGGGGTGACGGCCTCGGTCCGGGCCTGCCGCAGGTTCGCACCGTACGTCCAGTGCTCCAGCCGCAGCGCGACGGTGTCCGTGCGGGCCTTGCGCAGCGAGGCCGCCTGGGCCCGGCCGCGGCCCTCGGCGACCGCCTCGGCCAGGTTGGCGAAGAAAACCGTCAGCCAGAGCCAGACGCTGATCACCCAGGTGAAGACGGACGGGTGGACGAGCGCCGAGAGCGTGGTCAGGACGGATCCCACCGCGACCACGAACAGGACCGGCTTCTTGACCAGTTCGCGCGGGTGGAGTTTGGCGACGGCCTCCCGCGCGGAGGCGGCGAGGAGCTCGGGCTCCAGCACGTTCACCTGACCGGAGCGTTTCCGGGACGGCCGGTTGACCGGGGCCCGCGGAGGAGTTCCAAGGCCCGGAGGAACGTGCTGCGCGGTGGCGGGAGGCATGAAGCGACCTTCTGGTGGGTTCGGCTGGGCGGTGGGTTCGGCTGGGCGGCACCGAGCCCTTGCCGACGAGAGGCCGGGCAAGGGCTCGGTACGGGTGAGAGGTGCCGCCGGGGGCTCCTCCATGGACCCCCTCGGCCGTCATGTGAGCATGCGAGCTCCTCCGGCGGCGCAACAGGCAGGAAACTACTGCCCGTTCCGGGAGAAGTGGCCGGGCCGCCGGGGGAATTGGCACCTTCTTGACGGCGGCGCACGGGACGCGTCAAGCCGCCGCCAACAGCACGTCAAGGCGGGTCGGCGGGGATGCGGAAGCGCAGGCCGCAGACCGTACGGGGCGCGTCAGAAGGTGGGCGCCGCAGATCACTGAGCACACCGACCGGCCGCACGGGGAGATCGACTGCGCGTCGTCGCTCGGTGGCAGCGGCGTGGATCGCGGACGGCTGCAGCGTGACGACCGTCAGCGGGAAGACGATCGTGAGCGAGGCCGGCAGGACACCCCCACGGAAGGCGCCCAGAACCACGCGAGCCGTCCGGCCCCGGTATCCCCACACCGGAAGCCGGACGGCTCTTGGGTTGTGCGACGGCCGACCCGGCACGCGCGCCTCGTCCGAACCCCTACGAGCCGGACTCGGCGCCTCCTTCCGGCAGTGTCCATGCCACCGCCTCCGGACGTGCACCGCGGGACCGTCTTCCCGTACCGTCGCGGCTCGATTCTGACGCCGGCCGGCAGCCCCGGCAGCATTCCTTGACGGGTTCCTTCCGCGTGGTGCCGATCTTTGACGCGGCCCTGACGGACCGGCATCAGAGGGGTGTCAAGGAGCCCTTGAGAACTTGCCTCCGCCTCCTCCGATGGGGTGGGATGGCGTTCATGAACAGCGGTCCGCGCCATGACGATCGGCCACCGCCACGGCGAAGCCGTGCCGGTGTCACGTCGGTGCAGCCGACGGCGCCCGCTGTCCGCCCGGCCGTCTGACACCAGACGTCAGGCCGCGCGTCCTGCGCATACGGTGCGCCGGGTCCTGAAGGACTCCGGCCGCTGCTCCGTACGCGTACTCACCTTCACCGCATGACCGCCAACCCGCGCCCCGGCCTCGCTCCGGGCCGCCGGGCACACCGGCCATGCCTCCTTCCGGGAACCCACATGCCTTCATCCCTGTCCGGTCGTACCGTCCTGGTCACCGGCGCCACCTCCGGCATCGGCTACGAGACCGCGCGCCGACTCGCCGAGAGCGGCGCCACCGTCCTCCTGCACGGCCGCACCGCCGAAGAGGCGCGGGCGGCCACCGACCGGCTCATCGCCACCGCCGGCATCGCCGCCGACTCGGTGCGCCCGTTCGCCGCCGACTTCGCCCGCCTGGAGGAGGTCGAGAACCTGGCCCACGCCGTCGTGCGCGACCACCCGCACCTGGACGTACTCGTCAACAACGCGGGCATCGCCGCACCCGAGCGCCACACCCTCACCGTCGACGGCAACGAGGTCGCCTTCCAGGTCAACTTCCTCGCCCACTACCTGCTCACCAACCTGCTGGAGCCGGCTCTGACGAGCGACCCCGGCGGGCGCGTGGTCAACGTCTCCTCCTCGCTCCACCGCACCGCCGCCATCCAGTGGAGCGACCCGAACCGGGAGCGCCGTTACTCCAGGCTCGCCGCCTACGCGCAGTCGCAGCTGGCCCTGACCGTCTTCGCGTCCGACCCGCGGGTGACCGCCGTGTCCGTCCACCCCGGGGTCTGCGAGACCGGCCTGCTGCCCCTCTACGGGCACGAGGGCACGAGCGCCGCCGAGGGCGCGGCCCATGTCGTACGGCTCTGCGATCCGGCCACCGAGATCGTCAACGGCGCCTACTACGACCGCGCCGAGCGCGTCGCCCCGGCGGCTGCCGCCACCGAGGACCGCACCATCAAGCGCCTCAACAAGCTCGCCGACCTCCTCGTCGGCCACACCGCCTGAAGGGAACCACCACCGCCATGTCCAAGCGCGCACGCAAGAAGAGGGCCCGCCGCAGGAAGGGCGCCAACCACGGCGGCAAGCCCGGCCAGCGCTGAACCTCCCCCGGCCCGCGGGGCGGCCCTCCCTGAAAGGCCGCCCCGCTTCCGTACCGGAACGAGGAAGTCCGGTCAGCGCTGATAGGTCCCCATCAGGGTGCCGGAGGCCAGTTCCCGGCCCTTCAGGGCGCGGTGCACGTCCTCGGCGCTCGGGTGGCCGTGCAGCGGCAGTGACCCGGACAGGGCGTACAGGCGGAAGAAGTAGCGGTGCGGCCCGTGCCCCGGTGGCGGCATCGGCCCGCCCCAGCCCACGTGCCCGAAACCGTTGGGCCACGGCAGGCCGCCGTGGGGTTTCTGCCCCTCCACCACCCCGGCCGTCGCCGGATCGATCCCGGTCACCAGCCAGTGCAGGAAGGTCGCCCCCGGTGCGTCCGGATCCTCGCAGAGGATCACCAGCTCCGTGGCCTCCTGGGGCACCCCCGACCAGGTCAGGGGCGGCGAGATGTTCTCGCCCTCACCGCTGTACCGCCGGGGGATCACCGCGTGGTCCTCGAACGCCGTACTGCTGATCTCGATTCCGCTCATGCGCGCCGCCATACCCGTGGGCGGCGGCACCGCCACCGGTCCGCGGCACAATCCCCCCGTTCGGCCGAGCCCCACCGGTGCGCCGCCGCCGGGACGGCGGTGGAGCGTGGGGAGCGTGGGGAGCGTGGGGAGCGCTCAGATGATGTCCTCGGCGATCTCCGCCTGTTCCCGGGCGTTCCCGTAGGCGGAGGGGGTGCCGTACGAGCGGCGGGCGGCGTACCACCAGGCGCTGGCGAGGAGCAGCACCACCGCCAGGGCGATCACCGCGTAGTTCATCGAGTCGACGGTGACCGGGGACTTCTGCGGCAGGCAGAACAGGACGGTGACCACGGCCACCCAGGCGACGGCGGTCCACCCGATCGGCTTGCTCCAGCGGCCCAGGTTCCACGGGCCGGGCTCGAACCGGTGGCCGGCGCGCAGGCGGAGGTAGATCGGGATCGCGTAGGCCGGCGTGATGCCGATGACGTTGATGGCGGTCACGGCCCCGTAGGCGGTGGTGGAGTACAGCGAGGGCAGCGCCAGTACGCCCGCGGCGGCGACCGAGAGCCAGACGGCCGGGACGGGTGTCCGGGTACGGCTGCTGATCCTGCGCCACAGGGTGGAGCCGGGGAGCGCGTTGTCACGGCTGAACGCGAAGACCATCCGGCTGGCGGCGGCGACCTCGGCGTTGCCGCAGAAGAGCTGGGCGACGATGACGACGAGGAGCAGGGCGGTGGCGCCGCCGGATCCCAGGGCGTCGAGGAAGATCTGTGCGGGCGGGACGCCGGTGACGGTGCCCTGGACGGCCGCGTAGTCCTCGATGGCGAAGGTGAGACCCGCGAGCAGCGCGAATCCGGCGATCCAGGAGACCCAGATGGCCCGGACGATGCCCTTGGCGGCGGAGACCGAGGCGTTGGAGGTCTCCTCCGAGAGGTGCGCGGAGGCGTCGTAGCCGGAGAAGGTGTACTGGGCGAGCAGCAGGCCGACCGCCGCCACGTAGAACGGGTTGGCCCAGCCGGTGTCGTTGACGAACTCGGTGAAGACGAACGAGGGCGACTGGTGGTGGTCGGGGACGAAGGCCAGGGCGCCGACGATCACGGCGACCCCGGCCAGGTGCCACCAGACGCTGATGGAGTTGAGCAGGCTGACGAGGCGGACGCCGAAGAGGTTGAGGGCGGCGTGCAGCAGCAGGATGGCCAGGAAGATCAGGAAGGTCGAGCCGGGGGTGGGCGTGAAGCCGAACTGGAGGTTGAGGAAGGCGCCGGTGAACAGGGCGGCGCCGTAGTCGATCCCGGCGATGGCGCCGAGCAGGCCGAGCAGGTTCAGCCAGCCGGTGTACCAGCCCCAGCGGCGTCCGCCGAGCCGGTCGGCCATGTAGTAGAGCGCGCCCGAGGTGGGATAGGCGCTGGTGACCTCGGCCAGGGCGAGACCCACGCAGAGGACGAAGAGGCCGACGCCGGCCCAGCCCCACAGCATCACGGCAGGACCGCCGGTGCCCAGGCCGAACCCGTACAGGGTCATGCAGCCGGACAGGACGGATATGACCGAGAAGCTGATGGCGAAGTTGCCGAAGGGGCCCATCCGGCGGGCGAGGACGGGCCGGTAGCCCAGTTCCCTGAGCCGTTCCTCCTCGTCCTTCCGGGGTGGGGTTCCGGGGACCTGGAGTGGGGCCGGGGCGCTGCGGGACATGACGGGGTACCTCCGGCGTTCGTGGAGCGCGGGGACGGAAGAACGGGGCGGTGGGGCGGATGGAGCTGTGCCGAGGAGCGGGGGTCAGGCCCGGTCGGCCAGGCTCCGGGACCGGGCCTGCAGGAAGACCTCTTCGGCCAGTGCCCGGTCGGCCGGGTCGCGGGTCCGTTGGGCCCACGGCTGGACGGTCCAGTACCGGCCGATCGCGTCGAAGACCTCGGCCGCCTCGGCGAACCGGTGGGCTCCCCAGAGGGCATGGGCGAGATGGTTCAGGTCGAGCGGGGAGGCACGGCGCGGATCGGCGCGCCGGAACCAGCTGTCCAGGGCGTGGGTGGCGTCCCGGACGGCGTCCCCCGCGACCCAGTGGAGGTCGAGCGCCCTCTCCTGGTCGTGTGTACGGCGGTAGCGTTCGACGCTCAGGTAGAGCGGCAGGAGGTGCACTGCCGACCCGGGCGCGGCGGAGCCGACCGCCCAGTGCACGAAGTTGGCGGCCTCGAGGAACGGTCCGGGCGGGCCCGGCAACACGAACTGGAGCATCCGGTGGTACGCCTCGCGGTTGTGCGGGTCCCGTTCGTCGGCCCGGGCGAGGATGCCCCAGGGGCCGGGAGGCAGCATCAGGGCGGGCGGCGGGAGCCGGTGCTCCTCCATCGAGCGGTGCTCGTCGAGAGGGGCGAGGGCCAGCAGGCAGACCCAGGGCACGGGGTCGGCCGGGCTGATCCCGGCGGTCTGCCGGCAGGCCGCCCAGGCCTCCTGCCAGAGCTCGTGCGTGCTCGGGTGCCGCGCGCGGTGGGCGCGGACGGCCCGTTCGACGGCGACACGGGTGTGCATCACGGTCGCGGCGACGCTGTGCGGCTGCTCGGCCCGCCAGGCCTGGACCACGTCGGATCCGGCGGCCACCGCGGCGAGGACCTGGGTGCGCTGGGTCCACAGCCCCCAGGCGTCCGTGCGTTCCAGTAACCGCGCCGTCGACAGCCACCGGCCGGTGCGTAAGTCCTGAACCGCGGCGCGCAACTCGTCGTCGTGGCCGGCGGGGTGGTAGACGGGCCGGGAATCGCTGCCCGCCATCACCTCGTCCCGGTCGACGGGTGGCAGGGACGAGCCTTTCGTGCGGTGGTCGTGGTCATCAGTCCTCGGATCGCATGGCCGTCGCGCCCTGTTGATCGGCGATCACTATAGAGCGAGTGCGCGCATCCGCATCCCCGGCGTCGGTCGAACACAAGTATCAAGCCACAGAGGGGATATGAACGTACGTCAGCCCGCGCTGCGGCCGGCGGGCGGATCTTGACGGGTGAACTCTGCTGGTGAAGGCTTCCCTACCGACGCCGCAGGGGATCGACACCGGCGATCGACTTTGCCGACACCAGGACGGAGTGGTGATGACGGGCCCGGTGCTCGCTGTCGACCAGGGCACCTCGGGAACGAAGGCCCTCGTCATCTGTCCGCTGCGCGGGGTCATCGGCTCCGCCTCCGCCCCCGTACGGCCCCGGTACCTGCCGGGCGGCCGCGTCGAGGTCGACCCGCGTGAGCTGCTGGAATCGGTCGTCGAGGCCGGGCGCGCCGCGCTGGCCGCGGCCGGTGAGCCGGTGGTGGCGGTCGGCCTGGCCAACCAGGGCGAGACCGTCCTCGCCTGGGACCCGGCGACCGGTTCGCCGCTCACCGACGCGATCGTCTGGCAGGACCGGCGCGCCGAGGAGCTCTGCACGGAACTGGCCGGGCACGCGGCATGGTTGCAGGAGCGGACGGGACTGCCCC
The DNA here is from genome assembly GCF_056436025.1 of Streptomyces sp. NPDC043853. NCBI lineage: Bacteria > Bacillati > Actinomycetota > Actinomycetes > Kitasatosporales > Streptomycetaceae > Streptomyces > Streptomyces sp. NPDC043853. The sequence continues at coordinate 88,892 of NZ_JBWKDJ010000001.1, forward strand.
TCGACCCGTATTTCGCCGCGCCCAAGATGGCCTGGATACGTCGTCGGCTGACCCGGCAGGGGGTCGTGACGACCAGCGACGTGTGGCTCGTGCACCGGCTCACCGGTGCGTTCGTCACCGACGCGGCGACCGCGGGCCGCACCCAGCTGCTCGATCTCGACACCGTCGACTGGTCGCGGGCGGCACTCGACGCCTTCGGCCTCACCGGCGAACGGCTGCCGGAGGTCGTGGACGCGGACACCCCCGTCGGCACCACCACCGCGTTCGGTCCCCCGCTGCCGCTGACCGGACTGCTCGTCGACCAGCAGGCCGCGCTGCTCGCCCAGCGCGTCACCGAGCCCGGCACCGCCAAGTGCACCTACGGCACGGGCGCGTTCCTGCTCGCGCAGAGCGGACCGCTCCCCCGCCGCAGCACCTCCGGCCTGGTCGGCTGTGTCGCCTGGCGGCTCGCCGGAAAGACCAGCTACTGCCTCGACGGGCAGGTCTACACGGCCGCCTCCGCCGTACGCTGGCTCACCGACCTCGGCGTGATCTCCGGCGCGCAGGACATCGACGCCGTGGGAGCCACGGCTCCCGACGCCGGCGGCGTCACCTTCGTCCCGGCCCTCGCGGGGCTCGCCGCCCCGTGGTGGCGGGGCGACGTACGGGGCTCGGTCACCGGCCTGGGCCTGGACACGACGGGCGGGCACCTGGTGCGGGCGCTGTGCGACGGGATAGCCGCGCAGGTGGCGGAGCTGACGGACGCGGTCGCCGCCGACCTGGGCGCGCCGCTCACCGTCCTGCGCGTGGACGGCGGGCTGACCCGGTCCGCGCTGCTCATGCAGGCGCAGGCCGATCTGCTCCAGATCCCCGTCGAGGTGTCGGCCCTGCCCGACGCCACGGCGCTCGGGGTCGGCGCGGTCGCCCGGCTGGGGCTCGACCCCTCGCTCACCGTCCACGAGGCCGTACCGGAGTGGAAGCCGTCCGCCGTCTTCGAGCCTCAGGCCGACGCCGACCGGGCGGCGGAGCGCCGCGCCCGGTTCAGTGCGGCCGTGTCGGCCCTGCTCCAAGGCCCGGCATGACCGTCCCCACCGCTGTCCCCACCACCGTCACCACCAGCGGCCCCCTGCCCGGCGGCACGTACGACGTGACGGTCGTCGGCGCCGGTGTGGTGGGCGCGGCGATCGCCCGCGAACTGGCCCGGCTCCCGCTGCGCATCGCCGTGGTCGAGGCCTCCGACGACGTCGGCAACGGCACCTCCAAGGCCAACACCGCGATCCTGCACACCGGTTTCGACGCCGTGCCCGGCTCCCTGGAGTCCCGGCTGGTCCGGGAGGGGCAGCGGCTGCTCGGTGCGTACGCCGCCGAGAGCGGCATCCCGGTGGAGCCGGTCGGGGCGCTGCTCGTGGCCTGGAACGAGGAACAGCGGGCCGCGTTGCCGGCCCTCGCCGACAAGGCCGAGCGCAACGGCTACCGTTCGGCCCGGATCCTCCCGGCCGGGGAGGTGCGGGCCCGCGAGCCGGAGCTCGGGCCCGGGGTGCTGGGGGCGCTCCACGTGCCGGGCGAATCCGTCGTCTGTCCCTGGACGACCACCCTGGCGTACGCGACGCAGGCCGTGCGCGCGGGTGCCGACCTGCACCTCAACTGCCCGGTGCGGTCGGTCGCCGCGGGCAGACCGGGGAAACCGGGGAAACCGGGGAAACCGGGGGAACCGGGTGAACCGCACACGCTGACCACCGGCCGGGGAGTGCTGCGCACCCGCTGGCTGGTCAACGCGGCGGGCCTGTACGCCGACGAGATCGACCGGCTGCTCGGCCATGCGGACTTCCGGGTGACGCCCCGGCGCGGCCAGCTGATCGTCTTCGACGAACTCGCCCGCGGCCTGGTGCGGCACATCCTGCTGCCCGTGCCGGACGCGCGCGGCAAGGGTGTCCTGGTGGCGCCGACGGTGTACGGGAAGGTGCTGCTCGGGCCGACGGCCGAGGACCTGGAGGACAAGGCGGCCACCGAGTCGACCGCCGAGGGGCTCGCCCTGCTACGGGAGAAGGGCCGGCGGATCCTGCCGGCGCTCCTGGAGGAGGAGGTCACCGCCGTGTACGCCGGGCTGCGGGCCGCCACCGGGCAGGAGGACTACGCGATCCGGGCCCACCCCGCGCAGCGGTACGTGACCGTGGGCGGAATCCGCTCGACGGGCCTGACCGCGTCGTTGGCGATCGCCGCCCACGTGGTGGACCTGCTCGCCGACGCCGGTCTGCCGGTGACCGGGGCACGGGACCTTGACCCGGTACGGATGCCGAACCTGGGCGAGGCGTTCCCCCGGCCCTACCGCGACGCGGGGATGATCGCGGCGGACCCGGAGTACGGCAGGATCGTCTGCCATTGCGAGCGCGTGACCCGCGGGGAGATCCGCGACGCGCTCGCGGGAACCGTCCCGCCCGCCTCGCCGGACGGCCTGCGGCGGCGGACGCGCGCGCTGGGCGGCCGCTGCCAGGGCTTCCACTGCGGGGCCGGCGTCCGCGTGCTGTTCGAGGAGGCCCGCCGGTGAACCGTGCGGACGTGCCGGTCGTCGTGCCGGTCGACGTACTGGTCGACGTACTGGTCGTCGGCGCCGGCCCCGCCGGGCTGGCCCTGGCCGCCCGCCTCGCGGCAGCGGGCGCGGGGCGGGTCGAGGTCCTGGAGCGCGAGCAGGAGGCCGGCGGGATGCCGCGCCACTGCCGGCACGGCGGTTTCGGCGGCCCGGCCCCGCTCCCCTGGGTCCGGGGTCCCGCGTACGCGCGGCGTGCGGTGGAGGCGGCGGTGGCCGCCGGAGCCTCCGTCCGTACCGGTGTCACCGCCACCGGCTGGGCCGGCCCGCTGTGCCTGGAGACCACGAGCCCGGCCGGCCTGGAGCGGATCACGGCCCGGGCCGTGGTCCTCGCCACCGGCGCCCGGGAACGCCCCCGCAGTGCCCGGCTGGTTCCGGGTTCCCGCCCCGCGGGTGTGCTGACCACCGGGGAGCTGCAGCAGTCGGTGCACGGGTACGGGCGGCCCGTCGGCCGACGGGCCGTGGTGGTGGGCGCCGAGCCGGTGGCCCGCCACGCGGTGCGCACCCTCCGCCGGTCCGGTGCGGAGGTGGTGGCGATGGTCACGGAGCTCCCGCGGGCCGGCGCCCTGCCCGGGATCCCCCTGCTCACCTCGACGACGGTGAGCGAGCTGCGCGGCCGGGGCCGGCTGTCGGGCGTGGCCGTGCGTCACCGGGACGGCCGGTCGGGGGTCCTCGCCTGCGACACCGTGGTCTTCACCGGGGACTGGATCCCCGACCACGAACTGGCCCGCCGCGGTGGCATCGCCCTGGACCCCGGCACCCGGGGCCCCGGTGTGGACGCGTCCTTCCGTACGTCGGCGCCGGGCGTGTTCGCGGTCGGCAACGCCCTCCACGGCATCGAGCGGGCCGGCACCGCGGCCCGCGAGGGCGCCGCCGCGGCGGCCCCGGTGCTGGCACACCTGGCGGGCGCCCACTGGCCGGCCCCCGGCCCGCCGCTGGTGGTCCGGGCACCGCTGGCGTGGGTGGCACCGAACCGGATCACGGGCTTCGCCGGGCGGCCCGTGCTGCTGCGGTCCGGGGAGCCGTTGACCGGCCCGGTGGTGACGGTGCGCCAGGACGGCCGGCTGCTGTGGCGGCGGCGGTTCGTGGGGCCCGTGTCCCCGTCCAGGTCACTGCGGCTCCCGTCGGCGTGGACGGTCCGCGTGGACCGGGCGGGCGGTCCGGTCGTGGTGGGTGTCGGCTGAGCCCGTCGGTCCGCCGAACCCATCGGTCGACTCGGAGGAGATCGCCCTGACGGGCCGCCAGCTCGCCAACTTCCCGCAGGCGTTCACCCACCTGGCCCTCATCGACGCGGCCATCACCCTGGACGCGGCGCTGAACCGGCGATCGTGGTCAGCCCTCGTCGGGGGCGCCGGCGGACGACGCCGCGCCGTGCGGTACGGGTCCCAGGAGTACGAGCGTGTCCCCTTCCGCCGGGGTGACGTGCTGCGCCGCGGTGATCGGTTCGAGCCGGCCGTCGGCCCGCACCACGAACAGCGTCTCGTGTCCCGGGGGCACCGGGTCGGAGGCGGCCCGCACGAGGAAGCGGGCCCCATCCCCGTGACGGGCCGCCAGGGCGTTGCGCAGGAGGCGCGGGCCGAAGAGGACGGCGCCCCCGGTGTACGGGGCGACGACGCCCTCGCCGCCGGAAGGCGGGCCGATCCGGTAGACCGGTCCTTCGACCCTGCCCTCCACGACCGCCGAGGCGAGCGCGTTGAAGTCGTCGTCGTTCGTGAGCAGGAGGACGGCCGTCACTCCCTCCAGCCGGGCTTCGGGGTCGGTCACCGTGGCCAGGAGTTCACCGGCGGCCAGCTCGACCCCCGCTTCCCGGATCCGGTCCCGTTCCTCGGGGTGTCCGGCCCACATCAGCACGTCCAGGCCCGCCGCGCGCAGCGACCGCGCCAGGTCGATCACCCACGCGTCTCCGCCCACCAGCAGGGGCCTGGTCCGCGCCGGCCGGACGACGCCCAGTCCGGCGGCCACCGGCCTGGCCGTGAGCGCGTACACCAGGACGGTCCCGACGATCACCAGGAAGGTGATCGGCAGGATCGTCTCGGCGCCGGGCAGTCCCTCGTCGACGAGCGTGGCGGAGAACGTCGCGGCGGTGGCGGCGGCGACGATGCCCCGGGGCGCCATCCAGCCGATGAACCCCCGTTCCCCGGAGCCCAGACTCGTCCCCGCCGCCGCGCAGACGGCGACCAGGGGCCTCACCACCAGGACGAGCGCGGCGACGAGGGCCAGGGAGGGCAGGACCACGGGCGCGACGGCTGCCGGGGTCACGGTCGCCGAGATGGAGATGAACAGGAGGCCGATCACCAGCTCGACGACGGTTTCGAAGAACGGCCGGCGGGCCGGCATGTCGAACCCGGGCATGTTCGTCACCGCCATGCCGATCACGATCGCCGCGATCAGCCCGGTGTCGTCGAAGACGATGTCGCATCCCGCGGACACCGCGACGACGGTGGCCAGTTGCGCGAGGGTGCCGAGCGTCCCGCCGAGCCGCATCCTCCGCAGGGCCAGCCACAGCAGGGCTACGCCGACCGCGCCGCCGGCCAGCCCGACGGCCATGCTCCCGGCGAGGACGCCGAACCGGAACCCCTGGTCCTCCTGGAACCGGACGATGCCGTGGAAGACGACCGCGCCGAGGATGCCGCCGAGGGGATCGATCAGGGACCCTTCCCAGATCAGGATCCTGCGCAGCCGGTCGGTCGGTCTGACGTGGGCGAGCAGCGGACCGACCACGGTCGGGCCGGACACCACGAGGATCACGCCGACCAGCACCGCCACCGTGAGCGGGACGTCGAACAGCGCGGTGACCAGTCCCAGGCAGGCCCCCCACGTGACGAAGACCCCCAGCACGATCAGCCGTGCCACGACCCGCCGGGTCTCGCCCTTCAGGTACCGCAGGTCGAGGCCCAGCCCGGCGTCGTAGAGGATGACGGCCACCGCGAGCGACACCAGGGAGTCGAAGTCGGGTGCCAGCCGGTCGGGATGGATGACGTCGGTGAGGGCTCCCGCGGTGAAGCCGACGGGCAGCAGCACGATGAGTGCGGGGACGCGCAGTCGGCCGGCCAGGATCTGGGAGCCGACCGCGAGCACGACGGTCAGGCCGCTGCCCAGCAGGATCTGGTCACCGGTCACGGTGCCCCGCCCCTGTCGTTCCCGGTGGGGAGGCCACGCGGTCAGCCTTCGTCGCCGGCACCCGGTCGCCGGAGGTCGGAGTCGGCGAGGGGTTCGAGTTCGCCGTGCGTGTCCAGCCAGTAGAGGAAGCCGACCGCCGGGAACACCAGCAGCACGGCCACCAGCGTGACGATCCCGAGCCAGTGCAGAGTGCTGGGGGCACCCGCCCCCTCTGCGACGGTCAGGCTGGTGGGAATGAGGTACGGGCGCTGGGCCATGCCCCAGGCGATCACGGCCGAGGCGACGGTCACGACGGCCGTCACCCGCGGCCAGGGGCCGGAGGTACGCAGCAACAGCAGTACGGCGGTGGCGAGCGTGGCCACCGCCGCCAGGACGACGAAGACCAGGCCCACCCCATGGGTGAGGCCGTGCCAGACGTGCGGTGCGTCGTCGCGGGTGACGAACAGGGTGACCACGGCGAGTACGGCGACGGTGGCGAGGGCGGCGAGCGCGCGCCCGCGGAAGTAGCCGGCGAGGTCCGGCGCGTCGAAGCGCCGGGCGTCCGCGGCCAGGAACACGGCTCCCAGGAGCGCCGTCGCCGCGATGGCGAGCAGCCCGAAGAGGAGGGAGGTGGGGTTGGACCAGGCGTCGGCCGCCGCGGGTGTGCCGGGGGCGACCCGGCCCGAGGCGACGCCGCCGGCGGCCGCGCCGAGGAAGAACGGGGTGAGCAGCGAGGAGAGGGCGAACACGGCACCGTACAGGCGTCGTCCGGCGAGCCGGCGGCTGGGCTTGCGCAGGGCGAATCCGGCGCCGCGCAGGACCATGCCCACGGCGGCCAGCGCCAGCGGCAGCCACAGGGCGGAGAAGACCGTCTGGAACATCACGGGGAAGCCGGTCCACATGATCACCAGGACGAAGATCACCCAGCCGTTGTTGACCTCCCAGACGGGGGCCATCGCGTGGTCGATGAGCCATCTGGGGCGCTCGCCCCGCTTCGCTCCCCCGGCGGTCAGGTCCCAGAAGCCGGCCCCGTAGTCGGTGCCGCCGGCGCAGGTGTAGGCGGCGACCGCGAGGAGCAGCACCACGGCGATGACGTCGGCGATCACGATCCGCTCCCCCCGGACGGGCCGCCGCCCCGTGCACCGGGGTCGTCGGCCGCCACGGCGGGGCGGGGGCCGTAGGGGGTGTCCGTCTCCGGGCCTTCGGGCGGGCGTCCCGCCGTCTGTCGCTCGTCGGCGCGACGCCACCGGGTGCGCATCTTGAGCAGCACGACGAGGAACGAGCCGAAGACGAACACGTAGACGACGATCACCAGGCCGAACATGATCCACAGACTCGTGGAGCGGGTGGCGGTGACCGCTTCGGCGACCCGCATGTTCTCGTAGACGATCCACGGCTGGCGTCCCACCTCGGTGGTGATCCAGCCGCATTCGACGGCCACGACCGAGGCGGCGCCCGCACACGCGGCGCCGCGGTAGAACCACGTGGACTCGGGCAGCCGGCGCCGGCGCAGCCACACCAGTCCGTACCAGAGGGCGAGCAGGACCAGCAGACTGCCGATGCCGACCATGATGTCGAAGGCCCAGTGGGCGATGGTGGCCTGGGTGGCGTTCGGCCGGTCACCGGCCGGCACGGACGTCAGTCCGGTCACTTCGGTGTCCGGGCTGAAGCCGGCCAGGATGGAGTCGAGCTGCGGGATCCTGATCCCGCCGGAAACGGTTCCGTCCGGGTGGAGACGTCCGAACAGGTACTCCGGCACGTGGGTGTCGGTCTCCCAGACGATCTCCATCGCGGCGAACTTGACGGGCTGTTTGTGGAACACCTGCCGGGCGATGGAGTCGCCCAGCAGCAACTGGACCGGCGTGAACACCGCGGCCACGGTGAACGGGACGGTGAAGCCGAGGCGGTGGTAGCGGTCCCGGCGTCCGCGCAGCCACCCGGCGGCGTAGACACCGGCCGCCACGTAGCCGGCGGTGACCAGCATCGCCACCACGAAGTGCCAGTACTGCGGCCCGAACATCGGCGTGAAGATCGCCTTCCAGACGTTCACGTCGGTGGGGTTGCCCTCGGCGTCGAGGGTGAAGCCCCGGGGCGTGTTCATCCAGGAGTTGGCGGCCAGGATGCCGAAGGCCCCGAGCAGGGCCGCCGCCGGGAGCGGCAGCCCGAGCAGGAAGTGGGTGCGGGGCTCCAGACGCCGCCACCCGTACAGATAGATGGCGATGAGCACCGCCTCCAGGAAGAAGGCCCACGCCTCGACGCCGAACCCGATCCCGAACACGTCGCCCCAACGCCCCATCAGGCCGGGCCACAGCAGGCCGAACTCGAAGGACAGGACCGTGCCGGTGACGACGCCGATCGCGAACTGGACCGCCATCACGGCCGACCAGCGCCGTGCCAGCAACAGGGCGTCCGGATCGCCCTTGCGCAGCCCGTACCCGTGCATGATGAGCGTGATCAGCGGCAGGGCCACGCCCAACGGCACCAGGATGATGTGGGAGGCGAGGGTGAAGGCCATGAGGGACCTGGCCGGCAGCATCTGGGGCGGCGCGTCCGCCAGCAGGTGGACCGTGATGTGCATGCGTATCTCCCGGAAGGCCGGCGAGGCGGTGGGGCAGGGTCAGCCGCCGGTGGCGAATCCGGGGAACAGGGTCATTCCCCCGTCCACGTGGAGGGTGGTGCCCACCACGTAGTCCATGGGGTCGGATGCGAGGCCCACGGCCGCGTGGGCGATGTCCTCGGGATCGCCGACCCGCCCGTAGGGGATCAGCCGCAGGAGATCCCGCTCGGCCTCCGGTGTCTTCCAGGCGCTGCGGTTGATGGGGGTCCTGATGGCTCCGGGGGCGATCGCGTTCACCCGGATCCGCTTCGGAGCGAGCTCCTGCGCCAGGGTCTCCATCATCATCTGCACGCCGCCCTTGGCGGGATACGCGTCGGGGCGTGTCCCCTCGGTGGAACTCACGGCCGACGGCCTCCTCCACTGCGCGGCCCCGTCCGGTCGGGTCGCGGCCGGGGGGATGACGAGCGTCACACAACCAGCGCGGGCGGAAGCGGGCATCCGCGGCAGGCTGGGGTTGCGCCGCGTGGACGACGATGTTCCCCCGGTGGGAGGGCGGCGGCTGCCGTCAGCCCGGACGGTCCGCGCCTGCTCGTCTCCGGCGCGAAGCGTCACTGGTCGACCAGCGCGTACAGGCCGGACACCACGGCGCCGCGCCGCCGCTTGGCCTCGATCGTGGTCATGCCGGCGTGCAGGGCGGTCGTGCCGTGGGCGTAGCCGTCCTCGGCGGGCAGGTAGTACGTGAGGTTGAAGTACAGGTGGGGCGCCGGATGCCGGCGGTCGACGGCGACCGCGCGGATCCACGTCGTGCTCCCGTGGTGGTAGTACAGGCAGAACCCGATCATCCGCTTCCCGTCGTGGGCGGCCACCACGCGGGCTTCGCCGCCCATCGCAGCCGCCTGCCGCTCCAGCAGACCGGTCATCGCGGTGATGCCGTCGCGGTCGTGTCCGTGGTGCTGCTGGTGTCCGGCGAGGAGGACCCCGGCCTCCTCGAAGCAGTCCGCGAGCGGCAGCCGGCGCAGGTCGAGCCCGGCGGAGGCGAAGGCACGGCGTTCGCGGCGCACGCCGACCCGGCGCTGCGAGGGCAGGGAGGCGATGTAGTCCTCGATGCCCGCGCCGGGGAGGGGGATCAGGGCGTCGTCCTCCAGGTGGAGGGGGCTTGAAGGGTAGAGGCGGGCGAGCAGGCCGGCGGCCGGGGCCGTGAGGTAGGGCCACCAGTGCGTGGTGCCGTTCCGGTCGGCGAACTCGCGGGCGGCGTCCCGGAGGAGGGCGAGGCAGGTGTCCCGCCGTCCCTCGTCGAGGCCGGGGGCGGTGAGCGGGGAGTTGTGGTAGCCCCGCCGTGCCCCGGCGATCACCCGGGGCCGCAGGTCCGCGGGCAGCACGGTGCCGGGCCGGTAGAGGTCGTTCGGCTCCTCCCGTACCAGGTACAGGGGCGCGGCGGCGAGCAGGTCGCCGTCCCGGTCCCGTACGAGCGCGTACGCGCAGGTGGCGGTGGGATCCTCTTCCTCCCCGGCGAGCCACCTGTGGGAGAGGTAGAAGCCGGCCGGGCGGGCGAGCCGTTCCCACTCGGCGGCGGGAACGGACCGGATGGACGGGGCGGTGCTCGTGATCAACTGCGTGTCCTTCGGCGGTGGTGGTCGGGCGTCTTCAGTGCGGGCGCGGCGAACACGGCGATCAGGCAGGCCGCGGCTTCGACGCCCCACGGCAGGAGGGGCCCGGCTTCCAGCAGCAGGGTGAACAGGGCGGGAGCGGCGACCATGCCGATGGCCCAGGAGAACTGGTAGAGGCCCTGGGTGAAACCGCCGGCCGCGTCGGGGGTGAGGCTCACGGACAGTTCGCCGAGCGCCGGGCCGAGGAGGATCTCCGCCACGCTGAACAGCACGATCGCGAGGACGAGGGCGGTCCAGGCCGCGGAGGCGGGGGAGGGCAGCGCGGGAACTCCGAACGCCCCCATGCCCAGAGCCATGACCAGGTATCCGGCCGCCACGGCGCGGCGGGGCTCCGCCGGTGCCAGGTGCGCGGTGATGACCGTCGAACACCCGGCGACGATGGCGGTGTTGATGAGGAACAGCACGCTCGCCGCCGATGCGGGCAGCTCCAGGACCCGGATGGTGTAGAGGGCGATGAGCACGGCGAGCATGGCCTGGGCGAGGACGTAGGGGATGTTCACCGCGACGAGCAGCAGGTAGCGGCGCGTATGGCCGGCCCGGGTCGCCGGGTCGCCGGGCGGGACGTCCTGCGGTTCCGGTGGAGTGGTGGTGAGGGCGGCGAAGCAGGCGGCGGCCAGCAGGTAGGTCGCGGCGTCGGCCGCGATCATCCACGACAGCGCGCCCTTCCCGAACACCGTCAGGGCCCCGGCCGCGGCGGCGGCCCCGGCGGCGAGGCCGATGTTGCGCAGCGAGCCGGTGAACGCGAACCAGGTGCGGCGCTCCGCGGGTTCGGTGACGTGCGTGATCAGGGTGCGCTGCGCGGTGAAGTACATGTTGATCCCGGCCTGGACGAGCAGGTGCACGCCGGCGACGTGCCACGTCTCCCCCACGAACAGGAACAGGGCGAACCCGGCGGCGGACAGCACGTTCGCCCACACCACCACCGCTTTCGGCCCCAGACGGTCCATGAGCCGGCCGGCGAGGAAGGTGACCGGCAGGGCGAGGGCCTGCCCCACGGTCATCGCCACGCCCACCGGCGCCGGGGGCAGACCCCGCACTTCGGTGAAGTACAGCAGCCCCAGGGGCAGGAGCATGCCGTTGCCGACGGAGTCGATCAGGTTGCCGGTGATGAAGAGGCCGTGCCCGCGCAGCGCGGGCAGGCCCAGGCGGTCCGCGGTGCGGGGGCGGCGGGTGTCCGTGGCCATGTCAGGAGCCCAGCAGGGCGCGGATCTTACCCAGGACGCCGGCGGCGGGGAAGCCGGTCGCCCCGTGCAGTTCCGTCAGGGCCTTCACCGTCGCGCTTTCCTCGCCCTCGGCGAGGGTGAGGACCACGATGTCACCGTGCGGGACGCCGTCGACGACCAGCTCGTGCGCGGTCACCACCGTGACGCGTTCCCGGAGGGCGGCCCGCACCGCCGGGGGGATACGGCCCTCGGTGAGGAATTCGATCGCCCACCCGGCCCGTCGCACCATGCCGCCGGCCGGCAGGGGAAGGCCGCGGGCCATGCGGGCGAGGGAGGCGAAGGTGTTGGTGCCCGAGGCGGCGCAGGACAGGGTGGTGGCGCCGCCGATGCGCGGGTTGACCTCCAGGACCACGAACCGGCCGCCGGTGTGGACCATGTCGACGTTGACCGACCCGCACACCCCCAGGTTCCCGCACAGGGCGACCAGCCTGCGGGCCACTTCGGCGAACGCGGCGTCCGCCTCCGGACAAGGACCGCACCAGCGCAGGTCGGCGAAGGTGAACACCGGCTCCGCCCCGGCGCGTCCGGTCCAGCACAACGGCAGGACCCGGTAGGAGCCGGGCCGCCCGACGATGTCCACGCTGCACAGGTCGCCTTCGACGACCTCCTCCATCACCGTCGAGACCTCCGGCGGGGACGCGAGGCAGGCGTCCAGATCGGCGCGGGAGCGCAGGGCTCGGATGCCCGTGCTGGTCGAGTCCCACACGGGCTTCGACATCAGCGGATAGCCGATCCGTTCGGCCTGCACGCGCAGTGCGTCCCGGTAGCCGGGCGCCGGCAGGCCCCGTCCGGCCAGCAGATCGGAGTCGGCGCGGAAGCCTTCCGGCACCTCCAGCCCGGCCTGCTCGCAGAGCCGTTTGGTCTCCCACTTGTCCACCAGCTGCACGGTCGCCGCGAGCGGGGTCATGACCGTCGGGATGCCCGCGGCGTCCAGGAAGGCCTTGGCCGCGGCATCGCGCAGCGCGTTCTCGCACGGCAGCGAGATCGACACCGCCGCGTCCGCCCCCCAGGCGGCCACCGCGTCCGCGAGCTCCCGTGGGGTCACCCCGCGGTCGAGTCGTTCGCGGTATCCGGGGAAGTCCTCGTCACCGGCGCTGCCGCTGGTGTGGAAGAGCCCGGCCTCGATCCCGTCGGCCGCGAGTCCGCGTACGGCCTGCTGGATGTAGGGGTCGGCGCGTTGGATGCGGACCGACCTCAGGAACGCCATCTTCCGCACCTGTCTCAGCCCACTTCCACTCGGGACCGGCCGGCCACCCGGTCCGCCAGTTCGCGTGCCCGGTCGGCCGTTTCCGCACGGGCCACCACGTGGCCGATCCGGCAGGCCGAATCCGCCGGGTCCGGCACCGGTTCCCCGGGCCGGATGTGCAGCTCGCTGTGCGTGCCGGGGAGGTCCGGGATGGCCACCTGCCGCAGCACCCCGCCGTGCTCGGGCAGCAGGAAGCGGATCGCCGCCGCGCCGGTGCGGGAGGCGACGGTGTCGGGGACCCTGCCGAGCACGGCCTGGAGGCAGGCCACGGCCTCGCTGACGCCCGTCGCGGCCTCGACGATCTCGCACAGGTTGTCCCCCGGCAGTCGGGCACCGGTTTCGATCACGTACGGCGTCTCGCCGCCCGGGGGGATCTTGACCTCCGTGTGCGCGATCCCGTTGCGCACACCGACGGCGAGCGCTGCCCGCGCCGCGGTGTGCTGCACCAGCCTGGCCAGCGGCGAAGGCAGGCCGGAGGGACAGGTGTGCCCGGTCTCGATGCGGTACCGGCCGCCGGTGGTGTCCTTCCTGACGACCGGCAGGGGGTAGGCCACGCCGTCCGCGACCACCGTGTCGCAGGAGTACTCGGGCCCCGGGACGTACTCCTGCACCAGGGCCCGCGCGTCCAGCTCCAGGCCGTGCGGGTGGGCGTGCGTGTACTGGAGGGCGGCGCCGATCGCGGCGGTGAGCCGGTCCGGGCCGTCCACCACGGACACGCCCCAGGAGCCGCCCTGCTCCGCGGGCTTCACCACCAACGGCCAGCCCAACCCGGCCGCCCGCGTCACCCGGTGGGACTCGGCCCCCTCGCGCACGACCGTCCAGCGGGGGGCGGGGATCCCGGCCGCGGCGAAGGCCTCACCCATCAGGATCTTGTTCCTGGCCGCCCGGGCCAGCAGGGGGTCGTTGCCCGGCAGGCCGACCCGTCGGGCGAGCAGCGCGGCCAGCGGGGTGAACAGCTCGAAGCAGGCGACGACGCCCGAGACGGCGTGTTCCCGGCAGAAGGCCGCCATGTCCTCCAGGGCCTTCGGGGCATCCGCGAGATCCGTCGCGCACACCCCCGCGAGGGCCGACCGCAGCCAGTCCGGGTAGCCGTCGTGGATGTCCTTGCGCGTGGCCGCGTACAGGCGCAGCCCCAGCCGGTCAGCGGCCTCGACGAGGAACCGCCCCGCGTTCCCCATCGGCTCGATCACCAGCACTCGCGGCCCTCCCGGGCCCGTACCGATTGTCATTCCACCAGCAAAGCCGCGGGGTGGTCGCAGCGACTATCGGCCTGACAGACGAAAATAACGCACCGCACAGCACGGTGATTTGGAGCAACACCCAGTCAACTCACCAGTAACCACAGGTCATTTGGTGTGCACAGCCCATGGAAGCGCGGCAGCGTCCCGTGATCGGATCGGTACGCCAGTTACAACGCACCGCTACCCGAACGGGGAACGAGCATCGTGACCAGCCTGCGGCAGCAGCTCGCCGACCACATCGAGCAGGGCGTCATCCCGCCGTACCAGTACTCCTATCCGCCCCGCTCCACCTACCGCCCCCTCCCCGAGGGAAAGTGGAGCATTCCCGATGTCTGGGCCATGGACCTCGCCAACCACCAGGTCCCCGAACTCAACCTCTACCTTCACGTCCCCTTCTGCGACCGCAAATGCGGCTTCTGCAACCTCTACACCGTCATCAGTACCGACGAGGAGGTCTTCGACGCGTACACCGACGCCCTGTGTACGCAGATCCAGGACCACGCCGAGATCATCCAGGCCCGGCGCCTGCGCACCGTCTACATCGGAGGCGGCACCCCCGCGCTGCTCAAGCCGCGCCACTTCGAGCAGATCTTCGCCGCCCTCGGCCGCATCTACCCCAACTGGCGCTCCACCGTCGAAGAGGTCGCCGTCGAGGCCACCCCGTCCTCCATCGCGGACGAACCCGGCGAGTTCAAGGCCCTGATCGACATGGGGCTGACCCGCGCCAACGTGGGCATCCAGTCCCTCGTCCCGCGCGAGATCCGCGAAGCGGGCCGTGGCGGCGAGGACGAGGACGTCATCCGCCGTGCCATCCACACCGCGCACGAACTCGGCCTGCCGGACCTGTCCACCGACCTGATCATGGGCTTCGCCGGACAGACCCCGGACACCTGGCGCCACAGCGTGGACGAGCTGGCCAAGCTCAAGCCGACCACCATCAGCACCTACTTCCTCACCGTGCGGCCGGACGCCTGGTTCTCCAAGACCGGCGCCTACCAGTACATGTGGCAGCCCGAACTGTACGAGCGCTACGACTACGCCCGCCGGGTCTTCCTGGAGCACGGCTACGTCCAGGAAGGCTCCGTCCGCTACAAGAAGCCCGGCCGCGGCGGCTACGCCCAGAAGGTCCTGACCTTCCACGGCGTCCCCCTGCTCGGACTCGGCGTCGGAGCCCGCTCGTACACCAGCGTGCTCGACTACATGACCGGCAGCGTGAAGCCCTCCACGGCCGAGGTCGCCGAGTACATCAAGAAGGCCGCCGACCACGAGATCGTCCCCGTCACCGGCATCGAACTGACCGGCGAGGAGATCGTCCGCAAGCGACTGGTCCTCGACTCCTTCGATCTCGACCTCACCGAACTCGACCGCTTCGGCTATCAGAAGCACGCCGCCGAGTTCGAGCCCGTCCTCGACGCGGCCGAGTCCAACGGGCTCGTCCACCGCCTGGGCCGTCGCATCCAGCTCACCCCCAAGGGCTTCAAGTACCGGGACGTCCTGTCCTGGATGTTCTACTCCGAATCCGTCAAGGACCTCGACCGCGAGTACTACGAGAACCTCCACGCGGCGAACACGCGCGCCCGGAAGAACATGGGAGCGACCCCGGTGCGCATCACGGGCGTCGACCTGCGCGAGGGCGCCGCGTGACCGACCTGTACGTGGCGGCGGGCGGCGGCGGGGACCCCATCGGCACCCTCATCGCCTCCCGCGCCGTCACCGTCGGCCAGGAGCCGCCACTGATCGCCACCTACGCGTGGGAACGCCCCGAGGTCGACCCCACGCCCCGGCCGCTGAGGGAAGGGGACTTCGACGGGCTCGCCCGCCATGCCGGCGGTGCCGCGGCCTTCACACCCGCCACCCGCGCGCGCCCCCCGGCCGGTTCCACCATGCCCGGCCTCGCCAGGGACCTCCCCGGCCGGCTGCTGCTGCTCGACCCCTCACGGGGGCTCTCCGCCCTGGCACGGCGGATCGCGTCCATGGCCGGGGCCGCGGGCGGCCGGATCCGTATCGTCGACATCGGCGGCGACATCCTCACCCACGGCGACGAGCCCACCCTGCGCAGCCCGTTCGGGGACGCCCTCACCCTCGCCGCCTGCCGGCTCGCCGGCCTCCCCACCACCGTCTACGTGGCCGGGCCCGGCCTCGACGGGGAGATCGGCGAACGGGCCCTCCTCGAACGCCTCACCGGATGCCACCCCCTCGCCCCCGGCAGCGGTGCGGCCTCGGCGGCCGCCCGCGCACTGGCCTGGCACCCCTCCGAGGCGTCCGCGCTCTGGGCCGCCGCCATCCACGGCGCCCGCGGCACCGTCCGCACCGTCGACGACACCCTCCGCCTCACCGAAGCCTCGCCACTCCTGTACCACCTGCCGCTCGACCAGGCCATCGGCCACAACCCGGTCGCGCGGGCCCTCCTCGACGAGCTCCCGGAGACCCTGCAGGCGGCGGCCGACGTCTCCCGGCGGCTCACCGGCATTCCCGGGCTGGAGCACGAACGCAGCCGGGCACCCCGGCCGGACCCGCCCGCCCGCGAGACCGCCCTCCCCGGCCGGGACGAGGCCATGGAGACCCTCCGCGAAGCGGCCGGCGGAGCCGACCACGTCACTCTCCGGTACGCCGCCCGCACCCTCGGTCTCGCCTGGACGGAGATCCCGGCCCTCCGGAAGGTCCTCGGCACCGACACCCCGCTGGTCCGGATCGCCTGAACCCGCCCGCACCGCGCACCGCCGGGCCCGGCACACGCCTCCCGTGTGCCGGGCCCCGCCCTCCCCGGCCGCTTCCCTGCCACTCCCCTGCCGCTCCCCGCTGCCGACGCGCCACCGGGGTTAGAAGATGAAGTGTGAGCGACTTCCTGGGACGTCTCCGGCGTCGGCTGCCCGGCTCGGCCAAGGGTTCCTCATCGCGCCCCCGGCCGTCCCGTGCAGGACGCCGCCGGGAGCGCCGGGAGCAGGCCGGGTCCCCCAGGGAAGCGGCACGCCGGCCGCAGGGCCTGTCCTCCCTCCTGAGCGCCCGCAGCGTGGCCGGAGAGGTGTTCCTCGTCCAGCTGGCCGTCGTGGTCCTGCTCGTCGCCGCCGCCGTCGTGGTGCTCGTGGTCCAGGGCCGGAACGCCGCCATGCTGGACGCCCGGCACCGTACGCTCGCCGCCGCCGGAACGTTCGCGGAGTCCCCGGGGATCGTCGCCGCCCTGCGCAGTCCCCATCCCAGCGCCGTACTCCAGCCCAGCGCCGAGGCGGCCCGGAAGATCGCCGGGGTGGACGGCATCAACGTGTACACGCTCGACGGGGTCACCGTCACCCACAGCGACCCGCGGCAGATCGGGAAGCACGTCGTCGGCCCCTTCTCCAAGGCGGTGGCCGGCAAGTCGTTCACCGAGACCTTCGAAGGGTCCCTGGGGCAGTCCGTGGTGTCGGTGGTCCCCGTCAAGGACGCCGAGGGCAACGTCATCGCCGTCGTCTCCTCCCCGGTCACCGTCCAGAACGTCCAGGACATGGTGAACCGGCAGCTGCCGGTGGTCCTGGGCACCGCGGCCGTGGTGCTCGCCCTGTCCGCGGGCGGCACCGCGCTGGTGAGCCGCCGACTGCTGCGCCGCACCCACGGCCTGGGACCGGCCGAGATGACACGGATGTACGAACACCACGACGCGGTGCTGCACGCGGTCCGGGAGGGCGTGCTGATCGTCGGCGACGGCGGACGGCTGCTGCTGGCCAACGACGAGGCACGGCGGCTGCTGGACCTGCCGGAGGACGCCGAGGGGCGTCCGGTCACGGGCCTGGATCTGGAGCAGGGGATCGCCGAGCGGATCGCGTCGGGCCGGTCCGCGACCGACGAGGTGCACATGGCCGGCGATCGGCTCCTGGCCCTGAACATCCGGCCCACCGCCCCGTACGGGACGGCCGGGACCGTCGTCACGCTGCGGGACAGCACCGAGCTGCGGGCCCTGTCCGGCCGGGCCGAGGTGGCCCGCGAGCGGCTGAAGCTGCTCTACGACGCGGGGGGGCGGGTGGGAACGACGCTGAACGTGGAGCGCACCGCGGAGGAGCTGGCGGAGGTGGCGGTCCCGCGGTTCGCCGACGTGGTCACGGTCGACCTGCTGGACCAGGTGCTGCACGGCGAGGAGCCGCCCGAGGCGACCACCGAGATGCGCCGTACCGCCGCCGTGGGCCTGCGGGGCGACCACCCGCTCTACCCGGTCGGCAAGCTGATCCGGTTCGTCCCCACCAGCCCCATGGCCGTGGGGCTGGCGGGCGGCCACGGAGTCCTGGAGGCGGACCTGCGCGTCGCCCACAGGTGGCGGGACCAGGACCCGCCCAACGCCCAGCGGATCCTGGAGCGCGGCATCCACTCCATGATCGCCGTTCCGCTGCGGGCCCGGGGCGTCGTCCTGGGGATGGCCGGCTACTGGCGGGGGAAGGACTCCCCGCCGTTCGACGAAGAGGACCTGTCCTTCGCCGAGGAGCTGACCGCCCGGGCGGCGCTGTCCGTCGACAACGCGCGCCGTTACACCCGTGAGCACACCGTGGCCGACACCCTGCAGCGCAGTCTGCTGCCCCGGGGCGTACCGGAGCAGTCCGCCGTCGAGGTCGCGCACCGCTATCTGGCCGCCCAGGCCGGTGTGGGCGGTGACTGGTTCGACGTCATCCCGCTGCCCGGCGCCCGAGTGGCGCTGGTGGTCGGCGACGTCGTCGGCCACGGTCTGCACGCAGCCGCCACCATGGGTCGGCTGCGTACCGCCGTGCTCAACTTCTCCGCCCTCGACCTGCCCGCGGACGACCTCCTGAACCACCTGGACGAGCTGGTCGCGCACATCGACACCGACGAGCAGGAATGGCAGGGGATCACCGGTGCCACCTGCCTGTGCGCCATCTACGATCCCGTCTCGGGCCGGGCGACGGCCGCCACCGCCGGTCATCCGGGCCCGGCCCTGGTCCACCCCGACGGCACCGTGTCCTTCCCCGAGGTTCCGGTCTCCCCGCCGCTGGGCCTGGGCGCGGGCCTGCCCCGGGAGACCGCGGAGCTGAGCCTGCCCGAGGGCTCCCTGCTGGCGCTCTTCACCGACGGGCTGATCGAGAGCCGGAACCGTGATCCGGACGCGGGTCTGGCGGCGCTGCGGGCCGCCCTGACCGGGCCCGCGCGGACCCCGGAGGAGATCTGCACCGCGGTGATCGACGCGATGCTGCCCGCCAGGCCCAGCGACGACGTCGCGCTGCTGGTGGCCCGTACCCGCCGGATGGATCCCGAGCGGATCGCGGGGTGGGACGTGACCCCCGACCCCGCGGAAGTGTCCCGGGTGCGCAACGCCTGCGCCCGCCGGCTGGCGGACTGGGGCCTGGAGGACATCGCGTTCACCTCGGAGCTCATCCTCAGCGAGCTGATCACCAACGCCATCCGCTACGGGACCGAGCCCATCCGGGTGAGGCTGCTCTACGACCGCAGCCTGATCTGCGAGGTCTCCGACGGGTCCAGCACCTCCCCGCACCTGCGCCGGGCCTCGGTCACCGACGAGGGCGGCCGCGGGCTGTTCCTCGTCGCGCAGTTCGCCCAGCGCTGGGGCACCCGCTACACCCCTCGCGGGAAGATCATCTGGAGTGAGCAGGCGCTCCAGGACGGGGCCGCCGCCGGGGCGCTCACCGGGGAGGACATCCTGGCCGGGTGGGACGACGAGCCCCTCTGAGGACGCGCCGGCACGGCAGCCGCGGGGGCGGAAAGGCGGCGGACACCGACGGCTGGGACTGCGCCGCCGAGGCCACCGAACGTACCCTGGTCTCGACCGGTACGCGACCGCCCGCCATGGAGCCTTAGTGCCCGCATCTCGTCTCCGGACAGCTGCCGTCGCCGTCTGCCTGGCCTTCGCGGCGGCGCCCCTGGGCGCCTGCGGAGACAAACCCCCCGCCGCGCCCGCGGCACCCGCGGCGGCCACCTCCGCCGCGGACGCCGGCGGCATGGACGCGCTGACCGCGGCCGCCCGGAAGGAGGGCGCGCTCAACACGATCGCGCTGCCGAGCGACTGGGCCAACTACGGTGCGCTGATCGACGGCTTCGAGAAGAAGTACGGGATCAAGGTCACGGTGGAGAACCCGGAGGGCAGCAGCCAGGACGAGATCAACGCCCTCAAGGAGCACCGGGGCCGGGGCCGCGCCCCCGACGTGATCGACGTGGGGAGCTCGTTCGCCCGGGCGGCGGCCGACCAGGGCCTGCTGGCTCCGTACAAGGTCGCGGAGTGGGACAGCATCCCCGGGGAACAGAAGGACCCGCGGGCCCGCTGGTACAACAACTACGGGGGCTACGTCTCGATCGGCTGCGACGCCAAGCGCGTCGAGACCTGCCCCTCGACCTTCGCCGATCTGCGCAAACCCGGGTACCGGGGCAAGGTGGCGCTCAACGGCGACCCGACCAAGTCCGGCTCGGCCTTCGCCGGCGTGTGGGCGGCGGCCCTGGCGAACGGGGGTTCCTTCGACGACATCCAGCCCGGTATCGACTTCTTCGCCGAGCTCAGCAAGAGCGGCAATTTCATCCCGGTCGAATCCACCCCGGCCACGATCGAGAACGGCCGGACCCCGATCAGCATCGACTGGGACTTCCTCAACCTCGGCTACGCCGACGAGTTCCGCAGGAAGGGCGCGGACGTCGACTGGCGGACCGCCATCCCCTTCGACGGCAGCTTCGCCGAGTACTACGCCAACGGGGTGAACAAGGACGCACCGCACCCCGCGGCGGCACGCCTGTGGCAGGAGTACCTCTTCAGCCCGGAGGGCCAGAACATCCGGCTCGGCGCCTACGCGCGCCCCGTGCTCATGGACGCCATGGAGAAGGACGGCACCCTCGACAAAGCCGCCGCGGAGAACCTGCCGACGGTCGAGGGAACGCCGACCTTCCCGACGGAGGCGCAGCGGGAGAAGGCGCGCGAGACCGTCAACCGCAACTGGGCGAAGGCCGTCTCGGGCTGAGGCGTCTCGGGCTGAGGCCTCGCGGCCGGGGCGGGCCGGGGCCGGCCCACTGGCCGAGATCGGCAAGCGTGAGGAGGACTCGGGCCGGGAACGGTCAGTCCCAGAGGTCGGGCCCGGTGTCGGCGACTGCCTTCCGGAGGGCTTCGAGGACCCCGCGCAGGGCGTCCAGGGTGGCGGGATCGGCGACCCGGCCGTTCTTGATCTTGGCGCTGGCCTGCGGGATGGGCAGGCTCTCCGGAATGACCCGGGCGCCCATCATGGCGAGGGTCTCGTGCAGCCAGGCCTGGGCACGGTCGCCGCCGGTCATGGACGGTGAGGCGGTCACCACCGCGAGCGGTTTGCCGACCAGTTGGCCTCCGCCGACCACCCACTCCAGGGCGTTCTTCAGGACGCCGGAGGTGCCGTGCGCGTACTCCGGGGAGGAGATCAGCACCGCGTCGGCCCCGGCCAGCACGGCACGGAACTCCAGGACCTCGACCGGCGGGCCGCTGCTCTCGCGGTCCTGGTCGAAGTAGGGCAGCAGGCCCAGGCCGGAGTAGACGGTCGTGGTGACGTCGAGGGACCGGCCCAGTTCCGCCACGGTGCGGACCACACCGGTGTTGAGCGAGGCACTGCGCAGACTGCCGGAAAACGCGACGAGGTTCATGTGCTCATCCTTATCAGGAAATCGGACCGGGGCGGGAACGAGGCGAGGCGCCGGGCCGCCGCGACGGCGGCCACGGTCTGTCTCGCCACCTCGCGGGCCCTTGCGGTGAGGTGGAAGGTGGTCCCCGTCATGGAGGTTGAGGCCGAGGTGGTGCTCGGTGCGGGCGGCCCGGGCCGTCAGCCGGCCGCGGCCGGCGAGCCGGTCGGCCCGGCCGCCGAACGCGGAGACCGGGACGCCGAGCGGGGGTTCGCCGGTCCGGGGCCGGCAGGGGTCCACCGCGATGCCCAGCCGGGCCATCGCCCGGCGCGCGCAGTGCCGGCCGGTCGCGAACTCGGCGACCCGGCGCGGCACCGCGCGGCGTACGACGGCACGCTCCTCGGGGGAACAGCCGGTGGTCCGGCGAATCGGCGTACGCCTCGCACACCGAGACGGAGGCCGGCAGGAGCCGCTCGATCACCGCGCCCCCGGTGTCCGCCGCGGCGGTCGGACGGTCCAGGTGTCGTTGCCGGCGAGGAGGCGGCCGAGGTCGCCCTTGCCGTTCTGCTCGATGGCCTGGTCGAGCTGGTCGGACATCTGGGTGTCGTAGACGGGCCGCTCGACGCTGCGGAAGACGCCGATGGGGGTCTGGTGCAGGGTGTCGGGGTCGGCGAGCCGGGAGAGGGCGAAGGCGGTGGTCGGGGACGCGCTTTGGGCGTCGTGGACCAGGATCCGCGCCTCGTTCTCGGGGGTGACCGCGACGACTTCGGGGTCGCCGGTGGCCGGGTCGCGGACGACGCCCTTGTGGCCTCCCCCAGAGCCTGCGGCCTGGGAGGTGCCCCCAGCGCCGAACCGGATGGGTTTGCCGTGTTCCAGGCGGATGACGGCTTCCAGGGCCTGGTCCTGGTCCTTGAGGACCTCGAAGGCGCCGTCGTTGAAGATGTTGCAGTTCTGGTAGATCTCCACCAGGGCGGTGCCGGGGTGGTCGGCGGTCTGCCGCAGGACCTCGGTGAGGTGCTTGCGGTCGGAGTCGACCGTGCGGGCCACGAAGGAGGCCTCCGCGCCCAGGGCCAGCGAGACCGGCCGGCGGGGGCGGCGGCGCGAGGCACCGGCTGCGACCCCGTAGCCGACGAGGACCGGTTCGCGCTGCCCCGTCGGGTCCGGCACCACGTCCGGGCCGCCGTCCGGCGGGGTGTCGTCCGGCGGGGCGTCGTCGGCCACGGCGATGATCACCGCACCGACCTCGGCCGTCCGGCCCTCCGCGACGCGCAGTTCGTGCACCACCCCGTCGAACGGGACCGGCAGCTCCACCACGGCCTTGGCCGTCTCGATCTCACACACCACCTGGCCGTCGGTGACCCGGTCTCCGGGCCGGACGTACCAGGTGAGGATCTCCGCCTCGGTGAGCCCCTCGCCCACGTCGGGCATCCTGAACTCGCGCAGGCGGATCGCAGTGTCGGTCATCGGGATTCCTTCGTGGATACGCCCACCTTTAGGTGGGGGAGGAAACGAGGCTCTTGCGGAGCAGGGCAGGGAAAGCCGGTTCGCCCCCTGGGCGGAACGGCGTTGTCAGTGAGGTTTTCTCAACGATCCGCAGGCCTGAGCGCTTCACACCGCCTTCGCGGAGATCCTTTCACTGAGGCAACCTCAGTGGGCTGCTCCGTCGGGGAGGTTGATCGTCTTGTACTCGAGGAAGGAGCTGAGCCCCTCGGGTCCCAACTCACGACCGATCCCGGACTCCTTGTAGCCGCCGAAGGGTGCGGCGAATTCGATCCGGTAGCCGTTGAGTGTCAGGCTTCCCGTGCGTACTCGGCGGGCGATCCGCATGGCGCGGTCCTGGTCGGGGCTCCAGACGCTTCCCGACAAGCCGTACTTCGAGTCGTTGGCGATACGGACGGCGTCGTTGTCGTCGTCGAACGGGATCACGACGAGTACGGGGCCGAAGATCTCCTCCTGGGCGATGCGCATGGAGCTGGAGACGTCGGCGAAGATCGTCGGCTCGACGTACCAGCCCTTCGGTTGGCTTGACGGCCGTCCGCCACCCACGGTGATCGTCGCACCCTCCTGTCGCCCACTGGCGATGTAGTCCTCCACCCGCTGCCGCTGGCGTTCCGCCACCAGCGGGCCGACCTCGGTGGCAGGATCACGCGGATCGCCCACCGTCAGCTCGGCGGCGGCCTGAGTGAGCGCGTCGACGACCTGACCGTATCGGCTGCGGTGAGCGAGGATCCGGGTCTGCGCCAGGCACTGCTGGCCGGACATCATGATCGCGAATGGCATGAGGTTTGGCACGACGCTATCGGGGTCGGCGTCGTCGAGGATGATGGCGGGGGACTTCCCGCCGCATTCGAGGGTGACCCGCTTGAACTGCTCGCCGCACAAAGCGGCGACCCGTCGTCCCGTGGCAGAGCTGCCGGTGAAACTGATCTTGTCCACCAGCGGGTGGCGGACCAGCGCCTCGCTGCTCGGCCGGTCGGCCGGCACGACGTTCAGGACGCCCGGAGGCAGCTGGGCTTCCACCGCGGCATCGGCAAGGTGGTACGCGTCGAGCGGCGTCTCGGGCGCGGGCTTGAGCACCACGGTGCAGCCGGCGACCAGCGCCGGGGCGAGGCTCACCATCGTGAGGATGAGCGGGACGTTCCACGGCACGATCTGCCCGACGACGCCCGTCGGTTCCCTGAGGATCCGTACCGGTCCGGTAAGGCCCGCGCGGTCCTCTTCGAACGGGAAGGTCGCGGCAAGCCCTCGGAAGTAGTCGAGGAGCATCACGGGAAGTGGTGCCTGGAGCTGATTGGAGAAGGTGATCGGCGAGCCCATCTCCTCGGTGATGAGCTGAGCGATCTGCGGGACGCGCGAGCGGAGATGGTCGGTGAAGGGCTCCAGCGCGTCGGCACGCTCCTGGGGCGACATGAGTGGCCACGGTCCGTCGTCGAAGGCGGCCCGGGCCGCGCGGACGGCCCGGTCCACGTCGGCGGGCGTCGAGGATGGGGCCGATCCGATTGGCTCCTCGGTGGCCGGAGAGATGATCTCGATCCGGTCGTCGGCCTCCGGCTCGACCATGTCGCCGCCGATGAAGAGGTGGTCCCGTACGAGGTCTGAGGCTTGGATGATCGCATGCGCGGACATCGCTGACCTCCCGATTTTCCGACGGGTACGGGCGTCACGGCCCTGGCCCGCATTTCGTGTCGGTTGAATGCCCAAGCAGTCCGGATCTCGGCGCCTACCCGACCCACTTCACCAGGCCTTGCCGGACGAAGACCCGCATCGGTGTCGCGCTCGTGGCCGGACGGCTTCACACTGGCTGCCCCACTCTCAGACGGCGAGCCCACACGTCCGCCGCCCCTATTAACCGTACGCTGATCGATGAACGGGGCCTGGCCTGCGCTCGCGATGTGCGACGGACAGTGAGACTCCATGCCTCTTCGTCATGGACGCCTCGTCCCGACAGTGGCAAGCACACGCGATCTGAAGAGGTCGTGTCCTCGGCAGTCTGTACGTGGCGAGCACTGAGGTTGCCTCAGCGGAATGATCTTCGAGAAGCTGTGTGAAGTACCCGGGCGGGTATGGATCGGGCAGGCGGGGACCTGGCGGTAGGAAGGCGTGAAGCCCCTGGTAGGACAGGTCTGCCAAGATCATGTCCGTAGCAACCAGAGGCCTCACGTTGGTCACCTACGCTGCCACGCTCGACGTCCCGCGCCACGTCGTCGAGTTCCTCGCCCGCCTGCTGGCCGCCCACCGGCGACGGATCGGCACCCCGAAGCGCTCCCGGGCGCTCGGCCCGTTTCGGCAGGCCGTGCTGGTACTGCGCTGGTTCCGCGAGCGAGGCTGCGTGCACTGCCTGGCCCGTGACGCCGGTGTCTCGCAGGCCACCGGTTACCGCTACCTGCACGAGGGCATCGACGTCCTCGCCGACCAGACCCCCGACCTGCACGACGTCCTGAACCGGTGCCAGCGCGAGGGTATGACACACGTGATCCTCGACGGCACACTGATCGAATCCGACCGCCTCGCCGGTGTCCGCGAGAACGGCAACGACCTGTGGTTCAGTCAGAAACACAAGGCGTTCGGCGGCAAAATCCAGTTCGTGTCCGCACCCGACGGCACCCCACGGTGGGTCTCCGACGTCGAGCCCGGCTCCACCCCCGACATCACCGCCGCCCGGATCCACGCCCTGCCCGCGCTCTACAAGGCGGCCGCCGATGGCCTGCCGACCCTCGCCGACAAGGGTTACATCGGCGCGGGCATCGGCATCCTGATCCCCGTCCGTCGCCCAAAGGGGAAGTCTGAACAGGCACTTCACGTCGACACCCGGTTGTTCAACACTCTGCTGCGGCACGTCCGCGCCCTGGGCGAGCGCACCGCTGCAGAACTCAAGCAGCGCTGGCGCACCCTGCAACACGTCACGCTCAGCCCCAGCCGGATCGGCGACATCGCCCGAGCCACCCTCGTCCTCAACGGAATCTGGAAGTGATCACCGCTGAGAAAACCTCAGTCTGTACGGGCCTTCTGTAGAAGGTCTTCATCTCGTCTGGACGCGCGCTGGCCGTCGGCTATGCGCCGGCGGGCAGCACCGCCGAGGCGCCGATGGCCAGGTCCCACAGGTCCTGCCGGGGCCGCCCGGTGGCCGCCCAGGCGTCCCGGACCCGGTGCAGGGGTTCCAGGGGCGCCTCCGCGGAGAGGAGGAAGGTCCCCCAGTGCATGGGCGCCATGATCCGGGCCCCCATGTCCTCGCAGGCCCGTACGGCCTCCTCCGGGGAGGTGTGGACGGGGGCGAGCATCCAGCGCGGCTCGTAGGCGCCGATGGGGAGGATGGCCAGATCGATGCCCGGGTAGCGGGCACCGATCTCGCCGAACCAGTGGCCGTATCCGGTGTCGCCGGCGAAGTGGACTCGGCGGCCGTCCGGCGCGCTCATCATCCAGCCGCCCCACAGGCTGCGGCAGGTGTCGGTCAGTCCGCGCCGGCTCCAGTGGTGGGAGGGCACGAAGTCGAAGCGGACCGGGCCGGCCGGTCCGGGCAGTTCCACTGCCTCCCACCAGTCGAGTTCGGTGACGTCGGTGAAGCCCCGGCGGCGGACCCAGGAGCCGAGCCCGGCCGGGACGAGGAGCAGGGTGTCCGGGGGCATCCGCTGCAGGGTGTCGCTGTCCAGGTGGTCGTAGTGGTTGTGGCTGATGACGACGGCGTCGACGTGCGGGAGGTCCCGCCAGGGAACCCCGACCGGGGTGATCCGGTCGGAGGTGCCGACGATCCGCCTGGACCAGACCGGGTCGGTCAGGACGGTCAGGCCTCCGATCCGGACGATGCAGCTGGCGTGCCCGGCCCAGGTGAGGGCGAGGTCGCCGGGCCCCGCTTCGGGCACCGGTCCGGGGTCCAGGGGCAGGTCGGCGATCTGGGAGAGGGCTTTGGCGGAGGGCCTCAGCCGCTGCCCGCGCAGGGCGAGGCGGACGAAGTCGCTCACGCCGGGCAGCGGGGAGGTGAGCCGGTCGGCGAAGGAGGCGGGCCAGCTCCGGATCTCGCCGAGCCGGCGCGGCGCGGACAGCGGCGGGCGGGCGTACGCGGTCATGGGAGGTCTCCGTTCGTCAGGGCGCAGGACGGCGGCCGGCCCCGGCCCAGGGCGCGGCAGCGGGGCTGCGCGGCGGAGGCGGGCGGGGCCGGTGGCGTTGGTGCGCTGGGGAGCGTCGTCGAAGTGGTGTCGGGCCGGGCGGACTTCGACGACACGGCCCAGGGGTTGTTCAGACGGTTGCGGCTCCACGGACGAGTGCGCCGCCGAGAACCGCGTCGATCATGTCCCGGATCTGCTCGTCGGGCAGCGGGCGGCCGTGTCCCAGGAACAGGCGCAGGATCACCACACCGCCCAGCATGTCGACGATGCCGGTCAGGTTGACGTCCTGGCGGACCAGGCCTTGCTCACGGCCGCCGGTGAGGACGGCCTCGACCGCGTCACGCCAGGGGCAGACCCAGGTGTCCATGTGGCTGGAGGGGAAGTTCGGGTCGCTGACGGCCTGTGCGGCGAGGTGCGGCAGCAGCCGTCCCTCGGGGGCGTTCAGCAGGCCGTCCCGGAGCCAGCAGGTCATGGCGAACAGGTCCTGGTGGAGGTCACCGGTGGCCTCCACGTCGAAGTCGGCCATCAGCGTGTCCAGCGCGCCGATGATCATTTCTTCCTTCGACCGCCACCGCCGGTAGACGGTGGCGCGACCCACTCCGGCCCGCCGGGCGACCTGGTCCATCGTCAGGCCATGGAACCCGGATTCGCCCAGCACGGTGACCGTGGCCTGGAGGATCGCGGTGTCCGCGTGGCGGCTGCGAGGCCGCCCCACGGGGCGGGTTGCGGTCTGTCGGCCTTCACGCGTCTCGTACATGTGTCCCGTCAGCCTCTCGGTATGCCCACCGTGGTAGACCAAGTACGTTCCGAATGACTCATCCTACGCGCTCGGCGGCGGGTGCGGAGGAGCCGGACGAACCGGCCCGGGTGTGGGCGGCGCCGTGGCCGGCGCTCCTGGCGGGCATCCAGGCGAAGACCACCGCGGCGAGGGCGAACAGCACCACCGCACCGCCGATGAGCGCCACGTCCATGCTGTCCACGTACGCCTGACGGGCGGCCTCGGCGAGCGCCTGGCCCTTGGGACCGGCCATGTCCGCGACGTGCAGGGCGGCGCCGACGGTGTCCTTGGCCGCGTCGGCGGCCTCCTCCGGCAGGCCCCCGACGGCCGGTTCCATGTCGTCGCGGTAGGCCGTGCCCAGGACGCTGCCGAGCACCGCCACTCCGATCACACCGCCGACCTGCCGGAAGGCGCTGGTGGCACCGGACGCTTCGCCCGACTTGTCGTCGGAGACGGTGGACAGGGCGGTGTGCATGGCGATGGCCAGGGTGAGCCCGATGCCCACGCCGAGCAGCAACTGGCAGACGGCGACGGCGGTCTCGCTGGAATCGACGTCGGTGGTGGAGAAGATCAGCAGTCCGGCGGCCATCATCAGCAGCCCTGCCGTCACCGGACCGCGCGGCCCCACGCGCGGGGCGAGCCGCTCCGCGGTGCCCGCGCCGACCATGACGGCGAGCACGACGGGAAGCATCCGCACACCGGTGCCCAGCGAGGAGTTCCCGAGGACGGCCTGCAGGTAGGGGCTGAGCATGAACAGGAATCCGGTCATCGCGAAGTGCACGAGCAGCAGGGCCACGACGGAGGCCCCGAAGTGCCGGTTGCCGAAGCTCCGCACGTCCAGCAGCGGGTGCGGCGTACTGCGCTCGCGCACCACGAAGAGGATCAGGAGCACCACGCCGATCGCCGAGCCGCCCAGGGTGTCGGTGCTCAGCCAGCCCTCCTCCGTGGCCCGGGTCAGGGCGAAGGTGAGCGCGCCGAGCCCGGCGACCGAGAGGACCGCGCCCTGCCAGTCGAACGCGTGCTCGCGGACCCCGCGGTGCTCCGGGAACAGCAGGAAGCCGGCCACCATGGCCACGGCCAGGATCGGGATGTTGATCAGGAAGACCGACCCCCACCAGAAGTGCTCCAGCAGCCAGCCGCCGGCCAGCGGCCCGATCGGCAGGCCCAGTGCGACCCCCGCCGACCAGATGGCCAGGGCCCGCGCACGCTCCTGAGGGGCGAACAGTACGGGCAGCATGGCCAGGGACACCGGCGTGACGATGGCCGCGCCCAGGCCCATCAGCGCCCGGCCGAGGATCAGTTCACCGGAGCTGTCGACCATCATCGCGTAGGCCGAGGCGATGCCGAAGACCGCCAGACCCACCAGCAGGAGGCGCTTGCGCCCGATACGGTCTGCGAGGACACCGAACGGCAGCATCAGGCTCGCGAACACCAGGGTGTAGGCGTTGTGGAACCACTGGAGATCGGAATTCGACGCGCCTAACGCGTCCACGAGTTCGGGCATGGCGACATAGAGGATGGTTGCGTCCAGGCCGTTGACCAGCACGCACATCACGAGAACGGCAAGTGCCCACCAGCGCTTCGGGCTACTCCAGACTGCGGATGCGGACATGGAGCCTCCCCCTTTCCAGAGTTTTGATACGAGACTGTTCCGTATCAAAGCACGGCCGTGCGGACCCGGCACCCCCTAACTCCGGGCTAGGGGCGGATTTCAGCCGTTCGGGTGATCACGGCGAGGGGACGGCGCGCGCCCCCAGGACGCCCGCGCGCGCCCACGGCACGGCATCCCGGCGCGCACCACCGCACGGCGAGCCCGGCCCCCGCGGAGCGAAGCCGGGCCGCCCTCCCCCACCCCTGCGGGAGAGGACGGATGACCGGTCCTCAGCCGGTGCGCAGGTTCCCGTAGCCGGGCGGCGGCGCGGCCGGGATCCTGCGCACCGCGCGCGGCAGGCGGGGATCCTGTTCCGCCTCCGCCATCTCCTCCGCGTACGCCCTGATCAGCTCGCGGAACCGGTAGCTGCCGGCGCCGCTCCGCTCCAACAGGCCGAGGTCGGCCAGCAGTTCCAGGTGGGTCATCACCTCGGAGCTCTGGACGCCGGGCACACCGCCGCTCTCCGGCAGTCCGATGGCCTCCAGACCGACGGCGCTCAGCAGCCGGAACAGCCTCGCGGTCTTCTCCGGCAGGCTGCGGTAGCTCGCCCGGAGCGCCGCCCGGACGCTCATGCCCTCGTCACCCGCCACGGCCAGCAGGTCCAGCCGGGTGGCCGGATCCTCGTACAGCGCGGCCAGCCGCTCCGGGGACGCGTAGGGGTCCTCCAGCAGTGCGGCCGCGGTGATGCGGATGCCCAGCGGGAGGTACCCGCACTGCTCGACGAGGCGGTGGATGGCCTCGCGGCTCCCCCGCACCGTCTCCCCGCCGAGCAGCCGCACGAGCAACTCCGCGGCCGTGTCCGGGTCCAGTGGCTTGAGGCTGATGCGATGAGCGCCGCAGCGGGCGACGAGGCCGCGCTGCGGCCGGCGGCCCGTGACGATCACACAGGTCGAGCCCTGCGGGATCAGTGTCCGGATCTGCGAACCTGGTTGAATGCCCCCTGGTCGCCGGCACCACGGTGCCGGCGCCACCGCCCACGGTCCCGTGCACGGGACCGGCGGTCTGACGGTGGTGTGTCGTACGAAACGGCCGGCACCGAGGTCGTCCGGATCCGGCCCCCGGCGGCTCACCCGCGTAGGGGAGGGTCCTCATCCAGAGGGACCGGTCCGGGATCGGGGATTCCTCCCGGGAGGCTGCGGGAGCTACCTGCTGACCGGCGCGCCTGACCTGTGTCGGGTGGTACTCGCATCACGCGGGTCGGTGCTCGCATCACGCATCCCCAGCTGGCTCGGATGTGGTGCTGAAGAATCCCTGTCGACGCGTGCGATTATCGCGCACATGACAGGCTATCTCCACCGGACGATCTCCCGAATCGTGCTCGTGTCGCCTGCCGACCCGCGTTCCCGCCCGGCCGCACCCGGAGCTACGACCGAGCACATACCAGAGGATCCGGCAGCCTGCGTGCGACCGGCGTAAAACGTGGACCTTGGCGGGATCGCTCCCCCGGCGCCGCCCACCGTCGGGCCGCCGGCCCTGCCCCGCCTCGCTCGCGGTCGGACACGGAGAACCGCCGCCGTCGCGTCGTCGACGCGACGGCGGCGGTTCTCCGGCAGGCCGTCAGGGAGTGGGCGCGCCGCCCCCGGGCCCTCGGTCGGCCGCTGCCGGCGCCATGCTGAGGTTCCAGAACTCGGCGTAGCGGCCGCCGCGGCTCAGCAGGGCCTCGTGGGTGCCTTCCTCCACGATCCGGCCGCCGTCGAGGAAGAGCACGTGGTCGGCGTGCCGGACGGTGTGGAGGCGGTGGGCTGCCGTGACCACGGTGCGGCCGGCCATGAGGCGTTCGATGCCCTCGTGGACGGCCGCTTCGTTCACCGGGTCCAGGGCCGAGGTGACCTCGTCGAGCAGCACGACGGGGGCGTTCTTCAACAGGGCGCGGGCGAGCGAGACCCGCTGGCGTTCGCCGCCCGAGAGCAGGGTGCCGCCTTCGCCGACGCGGGCCGCCCATCCGTCGGGCAGGCGCTCGGCGACCTCGTCCAGGCGGGCGGCGGAGGCCGCCGCGCGGACCTCGGCTTCGGTGGCGTCGGGCCGGCCCAGGCGTACGTTCTCCTCGATGGTGCCGTCGAAGAGGTAGACGTCCTGGGGAACGATGGAGATCTGCGCCATCAGCACCTCGGGGTCGATGTCGCGGACGTCCACGCCGCCCATCCGCACCGCGCCGGCGTCCACGTCGTGGAAGCGTGCGAGGAGTTGGAGCAGGGTGCTCTTGCCCGCACCCGAGGGTCCGACGACGGCCAGCCGCCGTCCCTGCGGGAGGGAGAGGGAGACTCCGTCGAGGACCGTGCGGCCGCCGCGGCGGAAGGTGACGCGGTCGAGTTCCAGGTCGTGGCGGTCGGGGCGGACCGGGCGGTCGGGCTCGGGCAGCGGGTCGGTGCGCAGGACCGCGTCGAGCTTGGCGAGGACGGCGCGGGCGGCGCGGAGCTTGCCGCTGATGTCGGTGAGGGAGAGCAGCGGGTCCGCGGAGCGGGCCGCCAGCACCAGGATGGTGAGGGTCTCCGCCGCACCGAGGGTCCCGTCGAGCGCGAGGTGGGCGGCCAGGAACAGCAGTGCGGTGAACACCGCCTGGACGGTGAGGGCGAGGCCGACGGCACCGGGGAGGTGCGAGAGGGTGGAGCGGCGAGAGGTGCGCTCGGCCTCCTTCAGTGCGTCGTCGAGCAGGGCGAAGCGTTCCGCCGTCCGGCCGCCGGCCCGCAGGACGGGCTGGGCCTGGAGGTATTCGATGACCCGTCCGGTGGCTTCCTCCTCGCGTACGGCGCGTTCGGCGTCGGCGGCGGAGGTGAGGCGTCCGGTCCAGATCTGCACGACCGCCACGGCAGGTACGGCGATCAGCGCGGCCAGCCCCATCCGCCAGTCGAGGAAGAGGATCACGGCGACGATGGTCAGGGGGGTCACCACGGCCGTGATGAACGGGGCCAGCAGATGGGCGATCACGCTCATCGCCTGGAGGACACCGCGGCCGGCCAGGACGGACAGCTCGCCGAGGCGGCGGGCGGTGTACCAGCCGATGGGCAGTCGGGCGAGGTGGTCACCGAGCCGGTGGTACATGCCGCGCAGCAGGTCGGTCCCGACGTGGAAGCCGGACAGGTCGGCGGTGTAGCGCAGGGCGGAGTGGAGCGCGATGGCGCCGCCGAAGGCGATCAGCCAGGGCCGTGCGTCGTCGGGGGTGCCCCCGAGCAGTTCCCGGAGGACGGGGACCAGCAGGGCGTAGGAGAGGCCCTCGGCGACGGCGGTCATCGTCACGAGGGCCACGGTGCGTCGTAACGGCCGGGCGTAGTCGCGTCCCAGGACGCTCAGCAGCGTACGGATCATCGGGACTCGTCTCCTCGCGGGATGCCGCTGTGCTGGATCCGGGACTCCATGAACGCGGCGAACCTGCCGCCCCGCGCGAGGAGTTCGGCGGGGGTGCCCTGTTCGGAGATCGTGCCGAGGTCCAGCATGACGACGGTGTCGGCGTCCGCGATCGTCTCCGGGCGGTGGGCGATGACCAGGGTGGTGCGGCCTTCTGCCCGGGCCGCCAGGGTCTGGCGTACGGCCCGTTCGGTCTGCGGGTCGGCGAAGGAGGTCGCCTCGTCGAGCACCAGGACGGGGGTGTCGGCGAGCAGGGCGCGGGCGAGCGAGATGCGCTGCGCCTCGCCGCCGGACAGACCGGTGTCGTCCCCGATCACGGTGTCGTAGCCGTGCGGGAGTTCGAGGATCCGGTCGTGGACGTGGGCGAGGCGGGCGGCGCGGACCACGTCCTCACGGCCGGCGTCCGGTACGGCCAGCGCGATGTTCTCGGCGACCGGGGCGCGCAGCAGGCGGACGTCCTGGAAGACGAAGGAGACCGTCCGGTGGAGCGCGTGGCTGCCGAGTTCGCGCAGGTCCACGCCTCCGAGGAGGACGGATCCGTGGGTCGGGTCGAAGAACCGCGGCAGCAGCCGGACGAGGGTGGACTTGCCGCTTCCCGAAGGTCCGGCGATCGCGGTGACGGTGCCCGGCTCCAGCACCAGGTCGATTCCGCGCAGGACCTCGTGGCCGGGTTCGTAGGAGAAGCGGACCTCGCGCAGTTCCACGCGGTGGCCGTGCGGTGCGACCGGGTGCGCGGGCTCGGGGAGGGAAGGGGACCGCGAGCACGTCGCGGATCCGGCGGACGGCGCGGCCGGCGGCCCGCATCTCGTCGAATCCGTGGCCGAGGGCCGCGACCGGGGCGGTCAGGCCCAGTCCGAGGAGGAGGAAGGGCAGCAGGTCGGCGGGGGCCAGGTCACCGCCGGTGATCCGGTACGTGCCGCCGATGAGGACGACCAGCAGCACGAAGGGCGGCGAGAGCACCAGCTGCATGGCGGCGGCGATCCCGGCGATGCCGTGGACCCACCGGTGGAACGTGGTGGCGAACTCGTCGGCGGAGGCGAGGAAGGCGCGGTGGGCGCGGCGGCCTCCGCCGAAGGCCTTGACCACCGCGATGCCCTGGACGAACTCGATCACGGAGCCCGTGATCCGGCCCATGGCCGCGTCGAACTCCTCCTGCTCGCGCGTCCGGGCCGGCGTCATCATCAGCGGCACCAGTGCCACGGCCGACGTCACCGGCACGAGCGTGATCAGGGTGAGCGGCCAGTCGACGGTGAGCAGGTAGACCAGCGAGGCCAGGGGGACGACGAAGGCGGAGACCAGCTCACCGGGGGTGTGGGCGATGAAGGGGTGCACCGTGCTGACGTCCTCCCCCACCACCTTGGTCAGTTCGCCGGTCCGGCGGTGGGACAACCAGCCGATCGGGACCCTGCCGAGCCGCTCGGCGAGCTGTCGGCGGAAGGCCAGCTGGACCCTTCCGTCGAGGACGTGCCCGAGGCCCGAGGACGCGGCCGTGAGGACGAGGCGGACGGACAGGCCGATCGCCCCCGCGGTCACGGCGAACCACACGTGGCCACGGTCCACCGGGCCCGGTCCGAGCAGCGTACGGCCGAGTTCCGCGACTGCGAGCAGCGGTGCCAGGCCCGCGAGCGTGCCGATGACCTGGAGGAGCACCACGGTCGTGAAGCTCCACGCGTGTGGGCGCAGCAGTCGCTCCAGGGCTCTCCCTTCCGCTGCGAAACCGGGGTCCGGTGACGGCGTGGACTGCTCCTCCGCCTCGGCGGGACAGATCGTGCTCATGGCCTCCCCTTAATTTCGAAACGCGTTCCGATATCACGGTAGCGCGGTCCGGGGCCATGAACCACCGTCCGGGCGCGGAGGGTGCGGGCGGGGGCGACGCGGGGTCAGAAGGGGTTCTGGAGTTCCTGTTCCGCCCAGATGACCTTGCCCTGGGGGGTGTAGCGGGTGCCCCAGCGCTCGCTGAGCTGGGCCACCAGGAAGAGGCCGCGGCCGCCCTCGTCGGTGGTGGCGGCGTAGCGCAGGTGCGGGGCGGTGTTGCTGCCGTCCCACACCTCGCAGGTCAGGGTGCGGTCGTGGAGGAGGCGGACGCGTACCGGTTCGCCGCCGTGCCGCAGGGCGTTGGTGACCAGCTCGCTCAGGATGAGTTCGGTGGCGAAGCCGAGTTCGGTCAGGCCCCACTCGTCGAGCTTCTTCGCCGCGGCGTTGCGTACGGTGCCGACCTCGCTCGGGTGGAACGGCACGTCCCACTCCGCGACCCGGTCCGGGCCCAGTGTCCGGGTCCGGGCGATGAGCAGGGCCACGTCGTCGGCCGGCCGGTGCGGCAGCAGCAGGTCGAGCACGGCGCGGCAGCTCTCGTGCGGGTCCCGGTCGGGGGCGCTCAGCGCGGCGCGCAGCCGTTCCAGTCCCTCGCCGATGTCCCGGGTGCGCTGCTCGACCAGCCCGTCCGTGTAGAGGACGAGCTGGCTGCCTTCCGTCAGGGTCATCTCCACGTTCTCGAACGGCATGCCGCCCAGCCCGAGCGGGGGCCCGGCCGGCAGCTCGAGGATCTCCGTGGCGCCGTCGGGAGCGACCAGCAGGGGCGGCAGGTGGCCCGCCCGCGCCATCGTGCAGAGCCGGGACACCGGGTCGTAGACGGCGTACAGGCAGGTCGCGCCGAGGACCCCGCCGGTCGCGTCGCTGCTGCCCTCGTCGCGGTCGTGGTCGATGCGCTGCACGAGGTCGTCCAGCCGGGCGAGGATCTCGTCGGGCGGCAGGTCCAGGGAGGAGAAGTTGTGCACCGCGGTGCGGAGCCGCCCCATGGTGGCCGCGGCGTGCAGGCCGTGCCCGACGACGTCCCCGACCACCAGGGCGACCCGGCTGCCGGGCAGCGGGATCACGTCGAACCAGTCGCCGCCCACCCCGGACTGCGCGGGGAGGTAGAAGTGGGCCATGTCCACGGCGCTCTGTTCGGGCAGGGCCCGGGGCAGCAGGCTGCGCTGGAGCGTCTCGGCCAGGGCGTGCTCGCGGGTGTAGCGGCGGGCGTTGTCCATGCTGACCGCGGCCCGGGCGACGAGTTCCACGGCCAGGGACAGGTCGTCCTCGTCGAAGGGCTCCGGCTTCTCGGACCGCCAGAAGTTGACCACGCCGAGGACGACCCCGCGGGCGGCGAGCGGTGCGGCGATCAGCGAATGGATGCCGTAGTCGACGATGGCCCGGGTCCGGGGCGGGTCCTGTGCGTGCCAGCCCGGCGCGTCCGACAGGTCGGTCACCAGTTCGGCCCGGCCGGTGCCGTAGCCGCGCGCCTGCGGGGTCGAGGGCAGGAAGTCGATCAGCCGGCCGAGGGGGTAGAACGGGGCGTCGGAGCGGACGCCGCTGACCGCGGTGCGCCGCATGTCGGCGCCCGGTCCCGGTTCGTCGCCCTTGAGCACCGGTTCGGCCAGGTCCACCGTGACGTAGTCGGCGAACTGGGGGACGGCGACGTCGGCGAGCTCCTCGGCCGTCCGGACCACGTCCAGGGTGGTTCCGATGTCGCCGCCCGCGTCGTACAGCAGTTTCAGGCGCCGGCGGGCCGCCTCCGCCCGGCTGGTCAGGACCTGCATCTCGGTGGAGTCACGGATGGTGACGGCACTGCCCTCGGCGCGGCCCCGGGTGTGGGTGGGCCGCTGGTTGACCACGAGCAGCCGGTCCCCGCTCTCCAGCACCTCGTCGGTGGCCGTACGGCCCGACAGCAGCAGCTCGGCCATCTTGCTGTCCAGGCCCGGTACGTCGCCGATCTTGCGCCCTTCGGCGTCCTCGGGCAGCCCGAGGAGGCGTTTGGCCTCGTCGTTCGCGAGCAGGAGCCGCCCGCCGCGGTCCGTGATGAGGACGCCCTCGCGGACGGAATGGAGCACCGAGTCGTGGTGCTCGTACATCCGGGTCATCTCCTGCGGACCGAGACCGCGGGTCTGCCGGCGCAGGCGTCTGCTGATCAGGGCGGTGCCGATGGTGGCCAGGGCCAGGCCGGTGGCGATGGCCAGGAGGATGACGGGCAGCTGGCGGTTGACGACCCCGGTCACGTTCTTCACCGTCATGCCCGCCGAGACCAGCGCCACGACCTCGCCGTCCTCCGAGCGGACCGGCACCACCGCCTGGATCTCCTTGCCCAGCGGGCCCTTGACGCTCTCGGTGTGGACCTTGCCCTGGAGGGAGGGCTCGATCGTGCCGACGAAGCGTTTTCCGATGCGGTCGGGCTGGGGATGGCTGTAGCGGATGCCGTTGGTGTCCATCACCACGATGAAGTCCACCCCGGCGGCCTTGCGCGTGCTCTCGGCCAACGGCTGCAGCACGGAGGACGGGTTCGTGGTCCGGAGCGCGTCCTGCAGGCCCAGGGAGTGGGCGAAGGTCTCGGCGACGGAGACCGACCGGTTGCGCGCCTCGCGGTCACTGTCGTGTCGCGACTGGAGGACGAGGGCCAGCAGGGCGCTGGCGGCGAGCAACACCACGATCGCCACCTGGAGGACGAAGACCTGTCCGGCGACGCTCCTGAACCTGTTGCCTAGAGGTGACCGCACCGGCATGCCCGGCACGGGTGGCGGGTAAGGGTCACGAACCCAGTTGTAGCACTTCCGGGCCGCCATGGCTCCCGTCCGGCGCGGGGGCGCGCCGGGGAGCCGTGGCGGTCGGCGGTGGAGCCGTGGCGCTCGCCGGTCCGGAGCTGTGACGGCTCCCCGATCCGGAGGCGGTCGGCGGTCCGGAGGCCGTCACCGGTCCGGAGTCGTCAGTGATCCGCAGCCGTCAGCGGTAGCGGGCGGCTTCCGCGGCGAAGGCGGAGGCGTGGGCGGGGACCGAGGCGAGCAGGGCGACCCACGAGCCGTCCGTGAACTCGATGTCCATGCGTCCCTTCTGGAGCACTCCCCTGGGGTTGGCGCGCAGGGCGGCCACGGCCTGCCGGGGCGCCTCCCACGCCTGGTCCATCACGGGGGTGAGCTGCCACAGCGGCGATACGTCGGCCAGGGCGAGCCAGCGCCGGTCGGTGACGGCGAGCAGGCCGCCCGTGGCCGAGCCGCGGGAGTTGGCGCGGCTGATCACGAAGTCTCCGGCCGCGCTCTGCCAGCCGCCCTCCATGCTCTTGCCGTGCATCAGGCGGGTACCGAGGTCGTCCACCGCGTCCGGCAGACGGTCGACCGCGTTCGCGGCGGCCGCCGGCCGCGACCGGCGGGGGTCGAGCAGCCGGGACTGGGTCAGCCGGCGCAGCGGCCTGGGCAGCTTCTCCTCGATGCGCCGGTGGAGTTCGGAGGGCTGGGGCGGGGCCAGTAGCGACTCGGGTGGGGTCGGCACCCCCGGACCCAGTTCGTAGGAGCACACCGCGATCAGCCGCTCCCCCATGTGCATGAACGGTCGTACGTATTCACGCTTCTCCGCGTCCGCGATCAACGGGAGTGCCCCCTCTTCCTGTCACCGGCCGTCCTGTCACTGGCCGTGGCGTGCTCTCGCTCGCTGGTGTCACGATCATTCTCCCTGACGCTCCGGCCTTCATGATCATCGGGGGTCGGGTGGCGCGACAGGATCCAGGATGTCGACATATCCACCTTCCCCTACGTTGGGAAGGTGCACCGGCGCACGATCGCCCTGGCCCTGTCGGCCTTCCTGTGCGCGACCGCCCCGGCGTGTACGGCCGGATCCCCCGCACCCGCGGCAGCACCGGCGGCACCCGCCCTCAACGCCCGGGTCGGCCCCGTGCCGGCCGACCGGCTCGGGGCGAGCCACCACCCCGGCTGCCCGGTCCCGCCCGGCCGGCTGAGGCTGATCCGGATGAACCACTGGGGCTTCGACGGGAAGATCCACCGCGGGGAGATGGTGGTCCACGAGGACGCGGTGCGGCCGGTACTGCACGCCTTCGAGAGCGCCTTCAAGGCCAGGTTCCCCATCCGCCGGATGCGGCCGATGGCGGCCTACGGGGGCGACGACCGGGCCGCGATGGCCGACGACAACACCTCCGCGTACAACTGCCGGCCCGTGACGGGCCGCCCCGGCCGCCGCTCGCAGCACTCGTACGGCGACGCCGTGGACGTCAACCCCCTCGAGAACCCGTACGTCGACGTGCACGGCACCGTCCACCCCCCTGGGGCGGCCGGGCACCTCGGGCGCCGGAAGGACGCACGGCCCGGCGTGATCCTGCCGGACGGCGCCGTGGCCGAGGCCTTCCGCGAGGCGGGCTGGGAATGGGGCGGCCGGTGGAGCCCGCCGGACTACCAGCACTTCTCGGAGAACGGGCGCTGAGCGGGGCACGGTCGCCGAGCGGGGAGCGGGCGGTGCGCGGGAATCGGGACCGTGAGAACACACACATTTTTGATCCATTTGGTCCGTTTTGCCGCATGCTGGGTGGCGCCGGAAGGACGCCGACACGCCGAGTGCACGGGAGAGACATGCGACGCGTACACCGCTTGAAGGGCAACTGGCGGATGGCTCTGCCCCTGGTGGGCGGGGCCGCCGTGCTCGGAGTGGGCGGCCTGTACGCCACCGGCCTGATCATGGGCGACGACACCGTCGCCGAGGGCACCTCGGTACGCGGCGTCGACATCGGCGGCCTGAGCCGCGCCGAGGCCGAGCAAGCCCTGAACCGGGGCCTCGGTGCCGCGGCCAGCGCGCCGATGAGCCTCCGCATCGGCGACCGGATCGAGCAGGTCTCCCCCGCCTCCTTCGGGCTGTCCTTCGACGCCGCCGCCACCGTGGAGCGGGCCGCCGAGCCCTCCGGCTCCGGACCGTTCTCCGTGATCGGCCGGGTCGTCGCCCCGAAGAAGGGCGGCGAGGTGGAGCCGGTGGTCCGGGTGGACCAGGCCGCGAGCGCGAGCGCGGTGAAGCGGCTGGCCGCCGCCGGGCAGCAGGC
Source organism: Streptomyces sp. NPDC043853 (assembly GCF_056436025.1). Taxonomy (NCBI): domain Bacteria; kingdom Bacillati; phylum Actinomycetota; class Actinomycetes; order Kitasatosporales; family Streptomycetaceae; genus Streptomyces; species Streptomyces sp. NPDC043853. Next base: position 128,260 of record NZ_JBWKDJ010000001.1, read on the forward strand.
CCGCGACGGCGCCGTCACCTTCGAGAACGGCACCGCCCGCGCCACCACCCCCGTCACGGGCGTCGCCCTGCGCGCGGACCGTGCCGCGGACGCCGTCCGCGCCGCCTACCTGCGCCCGCAGGGCACCGCCGCCCCGGCCCCGGTCGAGCTGCCCGTGCAGCGGACCGCGCCGTCCGTAGGCGCGCAGGAGACCGAGCGGGCGATGCGCGAGTTCGCCGAACCGGCCATGTCCGCGCCGGTCACCCTCACCGTCGACGGGAAGTCCATATCCCTGACCCCGACGGTGCTCGGCAAGCACCTCAAGGTCGAGGCCGACGACGAGGGCCGGCTCGTGCCGGAACTGGACTCCAAGGCCCTGCTGGCCGACGGCGCGGTCGCGCGCCAGGTCTCCGCGGCCACCGCGGAGCCCCGCAACGCCACCTTCCGCGCCGACTCCGCGGACCGCGCCGTCGTCGCCACGGACTCCCGCACCGGGCTGCGGGTCGACGAAGGGGCCCTCGGGAACGCCGTGATGCCGCTGCTGACGCGCTCGGGCGCCGCCGCCCGCACCGGGCAACTGCCCGCCACCCGCATCCAGCCGCAGCTGACCGCCGCGGAGGCGCAGCGGCTCGGCATCAAGGAGAAGGTCTCCTCCTTCACCGTCCAGTTCCCCGCCGCGCCGTACCGGACCACCAACGTGGGGCGTGCGGTGGAGCTGATGAACGGCTCCCTGGTACTGCCGGGCGAGACCTGGAGCTTCAACGACACGGTCGGCGAGCGGACCAAGGAGAACGGCTTCGTCGACGGCATCATGATCAACGACGGGCAGTTCGTGAAGTCGCCCGGCGGCGGGGTCTCGGCCGTCGCGACCACCATGTACAACGCCGCGTTCTTCGCCGGCGTCAAGCCGGTCGAGCACGGGGCGCACTCGTTCTACATCGAGCGGTACCCCGAGGGACGGGAGGCGACCGTCGCCTGGGGGACGCTGGACCTGCGCTGGCGCAACGACTCCGGGCACGCGCTGTACGTCCAGGCGCAGTCCACGGACACCTCGGTGACCATCACCCTGCTGGGCACGAAGAAGTACGACGAGATCCGGGCGACCAAGGGGCCGCGGACGAACGTGGTACCGCCGGCGAAGCGCACGGGGACCGGGCCGACCTGCGAGGTCCAGACGCCGCTGGAGGGCTTCGACGTGGCCGTCGACCGGGTGTTCGTGCAGGGTGGCAAGGAGGTCCGGCGGGAGACCTACGAGACCCACTACACGCCGCGTGACGAGGTCACCTGCGAGCCTTCGGCCACAGCGTCCGGCACGCCGTCCCCGACCCCGTCCGGCACTCCCGCGTCCTCGGCCACGGTGGCCCCGGCCAGGGCCTGACGGGCCCCGTACCGAGGACCTCGGCCCGTTCCGGAGGGCCCAGCGGATCGACCGGGCCGCCGGATCAGCTGAGCTGGCGGTGGACCAGTTCGTGGAAGAGGCCCTCCGGGTCGGCCAGGAGGTCGGACGGGGGGCCCTGCTGGACGATCCGGCCGTCGGCCATGGCGATGACCCGGTCGGCGTCCATGATCGTGGACAGCCGGTGGGCGATCACGACTCGGGTGGCGCGCAGGGCGCGGGTGGCCTCGATGACCACCCGCTGGGCCTCGTTGTCCAGCGCGCTGGTGGCCTCGTCGAAGAAGAGCACGCGCGGCTTGCCGATGAGGGCACGGGCGATCATCAGGCGCTGGCGCTGGCCGCCGGAGACCGCGCCCCCGCCGTCCGACAGCATGGTGTGCAGGCCCATGGGCATGGCCTTGACGTCCTCGGCCAGGCCCGCCATCGCGACGGCTTCCCAGACCTCCTCCAGCGTGAACTCCCCGGCCCCGCGGACGCAGTCGAGGAGTGAACCGCGCAGCGGGCGGCCGTCCTGCAGGACCACGCCGCACTGGCGGCGCACGGCCGCCCGGTCCAGCGCCGCCAGGTCCTGGCCGTCGTAGAGCACGCTGCCGTCGGTGGGCGAGTCGAATCCGATGAGCAGCCGCAGCAGCGTGGACTTGCCGCAGCCGCTGGCACCGACGACGGCGACGAACTCCCCTGCCCCGACCCGCAGGTTCACGTCGTCGAGCACCAGCGGGCCGTCGTCGGTGTAGCGGTACGACAGCTGCCTGGCCTCCAGTTCACCGCTCAGCACGCCCGGCGGGGTGCTGGATCCGCGGACTTCGGGGTCTGCCCGCAGCAGCGGCCGGACCTGCTCGTAGAGGGGCAGTACGGCGGCGGCCGAGAGGAGTGCGCCGGTCAGCTGGGTGACCGAGGACAGCACCATGGTCACCGCGGTACCGAAGGTGAGGAACCCGCCCGCGGACATGGTGCCCCGGGCCGGGCCGGCCAGCAGCATGAACATCACCAGTGTGCACAGCGGCAGGTGGACGGCGCCGAGCACGGTGGCCAGGATCTGGATCCGGCCGGCGCGCTGCTGGAGCTCCCTGCTCCGGGCGAACTCCCGTGCCCACGCGGCGTAGGCGAAGCTCTCGGCCGCGGCGACGCGCAGTTTGGGCAGTCCGCGCAGGGTCTGGAAGGCCCGGTTGCCCAGCTCGTTGCCGAGGGCGATCAGCCGGCGCTGGTAGCGCAGCTGCCACAACCCGAGGCCGAGCAGCACCGCGGCGATGACGAGCAGCATGCCGACGGCCGCCAGCGCCAGCGGCACGCTGTAGAGGAACAGCAGGACGAGGTTGACGGTGCCGACCGTGCCCGCCTGCAGGCACACCGGCCCGATGCCGGACAGCACCCGGCGGATGGCGCTGATGCCCATGGCGGCGCCGGCCAATTCGCCGGTGGAGCGGCCCGCGAAGAAGGTCACCGGCAGCCGCAGCAGGCGGTCCCACACCGCGGGCTGCAGGGTGGCCTCGATCCGGCCCTCCATGCGCAGCAGCGAGACGTTCTGCATCAGCGTGAAGGCGGCCGACACGACGGCGGCGGCGACGAGCGCCAGCGTGGTCTGCACGATGAGGCCGGTTTCGCCGGCCGGGACGTACCGGCCGAGCACGGTGCCGGTGGCCACCGGCACCAGGGCGCCCAGCAGCACCGCGGCCGGCCCGCCGAGCAGCAGGCCGCGCAGTTCCGCCCGGGTGCCGTGGAGGCTGTGGCGCAGCAGGGCCAGGGGCCTGGGCCTGCCTTCGGGCAGCGGGCGGTAGAACATGACGGCGCGCGGTTCGTACGCGTCGGCCGTGGCGGCGCGGATCGGCTCGGGGCGGCCGGCGGGGTCGACGGCCCGGTACCGGCCGCGCCGCCACAGCAGGGCCACGGGTGTGCCGTCCGTCCGCGCGCCCACCAGGGGGCCGCTGTTCTCCCGCCACCAGCGCCCGGTCAGCCGGACGGGGCGGGTGCGGACGCGGGAGGCGAGCGCGATGCGTTCGACGGGGTCCGTGCCGTCGGCCGCGGTGACCGCTCCGTTCGGTCGGGTCAGGGTGATGCGGGCCTCGTCGGCGACCAGTCGGCACACGGCGAGGACCGCGTCGGCGCCGGTGTCCTGCCGGGGCGTCCGGCGGGTGCGGCCGATGGCGGAGAGCAGGGTCCGGTCCGCCTCGGCGTGGGCCGCCCGGCCGGCCTCGATACCGGCCGCCGTACGGTCCTCGTGGGCGCGCTCCAGCCCTTCGATCCAGTCGTCCAGGGCGTACAGCAGCCGGTACTGCTGGTCGACCATGCCCTGCCAGACCTCCGGGTCCAGGAGGAGGGTCCCGGTGGCCTCGGCCTCGCAGGCGGCGCCGTACCGGACGCCGCCCGGGGTGATCCGCATCCACAGGACCTCGTCGTCGGCGGGGTCGCCCGGGCCGGGCAGGCCGGTGCCGGGCGTGGCCGGGCCGCCGAGCGGTGCCTGGTAGAGCACGCGCAGGCCGCGGCCGATGCCGAGGGCGAAGGCGTGCTCCAGCGGGCTGGGGGCGCCGCCGCCGACCGGGCCGGCCCACTGGCCCTCGTACCACTGGCCCTGGTGCCACTGGCCCTCGTACTGCCGGCCCTCGTACCACTGGCCCTCGTACCACTGGCCCTCGTACCACTGGCCTTCGTGCCACTGGCCTTCGTGCCACTGGCCTTCGTGCCACTGGCCGCCCGGCTCCGGGCGTCGCAGTTCCCGCAGTTCGATGCGGCGCAGCAGGCATCCCGGGAGGGGCCGGCCGGCCAGGGTGTGTCCGGCGCCCTCGACCGGGCCCTGCAGCAGTGCGCCCGCTTCCAGCCGGCCCAGGAAGTGCCAGTGCCCGTCACGGTCGGCGTCGACGGCGAACAGGTCCAGGGCGCCCGCCACGACGAGCCAGAGGACGAGCGGGCCCTCCAGGCGCAGGCTGCGCAGGCCGGTGTGGTCCACGGGCGTGCCGAGTCCGCCCAGGGCGGCGACCACGGCGTCCGGGGCCGGGCCGCCCTGCCGCGCACCGGGCGTCGCGGCCGCGGCGGGGTACGGGGTGGTCAACTCAGCGCTCCTTGACGAGGTCGGCGTAGCGGCCCCGCGCGGCCAGGAGGTGTTCGTGCCGTCCCCGCTCCACGACCGTGCCGCGGTCGAGGACGAGGATCTCGTCGCTGTCGCGGACCGTGCTGAGCCGGTGGGCGATGAGCACGCAGGCGCAGCCGCGCCGCCTCAGGTTGTCGATGACGACCTGCTCGGTGGCGGCGTCCAGGGCGCTGGTCACCTCGTCGAGGACGAGCACGCTGGGCCCGCGCACCAGGGCCCGGGCGATCTCCAGCCGCTGGCGCTGACCGCCCGAGAAGTTCCGGCCGTCCTGCTCGACCCGGCTGTGGATGCCGCCGGGGCGCCGGGCGACCACCTCGTACACGGCGGCGTCCCGGAGCGCGGCGACGACGGCCTCGTCGGAGACGGAGGGGTCCCACAGGGCGACGTTGTCGCGGACGGTGCCCTCGAAGAGGAACACGTCCTGGTCGACGAAGGAGACGGAGGCGGCCAGTACGCCGCGGGGGATGTCGGCCGGCCGCATCCCGTCGATCCGGACGGTGCCCGCCCAGGGCGCGTAGAGCCCGGAGATCAGCCGGGACACGGTGGACTTGCCGCTGCCGGAGCCGCCGACGAGCGCGATCTGCCGCCCGGGGCCGACGGTGAGCGAGAAGTCCTTCAGCAGCGGTGCGTCGAGCGGGCCGTAGCCGAAGGTGATCCCGTCCAGTTCGACGTGGCCCTTGAGCCTGCGGGTGCTCGCGGGCGGCTCGCGGCGGGAGTGGACCGGGTCGACGGGGAAGCCCTCGACGTCCCGCAGGCGGGCCATGTCGGCGGCGAAGTCCTGGATCCGGCCGGCGATGCCGTTCAGACGGGTGAGGGGGGCGGTGAATCCGGTCACCAGGGCCTGGAAGGCGACGAGCAGACCGACGGACAGGTGCCCTTCGACGGCGCGCAGGCCGCCGATCATCAGGATCAGCGCGCTGTTGAGCGCGGCGAGGGTGGGGGCCACGACGGCCAGCCAGGCGCTGGGCACGCCGAGCCGCTGCTGCACGTCGAGGGTGACCGCGTGCTGTCCGGCCCACCGCCGGAAGAAGGCGTTCTCGCCGCCGGTGGCCTTCATGGTCTCGATGAGCTGGATACCGCTGTAGGAGGTGTCGGTCAGCCGGGCGTTCTCGGCGCGCAGCTTCTGGGTGCCGGTGGCGCGCAGGCGGACCACGATCCGCAGGGCGAGCAGGTTGAGCAGGGCGATGCCGATGCCGACGACGGTGAGCTGGGGGTCGTACGTCCACAGCAGCACGGCGTAGAGCGCGACCACGACGGCGTCCACGGCCGCGGCGGCCAGGTCGCGGGCGAGGGTCTCGGCGACGGTGTCGTTGGACTGGAGCCGCTGGACGAGGTCGGCCGGGCTGCGCTGGGAGTAGAAGGTGACCGGGAGCCGGAGCAGGTGCCGCAGGAAGCGGGCGCTGCCCAGGGTGGAGGCGATGACGCGCCCGTGCAGCAGGTTGGCCTGCTGGATCCAGGTCAGGGTCGCGGTGAGCAGCAGGGCGAGAGCCATGGACGCGAACAGCACGCCCAGCAGGGAGGTCCGCTCGCCGATCAGGAACGTGTCGATGTACGTGCGGCTCAGCGCGGGCACCGCCGCTCCGACGGCGACCAGCAGCAGACTGGCGAGGACGGCGGCGGCCATGGTGCCCGAGGTACCGCGCAGCCGGCCCGGTACGGCGCCCAGCACACCGGGCCGGCGGCCGGTGCGGCGGAAGGAGCCGCCCGGCTCGAAGGTCAGCACCACGCCGGTGAAGGCGGTGTCGAACTCTTCGAGCGGGACGAAGCGGCGGCCCTTGCCCGGGTCGTTGACGTACGCGCCGCGGCGGCCGAGGCGGCGGCCCATGCCGTCGTAGACGACGTAGTGGTTGAACTCCCAGAAGAGGATGGCCGGGCCGGGCACCTCGGCGAGCGCGGCCAGGTCCATCTGCATGCCCTTGGCCTGGAGGCCGTACCCGCGGGCGGCCTTGAGCAGGTTGCTCGCGCGGGAGCCGTCGCGGGAGACCCCGCAGGAGATGCGCAGCTCCTCCAGGGGGACGTGGCGGCCGTGGTGGCCGAGCACCATGGCCAGGGCGGCGGCGCCGCACTCCACCGCTTCCATCTGGAGCACGGTGGGGGTGCGGACGGGACGGGGGGTGCGGCCCTGCGGGGCCCGGCGGCGCTGCGGGGCGCGTCGGCCCTGTGGGATGTGTCGGCCCTGCGGGGCGTGCCTTCGGCTCACGGCAGGAGCCAGTCGACGGGGCGCTGCGCGGGGAGGTGTACGGCGCCGGTGACCGGGGTGGCGGGGTCGAGGGGGTGGCGGGGGCCGTCGGCGGTGGACCAGGCGTAGCCGGACGCGGTGCGGGCGGAACGCTCCAGGCTGACCACCACCGCGACGGGGTCGCCCTGTCGGGAGAACTGTCCGGCGAGCCGGGCGTCCCCGAGGAAGGCGCCGATCTGCTCGGGGGTGCGGGGCGTCCGGCCGACCGCCTCGACCCGGCCGCGCAGCACGCCGTACCGGGACTGGGGTGCGGACGGGAGGCTCAGGTCGACCCGTGCGCCGAGCGGGATCGCCGGGGCGCGGCCGGTGGCCACGTACAGCACGGCGACGAGGGGGGCGTCCGGGTCCGTGACGCGTTCCAGGGTCGCCACGTCGGCTCCGGTGGCGACCACCGCTCCGGTCCGGGCCGCCAGCGTCCGCAGCCGCCCGCCGGCCACGGCGCGTACGGTCGACTCGCCCCGCTCCGTCCGGACGGTGAGCAGCGGGGCTCCGGGGGTGAGGAACCGGCCCTCCTCGGCGAGGACTCCGGTGACCTGGCCGGCGACCGGGCTCTGCACGGTGTAGCTGCCCTCGGCGTGGGTGAGGACCCCGGGGGCGGTCAGCTTGGCGGCCACGGTGCCGGTGAGGGCCCAGGCGGTGGCGGCTGCCGTGACGAGGACGGTGACGGCCAGGGCGAGCCGGCCCTGCGGGCGCGCGAAGCGTACGGGGAGATCGAGTTCTTCGGGCGATTGCAGCTTGGACAGAGCCTTTTGGCGAAACTGCACGGACTGTTCCTTCAAGCGCAAACGGCCGGTTCGGGGATGCGGGGGGGGCGTGAACCCCGGAAGCCGTGGGGGATCCTCCGGGGTTCACTGGAATTGCGGGTGTTTCCTGTCAGAGACCGGCGATACCGGTGTTCACCGAGACGCCGGTGATCCCGGAGACCAGGCCGGGGGCGTAGGAGACGAGGCCCTGGACGCCCTGGACGGTCTCCAGGGAACCGACGGTGCCCAGGACGGTGCTGACGTCACCGGTCACGGCGCCGGCCAGACCGCCGTTGATGCTGATCACACCGCCGGAGACGGCGTCCAGCTCGGTGTCGGCGATCTCACGGGTCTCGAGGTCGTTACGCATTGCGCGCACCTTTCTTCCATCACTGATTGCACGACCGCGGTGGAAATTCCAGGTCCGCGGTGGGCAGATGAAAGCACGCCAAGGAGGTGCCGGGCCAATTGAGTTGACGGGTCATCCGGATGCGGCGTTCACGACGAAAGGCCGCCGTGCAGCTACATTCACGGAATGCCGACAACGTCTTCGCAGGATCGGGTAACGGATGTGCGGGGTCCGGCACGCTCACGGAACGTGCCGGACAAAACCGCACTTCTCCTCCGCGCTCCCCGCCCGGCCCTGTGCGGCGATTCGGGGAACGGGAGAAGGCGGCTGCCGAACTCATGCACAGTTGTGCAGGTTCTCGGCAGGCCGGCGGAAGTCACGCACCGCGAGGGTTCACCCCCAGCGCGTGACGGTGAGCTTGCGCCCTCCGGAGAAGCCGATGGTGCCCTGCACCTTGTTCGTCACGCTGACGGACCCGGCCGAGAGACCCACACCGGTCCCTCCCGGTGTCATGTGCGGACGTCTGTCCACCCGTCGCGGCACGGAGTCTCCACGGACGGGGGCGGAATTGACCGGATCCGCGGATCGAAGCGGGGCGGAATGCGCCATACCGCGGCATGGGAACGGAAAAGGGGCGGCGCCCGGTGCCGTGATGGCACCGGGCGCCGCCCCTTCTTCCGTCAGGTTCTTCCGTCAGGAAAGAACCTTCCGGATCAGGCTCAGACGCCGGCGACCGGGAAGGTCGGGTACTCCACGCCGGAGACGTGCTGGACGACCCGGATCACCTGGCAGGAGTAGCCGAACTCGTTGTCGTACCAGAGGTAGAGGATCGCGTTGTCGCCGTCCACCTTGGTGGCGCCGGCGTCGACGATGGACGCGTGGCGGGAGCCGACGAAGTCCATGGAGACGGCGTCGGGCGCCGTGGTGAAGTCGATCTGGCGCTTCAGCGGCGAGTTCAGCGAGACGTCGCGGAGGTACTCCAGGACCTCTTCGCGGGTGGTCTCGCGGCCCAGGCGCAGGCTGAGGATGGCGATCGAGACGTCCGGCACCGGGACGCGGATCGAGCTTCCGGTGATCGGGGCCTTGAGGTCCGGCAGCGCCTTGGCGACGGCCGAGGCGGCACCGGTCTCGGTGATGACCATGTTCAGCGGCGCGGAACGGCCGCGGCGGTCGGCCTTGTGGTAGTTGTCCAGCAGGTTCTGGTCGTTGGTGAACGAGTGGACGGTCTCCACGTGGCCGCGCAGCACGCCGTACTCGTCGTCCATCGCCTTCAGCGGCGGGACGATGGCATTGGTGGTGCAGGAGGCGCAGGACAGGATGCGCTCGTCGGGCTTCACCATGTCGTGGTTGACGCCGTGGACGATGTTCGGGACGTCGCCCTTGCCGGGCGCGGTCAGCACGACCTTGTCGATACCGGGGCGCAGGTGCTTGGAGAGGCCCTCGCGGTCCCGCCACTTGCCGGTGTTGTCGATGAGGATGGCGTCCTTGATGCCGTACGCCGTGTAGTCGACCTCGGACGGGTCGTTGGCGTAGATCACCCGGATGGCGTTGCCGTTGGCGAAGATCGTGCTGGACTCCTCGTCCACCGTGATCGTGCCCTGGAACTGGCCGTGGATGGAGTCGCGGCGCAGCAGCGAGGCGCGCTTGACGAGATCTTCGGCGGCCCGGCCGCCGCCACCGCGGACGACGATGGCGCGCAGGCGCAGGCCGTTGCCGGAGCCGGCCTTCTCGATGAGCAGGCGGGCGACGAGGCGGCCGATGCGGCCGAAGCCGTAGAGGACGACGTCACGGCCGGCGCCGCGCTCGAGCTTGTTGGCGCCGGTGGCACCGGCCACGGCCTCGGCGGTGAACTCCTCGACCGACAGGCCGCGGTCGTCGGCCTTGTAGGTGGCCGCGAGCATGCCCAGGTCGATCTGGGAGGGACCGAGGTCCAGGGTCGTCAGGGCCTGCAGGAAGGGGAAGGTCTCGGTGACCGAGAGCTCCTCGCCGGCGATCTGGCGGGCGAACCGGTGGGTCTTGAGAATGCTGACCACCGACTTGTTCACCAAGGAGCGGCTGTGGAGCAGGACCGTGACGTCCCGCTCCCTGTGCAGCTTCCCGATGATCGGGATCATCGACTCCGCGATCTCCTCGCGGTTCTTCCAGCTGGTGAACGAGTCCTCTTTGGCAGTCACAGGTTCATCTTTCGAGCTAGGCGGTGCTCATATGCTAACCCGACCTTCCTCTGATCCTTCCAGCAGTCCCGCCCTGCGGGACGGGGGCCGATGACACCACCCGCAAGAGCCGGTCAGATCCCGCCGATCAGCACGCATATGCGAGGTTCACCGGCGGTTCCACCTCTTGAATGATCCACTGCGCAGTGCCCGGCCTCCGGCCACTCGGCGACTCTCACGGCAGGAGGACCCGGAGGCTCCGCCCGCCGAGCGCGGCGTTCGGCGGGCGGAGCACCGCACTCTTCCGCCCGGCTTCCACCCCGCCTGCCCCCGGGCGACCGGGCTGCGCCGGACGGCACCGGAAGGGACAATTGCAGCGGGACCGGCACGGAGTAGGGCGGAGTGATGCACGACCCGCTGTTCCATGATCCTTCCGGAGTCTTCACCGAGTCGGGCGACGAGACCTACGCCCTGCTGGACGTGCACGGAGTGCTGCTGGGCCTCGGGCCGGGGGCGGAGGGATTGCTCGGCTGGTCCGCGGAGGAACTCCGCGGGCGGCGCGCGACGGAGCTGCTGTACACGCGCTCGGACGCCGCCGCGATCATGGCGCGGTGCGGTACGGACCCGGTGGCCGACCTGGGCCGGGCGGTCCTGCGGCACCGCACCGGACACCCGGTGGAGGTGACCCTGCGGGCGCGCCCCCTGATGGCCACCGGCGGGGACCGGCAGTGGCTGGTGCAGATCGTGGAGAGCGAGGCCGCCCGGCGGCAGGAGCTGGGCGACGCCCTGCTCAGGGGCATGTTCACCGATTCCCCGGCGGTCATCGACATCTTCGACACCCACCTGCGCTTCGTGGCGCAGAACGCGGCCCAGCGCGCCACCGGGACCTTCGCCGGCACCGATTTCGCCGGGCGCACCATGGCCGAGGCGGCCCCGCCCGGCCTGCTGGACCTGGCCGCCTTCGAGGCCCGCCAGCGGCGCGTCCTGGAGACCGGCCAGGCGCAGATCGCCGAGGAGGTGCGCGGCCGCACCCTGGCGGACCCGGACCGGGAGAGCGTCTGGTCGGAGTCGATCCTGCCGCTGCGCAGCCGGTCCGGGGAAGTGATCGCACTGGCGCACGTGGTGGTCGACGCGACGGACCGGGCCAGGGCCCGGGAACGCCTGGCGCTGGTCAACGACGCGAGCGCCCGGATCGGCACCACCCTGAACGTGCTGCGGACCGCGCAGGAGCTGATGGACGTGGCCGTTCCGGAGTTCGCCGACCAGGCCTACGTCAACCTGCTGGATCCGGTCTTCGGCGGCGAGGAACCGACGGCGGGGCCGACCGCCGACTGGGTTCCGCTGCGCCGGGCCGCCAGCTCGGTGGCGGCGGCGGCCCGCAGCGAGGCCATGGTCCCGCTGGGCGAGGTCGACGCGCACGCCTCGGCGCGCGGGTCGCCGACCCGGCTCGCCCTCGCGGGCGGCGAGCCCCGGCTGATGAACGGGGAGGAGCTGATCGCCGAGTTCGCCCCCGTCGACCCCGCGCGGGCCGAACTGGTGCGGGAGTACGGGGTGCACTCGTGGCTGCTGGTGCCGATGTTCGCGCGCGGGGCCGCGCTGGGCACGGCCGTGTTCATGCGGTCCGAACGCGCGCACCCCTTCGAGCCCGACGACGTCATGCTGGCCGAGGAGTTCGTGGCGCGGGCCGCCGTCTGCATCGACAACGCGAGCCGCTACACCCGGGAGCGCACCACGGCGCTGGCCCTCCAGCGGAGTCTGCTGCCGCAGCGGCTGCCGGACCTCGGGGCGGTGGACGCCGTGGCCCGCTACGTTCCGGCCACCGGACACACCGTGCTGGGCGGCGCCTGGTACGACGTCATCCCGCTGTCCGGCGCCCGGGTCGCCCTGGTGGTGGGTGACGTGGCGGGGCACGGGCTGCACGCGGCGGTGACGATGGGCCGGCTGCGGACCGCCGTACGGACCCTGGCGGACCTGGACCTGGCGCCCGAGGAGCTGCTGGCCCGGCTGGACGACCAGGTCAACCGGTTCCACGACGAGCACGGGCAGGGGCTCGCGGGCAGCGGCGCGGCGGGCACCACCTGCGTGTACGCGGTCTTCGATCCGGTCTCGCGGCGGTGCGGCCTGGCCCGCGCCGGGCATCCGGCGCCGGCGGTGGTGTCGGCGGACGGGTCGGTGGAGTTCCTGGAGCTGCCGGAGGGTCCGGCCCTCGGCCGGAGCGGACTGCCGTTCGAGAGCCGGGAGGTGACCCTGGGCGAGGGCCAGGTACTGGCCTTCTACACCGAGGGCCTGGTGACGGCGGAGGAGGAGAGCCTGGCCGCGGGGCAGGAACGGCTCCGTTCCGCGCTGTCGGACCTCCGGGCCGAGGAGGACGGCGGGACCGGCGGGACGCGCGGGACCGGCGGGAGCGGCGGGACGCGCGGGGCCGGCGGCGGACTCGATGCGGCCTGCGACCGCCTGATGGGCCAACTGCTGCCGACCCTGCCGCACGACGACGCCGCCCTGCTGATGGTGCGGGTGCACGGGCTGGACGAGGACCACCAGGTGAGCTGGGAGCTGGCGGCGGAGCCGGCGGAGGTGGCCCGGGCCCGGGCGCTCGCCACGGCGAAGCTGGCGGAATGGGGACTGGAGGAACTGTCCTTCGCTACGGAGGTGGTGGTCAGCGAGCTGGTCACGAACGCCGTCCGGTACGGGAGTCCACCGGTGCGGCTGCGTCTCGTCCGGGACCGCGAGCTGATCGTCGAGGTGTCCGACGGCGCCAGCACCTCCCCGCACATCCGGCGGGCGCTGGAGACCGACGAGGGCGGCCGGGGCCTGTTCATGGTCGCGCAGCTCACCCAGCTGTGGGGCACGCGCTACCACGACCGCGGCAAGACCATCTGGGCCGAGCAGGCCTTCCCGGAGGCGGAGGGCGGCGGGACCGGCTCCCCGTCCGGGTTCCCCGGCTTCCGGGCGCTGTGGGACGCCGCCGACTGAGGGCCTCCGCAGGTGTGACCGGTGTGCTCAGGATGGGCCAACCTTCGGGACGGACCCCGCGCCGGGCGCCCTCCCCGGTCCGCGAGCGCCTACCGTGACCGGCCATGACGGGCGAAGCGGAACCCCCTGAGGCCGACCAGTCCCCGGGGCGCAGGCGGCTGGTGCGGACCGTCCTGACCGGCGCCGCGGTGCTGAGCGCCGGGCTGCTCTCCGGCCCCGGCCCGGCCGCGTCCGGCACCGGCAGCGGCAGCTCGGGCGCCGCGAGCACGGGTACGGGTACGGGTACGGGTACGGCGAAAGCGGTTCCGGCCACCCCGGACTCGGCGCTGCGCGAACTTGCGGCGGGGAACCGGCGCTGGCGGACCCTGCACGAGACGCACCCGGACGAGACGCGCACGGTACGGCGGGCCCTGCTCGGCGGGCAGCACCCGTTCGCCGTGGTGCTCGGCTGCGTCGACTCCCGGGTGCCGCCCGAGCTGGTCTTCGACCAGGGACTCGGCGATCTGCTGACGGTGCGTTCGGCGGGGCAGGTGCTCGACGAAGCGGTGCTCGGCAGCATCGCGTACGGAATCCTGGAGCTGGACATCCCCTTGGTCGTGGTGCTGGGGCACCAGTCGTGCGGGGCCGTCGCGGCCGCGGTCCACGCGGACGGGACGGGCGCGGAACTGCCCGCCCACATGCAGTACCTGGTCGAGCAGATCCGCCCCGCGATCGACCGGAAGCTCCGGGGGGACGCACGGGTGGATGCCGCGATCACCGCCAACGTGCTGCGGGTCCGGGCACGGCTGGCGTCCGAGCCGGACCTGACGGCCCGGATCGCCGCGAAGCGGCTGGCCGTCATCGGCGCCCGGTACGAACTCGGCAGCCAGCGGGTGCACCAGGTCGGTTAGGCGGTGTCGGGGTGCGGGGGCGTAGGGCCATGGGGGTGCGGGTGGGGGTGCGAATCGCCGTGCGGACGTGGGTCGACCCGGTCGCGGGTGTCGTGGCCGTGCGGGGGGGGGCGGAGGTGGGCGATCCGGTGGCGGGTGCGGGCCCGCCCGGTCGGGTGGGAGTGGTTGCCTGCCAGGCCGTTCACCCCGACATGCGGGGGCCCTTCCGGCTACTGCCGTCATACGGCCGCTGACCAGGTGCGACGCTCTCGCACTACGCCGTACGGGCAGGCGTGGTGATGCGGCGGTGACGGTTCCGCGACGAGTCCGTGGCAAGGCCACGACGCGGCTGTGCGGGGTCCGGTCGTGATCTTCCGTAGGCTCTGCGGTGATTGCAACTGATCACGAGTCAAGGAGCGTCATGGCCCTGTCCGTTCGTCCGTCCGCCCGCCGTGGTGTGACCGTTTCCGCCGTCGCGCTGGCGCTGGTGGCCGGTCTGGCCCCGGCCGCGTCCGCGGCCTCCGCCGTCTCCGCGCCGCCCGTCGCCGGAACGGCCGATTCCGCCGCATTGGCCCAGGTCCTCCGCAACACCATGACCGAGGGCGCGCCGGGTGCGATGGCCCGCTACACCGGGCCGGAGGGCGTGGTGACCGAGACCGCGGGCGTCCGCGACCGGGTCTCGGGTGCGGCGATGGACCCGAAGGCGCGCTTCCGGGTGGGCAGTGTCAGCAAGACGTTCTCCTCGGTGGTGCTGCTCCAGCTGGTGGCCGAGGGCAGGATCAAGCTGGACGACCCGGTGAACCAGCACCTCCCGAAGCTGCTGCCGGACGACCGGATCACCGTCCGGCACCTGCTCACCCACCGCAGCGGGCTGTGGGACTACACCGAGGACATGTTCCAGCAGACCGTCCCCGGCTTCGAGGCGGTCCGCAACAAGCGGTTCACCTACCGCGAACTGGTCGAGCTGTCGCTGACCAAGCCGCGCACCACCGAGCCCGGCGTGGCGTACAAGTACTCGAACACCAACTTCGTGGTCGTGGGCATGCTGATCGAGCAGATCACCGGCAAGCCGGTCGCCAAGGCGTACGAGAACCGCATCTTCAAGCCGCTGAAGCTGAAGAACACCTCCTACGTGCACCCGGACACGCGCATCAAGGGCACGCACGCCCGCGGCTACCTGCACCCGGACGAGGCCGGCGCGCCGCTCGTGGACTCCACCGAGCAGACGGTGTCCTGGGCGCAGTCCGCCGGAGCGGTCATCTCCAGCCCGGCCGATCTGAACACCTTCACCTCGGCGCTGCTCGGCGGGCGGCTGCTGCCCGCCGAGCAGCTCGACGAGATGCTGAAGATGACCCCGACCGACGCGGCGAAGACCCGGCACTACGGGCTGGGCCTGCGCCGCTACGACCTGTCCTGCGGCACTTCGGTCTACGGGCACACGGGCACCGTGCAGGGTTTCTACACCTATGCGTTCAGCACCCGGGACGGCCGGAGCAGCCTGGCCGCGATGGCGAACACCTCCAACCGGGGGTCGGCCAACACGGCGCTCGGCGGCACCCTGGAGGCGGCGTTCTGCGGCAAGGCTCCGGCCAAGCAGGCGGCGGGAACGGCGCGCGGCTTCGCGGCCACCGAGCGGGGTTCCGCCTCGGCGGTGCTCGCCCCGGCGGAGGTCGACCTGCCGGAGCGCAACGCGCGCTGAACATTCTAGGCAGCGGCGGCGGAGTGCGTACGACCGGGTCCGGTTGCGCACTCCGCCGTTCGGTTCCCGCCATGTGTCGTTCCATTTCCGTCACTTGGCGTTTCCCTGGCGTTCCGTCATCCCGCCGCGGCGCTACTCCGCGGTAGCCCTGACCAGGCCAAACAAGGTGGTAGCCACAGGCAACACGCTTTTCACAAGACGGCGTTGACACGCTCCGTGCTCGCTCGTTAACTTCACGGCGTCGTCGCCACACCATGGGCACGAGGCCCCTCGGGACTAGCGACGCGGAGGACGCTCTCCGTTGACGACGTTGACCACAACGACAACGACAGCGACAAAGACCGCCACTGAACTGTTTGACGTTCAGCCTTACACTTTGCACTGCGAGGTTATCCATGCAGCGGGGGATCATGCCCTGATCGGCATATCGCCCGGCAACAGCTATTTCTCCGCTCAGCGGGTGCTGGATCTCGGACGATGGGGGTTCGAGAACTTCAGCGAGGTCGACATCCTGTACACCGACCTCCATGTGGCCGAGATGTACGAGGCGTTCGGCTACGACGAGGTCGATGCCCAGCGCAAGGCCGTCAAGAACCTGCGCGGCGTCCGGGCCAAGGTCCAGAACGCGGCGGCCGAACTCGATCCGGGCGACGGACGGATCCGGGCGCGCAAGCTCTCCGAGTTCCTGGAGAACGACGCGTACCGCGAGATCCACGCCCGGATCACCAAACTGCTCGACACGGACCATGAGTTCAGGCGTATCTGCGAGGAACTCGCCACGTACTTCTTGTCCACCAAGTCCAACGGGGAACCCAGCACCCAGCGGCAGCGCGAGGTGTGCCTGAAGTACATCTGCGCCGAGGCCCCGCTCTTCCTGGACACCCCGGCCATCTTCGGGGTTCCGTCCTCGCTCAACTGCTACCACCAGCTCCTGCCGATGGCCGAGCTGCTGTACTCCCGGGGCGCCGGTCTGCGTGCCTCCAGAAACCAGGGCCACGCCATCATCACGCCCGCCGAAGGAGCCTCCGATGTCCGTTGAGACGCTGCCCGAGCTGATCGACTTCCCGTTCGACTCGCGCGGTGACCGGCTGCCCGCGGAGATCGAGGCGCTGCGTTCCGAGCCGGTCAAGAAGGTCCGGACGATAGCCGGCGACGAAGCCTGGCTCGTCTCCTCCTATCAGCTGTGCAAGCAGGTCCTGGAGGACCCGAGGTTCAGCCTCAAGGAGACCTCGGCGCCGGGCGTGCCCCGGCAGTACGCGCTCACGATCCCGCCCGAGGTCGTGAACAACATGGGCAACATCACCGGCGCGGGGCTGCGCAAGGCCGTGCTCAAGGCCATCAACCCCAAGGCCGACGGCCTGGTCGACTACATGCGTGCGAACGCCGCCGAGCTGGTCGAGAAGATCCTCGCCACCGGTGCCCCGGTGGACCTGCGGGCCGCGTTCACCAGCCCGTACTCGGAGGCGATGCACTGCCGGATCCTGGGCATCCCCTTCGAGGACGCGCAGAAGCTGGCGGCCAGCCTGGACATCGCGTTCATGAACTCGGCCTGCCCCGTCACCGGTGCCAAGCTCAACTGGGACCGGGACATGGCCTACATGGTGGAGCGGCTCGACGACCCCGCCACCTACGGGCTGATGGCCGAGCTCGCCGCGCTGCGCGAGGACCCGGACTACGCCCACCTGACCGACGAGATGCTCGCGACGGTCGGCGTGACCTTCTTCGGTGCCGGCGTGATCTCCACCATGGGCTTCCTGACCATGGCGATCTTCTCGCTGCTCCAGCACCCCGAGCTCTGGGAGGAGCTCAAGGCCGACCGGTCGAAGATCCCGGCGGCGCTCGACGAGCTGCTGCGCATCAACCTGTCCATCGCGGACGGCCTGCCGCGGCTGGCCACCGAGGACATGCAGCTCGGCGACGTCCTGGTGAAGAAGGGCGAGCTGGTGCTGGTGCTGGTCGAGGGCGCCAACTTCGACCCGGAGGCGTTCGAGAACCCGGACGAGATCGACCTGGAGCGCCCGAACAACCACACGCACCTCTCCTTCGGCGGCGGCGGCCACTACTGCCCGGCCACCGCGCTCGGCAAGAAGCACGCCGAGATCGCCATCGAGACGCTGCTCGACAAGATGCCCGAGATGAAGCTCGCGGTGCCGGTCGACCAGCTGGTGTGGCGGACCCGCTTCATGAAGCGGATCCCCGAGCGCATGCCGGTGATGTGGTAGCCCGTCCCGAGCGGGGGGTTCAGCCCAGCAGGGCGTAGACGGTGGACGCCTTCGCGGCCGGCTCCTGCGCGCCGTCCGGCGTCAGGGTGATGTCCGCGAAGGCCATCCGCTTGCCCAGCTTGGTGATCCGTACGTCGATGAGCAGGTCGGCGCCGACGACCGGGCGCTGGAAGCTGGTCGACTGCTGGACCGTGGTCATCGGCCCGTAGGCGCCGCGGGCGGCCGAGATCGCGATGACCGTCGCGGTGTCGGCCGCGGCCATCATGGCCTGGCCGGACAGGCCGCCCCCGTCCCGGGCGAGCCGGTCCGACCAGGGCAGCCGGAGCAGGGCGTGCGTCGGCCCGGTCTCCTGGACGCTCAGGCCCAGGTCGAGCACCCAGGGGGCGAAGTTGTCGGCGAGGATCTTGTCGGCTTCAGCGGGTGCGAGGGTCACCCGGTGATTGTGGCGGCCCGGGGGGACCGCCACAACACCCCGGACGGGTCAGAGCGAGGCGGCCAGTTCGGTGCCCTGCTTGATGGCGCGCTTGGCATCGAGTTCGGCGGCCACGTCGGCGCCGCCGATGAGGTGCGCCTCGATGCCGGCCGCGCGGAGCTCCTCGTACAGGCCGCGGCGCGGTTCCTGGCCGGTGCACAGCACGACGGTGTCGGCGGGCACCAGGTGCGGTTCGCCGCCGACGGTGATGTGCAGGCCGTCGGCGTCGATGCGCTCGTACGTGGCCCCGGCCACCGTGGTGACCCCGCGGTGCTTGAGCTCGGCGCGGTGGATCCAGCCGGTGGTGGTGCCCAGCCCGGCGCCGACCTTGGTGGTCTTGCGCTGGAGCAGGGTGACGGTCCGGGGGGCGGCCGGCCGCTTGGGGGCGGTCAGGCCGCCCGCCGCCTCGTACGAGGTGTCCACGCCCCAGTGCCGGAAGTAGACGGCGGGGTCCTGGGCGGCGCCCTCGCCGCTGTCGGTGAGGTATTCGGCGACGTCGAAGCCGATGCCGCCGGCACCGAGGACGGCGACGCGCTCGCCGACGGGCGCGCCGTCGCGGAGGACGTCGAGGTAGCTGACCACGTTGGGGCCCTCGACGCCCTCGATCTCCGGGATGCGGGGGGTGACACCGGTGGCGACGACCACCTCGTCGTAGCCGGTGAGGGCGGGAACGTCGGCACGGGTGTTCAGCCGGACCTCGATGCCGTGTGCGGCGAGCTGCCCGCCGAAGTAGCGGATGGTCTCCTCGAACTCCTCCTTGCCGGGAATCCGGCGGGCGATGTCGAGCTGCCCGCCGATGTGGCCGGAGGCCTCGAAGAGGGTGACGGCGTGGCCGCGTTCGGCGGCGGAGACGGCGCAGGCCAGGCCGGCCGGGCCGGCGCCGACGACGGCGACGCGCTTCTTCGTCCGGGTGGGCAGGAGGACGAGTTCGGTCTCGTGGCAGGCGCGCGGGTTGACCAGGCAGCTGGTGATCTTCCCGCTGAAGGTGTGGTCCAGGCAGGCCTGGTTGCAGCCGATGCAGGTGTTGATGGTGTCCGCGGCACCGGCCTTCGCCTTGTTGACGAACGCGGCGTCGGCGAGGAACGGGCGGGCCAGCGAGACCAGGTCGGCGCGGCCCTCGGCGAGCACCTGCTCGGCGACCTCGGGGGTGTTGAGGCGGTTGCTGGTGACGAGCGGCACGCCCACCGCGCCCATCAGCTTCTGGGTGACCCAGGTGTAGGCGCCGCGCGGGACGGAGGTGGCGATGGTGGGGATGCGGGCTTCGTGCCAGCCGATGCCGGTGTTGATGATGGTGGCGCCGGCCGCCTCGATCTCCTTGGCGAGGTGCACGACCTCGTCGAGGGTGGAGCCGCCGGGGACCAGGTCCAGCATGGAGAGCCGGTAGACGATGATGAAGTCCTCGCCGACGGCCTCACGGGTGCGGCGGACGATCTCCAGCGGGAAGCGGACCCGGTTCTCGTACGAGCCGCCCCAACGGTCGGTGCGGCGGTTGGTGGCGGCGGCGATGAACTCGTTGATCAGGTAGCCCTCGGAGCCCATGATCTCGACGCCGTCGTAGCCGGCGAGCCGGGCGAGGCGGGCGGCGCGGACGAAGTCCTCGACGGTCTGCTCGACCTCGTCGTCGCTGAGCTCGTTCGGCACGAAGGGGCTGATGGGGGCCTGCAGGGCGGAGGGGGCGACCAGGTCCGCGTGGTACGCGTACCGGCCGAAGTGGAGGATCTGCATCGCGATCTTCCCGCCCTCGGCGTGCACGGCCTCGGTGATGACCCGGTGCTCGGCGGCCTCCTCCTCGGTGGTGAGGCGGGATCCGCCCTCGAAGGGGCGGCCGGCGTCGTTGGGGGCGATGCCGCCGGTGACGATGAGGCCGGCCCCGCCGCGGGCGCGCTCGGCGTAGAAGGCGGCGAGTCGCTCGAAGCCGCGCTCGTGCTCCTCCAGGCCGGTGTGCATCGAGCCCATGATCACGCGGTTCGGCAGGGTGGTGAAGCCGAGGTCCAGGGGGCTCAGCAGGTGCGGGTACTGGCTCTGGGGGGTGGACATGGCGGCGCCTCCTCGCGCGGATGTGGTCACCCTGTTGTAGCGAGGCGAACCCGGTTATGCAACTAGGTGCACAATGCCTCCGGCGAGGGCCGGGGCGGCACGCCCGGCCAGGGGCGGCCCCCGGCCTGCCGGCCGTGGCGGAGCTCACACGTCCCTACGCCCCTCCCCCGCGGGCTCGGAGCGGTGCAGGCGGAGGGTGACGATCTGGAAGGGGCGCAGGCTCAGGGGCAGCGAGCCGTCCGGCTCCGGGGCGCCCAGGGCGGTGGGTTCCGGGGCGGTGACTGCCATGGGGCGTTCCAGGAGGTCGGTCTCCGTCGCCCCGGTGATCTTGAAGCCCGGCAGCAGGACGGTGCGCGCGCGGCCGCCCAGGGACTCGTAGAGCCGGACGACCACGTCACCGCTGCGGTCCTCGGCGAGTTTGACCGCCTCGACGACCACGGCCGGGTCGTCCACCACGACCAGCGGGGCGACCGGCCCGGCGCCGCGCAGGGTGCGCTCCGGCAGGTTGATCCAGTGGCCCTCGCGCACGGCGTCGATCACGCCGGCACCCGGGGCCAGGGCGAAGCGCAGGACGTGGCGGCCCCGGTCGGTCTCCGGGTCCGGGTAGCGCGGGGCACGGAGCAGCGAGAGCCGGACGGTGGTGGTCACCCCGCCGTCGGGCCGGACGTCCCGGGTCACGTCGTGCCCGTAGGTGGAGTCGTTGACGAGTGCGACGCCCCAGCCCGGCTCCGCGACCCGGATCCAGCGGTGCGCGCAGATCTCGAACCGGGCTGCGTCCCAGGAGGTGTTGGTGTGGGTGGGCCGGTGGACGTGCCCGAACTGGGTCTCGGCCGCGCTGCGTTCGGCCGCCACGTCCAGCGGGAAGGCGGCCTTGAGGAACTTCTCGGTCTCCTGCCAGTCGATCTCGGTGGTGATGTCGAGGGTGGCGGAGCCGGAGCTCAGGGTCATCGACTGGACGGCGGTCGAGCCCTCGCCGAAGGAGCGGGTGGCGGTGACCGTGGCCGCGTCCGGGCCGGTGCGGGTGACCTCCAGGGAATCGAGCTCCACGAGGTCGGTGACCGTGTTCCGGTAGAAGGGGTCGACGTCCCAGGCGTCCCACATGTTCGGGAAGTCGGGGTGGAGCTGGAGCAGGTTGGCGGCCGTTCCCGGGGCGAGGGCCTCGCGGTCGGCCGCCAGGTCGTGGACGGAGACCACCAGGCCGCGGGCGTCGATCGCCACCCGCAGCCGGCCGTTGGCCAGCACGTGGCCGCCGCCGGGGCGCGGCTCCGCGGTGACCGGGTCACCGGCCGGGGCCGGTGCGGCGGCGCCCCCGGCCGGTACGCCCCGGCGGGCGTGCGGGGCGCAGTTGAAGACGAGTTCCATGCCCCCCGGGCCGGCCAGCGCCTCCTGGGCGGCGGCGGTGACCGCCTCCAGTTCCCGCCGTACGGTCTCGTACGCGGTGCGGGCCTCCCGGTGCACCCAGGCGATGGAGGAGCCGGGCAGGATGTCGTGGAACTGGTGGAGGAGGACCGTCTTCCAGATCCGCTCCAGCTCCTCGTACGGGTAGCGGTGGCCGGGCACCCGGACGGCCGCCGTGGCCGCCCACAGTTCGGCCTCGCGGAGCAGTGATTCGGCGCGCCGGTTGCCCTGCTTGGTCTTCGCCTGCGAGGTGTACGTGCCGCGGTGCAGCTCCAGGTAGAGCTCGCCGGCCCAGACGGGCGCGTCGGGGTATTCTGCGCGGGCCTTCTCGAAGAAGTCCGAGGGGCGTTCGACCGCCACCCGCGGGGAGCCCTCCAGGTCCCGCTGCCTCCTTGCGCGGGCCAGGTGTTCTCGGGTGGGGCCGCCACCGCCGTCGCCCCAGCCGAAGGGCACCAGGGAGCGCGAACCCCGGCCCTTCTCGCGGTAGTTGCGGGCGGCGTGGGCGAGCTGGGCGGGTCCGAGGTCGCTGTTGTAGGTGTCGACGGGCGGGAAATGGGTGAAGATCCGGGTGCCGTCGATGCCCTCCCACCGGAAGGTGTGGTGCGGGAAGGCGTTCACCTGCGACCAGGAGATCTTCTGGGTGAGGAACCAGCGCGAGCCGGAGAGCTTCACGATCTGCGGCAGCGCGGCGCTGTAGCCGAAGGAGTCGGGCAGCCAGACCTCCTCGGTCTCGATGCCGAACTCCTCCAGGAAGAACCTCTTCCCGTAGAGGAACTGACGCACCATCGCCTCGCCGCCGACCATGTTGGTGTCGGACTCCACCCACATCCCGCCGACCGGCACGAACCGGCCCTCCGCCACCCGCTCCTTGATCCGCGCGAACAGTCCCGGCCGGTGCTCCTTCAGCCAGGCGAACTGCTGGGCCTGGGACATGGCGAACACGAACTCCGGATGGTCCGCCATCAGGTCGAGCACGTTGGCGGTGGTGCGCGCCACCTTGCGGACGGTCTCGCGCAGCGGCCACAGCCAGGCCGAGTCGATGTGCGCGTGCCCGACGGCGCTGATCCGGTGCGCGGAGGCGGCGGCCGGCGCGGCCAGTACCGGGCGCAGCGCGGCCCGGGCCGCGGGCGCCGTGCCCGGGAGGTCGCCGAGGTCGAGGGTGTCCAGGGCCCGTTCGACGGCACGCAGGATCTCGTACCGCCGGGCGTCGGCGGTGGAGAGCTGTGCCATCAGCTCCTGGAGGACGTCGAGGTCCTGGAGCAGTTCCCAGACCTCGGTCTCCAGGACGGTGAGGTCCATCCGGGCGAGCCGGTAGAGGGGCTGGTCTCCGCTGGTCAGCCGGTCCCCCTCGGCGGTGGGGGCGTGGGCGGTCAGCACGGGGTTGGCGGCGGCCTCCACGTACCATTCGACCCGCTCGCCGCCCACGGCCGCCTCGGCCACCCGCACCCGGTCGTTGAGCGGGTGGAGCCCCTTGACCTCGCTGCCGTCGGCGCGGTGCACCAGTCCCTCGCACTGGAAGCCGGGCATCATCCGGTCGAATCCGAGGTCGAGTACGGCCTCGACGGTCCTGCCGGCCCAGCCGACCGGCACCGTGCCGGTCACCCGGAACCAGGTGGTCCCCCAGGCCGGCCCCCACGCGTCGCCGACGGCGCAGGGCCGGTAGGGCGCGGCCAGGGCCCCGGCGACCCCGACGGGCTCGCCCGGGACGTCCCAGCGTCCGACGGACAGGGGGACACGGGCACCGCGGACGGCGGGCCCGACGCGCTCCGCGAGCACCCGGCGGAGACGCTGCTCGGTGACGCTCCGGTCGTCGTGCATGGCGGCCGCCCTTCCATCCGTGGTGTTCCGTCCTTCTAGCAGAATCCGGCGGCGGTTCCACGGCACCCGTGTGCGGACGTACGAGGGCGTCGTCACGGGTGCGGGATCTTCCCGCCCGAACCGCCTGCCCTCCGCCGGCACCCGGTGGCAGGATGGGCGTACCGAGCGGGCAGTCGAGACGGGGGCCGCAGTGCGCGAGTTGATCTATCTGTCGGACGGCAAGCTGCGGCAGTTCGTGCCCACGGCCCGTCGGGCTCCCCGCGCCGGGGCCCTCCGCCTGACCACACCGGTCGGCGGCATTGACGTCGACGCGCCGACGGTGGACGAGGAGCAGCAGCGATTACGCCGGCTGGACCGGGTGGACCGGCACCTGCACGAGTCGGCCCGCTGGTTCGCCGAGCCTGACCTGCGGCCCGGCCAGTGGGTGCAGTTCGAGGCACCGCTGCACTGCGTCACCCTCGGCGGGGCCTACCGCAACCTCGTCCTCTTCGCCGACACCGCTCCGGGCCGGGAACCGGTCCACGACCGGGAGGCCGGCTGCCGGCTCCTGATGCACGGCTCGGCCCGTCACCTGCTCGGCCACGCGCCCGTCCCCGTCGAGGGCCCGCCCCTGGAGCAGTTCGATTGCGGGTCCAGCTACGGCAGCGTCTTCCTCACCCATGCCGGACGGGTGGTGCAAGCCCTCGCTGCTGCCTCGCACCCGCCCGCCGACGGAGCGGAACCGCCCGTCGGCGACCGGGCACCGTCCGGGGAGGCCGTCGGCCCGGTGGGCCGGCACGGGGTGGCGGCTCTCCTGCGGGCGATCGACCGGAGCCCGGTGCTCGACGGCACGGCCGTGTGGATGCGCGGCTACGCACGGCTCACGGTGCTCCCGGCTGCGGACCCGGGCACCCCGCGCTGTGTCGTGGCCAGCCCGCTGACCGTGGAAGTCGCTCCCGACCTGCCGTGAGCGACCACATGCCCGCGCCCGAACCGGAGGACGCCCGCGTCCGGTTCGTCCACCGGGCCCTCACCAAGGAGTTCGGCGGGCTCCTCGACCCGGGCGACGGCGACGGCCTGACGGCCGGGGAACGCGAGGCGGTGTTCCTCCCCCGCGCCCTCGCCGCCAAGGCGGTGCGGATCGTGACCGACTGCACCACCGAGGCCGCGGCGGCGGCGGTGATCGACGGTCCGGACGACGGGGGCATCGACGCGATCGGGTTCTCCCTGGCCACCCCGGAGATCTGGCTGGTGCAGTCACGGTGGAGCGACCGCGGCACGGCCCTGCTGCGGGCCGAGGACGCGCACCGGATGGCGGCGGCGCTGCGCCGGCTGGCCGAGATGCAGTTCGACCGGTTCGACCAGCGGTTCCTGCGGCTCGCCGACCGGGTGGGCCAGCTGCTCGTCCGGCCTGACGTCAGGATCCACGTGGTGGCCGCGGTGACGGGCGAAGGCCACCTCTCCGCGGAGGCGGAGGCCGTGCTGCGGCACGCGGTGGCGGAGTTCAACGCCGTCGGGGAAGTGGTCGACGTGCGGGTCCTGGGCCTCGCGGACTTCCACTCCGCCGCCCGCCGGGACGCCGCCCCCGGGCCGCTGACCCTCCCGGTCACCCTGGCCGACGGCTGGTTCGCGATGCCCGCCCCCTACCAGGCGTACGTGGGCACGGTGGCGGCGGACGAGCTGGCCCGGTGGTACCAGCTCCACGGGGAGCGGCTGTTCGAGGGCAACCTGCGCCGCCACCTCGGGGACAGCGCGGTCAACTCCGGTCTGGTGAAGAGCCTTCGGGACCGTCCGGACGCGTTCTGGTACTTCAACAACGGCATCACGGTGCTGTGCGAGCGGGTCCGGGTCGAGTACTTCGGACGCCGCGCGGTGGGGCAGCCCGCCCGGCTGGAGCTGGTGGGCGCGAGCGTGGTCAACGGCGCCCAGACCGTCGGATCGGTCGCCCAGGTGTTCGCGACCGATCCCGGGGCCGTGGCCGAGGCCCGCGTCATGGTCCGGGTGATCTGCGTCGAGGGCGCCTCGGAGGCGCTGGCCTCGGAGATCACCTCGGCGACGAACACCCAGAACCGCATCGAGGCCCGCGACTTCGTGGCACTGGATCCGCAACAGCTGGAGATCCGGGATGAGTTCTCCGTCCTGCTGGACAAGGAGTACGTCCTCAAGCGCGGGTCGCTGGACCCCGCGCCGGCGGTGGGGTGCACGGTGGCCGAAGCGGCGTACGCGCTCGCCTGCGCTCACCCCGACGGCTCGCTGTCCGCCCGGCTGCTGCGCGACGGCGACCTCCTGTGGCGCCGGACGCCCGACGGGGCGTACGCCCGGCTGTTCGGCACCCCGCGCCCCGGGGCCCTGCGGATCTGGCGTTCCGTACTGCTGATGCGCGCCGTCCGGCAGTCGCTCGGGGAGCTGACGCACAGCCTGCCCCCGCGGGCCCGCGCCGTCTGTGACCACGCGTACCTGCTCATCACGCACATCGTGTTCCGCGTCGTCGGACTCGACGGCGTCGGCGACACCGGCAGCGGCTGGGAGGACCGTCTGGAGGGGGTGCTGGAGCGCACCGGTCGCGCACTGTCCTTGCTGATCCCCCTGGTGGACCGGCTCTACGGTCCGCACGTGTTCATCGCGAACGTGTTCTCCGACCCGGACCGGTGCCGTGAGCTGGCGAACGGCGTGGTGGACGCGTTCTCCGGGGAGGCCGGCGCCGGGGATCCGGTGCCCGCCGCGGCCCGGCGTACCCGCCGGCCGAACCCCGTCCGCCTGCTGGTGGCCCGCGGGGTCGTGCGGGACGGCACCCGCCTCGTGTACCGGCCTACCACGGCCGCGGAGGAGCAGGCGGTGGGCACCTGGGTCGGCTCGGACCCCGCCCGGTTCCTCGCCACCTGGGTCAACGACCCCCGCGGGCCGCTGGTGTGGGACGTCGACGGGAGGAACTACTCGCCGGCCGGTCTGGTCCTGCGGATCTGGCAGGACGCGGGGTGGACGGACGCACCGGCGGTGGTCCAGGGCGCCGTCCGCTGGTTCGTGCCGGGTCACGGGTCGCTGGTGGACATGGCGGCCGGGCTGACCGGTGACGGCCCGGCGGGGGACGGTGCCGATGCTCCCTGACACCCAGGTCCTGGACGGCCGGTACGAGCTGCGCACCCTGCTCGGCGAAGGGTCCATGGGGCAGGTCTGGCACGCCTTCGACCGGGAGCTGCGGCGGACGGCCGCGGTGAAGCTCATCCAGCCGTACCGGCTGGCGCCGGGCGCCCGGGGGAAGCGGCCGGAGATGTTCCGGGAGCGGTTCCGGCGGGAGGCCAGGCTCATCGCCCGGTTCAGCCACCCCTCCATTCCGGTGCTCTACGACGCCCGGCTGGGTGCCGACGCGGCCCACCTGTACCTGGTGATGGAGCTGGTGGTGGGCGAGGACCTCGACGCGGTCCTGGAGCGGCACCACCGGCTGCCCGCCGAGCGGTGGGTGTCGGTCGGCATCCAGATCTGCGAGGTGCTCGGCCTGCTGCACGGCGAACCGGTCATCCACCGTGATCTCAAGCCCTCGAACATCATGCTCACCACCGGCGACCGGGTGAAGCTGGTCGACTTCGGGACCGCCGCGGTGTTCGGCTCCGACCACCCCCGGCTCACCACCGCCGGGGACGTGGTGGGGACCGTCGGCTACATGGCACCGGAGCAGTTCGACTCGCCCCTCGGTGTCGGCCCGGCCGGCGACCTCTACTCGCTGGGCTGCGTCCTGTACCACATGGCCGCCGGGCAGCCCCCGTTCACCGGGCCGCCGAGTCAGGTGATGCGCGACCACGCCTCCCGGGCGCCGCTCCCCCTGCGGGTGCACTGCCCGGAGATCGACCCGGGGCTGGACGACCTGGTCCTGGCGACTCTGGCCAAGGACCCGTCCGGCCGGCCCGGCTCGGCGGGCGAGCTGCGGGACCTGCTGGCCGGGCACACGGCCGGCTCCGGGACGGCGAGGGCTCCGGTCCCGGCCCGTGCGGCCGTCCCCGGGCCGCTGCCGTCGGAGCTGCGCGCCGAGCGGGCGGCGGTGCTGTTCGCGGACGGAAGGTTCGGCGCCGCCCTGCCGGAATACCTGGCGCTGGCCGAGGGTACGGCGGCGGACCGCCCGGCGCCGTCCGCTGCCGCCGCGTACCGGGCCCGGGCCGCGACCTGCCGTCGCTACCTGGGGGACACGGCGACGGCCCTCAAGGAGTTCCGGGCCCTGGCCTCGGACCTGGCGGTGCCGTCGGCGGACGCCCGCCTGCTGCTGGACGTCCGGCGGCAGGTGGGGCTGCTGCTGACCGAGGCGAGGGAGTGGGGTCCGGCCCTGGAGGCGCTGGCGGAGGTCCATGCGGCCGTGGAGTCGGCCTTCGGGCCGGACTCGGTGGAGACGGCCGAGGTGCGGGCCGCGCTGAACACCATCCGTCGGCTCTGCTGACGCCGACGTCCGCGGGAGGGGGCGGCCGCAGGCGGGGGTGGCGAACGTGCCGCGCCGTGCTCAGGACATCAGGTCCGAGGGGTCGGTGTTGGCGCCGCACAGGAGGACGGCGACGCGGTCGCCCGGCGGTTCGGGGAAGGTGCGCAGGGCGGCGAGGGCGGTGGCCGCGCCCGGTTCCACCACGAGGCGGTGTTCCTCCCACAGGGCGCGCCGGGCCTCGGTGATGGCGGTGTCCGGGACGAGGACGGCGTCCGTCCTGCCCAGCCGGGCGGCGTCCAGGGCGTCCCGGGAGACCCGGGTGGCACCGAGGGAGTCGGAGGCCACGGACGACACCGGGACGTCGACCGGTCGGCCGGCCTCCAGGGCGGCGTGCAGGGCGCGGCAGTTCTCCGGTTCCGCGGCGACCACCCGTACGCCGTACGCGCGTGCGGCCGTGACCACGCCCGCGAACAGGCCGCCGCCGCCGACCGCGACGACCACGGTGTCCAGGCCGGGCAGTCCGGCGCGGATCTCCTCCAGGAGGGTTCCGGCGCCGGCCGCGATCAGCGGGTGGTCGTAGGCGTGGCTGAGCAGGGCCCCGCTGCCGTCGGCGAACGCGCGGCAGGCGGTGAGGGCCTCGGCGTAGCGGTCGCCGGTCAGCCGGACGTCCGCGCCGTAGCGGCGCAGCCGCTCGACCTTGACCCGCGGGGCGGTGACCGGCACGAAGACGGTGGCGGGCACGCCCAGGTCCCGGGCGGCCCAGGCGCAGGCCAGTCCGGCGTTGCCGCCGGAGGCGATGGTGACCCCGGCCTCGGGCAGGGCTCCGGCGTCGGCGTGCGCGGCGAGGAAGTTGCGGGCGCCGCGGGCCTTGAAGGATCCGGTGTGCTGGAGGTGTTCGAGGGCGTACCAGACGCCGTCGGCTGCGGGGACGACGGAGACCGGGCGGACGTGTCCGGCGATGCGGGCGGCGGCGGCGCGGACCGCGGCGTGGTCGAGGTGCTGTTCCACGGGGGCTCCCGTCGGGCGGTGTCGGGGCGGGGGTCAGGCGGCGTCCGGCCGGGCGGCTTCGATCAGCTGGCGCAGGGCGCCGTAGTACACCTGGTGGTCGGTCAGCGGGGGCAGCAGGGCGGCGGTGTGCGTGGTGAGCGCGGGGAACGCCTCCGGGTCCAGGGCGGCCAGCGCGGTACGGCTCGCCGCGGTGGCGGCCGCCGGGTCGCGGTGGTCGACGAAGGCGGCGCTGCCGAGGGTGAGCAGGTACATCCGCCGGTAGGCGGTCATGGCCCCGGCCGGGGTGAAGCCGGCGGCCAGGCTGTCGGCGATCTGCGGTTCCACCAGCCGGGCCAGCAGCCGGCGGCCCGTCCAGGGGCGGCCACCGCGCAGGATCAGCAGTCCGGGGTGGGCGGTGAGCAGCCGGTAGAGCGCGGTGAAGCGGAGTTCGCTGGCCTCGGCCCAGCCGGTGCCGGGCGGGACCTCGGGGATCTGCCCGGCCAGGTGCTCGGTGCACAGGTCGAGGAGTCCGGCGAGGTCGGCGCAGCGGCGCTGGACGGTGGCGTGCGAGACCTCCAGCCGGTCGGCGAGGGTCCGGAAGCTGAGCGCGCGGGGCCCTTCCTCGTCGATCAGGCGGAGTGCGGCCACCGCGATGGCCTCAGGGGTGGCCCGGTCCAGGGCCGCTGATCTCCTCGGCATGAGATACACCGTAACATACGGCGTATCTCACACGGGTCCGGGTCATCGGTGAACTCTTTCGTGTGACGCCGGGCCCCGGAGCGCGGACGGGCGTTGACAGAGGGTGATCGCCTCGCTGCACTGAGCGCACGACAGCCCGTCGGTACGCCCCGCCCCACGCCCAAGCGAAGGAGTCTCCGTGCCGTCTCGCCTGCGCGCGCTCCCCGGCTGCCTCACCGCCGCCGCCCTGCTCGCCGTGTCCCTGGCCGCCGCCCCCGCGGTGGCCGAACCCACCGCGACCTCGGACACCCCGCTCGCCCTCACCCCGCCCATGGGCTGGAACAACTGGGCGCACTACATGTGCGACATCGACGAGCAGAAGGTGGTCGCCAACGCCGACGCGCTGGTGGCCACCGGTCTCGCCGCCAAGGGCTACGACACGGTGACCGTGGACGACTGCTGGATGACCAGGAACCGGGACGCCGACGGCAACCTCGTGACCGACCCGGTGAAGTTCCCGCACGGCATGGCCTGGCTCGGCGAGTACCTGCACGCGCGGGGGCTGAAGTTCGGGATCTACCAGGACGCCGGCCACCTCACCTGCGAGCGCTATCCGGGCAGCGGCACCCCGGACGGCGGCGGCGCCGACCACTTCGACCGGGACGCGCGGCTGTTCGCCTCCTGGAAGGTGGACTACGTCAAGATGGACGGCTGCAACATGTACGTGCCGCCGGGGCAGACCAAGCAGGAGGCGTACCGGGACGCCTACCACAAGGTCGCCCGCGCCCTTCGGAACAGCGGCCGCGACATGGTGCTTTCGGCCTCCGCACCCGCCTACTTCCAGCAGGGCGAATGGGGCGGCCCGGACTGGCACCGGGTGCTCGGCTGGGTCGGCGACACCGGCCAGCTGTGGCGCGAGGGCAAGGACATCAAGGTCTACAACCCGGCCTCGCCGGCCACCTCGCGGTGGAGCTCGGTGCTCGGCAACTACGGCTACAACCGCTGGCTCACCCGCTACGCCGCCCCGGGCAGCTGGAACGACCCGGACTTCCTGATCGCGGGCGCCCCCGGGCTCAGCGACGAGGAGGGCCGCAGCCAGGTCGCCCTGTGGGCGATGATGGCCGCGCCGTTCATCCTGTCCTCCGACGTCGCGCAGATCAGCGGGGCGGGCCTGGCCGCGCTGGGGAACGACGCGCTGATCGCGCTCGACCAGGACCCCCTGGGGCGGCAGGGCGCGGTGGTGTCCGCCGACGGCACCTTCGACGTGCTGGTCCGGCCGCTGGCCGGCGGCGACCGGGCCGTCGCCGTGCTCAACCGCTCGGCCGCCGCCCGCGACGCCGAGGTGCGGCTCGCCGACATCGGTCTGCGCTCCTGCCCGGTGGAGGCCACCGACCTGTGGACCGGCTCCGTCTCGGAGGTCGCGGCGGCACTGACCGCGAGGGTGCCGGCGCACGGCACCGCGATCTGGCGGCTGACCCCGCGCGGCTGCGCCGAACCCGTGCCCACCGGCCAGATCACCGGTGACGGGGTGCGTTGCGCCGACGGGCAGAACACCACGGCCGTCGGCGCGGTCGTGTTGTCGCCCTGCACCGGCGGCGAGGACCAGCGCTGGACCCTGGGCCACGACCGGACGGTACGGCTGCTCGGCCGCTGCCTGACCGCCGGCGAGGACGGCGAGGCGGCCCTCGCGGCCTGCACCGGCGGCGACGGCGACCCCGCCCAGCGCTGGGCCCAGGACCGGACGGGCACCCTGAAGGCCGACAGCGCTTCCGGCCTCTGCCTGGAAGCGCCCCTGGCCGCCGCCGTACCGGACGCCCCGGCCCCGCGTCTGAGTCTGCTGCCCTGCGGCGACCACCAGTCCAACCAGCTCTGGTCCCTCCCCGTCTGATGGCCCGGCACACCCCTACCGCCGCCGGGCGGGCAATCGTGCCGCGGGGCCGGACAGGTGGGCGACCGGCACTGCGGCGCGCACCGGCCGCGCAGCGTGCCCTGCCCCTGGCCCTGCCGCTGACCCTGCTGGCGGTTCTCTGCCTGGGCGCCGCACCCGTACGCGCCACCACCCCGGAACCCCTGCACACGGTCACCGCGCAGGCGTTCGACGACGCCCCGGCCCGAGCCGCGCTCGAACGGCTCCTCCCCCGCCACGCCCACCAGTTCACCCTGGAGCCGGCCGATCCGGCCCGAGACGGCGGGGACACCTTCACGGTGTCCGGCGGCGCCGGAGCCATCACCGTGGGCGGCACCACCCCGGCCACCCAGCTCACCGGTGTCGGCTGGTACCTCCAGCACGTCGCCGGGGTCGACATCGGCTGGCCCGGCGACAGCCTCGGCGCGCTCCCCGAGGTGCTGCCCGCCGTGCCGCAGCCGGTCAGCCGCAGCGCGCTGGTGCCGCACCGGTACGCGCTCAACGACACCGACGACGGGTACTCCGGCCCGTACCGCTCCTTCGAGCAGCACCAGCGGCAGATCGACCTGCTCGCCCTCCACGGGGTGAACGAGGTGTTCGTGCAGGTCGGCGCCGAGTACCCGTACTTCAAGGCTCTCCAGCGCTTCGGCTACACCGCGCAGGAGCTGCGGGAGTGGATCCCCGGGCCCGCCCACCAGAGCTGGTGGCTGCTGCAGAACCTCAGCGGCTTCGGCGGCCCGGTGAGCGAGCGGCTCCTGGCCGCGCGGGCGGAGCTCGGCCGGAAGGTCGCCGGACAGCTGCGCGACCTGGGCATGACCCCGGTGCTGCCCGGGTACTTCGGGACCGTCCCGCCCGGTTTCGCCGCCCGCAACGGCGGGGCCGAGGTGGTGCCGCAGGGCGACTGGGCGGGTTTTGACCGGCCCGAGTGGCTGGACCCGACGGACCCGGTCTTCGCCCGGCTGGCGGCAGCGTACTACGCCGAACAGCGCGCGGTGTTCGGGGACTCGGCCATGTACCGGATGAGCCCGCTGCACGAGGGCGGGCAGACGGGCACGGTGGACGTGAAGGCGGCGGCCGGGGCGGTGCAGAAGGCCCTGCACGCGGCGCACCCGGGAGCGCTCTGGGCGGTGCTGGGCTGGCAGGACGATCCGACGGCGGATCTGCTGGCCGGGGTGGACACCTCGAAGCTGCTGATCCTGGACGGGCTGTCCGACCGGTACAACCGCCTGGACCGGGAGGCCCGTTGGGGCGGAGTCCCGTACGCCCTGGGCACCATCTACAACTTCGGCGGGCACACCACCGTCGGCGCCAACAGCTCGGTGTGGAGCGAGCGCTTCGAGGCCTGGCGCGGGAAGCCGGACAGCGCCCTGCGCGGCACCGCCTACCTGCCGGAGGCGACCGGGACCAATCCGGCGGCCTTCGACCTGTTCACCGACCTGGCGTGGGAGCCCGGGCCGGTCGACCACGCGCAGTGGTTCGCCGCCTTCGCCGCCCGCCGGTACGGCCGCCCGGACGTGCATGCCGCGGCCGCCTGGGAGGAGCTCCGGCTGGGCCCGTACCGCACCTCCTCGGGCCTGTGGTCGGAGTCGCAGGACAGCCTGTTCACCGCCCGGCCGAGTCTGACCGCGGCGAACGCGGCCCACTGGAGCCCGCAGTCCATGCGCTACGACGCGGCCCGGGTGCGGCGGGCCCTGGACCACCTGCTGGCGGTGGATCCGGCACTCCGCGGCTCCAGCGCGTACCGGTTCGACCTGGTGGACACCGCCCGGCAGGCGCTGGCCAACCACTCGCGGGTGCTGCTGCCGAGGATCCGGGCCGCCTACGAGCAGAAGGACCGGGCGCTGTACGGCACCCTGGTGGCGCAATGGCAGGAACGGGAACGGCAGCTGGAGGCCCTGACCGCTTCCGACCCGAACTTCCTGCTGGGCGGCTGGCTGGCGGCCGCCCGGTCCTGGGGCGCCGACGAGGCCGAGCGGGACCGCCTGGAGTACGACGCGCGGTCCCTGCTGAGCGTGTGGGGCGAGCGGAGCACCAGCGAGGGCGGCTTCCTGCACGACTATGCGAACCGTGAATGGGCCGGCCTGATCGGCGAGTTGTACGCGCGCCGGTGGGCGGCCCAGTTCGAGGCGTGGGACGAGGCGCTGCGCACCGGGGCCGCACCGCGGGTGATCGACTGGCACGCCTTCGAGGAGTCCTGGGCGCGGCTGACCACCGGGCATCCCACCGCGCCGGCCGGGGATCCGTACGCCCTGGCCCGCGACATCGCCCGAACACTCGTCTGAGGGGCACCCGAGCGGAGGAATCGGCGGCATCGGGCGGGCGCGGATCCCGCGGCCCGCCCACCCTTTGGTGGTCACCGGGTCACCGGGACACCGGGTCGACCGGACCCCGGCCCTTCCGCGGCCGGGCGCCGGCCGCTGTCGAAGGGAGTCCACCGCATGTCCGAGACCGAGCCGGGACGGCTGCCCGCTCCTGCGCCACGCGCCGCCGCACCGCCCGCCGTGCCGCCCGCCGCACCGCCCGCCGTGCCGACGCCGGACGCCGCGGCGCTCCTCGAAGGGGTCGCGGAGCAAGGAATCGCGGAACTCCGCAAACGGGTCGGCCACGGCCGGGGTGCGGAGGAGTGGCCGGCGTCGCTGGCCCGCCGCGCCGCCGAGCGGGCGGACCGCCCCCGCGTGATCGACTTACCCTGCCGTTCCTGACCCGGTAGGAAGGAGGGGTGGAGGATACGGACCGGCCGGCGGTGCAACGGCGACGGCGCGGGCTCGGCGCGGTCGCCGGCCTGGCCGCGGGGTGCGCCGGGCTGGGCGTGGCGGAGCTGGTCACGGTGTTCGTGCGGCCCGAGGCCGGACCGGTCACCGCGGTCGGCGGCGCGGTGGTCGACCGGACGCCCGCCGCCGTCAAGGACTGGGCGATCCGGCAGTTCGGGACCGCCGACAAGGCGGTGCTGATCGCGGGGATCGTACTGCTGCTGGCCGCCGTGGCGGCGGCGGCCGGGCTGCTCGCCCTGCGCAGCCGCGCGGCCGGCACGGCCGTGGCCTTCGGCTTCGGGCTGCTCGGCGCGGCCGCCGCGCTGAGCCGGCCGGCTGCCTCGGCCGTCGACGCGGCGCCTTCGCTGGCCGGGGGTGCCGTCGCCGCCGGGACGCTGTTCCTGCTGGCCACGGCCCTGGTCCGGCCCCCGCCGACGGGCCGGCCGGAGGGCGGGGCGTGGGCGCTGGACCGGCGCGGGTTCGGACGGATGCTGGCCGCGGTTGTCACCGGGGCCGCGGCGGCCGGGCTGGCCGGGCGGCGGCTCGGGGCGTTCGGTTCGGCGGGCGCGACGGCCTCCCGGGCCGGGGTGCGGCTGCCGCCGCCGGCCGTTCCGGCCCGCCCGGTCCCGGCCGGGGCGGACCTGAAGGTGCCCGGGCTGTCGCCCTTCCTGACCCCGAACGCGGTTTTCTACCGGGTGGACACCGCGCTCGTGGTGCCCCGGGTGGACGCGGACACCTGGAGCCTGCGCATCCACGGCGAGGGCGTGACCCGGCCGCTGGTCCTCGGCTTCGACGAGCTGCTCGCCCGGCCGATGGTGGAACGCGACATCACCCTGGCCTGCGTGTCCAACGAGGTGGGCGGGCCGTACGTGGGCAACGCGCGCTGGCTCGGCGTACCGCTGGCCGGCCTGCTGCGCGAGGCCGGGGTGCGGCCGCCGTCCCGGGGCGGGCCGGCCGACCAGCTGGTGGCGCGCTCGGTCGACGGGATGACCCTGGGCACCCCCGTGGAGACCGTGATGGACGGCCGGGACGCGCTGCTGGCGGTCGGGATGAACGGGGAGCCGCTGCCCTTCGCCCACGGCTTCCCGGTGCGGATGGTCGTCCCGGGGCTCTACGGGTACGTGTCCGCC
Organism: Streptomyces sp. NPDC043853; assembly: GCF_056436025.1. Lineage (NCBI taxonomy): Bacteria > Bacillati > Actinomycetota > Actinomycetes > Kitasatosporales > Streptomycetaceae > Streptomyces > Streptomyces sp. NPDC043853. The sequence continues at coordinate 163,521 of NZ_JBWKDJ010000001.1, forward strand.
TGCAAGTGGCTGCGCGAACTGCGGCTGACCACCTTCGCGGCGTACGACGCGTACTGGGTGTCGAGGGGGTGGGCGGAGCAGGCACCGGTGAAGACCCAGTCGCGGATCGACACCCCCCGGCCGTTCGCGTCGGTGGAGGCGGGGCCGGTCATGGTAGCCGGGGTGGCCTGGGCGCAGCACCGGGGCATCGGGCGGGTGGAGGTCCGGGTGGACGACGGGCCGTGGCAGGAGGCACGGCTGGCCGCGTCCGACGGGGTCGACACCTGGCGGCAGTGGGTGTGGCGGTGGGATGCCCGGCCGGGCACCCACACCCTGGAGGTCCGGGCCACGGACGGCGCGGGGGACGTGCAGACGGGCGTGCGGACGGGCGTCCTGCCGGACGGGGCGACCGGATGGCACACGGTGACGGTGCGCGTGGCGGAGCCGGGGGGCGCGGGCGCGCCGACCCGGCCGGGCGACGAGAGCCGACCGCCCGGCGCGGGCCAGGGCCGGCCTTGACCGGCCGGCGGCCGGGCCCCTGTGCCCCTATGCCCCTATGCCCAGGAGGGCGACATGGAGGGGGAGGGCGGGGCTTGCGGGCAGGGCGGACGGCTCCTGTCCGCGACCGGGACGGGCCTGCCCTGCGACCCGCTCGTCCGGCAGGACGAGCGGGCGGGGCCGGAAGTTCCCGCCGGGTGGCCCCGGGGCCGCCCGGCTGGCCGGAGGGGCCTTCTGATGACAGGACCTACGCCTGGTCGTCCGCTGCGACTGCCGGGGTCAGGCGGACCGGGAGGCTCTCCACGCTGTTGCCGATGAAGCTGGGCTGGTGGCTGAGGGCGGGCTCCGGGGTGGCGAGGTCGAGGTCCGGGAAGCGGGTGAAAAGGGCCTCCAGGGCCGTGGTGGCCTCCAGGCGCGCCAGCGGGGCGCCCACGCAGTAGTGGGCTCCGTGGCCGAAGGAGAGGTTCCGGGCCGTGGAGGCGCGGCTGAGGTCGAAGCGGTCCGCGTCCGGGCCGTACGCCTGCGGGTCCCGGCCGGCGGCCGTGTAGCCGGCGAGGACAGGGGTGCCCTTGGGGATGACCGTACCGCCCAGGGTCAGGTCGCGGGTGGGGTAGCGGAACGGGAACCAGCTGACCGGGCCGTCCCAGCGGAGGGTCTCGTCGACCACGTCGTTCCAGCTCGCCTTGCCGGCGAGGACCAGGGCGAGCTGGTCCCGGTGGGCGCACAGGGCGCGGACCGCGTTGGTGATCAGGTTGAGGGTGGTCTCGTGGCCGGCCACCAGCATCAGCCGCATGGTGCCGATCAGCTCGGCCTCGCTGAGCCGGTCGCCGTCGGCCGCGCGGGCGGAGAGCAGGGCACTGGTGAGGTCCTCGCCGGGGTCCGCGGCGCGGGTCGCGGCGATGGTGCCCATCAGCTCGACCAGTTCCCGGACGGCGGCCATGGCCTCGGTCGGGGTGGTGTCGGTGGCGATGATGACCTTGTTGGACAACTCGTGGAGCCGGCCCCGGTGTTCCGGGTCCACGCCGAGCAGTTCGCAGATCACGCTCATCGGGAGCGGGAGGGCGAAATGGCGGCGGAGGTCCGCGGTGCCGTCGGCGGAGCCGGCGGCGGCCGCGGCGAGGTCGTCGAGGAGTTCGCCCGTCAGGGTCTCGATGCGGGGGCGGAGGCGCTCCACCTGCCGGGCGTTGAAGGCGTTGCCGACGAGGGAGCGCAGCCGCCGGTGGTCCTCGTTGTCCGCGGTGTGCATGCCCTGGGCGTTGGCGAAGACGCGCAGCGGCCAGTCGGGGGCTATGCGGCCTTCCTGGAGGTCGGTGAAGTGCCGGGCGTCCTTGGCCACATCGGGGTGCGCGAGGAACTCCAGGAGCGCCTCGTGCCCGAGGACCACGGCGCCCGGCACTCCGCCGGGGAGGACCACTTCGGCCACGTCACCGTGGCTGCGGAGCCGTGCGTTCAGAGCGTGGGGGCAACCGCCGGCGGGGTCGATCCGGTGGGGCCCGGTTGCGGCGTCGTCAATCTGTTCGGTCACCCGACGAACAGTGCAGGGAGGTGCGGGGGTTGTTCAAGCCGGACACACCTCTTCCCGCCCGTTCCCGCTCCGCCCCGCCCCGCCCCGCCCCGTCTCAGAACCAGTTGACGGTGAGCGGGAAGGTGGTGGAGGCGGTGGTGCCGGTGCTGTCGGTGGCGGTGGCGGTGATCTGGATCGTGCCGCTCGCCCAGGGCTTGCCGCTGATGCGGCCGGTGCCGGTGTCGATGGACAGGCCCCAGGGGAGGCCGGTGGCGCCGTACTTCAGGGGTGTCTTGCCGCCGGTGGCGGTGATCTGGACGGTGCAGGACTGGTTGAACTTGCAGGTCTGCGGGCCGGGGTTGGCGAGCTTCAGGTCACCGGGAGTGGGCGTCGGAGTCGGAGTGGGGGTGGGTGTCGGCGTGGGAGTTGGGGTGGGTGTCGGCGTCGGAGTGGGCGTCGGAGTGGGGCCGTCGCAGCCGGGGGTGGCCTCGGGCGGGAGCGGGACCCGCCAGATCTGTGCGTCGTTCTCGGATCCCACCAGCAGGCTGGTGCAGTCCCAGTAGGTGACGGTCTCGCCCTGTGGCTGGGCGGGCAGGGCCACGTCCGCGAGTTTGGCCCCGGACGCGGCGTACACCGACGCCGTGTTGGCGCCGACCGGTCCGCCGCTGCGGAGCACGTACGAGGCCCCGGAGGGCGAGAACGCCCCGTCGGTGGCGAAGACCGGGGCCGGGCCGCTCGCGGTGAGCGTGTTGACCTGGCCGGTCTGCGGGGGCAGCGGGGCCTGGTACAACCGGCCCGCCGCGCCGAAGAGTTTGCTCGCCACGTGGATCCGGCCGGTGACCGGGTCGGCCAGCAGGGATTCGGCGTCGTGGCGGCCGTCCGCGTAGGCGAAGCGGTACGTGACCGGCGTGACCGTGGCGTCGGCGAGCCGGTCGGGCTCCGGGAAGCTGTGCACCTGGACGTCAGCGCGGCCGGAGAGGTTGTCGCCGATGTCCCCGACGAGGATCGCCGCGCGGCCGGCGGCGTCCTTGCCGAGGGCGAGGCCCTCCCAGTCGGTGTTGGCGGCGCCGGACACCGTGTAGGTGGCCACCAGGCGCCCGGTGGCCGCCGTGCAGTCGACGGCGAAGACCTGGTTGGTGTTCCCGCTGTCGTTGACCGCGTAGAAGACGCCCGGGTGCTTCCGGCTCATGGCGAGGCCGCTGATCTCGGTCATGCCGGAGGGCAGGGTGCACTTCTTCTCGGGGGCGAGGGCGGCCGCGAGGGCGGAGGCGTCGGCGGAGGCGGCCATGGTCCCGTGGGCGGCGGCGGTGGAGGCGGTGAGCGGGGCGTCGGCGTCCCCGTTCATCCACGCGGCCGCGGGCAGCGGCCACAAGGTCATGGCGAAGGCGGCCGCGGCCGACAGGGCCGGCCGGCTGGAGCTGAGGCGTAGAGGCATGGCGCCCAATGTGACGAGACGTCAGCAACTCGGCCAGGGTCGGCCCCGTACCGTTTGAGCATCGTTCAATGCCGCCCCGGCATGACCGGGCGGCAGCCCCGTTCGGGGTCATCGGGCCGGCTCCCGGATCGGTGCGTTGTGGCGGGCGTCCGCGATGAAGGCGCGTGCGGCCCGGCTGAGCGGGCGGCGGGCGTGCGCGATGCCCACCGGGCGCAGCAGCGAGGGCGTGAAGGAGCGGATCTCGGCGCGGTGGCCGAAGGCCCGCAGCACCACGTCCCGGTACCAGATCAGCGAGCCCTTGCCGTCCGTCACGCCGGTCACCCAGGCCAGCCGCTCGTCGACCTCCAGGCTGGGCACGGGCCGCACCCCCAGGCAGCTGAACATGGCCTCCATCTCGGTGCGGCGGCCGGTCCCCGGGGTCGGCAGCACCATCGGCAGCCCGTCGAGCAGCCGGAACGGCACGGGGTCGGGCAGCCTGGATCCGGTCGGCGAGACCAGGACGACCTCGCGCTCCTGGATGTGGTGGGTGGAGAGTTCCTTGTCCACCGGAAGGTCGACCAGCGCCAGTTCGGCCCGTCCGTCGAGGAGGGCCTGGACGAGCGCCTCGCGCCCGTCGTACTGGGTGAGCCGCACGTCCACGCCTGGATGCCGGGCGGTGAAGGCGGGCACCAGGTCCGCGGCCAGGTCCAGGGCCAGGGTGGGGGTGGTGACCAGGGTGAGGGTGGCCCGGGCGTTCCTGCCGTGCGCCACGCCGATGTCGTCGATGGCCTCGACGGCGTCCAGCACCGTCCTGGCCAGCCGGACCACCCGGGCACCCTCGGGCGTGAGGTCCACCCCTCTCCCCCGGCGGGCCAGGAGTTCCACACCCAGGTCGCGCTCCATGGCCTGGACGGCCCGGGAGAGGGCGGACTGGGCGACGAAGACCGAAGCGGCCGCACCGGTGATGGAGCGGCTGTCCGCGACGGCGACGAGATAGCGAAGCTGCGCGAGTGTGGGGGTCATGCCCGGAAGGTAACGGCGGGGCCTCGCGGGTGTAAGGGGCAGCAAGATGAACAACTTCGGCTGTCCGGAACGGCGTTCATGCCGGGTCGGTCACAACGCATGCCCCGGCGGCATGACGCCGGTTACCCGCGGTACGCCCTCGTTCGCCCCGGGCGCGCGCCGGCCGCGCGGGCTAAGCGCAGGTCGGCGCGGTGGCCGGGGGCCGGACGGGCGTCCGGCCTCCGCGGGCGGGGCGGGCGACGACGCCGGGCGGGCGAAAGAGCTCCCTCCGCATGGCCGTTGACAGTACAGGTCGGCCCCCGCACGATGCATCGCGGCATCAGGGATTTGATCGCCGCTCAACTCCGGGCGCCGTGCGCCGGCCCTCCGGGACAACGGCCCGGCCCGCGCCGGACCTCACCACCCGCTCCGCCCCGCCACCGGCTCCGCCGCGCCGTGCGCACCCCGCTCGGCGCGTCCGCCCCATGACATGTGACCCGGCAATGCCACATGTGACACAGCCTCAGGGAGCGTCCGTGACCCCTCAGTCCGCATCATCCGCACCTCCCCCCTCCTCAGGCCTGCCCGTCGAGTGCGCGCCGCCCGACCCTCGGGACCGGGTGGTCGCACTGAGCCCGTTCGGGGAGCCGAACCCGCGGATCGTGGTCGCCGCCGAACGCTCCGGCTCTCTGGGCCTGCTCGACCTCGGCCGGGACGCCGCAGCGGCCCGCCGCGCCCTGGCCGAGGCCGCGCGGCGGCTCCCGGCGGGCCGCTTCGGCGTCCGCGTGCCGCCCCGCTGCCCCCTGGGCCCGGCGGACCTGCCGCCCGCCGTGGACACCGTGCTCCTCGCGGACCCCGGGCTGCTCGACCCGCCCCGGATCCTTGCCTGGGCGGGCGCGGGCGGTGGATCCGCCGCGCAACGCGACGACCGGGATCACCGGGGAGAACCGGGAGACCGGGGAGAAATGGGAGACGAGGGAGACGGGGGACACGAGGGAGGCGGGGGAGGCGGGCTGAGGCGGGTGTGGGCGGAGGTCACCCGGGTCGCCGAGGCCGGCGCCGCGGTGGCGGCCGGTGCGGCCGCACTGGTGGCCAAGGGGCACGAGGCCGGCGGGCGGGTGGGCGGGGACACGGCCTTCGTCCTGCTGCAGCGGCTGCTGGCGGACCCGGCGGTCGGCGTACCCGTGCTGGCCCAGGGCGGGATCGGCCCGCACACCGCGGCCGCGGCCCTCGCCGGCGGAGCCGCCGGCGTGCTGCTCGACGTACAACTGGCCCTGACGGCCGAAGGGGAGGAGGTCCTGCCCGGCGAAGTGGCCGCCGCGCTCCGGGCGATGGACGGCAGCGAGACCCGGCTGCTGGACGGGCACCGGGTGTACGCCCGGCCCGGCCTCACCCCGCCGGAGGGGGACGCGGCGGGGCTGCTCGGGGCGCGGAGCCTGCGCGACCAGCTGCTGCCCGTGGGGCAGGACGGGGCCTTCGCCGCCCGGCTGGCCCGGCGGTACCGCACCACGGGTGCGCTGCTGCGGGCCGTCCGGACCACCGCGGCCGGTCATCTGGAGGCGGCCGTACGGGCGGCCCCGCTGCGGCCCGGGACGGACGGCGGCCCGCTCCCCGTCGCCCAGGGGCCGATGACCCGGGTCAGCGACCGGGCCGCGTTCGCGGAGGCCGTGGCCGACGGGGGCGCGGTGCCGTACCTGGCGCTGGCCGTGATGGAGGGCCCTGCCGTACGGGAGCTGCTCGCGGAGACCGCCGAGCGGCTGGCCGGACGGCCCTGGGGGGTGGGCCTGCTCGGCTTCGCCCCGCCGGAGCTGCGCCGGGAACAGCTCGCGGCGGTGGCGGAGGTCCGGCCGGCGTACGCGATCATCGCGGGCGGCACGCCGGCGCAGGCGGCACCGCTGGAGACGGCCGGCACGCGGACGCACCTGCACGTGCCCTCCCCCGGGCTGCTGGAGCGCTATCTCGCGGACGGGGCGCGGCGGTTCGTCTTCGAGGGCCTGGAGTGCGGTGGGCACGTCGGGCCGCGGGCCTCCTTCCCGCTGTGGGAGGAGCAGATCGAGCGGCTGCTCGGCTGCGCGGACCCGGCGGAGCTGGACGTGCTGTTCGCGGGCGGGATCCACGACGCGCGGTCGGCCGCCATGGCCGCGGCGGCCGCCGCGCCGCTGGCGGAGGCGGGCGCCCGGATCGGCGTACTGATGGGCACCGCCTACCTGTTCACCGAGGAGGCGGTGGCCGCCGGGGCGGTGCTGCCGGGGTTCCAGCGGGCGGCACTGGAGTGCGCGGACACGGTGCTGCTGCACACCGCCCCGGGCCACGCGACCCGGTGTGCGGACACCCCGTACGCGGAGACCTTCGCGGAGACCCGGCGGCGGCTGGAGGAGACCGGAACCGAGCCGCGCCAGGTGTGGGAGGAGCTGGAGCGGCTGAACCTCGGGCGACTGCGGATCGCCAGCAAGGGGCTGCGGCACGGCGAGGACGGCCAGCCGGCTCCGGTGCCGGAGGAGGTCCAGCGGGCGGAGGGGCTGTTCATGCTCGGGCAGGCGGCGGCGATGCGCTCCACGGTGACCACCGTCGCCGCGCTGCACGCGGAGGTCACGGAGGGGGCGACCGCGCTGCTGGAGCGGCGGGCCCGCGATCTGGCCGCCGCCGACGGCGGGTCCGGCGCTCCGGGCTCCGCCGGGGCGGACCCGGTCCGCGGCGCCGAGCCCGCCGCGGCCGGCCAGGCCGCGGGGGCCGGCCAGGCCTCGGGGACCGGCCAGGCCTCGGGGACCGGTGGTGGGGCGGATCCGCTCGACATCGCGATCGTCGGCATGGCCTGCGCCTTCCCCGGGGCACCCGACCTCGCCTCATACTGGGCGGCCGTTCTCGCCGGTACGGACGCGGTGACCGAGGTTCCCGCGGAGCGGTGGGACCCCGCCCTGTACTACGACCCGGATCCGGCGCGGGCCGGAGAGCGGACCCCGTCCCGGTGGGGCGGCTTCCTGCCGCCGCTGCCGTTCGACGCCCTCGCACACGGGATCCCGCCGGCCTCGCTGGCCGGGATCGAGCCGGTGCAGCTGCTGGCGCTGGAGATCTCCGCACGGGCCCTGGCGGACGCCGGATACGGATACGGCTACGGGCACGGCAGCGGCAGCGGCAGCGGCAGCGGCAGCGGCAGCGGGAACCGCGGCGGGACGGACAAAGGGGCGGGCAGGGTCACCGGTCCGGGCGCGGGCTCTGGCTCGGGCGCGGGCGCGGGCCGGAACTTCGACCGGTCGCGCACCTCGGTGGTGTTCGGCGCGGAGGCCGGCACGGAGCTCGCCGGCGCGTACGGGCTGCGCGCCCTGCACCCCGCGTACCTCGGGGAACTGCCGCCCGGACTGGACGCGCAGCTGCCCCGGCTGACCGAGGACTCCTTCCCGGGCATCCTCGCCAATGTGATCGCCGGCCGGGTCGCCAACCGGCTGGACCTGGGCGGCGCGAACTGCACCGTGGACGCCGCCTGCGCCTCCTCGCTGGCCGCCCTCGACCTGGCGTGCCGCCAGCTGCGCGACGGGGACAGCGACATGGTGCTGTGCGGCGGCGCGGACGTGCACAACGGGATCAACGACTATCTGATGTTCGCCTCGGTGCGGGCCCTGTCGCCGACGGGCCGGTGCCGTCCCTTCGATGCGGACGCGGACGGGATCGCGCTCGGCGAGGGCGTCGGCGTACTGGTCCTGAAGCGGCTGGCGGACGCGGAGCGGGACGGCGACCGGGTGTACGCGGTGATCAAGTCGGTGGGCGCGTCCAGCGACGGGCGGTCGCTCGGCCTGACCGCGCCCCGCCCGGAGGGACAGCGCCGGGCACTGGAGCGGGCGTACCGGCGGGCCGGGGTCGCACCCCGCGAGGTGGGTCTGGTCGAGGCGCACGGCACCGGAACGGTGGTCGGGGACAGCACCGAACTGAGCGTGCTGACCGAGCTGTTCGAGGAGTCCGGCGCAGCGGCGGCGGCCTGCACGCTGGGTTCAATGAAGTCCCAGTTCGGGCACACCAAGTGCGCGGCGGGGCTGGCCGGGCTGATCAAGGCGGCGCGGGCGCTGCACGCCGGGGTGCGGCCGCCGACGCTCCACCTGGACCGCCCGAACAGGGCCTGGGACCGGGCGACGAGCCCGTTCTGCTTCGACACGGCGGCCCGGCCGTGGGCGGCGCCGGCGGGGCGGCGCTACGCCGGGGTCAGCGCCTTCGGCTTCGGCGGCACCAACTACCACGCCGTGCTGGCCGGGTACGAGGGCAGCGGGCCGCTCCGGCACGGGCTGGAGGCATGGCCGGCGGAGGTGTTCTGCTTCCGTGGCGGGGACCGGCGCGCGGCCGGGCGGGCGATGGCCCGGCTGGCGGCCCGGCTGGAGGAGAACGACGCGGCGGGCCGGCCGTGGGCGCTGCGCGACCTGGCGGCCGAAGCCGTGGCCGCGGGGGGCGGGGTGGCACCGGTCCGGGTCGCGGTGGTGGCGGGCGGCCTGGACGAGCTGGCCGCCCGGCTGGAACGGGCCCGCGCCTTCGCGTCCGGCGACGGGGTGTACGTGGCCCCGGAGGGGGCCACGGCGGAAGGCTCGGCGGAGGGCTCGGCGCCGGAGCCCGGCCGGGTGGCGTTCCTCTTCCCCGGGCAGGGCAGCCAACGCCCGGGAATGCTCCGCGAACTGTTGGTGGCCTTCCCCTGGCTGCGGGAGGAGCTGCTGGACCCGGCGCCGGAGGCGGTGGCCGCGGTGGCGGCGGCGATGTACCCGCCGACCGCGTTCGAGCCGCAGGAGCGGGCGGCGCAGCGGGCGGCCGTGACCGATACCCGGGTGGCACAGCCCGCCCTGGGGCTGGCCGGCGCGGCCGCGCACCTGCTGCTGGGCGCACTGGGCGTACGGCCGGACTGCCTGGCCGGGCATTCGTACGGCGAGCTGACCGCGCTGTGGGCCGCCGGGGCGTACGACACGGACAGCCTGCTGCGGCTGAGCGCGCGGCGGGCGGAGGCGATCCTCGCGGCCGCCGGGGCCGACCCGGGGGCGATGGCGGCGGTGGCGGGGACCCCGGAGGAGGCGGGGCCGGTCGCCGAGCGGCACGGGTGTGTGGTGGCGAACCACAACGCGCCGCGGCAGTCCGTGATCTCGGGCCCGACGGAGGCGGTCGCGGCGGCGGTGTCCGAGCTGCGGGCGGCGGGCCTGTCCGCGGAGCCCCTGCCCGTCGCCTGCGCCTTCCACAGCGACGTGGTGGCGGATGCGAGCGCGGCGCTCGCGAAGGAGCTGGCCGGGACGGCTGTTGCGGACCCCGACGTCCCGGTCTGGTCGAACAGCACGGCCCGTCCGTACCCCGAAGGAGCGGGATCGGTACGGGATCTGCTGGCCCGTCAGGTGGCCGATCCGGTGCGCTTCGTGGCGCAGATCGAGGGGATGTACGCGGCCGGGGTGCGGACCTTCGTGGAGGCGGGCCCGGGTCGGGTGCTGAGCGGGCTGGTCCGGAAGATCCTCGGTGACCGGCCGCACACGGTGGTCCCGCTGGACGTGCCGGGCGAGCACGGTCTGGTCAGGCTGGTGACGGCCGTCGCGGAGCTCGTGGCCGCGGGCGTCCCGGTGGACCCGGAGCCGCTGTTCCGGGGGCGGGCCGTCCCCCTGCCGGAGCGCGCGCCGCGCCGTCCGGGCTGGCTGGTCGACGGCCACCTGGTCCGCACCGCCGACGGTGTCCCCGTCGCGGGCGGCCTCCGCCCGGCCCTGCGGGTGGCGCCGGTACCGGCGGCGGGGTCGGTGCCGGTTCCGGTGGCGGAAGTGACACCGGTGCCGACGCCGGCCGCGGAACTCACCTTCCTGGAGTCTCCGGCGGCTCGGGCGGCCTCACCGGTGGAACGGATGCCCGCCGCGCCGGCGGCAGCCCGTGCTGCCGCCGGCACCCGGCCGGGCCGGGCCTTCGCGCGGGTCGCACCGGACGCCGTACGAACGCTGCCCGAGGCCCCGACAGGCACCGGGCCGAACCCGGCTGCGGGCCTGGGGAGCGGCGGGGCACCGCCGGACCCGGACCGCTCCCCCGTCGGAAACGGCAGGGCCGGGGGACGCGGGGCCGTGCGGCCGGTCGTGCCGCGGGCGGCCCCCGGCACGAGGACATGGCACGGGACGAACGCTGACGGACACGGACTGGCAGGAGGACCGGTGTATCCAGACCCGCGGGACGAGGTCGTGCAGGAGTACCTGCTCGGCATGAGGGAACTGGTGGCCGCACAGCGGGACGTGCTGCTGGGCTATCTGGGCGCCGCCCCCGGACCGGCGGGCCCCGACGGAACACCGGGGGCCGCAGCGGTCAACGGGTACGCCGCCCTGGCCGGCGATGAGCCGCGGCCCGCCCTGAACGGGCACGTCCCGCAAGGGCCCGCCCCGCAAGGGCCCGCCCCGCAAGGGCCCGCCCCGCAAGGGCCCGCCCCGCAAGGGCCCGCCCCGCAAGGGCCCGCACTGAACGGCCGGGCGCTCATGGGCCCCGGCACCGCCGAGGATCCGGCCGCGGCTCCGACGGCCGTCGCGGGCGAGCACGGACCGCAGGCTCCGTACGCCCTGGCGGACGGTACGGCCAGGGTGCCGGCAGGGTGGTCCGGAGTCGACCTCGCGTCGGTCAACGGATCGGTCGCGCCCGGAGACCCGGGCCGGGCCGGGGTGGCGGGCCCGCCCCTTCCCGAGCCGGAGCCGTGGCCCGGCGAGCCGTGGCCCGCCGGGGCCGCCGGCGACGGCGGGGCGGCAGGGGCGCGGGCGCAGACCGGGGCGGACGTCGGGGCCGGGGCCGACTTCGGTGCGATGGCAGCGAGCTCGGGCGTGCGCATGGGCCCCGATGAGGTCATGGACGTCGTCCTGGACATCGTCCACACCCGCACCGGCTACCCGGTCGACATGCTGGAGCCCGAACTCGACCTGGAGGCCGACCTCTCCATCGACTCCATCAAGCGCGTCGAGATCATCGGCGCCCTCGCCGACCGGATCGGGCTGCCCCGGGGCGAGGACTCCTCCGGCGAGACCGCCGTCGAGGAACTGGCCCGGATCAAGACCCTGCGCGGCATCGTGGACTGGATCACCAGCCGCGCTCCCGGAGCCGGTGGCGGTACGGCTCAGGAGCTGACCCGGCTGCGCGTCGAGCCGGTGGAACTCGCCGGACCCGGCGGCGGGACGGACGGGGGCCGGGCAGACGGGGCCGGAGCCGAGCTCCGGGGAAAAGTGATCGCCGTCCGTGGTGACGGCCATGGCGTGGCCGCCGCGCTCACCGCCTCACTGCGGGCGCACGGCGCCGACGTACGGGCCCTGCCGGAGGAGGCCGAGCACCCCGAGGAGCCCGGGCAGCCGGCGGACGGTGAGCGCCCGGGGCCGTACGCGTCCACCGGCGTCGCCGGAACCACCGGCGTCGGCGGATCCGAGGGGGCCGACGTGCTGATCGAGCTGTCCGGTCTGCGGGCGGGCTCCGAGCCCGTGCTGCCCGGCCTGTTCCCCCTCCTCAAGCGGGCCCTCACCGCGGGCGTCGGCCGGCTGCTGCTCGTCACCGGGTCCGGGGGCGGCTTCGGGCATGGCACGGGCGCCGACCCGCTGCCCGGAGCCGGGCTCCACGGGTTCGCCCGCAGCGCCGCCCTCGAATGCCCCGGGACGGTCGTCCGGGCGGTCGACGTCGACCCCAAGGACCAGCCCGAGCGGATCGCCGCGCACCTGATCGCCGAACTCCGCTCGCACGGGGGCGAGGACGGGGCGGACGGACCGGTGTCCGTCGGGTACCCGGCCGACGGGCGCCGGCTGGCACTGCGCGCGATGGCGGCGCCGGCGACCCGCCCGGACCTCGCCGGGCTGCCGCTGGACGCCGGCTCCGTGGTCCTGCTGACCGGTGGCGCCCGCGGCATCACCGCCCGGACCGCCCTCGCCCTCGCCCGGGCCACCGGCTGCCACATCGAGCTGGTCGGCCGTACGCCACTGGCCGGCGCAGGGCCGGACGCAGGGCCGGACGCGGGACCGGACGCGGCCGCCGGCACGGATCCGTACCCGCACGCCACCGACCGCGTCGCGCTGCGCGCCGCGCTCATCGCCGACGGGCTGCGCGCGCCCGCCGAGATCGAGGCGGCCGCCTCACGGATCCTGGCCGAACGGGAGGTACGGGCCACCCTGGCCGCGCTCGCCGGCACCGCCGCGTCCGTGGCCTACCACTGCGCGGACGTCACCGACGGGGCGGCCGTACGGGCCGTGGTGGCCGACGTACGCGCACGGCACGGGCGGCTCGACGGCATCGTGCACGGGGCCGGGGTGCTGCGCGACGGGCTGCTCCGCGACAAGGAACCGGCCGCGTTCGCCGAGGTGTTCACCACCAAGGTGGCGGGCGCCCGCCACCTCGCGGCCGCGGCCGCCGAGCACGGTGCCGGCCCGGCCCCCGCCTTCCTGGCCCTGTTCGGCAGTGTCGCCGGGGTGTACGGCAACCGCGGCCAGACCGACTACGCCGCCGCCAACGACGCGCTCGACACCCTGGCCCGCTCCTGGGCCGGGTCCTTCCCGGGCCGCGTGCTGGCCGTCGACTGGGGGCCGTGGTCGGCCGAGGCGGGCGGCATGGTCACGCCCGAGCTGGAACGGGCGTACGCCCGCCGCGGGATACCGCTGATCGACCCGGAGGAGGGCGTGGCCGCCTTCCTCGGCGAACTCGCCCGGCCGGCCGGGGAAGCGGAGGTCCAGGTGGTGCTGATGGCCCCGGCCGAGGGCGGGGCCGCCGAGCACGGGGCTGCCGCGCACGGGGGCGGGGGCGACGGCCGTGGCTGAGCCCTCGCGGCGCGGTCCGCGACCCACGGACGCCGCCATCGTCGGCATGGGCGCGGTCTTCCCTGGCGCCGCCGACCTGGCCGCGTACCGCCGGAACCTGTTCGCGGGGACGGACGTGATCGGCGAGGTGCCGCCGGAGCGCTGGGATCCCGCCGTGTACTACCGCCCCGAGGGGGCGGGCCCCGGCCCGGACCCGGCCGGCCCGGGGAACGGGGAGGCGCGCAGCGACCGCTTCTACTGCCGGCGCGGCGGCTTCGTGGACGGGCTGGCCGTGTTCGAGCCGACCCGGTTCGGGATCATGCCGGCCGCCGTCGACGGCGCCGAACCCGACCAGCTGCTCGCGCTGCACGCGACCGCCGAGGCCGTGGCCGACGCGGGCGGTGAGGACCGGCTGCCGGCCGACCGCTCCCGGATCGGAGTGGTTCTCGGACGCGGTGGGTTCATGGGGACGGCCACCGCCCGGCTGGACCAACGGGTGCGTACGGCACACCAGTTGGCGCAGACACTGCGGGAGGTCGTGCCGGAGCTGGGCGAGCGGCGGATCACGGAGGTGCGGGCGGCCTTCCAGCGGGCGCTGGGCCCGGAGCGGCCGGACGCCTCGATCGGCCTGGTGCCGAGCTTCACGGCCGCGCGGACGGCCAACCGGCTGGACTTCCGGGGCCCCGCCTACACCCTGGACGCGGCGTGCGCGTCCTCGCTGCTCGCCGTGGACCAGGCGGTGGGGCTGCTGGCCGCCGGCCGGTGCGACGCGGTGGTGGCGGGCGCGGTGCACCACTGCCACATCGCCACGCTGTGGAGCGTGTTCACCCAGCTGCGGGCGCTGAGCCCGAGCGAGCGGATCCGCCCGTTCGACCGGCGGGCGGACGGCACGCTGCTGTCCGAGGGCACCGGGGTGGTGCTGCTGAAGCGGCTGGCGGACGCGGAACGGGACGGCGACCGGATCTACGCCGTGATCCGCGGCACCGGGGTGTCCGGTGACGGGCGGGCCGCGAGTCTGATGAGCCCGCTCGTGGAGGGCCAGGTGCGGGCGCTGGAGCGGGCCTGGCGGGAGGCCGGACTGGACCCGAGGGCCGCGGACGCGCTGGGTCTGCTGGAGGCGCACGGGACCGGGACACCGGTCGGAGACGCGGCCGAACTGGAAACCCTGGCAAGGGTGTTCGGCGGACCGTCGACCCCGGCACCGGCGCCGGCGCACGGGTCGGACGGCGGGGCCGGCATCGGACTGGGCTCGGTGAAGTCCATGCTGGGGCACGCCATGCAGGCGTCCGGAATGGCCGGGCTGATCAAGGCGGCACTGGCGGTGCACGAGCGGGTGCTGCCGCCCACCCTGCACGTGGACGAGCCGCACGAGGACCTGGCCCGGACCCGGATGCGGCTGCTGCGGGAGTCCGAACCGTGGGAGCGGGGCCGGGCGCCCAGACGGGCCGGGGTGAACGCGTTCGGGTTCGGCGGGATCAACGCCCACGCCGTGCTGGAGGAGGCACCGGGGGCGGGGGCGGTCGCCGCTCCCCCGCCGGTACGGCGGTTCCTGCCGCCGGTCGGCGCGGCGGGCACGGGCACAGGTACGGGCACGGGCACGGGCACGGGCGGGATGGGGGCGGGAAAGGAGCCGGAGGCGGCGCCGGTGCTGGGACCGGGCGCACAGGACGACGTACTGCTGCTGGCGGCGGACACGGTGGAGGAACTGGCGGCCGTGCTCGCGGCGGCCGGATCCGCACGTCGGCCGCCGGGACGGGGTGACCGGCGGGGTGCCGGGCGGGGGGCTGGTCCGGGGGATGGCCCGGGGAACGTTCCGGTGGACGCTCCGGGGGACGGGCCGTGCCGGCTGGCGATCGTCGGGCCGACCCCGCAGCGGCTGGAACTGGCCGCGAAGGTGGTCGCGCGGGGCCGTCCGTGGCGCGGTCGAGGCGACGTCTGGTTCACGGCGGACCCGCTGCTGGGGCCGGGGCGGGGTGGGGGTCCCGCCGGCGGAGCGAGGGGGAGGGTCGCACTCCTCTTCCCCGGCCTGGAACCGGAGTTCGCTCCGGTGGTCGAGGACGTGGCCGAACGGTTCGGGCTGCCCCGGCCGCCGCTCACGGGCGGCGGCGCACTGATGGAACGGGCGCTGGACGCGATCGCGGTGGGCCGCTTCTCGGCCGCCGCCCTCGACGGGCTCGGCGTGCGTCCGGACGTCCTGGCGGGACACAGCCTGGGCGAGTGGGCGGCGATGGTGGTCGCCGGCATGTACCCGCGGGAGGCCGTCGACACCTTCCTCGGCTCGCTGCGGCCGGACTCGCTGGAGGTCCCCGACCTGGTGTACGCGGCCCTGGGGTGCGGGGCGAAACAGGCGGAGGCGGCGATGCACGGGCTGGGCGACGGGGTGGTGCTCAGCCATGACAACTGCCCGCACCAGTCGGTGGTGTGCGGTGAGCCGGAGCCGGTGGCGGAAGTGCTGCGGCGGCTCCGGGCGGAGGGGGTGCTGGGGCAGGAACTGCCCTTCCGGTCGGGCTTCCACACGCCCATGTGGGAGCCGTACCTGGGACAGGTCCGGCGGGCCTTCGAACGGTTGCCGCTGCGGCTGCCGCCGTCGGTGCCGGTGTGGTCGGCGACCACGTGCGCGCCGTACCCGTCCTCGGCGGCCGGCGTACGGGAGCTGGTGATCCGTCACCTGCTGGAACCGGTGGACTTCCGGGGGCTGACACTACGGCTGTACGAGGAGGCGGGCGTGCGGGGCTTCGTGGTGGCGGGGCCGGGGGGACTGCCGGGCTTCGTGGAGGACACCTTGCGCGGTCGCGGGCACGTGACGGTGGGGATGGGGGCCGGCCTCCCCGGCCTCCGCCGGGCCGCGGCGGCGCTCTGGACCGAGGGCCTGGCCCCGTCGTGGGACCGGCTGGGCCCCGCGGAGCGGCCCGCTGCCGCGGGCCCGGTCCGTTCCGGCCGCCCGGGCACCCCCACCGGCCCCCGCCGCGCCGCAACCGTCACAGTCGACCCGGCACCGGCCGACCCGCCCGGAGCGACACCCACCGGCCCATCCGGGCCGACACCCGCCGGCTCCGCCCCGGCGGTCTCGGCCACCCGGGCCGGCAGGGCGGGCCCACCACCCCTCCGGGTCGTGCTGGACCTGGGGTCGCCGCTGGTCCGGCTGGGTGCGGCCCCGGACGTCCCCGGTCCCGCCCTCCCCCCGGCTTCGCCGGAGGGACCCGCACCCCGAAACCCGGCGGGCTCCGCCCCCGGGACCCCCGCCGCCCGGCGGGCGGAACGCGATTCCCGGGGCGCTGCCCCACCACACCCCGCACCCCCGGTTGCCGTGGCGGGCACCGCCGCCCGCAACCCGGTCCCCCGGCCGTCCGCCGGGACCGGCGGGCAGGACGGCGGACGGCCGGGCCGAGCAGGGCCGGCGGGCTCCGGCCCGGGGACCCCGGGCGCCGCGCACGCGGCACGGCACGCTCCGCGTGGCGCAGCACCTCGACACCCCGTTGCCGGGCCTCCGGCGGAAGGTGGCGGGCCGGCTGCCGCGCAGGCGGGACCGCACGGCCCGAGGGCCGCTGCTCCGCGACGCCTGGACCCCGGACTGCCCGCCGGGGCCGGCGGGCAGGCCGGGCCGCGGCCCGGGGCCGGGCAGGCCGTTCCGGCACCCGCCATGCTGTCCGGCCTGGACCTCGTACCCGGCCGGGGCGGCCCGGTGGGGCCGGGCGACGCGCCGCACCCGGCAACCCACGGGGCGGCGGAACGGCTCGGGGCGCCAGGCCTTGCCCCACAGCACCCCGCGACCCGGCTGCCGACCGGCCCCGCAGGGGCCGGGGCGACGGCCGGGGTCGAAGCGGGGGCTGGGGCCGGGGTCGAAGCCGGGGCCGGGGTCGAAGCCGGGGTCGGCCCGGGGGGTGCCGCACCGCAGCAGCACCCCCTGCCCCCGTCCGGCGGGATCGGGGCGCGGGTGCACGGCGGCGTCGCACGGCACCCGGTGGATCCGCGCCCGGCCGGCCCGGGCGCGGAACGCGGGGTCCGGTCGCGGCTGCGGTTGTCCCTGCGGGAGTTGCCCTATGTGCGCGACCACTGCGTGTACGCGCAGCCGGACGGGTGGGCGGAGGACTCGGACCGGTTTCCGGTGGTGCCCATGACCACCATGCTGGAGCTGGCCGCCGACGCGGCCCGGCGGGCCTGCCCGGGCGGCACGGTCGTCGGGTACGAGGACGTACGGGCGCTGCGCTGGCTGGCCGTGGAGCCTGCCGCCGAGGTCGACGTGCTGGTGCGGCACGAGCAGCCCGTCGGCGGGAACCGGCGCGTGCGCGTGGAGTTCGGCGGGTTCGCGCAGGTGGTCGTGGTGCTGACCGGTGACGGTGGCGCCGCCCGGCCGCCCGTCGCTCCGGACCGGACTCCGCTGCGGGAGGAGCGGCCCGCGCCCGTCAGTGCGCAGGCGCTGTACCGGGACCGGTGGATGTTCCACGGTCCGGGCTTCGCCGGTGTGCACCGAGTGGACGCGGTCGCCGCCGACGGTATCCGCGGAGTGCTCCGGGCCCTCCCCGCACCCGGCGCACTGCTCGATGCCGCAGGGCAGTTGTTCGGCCACTGGATGCAGCTGCGGCTGCCCGTGGACCGGCTGGTGTTCCCGGCCACCGTGGCAGGGATCCGGCTGTACGGTCCGCCGCCGGCCCCCGGCCGGCTGGTCCGGGCCGTCGCCCGGGTCCGCGAGGTCCGCGATCTCACCGTGCGCGGCGACGTGGAGTTGACCGGGATCGGCGAGGGCGGCGGGCCCGGTCCGGTGCTCGCGCGGATCGAGGGGTGGACGTACCGCCGGTTCGCCGCCGACGAGCGGGTCTGGCCGATGAAGTTCACCCCGGAGATCTGCGGGATCGGCGAGCTCCGGCCCGGCGGCTGGTGTGCGGCCCGCCGCCGGTGGACCGACCCCGCCTCGCAGGAGCTGGTGATGCGCCGCTACCTGGGCGCCGCCGAACGCGCCGCCTACGAGCGGCTGTCGCCGAGGGGCAGGCCCGCCTGGCTGCTGGGCCGGATCGCGGCGAAGGACGCGCTGCGGCACCTGCTGTGGGACGGGGGCGCCGGGCCGGTGTTCCCGGCCGAGGTGCCCGTCGGGAACGCTCCGGACGGCCGGCCCGTCCCGCAGGGGCCCCTGGCCGACGGGATCCGGCTGTCCCTCGCGCACAAGGACCGGGTGGCCGTGGCCCTCGCGCACCGCGACCGTCCCGTCGGGATCGACGTCGAGACCCCCGCCGCGGATCCGGCCGCCCTGGTGCGGGTCGCTCTCGGCCCGGGCGAAGAACGGCTGGCCGAGGAACTCGCCGCCCGGGCCGGTCTCGGTCCGGCAGCCGCGCTGACGGCGCTGTGGTGCGCCAAGGAGGCCGCGGCGAAGGCGGAGGGGACGGGGATCGGCGGCCGGCCGCGGGAGTGGGCCGTCGTCGCCGGCCCGGACCCGGACACGCTGCTGGTGCGCTCCCCCGACGGCGTCCGGCACCTCGTACGGACGGCGGTCCTGCACGCGCTCCACGGGTCCCCCGCCGAGCACGTGGTCGCCTGGACGGCGGTCCCGGCACCCGCGTCGGCCCCCGTACCACCCTCCACCGACTTCTTCCCCATGACAGCGCACTGATCGTGACCGAGACCGAGACCGTGATCGTGACCGTGACGGAGACCAGCCATGGCAACTGACCCGCACACCACCACCCCCGACGCCGACACCGACACCGACACCGACACCGACACCGACACCCGCATCCTCGCCGAGATCACCGGCATGCTCGTGGAGATCGTCGGCGACGAGTTCCTTCTGGCCGAGGAGATCGGCATGGACACCACCTTCAACGACGATCTGGCACTGGAGAGCATCGAGTTCGTCGCCCTGGCGGAGCAGCTGCACCGCCGCTACGGCTCGGACGTCGACCTGATGGGCTTCCTCGCCGAGAAGGACATGGAGGCCATCCTGGCCATGTCGGTCGGCGAACTCGTCGCCCACATCGGCCGGGTGACGCGTGCGGCCCTGACCCGCACGGCCGGCTGAGCCCGCCATGGCCGAGACCGCCGCCAACTCCCTCCGCTTCCACGTCCAGCGGCTGCCCGCACCGCCCGATGCCGACCCCACCCGGCCCCTCGTGGTGTTCCTGCACGGGCTGGTCGTGGACAACCTGTCCTCCTTCTACTGCCCGCTCGCCGTGCCGGTGGCCCGCTCCGGGCACGAGGTGCTCCTCTACGACCTCCGCGGCCACGGCCGCACCGAGCGCCCGGCCACCGGCTACGACGCCGACACCGCCGTACGGGACCTGCTGGCCCTCCTGCGCACCCTGCCCCGGCCCCGGCCGGTACACCTGGTCGGCAACAGCTACGGCAGCACCCTCGCCGTGCACACCGCCCTGGCCCGGCCCGACCTGGTCGCCGGGCTGACCCTGCTGGAACCGCCGCTGAGCGGGCCCTGGGTGGAGAACATGGTCGACACCCTGTCGGCCGCCGCGCTCGGCCTGGAGGACAGCACCGTCCCGGCGGAGCTCCGCTCGCTGCGGCTGCGCAAGGCCGCCAACCTGACCGCCATCGCCGACGAACTGCTCAACCGGACCACGCTCATCGACGACATCGCCGCCGGCCGCACCTTCACCCCGGCCGACTACGCCCGGCTGCGCTGCCCGGTGCTCATCGTGTGCGGCGAGTACTCCGAACTCGTCCCGGGAGCCGAGGAGATGGCCCGGTGCGCGCCCCGGTGCACGGTCGAGATCCTGCCCGGCCTGGGGCACGACGTCCTGAAGGAGACCAGCGGCGCGCTGCGCAAGGCCGTCCTCGCCCACCTCGATGCCGTGGCCGAGCCGCGTCGGATGGAGGTGACGGTGCCGTGAAGGTGCTCTTCGTCGTCCCGCCGCTGGCCGGACACGTGAATCCGACGGTCGCCGTGGGCTGCGAACTCGCCTCCCGCGGGCACGAGGTGGCCTGGGCCGGCCCGTACGGGGTGCTGGCCGGACTGCTGCCGGGCCACGCCCGGGTGCTGCCCGCCGGCGACCCGACCGGCGGCGGCTACGCGGCCCTGCACGAGCGGTGGCGCGACCTGCGCGGGGTGGCGGCGCTGCGGTTCCTGTGGGAGGAGGCGCTCGTGCCGTTGGCCCGGGCCATGGTTCCGGGAGTGACGACGGCGGTCCGGACGTTCCGCCCGGACGTGGTGGTCGCCGACCAGCAGGCGCTCGCCGGACCGGTGGTGGCGCGCCGGCTGGGCGTGCCCTGGGCGACCTCGGCGAGCACCTCGGCCGAGCTGACCGGTCCGTTCGAGGGCTTTCCCAAGGTCGGCGAGTGGGTGTCGGAGCAGATCGCCTCCCTGCTGGCCGAGTTCGGCGCCGACGACGGCCGTACCCGCCGCCTCGCGGACAGCGGTACGGGCAGCCGTACGGACAGCCCTGCCGACAGCGGCGGGGCGGGCCGGCCGGGTCCCGGCTGGGACCCGCGGTTCTCCGACCGGCTGGTCCTCGTGTTCTCCACTCCCGAACTGGTCGAACCGGCAAGGGAGTTCCCCGGCCATTACGCCTTCGTCGGCCCGGCCTTCGGCTCCCGCCCGCCCGCTCCCGGTTTCCCGTGGCAGCTCCTGGACCCCGCCCGCCGCCGGGTGCTGGTGTCGCTGGGCACCCTCAACCGCGAGGCGGGCGGCCGGTTCTACGCAGCGGTGGCCGGCGCCGCCGGGCGGCTGGCGGCGGACGGGGTACAGCTGGTCCTGGCCGCGCCGGCCGGGCTGGTGCCCGGACCGCTGCCGGAGGGCACGCTGCTCCAGGACACCGTGCCGCAGCTCGACCTGCTGCCGCACCTCGACGCGGTCGTCACCCACGGCGGCCACAACACGGTCTGCGAAGCGCTCGCGCACGGGCTGCCGCTGGTGGTCGCGCCGATCCGGGACGACCAGCCGATCGTGGCCCAGCAGGTCGTCGCCGCCGGTGCGGGACTGCGGATCCGGTTCGGCCGGACCAGGGCCGAGGAACTCCGCGACGCGATCACGGCCGTCCTGGACGACCCCGCCCATCGGCGGGGCGCCCGGCGCATCCAGGCGTCCTTCGCCGCCGCGGGCGGTGCCGCCGCCGCGGCCGACCGGTTGGAGAAGCTGGCATGACCCCGTCGTTCCCCTCCCACTCCCCCGCGCGCTCCCACGGCCGCTCCCCCGGCAGGGCCGGCCGGGGCCGCCTCCTGCTCCGCCCGCCCGGCCCGGCCCGCCTTCCGTTCCCGCGGGTCCCCTGGCTGCCACTCGCGGTGATCGCCGCCCTCGCCGCAGGTACCGTGCGGTCCCGGCGGCGGCTCCGCGCCCTCCCGGTGCTGACCGGCAGCGGACCGGCGGGCCCTGCCGCGGCTCCCGCAGGGGCCGCGCAGGCGGCCCCCCGGCCCGCCGGCTGGCGGCTGATCACCGCGGCCGGGGTGGAGCCCGACGCGGAGACCTTCCTGGCCGCCTGCGCCCACGCCGAACGCGAAGGGCTGCGGGTCCTGGACCTCCTCCCGGGGGATCTGGACGCCGAAGGCGCGCTGGGCCTGCTCCGGCTGGTGGATCCGGTGGCCTACCGCCGGGACCGGCTGGCGGAGGGGCGCAGTGCGGGGTACGCCGTCCTGGTCGACGAGGACCTGTTGCTGCGCGCCCGGTCCGGGAGCGCGGCACCCTCCGACGGCGGGCCCTCCGACGGCGGGCCCTCAGACGCCGGACCGGCCGGCGGCGGACCGTCCGATGGCGGGCCGTCCGGCCGCCCGGACCGCGCCGGACTGCACGCGCTGGTCCGCCGTCTGAAGGAGTTCGCGCCGGACGCGACCGGCCTGGCCGTCGCCCCCGGACTCGGCCGGGGCGCGCCACAACCCGCCGACCAGGCGGACGTGCTGCGCGCCCAACGGCTCCCCGCCGGGCAGCTCGCCACCGCCCGGCTGGCCGGCCTGGCGCTGCTCGCCGTGCTCTGCGTACGGCGGCGGCACCGCCGCTGGGGTGCGGCCGCGGCCGCGCTGTACTGGCTCCAGCCGTACGCCGTACTGGGCGGGCCCGGCGCGCCCCTGCGGCCCGCCGACCTGCTCGGCGCCACCGCCGCCCGGCCGCTGCTGTCCCTGCGCGGGGCGCTCCGTACGGCGTACGGAGCGGCCGGCACCGCCGACCCCCACCGGCCCGTCGCGAGTCCGGCCGAGGAGGCCGCCTACCGGGCCGGGATCGCGGCCGGCACCGACCGGTTCCTCGAATCCCGCCGTTGTGACTGCCCCTGGTGCGGCTCCGGTCAGCTCACCGTCCGCGTCCGCGAGGTTCCCGACCAACTCCAGGGGAAGCCGGGCCGGTTCACCCTGGACCGGTGCGCGGACTGCGGCCACGTGTTCCAGAACCCCCGGCTGACCCCGGAGGGGCTGGAGTTCTACTACCGGGACTTCTACGCGGGTCAGGGCGGGGCGAGCGCCGACTCGGTGTTCGGCGGGATGGGCGAGACCTACCGCGGGCGCGCCGAGATGATCCGCCCGTACCTGCCGGCCGGGGGGCCCGCGAGCTGGCTGGACGTCGGCACCGGTCACGGGCACTTCTGCAACGCCGCGCGCGCGGTGTGGCCGGACACCCGGTTCGACGGGCTGGACATGGGCGACGGAGTGCGCGGGGCGGAGCTGCGCGGCTGGGCCGGGACCGGATTCCAGGGCCAGTTCCCGGAGTTCGCGGTGAAGCTGGCCGGCCAGTACGAGGTCGTGAGCATGTACCACTACCTGGAGCACACCCGCGATCCGCTGACCGAGCTGGACACGGCGGCGGCCGTGCTCGTGCCCGGCGGCCATCTGATGATCGAGGTACCCGATCCCGAGTCCCGGATGGCGGACCTGCTGCGGCAGGTGTGGCTGCCCTGGTTCCAGCCGCAGCACCAGCACCTCGTGCCGGCCGCCAACCTGCGCGAGGCACTCGCCGACCGCGGGTTCACGGTGCTCGCGGAGGAGCACGGCCCGGCCCACCAGGCCAACGAGTTCGTCGGCGCGGTGGCGCTGACCGTGACCCGGCTGGCACCCGACCCCGGCACCCCCTGGGCGGGCCCGGTGACCCTGCGCCGACGCGCCCTCGGCCGTCTGGTGCGGGTGGCCGCCGCTCCCTGCTTCGTCGTCGCCGCCGTCCTCGACCGGCTGCGCGGGGCGGCCGCGAGACGGGCCGACGGCGGGAACGCGTACCGGGTGCTGGCCCGCAAGGACGAGGAGTGACGCCCGTGTTCACCGCAGCCGCGCACACCACGGGAAACGCAGGGCCCGCGGCCGGCCCCGGCCTCGCCCGCCGGGCGGGCGCCGACCCGCTGTTCCGGCTGGCCGCGTATGCGCTGGAGGCCGTGCACGACCGCCGGCCCACCGCCGTGTGGAGCGCCCCGCACGCCTTCCGGCTCGGTCCTGCCCCGGGGCCGGCACGGGTGGCGGCGGCCGGGTGGCCGGTGGCCGCGGCGGCCGCCCCGCGCGAGGACGGCCTGGTCCGGCTGAGCTCGCTCAGCCATCCCGCGCACAGCTGCGACCTGCCGCTGGCCCTGGACGGCCCGCCGCCCGACGGGGTGCCGGACTGGGCGGCCCGGACGTACGGCCTGCTGCGGGCGCTGGCCCGGGCCGGACACGGGCGCGGCGGTACGGACCTGCACGTGCAGAGCGCGCTCACCCCCGCCGCCGGCCTGGCCACGGCCGAGCCGGCCGACTGCGCGGTGGCGCTCGCGGTGGCCGACGTACACGGGCCGCCCGGTGGCGAACCGGACCGGGCGGAGCTGGCCGGGCTGCTCGCGGAGGCGCTGCCCGCGGGCCCATCCGGGGGCGATGACGGGCTGCGCCGCGCGGTGCTGTTCGCCCGGCCCGGTCAGGCCCTGCTGGCGGCGCCCGGCGGGCCCCCGCGGTACGTGCCCTTCGACCCGCCGGGGTCCGGGGCCCGGCTGGTGCTGATGGCCGTACGCGGTGCTCCGGCGGACCGGGCGGCGGACCTCGGGCGGGCGGTGGAACACCTCCTGCGGGCCGGGGCGTCGGCGGTGTGGGCTCCCGGGAGGCGGCCGGGCCGGAGCGTCCTGGTGCTGCTGCCGGAGGAACGGGTGACGGCGGTACGGGCCGGTGTCGCGGCGGAGTTCCGCGGCCGGGGCCGGCCGGTGCCGCGATTCCTGAACGTGCCCGTGGCCGGAGCGGCCCGACGGGAGGAGTGAGCCACGGGAAGCGCACCGGGAGACCGGCCGGGAACGGCCGTCACGAAGCCGCGCGAAAGCCGGACACAAGCCGCACGAAAGCTGCTCGACAGCTGCTCGACAGCCGCACGAAGGCCGCACGAAGGCCGCACCGAATCCGAAGGAAACGGAAGCGAACCGAAGGAACCAGGAGGAATCCCTCATGCCTGACGTACCTGCACATCCCGCACCGCACGAGCCGCCACCGGCGAGACGGCGCGGCCGCGCGCGCTGGCGGACGGCGGCCGTCGCCGCGCTCGGCGCCTTCGGCCTGCTCGGCGCCTTCACCGTCGCCAACTCCCAGGCGGCCGACACCGGTTCGGGCGCACGTACGACCGCGGGGGCCTCGACTGCCGCCGCACTGCCCTCGTACGACCACGTGGTGGTCGTCGTCTACGAGAACAAGCAGTACGGCGAGATCATCGGCAGCGGCAACGCGCCCTACATCAACCAGCTCGCGGGCGGCGGCGCCAGCCTGACCAACATGAAGGCGCTCACCCACCCCAGCCAGCCGAACTACTTCAACCTGTTCTCGGGGTCCACCCAGGGCATCACGGGCGACGGCTGCTACACCCCGCAGTCGATGACCGCGGCCAACCTCGGCCAGGAACTGATCGCGGCGGGCAAGACCTTCGCCACATACAACGAGGACCTGCCGAGCGAGGGTTCGACGGCGTGCACCAACGGCCAGTACGCGCAGAAGCACAACCCGTGGTTCGCGTTCAAGAACGTGCCGCTGAACACCGGCAAGACCTGGACCCAGTTCCCCCAGGGGAACTTCGCGGCGCTGCCGCACCTGTCGTTCATCGTGCCCAACCAGTGCAACGACATGCACTCGTGCTCGGTGTCGACCGGTGATACCTGGACGAAGAACAACATCGACGCGTACGCGCAGTGGGCGAAGAACAACAACAGCCTGCTGGTGCTGACCTGGGACGAGGACAACTTCCTCGGCTCCAACCAGATCGCCACCGTGTTCTACGGCGCGCACGTCAAGACCGGCACGTACGGCACCGCGTTCAACCACCACAACCTGCTGCGCACCTTCGAGGACCTGTTCGGCACGACGCACGCGGGCAACGCGGCGAACGTCCAGCCGATCTCCGAGGTGTTCACCGCGGGCACCGAACCCACCCCCACTCCCACGCCGACACCCACCCCCACTCCGACTCCGACTCCGACGCCCACTCCCGGTGACCTGAAGCTCGCCAACCCCGGCCCGCAGACCTGCAAGTTCAACCAGTCCTGCACCGTCCAGATCACCGCCACCGGCGGCAAGGCACCCCTGAAGTACGGCGCCACCGGCCTCCCCTGGGGCCTGTCCATCGACACCGGCACCGGCCGCATCAGCGGCAAGCCCTGGGCGAGCGGCACGATCCAGATCACCGCCACCGCCACCGACAGCACCGGCACCACCGCCTCCACCACCTTCCCGCTCACCGTCAACTGGTTCTAGCCGTACATTCGTTCGAGGGAGATCTCCGTGTACCTGTCCGCAGGCCGGGCGGCGGATTCCGCCCGGGGCATCCCCGTACGGACCGCCCGCCGCGGGACGGTGCCCGGCACCGTGCTCGCGCTCGGCCTGGTCAGCCTGGTCACGGACATCTCCGCGGAGATGGTCACCGCCGTCCTGCCGCTGTACCTGATGGCCGGACTCGGCATGTCTCCGCTCGCGTTCGGCGCCCTGGACGGACTGCACCAGGGCGCCACCGCGCTGTTCCGGCTGGCCGGCGGGCGGATCGCGGACCGTACCCGGCGGCGCAAGCTGGTCGCCGGGACCGGATACGCCCTGTCGGCCGTCTGCAAGGCGGGCCTGCTCGCCGTCACCACCCCCTGGGCGGTGGCGGCGGTGCTGGGCGCCGACCGCACCGGCAAGGGCCTGCGCACCGCTCCGCGCGACGCGCTGATCTCGCTGTCCGCGCCGCCCGGGGAACAGGGCCGGGCCTTCGGCGTGCACCGGGCGATGGACACGGCGGGCGCCCTGCTGGGCCCGCTGGCCGCGTTCGGCGTGCTGTGGGTGGCGGTGGACGGCTACGACGCGGTGTTCACGCTCAGCTTCTGCTTCGCGGTGCTCGGTGTGGTGGTGCTGGCCCTGTTCGTACGGGAGGCGCCGGCGCCGGCCGCCGGCCGCGCCCCGCTCCCCGCCCTGCGGACCCTGGCCGGGATCCCGGGCCTGTGGCGGCTCTGCCTGACGGCCGTGCTGCTCGGGCTGGTCACGGTCAGCGACTCCTTCCTCTACCTGCTGCTGCAGCGCCGGCTGGACCTGCCGGCCGCCTGGTTCCCGCTGCTCCCCGTGGGCACGGCGGCCGGGTTCCTGCTGTGCGCGCTGCCCGCCGGGCGGCTCGCGGACCGGATCGGGCGGCACCGGGTGTTCCTCGGCGGCCACGCGCTGCTGCTCGGCGCCTGCCTGCTGGTCCTGGCACCCCTGCCTGCCGGACCGGCGCCGGCGATCGGCGTGCCGCTGCTGCTCGGCATGTTCTACGCCGCCACCGACGGCGTGCTGATGGCCGCGGCCGGGCCGCTGCTGCCCGAGGAACTGCGGAGCACCGGCCTCGCCGTGCTGCAGACCGGCCAGGCGCTGGCCCGGTTCGGCGGTTCCCTGCTGTTCGGGGCCGCGTGGACGCTGTGGGGGCCGTACGCGGCCCTGTCCGCGGCCGCCGCGGGACTGGCGGCCATCCTGCTGGGGCTCTGTGTCCTGGCGCCCGTACGGGAGTTCACTCGGGGAGCCGTACGGGGGACCCCACGGGGGGCCGGCCGGGAGTAGGCTCGCCGCCATGCACGAAGTCTGGAAGACGATCTCCGCCATGGCAGACGCCTTCGAGGCGCGGGACACCGGCCGCGGGGTGTCCCCCGAGGAGCGGTGGACGCTCCAGGTCCTGAAGATCGGCGAGGAGTTCGGCGAGGCGGCCCAGGCCGTCCTCGGCGCGCGCGGCATCAACCCGCGCAAGGGCGTCTCGCACAGCTGGGAGGACGTCCACGCCGAGGTCGCGGACACGGTGATCACCGCCATGGTGGCGCTGACCCGGATGCGGCCGGACGACGCCCCGGCCTACCTCGCCCGCCAACTCGCGCTCAAGTCGGAGTGGTTCCTTCCGCCCGACCGCTGACGCCCGGTCGTAGGCTCGTGACATGTCGACTGGAAGTCTGAAGGGCAGGGTCGCGCTCGTCGCGGGCGGGACCCGGGGCGCGGGCCGGGGCATCGCCGTACAGCTGGGCGCCGCCGGGGCGACGGTGTACGTGACGGGGCGCAGTACCCGCGGCCACCGGTCGGAGTACGACCGCCCGGAGACGGTGGAGGAGACTGCCGAGCTGGTCACGGCAGCGGGCGGGACGGGCGTCCCGGTGGTGTGCGACCACCTGGAGGCCGGTCAGGTCGAGGCGCTGGTGGCGCGGATCGACGCCGAGCAGGGCCGGCTGGACGTGCTGGTGAACGACATCTGGGGCGGCGAGCGGATGTTCGAGTGGGACAGCCCGGTCTGGGAGCACGATCTGGCGAACGGGCTGCGACTGCTCCGGCTCGCGGTGGAGACGCACGCCGTCACGAGCCATTTCGCGCTGCCCCTGCTGCTGCGCACACCGGGCGGCGGCGGTCTGGTGGTGGAGGTGACGGACGGGACGGCGGAGTACAACCGGTCCAACTACCGGGTGTCGTTCTTCTACGACCTCGCCAAGTCCTCGGTGCTGCGGATGGGCTTCTCCCTCGGGCACGAGCTGGGACCGCGCGGTGCGACGGCGGTGGCGCTCACCCCGGGCTGGCTGCGCTCGGAAATGATGCTGGAGGCCTACGGGGTGACGGAGGAGAACTGGCGGGACGCCTGTGAGCGGTCCCCGCACTTCGCGATCTCGGAGACCCCGGCGTACGTCGGCCGGGCGGTGGCGGCGCTGGCCGCGGACCCCGGGGTCGCCCGCTGGAACGGCCGGTCGCTGTCGAGCGGCCAACTGGCCCGGGAGTACGGTTTCACCGACCTCGACGGCAGCCGCCCGGACGCCTGGCGGTACCTGGTGGAGGTCCAGGACCGGGGCCTTCCGGCCGACACCACCGGCTACCGCTAGGGCCCGCCCGGCGGATCGGTCCGGATCGGTCCGGAACGGTCCGGACCAGTCCGGCTCAGCCTTCCTCCTCCAGCCGGCGCAGCCGCTCCGTGTCGCAGGTGCGGGGGCAGGCCTGGCAGGCGCGGGCTTCGGGCAGCGTGTAGTACATGCAGCAGCCGAGCCGGGTGCGGGTCCGGTACTGCTTGCCCTCACGGCCCGTCAGGAGGCGGAAGCCGGCGCCGCCGGGGAACGGCGGGATCGCCTCCGGGAGGAGTTCGGTGGCCGCCCGTACGGCCCGTTCCTCCTGGCCCAGGGTCCGGCCCAGGTACCAGATGCCGGAGATCAGGCAGTCGGCCGCCATCCCCCACGAGGCCCGCGGGCCGCGCCGGGTGCGGGGGCCGAGGGCCGTCAGCAGGGGGCGCACGTGGTCGGCGACGGCGGCCCGGAGCTCGGCGCGCAGGGCCTCCTCGTCGGCGACCACCCGGGCACCGCGCAGGCCGGCTGCGGGGTCGTCCGGCAGGCAGGCGAAGACCTGTCCGGGCAGCACCTGGAGGCTGTTCGTCGCCTCGTCGCAGCGGATCTCGCGGGGTTTGACGCGCGGGACGCGCCGCTCCAGGTACCAGGTGCCGCTCATCAGCAGGCTGACGGCCCAGAGGTGCCGGTTCAGCGCCCGCGAGGCTGCGGCGTCGCCGCGCGGCTCGTGGCCGGTGGTCTCGCGGATGCGGGCCGCCTCGGCCTCGACGAACGCGTCCAGCGCCGCGTCGCCGCCGCCCGCGAGGTCCACTCCGGCCGCCCATGCGGGCGAATCCGGGTGCGCGATCCGCGCGTTGAGGTCCTCACAGACGGCGATGAGCCGCAGGTATCCGCGGGCGAGGAGGTCCGACGCGGCCGGTTCGGCGACTGCCGCCACGGCCCCGGTGGTGGCCGTGGTCATCGGCTCTCCTCGTGCTGCGCCACAACGACTCCCGTCCCGCGCCCGGTTCCGGACACGTCAACCCGTTAAAGGTAAGCCTTACCTTACTGGTTGTGGATCGAGGAGTCGATACGAGATCACCCGGACGGGTCAACGGGCGCCCCGGGCGTTCCCGAGACCCGGGCGCGGCACGGCCTCACGGCCGCGGGAACACGCCCTCCCGGCCGGGTCCGGCGTCCTCGGGGCGGGGGCCGAAGAACGCCGCGACCGCGGCCTCGTCGACCTCCTGGAGGGTGGCCGGGGACCAGTGCGGGTCGCGGTCCTTGTCGACCACCTGGGCGCGGATGCCCTCGACCATGTCGGGCAGGCCCCGCAGGGCCGTACAGGACACCGTGAACTCCTGCTCCAGGGCCTCCTCCAGGGTGCCGAGCGTCCGGGCGCGGCGCAGTGCCGCAAGCGTGATCTTCAGGGCGGTGGGCGACTTCGCCAGGATCGCCTCGGCCGCCTCCTTCGCGGCGGGGTCACCGTGCGCGAGCAGCCGCTCCACGATCTCCTCGACGGTGTCGGCGGCGTAGCAGGGGTCGATCCAGGCGCGGGCGGCGGCGAGCTCCCCGGCCGGGGCGGGCTCGGCGTACCCGGGCAGCACGTCGGCGGCCGCCCCACGGCTCAGCGCGGAGACCAGCTCCGGCAGCCGCGCCGCCGGTACGAAGTGGTCGGCGAGCCCGCACAGCTGCGCGTCGGCGGCACCCACCGCGGTCCCGGTGAGGGCCAGGTGGGTGCCGAGCCCGCCCGGGGCCCGGCCGAGCAGCCAGGTGCCGCCGACGTCCGGGACGAAGCCGATGCCGGTCTCGGGCATGGCCACGCGGGAGCGCTCGGTGACGATCCGGACGTCCCCGTGGGCGGACACCCCCACGCCACCGCCCATCACGATGCCGTCCATCAGGACGACGTACGGCTTCGGGTAGTGCGCGATCCGGGCGTTGAGCCGGTATTCGTCCCGCCAGAAGTCCACCGACCCGGTACCGCCGGTGAGGGCGTCCCGGTGGAACAGCCGGACGTCGCCGCCCGCGCACAGCCCCCGCTCGCCCGCCCCGGTGACGAGCACCTGGGTGACGTCCGGGTCGTGCTCCCAGGCGTCCAGCGCCTCCGTCATCCGGAGCACCATGGCGTGGGTGAGGGCGTTGAGCGCGGCGGGCCGGTCGAGGACGATCCGCCCGGTCCGGCCCTCCCGCCCGACCCGCACTCCGCCGTCCCCGGCCGGTGCTCTTCCGCCGTTCCCGGTCACGGTCATCTCGCGCGCTCCTGTCGTTTCCCGTCGTTCACCGCCCGCCTCCCGCACGGAGGCACGGCCCGGTCCTATCCTCATCCTCCATGGGACGGATCATCCTGCCGGTGTCGGTCTCCCTCGACGGGTACTTCGAAGGGCCCGCACGCGAGCTCGACTGGCACCTGGTCGACGAAGAGCTGCACACCCACTTCAACGAGCTGTGCTCCCGGATGGCCGCCTTCCTCCACGGCCGGGTCACCCACGAGCTGATGGAGGCGTACTGGCCGACGGCGGACCGGGATCCGGACGTGAGCGCGCCGGAGGCGGAGTTCGCGGAGATCTGGCGGTCCATGCCGAAGTACGTGTTCTCCCGGACCTGGGACCCGGGAGAGCACCGGGAGTGGAACACCACGGTGGTCCGGCACGTGGACCCGGCGGAGATCGAGGCCCTCAAGGCGGCACCCGGCGGGGACCTCGCCCTGGGCGGCGCGGACCTGGCGGCCACCTTCATGCGGTACGGGCTGATCGACGAGTACCGGCTGTACGTCCACCCGGTGGTGCTGGGCGACGGCCGGCCGTTCTTCCCGCGGACGGGCACCAGCACCGTCCTCAGCCTGGCTGACACCCACGCCTTCGGCAACGGCGTGGTCCTGCTCCGCTATCTCACCCGGCGGGACGAGGCAGTTTCCTGAGGGGGCCACCGGTACCACGGTGCATGGGAGTTGACCGGGCGCCAGTTCGCGAGACACCGCTCTACGGGTCTCGGGGCCACGGATATGCTGCGTCAGCTGTTACCCGTATGCGTCGGCCTGATCACTCGTTGGTACCTCACCCGGTCAGCCGACACCGCCCCGGAGGCCTTGTTGAGCACCTCACCGTATGACATAGCCCGCACTGCTGCCGTGCCGCCGCCGGCGTGTCCCGCTCACGCCGCCGGCGCCGGACGCACTCGGCTGCTGGAGTCCGACGTCCCGCCGCAGGACCTGTACGAGCAACTGCGGGGGCAGCACGGTTCCGTCGTCCCGGTGCTGCTGCCCGGGGACCTGGAGGCATGGCTGGTCGTCGGTTACCAGGAGATCCTGCACGTACTGCGCAACCCGTCGCAGTTCTCGTGCGACTCCCGCAACTGGAGCGCGGTCAGGGAGGGGCGGATCGCTGCGGACAATCCGCTGCGCCCGGTCACCGAGTACCAGCCGCTGATCGCCTTCACCGACGGCGTGGAACACTCCCGGCTCCGCAGTGCGGTCACCGACAGCCTGGAGCAGTTCAACCGGCAGGGCATCCGCCGGTACGTGACCCGGTACACCACGCAGCTGGTCGAGGGGTTCGCCGCGAGGGGGCGGGCCGACCTCGTGGCCGACTTCGCGGAGCCCCTTCCGGCGCTGGTCCAGGCCAAGCAGTTCGGCATCCCCGCCGAGCAGGCCATCCCCCTCGGGCGGGCCGTACGGGACATGGTGCGGGGCACCGAAACGGCCCTGGAGAGCAACGCGTTCGTCGTCAAGGTCATGCGCGACCTCGTGAGCGAGAAGCGGTCGAACCCGGGCCACGACTTCGCCAGCTGGCTCCTGGCCCACGAATCCGCGTTGAGCGACGTGGAGGCCGAGGAACACCTGCGCCACGCCATGGTGGCCGCCGTGGAGAAGACGGTGAACCTGACGGCCAACGCCCTGCAGGTCGTGCTCACCGACCGGCGCTTCCGCGGCAGCCTCGCAGGCGGGAGCATGACGCTGACCGACGCTCTCGACCACGTCATGTGGGAAACGCCCCCGCTGACGCTGCTCCCGAACCGCTGGGCCACCGGTCATGTGCTCCTGGGCGACCAGGACATCCGGCCGGGCGACATGGTCCTGCTCTCCCTGTCCGCGGGCAACCGGGACCCGAAGGTCCGGCCCGACCTGTCCGTCCCGATGCACGGGAACCGTGCGCACCTCGCCTTCGGCGGCGGTCCGCACCAGTGTCCCGGCCAGGACATCGGGCGCACCGTCGCCGACACCGGGATCGAGACCCTGCTGGGCGCTCTGCCCGACATCGAACTCGCCGTACCGGCGAAGGACCTGCCCATCGAGACGTCCTTCATCTCCAGCCCCCTCGGGTCGCTCCCCGTGCTGTTCAGGCCCCGTCACGGGACACAACCCGGGATGCCCCACCCGGGTGCGTCCGCGGCTCCCGGGATGCCGGCCGCGCCGGCCGCCCCGCCCGTGGCGCCCCCCGCTCCGGCGCAGCAGCGCCGCTCCTGGTGGGCCAGGCTCTGGGGCTGACCCGATGGGGCCCTGCCGCAGGCGGTGGGGCCCTGCCGGTCCGGGCCCGGACCACTGCCGGTCCGGGCCCGGTTGCGGCACCGGGCCGGGACAGCGGGCACCGGATGCGCGCGTACGGCGACGAGCGCAGGGACACCGCATGCGCCGTCGCGTGGTCGACCGCGGCCCAGGCAGCCACCGCGGGCTCGCCGGGAAGCCGCGCCGGCACCATCGGGCAGCCGTGGGAACGCATTTCCCGCGCCTCTTCGACGGGATCCGCGTGCGGGTCCAGACGCAGAACGGGATGAGACAGGTCCAAGGGGAACGCTGCAACTCGTAGGCATGCTCGCACGCGCAGACCGCTCCCTATCGAGCGGCGGCAACAGTGAGCCACCGGTTGTTGACTGACTGCCCGTCATTTCATCGCCGGAGAGCAGGTCGTCACCTGCGGGAAGACGCGCGCGGGGCCAGGGGAGGCGCGTCCGGGCCGCGCCCGCCGACGGCACTTGGCCGGGAACGATCTTGACGTTCGCCCGGCGGTCACTTTCTCTGGGGGCGACGGTTCCGGTTGCCGCCGAACAGGAGATCCTTTCTCGTACACTCCCCCCAGAGAGGACCCTCGACCATGTCGACAGTCACCGAGCCGCGCCCCCTCACCTCCGTTCCGCCGGCCCCCGGAGCCGTCCCGCTCCTCGGACACACCCTCGCCCTCTGGCGCAACCCCTTTGCGTTCATGACCTCGTTGCGGCAGCACGGCGACCTGGTGCGCGTGAACCTCGGCACGATGCCGATGTACGTGGTGACCACGCCGGAACTCGTCCACGAAGTGACCGTCCGCCAGGCGGGCTCCTTCGTGAAGGGCCGGTACTTCGAACGGCTGAAGCCGCTCGCCGGCAATGGACTGGCCAACTCGGACGGCGAGTTGCACCGGCGGCACCGCAGACTGATCCAGCCGATGTTCTCCCGTGAACGGATCGCGGGCTACTCCGAGATCATGAGCAGCAACGCCCGGGCCCTGGCGGACTCCTGGTCACCCGGCGACGTCATCGACCTGGAACCGGTGATGGCGGGGTACGCCGTGGAGACCCTGGCCCGCACCCTGTTCTCCACCGACATCGGCCGGCCCGCCGTCGACGCCGTACGGCAGCACCTGCCGGTCCTGCTCGCGAACCTGCTGGTGCGCGCGGCTTCACCCAAGTTCCTGGACCGGCTGCCGATCCGGGCCAACCGTGATTTCGACCGCGCGGCGGCCAGCCTTCGCGCGGTCATCGAAGAGGTGATCGCCACGTCCCGCTCGGCGGGCACCGGGGACCACGACGACCTGTTGTCCCTGCTGCTGGCCGCGCAGGACCCGGAGAGCGGCGCCGGGCTGTCGGACGAGTCGCTGCGCGACGAGCTGTCCACGCTGCTCTTCGCCGGGGCCGAGACCACTGCCGCCACCCTCGCCTGGACGTTCCACGAGCTGGCGGGCCGTCCCGAGGTGGAGGCGGCACTCCTCGCGGAGATCGCCGAGGTCGTGGGCGAAGACCCGGTGGCCGCCCACCACGTGCCGCGGCTGCAGGGCGTACGGCGGGTGATCGACGAGGTGATGCGGCTGCACGGCGTCACCCTGCTGATGCGCCGGACCACCGGGACCGTCGAGCTGGGCGGGGTGACCATGCCCCCCGGCACGGAGGTCGCGTTCAGCCTGTACGCGATCCACCGCGACCCCGGCCTCTACGAGGACGCCGACCGGTTCGACCCCGACCGGTGGCTGCCCGAGCGGCAGGCATCCGGGCCGGGACGCCTCGCCTACATCCCCTTCGGGGCCGGCAACCGGAAGTGCATCGGTGACCAGTTCGTGTGGATGGAGGCCACCATCGCCATCGCCACGATCCTCAGGAAGTGGCAGCTGGTCCCGGTCGCCGGACACACCCCCCGGGAGGTCGCGTCGGCCGTCGCGCACGCCGACTCCATACCGATGACGGTGACCGCCCGGCAGTGACCCGCCGGGCGGGTGCCGCTCCGTGGCTCAGCGGGCGCCGATCAGCCCGCCGAGCCGCCGGCCGGCGCCCGCCGGGGACGGCCCGTCCGGCACCAGGTCCCACCACCAGGCGACCGCGTCGATGTCCAGGACCTCCAGGCGGTCGCCGGTGGCGGTCTCCGAGAAGGAGGTCGGCAGTCCCGCCGGGTCGTCGGGGGTGGTGTACCGGACGGAGCTGATGCCCCAGTCCTGATAGCCGCGGATGAAGCTGCGCAGGCCGGCCACGTACTGCCGGATCCTCGAGCTGCCCTCCTCGGCGAGCCGGTCGGTCAGGCGGACGAAGGCGTCCAGCACCAGGTCTCGCTGGGCGACGGCCCGGACCATCGCCTCCTCGGGGGTGAACCCCTCGGTCTCCAGCACGCGCAGCACGTTGAGGTAATAGCCCCCCGCCGAACGCTCCTTGTGGTCGGAGAGGATGTCGTTGTCCCAGGTGATCACGAACGACGCCATCTCCTCAGCCGCCCGTACGGCGGGGTGGTCCCGTTCGTGGGGTTCGAGCTCGTAGCCGTGGGCCATCTCCAGCATCGGGAAGACGACCGTGGTCGCCCCGTCGTACAGCCGCATGAGCGTGTAGTCGGTCAGGCCGGGCACGGTGCCGGCCCGCCGGTGGGATGCCTCCCAGACCACGGAGAAGGCGTACTCGCGCAGGCAGGCGACCCAGCGGACGGCCTGGCTGTCCGTCCCGTACGCGTCGACGCGGAACCGGAGGTCGCGCAGACCGCTCGCCAGCGGATCCCCGTCCAGCATGGGCAGTTCGGGGTTCTGGGCGACGCGCAGCAGCCGGTGCAACGTTCCCGCAAGATCGCCCGGGCGCTGCCCGAGGTTCCCCTCCTCGCAGTACCCGTCATCGACCCCGAACAGCCACAGCACGAAGTCCGCGAGCATCCGCACGACTTCCTCACGGCCGTCGGGCAGGATCCGTGCCGCGAAGACCCCGATCTCGTGCCGGACGAGCCGACGGCGCAGCTCGGCGGATCCGATCTCGTGCGTCTCGGCCCAGGCCGCGGTCTGGACGTCGATGTCGGCGTGGCTCGGATGGATCGCTGCCGGTATGGGGGTAAACAGTGGGGGGATGACTGTCACGAGCCGGGTCTCCTCTGTCGTGGGCGGCCAGATCCGCGCTCCGTCGCGCGACCGTGCGCGCCCGTACGTACACTTCGAGTCGTGATCATGCGGTATCGAAGTGCCTCCGGCCAGTGGGGCAATCTGACCAGATCCGCACAGCCACCTCATACGTACTGACAACTTCCTCTGAATTTAAGGGAGTTGATACGCAGACGCCTGCCCGTCCACCCCGTCCCGCCGTGCGCCGCACCAAGGCGCGGGGCAGGGCGGGACGGGCGGTCCGGAGCTCAGGAGACCTGCGGGGTGACCGCGAGGGAGTGCAGATAGCGCATCAGCGTCAGCAGGACGTCGCGGCTGGAATCCCGGTGCCGGGCGTCGCAGAGCACCAGCGGCACCGACGCGGGCAGGTCGAGGGCGCTGCGCAGCTCCTCCACCGGGTACTGCGGCGCGTCCGGGAAGGAGTTGACCGCGACGACGAAGGGCACGCCGCGTTCCTCCAGGCGGCCGATCACGTCGAAACTGACCTCCAGCCGTCGGGTGTCCACGAGCACCACGGCCCCCAGGGCGCCCTCGAACAGGCCGCGCCAGAGGAACCAGAAGCGCTGCTGGCCGGGGGTGCCGAAGAGGTAGAGCACCAGCTCTTCGTTGATGCTGATGCGGCCGAAGTCCATGGCCACGGTGGTGGAGGTCTTGCGCTCCACCCCGGCGGTGTCGTCGACGCCGACCCCCGCCTGGGTCATCGTCTCCTCGGTGGTGAGCGGACGGATCTCGCTCACCGAACCGACCAGGGTGGTCTTGCCGACCCCGAAACCACCGACGATGACCACCTTGACCGCGGCGGCGGCGGTGGCCGGCAGTTCGTCCTCGCGGCGCGGTCCCGCGGGCAGCTCAGAGTTTACGAAGTCCATCGATCACTGCCTCAATCAGTGCCAGGTCGGGAAGTTGTGCCCGGGTCACGGGCGCGCGGGAGATCACGTGCTGCGCGGTGAGCAGGTCATCGAGCAGCACGGTGGTCGCGCTCACGGGCAGGCCGAGGTAGGCGGACACCTCGGCCACCGAGAGCGGCGACTGGCACAGCCGCATGATCGCCGCGTGTTCCGGCTGCATGCCCGGCTTGGGCCCCGTCCTGGCCACGATCAGGGTGACCAGGTCGAGGGTGGTGGTGGGTTCTAAGGGCTCACTGCGGCCGCCGGTGATGACGTAGAGCCGCTCGGGGCCGCTCTCGTCCCAGGTCCGGCCCGCGTCGCTCACGCGGGCTGCCTGTCGTCGCGCGGCGGGCTGCTCAGGTGTGATCCGATGCGGGCCACCAGGTCGCGCATCCGCTGGCCCATCAGCCCGGCGTCGACGCCCTCGTCGGCGAGGACGGCGAGGTAGGCCCCGGCGCCGGCCGCCATCAGGTAGAAGAAGCCGCCGTCCATCTCGATCACCACCAGCCGCATCCGTCCGCTGCTGTGCGGGAGTTCGGAGGCCACCGCACCGGCCAGGCTCTGCAATCCGGCGCAAGCGGCGGCGAGCCGGTCGGCGGTGTCGGTCTCGGCTCCGTACTGGGCCATGCGCAGGCCGTCGGCGGAGAGCACGATCACGTGGCGGGTCTGCGGAACGCTTTCGGCCAGGTCCTTGAGCATCCAGTCCATGTTGGTCGGGCTGGTCTGGTGCTTCTGCTGCTGACTCACGGCTGTTCTCCCTTGCTCGCCGAG
Source organism: Streptomyces sp. NPDC043853 (assembly GCF_056436025.1). Lineage (NCBI taxonomy): Bacteria > Bacillati > Actinomycetota > Actinomycetes > Kitasatosporales > Streptomycetaceae > Streptomyces > Streptomyces sp. NPDC043853. The sequence goes on from NZ_JBWKDJ010000001.1 coordinate 201,028, forward strand.
GCCGGCGAGGTTTCGGTGTGGTGGCTTGCACCCGCCTGGCTGTCCCCTGACAGGCCGCTCTGGAAGGCGGCCAGCCACATGCCTGGCTGGACCTGGGGTGCGGGTTCGGCTGCTGCCTGGCCCGGCAGGGCGGCAGCGGCCTGGTCCGGGAGGGCTACGGCCTGGTCGGGCTCGGCCGGCAGGGCCACACGGTTCTTGCGGCGGCGCTGCGGAAGCCCGTTGGGGGTCCGTTCGGTCACGATCGGGGCCTCGTCGTCCTGCTCCGCCGGGGCGGCGCTCCGGGTGGGTCCGGTGACGGCCCGGGGAGCCTCGCCGGCCGCGGCCGGCGGCGCGATGGCCGCGCGGGGGCCGGAGGCGGTGCCGATGCCGTGGGCGACACCGGTGGCGGATTCGGCGGTGGTGATGAGCCCCTGCGGGATGACGAGGACGGCGCGGACACCGCCGTAGGCCGAGGAGCGCAGGGACACCTTGAAGTCGTACGCCTGGGCGAGCCGGCCGACGACCGCGAGGCCGAGGCGCGGGGTCTCGCCGAGGTCGTTGAGGTCGATGCCCTGCTGCGCCTCGCGGAGCATGCGCTCGGCGCGGGCCCGGGCCTCCTCGCTCATGCTCAGGCCGCCGTCCTCGATCTCGACGGCGATGCCCGAGTTCACCTCCACCGCGGTCACGTGGACCTTGGTCTGCGGCGGGGAGTAGCGGGTGGCATTGTCGAGCAGCTCGGCGAGCGCGTGGATGAGCGGCTCGACGGCGGGTCCGACCACGGCGACCTGGGAGACCGAGTGGAGCTCGACGCGCTGGTAGTCGATGATCCGCGACATGGCACCGCGCAGCACGCTGTACAGCGGGACGGCGCGGTTCCACTGGCGGCCGGGGCGGGCGCCGCCGAGCACGGCGATGGAGTCGGCGAGCCGGCCGATCAGCGCGGTCCCGTGGTCGAGCCGCAGCAGGTCACCGAAGACGCTCGGGGACCGGCCGTGCCGGTCCTCCATCTCCCGGAGTTCCTGTGCCTGTTGGTGAACAATGGCCTGAACACGTCGGGCGATGTTGACGAAGGCGCGCTGCGCCGAGTCGCGCAGGTCCTCCTCGGCGACGACGGCGTCGAGAACGGAGCGCAGCACCGCGAGGTGCGCCGCCCTGAACTCCGGGGTCAGGCCCGGCCCGTAAGCGTCCGGAGCCACCAGGGAGGCCAGCACGTCCTCGGGGAACTCTCCCTTGCGCAGACGTGCCACGACGTCGGGCAGCAGCACCTGGGCGAGCCGTGCGGTCTCCGCCTCCTGCCGGGCGAGCGCCTCGGCCTGGCCGGCCGCCCTGGCCCGCAACTCCGCGATGAGCCGGTCACCCCGTGCCGCGGCGGCACAGATCAGCGCCACGGAGACGCAGGCCGCGGCGCCGACCCAGGCGACCGGGGTACGGGCGGGGGCGGACACCGACATCGCGGTGACCGCGGCCGCCACGGCGGTCACCACGGCGGGCAGCGCCCACAGGGCGGTCGACGCGGACCCAGGGCTTCCGGGCGACGATCCCACTCGAACCATCAGAACCCTCAAACGATCGAAAGCGAATGATCATTGGACAACGGCCCGGAAGCTTAGCGGCTCTGTGCACGGCACTTGACAACCGGTCATGAATTCGAGACGGCTACGGGCGTCCCGCTCCCGCCAGTTGGCTGGATCTGATCGGTCGACCGATCGGCGGACACCGGGACGGACCGGACCTCAGCGGGCGCGGGAGCGGGCCGGGGAGGCCGGGGCGGGATAGGTGCGGGACTGCTTCACACTGCCGAAGGCGAAGCTGGACTCGATCGACGAGATGCCCGGAATGGCATGGATACGGGTCCGCACCAGGGCCTCGTAGGCCTCCAGGCTCTCGATCACCACGCGCAGCAGGTAGTCACTGCTCCCCGCCATCAGGTAGCAGTCCTGGATGTGCTCGATCAGGGCCACGTGCCCCTCGAAGGCGGCGACGGCCTCGGCCGTGTGCCGCTCCAGCCGGATCCGTACGAACACGGTGATCGGCAGCCCGTAGGCGACCTGGTCGATCATCGCGGTGTAGCCGCGGATCAGACCGGACTCCTCCAGCCGGCGGACCCGGCGCAGGCAGGGCGACGGGGAGAGGCGGACGCGGTCGGCGAGGTCCTGGTTGGAGAGCCGGCCGTCGGTCTGCAGCTCGCGGATGATCTGGAGGTCTACGGCGTCCATGGGGCACTCCCGGTCCGGCCGGGCCGTTTCCCGGCCACTCTTTGGCAGATCCTGCCCCAAACGTATGTTCCAGCGACAGAACTGGCAATCGGCTGCCCCGGCCGAAGCCCTAGCGTTGCGGCCGGGCGCGAAACCCGCGCCCGTACGGCTTCCGGCGGTGTCCGGAAACGGTGTCCGGAGAGAGCGGGGAGGGGCGCGGTGCCCGCGACCACGAGCAGGCGGAGCAGTGCCGCCGAGGCAGCGGCCACGGCCGCAGAGGCCGCAGCGGCCGGGGCGGCGGCGACGCCCGGGGCGGACGAAGGCGCTCCTGCGGCCGCGGCCGCAGGACGGCCGGCGGCCCGCCGCGGGCCGTCCCCGCAGACGGCCGGCCTGGTGGCCCTGTTCCTCACCGTGACGATCTGGGCCGCGTTCGCGCTCAGCGCCCGGGCGCTGTCCTCGTCCACCCTCCAGCCCGCCGACGCCGCCCTGATCCGTTTCGGCCTGCCCCCGCTGCTGCTCGCGCCGGCCCTCTGGCGGCGGCGCCGGCAGATCGCCGCGGTCCGGCCCGGCCCGGCACTGAAGATCGCCTGCGGCGCCGGCGTGCCCTTCTTCCTGGCGGCCATGTACGGCGGGTCCCTGACCTCCGCGGCCTTCGTCGGCTCGATCGTGCCCGGTGTGGTCCCGCTGTTCGTCTCCGCCCTGATGGCCGCCCGCGGGCACGGACTGCCCCGCGGCACCCGGGCCGCCGGCCTGGCGCTGATCGCCGCCGGCGTGCTCGCCCTGGTCTGGCGCTACGTCGTCCCCGTCGACAGCGACGTCCTGGCCGGCTCCGGGATGCTGCTGCTGGCCGGCGGCCTGTGGGCGCTGTACACGGTCGGCCTCCAGGAGGTGGACCTCGACCCGGTCGGGTCGATCGGGCTGCTGTGCGTCCCCTCCTTCCTGCTGATCGCGCTGCTGGTGGCCACCGGGGCGCTCCCCACCTCGCTCGGCCACGCGACGGCCTCCGACATCCTCCTCTTCACCGTGGTCCAGGGCCTGGGCGTGGGCCTGTGCGCCGGACTGCTGTACGCCTACGCCATCCGCCGGCTCGGGGCCCAGCGCAGCGCCGTGATCGGCACCCTCAGCCCGGTGCTCGTCGTCCTGCTGGCCGTTCCGCTGCTGGACGAGTCCCCCACCCTCGCCGTGGCCCTCGGCGTCCCCGTCATCACCGCGGGCGTCCTGCTCGCCAACCGTCCCGCCTCCCGTCCCGCCGACCGCCCCTCCACCCGATCCGAGGTCACCACCGATGCTTGAGCTGCTGCCCGCCCCGCCCGTGGACCCGCTGTGGGAGCTGACCGCGGCCTACGGCGCCGACGACCGCCCCGAGCGGCTGAACCTGGTCCTCGGGGTCTACCGCGACGAGGCGGGCACCACGCCCGTGATGCGCGCGGTCCGCGAGGCCGAGATCGTGCTGGCCGACCGGTCCGCCTCCAAGGAGTACCGGGGCCTGTCCGGCAACACCGCCTTCAACCGCGCCATGCTGCGGACCGTGCTCGGCGCCGGCGGCGGCCCGGCCGACCGGGCGACGGCGATCCAGACGGTGGCCGGCACCGGAGCCCTGCGACTGCTCGCCGACCTGGTGCGGCACACCCGTCCCGGCACCACCGTGTGGATCAGCGACCCCGCCTACGTCAACCACCGTCCGATCATGGAGGCGGCCGGCCTGCGGGTGCGCACGTACCGCTGGGTGGGTGCCGACGGGCACCACGACGCGGCGGGCATGCTGGAGGACCTCCGGCGGGCGGGCCGCGACGAGGTCGTACTGCTCCAGGGCTGCTGCCACAACCCGACCGGCGTGGACCCGTCGGCGCGGACCTGGACGGAGATCGCGGACCTGGCCGCCCGGAACGGCTGGGTCCCCCTGGTCGACCTGGCGTACCACGGGCTGGGCGACGGCCTGGAGGCCGACCTCGCGCCCACCCGGATGCTGGCCGAGCGGCTCCCCGAGCTCCTGATCGCCGTCAGCTGCTCCAAGAACTTCGGCCTCTACGCCGACCGCACCGGCTGCGCCATCGTGCTCAGCCCGTCCGCGCGGGCGCTCCGCCACGTGGACACGGCCCTGCAGAACGCCGCCCGCACCCTGTACTCGATGCCGCCGGAGCACGGCGCGGCCATCGTCGCGACCGTCCTGGGGGACGCGGCCCTGCGCGCCTCCTGGCAGGCGGAGCTGGACACCATGCGGGACCGGATCCGCGCCAACCGGGCGGATCTGACCACCCGGCTGACCGACCTGGGCAGGCCGGCCCTGGCGGCGGTCCTCGCGGGCCAGAAGGGCATGTTCTCCACCCTGCCGCTGGGCGAGGAGCAGATGCTGCGGCTGCGCGGGGAGTTCGCCATCTACGGCACCACCACCGGCCGCATCAACATCGCCGGGATCCAGGCGGAGCGGATCCCCTGCCTGGCCCGGGGCATCGCGGCGGTCACCGCTTCCTGAGCCTGCCGCGTGGGTCCCGGGGAGGGACCCACGCGGCCGCACCGGCCGTCCGGCCCGCCCGCACCCCGGGGCGGGCCGGACGGCCGGACTGCTCGTTACCCGGTCGGCCGGGCTACTTGTTGCGCTTCCAGAGGGTGACCTCGGTCCGGTAGGTCGGGATGTTGTAGAGCTGGTTGGTCGACTCCTCGATGGCGACGATCTTCACCAAGGCCAGGTTGCCCGCCGAGGTCACCGTGCACAGCAGATCGCCCTTGACGATCTGGGCGGTCGCCCCGTTGACGTCGGACCTGCCGAGCTTGCTCGGGATCGGGTTGGTGGCCGCGCCCGTCTCGCACTCCTCGGGGGTCTCGGCCTTGCTCTTGCCGAAGGAGGAGCTGGTCTCGATGTCCTCGAAGCCCATCTGCATGTCCCGGTCGCCGCTGCTGATGCCGTCCATGAAGGGCGCCACCTTCGGGAAATCGAGGTCGACGTCGTAGGTCTCGCCGAACTTGCGGCCGGCGAGCAGCTTCAGCGGCTTGTCCTTGAAGACCACCGTGTAGGGGGGAGCGGCCGGGGAGGCGGGCGGCGACGAGGCGGGCGGAGTCGCACCGCCCTTCGCCGCCGCGGCCCCGGACGGAGAGCTCTTGGCCCCGTCCGCGACCTTGCCGTCGTTGCCGGTGGCCTGGGTGCCCTTGCCGCCCTCGTCCTCGCCGCGGGTGACGAACCAGATCCCGCCCGCGGCCAGGGCGAGCACCAGGACGCCCGCCCCCGCGATCAGCGGCACCCGGCTGCGGCCGCCGCCGGGGGACGCGGGAGCCGGGGCGGCGTACGCGGCCCCGGACGCCGTGGGCGCCCCGTAGGGAGCGGCACCGGGGTACGGGCCGCTGCCCGGCCCCTGCATGGGCGCGTACGCCGGGTGCACCGTACCGGACGGGGCCTGGGTGGGGGCGTACGCCTGCGGGGCCGCGGGAGCGGCGGCCGCCTGGGTGGGCGCGTACCCGGGCGCGGGCTGCGCCTGCGGGGCCTGGGTGGGCACGTAAGCGGGCGGGGCCGGGGCCGCGGGCGCCTGCGTGGGCGCGTACGCCGGCGGTGCCGGGGCGGCGGGGGCCGGGGGTTGTGCGGGCGCGGGCGGGTTCTGGGCGAGGTGCTCGCGCCGGGCGATGGCTTCGGCGACCGGCGCGGGCAACCAATGGCTGAAGTCGCGCAGTTGGCGGCCGGCGGCCCGCTCGCACCACTCGGCCAGCTCGGCCGGTCCGGGGCGCGCGGCGGGATCGGCCGCCAGGCAGCGCTCCAGCAGCGGCCGGATCTCGTCCGGGTAGCCGCTCAGGTCCGGGGCCCGCTGCGGGGTGTTGGCTATGGAGGCGGCGATCGAGATACCGGCGCCGTCGCCGTACGGGTGGCGGCCGGTGGCCGTGACGGCGGCGATCAGGCCGAGGGCGAAGATGTCCGTGGCCGGGGTGACCTGCCGGCCGAGGGCGTGCTCGGGCGACATGTACTGCGGGGTGCCGATGAACCCGCCGCTGCGCGTCAGTTGGGTGGTGTCAGTGGCCCGCGCGATACCGAAGTCGATCACCCACGGGCCCTGCCCGCCGAGCAGGATGTTGCTGGGTTTGAGATCCCGGTGGATCACCCCGGCCGCGTGCACGGACTGCAGCGCCTGCGCCGTGCAGCCGATCAGCTGGAACACGGCGGGCAGCGGCAGCGGCCCGTGCTGGGCGAGGGCGTCGTCGAGCGCCAGGCTCGGCACGAACGCGGTGGCGAGCCAGGGCTGTTCGCCGCTGGTGTCGTGGTCGAGGACCGGCACGATGTGGTAGCCCTGGACCTGGCGGGCCGCCTGCACCTCGTGCTCGAAGCGGGTGCGGAAGTCCGCTTCCTGCGCGAACTCCCGCCGGATGACCTTCAGCGCGACCGGCTGGTTGCCCCGGGTCCGGGAGAGGTAGACGGACCCCATGCCGCCCTCGCCGATCCGGGCGAGCAGCCGGTACCCGGCTATCTCCTGCGGATCGTTCGGCCCGAGTGGGCTCAGTACGGCGTCTTCGACGTTGGGCATCCGTTCCCCCTTGGTGATCTCGGAGTTGAGATCGTATAGGCCGTTCCGGACTGCCCCGGAACGGCCCCGTCACCCCCTCGGGCCGAGTTCAGGAGGCGTCGGGCACGTGCTGCGTGACGCAGTGGATGCCGCCTCCGCCCCAGGGCAGGACCCTGGTCGGGATGCCGACGACCTCACGCCCCGGAAACCGCCCGGCGAAGCGGGACAGCACCGCGGCTTCCGTCGGCTCCCCCGCGGTCGGGACGACCACGCTGCCGCTCGTCAGGTAGTGGTCGGCGTGGCTGAAGGTCTCCACCAGGGCGCCGTTCACCCGGAACCGGGGCTGCTCGTGCAGCCTCCGGGTCACGTAACGCTTCTTCTGCGGGGGCCGTCCGACGGTGACGGGCTCGGGGCGGGGCGGGGCGGGGCCGGCACCGCGGGCCGTGCGGTGCCGGCGCCGCCTCAGGAGTGCTCGGGTGCCGGAACCGCGGCGGCCTCCGGAGTCCCGGGGGCTCCGGTGCCGGCGCCCGTGGCGGCAGGGGTGCCGACGGCGGCGGGCCGGTCGGCCTCGCGGAGCTTCTCGTGGGGGCGCTTGGCGGCCAGGTGGAGCAGGCCGGTGCCCAGCACCACGGCGGTGCCCAGCAGGGCGGCCCACACCTGGTACCAGGGGGCGTCCGGCGGCGCGAGGATCGCGCGCGGCCAGCAGACGTTGACCACCTCGAAGGCCGTCCAGGCCACGGCGAGGGCGTTGAGGACGGTGCCCTTGCGGCCCTGCCGGATGTGCCCGGAGGGCACCCAGGTCCCGCGCAGCCGGGCGACGAGCGCGGCGAGGGAGACGAGGAAGAAGGGGAGGTAGGTGGCCGCGGTGCCGAAGGCGATCAGGCTGCCGATGGCGGTGGCGTTGAGCCCGAGGGCGAACGCGCTGCCGCTGATGAGGGTGGAGGCGACCAGCCCGCCGATGGGGGCCTGACGCCGGTTGACCTTGCGGACCTGCCCGGAGAAGGGGAAGACCCCGTCGCGGGCCAGTGAGAACAGGCCGCGGGCGGCGCCGCCCTGGGAGGCCATCGCACAGGCCAGGAAGCCGACGAGCACGACGACCACGAACGGCTTGTCCGACCAGCCTCCGAAGGCGTGGACGACCGCGGTGGTCACCGGGTCGAGGTCCTGGCCGGCCACCACGTCCGCGGGCTTCGGGTGGGCTAGGGCGACCGCCATCGCGTTGAGGATGACGACCAGTCCGACGCTGAGCAGCGCCCACCACATGGCGCGGGGCACCTGGCGGCCGGCGTCCTTGGTCTCCTCGGCGGTGGAGACGCAGGCGTCGAAGCCGATGAAGGCCCAGCCGGCGACGGCGACCGCGGCGAGGAAGCCGAGAACGGTGGAACCGCCGGACAGGGCCTCGGCGCCGAGCGTCTCGGTGAACAGCGGGAAGCCGTGCTCACGGAAGAACAGCAGCAGGACCAGGCCCACCAGCACGGACGCGACGGCCTCCGCCGCGATCCCGAGGGAGACGAACCACCGCAGGATGGTGATCCCGTACGCGTTCACCAGCATGCAGGCGAGCAGGATGCCGACGGCCACCGCGACCAGTCCGCCGGGCGTGGGGGTGGCGCCCACCAGGGCGTACACCCACGGTGCGGCGAGGTAGGCGACCGTGGTGTTGCCGAACATGACCGCGAACTGCCACACCCAGCCGCTCAGCCAGCCGAACGCCGGGCCCAGCAGCCGCCTGCCCCACTGGTACGGCCCGCCGGCCAGCGGCCACTGCGAGGTCAGCTCGGCGTAGACGTTGACCACCAGGCACTGTCCGGCGAGCACCAGGGGCAGGGCCCACACCCAGAGCGGGCCCGCGACCGTGGTTCCCACCATGGACACGGCGTAGAGGGCGACGACCGGTGAGACCACCGCGAAGCCCATCGAGATGTTGCCGAGGATGCCCAGGCTGCGGCGCAGCTCCTGGCGGTAGCCGAGGTCGCGGAGCCGGGCGGCGTCCGTGTTGGCCGGGGCCTGCGGCGCCGCCGGATCGGGCGGAGTGGCCGGGATCCGGCCGTTCGGCGTGTTGTTCATGATCACCTCACCGGGCGCCCCGGGCCGTCACCGGTCCCGCGAGCGCTAAATCTAACCGCGTTAGGTAAACGAGGTGGCTGGAATGTAGCGGTGGACCCACGGGCTTGTGAAGCGTTTCCGGCAGGTAACCTGCAGCTCCGGCGCACACGGCGGCGCGGACCACGGGGAGTCACGGAGGAGTCACGGATGGCACGGCCGAGCCAGACCCTGCTCAGCCGCGCGATCATCGCCCGCGCGGCCCTGGAACTGCTGGGCGAGCAGGGCCTCGAAGCCCTGAAGATGCGGACGATCGCCGACCGGCTCGGCGTGCGCGGAGCCTCCCTGTACCACCACGTCGCATCCAAGGAGGACCTGCTCGACGCGGTCGCGGAGCTGATCAACGACGAGATCGACCTGGGTCCGCTGGCGGACCCGGGCGGTCCGGAGGGCATCGCCGCGTACGCCCACGGCTACCGCCGCGTCTACCTCCGGTACCCGCACATGATCCCGCTGGTCGCCCGCCACCGGGTCTCCTCCGACAAGGCGCTCCGCGGCTACGACGCCCTGCTCGGAGCACTGGTCCGGGCCGGGTGCACCCCGGCGGGCGCCGCCGAGGCCGCCGCCGCCCTGGACAACCTCGTCCTGGGCTCGGCCCTGGAGACCTTCACCGCGGGCTTCACCCGCACCCCCGCCGACTACCTCCCCCGCTACCCGGACCTGGCCGCGTCATTGGACGCGGCGGGCGCCCGGCCCGGCGGCCTAGCGGAGTTGGACGCGAGGGGCTTCGACCTCGGCCTCCGCCTCCTGCTGCGCGGCCTGCCGGCCACCTGACTGGCCGACCGGGCAGCACCCGGCCCGAGGCCCGGCGAGCAGCAGTCGGCTTCCCTGCCTGGCGAATCCGACGAGGTTGATCCGCCGGTCAGGTCCACTGCTGTCATTCGGGCCCACGGCCCCGCTCTCCAGACCTACGATCAGTGGGCATGAGCAACGCCTCCGATCACGACGATGCCGCTTCTCAGGAGCTGCAGTCGTCCCTGCGCACGAGCGCGGACGGCATCATTCAGAACGAACTGGGCACGGGCGTGTCCATCAGGTACCTGCAGGAGCTCAACGACGGCTACACCGACGCCTTGGTCGCCCGGTGTGACTTCATGGGTGAGAACCGGGCCGGGCTCGACGGACAGTTCATCGTCAAGGTGTCCGCATGCGTCAGGAACCGCCAGCACGAAGCTCACGACAACTTCACCACGGCACTGGGTGGGTTCGCAGAGGCGCACGTACCGAAGCTGCGATTCTCCGCCCACGGTGATGGCCTCCGTGTCGACGTGTACGAGATCGCCGGCGGGAGCCTGCGCAGCGTGAAGGCCGCAGAGGTGGCCCACAGTCATAGGCTCCTCGCGGCGTGCCGAACGGTGAGCGCGGAGCTGCTGGAGGCCCAGCTGACGGGCTACACAGGCGAATCGATGTCCGCGGGACAGACCCTGGCCGCATGGCTCGGTGAGAACTTCCTGCGATCCCGGCGCGGAGATGCCCTCCGCGAGGCTCGGGATCTAGCGGAGATCACCGGCAGCACGTTCGTCTTCCAGGGCGAGGTGTTACCCGACCCCGTCTCCCTGCTCGAGCTGGACTCTGAACTCACCCGGCGGGCCGACGTGGTCCTGCTGGGGCCCAGCCACGGCGATCTCCATCTGCGCAACATCCTTTTGGACGCCACCCGGGGCTTCCACGACGCCTACTGGCTGATCGACGTCAATTGGGAAAGCAAGACACCCCTGCTCTACGACCAGGCGTACCTCGAAACGGCTGCACTGATCAGCATGCAGTCCCGGCTCCGCCGTGAAATGCCCCTGGTGGTGCTGCAGGAGTGCGACGGCAGCAATGGTGCGGCCAGTCTGGAGTGGCAAGGGCTCGTGAGCGCGGTCCGCGCCGTGCGCGACGGTACGCACGCGACGATCAGCCGGCTTCAGTCCGGACGCGTGGACTCATTGGCCCACCAGTACATGCTGGCCCGTCTCGCTGCGGCCTTGAACTACTCCGCCAAGAGCATGCCGGATCGGGATCGGGTGACCGCGTACAAGCTCGCCGCCTGGGTCACCCACAATCTACTCAAGGACTACCACCCGGAGCTGCGGCATCAGGTGCTGGAGCAGGCCCAGTCCCCACGCGCTGTGTCGGAGGTGATCGCACCCCGGGTCTCGCCCGAGGACGTCGCGGATCTGGAGGAGCGGCTCGCCCCGTTCCTGGCCGAGGCGCACAGCGGATTCGACCGCATCCTCATCGTCGAGGCGGCCGTGGGCCATCCGGGACTCGCTCATGTGCTCGCCTCGCGGTGGACCATGATCGTCGATTTCGACCCGGACAGCGAACAGGGCGGCCTCGCGAGCCACTTCAACCCCCACGCAGCCGAACGACAAACGGTGGTGTTCGGCCTGCACGAACCCCCCTCCTCAGGGCGCAACACCACTTCGTGGATCATGGCGGGCGGCTGGGAGAGCCGTGGCGAGACCGCCCCCACCACGTTCGTGGACTGGCGCCGGTCCCATCTGCCCATCGTGCGGCGCGTCCTCGAACGGTACAGCGGGTCCAGTGTGAACCGGGCGGCGGCTGTGCTCTGCATCTCCGCCGGAAGCAAGGAGGACGAGCACTCCAAGCGGATCGTGGAGGAGGTGGAGGTCTCCTACGACGAGACGCAGGTGGTTCGCGTCCCGTACACCAGCGGCCAGTTCAAGGCTCTTGTCGACGCCTTCGGGGCATCACGGGCAATGCCGCGGACCGGCCTGGCCGCCACCCTCCCCGGCAAGGACGGTCCCGTGTCGTTCGAGCAGGACCAGCTCGTCCGCCTCTCGGCGGATCTGGTCGTGCTGCATTCCCAGGTCCTGATCGACCAGCTTCGCGAGGAGCCGGTCGACGAGTTCTGGCGCGGCCGCCCCGCGAGCTGGGTAGACCTCGACGCCGGTCTGGACGTGGGCCGGGACACGCAACCGATGGTCCAGGGAGCGGTCGACCGCGTGCTGAAGAAGCACAGCTCGGCCACGTTCGAGATCTTCCACAGCCCGGGCGCCGGCGGCACGACACTGGCTCGGCGCATCGCCTGGGACCTACACCGCGATCACCCCGTGGTACTCGTCGACCACTACGGCCAGCAGACCGTCGAACGCATCGACGACATCTACCGGGCCACCAAGAAGTCGGTCCTCGTGGTGGTGGAGAGCGCCGACCTCGGGCAGAGCGAGCGTGAGGACCTCTACTACAAGCTGAACGACCGCAACACCCCCGCCGTCCTCATGTGGGTGACACGGGGCGGCGGCCCGACGACAAGCCCCGATGAAGCGGCCGACAGTGACGCCCGTAACGAGAGGAAGTTCTACCTCAAGGAGCCCCTGTCGGCCGGGGAGGCACGGGAGTTCCGTGCCACCTTCGGTGCCCGGGCCCGGTCCCCGCAGGCCCGGGCGGCCGTGGACCGGCTCGTCCCCGGTGCCGTTCCGGCGCAGCACTTGTCGCCGTTCTACTTCGGACTGTCGGCGTTCGAGGAGGACTTCGAGGGGACCCGTCGCTACGTGGACAGCCATGTCGTCCACTTCGACGACCTGCAGCGCCGGGTCGCCGGATACCTGTCGCTGGTGACGTGCTTCGCCCAGAACGGGCTCCCGTACTTCCTCATCCGACGGTGGCTGACGGGAGGGTGGGGGGGCCAGGCATCCTCTGCGGCGGCATACCAGAGGGACATGCAGTCGACGCTCGGAGCAGATCTCCGGCGCCTCGTCGTCGAGAACGACGAAGAGCTGCGGATCCTTCATCCCTCGGTGGCGCAGAAGGTGCTCGAAGCCGTCCTCGAATCGGCACAGGGCGATAAGGCATGGGAGTTCCTGCTCGCCAACACGGCCATGGAGTTCATCGCGCAGGTGTCGACCCACCTCGGTTCCGAGAACACCTGGACCAAGGAGATCCTGCAGGACCTCTTCATCCGCCGCGAGAAATGGACCGGCTCCACCCGGCAGACACAGCGGTTCGCCGACTTCATCCACGAGTTCAAGAACCAGGACCAGGCGTACCGGGTGCTCGAGGAACTCACCCGCCGCTGCCCCAGCGAACCCCACTTCTGGCTTCATCTCGGCCGCTTCCACGCCTACTCCAAGGGCGTTTCGGACGGAAAGGCGCAGCAGCTCATCACGAGGGCGATCGAACTGTCCGGCGAGGCCGACGCGGTTCCCATCCACTCTCTGGCCATGGTGCACCGGGAATGGGTTCACGAGGAACTGAGCCAGTTCGCCACCAATTCCAGCCGGGAGGAGGAGGCCATCGACCGGATCCGGGACCGGTTCGATGTGGCACTGCTGCTCTTCGGCCGGGCGCGTCAGATCAATGGGATCGACGAGCACAACTACGTCACCCCCGTTCAGATGATCGCTGGTGTCCTGACCCATCTCCGCCGCATCTCCCGCCATCGGAACCTGCTGGACCTCGTCCAGGCGGGAGGGCCCGCGGCCGACTGGGCGAGCGAGCAGCTCAGCATCGCCGAACTGCTCCTGGACGAATGCGAGCTGGCACGTCCCGACCACCAGGACAGCGAGTACCTGAGCTCATGTCGTACGCGCCTCGACTCCCTGCACGGAGGCGTGAAGAGCCTGGTCAAGGCATGGCGGGAACTGATCCTCCAGTCCCGGAGCCACTCACGTGTGGCTCTCGTCCTGGCCCGGGCCATGCTCCACGAGGAGGGCGACGACTGGGGAGACACGTCCGCGGAGGTGTTCCAGACTGCCGTCGACTTCTACGACGCCGCCTTCGCCGAGACGGCGGACCTCTCCGACCACGACGTGCAACTGTGGTTCCGCTGCTATCGAAAGCTCCCGCAGTACGACGAGCTCACAGCGCTCGAGCGGTTCTCCCACATCGCATCCTCTCGCCCCAGTCCGATCTGCCGCTACTACCTCTACGTGCTGCGCTTCATGCGCTGGCTGAATGGAGACGAGCTGAAGCAGGATGAGGTGGAGCGCCATCTGGCGGAGGCGAAACAGCTGATGCAGGGCCGCCGCAAGGGCTTCAGCTACGAGTGGGTCGCGAAGGACGAGTGCGAGGAAGAGGGCACGGATTCAGGGCCCGGACTCGCATACTTCCCCCACCTCGGAGAACGTCGGCCGGAGACCTACGACTGGGAGAACTCCGAAACCGTGTGCCGCCGGGTCCGTGGTGTGATCCGGAAGATCGAGGGTCCACAGGCGGGGTGGCTGGCCGTGGAGGACGGGGACATCGAGGCGTTCTTCGTGCCCCGGGAAGAGTTCTTCGGGTACCGGGACATCAACAAGGTGGTGGAGTTCGACCTCGGGTTCGCCCAGGACGGTCTCAGGGCCTGGCGGGTAGAGGTTGCCAAGGAGGCCCGACTGCTACGACGCCCGGATGCGGAAATTCGTGAGGTCGAGGTCGCCGCTGTTCCCTTGCCCTCCCAGGCTGTCTTCCGCAAGGCTGGTGGCGCCGCTCGGCCGATGGCTCACATCACCGTACCGCCCGAGATCCGCGATCGAGCCCTCGCAGTGGCGGTCACAGATGAGCGCGAGGCATATCGGCAGGTGATCGAGCATCTTGTCTCGTCCGCAGCCGGGATGCATGACATCACCTCCCTCAAGCTGGGTGATCTCCTCAAGAAAACTTTTGGGGAGGTGAGTTACAGCCGTGTGCTGTCGAGGACGAAGTTGCGCGCCTTCATCGAGGGCCTGGGCTTCACCGCGGTCCCGACGACGCACGGGCAGTTCGCAGTAACCCTCGGTGAGGTGGCAGCACCCCGAACACCGTAGGCCGCCACGAACCCAAGGGCCGGGGGCCCGTTCCGGATCCGCCCGGAAGCGGTCCCGTCGGCCCGCTACGAGCCCAACCGGGCAGCCGGCGGTCGGCACCACCGTGCCGGGGCAGCGGACGCGACCCCGGCACGGGATCTCGCCCCGACTGCTCCCCTGTGAATTTACTTGCCCTTTACCCTGGGCTTCGGATACTGTCCGTAACCGAATAGGCTTCCGGGCCCGCCCGGCCCCCGTGAAACGAATGGAGCAGCAGCCCGCAATGGGTGAACCTCCCAGTCCCTGCCGTGCCACGTCCCGCCCGCGGACCCCAGGGGTCCTCGATCCGGGAGCGGGGGTGGCACGGTGACCGAGATCCTGCTGCTCCTTCTCTCGCTGGCGCTGACGCTGGCGTGCGCGGTGTTCGTCGCCGCCGAGTTCTCCCTGACCACGGTCGAGCGCAGCGAGCTGGTACGGGCTGCCGCCGCCGGTGAGCGGGGTGCCGAGAGTGCCCTGAAGGCCGCGAAGAGGCTGACCTTCCAGCTGTCCGGCGCCCAGCTGGGCATCACCGTGACCTCGCTGGTCATCGGCATGCTTGCGGAGCCGGCCGTGTCGGCGCTGCTGCGCGGCCCGCTGACCGCGGCCGGGCTGCCCGAGGGGGCCGTCTCCACCACCGCGACCCTGCTGGGCGTGGCGCTCTCCACCGTCGTCCTGATGGTGGTGGGCGAGCTGGTGCCCAAGAACTGGGCGATCTCCCACCCGCTGGCCGTGGCCAAGGTCGTGGCCGGTCCGCAGCGTGCGTTCACCGCCGTGTTCGCGCCGCTGATCCGGCACCTGAACAACACCGCCAACCGCCTGGTGCGCCGGTTCGGGCTGGAGCCGGCCGAGGAGCTCGCCTCCGCCCGCACCCCGGAGGAGCTGGTCGCGCTCGCCCGGCACTCGGCCCGTGAGGGCGCGATGGCCGCCGACTCGGCCGAGCTGTTCGTGAAGACCCTGCAGTTGGGCGAGCTGACCGCCGAGAACGTGATGACGCCCCGGGTGGACGTGAAGGCCCTGGAGGCCCACGCCACCGCGCTGGACGCCGCGAACCTGGCCCTGGCCACCGGCATCTCCCGCTTCCCCGTCTACCGGCACAGCCTCGACGAGGTGATCGGCACCGTCCACATCCGTGACGTGCTGGCCCTGGAGGAGGAGACGCGGGTCCTGACCCCGGTCACCGGCCTGATGACGAAGCCGCTTCTGGTCCCGCACTCCCTCCCCGTGGACACCCTGCTCGGCCGCCTGCGCACGGCCCGCACCATGGCCGTGGTGATCGACGAGTACGGCGGCACCGCCGGTGTCGCCACGGTGGAGGACATCGTCGAGGAGGTCGTCGGCGAGGTCCGCGACGAGCACGACCCGATGGAGGTCCCCGACCTCCTGGAAGGCCCCGGGCGCGAGGGCCGCAGGGTCTGGGAGGCCGACGGCTCCGTCCGGGTGGACCAGCTCGCCGGGATCGGCCTGGACGCGCCGGAGGGCCCGTACGAGACACTGGCCGGCCTGATCGCGACCGAACTGGCGCGCATCCCCGTCGCGGGCGACACCGTCACGGTCGGCGGCTGGGAACTGACCGTGCTCGTCATAGACCACCACCGGGCCGACCGGGTGAGCGTCACCGCGCCCGCTCCGGCGGCCGACGGGGGCGACGGGGACGACGGGGGCGACGGGACCGCTTCCGGGGAGGAGGCCCGATGACCATCGTCCAGCTGCTGATCGGCGCACTGACCCTGGTCACCAACGCCTTCTTCGTCGGCGCCGAGTTCGCGCTGATCTCCGTACGCCGCAGCCAGATCGAACCGGACGCCGCCAAGGGCAACCGGCGGGCGAGGACCACCCTGTGGGGCCTGGAGCACCTCTCGGCGATGATGGCCACCGCCCAGCTCGGCATCACCGTCTCCTCGCTGGTGCTCGGCGCGGTCGCCGAACCCGCCATCGCGCACCTGCTGGAACCGCCGTTCGCCTCGATCGGCGTGCCGGAGGCGCTGATCCACCCGATCGCGTTCGTGATCGCGCTGACCCTGGCGACGTACCTGCACATGCTGATCGGCGAGATGGTCCCGAAGAACATCGCGCTCGCCGCCCCGGCGCCGACCGCGCTGCTGCTGGGCCCGCCGCTGGTCGCCCTCACCCGGGCCCTGCGCCCGCTGGTCTTCGGCATCAACGCCTTCGCCAACGCCCTGCTGCGGCTGCTGAAGGTGGAGCCGAAGGACGAGGTCGGCGCGGTCTTCACCGACGACGAGCTGGCCCGGCTGGTCAAGGACTCGCGCGACGCGGGCCTGATCGGCGCCGAGGGCAGCGAGCGGCTCCAGGACGCCCTGGAGCTGGGCACCCGCACCGTCGGCGAGATCATGATCCCGCGCGAGCGGTTCGTGACGGTCGACCGGGACGTGACCCCGCGCGGGCTGGAGCGGGTCGCCGCCGCACACGGCTTCTCCCGCCTGGTCGTCACCGGCCCCGGCGGCGCGATCCTGGGCTTCCTCCACATCAAGGACGCCCTCGGTGCGGCGGACCGCTCGGCGCCGTTCCCGCGGAGCGCCCTGCACACCGTCACCGAGGTGCCGGTGACCACCCCGCTGGACGACACCATGACCGCGATGCGCACCGCGGGCACGCACCTGGCCGCCGTGACGGACGGGCGGGGCGCGGTGATCGGCTTCGTCACCATGGAGGACGTCCTGGAGGAACTGGTCGGCGAGGCCGCCGCCCCCGGCAGCCGCTGACCCGCGGCCGCTGACCCGCGGCCGCCGGCCGGCTGCGGTGCCGGCGGCCCGGCGCACGGCCCACGGCCGGCAGCCGCCGGCCGTCGGCCCGGCCGGCCCGGAGGCCGGGTCGGCCGGGCCCGCTTCAGGTCAGCTCCACCGCTGCCGGGGTGTCGTCGAGGAAGCCGCCGGACTGGTGCTGCCAGAGCTTGGCGTACGCGCCCTCGCCGGCCAGCAGCTCCTGGTGCGTGCCCTGTTCGACGATCCGGCCCCGGTCGAGGACCACGAGCCGGTCCATGCCGGCGACCGTGCTCAGCCGGTGCGCGACCACCAGGGCCGTACGACCCTCCATGAGCCGCCACAGCGCTTCCTGGACGAGGACCTCGCTCTCCGAGTCCAGGGCGCTGGTCGCCTCGTCGAGCAGCAGGATCGGTGCGTCGCGCAGGATGGCGCGGGCCAGGGCCACCCGCTGCCGCTGACCGCCGGAGAGTTTCACCCCGCGCTCCCCCACCATGGTGTCGAAGCCGTCCGGCAGGGCGTCGGCGAGCTCCGTGACGTGCGCCGCCTCCGCCGCGCGGCGGATCTCGGCGTCGGTGGCGTCCGGCCGGGCGAAGGCGATGTTGTCCCGGAGCGTGCGGTGGAACATCGCTGGGTCCTGCGGCACGTAGGCGATCTGGCTGCGCAGGTCCGCCTGGGAGAGCCGGCTGATGTCCTGCCCGCCGATCAGGATGCGGCCCGCATCGACGTCGGTCATCCGCAGCAGGAGCCGGGTGAGCGTGGTCTTGCCCCCGCCGGAACGGCCGACGAGACCCAGCTTCGAGCCGCTGGGCACGTGCAGGTCGAGCCCGTCGAAGAGGGGTTTGGCGCCGCCGTGGGCGAAGTTCACCTGCTCGAAGCGCACGTCGGCGGCCCGCGGCCGCAGCGGTTCGGGGGACTTCGGGTCGAGCACCGTCGCCGGGGTCAGCAGCAGTTCGGTGAACTGGGCCGCCTCCGTCATCGAGCTCTCCAGACGGCGGTAGATCTGGTTGAACTCGAACATGATGCGGGTCGCGCTCGCGTAGTAGGTGAAGGCGACGATGACCGCCTCCACCCCGTGCTCCCCCGCCCCGAGGGAGAGCGCGACGACCAGCCCGAGCGCGTTGGTCAGCACGGACATCGGCGCGACCACCGTGTCGATCCGCAGGTTGCCGTAGTCCCACGACCGCAGTGTCAGCCGCCGCGATTCCGCGACCCGGGACCGGTGTTCGGCGGCCTCGCGCTCCTCCGCGGCGAACGCGCGGACGGTGTCCATGTTCATCAGGCTGTCGGCGACATGGCCGGAGACCCGGGCGATGGCCTCCTCGCGCCGGGCGACGAGCGCCTGCCGGCGCCGGATCAGCGGGACGACGCACAGCGCCGTCACGGCGATCATCACCAGCAGTCCGACCACGAGCATCGGCTCGTAACTCCAGAGCACCACCGACGCGAACAGCAGCGGTACGAAGCTGCCCATGACGGAGAAGGTGAGCGTGTCGACGAACTCCTCGAAACGGGAGGCGAAGCTCAGGACCCGCTTGGTGAGGGAGCCGGCGAAGTTGTCGTGGAAGAACGCGGCGTCCTTGGCGAACAGTTCGTCCATACCGATGACGTAGAGCTGCTCGATGCCCCGGGCGTCCAGACGGTTCAGACAGTGCAGTCCGATGCGCCACAGCGTCTCGCCGAGCAGCAGGACGCCCGCGAAGCCGAGGACGTAGGGGAACATCAGGTCGATGCCGGTGCCGGCGCCCCCCACGATGCGGCCGACGAGCTTGGCGACGACCAGCGGCGCGAGGTAGTTGATGCAGATGTTGCCCAGCGCCGGGAGCAGCATCGCGGGAACCGTCAGCCGGCGCAGCCTGGCCAGCTCCCGTCCGTAGTAGCGGAGTGCGAGGAGTACCGGACCCCGGCCCGGCGAACCTTTGCTCGAATCAGGCGAATCCATTTCAAACCTGCCTTGTCGGACCACTGAGGACAAGATGCGCAGTGTCCCGTGGCGGCCTCCGCGCCGTCCAAGGCTTTTTTCGCCGGACGGGGCGTTTTCGCCAGTGGTCCGCCGCGGCCGGTCAGGCGTGCCGCCCGCCTCGGACGTGCCGCCCGTCCAGCGTGGCCGGGGTCGGGCCGTCAGGGCGGACGGTGATGCCGTACGCCGCCCCGGCCGGGGTGGACAGGAACCGTGGACGGTGGGCGGGCAGCAGGTGTTCGAGCAGGGCGGTGGACTCCCGGAGGGCGAACTGCAGGCCCAGGCAGGCCCGGGGGCCGACGCCGAAGGGGAAATAGCTCCCGGGGCGGTCGGGGCGCCGGCCGGGGGTGGTGAAGCGGTCCGGATCGAACCGCTCGGGGTCCTCCCAGAGGCCGGGGTCCCGGTGGGTGAGGTAGGGGCAGACCAGGACGTCGGTGCCGGCCTCGATCCGGTATCCGGCGAGGACGTCGTCTTCCGCCGCGCAGCGCGGCAGGATCCAGGCGGACGGGTAGAAGCGCAGTGTTTCGTGGACGAGCGCCTGGAGGGCCCGGCGCCTTTCGGCGGATCCTTCGGGGCCGGCGGCCAGGGCCCGCTCCCGCTCCTCCGGGTGCCGGTCCAGCAGGAGGTGGAGCCAGGTCAGGGTGACGGCGGTGGTCTCGTGACCGGCGACCAGCAGGGTGACCAGCTCGTCGCGGATCAGCCGGTCCGTGTACTCGGGGCGGGTCCCGGCCGCGTCGAGCAGGACGTGCAGCAGGCCCGGACCGTCGGGACCGGCCTCGCCGTCACGGGCCGCGGCGATGACCCGGTGCGCGAAGGCGTCGATCCTGGCCAGGTCGGCGGCGACGGCCCCTTGGGCGGCGGTGGCGTCGGCGGGCAGGCTGGGCAGGGCGGCCACCACGGCGGGCACGGCGGCCAGTTCGCCTTCCGTGGCGGGGTCGAGGGGGTGCCCCGTCAGGGTCCGCCAGATGACGTCCAGGGCGAAGCGGCGCATCTCCTCGCCGAGGTCGAACTCCTCACCGGTGCGGGCGTACGCGGCCCAGCGGGCCGCGGCGGTCCGGGCGGCCGCGGTAATCCGCTGCTCGTAGCGGCGCATCCCCCGACCGGTGAACTGGGACTGCAACAGCCGCCGTTGGCTCTGCCACGCGTCGCCCGTCGCGGCCAGCACGCCGTCGCCGATCAGCAGCCGGGCGCGGTGCGAGCGCTTCACGTACCGGCCGGGTTGGCGGGCGAGGACGTGCTGCACGGCTTCGGGGGCGGTGACCAGGACGGTGGGCCCCGGCCCTCCGAGCCGGAGCGCGGCGATGCCGCCGAGCCGTTGCCGCGCCAGGGCGAAGAGGTCGACGAGTTCCCCTCCCCCGGCCTGCCACTGTCCGACGAGGGCGGGGTCCAGCTCGGGGAGTGGGCGGCCTGCCGTGGGCGGGCCCGTGAGGGAGCCGGGGGCGGGGTGGGCGTGGGTGTCCACGGGTCGGCTCCAGTTCGACTGAGGAGTGTCGTCGGCATCACGCACTGTAGGGGAGCGGGCGCGGCGGGCGACACCCCGCCTCACTCCTCCCGGGGCGCCGTGAAGTAATCCGCGTCCTTCGGGCGGGCCGCGCCTTGACCGGCGGGACGGGGGGCCGGAACCAGGTGCGGGATGTGCTTGGAGCAGTGGATGTAGGCCTCCTCGACGGTGAGGTGCACCCACATGTGGGGATGGCGTCCCGGCGGGAGGCCGGCGGGCAGCCCGGGGTGGAAGCGGCGCAGGTCCTCGTCGTGGTAGAGGCGGGCGGTACCGTTGACGTGGAGGCCCAGGTGATGGTGGGTGAAGTCCAGGAAGAGCATGCCGAGATGGGGGTTCTCCAGCATGTTTCCGGCGCTGGCGAGCACCCCGTTGCCGCCGAACTCGGGGTAGGCGAGGCTGTGCTCGTCGATGACCTGGACGAAACCCGGCGGGCCGGCCCGGAAGCTCGCGTCACACTCGCCGTGGGAGTCGGCGGTGGCGAGGAAGACCATGGTCTGACGGCCGATGAACTCCCGCATCGGCGGGGTGAGCCGGTCGCGCACCTGGCGGTCGTAGAAGCGGGCGGCCCGATCGGCGGTGCCCAGATGCCGCTGCAGGTGGTGCTCCCCGGCCGAACCGAACGACGGGCGTGGCACCGGCGAAGGAAGAGGCTGGGGAGGAGGAGTCGGGGGAGGGACGGTCACGGGCGACTTCTCCTGGCAGGTGGAGGGGAGGGGTTCAGCGGACGGAGAGAACGGGCTCGAACGGGTCGCAGTGGATGTGCTCGCGCAGGGTGCCGCTCCGGGTCAGCGCTTCCCGCGCCGAGACGACCATGCGGGCCGGGCCGCTGAGGAAGACGTCGTGCTGGTACCAGGGCCCGTATTCAGCCAGTATGTCCGGCAGTGACCCCCGGATTCCGGGGATGTACTCGTGCGAGACCGCACCTCTGATGGTCAGCCAGTGGTGGCGTTGCGACATCCGGAGCATGTCGTTCACACCGTAGAGCTCGGCTCCGGTGCGGGCACCGAGGAACAGGTCGACCTGATGGCGTTCCCCGCGCCGGGCGACCTCCTCGATCAGCGCGCGGATCGGGGCGAGCCCCGTGCCGCCGGCAACGCAGAGCAGCTCCCGGTGCTCGGCGGCTTCCAGCACCATGTCGCCCATCGGGCTGCCCAGTTGCAGGACGTCACCCACCGCGGCCCGGTGCACCAGGGCCTCGCTGACCAGGCCGCCGGGGACCGCACGGACGTGGAAGGTGAGAGTGCCGTCCTCGCGGGGCGCGTTGGCTGGGGAGTAATAGCGCCACTGCTTTGGCCACCACGGGGTTTCGAGGCTCACGTACTGACCGGCGGAGTACTCGTACGGCAGGTGGGGCCGCACGGTGATCTCGGCGATGCCGTTTCCGCGCGGCATGTGGTGCACGATCGTGGCGGGCCAGACCGCGGGCCGGACCGCCGCGTCCTCCTCGGCGGCACTGATCATGACCTGGGCCACGACACCGTACGCCTTCGTCCAGGCGGCTGCGATCTCCTCGGTCCACGCGGGGCCCGCGTACCGGGCGAGGGAGGCGAGGAGGCACTCCCCCACGGCCGGGAAGTGCGCGGCGAGAGTGCCGAACTTGCGGTGGTCGCGGCCGAGGTGGCCGCAGAAGCGGACCAGCGCAGCGGGGTCGTCGACGAGGTCCACGATGCGCAGCAGCGCGCGCAGGAGTCGGCCGCGCTGGGTGTCCATGCCCGGCGGGAACATCGGGCGGACCGCGGGGTAGCGGGCGAAGAGGATCGCGTAGAAGTACACCGTCATGTCGGCGGCGAGAGGTTCGACCACCGAGACCGACGCCCTGATGAGCTGTACCTCGTGGTCGGAAAGGGGTGCTTCGGCGGCCGCCGCGGGCTCGGCGGCCGACACGGACGGCCTGGGCGGCCGGACCTCTTCGGAGGGGCGCGGGGGCCGCGGGCCTTGCCCTGGGGGCGGAGGCCAGGGTGGCAGCGCGTTGCCCGGGCGGGCGTTCCGGAACCTCAATTGACCAGCGCCCCTCGACCGGGAACAGGATCTTCACTGGATTTCCACCCGATATGACCGACTCGGGAGGGGAGCTGGGCGAGCATGAGTCCTCGTTTGGCTCGTCGGGACGAAGAAGCGGACTAAATACTTCCGGTTACCGGAAGATCATGGATGGGGCCGCCCGGGCGGGGAATGGGCGTTTCCACCGGAATCCCCTCCCTGATCTCGTCAGATCGCCCGAGCCGCCGGCCACCCCGGTCCGAACCGGACCGGACCGACGGCCGCCCCGCACTCGAACCGGACGCCGAGTCGGGGGATTTGCCCGACTCGTTCCTGTGTCATCCCTGCGGGCTTCCTTAAGGGACCTTGAAGAACGCCCTCTTGGGGCTTTTTTCGCTGGTCACCGCCCTAGGCTCGGCAGTGCAATCCGCTCCTCCCCCGCCCTTGTGAGGTGTTACCGGCATGAGCCGCGCCCGTACTCCCGAAACGCCGTCCCGCACCGAGGTCCGCCGGAAGAAGGCGGTGCGCACGCGCATCGTGCTGTCCGTCACGGCGGCGGCCGCGGCAGTGGCGGTCGGGGTCGCGGTGGCCGACTCCGACGGCGACGGCGACGGCCACGACCGGCGCGCCGAAGCCTCGACCGGTTCGAAGTCCGCCGCCGCGGGCACCGGTGACACGACCGGGACCTCGACTCCCGCCCCGTCCGACCCGCTGCTCACCGCCGACGCCTCGGCCTCGGCGAGCGCGCTCCCGTCGGGCACGCCCGGCGCCGGGGACGCCGCCGCCGGCTCCGCCAGTCCCACGAAGCCGGCGGCGGCCAAGACCACCAGCGCCCCGGCCAAGCCGCCGGCCCCGACGAACAAGCCCACCCGCAAGGCCACCCCGACCAAGGGCAGCGGCTCCGGGGGGTCCGGCGGCGGCTCCGGCGGCGGCACGGTGAACACCGACGCCGAGTCCGCGGTCCTCGCCCTGGTCAACAAGGAACGGGCGAAGGCCGGGTGCGGTGCCCTGACCTCCAACGCCAAGCTGAGCAACGCCGCACGGGCCTACAGCGACACCATGGCCCGCGCCGGCGTCATGTCGCACACCGGTCCCGACGGGTCGACGATGACCAGCCGGGTGGAGGCCGCCGGCTACAAGTGGTCCACGCTGGGCGAGAACATAGCTCGTGGGCAGGCCGACGCCGCTGCGGTCATGAACGCGTGGATGAACAGCTCCGGCCACCGGGCCAACATCCTCAACTGCTCCTTCAAGGAGATCGGCATAGGCGTCCACAAGGGCGACGGCGGCCCGTGGTGGACGCAGGACTTCGGCGCCTCGCGGTAACGGGACCACAGGACCGCCGGGCCAGGAGACCACACCGGTAACACCCCCCACAGGAGACGTCCTCCGTACCCGCACGCGCGGGTACGGAGGACGTCGGCGTTTTTGTTCCCGGACCCTTCGGGGCTCTTGGGCTTCTCCGGCACTACGGGGCTTCTCCGGAGCTCCTGGGCTTCGTCGGAGTCTTCGGCGTTTTCAGCCCTTTCAGCTTTTTCGGAGTTTCCGGAGTTTTCGGAGTTTCCGGAGTTCTGCGGACCGTCCGGGCCGTCCCGGCCCTTGGGAGGGGAGGCGGTGACGGCCCCGTCGGCGCGTCGGCCACTATATGGCGGTGCCCCGACTTCCGCGTTACCTGTTCATATGGCTGTCGTGCACGGCCGCCAGCGTCACGGCCGTGCTCGCCACGGTCCAGTTCGTCGTCGGCACGACCCGGCACACGCCCCCGGTCGCCCGCTCCGCCCCGACGGTCATCGAGACACCGCCGGCCTGGCTGGCGGGCAGCCTGGCGCCGGGCTCCCCCTCCCCGAGCGCCTCCCCGTCCGCGAGCACCTCCCCCTCGGCGACGCAGCGGCCGTCGCCCTCGGCCACGGCCCCCAGCCCCTCCAAGACCCCGACCGGCACCCCGCGGAGCACACCGCCGAAGAGCACCGTCGACTGCAAGGAGGGCGGAGCGGGCCTGCACACCGTCCCCTCGCAGGGCGGCAAGGTCACGGTGCGCTACGGCAGCCGGGGCGTCTGCCTCATTTCCGCGATCCCCGGCCGCGGTTTCAAGACCACCACCTCGCAGACCTCGGACACCACCCTCACGGTCACGTTCAGCAGCCCCGACCACCGGTCGGTCATCACGGCGACGGTCGACTCGGGTGCGCGGGCCAGCGTCCGCGAGTCCTCCTTCTGACCCGGCCGTTCCCGGCGATCCGCCGCACTCGCCCCGCCTGGTCCGTTCTGCCGCGTTCACCTGCCCGTATGCGCTCATGGACGGAGTTCCGGCGAAGCGGAAGCTGAGCTCTTCCTTAGGGCATCCTCAAGATCGCGCCGAGACGGTTCCGGCGGCCCGGAGCGGTCCTATGCTCACGTCATCCGAAGCGGCCGCCGGCGCCGGGGCGTGACTCCCCGGCGAACCGTGGGCCGCCGGGTTCCACCGAGCGGGGGCGTTCCGCCGTCCCGCAGTCCCGCCGTCCCACCGTGCCTTGGGGTGTCTTCGCCATGAGTTCTCGCATGCTCCGACCCGTCCGCGCCGACCGCCGTACGACGCCGGCCCGCCCGGCCGCGCCCCTGGGGAAGCGGCTGCCGCTGGTCGCCGCCGCCGTGGTCGCCGCGGGGCTGACCGCCGCCTGCGGGCCGACCTCCTCGCAGTCCGCCGGGTCCGCGGCCGCCTCCGTGGCCGCACAGTCCCCGGACGCCCTCTCCTCCTCGACGGAGTCCACGGCCACGGAGTCCCCCGCGGGGGACCCGACCGCCTCCTCGGCCTCGCCGTCCGCGTCGGCCTCCGCGGCCGCCTCCGCTTCGGCGTCCGCCGGTTCCGCGCCGGGCTCCTCCGCGAGCCCCGTCCGCGGCAAGTCCGCTTCCGCCGCCCCCGCCCGTACGACCGCCAAGCCGGCCCGTACGTCCGCCGCGCCCAAGACCCCCGCCAAGGTCCCCGGCCCCGGCTACCCCACGGCCGACGCGGGGAAGGCCATCGACGCGGCGCTGCGCGCGGCCAAGGCCGACGGACGGATGGTCCTGCTCGACTTCGGCGCGAACTGGTGCGGCAACTGCAAGGCCGCGGACAAGGTGTTCGGCCAGGCGAAGACCTCGGAGATCCTCGGCTCCTCCTACCACCTCGTCAAGATCGACATCGGTGGCAACAGCTCCGCCAACTCCGCGCTGCTGCGCAAGTACAGCCCCTCGGGCGGCACCTACAAGATGCCCGTGCTGGTCGTCGTCTCCCCGAACGGCAGCGTGCGCACCGACACCCACGTCACCGGCAACCCGTCGCTGACCTCGGACGGCATCAACTCCTTCCTGCGCAAGTGGGCGTCGTGAGCAGACCGGTCACCGGGCGCCGGCCGTCCGTCCTCCTGGCCGGGGCCGGCCTGGTGGTGGCGGCGGCCGGCTGTGTCCTCGCCGCCGGCGGTACGGGGGCCGGCGGCAGTGGCACCGGCGGCGCCGGCCCGGCGGGCGGACGGCCCGGTGCCGTCACCGCCGCGGCCGGGGCGGCCGTCCTGGACCCCGGCGCCCGCCGGGAGGCACCCGCACTGGCCGGCGAGGACCTGGACGGCGAGCAGGTCACCCTGGCAGGGTTCCGCGGGAACGTGGTCGTCCTCAACGTCTGGGGCTCCTGGTGCGGCCCCTGCCGGGCGGAGGCCGACGACCTGGAGCGGCTGAGCCGGCAGTCCCGGGCCGAGGGGGTCCGGTTCCTGGGCATCAACACCCGGGACCGGGACCGCGCGGCCGCCCGGTCGTTCGTCCGCGCGCACGGCCTGGGCTTCCCCAGCCTGCACGACCCCGACGGCGAACTCCTGCTGCGCTTCCCGCCCGAACTGCTCAACCCGCAGACCATCCCCTCGACCCTGGTGATCGACCGCCGCGGACGCGTCGCCGTCGCCATCGGCGGCGCCGTCACCGACGAGCAACTGCGGCCCCTGCTCACACGCGTGGTGGAGGAGGGGTCATGACCCCGGTCACGGACGGCGCGGTCACCGCCTGGACGCTGGCCGCGGACACCTCCTCCCTCGTCACCGGAACGCTGGTGATCGCCGCCCCCGTGGCCTTCGCCGCGGGGCTGGTCTCCTTCCTCTCCCCCTGCGTCCTGCCGCTCGTACCGGGCTACCTCAGCTACGTGACCAGCCTGTCGGTCGCCGACCTGGCCGAGGCCGACGGCGGGCGCCGCGGCCGGATGGCCACCGGCGCGCTGCTGTTCGTGCTGGGCTTCACGGCGGTCCTCGTCTCCGGGGGCGCCCTCTTCGGCTACTTCGGCCGCACCCTCCTGTCGCACCAGGAGGCGGTCAACCAGGTGCTCGGGGCGTTCACCGCGCTCATGGGGCTGTCCTTCATGGGGTTCCTGCCGGGCTTCACCCAGCGGGAGTTCCGCAGCCACCGGCGCCCCGCGCTGGGTCTCGCCGGAGCGCCCCTGCTGGGCGCGGTGTTCGCGGTGGGCTGGACCCCGTGCATCGGACCGACGCTGGCCGCCGTGCAGGCACTCGCCTGGACCGAGGCGAGCGCGGGCCGCGGCGCACTGCTGATGGGCGCCTACTGCCTCGGGCTGGGCCTGCCGTTCGTCCTGGCCGCACTGGCCTTCCGCCGCGCCCTGGGCGCCTTCGGCCTGGTCAAGCGCCACTACCCGTGGGTGCTGCGGATCGGCGGGGGCCTGCTCGTCCTGGTCGGCGTCCTGCTGGCCACGGGCGTGTGGAACGACCTGGTGTACCGCATGCAGGTGTGGAGCGCGGACTTCAGTACGGCCCTGTAGCGCCGCCGTCCGCAGTCCCCGCCCCGTCGTCCCCGCACTCCTCCCGGTCCCCGCGATCCCCTGAGCCCCGCAATCCCCTCAGTCCCCGCAGTCCCCGCAGTCCCCGAATCCGATCCCTGCGCAACAGAGGCACACATGAACCCCTCCCGCTCCTTGCGGCACTCCCGGAAGGCGCGCGTCGCGGCCGCCCTCCTCTCCCTGGCCGCCCTCTCCGCGTGCGGCGAGCAGCCGGCCGAGGACACCGGCGCCTCCGCGTCCACGGCGTCCACGGCGTCCACGGCCCCCGAGGCGTCCGGAGCGCCCGCCGCTGCCGGGACGGCCACGACGCGGTTCACCGAGAACGGCGTCACCGTCACGCTGTCGGTGTCCGGTTGGAAGTCCTCGAAGGGCACCCTCACCACGGTGTTCAGCCCCGAGGAGAAGGGCTTCCACCTCTACAGCACCGACCTGCCGGCCACCGGCGTCGAGGGCGTGGGCCGGCCGACCGCGGTGGCCGTCACCGGGGCCCTCACGGCCGAGGGCCGGCTGAAGGCCTCCGCCCCGGTGCAGAAGATCCGCGTGCCCGGGGTGAACGCGCCGGTCCCGGTCTATCCGGACGGGCCGGTCACCACCACCCTGCCCATCCGCGCGGACCGCAACGGGGACGCGACCGTGATGCTCGGCTACGCGAGCTGCAGCACGAAGGAGGGCTGCACCATTCCGGTCGCCGACCGGCCCGTGCACCTCCGCGTCATCGGCGACGACCTCAGGTTCGCCGTCCACTGACCGGTTCCCCACGGGACCGGATCCTCATCTCCGCTCCGCCCTGCCGGGCGAGGGGACGGCAGGGCGGAGCGGCGTGGAACACCCCGCCCGGCGGGACGGAGCCGGACGGAACGGGGCGAGGCGGAAGCTCGGCCACCTGTCCGCGGACCACCGGCTCGAAGCCCCTAAGGTGTCCACATGCCGAGCGTCCTGGTCGTGGAAGACGACCCCAGCATCCGCCAGTCACTGATCGAGGTCCTGACGGAGCACGGGTACGCCGTGCGCAGCGCGGCCGACGGTTTCGGCGGTCTGCGCGAGGTCACCCAGGCGCCCGTCGACGCGGTGGTCCTCGACCTGGGACTGCCCGATCTGGACGGAGGCGACGCACTGCGCATGATCCGGGGCATATCTTCCGTTCCCGTGCTGGTGTCCACCGCCCGGGACGACGAGACCGAGATCATCAAGATCCTCAACGCGGGCGCCGACGACTACCTGGTCAAGCCCTTCTCCGGGGGCCAGCTCATCGCACGGCTGTCCGCCGTCCTGCGCCGCACCAGCCACGTTCCCCCCGCCGGGGCCGTGGCGGGCCTGCCCGGTACGGCGGTGGCCCCGGCGGCCGAACCGCTGCGCCCGGTCACCGTGGGCGAACTCGCCGTGGACCCGGGCGCCCGGACCGCGTACCTGGCCGGCCGGGAGCTCCGCCTCACCCGCCGGGAGTTCGACCTGCTGGCGTTCCTCGCCCTGCACTCGGGCCAGGTGGTCTCCAAGCGCCGTCTGCTGACCGAGGTCTGGCGCGAACCGTACGTCGACGACCAGACCGTGGACGTGCACCTGTCCTCGCTGCGCCGCAAGCTCGGCGAACGCGCGGCGGCCCCGCGCTACCTGCTGACCGTACGCGGGGTCGGCATCAAGCTGGTGGCACCGCGTTGAGACGCTCGCTGGCCGGAGTGGCGCTCGCCGTGACCTCCATGGTCGCGCTCTCCTTCCTCATACCGCTGGCCGCGCTGGTGATGTCGCTCGTCAAGGAGCAGGGCGTCACCGCGGCCGAACAGCAGGCCGCCGCCCTGGCCCCGGTCCTCACCGTGACCACGGACCCGGCCGCGCTGCGGGAATCCGCGGCGAGCCTGGACTCGGCCGAGCACCTGGTCGTCCATCTGCCCGACTCCGGCCCCCTGGGCAGCTCCAAGGCGCCCGCGGCCCTGCTCGAACGGGCGCAGGAGGGGCGCGAGTCCATCTCCCAGGAGATCCCTGACGGCTGGATCTGCCTGCAGCCGGTGGTGCTCCCCGGTGACCGCGTCGCCGTCATCGAGAACTTCGTCCCCGAGGCGGAACTGACCCGCGGCGTCACGGAGTCGTGGGCCGTGATGACCTTCCTCGCCGTGGGCCTGATCTGCGGTTCCGTGCTGGTCGCCGACCGGCTCGGCGCAAAGGTCGTCCGGTCCTCCAAACGGCTCGCGCAGGCCTCGCACGCGCTCGGCCGGGGCGATCTGGACACCCGCGTGGACCCCATGGGCCCCAGGGAACTGCGCGACGCCGGCAAGGCGTTCAACGCGATGGCGCAGCGGATGACGGAGCTGCTCGCCGTGGAGCGGGAGCTCGTCGCCGACCTGTCGCACCGGCTGCGCACCCCGCTGACCGCCCTGCACCTGGCGTCGGAACGCATGGCCGGCACCCCCGAGTCGGCCCGGGTGGAGGCGGCCGTCGGTGAACTGGAGACCGAGCTCCAGGCCATCATCGCCGCCGCGCGCACCCCGCTGGCCGTGGGCCCGATGGGCCAGGGCCTGCTCGGCGCGGAACCGTCCTCCGGCCGGCCGGCCGCCGAAGCGGCGGCGCCCGGGCCGCGCTGCGAGGCGGCCGAGGTCGTCCGCCGCCGCACTTCCTTCTGGTCGGTGCTGGCCGAACAGCAGGACCGGTGCTGCTCCCTGGACCTGACCCAGGAACCCACCGCCGTCGCCCTGTCCGACGACGACGTCGCCGCCGTGGTGGACGCGCTCATCGGCAACGTCTTCCGGCACACCCCGCCGGGCACCCCGTTCGGTGTCCAGGTGGTCCGCACGGCGCAGGCCGTGGAACTGGTCGTGGAGGACGGCGGACCGGGCATCCCGGACCCGGACCGGGCCCTCTCCCGCGGGAGCAGCACCGGTTCCACCGGGCTCGGGCTGGACATCGCGCACCGGGCGGCGAACGCCACGGGCGGCTCGGTGCGGATCGCCCGCAGCCCGTTGGGCGGCGCGCACATCACCGTGAGGTTCGCCCTGGCGGCGCCGGCCATGACCGGACGCCGCCCGCGCATCTCCCGCCGCCGTACGGCGCGGGTGCGCAAGGGATAGCTCCCGTTCGGTCGAGGAACCGCTCAGTCCACGAGCACGCTCAGTCCACGAGCACGCCCGGGTTGAGGATGCCCTTGGGGTCGAGTGCTCCCTTGGCGGCGCGCAGCGCGAGGGCGAAGGGCTCGGGGCGCTGCCGGTCGTAGGCGCTGCGGTGGTCCCGGCCGACGGCGTGGTGGTGGGTGATGGTGGCCCGGTGCCGGTGCAGGACCTCGCTCGCCACGGCCTTGAGCTCGTCCCAGACGGCGACCTCGTCACCGGGCCGGCCGGCCGAGAGCACGGTGAAGTACGGGGCCGCGCCGTCGGGGTAGACGTGGGTGAGCCGGCAGTTGACGGTCGCGGGGTACCCGGTCGCCTTGAGCGCCGCCGCTGCGACCTCGGTGCGTACGTCCTCGATCAGCGCGGGGATCCGGTCCCAGGTGGCCGCCGTCTCGAAGGTCTCCGCGATGGCGCCCATCCTGGCGAGACCGTCCCGGAGGTAGGGCATCCGCAGGAAGGCCGCGCGCCAGGCGGACACGGCGGCGTCGGCCGGGGCGCCGTCCCCGGCGCCGCCGGTGGCCGCGGCGCCGTCGGGTCCGCTGCGCCGGCCGCCGTAGCCGCGGGCCAGGTCGACGGCCCGTTCCAGCCGGGCGGCGACGGGGGCGTCCGCCGACTCGAAGCCCAGGACGAGCACGGCGGACCCGTCCTGCGCGGCCCCGGCGAGGCCGGCCTCGCCGGCGTCCAGCAGGCGGCAGTTGGCCGGGGCCAGGTCGGACTGCGCGACCGCCCGTACCGCCCGGAGCGCGTCGTGGAACTCGGTGAAGGCCACCGATTCCGATGCCTTGTGGACGGGGCGTTCCTGGAGGCGGACCCATGCTTCGGTGATGATGCCGAGGGCTCCTTCGGAGCCGAGGAACAGCCGGTCGGGCGAGGGGCCGGCGCCCGAGGCCGGGAGCCGCCACGAGGCGCTGGTGCCGGACGGGGTGACGACGCGCAGGGACTGCACGAAGTCGTCGATGTGGGTGCGGCCGGTCGCGTAGTGGCCGCCGGCCCGGGTGGCGAGCCAGCCGCCGAGCGAGGAGAACTCGAAGCTCTGCGGGAAGTGCCGCAGGGTGAGTCCGTGGGGCCGCAGCTGGTCCTCCAGGTCAGGACCGAGCGTGCCGGCCTGGATGCGGGCGGCCCGGCCGTCGGTGTCGACCTCCAGGACGCGGTCCATGGCGGTCAGGTCGAGGGACAGCACGGCGCGGTGGGCGTCGCCCCGGTACTCGACGCCGCCGGTGACGGAGGACCCCCCGCCGTAGGGGACGACGGCGACCTGCCGGTCACCGGCCCAGTCCAGCAGGTCGGCCACCTCCCGGTCGTCCGTCGGGCGGGCGACGAGGTCGGGGACGCGTCCGGGGCGCCCGCGCAGGGCTCGTATCACGTCGCGGTACGCCTTGCCCATCGCGTGGGCGGCGCGATCGCCGGGGTCGTCGGTGACCAGGTGCGCCAGACTCGCGGGCGGTTCGACGGCGGGGGCGCCGATGCGCAGGTCGCGGACGTGCGGGACGGGGAGCGGGCGGGCGAGGGTGCCGGGCAGCAGCGCGCCCATCGCGGTGCATTCCTCGTCGTCGGGGTGGGCGTCGGCCCAGCCCCACCCCCACCAGGAGCGGGTGCGGGACGTCGGCTGCGGGGTGGTGCCGGTCATGGTGCGCTCCGAAGGTCGCAGGAATTTACCCAGGGGTAAATTACTTACGGATAATATCCCTCCATGGCAACCCCACGGTCGAAGACGGCAAGCGCGGAGCCGAGCACGGACGGAGCACCGCCGAAGGCGGCGGGCGGACGGCCGAGGACGGCGAGCCCCCGGCGGAAGACGGCGACCGCGACCGCGAAGGCCGGCACCAAGGGAGTCCCCCGGGAGCAGCGCCGCCGGCAGATCCTCGCGGCCGCGACCGAGGAGTTCGGCGCCCACGGCTACGCCGTCGCCTCGCTCGCCTCGATCGCCGCGCGCGTCGGCGTCACCAAGACGCTGCTGCACCAGTACTTCGGCACCAAGGAGGACCTGTACGTCGCCTGCCTGGACCCCGTCGGCGACCGGCTGCTGGGCGCGATCCGGGACGCGATGGGACCGGACGGGGCCACGCCGGACACCCCCCTGCGGGTGCTGCACGGCATCTTCGCCGCCCTGGAGGGGCAGCGGGAGGCCTGGTTCGTCCTCTACGACACCACCCTGCCGCCCGACGGCGAGGCCGCCGCCCGCGCGGCCGGCTACCGGTCGGCCATCGACCGCCTCGCCGCCGGCGGCACCGCCGACCTGCTGCACGCCACCGGTTCCACCGACCCGCTGGACGCCGATGCCCTCAAGTACGTCTGGCGCGACCTCGTCGCCACGCTCGTCCGCTGGTGGGTGAAGCACCCCGAACAGTCACCGGAGGCCATGACCCGGCGCTGCGCCCGCCTCTTCGCCGCGGCGGCCGCGCTCACCCCCGGCCCCCCGGCCTGACCCCCGCGCACCCGCCGGCGCCGGGCCGGTCCGGCACGGCCGGCGGCGCGGTCTCACACCGGTTCGGGCTGCGACTCGCGCTTCGATTCGTGCTGCGCCGCGTGCTGCGCCTCGGGGTGGGGTTCGCGCCGCTGGACCGGCAGGCACACCGGCCCGGCCGCCTCCTCCCGCTCCCACCGCCGGGTGGTCCGTACGTAGGCGTGGATCACCGAGGCCGTCGCCAGGACGAGCAGCGGGCCGAACACCCACGGCTGCGCCGCCATCTCTCCCGCGAGGAAGCGGTACGAGGCCAGGAGCACGGCGAAGACCACGGCGCCATGGGCGACCAGCAGGCCCGCCCGCCGGTCCCAGCCGCGGGCCTGGGCGCGCAGGGCCGTCTCGACGGTGAGCGTGAACACCACGCCGGCGATGATGTCGGCGCCGTAGTGGTAGCCGAACCCCAGCGTCGCGCCGAGCGTGGCGATCAGCCAGAAGGTGCCCGCCCACCGCAGGGCCCGGGGGCCCTTGCGGGAGTGGATGAAGATCGCGGCGGCCCATGCCGTGTGCAGGCTGGGCATGCAGTTGCGCGGGGTCTTCCCGTCGAACGGCATCGCCTGCGGCGCGGTGATCACCGGGGGCGTGTGCGGCCACAGGTTGGCCACGGCCCACTGGCCGCCGTCGGCGCCGTAGGCGAAGATCGGCCCGACCACCGGGAAGAGCATGTAGACACCGGGCCCGAGGAGGCCGATCACCAGGAAGGTGCGCACCAGGTGGTGGCGCGGGAAGCGGCGCTCGGCCGCCACGGTGCGCAACTGGTACAGGGCGACGACCACGGCCATCACCGGGAGCTGGATGTAGACCCACTCCAGGACGTGGAAGCCGACCGTGCCGGTGGATTCGACGATCCGGCCCGCCACCCAGGACGGGTTGCCCAGCGCGTGGTCGGCGGCGGCCACGTACGGGTCGAGCACCGTCGGGCGGGTCCTCGACGTGAGCATCAGCCAGGTGTAGCCGGTCTTGCGGCCGGCGACCAGCAGCAGGGCGAGCCCGACGCCCTTCAGCAGCAGGGCGCGTTCCCGGCCGGTGCGGCGGGTGACGGCGATCACGGCGCAGGCCAGGGTCACCCACAGCGCGCCGCTGCCGAACATCGACTCGGCGCCCACGGCTCGCCGTACGCCCCAGAAGACCAGGTCGATGCCGACGGCGGCGCCGAGCGCGAGGAACCGCTGCCGCCAGGTGAGCACGACCAACAGCAACGCCAGGCCCGCGTACAGCACCGTGCCCGACTGCGGAGCGAAGATCACCTCTCGGGTCTGGATGGTGATCGGGCCCGGCACGCCGTAACGGTGCGCGGCGATCTCCAGCGCGACGAGGAAGCCGAGGCCGATCACACCCAGCGCGGTCCAGAGCAGGACCCGTGGCCGGCTCCGCACCGGGGATCCGGTGCCGCCGCTTGCTCGCGAAAACGCTCGCGATATCCCAGATATCACTATGTCAGCCGATGTTCATACTTCAAGGCGGTCGTTGTTGGCCCGAACATGCTAACGGAGCGCCCGCCTTCGGCCCGGAACCCGCGAAAGGCCGCCCCTTGGCACGAGGGGACGGCCTCTCTCCTCCTGAAGTGGCGCCCGGACCAGCCGCACACCAGGGTCATCGCCTCCTGTTCCCGGAGGCCGGCGAGGTGGGTGAGGACGGCATCGCGGGTGGCGGCGTCGAGCCCGGAGGTGATCTCGTCGCACAGGACGTCCGGCCTGGCCAGCAGCGCACGGGCCAGGGCCGCCCGTTGGAGTTCGCCGCCGGACAGCGCGCCCGGGCGCCGCAGGGTCAGGTCCTCGGCCAGCCCCAGCTCCTCCAGGGTGCGTACGGCGGCCTGCGGGCGGTGCCCCGGTCGGCGCCGCGCACCCGGACCGCGGTGCGCGCGACCTGGTCGAGGACCGGCCGGTGCTCGTCGAAGGCCGCCTCGGGGTCCTGGAACACGTACTGGACAGAGGCGAGTGCGCTGCGGGCACGGGCGAGGAGGCTGCGGGGCAGCCTGACCCCGTCGAGCAGATCACGCCGCGGGCCCCGAGGCGGTCGGCGGCGGATCCCCCGATCAGGAAGAGCCCCTGCTGGCTGAGGTTGCGCAGGCCCAGGACCAGGCCGACCACCGCCGCCGACAGCCCGAGGTCGTCGGTGAGGTGCGTGGCCAGGTACGGGATGAGCAGGTAGAAGCCGCTGTTAACGCCGAGCTGGTTGACGAGCAGGAGCCGCACGGCCGGCGGGAAGCCGCGCACCGCGGCGATGGTTCTCATCGTGCGGCGCCCACGGGTATGGCGGCGCGGGGCAGCACTCCCAGCCCGCCGCGCGGGGCGGGGCCTACGATGCCGTCGGAGCCGCCGATCCCGGACCACGGATCGTCGGCGAGGAGCAGGTGCCCGTCGAGCTCGACCCAGCGGGCCCGGCCGACCAGGTGGACGGCGGGCGCGATGCCCAGCGAACTGGCGGTGAGGCAGCCGAGCATGAGGTCGGTGCCGCTGCCGTCCAGCGCCGCGTGGATCCGCAGCGCGGCCCGTACGCCACCGCAGCCTCCGGGGGGAGCGCGCCCGGCTCCACCGCACAGGATCCGACGGCCGCATCGAGCCGGAGGCTGAGCACCTCGTTGCGGTAGCCGCTGCTGCGTCCTACATCCCGGGCGCGGAGCACTTCTGGCGCAGCATGGCCACCGAGGTCTTCGACGCCCGCACCACCGGTGAGCACGGAGGCTTCGGGACCGTCCACTTCGAGATCCCGCTCCTCCCAGCGGGAGCGGATTCCGGACCGGGGACGGGACCTGACCGGGAGCCGGCCGCGGTCGGCTGACTGCCGGCGGCGCTCGCCGGGGAGGCCGCCGCGGTGCCGCCGGGCGCGCGCTGCGCCGGCGGCGTCACTTCCCCGCTCTGCGCGCCCGCGCCTGTGCCCTCGCCCGTGCGCGGGCCTCTGCGCGGGCGCGGGCGCGGGCCTTCCGCGCGTCCCTGCCGCCGTTCCAGAGCCGCACGGCGAGCACGGCCGCCGACGCGGCGAACAGGAAGGCGGTGATCAGCAGCCATCTTCCCAGGAAGACGTCGGCCGGCAGGCCGGTGGCGACCGTGTAGTGGCCGACCTGCCGGAGGACCAACGGCCAGTACACCAGCAGCAGGACGCCGGAGACGAAGGCGGGTACCCGGACGTGGTTGACCCCCGCCCGCGACCTGTTCCGCCCCTCCCCCCGCCCGTCCCCCTCCTCCCCGGGGCGGTATCCCAGGACGTGCTGGACGGCCAGGTCGGTGACCGCGTACAGCGGCAGGAGGACGAGGTCGTGCAGGAGTGCCGCCCCCACGAACCACACGGCCACGCCGAGGGTGTCGCCCTTGAGCAGGCGCAGGCCGGCATAGCAGGCCAGGGCGAAGGAGGCGAGGACGAGGAGCAGGTGGAGCGGGGAGGCGCCGTAGCGGCGGCGGAAGGCGGTCGCGGCAGCCTGGGCGGTGGGGGGCTTCACGAGGGTTGCCCGAAGGTGAGCCGGGTGACCCACTTGGTGTTGTGGACCCCCGGCGCGCCGGGGACGATCACCCGGGCGGGGTAGCCGTGGTCTCGGGAGAGGACGGCCCCGTTGACCCGTACGGCCAGCAGGGAGCGGTCGTCACGGACTTGGGGGGCGCTCAGGACGACCGAGCCGAACG
Organism: Streptomyces sp. NPDC043853; assembly: GCF_056436025.1. Classification (NCBI taxonomy): domain Bacteria; kingdom Bacillati; phylum Actinomycetota; class Actinomycetes; order Kitasatosporales; family Streptomycetaceae; genus Streptomyces; species Streptomyces sp. NPDC043853. The sequence goes on from NZ_JBWKDJ010000001.1 coordinate 237,650, forward strand.
ATCCGCCGCGCTGGACGGATTCGACCAGTACCTGCGGGGCGCGCTCGGCGTCGAGGCCGACGAGAGCCGCCAGCTCGGTGAGCCGGACCCCGCTCCAATGCTGGTCGGAAGTCGACCAGCCCTCCACGCAGGCGATGGGCAGCCACGCGTCGTTCCGGGGCAGGGTCAGCAGCCGGGCGTAGGTCAGGTCGACCTGACGGCCGGCGCCGCGTACGGTCAGCCGCCAGGCCGGCCCGATGTCGGTGGCGCGGATGCCGACCGCGGCGGCGGTCTTGTTGATCTGGAACCCGTTCGGCCCGGATCCCGGGTCCTGGCCGTGCGGCGCCAGGAGGGCCGTGCGCCGCAGCCACCCGTCCACGTTCTGCCCGGCGGTCACCACGAGCAGCGCCAGCGAACCCAGCCCGACCATCCCCAGCGCGCCCCGCCGGGTGATCGTGGGTTCGGCCGGGCGGGGCGAGACCAGTCCCGCCGCCTCCTCGCTGTCGGGCGGCGGCTGCCGTGGCCCGGCGCTCAGGGCCCGCACGGCCCTTTTCAGCCGGAAGGCCACGTGGACGACGAAGGCACCGATGAACACCCAGGCACCGTAGAAGTGGAGCGTGTAGAAGGAGCCCGGGAAGACGTAGTGGAGCTGCACGTTGAGGATGCCGGTGACGAACTCGAACCCGGCGCCCCCCACCAGCAGGAGCAGGGAGAGCCGCTCGGCGGCCTGGGCGGCCGAGCGCACGGGGGGCCAGGCGAAGAGTTTGGGGATCACCGACCACAGCTTCGCCAGGAGCACCGGCACGAGCACGATCCCGAGCGTGACGTGCACTCCCTGCGTGACCCGGTAGAGCCAGTACGGGGACGTCGGCCAGGGGAAGAGGTAGAAGCCGAGCCACCCCTTGTCGGGGGTCTGGTCGTTCACCGCGGCGAGATCCGGTTCGTACGCGGCGTACGACAGCAGGCCCGTCACGAAGAGGACGGTGACGCCGAACAGCAGGACGAATCCGAACACGGCGGTCAGCCACGGCCCCCTCAGCGGGCTGCGCCAGAACTCCGGACGCGACGGCCCCCGCCGCGGGCCGGCCGCCCACCCGGACGCCAGGGCCGACCGCAGGCGCGCGTTCCCGCCCTCCCCGTCGCCGCTCGCGTCCATGGGGCACCTCCGCCGCTTCCGCTTTCCGGGACTCACCGAGCAGCCCCCGCCTACGAGAACACGCCCGCCCCACCGCAGGTACCGGAGGTCCCGTGACACGCCGACCCGGAGTCACGCATGGCGGCACCGGGCCTCGCGGGGTACGGATCCGGGGCCCCGCCGCGGCCCGGAGCATGACGGAAGCCTTACGCGCACGCGCCGCAGGGCCCCGGTGGCTCCCGCAGTGCGTAGCGTCCGGAGCATGCGCGTACTCGTCACCGGAGGAGCCGGGTTCATCGGCTCCCACATCGTCACCGCCCTCACGGCCCGCGGGCACGACCCCGTCGTCCTCGACGCCCTGCTCCCCGCCGCCCACCCCGGCACTCCGCCCCTGCCCGATACGGAGTTCGTCCGGGCCGACGTACGGGACGCCGACGCGGTCCGGACGGCGCTGCGCGGAGTGGACGCGGTGTGCCACCAGGCGGCGATGGTCGGCCTCGGCAAGGACTTCGCGGACGCCCCCGAGTACGTCGGCTGCAACGACCTCGGGACGGCCGTGCTGCTGGCGGAGATGGCCGCGGCCGGAATCCGGGAGCTGGTCCTCGCCGGGTCGATGGTGGTCTACGGAGAGGGCCGGTACACCTGCGGGCGGCACGGAACGGTACGCCCCGGGCCGCGGCGGACCGAGGACCTGACGGCAGGGCGGTTCGAGCCCCGCTGCCCCGACTGCGGGGCCGAGCTCGCTCCGGGCCTGGTCGGCGAGGACGCTCCGGCGGATCCCCGGAACGTGTACGCGACGACGAAACTGGCCCAGGAGCACCTGGCGGCGTCCTGGGCCCGGTGCACGGAAGGGCGTGCGGTGTCGCTGCGCTACCACAACGTGTACGGGCCGGGGATGCCGCGGGACACCCCCTACGCCGGGGTGGCCTCGTTCTTCCGGTCCGCACTGGCCAGGGGCGAGGCCCCACGGGTCTTCGAGGACGGTGCGCAGCGGCGGGACTTCATCCACGTCACGGACGTGGCCGCGGCGAACGTGGTGGCGCTGGAGGCCGTCGGCGGGATGTCCGCCGGAAGGCTGACCCAGTACAACACCGGCAGCGGGGAACCGCACACGGTCGGCGAGATGGCGTCCGTGCTGGCCTCGGCGCACGGCGGGCCCGCGCCGCTGGTCACCGGCGAGTTCCGGCTCGGCGACGTACGGCACATCACGGCCGACTCGGTCCGGCTGCGGGACGAACTGGGCTGGCGCCCGGAGGTCGGCTTCGCCGACGGGATGGCCGAGTTCGCCCGGGCCGGTCAGCGGGCGCCGGCGGGCGCCGCGGGCTGAAGGCCGCACGCAGGACGGAACGCTCCGGGGCCGGCCGACACCACCGTCGACCGGCTCCGTCTCAGGCTGACCCCGGAAATCGCGCCGCCCGGGACGGGCCGGGGCTGCCGCCGTGCGACGTGGCGTCCGCGTTTCGTAAGGTCTTCGGGCGCCTTTCCCCGCCTTCGGGTTCCTACGGTGTGGAGGGTGACTCCTTCTGCTTGCCGTCCGCCCCGCGCGGACCTCGTACTCCCCTGTCTCGACGAGGCGGAGGCCCTGCCCTGGGTGCTGGCACGGGTGCCGGCCGGGTGGCGGGCCATCGTCGTCGACAACGGCTCCACCGACGGCTCGGCGGACATCGCCCGAGGCCTCGGCGCCACCGTCGTGCACGAGCCCCGGCGCGGCTTCGGGGCCGCCTGCCACGCCGGGCTGCTCGCCGCACGCGCCGAACTGGTCTGCTTCTGCGACTGCGACGCCTCCATGGACCCCGGCCTGCTCGCCCCGATGGCCGAGCGGGTCGCGGCCGGCGAGACCGACCTGCTGCTCGGCCGGCGCCGACCGCGGGAACGCGGCGTGTGGCCGGCGCACGCCCGCGCCGGGAACCTCGCGCTGGCCCGCATGCTGCGCCGCCGGACCGGGCTGCGACTGCACGACCTCGGCCCGATGCGGGTCGCACGCCGCGAGGCCCTGCTCGGCCTGGAGCTCACCGACCGGCGCAGCGGCTACCCCCTCCAGATGGTCGTCCGCGCGGCCGACGCGGGCTGGCGGGTGGCCGAGACGGACGTCCCCTACCTGCCCCGGTCCGGGAAGTCCAAGGTCACCGGTACGTGGCGGGGCACCTGGCACGCCGTACGCGACATGCGCCGGGTGCTGGCCGAACCGCCGGGCACCCGGCGCACGCCGGCCGAGGGGGCCTCCGCATGAGCACCCTCCTCGTCATCGCCAAGGCTCCCGCCGCGGGCCGCGTGAAGACCCGCCTGATCCCGGCGTTCACCCCGCAGCAGGCGGCCGACCTGGCCCTCGCCTCGCTCCGGGACACCCTGGCCGCGGTCCTGGCCACACCCGCCCGGCGCCGGGTCCTGGTCCTCGACGGCCCGCCGGGGCCCTGGGTCCCGGACGGGATCGAGGTCGCCCCGCAGGGGACGGGCGGCCTGGACGTCCGCCTGGCCGCCGCCTTCGCGCTGGCCGACGGACCGGCGCTGCTCATCGGCATGGACACCCCGCAGGTCACCCCGGGCCTCCTCGCGCCCGGGCTCGACTTCACCGGGACGGACGCCTGGTTCGGGCCCGCCGACGACGGCGGGTTCTGGGCGCTGGGCCTGGCGGAGCCCGACCCGGCGCTGCTGCTCGGGGTGCCCATGTCCGTGGCGCACACCGGTGAGGTCCAGCGGCGGCGGCTCACCGACGCGGGGCTGGCCGTACGGGACCTCCCCGAGCTGTGCGACGTGGACACCCCCGCCGATGCGGCACGGGTCGCCGCAGCCGCGCCACGGACCCGTTTCGCCGCCCTGCACTCCGGCCTGTGCGCGGTGGCGCGATGACCGCCGAGCTCACCGAACCGGCCACCCGCACCTGGCAGGCCGACCCGTACGCCGACGCGCTGCGCGTGGGCCGGGGCCCGCTCTACCTCCGGCGCCACGACGGCTGGCTGCTGCCGCTCGACGTCGAGCGGTGGTGCGCGGAGCCCGACGCGGCCGACCTCACCGTCCTGGCCCGGTGCAGCGGACCCGTCCTCGACATCGGTTGCGGACCGGGCCGTCTGGTCGCGGCTCTGGCCCGGCGCGGCCGTACGGCACTCGGTGTGGACGTCTCCCCCGAGGCGGTGGCCCGTACCGTGCGGACGGGTGGCAGCGCACTGTGCCGGTCGGTCTTCGAACCCCTTCCCAGAGAGGGCGCTTGGGGCACGGTCCTGCTGATCGACGGCAACATCGGTATCGGCGGGGACCCCGCCGCCCTGCTGCACCGGGCCGCCGAACTGACCGCACCCGGCGGCTCCCTGCTGGTCGAGGCCGCCACCGCCGATGTCGACGAACGCGTCGAGGTCCACGTCGAGGACGGCAACGGCGGCCGTGGGGCGTCCTTCCGATGGGCGCGCCTCGGCACCCGGGCCCTGTGCGCCGAGGCGAGGGGCGCGGGCTGGACCCCGTACGACACCTGGCAGACGGCGGGGCGGCACTTCGTCCACCTCACCCGCTGAGGGTTCCGCGCGGCGAACCGCCGGGGTGGGATCCGCGGAACTGCGGTCCCACCCCGGCGGCTTCTGCGTGCGACGCTCCGAGCACACGCTCCGAGCACCCGCTCCGGTCACACGCTCCGGTCAGGCTCTCCGGACCACCCTGCGCAGCAGGGCACGTGCACCGGCGCAGGCGGCGGTGAGCAGCGCGACGGCCGCCATGGCGAGCAGCCAGTTGCGCAGGTAGTCGAGCGGCAGGACGGTGGGGTTGGCCACCGGGCCCGGACGCAGGAGCGGAGGAAGCGCGATCGCGGTCAGGGAGCCCGCGACGACCAGGGCCCCGCGCGGTACCCCGCGCAGACGCCGTCCCGCCATGGCGGCGAGGGCGCCGATCGCGATCACGAGCGGCGCGACGAAGGCGTCGTGCACCACGACCGCGCCCCCGAGCCAGAGGGCGATGCGCCACGGCTCGGGCTGCTGGAGCAGCAGCCACCCGCCCCAGCCCGCGAGCGCAAGTCCGAACCCGCCCGTCACGACGCGGAAGCCCATCACACGACCTCCAGTCGGCCGACCCATTTGGTCTGCAGGACGCCGGGCCGGTTCGGGGCGATGACGCGGGCCGGGTAACCGTGGTCCAGGGACAGCTCCTCGCCGTTCAGGCGGAGCGCGAGCAGCGTGAGCGGGTCCTGCGCGTAGTGCCGCCCCATCTCCGTCACCCGGTAGGCGCCCGCCGCTTCGAGGGAGACCACACGGGCCCGCGCGGCCGGGCCGCCTCCCGCGCGTTCCAGGAGGTCGCGTATCCGTACCCCGGTCCAGCGGGCGGACTTGCTCCAGCCCTCCACGCAGGCGATGGGCAGGGTGGCCTCGTGCTGGGGCATGGCGCGCAGCTCGTCCAGCGTCAGGGTGAAGGGCCGGGGCCCTTCCACGGTCAGCCGCCAGTCGGCCAGCGAGGCCCGGGTGACGCGCGCGGCGGCGGCCGTCCGGTTCACGGGCAGACCCTGGAGTCCGTGGGCGGGGCTGCGCGGGCCGAACAGCTCCAGCGGGCCGAGCGCGGTCACGGACTGTCCCACCGTGGTCAGCGTCACCGCCCCGACGGCGGCCGAGACGCCGAGGAGGAGCCGGCGCCGGTCCGGCCCGTCGGTCTCGGGCAGGGCGAGTGTTCCGGGGGAACGAAGGGTGAAGTGGTCCCGGATCTGCGGCCATTGCACGGCGAGGTGCAGGAGCAGGGAGCCCAGCAGGAGCCAGGCGACCGCGTAGTGCACAGGAACGAAACCGAAGGGCCAGGGATACCACTGGAAGGTGTTCAGCAGACCGGTGAACAGCTCGAACAGTGCGGCGGCGACGAGGACGGCCACGGAGATCCGCTCCAGGGCGTGGCGAGCCGATCGCACCGGGGGCCAGCCGAACAACCGGGGGTAGACCGCCCACAGTTTCGCGAGCAGCAGCGGGATCGCGGCGATCCCGGACGCCACATGGAGGCCCTGGGTGAGCCGGTAGCCCCAGTACGGGCGGCTCGGCAGCCGGTCGACGAGCCAGCCCGGGGGGTGCTGGAGGTAGTGGCTCACGACACCGGTAGCGAAGCAGACGGCCATGGCCAGGCCGAGCCAGCGGCCGATCGCGGTCGCGGTACGGGCATCGTGCAGGCGCGCCTTGAAGGTCACGGGCGGCCCCGGAGGCAGGGTGATACGCATGCCCCCCATCACACCTCCGGCGAGGCCCGCGCAGGCGGCCGGAACACCTTACGAAACACGGACGCCCACGGCGCCGACCCCCTTCGGACGCCGATTCCTGGAACGCTTCCGCAGGTGAAACCCCTTGGCTCCGTCACCCCTCGCACCGCGCTCCTCGCCACCGCACTGGCCCTGTCGGCGCTCACGGCGGTCCTCGTCCTCACCGTCCGGTACGGGGGCTACTTCAGCGATCCCGACGGCCTGTTCCGGTGGTACGCGGCCGGCTGGGCGCTCTTCGCCGTGGCCCTCCGGGCGCTGCGACGGGTCCCGGGCCGCCATGTCGCACCGCTGATCGTGGCGGGGGCCGTGGCCGTCACGCTGACCGGGCTGGCCGGGCCGCCGCGGACCAGCACCGACTCCTTCCGCTACGCCTGGGACGGCCGCGTCCAGTCCGCCGGGGTCTCCCCGTACGACCACACCCCTCAGGACCCGGCGCTCGCCCGGCTGCGCGACCCCTGGCTCTTCCCCACCGGCACCGCCTGCGCGGGCCCCGACCTGGCCCGCGTCCCGTCCGCCGGAGGCACCCGGCACTGCACCCGCATCAACCGGCCCGCCGTCCACACGATCTACCCGCCCGTCGCCGAGGCGTACTTCCTGGCCGTCGACCGGCTCTCCCCCACCGGCGCCCGGCACAAGCCGCTCCAGACCGGCGGCGCCCTGATCTCCCTCGGCGTCACGGGCACGCTCCTGCTGATCCTCCGACGACGCGGCGACGACCTCCGCAAGGCCGCCTACTGGGCCTGGTGTCCGGCCGTGCCCATCGAGGCCGTCAACAACGCCCACATCGACGTCCTGGGCGTGCTCCTCGCAGTCGCCGGACTCGGCCTCGTCGCCTCCCGCTCCCTGAACCGGCGGGCGGCGGGCGGCGCGCTGATCGGCGCCGCCATCGCCACCAAGCTGATGCCGGCCGTCGTTCTCCCCGGCGCCCTGGCCGGGGTCCGGCGCGTCCGCGACGCGGCCGCCGTGCTGTTGCCGGCCGCCGCCTTCGTCGTACTCGCCTACCTCCCCTACGTCCTCCTCTCGCACGAGTCGGTCTTCGGCTACCTCGGCGGCTACGTACAGGAGGAGGGCTACGAGGACGCCTCGGCCGGGTCGCGCTACTCACTCCTGCGCCTGGTCCTGCCCGACTCCTGGGCGTTCCCCGTACTGGCCGCCGTCATCGCCGGCATCTCCCTGTGGGTGATGTGGCGCGGGGACCCGGGGCGCCCGTGGAGCGGCGCCCTCACCGTGACCGGCTGGGCGTTCGTCCTCCTTACGCCCGGCTACTCCTGGTACGCCCTCCTCCTGGTCGCACTCGTCGCCCTCGACGGACGCTGGGAATGGCTGGGCATCGCGCTCGCGGGCGCCGCCGTCTACGTCCTCGCCCCCTCCCTCGGCTACCCGCCGGCGCTGAGCAACCTCGCGTACGGTGCCACGACCGCGCTCGTCCTGGTGATGGCCCGGGTCCGACGCCGGGTCAGGGCGCAGCGGGGCGAGGACCGCACCGAGCCCCGGCCGCACACCCTCGGTTCCCGGTGACGTCCGGCCGTGCGCCGAGCTGCTCCCGGATCCGCCGGGCCGGACCTTCGTCGTACGTCATGCCCCCACCGCCGGGCGGGGGACCACGATCGGCCCGGGCGCGGCGCCGGTACCGTGGGGGATCGTCCCCGCCCCCGTACGCCCGCCCGCCGGCGGTGTGCCCGCCCGACAGGTCTGCCCGCCTTGCCCCACTCCGCCGTTTCCGCAGCCGCCCGGCTGCGCTCCTTCCGCCCGTCCTGGCTTTCACCGAAGGTGCTGCGCACAGAGGTGCTGGCCGGCCTGGTGGTCGCGCTCGCGCTGATCCCGGAGGCCATCTCCTTCTCGATCATCGCCGGGGTGGACCCGGCGATCGGGCTGTTCGCCTCCTTCACCATGGCCGTCACGATCGCCGTGGTCGGCGGCCGGCCCGCGATGATCTCCGCCGCGACGGGGGCGGTCGCCCTGGTCATCGCCCCGCTCAACCGGGAGCACGGCTTCGGGTACCTGGTGGCCGCCGTCATCCTGGCCGGGGGCCTCCAGATCGCGCTGGGCGCGCTGGGCGTCGGCAAGCTGATGCGGTTCATCCCGCGCTCGGTGATGGTCGGATTCGTCAACTCCCTCGCGATCCTTGTGTTCATGGCCCAGGTGCCCCAGCTGCGGAACGTGCCGTGGGCCGTGTACCCGCTCTTCGCCGCCGGTCTGACCCTCATGGTCCTCTTCCCGAGGATCACCACGGCGGTCCCGGCTCCGCTGGTCTCGATCGTGATCCTCACGGTGATCACCGTCGCCGCGGGCATCGCCGTGCCGACCGTCGGCGACGAGGGTGCGCTGCCGTCCGCGCTGCCCGTCCCCGGACTGCCCGACGTACCCTTCACGCTCGACACCCTGGCCACCGTCGCCCCGTACGCCTTCGCCATGGCACTCGTCGGGCTGATGGAGTCCCTGATGACGGCACAGCTCGTCGACGAGATCACCGACACCCGCTCGTCGAAGACCCGGGAGGCCGTCGGGCAGGGCATCGCCAACATCGTCACCGGCTTCTTCGGCGGCATGGGCGGCTGCGCCATGATCGGCCAGACCATGATCAACGTGAAGGTCTCCGGCGCCCGGACCCGCCTGTCCACCTTCCTCGCCGGCGTGTTCCTGATGGTGTTGTGCATCGCCTTCGGCCCGGTCGTCTCCGACATCCCGATGGCCGCCCTGGTCGCCGTCATGGTCATGGTCTGCTTCGCGACGTTCGACTGGCACTCCGTGGCGCCCGGGACGCTGAAGCGGATGCCCGCGGGCGAGATCACCGTCATGGCGGTCACCGTGGCGTGCGTCGTCGCCACCCACAACCTCGCCGTCGGAGTCGTCACGGGGTCCGTGACGGCGATGGTCGTCTTCGCCAGGCGCGTCGCCCGGCTCACCGACGTCACCGCGGTCACCGACCCCGACGGCAGCCAGGTCGTCTACGCCGTCACCGGCCAGCTGTTCTTCGCCTCCTCCAACGAACTCGTCGGCCGCTTCGACTACGCCGGCGACCCCGGCAGGATCGTCATCGACCTCTCCGCCGCCCACATCTGGGACGCCTCCTCGGTGGCGGCGCTCGACGCGATCGAGCACCGCTACGCCCAGCGCGGCAAGACCGTCGAGATCACGGGCCTCAACGGGCCCAGCTCGAAGCTGCACGACACCCTCAGCGGCGAACTCACCGCGGCGGGATGACACCACGGTCCACACACGGCGCTCGACGTCCGCGGGCCGGGCGCCGTGGGCGCGAACTCCCGCCGTGCCGTGCGGCGGGCGGGAGGCCGGGTCACATCGGCGTCATCGAACTCTGCAGACCCGGCAGCAGCCAGTCCTGGAAGATCGCCAGCCCGGCCAGCAGCAGGAACGCGACGCCGGCCACCCGGGCCAGCTGCGGCCCCCGGTACCAGAGCTTCTCCAGGAAGATCAGCGTCGCCACCCCAGCCATCGCCGCGATGTTCATGACGCCCAGGGGGATCAGCACGACCATCAGGGCCCAGCAGCATCCGACGCAGTACGCGCCGTGGTGCAGCCCCACCCGCAGGTCACGCAGCGGCGGCCGGTACGAGGCGTACCGGATCAGCTGGGCCATCGGACTGCGGCAGTGCCGCAGGCAGACGTCCTTGAGGGGACCCAGCTGGTACAGCCCGGCCAGCGCGAAGGCGGACGCCCCGATCCACCTCCCGGCGTCCGGGTGCCGGTCGACCAGACTGCCCGTGAGCGCCAGCCCGCCGTACGCGAGCAGGCCGAACGCGGTCCACGCGATCAGGTAGCCGGCGAGGAACTCGCCGGTGCGCAGCGCACGCGTGACACCGCCGGACCGGCGGATGATCCCCTTTGCCCAGGTCACCGCTACGGGGGCGACGGAGGGCAGCATCATCGCCGCCATCATCGCCAGCCACAGCGGGAGGAACAGCGGCAGCTCCATCCCCATCGTGCCGGGCCCGATCCCCATGCCCAGGGCCTGGTCGACGGTGAGCACCCAGGCCAGGGCCGCGATCAGGACGATGATCGACCAGGCCACGGCGAGGTCCCGGGCCGGCAGCAGCACTCCCCGCCGCAACGGATGGTCCATCGTGCCCTGACCACGGATCGTACGCATGAGGCATTCCCTTCGGACCCTTCCAGCACAGCACGGATCCCGGCGACGGCAACACTCCCGCCAGTGGCTGCCCCGGCAGCGCGAGCGCACGATGGAGATGGAGGAAGGGGACCGACCCGTCCCGGCCGCCGGGCGCGGCTGGACGACGCGGGTCGCCGGGTCCGACGCACCGCTCCCGCGACCTGCGGCCATGGCTGTGTGAGGAGTGAGAGCGATGACGCAGGCAGCAGAGGCCGCCGTCCCTGCCTGGCGCCTGGCGGGCGACTGGTTCGACGTGTGCAAGTGCAATATTCCGTGCCCGTGCTCGTTCGCCCAGCCTCCGACCAGCGGTGACTGCGAAGGCATCCTGGTGTGGCACATACGCGAGGGCAACTACGGAGATGTCCGGCTGGACGGCCTGAACATGGTGATGCTCGGCTCGTTCGTCGGCAACGTCTGGGCGGAGCACTCGGATTCGTACGCGGCGTTCATCTTCGACGAGCGAGCCGACGACGGACAGCGCCAGGCCCTGCAAATGATCTTCAGCGGGCAGGCCGGCAGCTGGCCCGCCCAGCTGGTGAGCATCGGAGCCTTCGAGGTACGGGGCATGGACTTCGCGCCCATCGAGGTGGAGATCGACGAGGACCTGGCCACCTGGCGCGCCGGCGTCCCCGGGCGGCTCGAGGCTCGCGCCGAGGCACTCACCGGCCCCACCACCCCGGACGGCGCCCGCGTCCAGTCGACCAATCTCCCCGGCTGCGAAACCGGCCCCGGCCAGCTCGCGACCTGGGGCCGCGCCACCACCGACCGGGCCGACGCCTTCGGCTTCGCCTGGGACCGCACCGGCCAGTCCAGCAAGACGATCACCTTCGACTGGTCCGGCCCCGACTGAAACACCGCCGCCGGCACCGCCCCCCGCGCCGCCGGCCTTCAGCGCCACGGCCTCCCGGTCACGGACCGGACGTGCGACCGGATGGCGAACACCCGAGTTCCTCGAGAAGCCCGCGAACGCGTTCCTGGATCCGGTCGCGGATGGGCCGGACGGCGGCGACGCCCTGCCCTGCGGGGTCCGGAGACCGGGCCGAACACCGTGATCAGCACCCCGAGCCCGAACACGGTCGCCAGGCAGTTGGCGAGCAACTGGAGACCGACGTCCTTCGACAGCTCGGTGGCCTGGATGCCGGATCCCACCACGACCGCCACCAGCAGGGCCGTTCCCAGGGCCTCGGCCGCCGCGCGGCGTCTCAGCGGCGCCGGGTGGTCGCTCATGCGGTCACCTCTGCGGCCTCCGGGGCCTTGAGCACGGTGGCGAGCCGTTCCAGGGCTGCGGGCAGGGCCCAGTAGTAGACCCAGGTGCCGCGGCGTTCGCAGTCGACCAGGCCGGCCTGCCGAAGCAGCTTGAGGTGGTGGGAGATCGTCGGCTGGGACAGCTCGAAGGCCGGCGTCAGCTCGCACACGCAGACCTCGCCCCCGTCCCGGGAGGCGATCATCGACAGCAGGCGCAGCCGGACCGGGTCGCCCAGGGCCTTGAACACCTTTGCCAGCTCGGCCGCCCGGTCCTCGTCCAGCGGGGCCGCCGCCAGCCGACCGCAGCAGCCGTCGACGTCCTGGCCGCCGGGCGGTCCGAGCTCTTGTTTCGACATGCCTCTATGTTGACGTTCTTCGATCCACGGCGCAAGCTTGCGTTGAAGAACATCAATACGGCCCCTTCCTGCTTTCGCCGGCAAGGGTGCCGCCCCTTGGGGAGTCATCGTCATGAGCGAGCAGTCCGGCCAGTTGCGCGAGACCGTCCGCCGCCGCTACGCCGCAGCGGCCGCGCAGGTCACCGAGGGCGGAACCGCCTGTTGCGGGCCCGAACCCGTCGAGGTCGACGAGAACTTCGGGTCGGCGCTCTACGCCGCCGACGAGCGCGCGACACTGCCGGCCGAGGCCGTCGCCGCTTCCCTCGGCTGCGGAAATCCCATCGCGGTCGCCGACCTGAAGGAGGGCGAGCGCGTCCTGGACCTCGGGTCCGGCGGCGGTATCGACGTCCTCCTCGCCGCGCGCCGGGTCGGCCCCACCGGCAGGGCCTTCGGCCTGGACATGACCGAGGAGATGCTCGCTCTTGCCCTGGCCAACGCCGCGAAGGCCGGCGCGACGAACGTGGAGTTCCTCAAGGGCACCATCGAGTCCGTCCCCCTGCCCGCCGCGACGATCGACGTCGTGATCTCGAACTGCGTGATCAACCTGTCCACCGACAAGCCGGCCGTCTTCGCCGAGACGTTCCGCGTTCTCAAGCCCGGCGGCCGGATCGGCGTCTTTGACGTCGTCGCCGCGGACGCGCTCACTCCGGAACAGCGTGCCGAGCGCGGCGATCACGTCGGATGCATCGCCGGCGCCCTCTCCTTCGGCGAGTACCGCCGCGGGCTCGAGGCCGCCGGGTTCACCGACATCGAGATCACCCCGACCCACTCCGTCGCCGACGGCGTGCACTCCGCCGTCGTCCGGGCCGTCAAGCCCGCGGCCGCGGCATCCGCGCCGTCCGCGCAGGCCTGCTGCGGCGGCCTGGTGGAGCGGACGGCACGCTGATCCTCAGCAGCAGGAGCACCCCGTGCGGCAGCCGCACGCATCGGCCGCTTCCGCGGGGCCTGCCATGGCAGTCGTCGCGGGTACGGCGCAGCAGCCCTTGCCCTGCCAGGCGTCGCGGCCTTCTTTGACTGCGATGGCTGCGATGACCAGCGCGGCGATCGGGTCGGCCCAGGACCAGCCGAGCGTGGCGTTGAGGACCAGGCCGACGAGCAGGACGGCGGAGAGGTAGGTGCACAGCAGGGTCTGCTTGGAGTCCGCGACCGCGCTGGCGGATCCGAGTTCGCGCCCGGTGCGCCGCTGTGCGGCGGAGAGGAACGGCATGATCGCCAGAGACAGCGCGGCGATGACGATGCCGGGGATCGAGCGGTCGGCCTCTCCGGTGCCGGTCAGGGCGCGGACGGCGTCGAAGGTGACGTAGGCGGCGAGGGCGAAGAAGGAGACGGCGATGATCCGCAGGGTGGTCTTCTCACGGGCCTGCCGCACGTCGTGGTCGCGGGCGGAGAACTGCCAGGCGACGGCGGCGGCGGAGGAGACCTCGATGACGGAGTCGAGCCCGAAGCCGATCAGGGCCGTGGAGGAGGCGATCGTCCCGGCGGTGAGCGCGACGATCGCTTCGATGACGTTGTAGGTGATGGTCGCGGCGACGAGGAGGCGTATCCGCTTGGCGAGCGCGTCACGGCGGGCCGGGGACGGCCCGATGGATATGGAGGCCATCAGCAGCAGCCCTTCGCCTCCGCGTCGGGACAGGTCTGGTCGTTCTCGACCGCGACCACGGCCTGGCGCAGGTCGTCCAGCGCGTGGCCGAGGCGCTCGTCGACGAGCTCGTACCGGGTCCGGCGGCCGTCCGGCACGGTGACGACGAGACCGCAGTCCCGCAGGCACGTCAGGTGGTTGGACAGACGGGTCCGGGAGACGCATAGCGAATCCGCGAGGTCGGAAGGGTAGGCCGGCGCCTCCCGCAGGGCGAGGAGGATCCGGCAGCGGATGGGGTCGGCGAGTGCGCGGCCGAAGCGGGTCAGGACGTCGATCTCGTTGGCTGTGGTGAGCACACTTCGACGGTACAGCGAATCCTGGATTCACGAAACCCTGGATCATCACTCTGTCGTCCCGGACGCAGGAGTTGATGTGACAGTCGCTACGTTCATGAGCGTGACAGTCGACGACGGGGCGCAGCTGCGCCGGCTGCCGTTGGTGGTGAAGGTGCCTGCCCAACCGCCCGAACACCGTGTCGCGGTCGGGCGCGAGCTTCGTCGGGTCGGCGCGGTCCCGATCGGGCAGGGTGTCTGGTCGGTGCCCGACGTCCCCGTCTTCGCCGACGGCATCGCCCGCGCGATCGAACTGACCCGGCGCGCCGGGGGCGAGGCGACGGCCCTGGTGGCGGCCGGACGCAGCGCCGCCGACGCCGCCCGGCTCCAGGAACGGTTCGCGGCGGCCCGGTCAGCGGACTGGAGCGAGTTCCCGGCCGACTGCGAGAAGTTCGGGCCGGAGATCGCCAAGGAAATCCGGATCGCCGAGTTCATCCTGGCGGAACCGGAGGAAGAGGAGCAGAGGCTGGAGCGGCTGCGCCGTTGGCACCGCGACCTGACGGCGCGCGACGTGTTCGGATCCCCGGAAGCGGCCGAGGCCGGCCAACGGCTCAAGCACTGCACCGCCGTCTGCGAGGACTGCGCCGAGCGCGTCTTCGCCGCCCTGCACGCCACGGGCGAGGAGCCCATCGCATGACCGGGCCCCAGCCGCAGCAGGCGATTGCCCCCGGGCGATCCATGTGGCCGCTCTACGCGGCGGGGTTCACCACCGCGTTCGGCGCCCACGGCATCGCCGCGACCCTCGGCAGCGACACCGACGACGCGGTCACCTCCCTGCTCGTCCTGGGCGGTCTGCTCGCCCTCTACGACGGCGCCGAGGTCGTCCTCAAACCCGTCTTCGGCACCCTCGCCGACCGGATCGGTGCCAAGCCCGTTCTCCTCGGCGGCCTGATCGCCTTCGCCGCCGCCTCGCTGCTGTACGTGATCGCCGACAGCCCCGGCTGGCTGTGGGCCGCCCGCCTCGGCCAGGGCGCCGCCGCCTCCGCCTTCTCCCCCTCCGCCTCCGCGCTGGTCGCCCGACTCAATCCGGCCGCCAAGCACGGCCGCGCCTTCGGCTCCTACGGCTTCTACAAGTCCATCGGCTACACCCTCGGCCCCCTCCTCGGCGGCGTCCTGGTGTGGGCCGGCGGACTGAGCCTGCTCTTCGCCGTGATGGCCGCCTGCGCGGCGGTCGTCGCCGTATGGGCCGCGCTCGCCGTGCCCGCCGTGCCGCCGCTGCCGAAGTCCCGGCAGACCCTGGCCGACCTCGCCCGGCGCCTGACCGAGCGTTCCTTCCTGGCCCCCACCGCCGCGCTCGCCGCCGCCACCGCCGCCCTCTCCGTCGGCGTCGGCTTCCTGCCCGTCTCCGGCGCCGCCGCCGGGCTGGGGACGGTCGCCACCGGAGCCGCCGTATCCGTCCTGGCCGCGACCGCCGCCTTCGTCCAGCCCAAGGCCGGACGCGCCCTCGACGCCGGACGTCTGACCACCCGTACCGGCCTCGGCGCCGGGCTGCTCGTCACCGCGGCGGGCCTGGGGGCGGCCACGCTGCCCGGGCCCGGCGGGGTCCTGGCCGCTGCCGCGGTCATCGGATGCGGGACCGGCCTGATCACCCCGCTCGGCTTCGCCGCCCTGGCCGCGAGCACCCCGCCCGAACGACTCGGTCAGACCATGGGAGCCGCCGAACTCGGCCGCGAACTCGGCGACGCGGGCGGCCCCCTCCTCGTCGCCGCCGTCGCCACCATCGCCACCCTCGCCTACGGGTTCGCCGCCCTCGCACTCCTCCTGGCCGTCCCCGCGCTCCTGGCCCTCACCCGCACAAGACAGCCACACGGCCCGCAGTTCCCGTCCTGACGCCGACTTGTCGGAGCGGTCAGGCAGACCGAGGCAGTCGGCCCGGGTCTGCCCGCCCGCGCGCGCCGCTCGCTCGCCGACCCCCGTCAGAGGGGTGGCCGGAACAAGCCGCAACCCGCACACTGTGCAACGCGCGTAGAGCCGACACGCGTGGAACACCTTCCGGTTCCCGGAGCGCAACCCACCGCCACTACAACTGCCCTGCCACCGAGTCTCGTTGCCCCAGACGCCGGTGCGTCGCACGCGATCCGTCCACCACCGCTCGCGAAAGGCACCTCCATGACCTCCCGTCACATATCCACCAAACGGTCCCGCATCCGGCTGCTCGCCACGACCGCCGCCGCCACGGGCACCCTCACCGCCGGCCTGCTCGCTCTGCCCTCGACGGCGCACGCCGCCGCCGTCACCATCAGCGCCCTCCAGGGCAGCAAGCGGATCTCCCCGTACAACGGCCAGGAGGTGACGGTCACCGGCATCGTCACCGC
This sequence comes from Streptomyces sp. NPDC043853, assembly GCF_056436025.1. Classification (NCBI taxonomy): domain Bacteria; kingdom Bacillati; phylum Actinomycetota; class Actinomycetes; order Kitasatosporales; family Streptomycetaceae; genus Streptomyces; species Streptomyces sp. NPDC043853. The sequence continues at coordinate 254,028 of NZ_JBWKDJ010000001.1, forward strand.
CATCCGCTCCACCGGCAGCTCCCGGGGCTACTGGATCCAGGACCAGGCCGGCGACGGCAACCCGGCGACCAGCGATGCCGTCTTCGCGTACACCGGCTCCACCACGCCCTCCACCAAGGTCGGCAACAAGGTCACGGTCAAGGCCAAGGTCAGCGAGTTCTACCCCGGCGGGTCGGCCGAGGGCGGGCAGTCCGTCACCCAGCTCACCCAGCCGGAGATCACCTCCACCGCCTCCACCGGCAACCCTCTGCCCACGCCGGTCACCCTGAACGCCGCATCCATTCCGGACACCTACGCCCCCGACGCCGGCGGCGGCTCGATCGAGGGCCTGGCCCTCGCCCCGTCGACGTACGCGCTCGACTTCTACGAGTCCCTCGAAGGCATGCGCGTCCAGGTGGCCGACGCCCGGGTCGTGGGCGCCTCCAACAGCTTCAACGAGCTCTTCGCCACCGCCGATCCGGGCGAACACCCCAGCCCCCGGGGCGGCACCGTCTACGGTTCGTACGCCTCCCAGAACACCGGCCGCGTCAAGATCGAGTCGCTGCTGGCCTCGGCCTTCCCGGTGGCCGACGTCGGCGATGTACTCAGCGGCACCACGGCCGGCCCGCTCGACTACGACAACTTCGGCGGCTACGGCATCCAGGCCACCACCCTGGGCGCCCTCACCGACCGCGCGCTCGCGCCCGAGACCACCCGCGCGCAGACCGCCGCCGAGCTGGCCGTGGCCACCTACAACGTCGAGAACCTCGACCCCACCGACCCGCAGGCCAAGTTCGACCGCCTCGCCGCCGGGATCGTCGGCAACCTCTCCTCCCCCGACATCGTGGCGCTGGAGGAGGTCCAGGACAACAACGGTCCGACCAACAACAGCGTGGTCGCCGCCGACCAGACGTACGCCAAGCTGATCGCCGCCATCTCCGCCGCGGGAGGCCCAGCGTACGCCTACCGCCAGATCAACCCGGTCGACGACCAGGACGGCGGCGAGCCCGGCGGTAACATCCGCGTCGGCTTCCTCTACAACCCCGCCCGCGTCGGCTTCACCGACCGCCCCGGCGGCACCTCCACCACCGCCGTCTCGGTCGTGAACAACGGCGGCACCGCCGCCCTGTCCGTCTCCCCCGGCCGGATCAACCCCACCAACGCCGCCTGGAACGCCAGCCGCAAGCCGCTGGCCGGCGAGTTCACCTTCCAGGGAAAGACCGTGTTCGTCGTCGCCAACCACTTCACGTCCAAGGGCGGTGACCAGCCCCTGCACTCCCGCTTCCAGCCGCCGGCCCGCTCCTCGGAGACCCAGCGCGGCCAGCAGGCCGCGCAGGTGAACGGCTTCGTGAAGCAGATCCTCGCCGTGCAGCCCACGGCCCGCGTGGTGGTCCTCGGCGACCTCAACGACTTCGAGTTCTCGGGCACCACGTCCACGCTGACCGGCGGCGGCGTCCTCACACCGCTCGTGAACAGCCTTCCCGCGGGTGAGCGTTACACGTACGTGTACCAGGGCAACTCCCAGGCCCTGGACCACATCCTCACCAGCCCGGCACTCACCTCGTACGACTACGACATCGTCCACGTCAACAGCGAGTTCGCCGACCAGGCCAGCGACCACGACCCCCAGGTCGTACGACTCATCCCCTGAGCCGTCGTGCCGTGAACGCGCCGCGAGGCCCGGCAGCGGCTCCTGCCGCCGCCGGGCCTCGCGAGGCACCGGGCGATTCCGGTCCACAGCGGCCGGTCACGGGCCCGGGAGACGGGACCCTCCCGGTGCTCGGGGACCGCCACCGGGAGGGGCCGCCCGAACCCGGCCGGCCCCTCGGACGCGGCCCCCGCGCGTCAATCGGCGATGGCGATACGGGCGGTGTAGTCACCCGCGGCCTCGACCGCAGCGACGAGCACCGCCGGATTCACGTCCGCACCTTCCTCCAGCAGGACCCGGCTGCGTCCGGTACGGACGTCCGTGCCGGCCCGGCGGACGCCGTCGATCTCCTCCAGCTCGTCGTCGATGAGCAGGCCGCAGCTGGAGCAGTGCATGCCTTCGACGACCAGCTCCACGACCCGCCCGTCCGCCGTGGCGGCCTCGTTCTTCTTCTTGCGGCTGAACAGCTTCATGTCCCAGGTCCTTACCGGAAGTCGATGGCGCCGGTCTGCATGCCCATGGCGCAGGAGAAGCGGAGGGTGCCGGGTTTGCGGGTGCCCAGGTCGACCTCGGTGTCGCCGTCACGCTTGACGATCTCCTGGACGCCGAGTTCGGGGATGGTGAACGCGCGTGCGCAGCCGCCGGAATCCTTGCCGTGCAGGACGAGGGTGGTCGGCACGCCGGCCTTCGCGGCGAAGCCGGTGGGCTCGTAGAAGTCCGTCACGGTGAGCGTGACGACCTGCTTCCCCGAAGCGTCGATGCGTACCGGCGGGACGTCGGCGGCCGTGGTACCGCCTCCGGAGGAGGCCGGCTCACCGTCCTCCTCGCCTCCCTCGACCTGCTCGACGGTGAACGGTCCGGTGGCCGAGGCCGGCTCGGCCGGTGCGCTGAAGGACACCCAGCCGCCGGCCTGGAGCGCGGAGCCCATCGTCCAGACGGCCACGGTCAGCACCACCACACCGGTCAGGACGGCCAACCGGCCGGACAGAGCCTGCGCACCGCGCCGGAAGAGGTACCCGAGCAGGGCGAACAGCGGTGCCGTGCCGAGCACGAACCCGGCCATGACGGCCGCCCCCGCCACGGGCGAGCCGGAGGTGACCGCCAGCAGCTCCATGGAGAGGGTCACCCCGCACGGGACCAGGACGGTCGCCGAGCCGATCAGCGCCGGGGTGGCGACCGAGTCGGTCTTGGCGCTGCGGCGCAGCAGCCGCCCCAGGGAGGCCGGGGGGCGCGGCACGAGCCGCCCGACGGCCTTGACGCCGAACAGGTCCAGGGCGAACAGCACCATGAGCGCACCGGCAGCCAGCAGCAGTGCCGCCTGCACACGGGGGCTGGGCTGGATCGCGTTGCCGAAGATGCCCAGCAGGGCGCCGAGGAGGGTGTGCGCGAGGAGCTTCCCCGACAGGAACGCCCCGACGGGCGCCAAGGGCTGCCGTTCGGCCGCCGATGCTCCGGGGAGAGCGGCAGGAGCACCCTTGGACCGGCTCTCGGCCTTCGAGGCGGTACGGGTCGGCCGCCGGGCGGCCGGGTCCGGAACGGGGGCACGGCGGCGGGTCACCGCGCCGGCCAGCAACCCTCCTTGTACGGCGGCGCAGGAAGCACCACCGGCGAACAGACCGGTGGAGACACCGGTGACGAGCAGAGCGACGGACGACGACATGCGTCAACAACTCCCGATCGGGCTGGACGGCAGCGCACCGCGCCGGGGCGCGGGCATGCCGAAGAGAACGTGGGTCTCACCGCATCCCGCAGGGCGCACGCCCCGCGGGCAGGCGGACGATCACGTCCGTGACACGCACAACCGGTTCAAATCGGGAGGGGGAGGTGCCGACGGCGGAGCGTTCGGCAGGATGACGACGGCGACGGCGGGGCAGCTCTCCCCGCGGGGCAACTCCGCCGAGGCCGGGGCGGAGGGACCGTCCGGGGCAGGGGTGGCCTGCTGCGACGCGCACGGCTGCATCTCCATCGGGCAGTGGGTCCCGTGATCCGTGCTCCCGGACGTTGTCGCCCGTGTCGCGTGAGCGGTGGCCATGCCGGGCATCTGACCGGAAGCGGATGCGGCGCCCGTGTCCATGCCCGGCATCGGGCCGGGCATCGCCATCGCCGGCCGGGCGATCCCGGCCAGGCACAGCAGAAGCGCGCACACCAGCAGCGCCCCGGACCACATCCGGAGCGGCAGCGGCAGGCGGCGCATCACGCGCGCCATGCTAGGCCACCCCGCAACGCGCCCCGGCACCCGGCACGCTGCCCCCGCCGCGGCGGGACTTCCGCTGACCGCCCGGCGGTGGCGTCGCCGGCCCCGGCCCGCCCGTAAACCGCCGGCGCGCAGCCGCCCGCCCGGCCGGGGTGGAGCTGGTCGAGGTGGCCGACGCGGCGGAGGCCGTACGGCGCGGTATGTGCGGTTCGCCCACCATCCTGCTCGACGGCGCGGACCTCTTCCCGCGGCCCGGCACCGAGCCGAGCCTGTCATGCCGCCTGTACCGGGGCGTCGGAGACCGGGACGGTCTCCGACGCCCCTAGCGAGGCTGCCCTGCGCCGAGCCCTGGCCAGGGCCGTTGCGGCCGGCCACCCGGCCACTGCCCCGGACCCATCCGGGTGAGCCCGGCCGAGGCCGTGGAGCGGCCTGCTGTCACCGTGCGGGCGGCCGCATCCAGGCGTCCGGGCCGGGGTCGCCGCCTTCGGCCCGTACCGCCAGCCGGCCGACGTAGTGCTGCCAGCCCTCGGCATGCGCGGCGCAGGCCTCGGGGGACGGGAGTCCGCTGTGGACCAGTCGCAGCATGGTGCCGCCGTCGACGGGTTCCAGGGTGATCTCCACGGTGCTGGAGCCGGGCGGGACGGGCATGGGGCCGGTCTCCCAGCCCCAGCTGAAGACCAGCCGCTTGGGCGGGTCGATGGTGATGAAGCGCCCGGAGGCGGTGTTCTCGCCGGTGACCCGGGTGCGGTACGCGCCGCCGGGCTCGAAGGAGAACGTGCCGTCGGCGCCCATCCAGGACAGCCACTTGTCGCGGTCGGTGAAGAACCCGAAGACGGTCTCGGGGCGGGCCGCGATGTGCCGCTCCACGACAACGGTGTCGGCGGGCGTCGAGGAGGTCGTCATGAGGGGGTCCCGTTCCGTTCGGCTTCTCCGGCCGCCTCCGCTGCTTCGGCGAGCCGGGCCAGGGTGTCGAGCTTCGTGCCCCACATGGCCTGGAGGTACTCGGCGAGCGGACCCAGCGCCTGCCGGTCGGCCCGGTAGAACCGCTTGGTCCCGTCCTTGCGCAGCGTCACCAGGCCGGTGTCGCGCAACACCTTGAGGTGCTGGGAGACGGCACCGAAAGTGACCTCGAAGCGGGCCGCGATGTCGCCCGCGGACAGCTCGTCTTCCCAGATCAGCCGAAGGATCTCGCGCCGCCTGGGTTCGGCTATCACCTGTACCGCGTCCACCCTCCGAATTTTAGTCCAGGCTTCAGCTTGCCGCCCCCGTAGTCCTTATTTTAGTCTGGACTCAAATAAGCCCCCCACGGGAACCACCGGCACCACCTGGAGCACGCCATGACCGCCATCACCTACGAGACCGACATCGCCACCGACCGCGCCCGCGTCCTGGAGGCGCTCAACACCCACGACGGACTCACCGGCTGGTGGACCGACGACGTCAACCGCAAGGACGAGGTCCTGTACTTCAACTTCCCCGGCGTCCCCGAGCCCTTCCGGCTCCGCCGCGAACAGGCCGACGAGGACCGCGTCGTCTGGGTGAACGTCGGCGCCTTCCCGCCCCACTGGGCCGGCACCATCATCACCTGGGAGCTGACCGGTACCCCCGAGGGCACCCGCGTGGCCTTCTCCCACTCCGGGTTCCCCGAGGGCGAGGCCGAGCTCCCGATGATCAGCGAGACCTGGGGCGTCCTGATGACCCGCCTGAAGGACTACGCCGAGACGGGCACCCCGAACCCGTTCTTCACCGTCTGAGGCGGGCCCCCGATGCAGGTCGACGTCCTGACCGAGACCGTGATCGCCGTCCCGTGCGAGCGGGCCGCCGCCTACGCGGCCGACCCCTCGCACGCGCCGGACTGGTACGAGAACATCGCGTCCGTCGAGTGGCAGACCCCGCCCCCCGCCGTGATCGGGTCGCGGATGGCGTTCGTCGCCCGCTTCCTCGGCCGCCGCCTCGCCTACACCTACGAGATCACCGCGTACGAGCCGGGTCGCCGGCTGGTGATGCGGACCGCCGAGGGCCCCTTCCCCATGGAGACCACGTACACCTGGGAGCCGTACGGGCGGACCGGGGACCACACCCGGATGACCCTGCGCAACCGGGGCGAGCCCAGCGGCTTCGCCTCCCTCGCCGGGCCCGTCGTGGCCGCAGCCATGCGGCGCGCCCAGCGCAAGGACCTCGCACGACTCAAGGCCCTGCTGGAGGAGCGGCTCCCACCTTCGGGGTGACCGGATCCGAGGGGCGGGCTCGGTCGACGCCTCCCCGAGGGCCGCGGGAATCCGGGCCGGGCCGTGGCGCGCGCTCCGGCTCCTACGACACCGGCTCCTACGACACCGGCTACTTCGGCGGGAGGGTGTCGACGAAGGCCGTCGCCGTCGTCACCCAGTGCCGCAGGACCGAGTCCTCCGCGAGCGCCGGGCCCGAGACCGTCACCCAGCCGCGCATCGGCCGGCCGGTGAAGTCCATGGGCCTGGCCTCGGGCCGGGCGAGCGCCTCCTCGGCCCGGTCCGTCCCCACCCGGGCGATGACCTCGTCCCCGACCACACCCACCGTCATATTGCCGCCCAGCAGGAAGGACAACCCACCGAACATCCGCTTTTCGGTGATGTCCGGCCGTTCGCCGAGCTGCTCCCTGATCCGCTGGGCCAGACCTTCGTCGTACACCATGCGCCCACTCTCCCCCGGGCGCCAGCGACCCGCCCGGCGGAGCTTCGGCCCCACCGTCTGGTGGGGCGGCCGGCGGACCGCTTGTGGCCGCCCATCTCGGCGACCGGAGGTTCACACCCGCCTACCGCACTCCGACCGCTGGGTGGCTTCGGCGTCGGCCGTACCGATCTCGAACCAGGCGAACGCTTCCGGCTGGGGCGCGGCCGGCGTCCCGTCATCCTCCTCGGCCTCGGGCCGCGCAGAACCGGCAAGCCCGTCAGCGGTGTGGTCAGTACGGTCCGCAGTTCGGCGCGGTCGAACCGGTCGGGTGTCCGGAACACCCCCCGGGTCCCGGTTGACCAGACCGAAAGCTCGGCGACGAGCCTGCTCATCCAGACCGGCTGCGACAGCAGGCAGAGCAGAGAAGGGAGTTGGCGTGCGTGTACGCCGAGCACATCGCAGCGCGAGGCGTAGGCGAAGGGGACGCGGAACCCCGCCACGGCTCACATCTCCTCGGCTTGCGGGACCACGAGGTCCGAGGTCATCGCGTCGCACCGGGAGACCTACCTCGGACACCCCCTCATCACCCGGGAGACCTTCGGCCCACGGCTCGCCGCGAGTGACTTTCGGCCGACGGAACGCCTGTGCGGGACAGTGCCCCGCCCAAGGCATGAGACTTCGACTGAGCAGCGTGCTCACCGAATGGAGGAGTTCCCGTGCCCGAGTCCACAGCGCCGGAGCACCACACCAAAGGAGTTGGGCTGCCGAGCCAGTGGGCAGGGGACGACCAGCAGTGGTGGGACTGGTACATGACGCTGGCCGCCGACCCGGGAGCCGAACCCACGCAGCCGGCCCAGGCACCGCGGACCGCGCTCGGGCATGTGGCATCCGACCGCGAGGTCGAGGAGGCGCTCGCCGCTCCGTACGCCTTGGCCGAGGAAGCAATTGCCTTCTTCGTGCTTCACGGCTTCGTGCGGCTTCCCGACCTGCTCACACCGGACGCGGTAGCAGCGCTGGCGCAGCGTGCGGACCGGTTACTGGAAGCCGCTCACGGCCCGGACGCCCCCGGCCGGTTTCTCGCTCTGGAACAGCTGTGGCTGACCGACCCGCTGATGCGGGCCGTCGCCCTGTCGCGCAGGCTCGGCAACATCGCAGCGCAGTTGGTCGAGGTCGACGCGGTGCGGCTGTACCACGACAACATCCTCTCCAAGGAGCCCGGTTGCGGGCGCACCCCCTGGCACCGCGACAGCCACCACTACCCGCTCGACTCCCCCGCCGTCGTCACCTCCTGGATCCCCTTGCGGGACATCCCCACCGAGATGGGCCCACTGGCCTGCCTCTCCCGTCAGGACGCGGCCCGCGCACTGCCGGGGCTCTCCGCGTCACCCCTGCGGCGCTCGTTCGACGAGCAGGTCGCCGCCCGCCTCCGCCAGGCCGGCGTACGTCCCTTCGCGAAGCCGTTCTCCGTGGGCGAGGTCTCCTTCCACGCCGCCGACTGCTTCCACACCGCCGGCGCCAACCACACCACGGCACCCCGGCGCGTGCTGTCGTCCACGTACTACGCGGACGGCACCAGGATCGTCCCCGAACCCACCGCCCTCAGCGGCGCCTGGACGGACTTCGTCCCCGGCACACGCCCGGGCAACGTGGCCGCATCCGCCCTCAACCCCGTGGTCGGCACACACCGGACCACCTGACGGAAGGGCGATGTCTTCGGCGGATCGGGGGCTGGAAGGTCCGGCGCGGAGGCCGGCGGAGCGCGGCGGGGTTGCCGACGGGCTGCGGCAGGGGTGTCGTGCGCCGAGGCGGGGTGGCCCCGCCAGTGCGGTGCGGTTGCGGGGGGGGCGGCGCGGCGGGCGCATCTCCACCGCGGTCGGGCGCGACGCCACCCACTGGGACGACGTCGTCACCGAGCTCGGGTTCGAACACCTCCGGCGACACGACCTACGCCACACCGGACCGGACCGACCTGGTTCGCCGATGCCGGCGTCCCGTCCCCAAAAACGATCTTGAGGTCGTATCGGATGCTTCCGATACGACCTCTGACCTGCGTACTCGCAAGTCGGGACGACAGGATTTGAACCTGCGACCCCTTGACCCCCAGATCGATGGGTCGGAGGAAATTTCGCAACATATGCTCCAATCTGGGGGCGCACAGCGTGCACATACGTACCTGCCGTGCGCCCACCGACGTGGGCGCTGGTCCCCAACTGGTCCCCAAGGGGCGCCACTCGGCCCTCGGGCCCGCCCCCCGTCCCGGACGGCGCCCGGGTGCTTGTCGTTGCCGGTCTTCTGCACGGCGAGGCTCTGGGTTTCGCCAGCCCGGTGCTGCTGGTCTATGGGTGGTGGCAGGATGCTCGGTCATGGCAACGAGAGATGGCAGCGATGAGGCGTATGTCGTTGGGTTGTGCGAGCGGATCCTCGGGGAGAACGCCCTGACACAGCACAGGTTCGACTGGCTGCTCGGGGATCCCGGATCAGGCGGCCGACGAGTCCAACTGCCGGTCGACGCCTACTGGCCGGGCCATCAGCTGGTGGTCGAGTACCGCGAACTGCAGCACGACCAGCCGATGCCCCACTTTGACAAGCCGAACCGCCTCACCGTCAGCGGCGTCCACCGCGGCGAGCAGCGCGCCCTGTACGACGCCCGGCGCGATGAGCAGATCCCCGCGCACGGGCTGCGCCTGGTCCTCATCCGCCCCACCAACCTGGATGCGGACGGCCGCGGACGACTGCGCCGCAACGAAGCGGCCGACCTGGCGGCACTGAAGAAGATCCTGGCCCGCGCCAGTGACGAGGACCGGGTTACCGACACCTTCCGCACCTGGCTGCTGGCCGAAGGCTGGACACCCGTCGATCCCACGGACCGGTGGACCGACCTGGAAGCCGTACGCGGCTGGGAACGGCTGATCTGCGAGGCCAAGGGCCGCACCAGCGAGAAAGGCATCGACGCCGACATCGCCTATGGCCAACTGCTGCGCCGCATGACGAGCCAGGACCCGCACACGCGCTACGCCCTCGTCGTGCCGTCCTCCTCCCTCAAGGCCGCCGCACGCGTCCCGGCCCACGTCCGACAGCTCCTGCGCATCGACGTCTACGAGGTGACGGATGACGACAGGGTGTGCCGGCTGACCGACTGATCGGTGCCTGGTACCGCGTCGGTTTCGGCTTCACCACCAAGGTGTCCTCCGAAGCCCACGCGCCGTGCGTTGCCACCTCGTTGTACGAACCGGACACCAGGCGTTGCGGCGCGGAGTTGCCGTCCAGGCCAGTAAAGTCGAGATCCGCCCGTGCTGGAGATCGCACCCCGCCTGCCCTGCCTGGCTGCGAGAATGCGGCTCTTGGCCGGAGAGTGCATTGGCTCAAAGTGGGGCACAAGCACCGACAAAGCGGGGGTCGCCATGGCGTTGGCCATGTGTCCACTGTGCAGCGACGATGAGGACATCGTGGTGGTCCGCACGTTCGACGGCGGACATCGGCTCGTGAAGCACGGGTGCGGTTATGAATGGGAGCACAGGGAGCCCACCGTCCCGCGTAGGCAGCCGCTCCGCTCCTTCCAAGACCTCAAGGCCCGTTTCCCGAACGCCGAGGATGTCGATCGCGAGCAGTTGGAGCGCGTGACCCGGCTGAAGGAGCAGTACCTCGCCGTCAAACCGGACCTCGACCCTGACGTGGCGGCCTACTGGGCGAAGTACCAGCAGATCTTCTCCCCCGACGGGCTGTGGATCTGCGACCCCAGAGCCCTGAAGGACTTCGCCAACTCCGAGGTCGGAGCCCGCCCCGGCAATCAGGCCACTTTCAACTCCGCGTGGAACGACATGGGCGACGCCGCGGCTGGGGAGGCGACCCGCCAGACGATCGAATACCTCCTGCACGGACCTTCCGACGTGCCGCTCGAAGACCGGCTTGAGCACCTGCTGTCCGGCACCAAGCCGTTCGCCATGACCGGCTTCAAGGAAGCCCTCCTCACGAGGGTCCTCTGCGTGACGTACCCCGACCGCTTCCTGACGATCCTGAAATACACGACCGAGGCCGGCGGCAAACGCGAGATCGCGCGGATGGTCTACGGCCTGGAGCTGCCGTCCCCCGAGTCGGTGAACTGGACCCGCGGCCGGCTCATCCTGTGGAGCAACGACCTCCTTCTCGACCTCGCCGGCGAGGGCTTCGCCAACCGACAGCACGCCGCCGCGTTCCTGTGGTGGGCCAAAGATCAGCCCGGAGGGCGACGGGCAGCTTGACCAGGGTTCCGTCGACCTTGGCCACGCACGGCCTCCCCCTGGCCACCTTCCACGCCTTCGAAGCTGGGACGGCCTCCGCGGGGCCATAGGTCTGCATGTCGTCGGCGTAGGTGAACGGCGAGAGCGCCACGTCACCACGCACAATGCCGGGCACACCCTGCGTGGTCCTCAACTGGTCCCCACCGACCTGGCCGCGCTCCACCGTCAGACGGTCGGTTTGGCGTAGCCGCCTCGACCAATCGTCGAGCTGCCACCCCTCGTTGCGGCGGTCTGCAGATACCATCCAGTTTCCAGGCTTGGGGGACTCTTCTGATGGGTGCGTCCAGCCTCATCGCGCTCCATCGCAGAAGAGGAACAGACATCCTGTGAGCAGTGCTCGCGCTGGCGGGCGGGTGCAGCCTGCTCGTTCTGGTGACCCTAAGCGGGTCGGCCCTTACCGGATCATCGGCCGCCTTGGCTCGGGCGGCATGGGTACGGTTCACGCGGGCCTCGATCCGATTGGACTGCGGGTCGCCGTCAAGGTCGTCAACGCCGCGCAGGCCGAGGACCCCGAGTTCCGCGCCCGCTTTCGCCGTGAGGTCCAGCTCTCCGCCCGCGTCCAAGGACCGTGCCTCGTACCCGTGCTCTCGGCCGACCCTGACGCCGAGACCCCGTGGCTGGCCACGACCTACATCCCAGGCCCGACCCTCAACCAGCACCTGACCGCCCACGGTCCGCTCACCGGCGGTACCCTCTACGCCTTCGCCACTGGCACCGCCCAGGCCCTCGCGGCCATCCACGCCGCCGGTGTCGTCCACCGGGACGTCAAACCGCAGAACGTCATCCTCAACCCCGCGGGGCCCCGCGTACTGGACTTCGGCATCGCTCACGCCGCTGACGGCACGTCCGTCACCCGAACCGGCGTGATGACCGGCACCCCTGGATGGATCAGCCCCGAGCACTACCGCACCGGCACCGCTGGCCCCGAAGGCGACGTGTTCGCCTGGGGAGCTCTCGTCGCATACGCCGCCACCGGCCGCCTGCCGTTCGGCACAGGATCCCCCGACGTGGTCGCCTACCGCATCATGTCCGCCGAACCCGACCTCGACGGCCTCCCCGAGGGACTGCGCGGAACCGTGGAGAAAGCACTCACGAAAAACCCCGGCGAGCGGATCAACTCCCACTCGGCAGCGGAGGAGTGTGCCCACCTCCTCTCCGCTCAGGCAACCCAGGTACTTACCGTCGACTCAGGGCTGGAACCCACCACGGTCCGCGACTTCGTGGCCACCGAGTGGCACGTGCCCGGCGCGGAGGACCCCGCCTGGCAGGCTCCTGCCGCGTCGGCCCGCAAGCGCACGCTCATCGTCCTCGTTGCCGCGGCGGCCGCCGGCGCTGCCGTCGCGGGCGGCATCGTGGCCTTCGACTCCAAGGGCCAGGTTGACCCGGACGCCAACTCGAAGGGCACGGTCAGCTCTGCAGCGCCCTCCGGCAGACCTGCCGCAGCCACGGCTTCCGCGACCACGGGCGAAATCAGGACCGTGCCTCCGGTCGATCCACGAACCATCAAGGTCCCCATGGATCCGCTGGCAGGAGTGCCCAACCCCGCCTACACCCGAGCCGGTGACGAGTCCCAGCCGCACCCCGACACATGGCGGACCAGCGCGCGCGCCAGCACTCCCCAGGAACAGGACGCCGAGCAGGCGATCCGCGACCACATGACATCCATCCTGGCCACCAAGGACATGGACTTCATGAAGCCCACGATCACGTTCAACCTGCGCGCGCAGACAGTGATCGTGACCGGCGGACCGGTCCCCCAGCTTCCCGAGAACTACCAGGAGGTATTTCGCCGGGCTGGGCACATGGCCGCCTGCACCGTCCTCGCCCACCGACTCAAGGACAACCCCACCACCTGGCCCTACGGCCGCTTCTCCATCCACTGGAAGACATCCGACGGTGACACCGAGGCAGCCGCGCTCGGCTACGGAGAAGCCACCAAGGGCTGCTTCACCGAGATCGCCGGCCAATGGCACGGCGACGAATCCGGCATGGCGACGGCGGAACTCCCCAGCAGCGACAAGGTAGAGATCCGCGTCGCCGACGCCACGGTCAAAGCCATCACCGCCACCTGGAACGCCAACACCCCAGAGACAAACGAAGCCTCCCTCAGCACGGGCGACGGCATTAACCTGGGCTTCGATCCCGTCGAAAACGCCGCGTACGTATGGACTGACGACCCCAACAACCGTTTTGCCAGCCGGGCTTCTCAGTCCAACCTCAAAGGCGCCGTAGAAAAGGCCCTCTGCCGCAAACTCACGGCAGAGTTCAACACCAACAAGAGCTGGAAGTACACCCGCTGGACCGTCGCCGTCCACAACGCGTACACCAATGGCCGCCAGTTCATCGGTTCCGGCACCTGCACTCCGTGAGCCGCTCAGAACGGCGCAAGCTACCGCCTATCACCCACCTCCTTGCGGACGAAGCCGACGACTGCGTCGAAGTCACCCGCCTGGTGAGCAGCCGCGTAGGTCCGGCACGCAACGCTTATTACTGCGACTTCGTCCAGCATGAGACGCGCCGCCACTGTCTGGGCGTAGTCGTGGTGGTCAGCTACGCCAGCAAGCACCTCGTCCAGGTCGATCGAGTACGGCACCTCGGCGAAGTGGCTCTTGACTGCGGGGTGCGCGAAGACCTCTTTCTCCGGTGGTTCGGTACCGGGCAGAGTCCGGACGCCGCCGGTCCCGTCATGCGGCATGTCTCCGTCGCTGAGCCCGACGGCGCGCACCTTCGCCTCGCGCAGCAACTTCACCGCCTTTGGAATCTCCTGACCGCCCCCGATGGTGAGGAACGAGCAGCCAGTGAGAAGATCGGGGTCGACCGTGCGGAAGATCTCAGTGGCGAGATGGCGCGCGAACTCATCCTCTACGCAAACGGTCATACCGCCAGGGATACGGCCTTCCCGCTGGAGGTGCGAGTCGATTTGGTAGGTACTGAGCCCGTGCGTGGCCGTCACGTCTCCCGTTGGCGTGCGTCGCAGGTAGACGACCGAGTCGCGGCCTAGCTGTCCGAGGATCGCAGAGCTATGCGTGGTGATGATGATCTGGTGCCCACGCCGCAGGGCCACCTCGACAAGATACTTGGCGAGGCGGACCTGAGCGTCGCCGTGCAAGGAGGTCTCGGGCTCTTCCAGGATAACGAGGCTCTTGGGCGGCGCCGTCTCCATGGTGTTCACCATGTAGAGCACTCGCCCTTCCCCGGTCCCCATGTGGTTCTCGGAGTAGCGTCGGCCGCTGCGACCCGCCATCGCGAGCGTCGCCGTCTTCTGCGTGGTCAGTACTTCGGTGAAACCCAGGTGCTCGTAGGGAACCGCCAAGATCCGCCCGACGTGGTTGGCAGCCGTCGCGTCGAGCGGATTCGCCTCTCCCAGCTCCAGACTGGACCCGCCGTAGATGGACAGATCACGCTTCTCAACCTTCGGAATGAACTGCGTGAAGCCGCGGTAATAGGTGGCCCGCTCAGGCTGCCGCTTGTAGCCGGACCACTCCTTCACGGCCCGCGTCACTGTGACCTGTTGAACACCCAATCCGCTGTCCGCAGCGTAGAGGTACTGCACCTGGGCGCCAGTGGTGAAGGGTTCGGGATCAGCCACAGATACCGGGAAAAAGTAGGCCACGTAGTAGCGGTTCCAGGGGTGGTCAGTCGGCTGGCGGAACGCAGCTGCCGCGAGCTGCACGACCGTACTCTTCCCGGTGCCGTTCAGACCCGAGATGGCCGTGACGGGTGACTTGAACTCCAGGGTCAGGTCCGCCACGCCGCGAAAGCCCTGGACTCTCATCCCCAACAGCACCGGGCCGAACGTCGGGTATCGCGCCTTCTCGAACTTCGTACCCAGCTTTCGGACCCTGTCATCATGGCTCATCTACACATCATCCCTGGCCCTGCCAAGAATGTTACTGAAGAGCCCAGTTCGCAGGGCCTGCCTCCGGACGACAGGTGGATCAGGCTGCCTGCGCGACGGCGTCCAAGAGGAGGTCGTCGCTCTGCCCCAGTTACAAGTGCGCCGACAAGCGATCCGGGGCCCGTCTAGCCTCGGTCAGCATTGCCGATCGCCTCGGCCACGCCGTAGGACCCCAACAGCAGCAGGTCCAGCATCTCGGACCGGCGCGCAGCGGAACCGGCCTGGACATGGGCGTGGACCAACAGCTCGCCGATCTGGTGACCCGCGCCCTGACGCCGCGATCCGCACCCGCGGCAGTCTCACCGGAGCCGTGATACAGGCCGATCACGGGCCCAGTACACGAGCGGGTCCTTCGCCGAAGCCTGCGGGCCGGCAGGGGTGCAGCAGAGCATGAGCGCGGTCGGGTCCAGCGCAGACAACGCCGCGGAGAGCTTCAGCGAAACCTTCAAATGAGAGACGCTCAAGGGCCGAAAAGGTTGGACGGGCGAGTCCGAGGCGCTACTCAACGGCTTCCGCTGGCTACCCGCCACAACACCCGGCGCCGGGATTCCCGGCTCGGCCGGCCAGCGATCACCGATCGCCTTCGAAAACGCCCTCCAACCGACATCAACTACCCGGACACGAGCCACATAGGCGTGTTCAAAATCCGGGATCAGGGCCCATGGGCCACAACAACATCGACATCGCTTGCAGGATCTACCGGCACCTCGTGCCCGGCTCCATCGGCACCGCGGCCACAATCCCCGACACGGGGTTGGCTGCATGACTCCTCGTGGCCACGGCCCGCAGCTGCGGGGACCGACCGAGCTATGGAGGTCAGCAGTCGTCGGCCCTCTGCGCTGCTGGCAGAGCGCCGACAAGCAGACAGGAATAGTGGCCCAGTGTCAGGGGGACGACGTACAGTCTGACAAGTGCGCTACGGACGGAAGGCATTGTTACCAGCCCCTGGCACCTTCACCAACGAGAAGACACTCGCCGCCTTCGTCCTGAGCAAGATGGAGCGATGGTTCCACATCGAGGAACAGGTCCCCGGCAAGTACTGGACCGGCGAGGAAACTCGCATCGATGCCGTCTTGAGGCCACGTGATCCGGAGCCGTGGTTCGATGCCAACCCGGCGTTCGGCGTGGAGTTCAAGAACCTGACCCCTCACTCCAGCGTGGGTGACAGGTATGGCTGGGTTGCCCAAGCCGTCGGTTACACCCACTGCCAGTGGCAGGGATACGGCAGATTGGCCATCTTCCTGTGCCCATCCCCTCTGTCCTGGCTCCTGTCACGGGCTGACGTCATCGAAAGCGCGCGGCAGCAACGGATCAGCCCCGACATG
This sequence comes from Streptomyces sp. NPDC043853, assembly GCF_056436025.1. Taxonomy (NCBI): domain Bacteria; kingdom Bacillati; phylum Actinomycetota; class Actinomycetes; order Kitasatosporales; family Streptomycetaceae; genus Streptomyces; species Streptomyces sp. NPDC043853. The sequence continues at coordinate 269,995 of NZ_JBWKDJ010000001.1, forward strand.
CTCGAAGAGGAGCGGCAGCGCGTCCGTCGCTACGGCCGATCGTTCGGCAAGGAGTACTCGGATGCATACGTGGAGCGCGAAGCACTGGTGTCGCATCGTCGCCGACTCGGTGAACTGTCCTACGAGGAGTTCACGGCTCGCGCTGACGGATACGCCAACGCCGACGAACGGCAGCGCGAACATGATCTCCGCGTCGCAGACGAGCTCACACATCTCCTGGGGCAGCTCAACGTGGGCGAACTCATGCCCTATGAGGCCAGCGGGTGGGCACTGACACGGTCAGGCGAAAGGGTGTGGAGCGAACGACATGGCGTATCCGGGGTCCGTTACAGCCTGCTTCCTCGAATCGGCTCCCAGAGACGATGACGGACGGGCCGACCTACCCGGGTTACCTCCTCAACACTCAGTGGCACCGCATCAGAACGAAGCACCGCAACGCGAGCCGGAAGTTGCCAGTTGCCCTGCCGTCGTGCCCACCTGCTGTGACAATGGGTGCTGTGTGGGGCGTGGCGTGTCTGCTGAGCCGTATACGGAAGACGAGGGTGGGAACTGTTGAGGACGTGGTTCGAGCGAATGGCGTCGATCCCAGGCTTGGCCTTCACCGGCAGTCCTGGTGTCGTGAGGGATCAGCTACCCGGCGCCTCCGTCCGACCGGATGAGTCGTACAGCACACCTATGTGGCCGACCGCTGAGGGGAGTACCTCCGCGACCCCGGCCAGCCAGCACGTACCGTTCGACGCACGGGGCGCGGAACATCTCGCGAGCGTCTGGGAGGCCCTGGAGCTTCCGGGATCGGCCATGGACTACCACTTTGTCCTTCAGAGTGCGGTCGACCGTCTGTGGAGCGATCGACGTTCCTACGCTGCCGGGCTCGAGATGCTCGAGGTTTTCGCCGAGCTGGACCTGCAGTTGATGGAGGCCGCACCACAGGCGGTGTCGTTCGACGAGGACGTCCGTCCGGAGACGTTTGTGAGGGTCACGTCCGTGCCGCGCCTGATCTCGCTTCTCGAGCGCGAAGGGGCATTCACCGAAGCGTTGGCGCTGGCTCGCAGGCTCGCCCCTTTCAGGCAGGGCGAGGATGTGGTGGAGCGTCTTTTGGAGAAGACCGAGGCGCTGGCTACCGAGAGTGCCGCGGGCGGACTGGTATGAGCACTCGCCTTGACCAGCTGATCCCCTCTGCTTCGTATTTGGAGGAGGCCTTCCTCCGGTGGGTGCTCACTCCTGCCGTCGAACCGGGCATCGTGCCGCGGGTGCACAGCCAGCATCCGGTGGCGGTCAACGAGCGCTCCTACCGGCTGGACTACCTCATCGCAGGCGACTCGCTCCAACTTGCCATCGAGTTGGACGGTTTCGCGTTCCACAGTGACCGCGCCGCGTTCACGTACGACAGGCTGCGCCAGAACGACTTGGCAGCCACCGGTTTGACCGTGCTGCGGTTCTCCTACGATGCCGTGCGTCTGGACACCCGTCGCTGTGTTGCACAGCTGCAGGCCATGCTCCGCCGCGACGTAGAGCTCTCCCCCTTTGTCGTCGCCGCGCCACACGTCGAGGTTCCGGACATGGCGGGCGATCCGATGCGGTCCGCCGATCCTCCGCGATACGGCCTGGAGGCTTCCGGCACCGCCTACTTCGACGGGGTCCGGCCCCTGGTGGACCGCGGGCCACTGAGAGCGTGCCAGGACGAAGCGTTGGGTGCGCTGGCCAATTACTACGCCTCCGGTGGCCGCCACGCGGCGACCGTGATGGCGGTCGGAGCCGGCAAGACCGCGCTGGGCGTGGCTGCTGCGCTCTCGTTCACCAGACGCCGTGCTCTCGTAGTGACGCCCGGCTCGGTGATCCGCGGTACCTTCGCCAAAGCCCTCGACCCCGGTGTACCGGGCAACGTCCTGTATGGGCTTCCGGGTGGGCCCTTGTTGCCCGGGGCCCGCCCGCCGCACGCCTTGGTGCTGGACGCAGACGAGACGCAGATCAGCCACGTGACACGGGAACGACTGCTGGTGGCGGACGTTCTGGTGACGAACTTCCATGCCCTGGGCACCGGGGACAAGCCCGGGGACCTACTGGCGAAGCTGGCGCCGGACGACATCGACTTCATCGTGGTGGATGAGGCACACATCGCTGCCAGTGACTCCTACCAGCGGCTGTTCGCTCACTTCCGTCATGCGCGGACGTTGCTCATGTCGGCTTGCTTCAAGCGCCTGGACGGCAAGCCCATCGACGCCGACGTCGTCTACCGCTACAGGCTGGTGGACTCCGTCGCGGACGGCTCCGCGAAGAACTTGCGGGTCCACCGGTTCGCCCCGGATACAGCGACGACGGTGTACGAGGCCGTGTGGCCGGACGGCCAGCGCGAGGAGATCGTGGGCCGTGAGGCGCTGCTCGCGGCACTCGGAGACGAGCGGAAGATCGCGCGGATCACCGCGCAGTCAGACGCATCGATCCACCAGGTGATGGCGGTGACGCGAGCGTGTCTGGATGCGCAGGCCAAGCTGCTCGCTCCGGTCAAGCCCCGGGTGCTGTTCTCAGCGATGGGTGAGGCCCACGCCCGCCAGATCGCTCGGATCGCCGAGGCCCACGGCATCCCCTGCGGGACGTTGCATCACAGCATGTCGGCGTCGGCGATTGCCGCGACCAGGCGGCGGTTCGAGTCCGATTCGGGTGATCTCCAGGGCATCGTGCAGCTTCGGATGCTCGGCCAGGGATACGACTTCCCGCCGATCGCTGTGGTGGTGCCGGTACGGCCTTACGGCAGCTTCGGTGAGTTCTACCAGTTCGTGGGGCGTGGCGTACGTGTCCTGCGGCATGGGGGCGTGCCCGCTGGCGAGCAGTACATGGACGTGGTCTGCCACGCGGAACTGGGCCTCGAGGAACATCTGGAGGCCATGTGCGTGGACAACGACATGGATCCCGCGGTGTTGCTCGACGCCCCGCTGATCGATGCCGCATCGCTGTCGGAGAAGGCCGAAGGCGAGGGGGGTGATGGGTCCGCGGGCGCCGGCCCGGCCGGGGTGGATGCGTTCGTGCTGTACGAACAGGGCCGCGTCGAGCAGCGTGTGGTGCACGACCTGGACCGGGTGGAGGCGAGACGAGCCGAGCGGGAGATGCAGCTGATGGCCCAACGCTACGCCGTTTATGCGCAGAGCTCCGCGACCCCCATGCCCTTCGAGCAGTTCGTCGAGTACGTGAGGAGGCTGACCTGTGGCCAGTGATCAGCTGCGATGGTGGCGGGACGCCCCCGGCATGAGCCCGGACGAGGCTCTCGTTCTGGAGACTGACGCAGGCCAGGACCAGCGGTTCGCCGAACTCGACGCGATGGCCGCAAGACTCCTGGAGGCCGCACTCAACGGGCAGCCGATGGCCAGAGTCACCCAGGGTAGGGGCCCTCAGGCATCGGACACCGTCGAGCTGGTGGGGCTCGCGCCGCAGGAGCGACTCCTGTACACGGATGTGTTCGGCGTCCAGGAACAGCAGCGTCGGGGTGCCTGGTACCTACCGCAGAAGTTGTCGCTGAAGGCGGGTGTGGTGAACCTGCCACATCTGATGCGCCGACGCGCGGCTCACGCGATGACGGTGGCAGCGGACGACACCGCCCGGATCAGCACCGTGGACAGTGCCGATGCGGTGCTGCTGTGGGCGTTGTTGAACCCGTTGTTCGAGACGGTGATGGAACCCGTCCGAGTGCGGGCAGCAGGCCCGGTCGGTTCGGCCGAGGACCAGCAGCAGCTATGGGACGAGATCGAGAGTCGCTTCGCTCGGCTGGGTCTGGCTCCCGATGTCCTGGCGCGCTTCCGTTTCGGGGCCGGATGGCACCGACTGGACCGGGCTGCGCAGCAGCGCGCACGCCTCGAGCTGTTGGACTCGCTCGCCGCCAGCGACCTGTCGCAGCTCGTCGCCCGCCATCGCATGACGCAGGTGCAGTCCCTGATGGAAGGCTTCACCAAGAAGGCCAAGTCCGCCAAGATCGGGACGGCCTTGGCGCGTCGTGTCTTGACCCGGGCCCTGCAACCTGTCGTCTCCGGCTACTTCTCGGGCGACTGGCTCGCCGTACTGGACTACCTCCAGGTGTCCCCGCACCCGGACGAGGAAGTCATCACCACGCTCCCCGAGCCCCGCCTGTACGTCGGCATGTCCTCCCAGGCGGCGACCATGGCGGCTGAGTCCGGGGTGCCGGAGGAAGAGATACACGCGGTACTCACCGCCTTCCTCGGGGGAACGTCCTCCCTCTCCCCGGTTGAGGAACGCGGTGACGCACTGCGTGAGTGGTGGGTGGCCTTCGACCAGGCACACGCCGTTCAAGCCCCGGGTATGCGGTCATTGTGGGGACTGGTCGACGAGGAACTCATGACGCAGTCCGGGAACGACCAGGGTTCCACTCCCCAGTTGTACCGGGACATCCTGCCCACTGCCGTGAACGAACGCGTCGACCGGTTGTGGGACACCATGACACTTCAGCGCCATTCCCGCAGCATCGTGAGCAATCCGCGACCTCACCAGCTGATGGCAGACACCTTCGGCCCTGCAGTGGAGTTCTGGCACGGGGTTGCTCTCACCGCTTGGTTCGTGTGCGAGGGCCCCTCCTCCCGCACTTCATTGTCAGGTGTCGCCGACTACTACAGGCGTTCCCTCGCCGCACTCCAGACCGCCGACTGTCCGGTCGATCCCTCACTGTTCGAAGAGCTGCGTACCGCCGAACGGCACCTGAGGCCGGAGGAAATGATCACGAGGGACGACGGGTTCTCTGTCGGCACGCCCTTCGGTGACGTCACCGTGTCTTCGAGCATCGGTTACTCCACTCGTCGTGAGGGCTTCGAGCGCGTCCGCGACATCGTGACCCGGCACCGCCGCGCTTGGGCTGAGGAGCACCTCGCCACTTACCTCCAGCAGCGCTGGCGCACCGAGCTGGAAGACGTGGCCCGTGCCCATCACCGGTTCGTTGCCGCCAAGGGGCGTCCGCCCACCCTGATCCAGTTCGCCCAGTTCGCCACCACGGCGGCCAACCGCTGGACCGGCGGTGATCTGGGTTCCGTGTACACCGCCATTGGTGAGCCGGCCGCGGCCGAGCAGGAACGGCCCACCCGTCTGCTGACGTGCGACGGCTACGACTTCGCACGCAGGGTCTACGAGGCATTGGGCGGCAAGCCGCTCTCCCACGACACCTGGATGAACGACCCGGACGAGTCCCGCCGGCAGTGGCAGCTGAGCCGATTGGCCACGGAGAGCCTTCGCTATCTCCAGCTCCATGAAGCACTCGGTGAACCGCCCACCGCCAAGCAGTTCGGCGCACAGCGCATAGCCTGGCCCTGGCCCGGCGAGGAGGCCGAAGGGTGGCCGATCTTCCAGAGCGCGATCAGCGCACTCACCGACACGAGCCCTCCGGTGGCCGCGGGCCAGACTGCAGGCGATCTCCCTGCAGTCCGAGAGGAACAGCTGGCCAAGGGAGGCAACGCCCCACTGCGAACAGCGCCCGTCACCGTGCGCATCATTGCCACCGGAGCGCCCGTTGACGTATCTGCAGTGCTCCTCGCTACCAACGGCAAAGTACGCAACGACAACGACCTGGTCTTCTACAACCATCCTCATCAGGACGGCGTACGAGCCGACGGTGACACGGTCACAGCCGTCCTGGGCAATGTCCCCGATGACGTCAGGAGCATCGCCGTCGTCGTCAGTATCGACCTCGAGGCCCGACCCACCGCGGTCTTCGACCAGCACACCACCTGGCGGGCCGAGGCTACCCAGCTGTCCCAAAACCTCCTGTCGTTCCAGCCGGAGCCCTTCGGATCGGGCGAGACGGTCACCGTCGCGATGGAGCTCTACCGGCACTCCGGCGGGTGGAAGGCTCGCGCCGTCGGGCAGGGCTACGACACCGGACTGGCCGGCCTGGCCACCGACTACGGCATCGACGTCGAGGCCTGAGCAGCCCGTCGGCATCGCTGCATAATCTGCGTCACCCCGATTCACCGCTACGGACCCGGAAGTCCCATGGCCTGCAACGCCTGCCGCAGCCGCTGACGACCGACGTGGTCACCGGCACTCTTCGCTGTCGCCCGGCATCCATGACGGGGCGATCGCCCCTCTCGGGACCCGGCACCGCCAAGATCCGGACCATCCCCGGGCCAGACCTCGAACCTGCGGCCCCAAAACCAATGTCTCCGCTGGTCAACGGCTTGCCGCTGCTGGACCAGCAGGAGTCGAAGAATCTGCTGGGCGTCTGCGAAGCTAGGTCAAGGCGCGGCCCTTGGCGCTCTGCCAAGGGCGACGGGCTGGTCAGGAGGCTCTGGGAGGCGTGGTGGTCCCCTGTGGTCGCACGCTGAAAACATCCACACCCCCACCCTCGCCTCCCGGAGGCAATCCCCATGCGTACCAGCGTCGGCCGCGGCCGGATCTACCGCCGCTGCGGCTGCAGAGACCCCCAGCACCACCAGCTCGGCACCCACTGCCCCCACCTGACCACCGACAGCCAGCACGGCACCTGGAACTTCGCCGTCGGCGTCCCACCCCAGGCCGCCACCGCACCACCGTCCGGCGCGGCGGGTTCCGCAGCCAGGACGCCGCCGAGCACGCTCTGGGCCGGTTCCTCGAGGGCGAAGCCGGCGGATACAACGCCGACCCCAGCCAGACCGTCGCCGCCTACCTCAACGCCTGGCTGGCGGCGAAGACCCTGGTGCTGAAGCCCACCACCATGGCCCGCTACCGCGACTACGTCCGCAACGACCTCATCCCCGCCTTCGGCACCCTCAAGCTCGACCAGCTCGCCCACCGGCACATCTCCGCCTTCGTCACCTGCCAGCTCGCCGCCGGCCGCGGCCGCACCACCCTCTACCGCTGCCTGGCCACCCTCTCCAGCGCCCTCGGCGACGCCGTCCGCCAACACCGCCTCCCCCACAACCCCGCCTCTCCCCCGGTCCTGCGCCGGCCGACCGCACCGGAACGACGCATCTGGACGGCAGAGGAGGCTGCCCGCTTCCTCACCTACTGCCACCAGGCCGACCCCGAGATAGCCGACCTGTTCGAGTTCCTCATCGGCACCGGCATGCGCAAGGGCGTAGCAGATCTTCTCTCCCGACGGGCTGTGGACCTGCGACCCCAGAACCCCGTCTGGAGCCGACAACGGCATAACGTCTGCCACTGGCTCAGGCAGACGGATGCACGGGGCGCCCCCTACTACCGAACCCTCAAGCCGCTACTCGACACCCACGCCGAGCAACTGGCCAAGGCGATCGACTGCGCCTGACCACGACGGATGACAGTCACGGCACCGATTCAGTGCGACCGTACTTAGCAGTCATACCCGGAGCTCCCGGACCTCTGATCGTACGATTGACCAGATCAAGCCCACATCATGGCGGGTAGGACAACCTTCAGGCGTCGTCCCGGGGAAACTTGTGGTCCCTGCCGCAGCGCAGTGTGATGTCCCCGCTCGTCCTGTCGAACTTGTGGAACAGGAACAGCTCCCGCGCGTCGCAGTCCTCGCAGACCTCCGCCCGAGCGACGGGCCACAAGGGCAACGGCCGGGGGGACGAGGGTCCTTCCACGTAGATGCGGTCCGGGTCAAGAGTGGTGGGGAACGAGCGCTCGAAGGGCTCCCAGTCAGGATGGCTTCCTTGGAGGCGCCGCCCGATCAGGGTGAATCCGCCGTTGCCGGTGTACGCGCAGGTGTCGACCAGCTCCCAGCGAAGGGCGGACAGCCAGCCCACCGATTCCAGGGCCGCCACAACCAGTGGCTGCAGAGCGTCGACCTCCCGCTCCAGCTTGTGTTCCGGCTGCACTCTGCTTGCGTGGCTCGAATCGTTCCTCATCCCGCGCAGTTCGCGCAGCGTTCCGAGCACACCGCCGGGGTCCAAAGCGCCTTCCAGTTCCGGAAGTTCGGGGATAGGCCCGGCCTTGACCAGGGCTTCGATCTGTTTCTCCCACGTTCCGAAGGTCGCGCCACCCTGTGAGAGGGACCTGTTCCTGCGGAGGGTGTCGATGAAGCCCTGGTCCCGGTGAATCTGGACCGCGACGGCAAGCACCCCGACACAACGAGCCACTCCCTCCGCGAGTTTCAGGAGAGCATCCTTGCGATGGGCCAGCGTCGTGGCGATGCGGTACTGCCGGGCCAGTGCCGCCACGTGGTACGGATAGGTCCACTCGGCCCGTCGGACCGGATCCCCGAGCGGCTGGACGAGCTCCTCGATGATGAGCGCCTCGTACGCGGAGGCCTTGGCCGCGCGGCGCATCTCGTCGAGGCCAGCCTGCACGCCGTGGAACACGTTCGGCAGGATCCTGGAGGTCGTACTGGCCAGAGCCGCCTTGCCATGGTCGAGATCATCCAGATGTGCGTTGAACTCGGGGTCCTTGATCAGCTCGACGGGCACCGGCGAGTTCATGGCCACACGCGAGTACGGGCCGTCCTCTTCGCTCGCCCGGGTCCGCATCCATTCGCACAGAGCGCGCCCGCTGTTGCCGATCGGACGCAGCACGGTCAGAGCGGTCACGGCGTCCCCGAACTCCGCAGGCAACAGGCGCCAGTTGCCTCCCAATCCCACCACGTCACCGCCGGCGCAGGCGGCCACGGCCTGCCCCGGCCGGGGAGCCTCAGTGAGATCCGCTGCGGTCACCACCACCTGGAGGTCTCTGCCGCTCAGCAGGGGCAAACCCTCCATGGCCCTTCTGCCCGGTGAGCCGTTCGCTATGCGCCGTGCCACCGTGGAGAGCGGCCCGAAACCCGTGTCAGGACCGACGGCCAGGAACGGGGCCTGAGGCAGGGCATAGCCGATCTCGATGCCGACCTGGCCACGCAACACATTCGGGTACTCGGGCGCAATCTTCTGCTCGATGAACTCGCTCACGTCTTGTCCCAGAGGCAGCCTCACCTTGTGACGTAGCTCGGGATCCGGCAGCGGAAGTCCCCGCGCATCCTTCTGGAATTCGCCCTCCGGAGCCGATTCGGCCACGGCCTGACGTACTCTGCGCCACAACGCGGGCGGGAGCTCCGTCGGCAGACCCTTGTTCTTCAGTGCTGTCGAGAACGCGCCCTCGAAGGCGGACCAGGTGGTCCAGGTCTGACCACTCAATGCGCGGAGAGCGGCCACCAGGGCGTCCGCCCCGGCGAATCGGGCTGGCTTCCTCCATGATCCGGCATCGGTAACGGTGGCGGGATTCACCGTGAAGTACTGCCGGAGCGGCTGGTCGACCGTGACCTCCTGGTAGGCGAAGGAGTCCACGTCGAGCAACAAAGCCCCGTCCTCGCCGCCAGCTTCCTGCCCCTCGTCCGAGGTGCCGCCGTAAGCGGCTTCGTAGCGCTCCGCGAGGCGGGCGATGTTCTGGTCGGTTAGATAGTGCCGCTTACGGCCCAAGGGCCCGCGCAGTGTCGCGAAGTGCCCCCGCGCGTCCAACGCGATGACTTTGCCTCGCAGTCGAGGCGGCTTGCGGTTGGACAGCAGCCAGAGACACGCAGGGATACCGGTGTTGGTGAACAGATGCGCGGGCAGGGCGACCACGCCCTCCAGCAGGTCGTTCTTCAGTAGCCACTGCCGGATCTTCGACTCGTCCGAGCCGGTACCGCCCCGGTTCAGCAACAGGGCGGGAAACAGAAGGGCCGCCCGCGCACCGCCTTCGGCCGGAGGCCGCATATGGGCGACCATGTGCTGCACGAACAGCCAGGAACCGTCACTGACACGGGGCAGTCCAGCACCGAAGCGCCCGGCGGGACCCGACTCCTCGGCCTCGCGCTTCACTTCGTCCCGCGACCTGCGCCAGTCGACGCCCCACGGCGGGTTCGACAGCAAGTAGTCAAACTTCTCGCCGCGGTACCGGTCGTCGCTGAGAACGTCACCGGACAGGATGCCCGTCGGATCCGCGCCTCTCATCATGCGTGCGGAACGGGCCATCGCACGACTCTCCGCATTGATCTCCTGGCCGAAGACCTGCACTTCGGCGAGACTGCCCATGCCACGCAGAAAGTCCTCGACGGTGGTGAACATGCCTCCGGTGCCGCAGCACGGGTCATGGACGGCGATCGGCCGACCCGCCCGGTCCAACGTCGCCACGTCCGGGCCGAGCAGCAGCCTTACAGCCAGCGCGGTCACGTCCTGAGGGCTCGTGTGCTCGCCCGATGCCTCCGGCGCCTCGTCGATGAGACGCCGGACCAGTTCCTCGTACTCCCGCCCCATCTCCTGGTCGGAGACGACATCAGGACTCAGATCGAGCTCGGCAAACCGGGACACCACCTGGCGCAGCACACCTGCCTTCGCCAACCGCCTTACCATGGATGCGAATTCGAACGCGTCCAGCGCGTCCACGACATCGGCGGAGAAGCCCCGTACAAAGCGCTCCAGCGCTTCGGCGAGGAGCGACTCGCCATCCGATGGCGTCTCGTCAACTGTAGTGAGCAATCCGCCGAGGCCGTCCGAGGTGTCCGGCGCACCGGCGGTCCCGTCCATTCCGGCCGTCGCCGCGTCCGGGGCGGGGGTCGCGAGACTGCTCTCCCCTTCTGCGGCCGTCACTCTCAGTCGCAGGTCTGACTCATGCCGACGCAGGCAGTCCATCCGGTGCAGCAAGGTGAACGAGAGGATCACCTTACGCCTCTGATTGGCCATTGTGCTGCCCCGCAGCAGATCCGCCACAGCCCAGCCGACATCCACCAGCGCGCGGATTCTGTCCCCAGCCACTCGCCCCTCCTATGCCCGGCGGCCACCCACCAGCCGGGTACCGATCATCATCTCACCCGGTGACCAGGTGTGATGGTGATCGGTGTGTCCGGGTCGCAGGTCTCGGTAACGTGCGCCACGAGGCCCCTTCAGCGCCAAGACATGGAGCGACAGCAGCCCCGAGATCGATCTGGCCGCCATCGTCGAACGCCTCACTCGCGAAGGGGCACCAGGGTTCGATCGCGTCCGGAAACTCAACGAGTATTTCGCGGCCGCACCTGTATCCATCAACTGGTCGACTTCCGGAAAATCGAGACCGAGGAGATAGATGGGGTCCAAGTGCACCGCTTGGACCCCAGCGAACCGCTGGAGCAGGTTCTTCGCAAAATCCGAGCACGCCGGACAGCACCGTCTACGACGGCAGAAGACTGAACCGCTGTGCAGCGGACGGCGATGCTCGCGCCCAACACGCTCGTCGGCGCCTCCGGTGCCAGCATGGCGAGCGGAGCCAGTGACTAGCCGCCGCCCTTGGCGCACCGACAAGGGAAACTCGCTGGTCACAGCGATGTGACAGCCGTGGTGGTCGCAGGTGGTCGCACGAGACTGGAGGTGTCGACCTTCCCTCCGCCTCCTGGAGGCGATCCCCATGCGTACTACTGGAGACCGCGGCCGCATCTACCGGAGGTGTGGCTGCCGCGACACATTGCGTCACCAATTCGGAGCACACTGCCCTCACCTGCTCACTGATGGTGACCACGGGACGTGGACCTTCGCCGTCGACGTCCCGGCACCGCGCCGCCGCCGGACGACCGTCCGCCGGGGCGACTTCGTCAGCCACGACGCGGCCGAGGGGGCGCTGCGGAGGTTCCTGGAGGGCGAGGCCGGCGGGTTCAACGCCGACCCGAACCAGAGCCTCGCCGCCTACCTGACCGCCTGGCTCGCCGCCAAGGCCCTCGTGCTCAAGCCCACCACCATGGCGCGTTACCGGGACTACGTCCACAACGATCTCGTCCCGGCCTTCGGGACCCTGAAGCTGGACGAGCTCGGGCACCGGCACATCGCCGCGTTCGTCACCGGCGAGCTCGCCGCCGGCCGCGGCAAGACCACCCTCTACCGTTGCCTGGCCACCCTCTCCAGCGCTCTCGGTGACGCGGTCCGCCAGCATCGCCTCGCCCACAACCCCGCCAGTCCCCCGGCACTTCACCGTCCACCGTCGCCAGAGCGCCGGATCTGGACCGCGGACGAGGCCGTCCGCTTCCTCCAGCACTGCCACCAGGCAGACCCAGACATCGCCGACCTGTTCGAGTTCCTCATCGGCACCGGCATGCGCAAAGGAGAGGCCCTCGGTCTGCACTGGGACGACGTCCACCTGGCCGAGCGTGTCCTCTATGTACGGTGCACGCTCTCCGCGATCGACAACAACCACCTCGTCATCACCACGCCCAAGACCCGTACCAGTCGGAACTGGGTAGCCGTCTCACCCCGCGTCGCCACCGCACTCGAGCACCGGGCCCGGTCAAGGGCCCGCCGCCACAGCGACCCCAGCGATCCATTCACCGGACTCGTCTTCTGCAGACCCGACGGCCGACCGCTGCGACCCCACACCGTCCTCGACCGGCTCCGGCAACTCTCCAAAGAAGCTGGCGTACCCCGGGTGACCGTTCACGACCTGCGGCACCTGGCCGCCACCATCACCATCACCGCCGGCGTCCCGCTCACCGTGGTCTCCAAGACGCTGCGGCACTCCACCCTCTCGACCACCGCAAACATCTACAGCCACCTCACCCAACAAGCCGCCCGCGAAGCCGTCGACACCATCGACCACACGCTGACCAGAGCCGAGAGGACCAGCACGCATGCAGACCGCCCGGCATGGCTGCGACCACCACGCGACCACATCCAGCGCCTCCGCGAGGCCCTCCACCGGCTCCACTCCCCCGCCCCGCCCGCGTACAGCATCATGGCGAACCAGCCCCGCACCGGGTGTGCGACCACACTGCGACCACCAGGACTCCGGGCACGGAAAAGCCCGCCCTCTCATGGATGAGAGAACGGCCTCCGACCTGCAAGAAGCAAAGTCGGGACGACAGGATTTGAACCTGCGACCCCTTGACCCCCAGTCAAGTGCGCTACCAAGCTGCGCCACGTCCCGATGCCCTGTCACCCGGCGTGATCTCCGGGTGGCGGTGCAGGAAGAACATTACCCCACGCCGAAGGATGCTCACGCACCGGTCACCGGGCGCGCGAGGATGGAGGGGTGGGCGACAGGGCGAGCGGCAGGGACAGGGACGGTGCGGGGCGGGCGCGGAGCGCGCGGCCGCGGGACGGGCTGGGGCGGCCGCTCGCCTACGGCGAGGCCGGGGTCGAGCGGCAGCCCGAGGGGGTGGAGCGGAGTCCGGAGGAGACCGTGCGGGAGGCGCAGCGGCTGCTGGACGCCGGCATGCCCTTCCACGCGCACGAGGTGTTCGAGGACGCGTGGAAGACGGGGCCGGCCGACGAGGCCGCGCTGTGGCGGGGGCTGGCCCAGCTCGCGGTGGGACTGACGCACGCCGCGCGCGGGAACGCCGTGGGCGGGGCGCGGCTGCTGCGCCGCGGGGCCGGAGTGCTCGGCGGCCTGGGAACGCCGTACGGGATGGACCTGGACGCCCTGGTCCGGTGGGCCGGGGCGCTGGCCCGCCGGGTGGAGCGGGGCGAGCCGATCGACGCCGCGCGGGAGGCGCCGCGGCTCACCGGGCGCCGCCCGGCCTAGCCGGTGCCTGGTCGGGCGGGGGGCTGGGCGTGGGCTAGGCGGCCGGCTGGAGGAGGTCCCAGCGGTTGCCGTAGAGGTCCTCGAAGACCGCCACCGAGCCGTACGGTTCGTGCCGCGGTTCCTCCAGGAAGCGGACGCCCTCGGCCGTCATGCGGGCGTGGTCGCGGGCGAAGTCGTCGGTGTGGAGGAAGAAACCGACCCGGCCGCCCGTCTGGTCGCCGACGCGGGCGCGCTGGGCGTCGTTCTTGGCCCGGGCGAGCAGCAGGGCGGACTCCTTCGTGCCCGGCGGCCTGACCACCACCCAGCGGGAGCCGTCGGGGCGCGGGGTGTCCTCGGCGAGCTCGAAGCCGAGCGCGCGGGTGTAGAAGTCGATGGCCTCGTCGTAGTCGGCGACGACGAGGGCGGTCAGGGCGATGTGCGAGGGCATGGGCTCATTCTGCCGAACCGCCGGTGCCGTCCCGGTGGCCGGAGCCGTCGAGGAGTACGACGTCCAGGGTGCGGGGGCCGTGGACGCCCTCGACCCGGTCCAGCTCGATGTCGCTGGTCGCGGACGGGCCGGAGATCCAGGTCAGCGGGCGGGTGGGGTCGAGGAGGGGCAGGGCCTGCGGAACGGAGTCGACGACCTGGCCGGGGACCCTGACCACGCAGACGTGGTGGTCGGGGACCAGCGTGATCCGGCGCCGCCCCTGGTCGGGGCCGGCGTCCAGGACGATGGTGCCGGTCTCGGCGATGGCCAGGGCGCAGCCCGTCACCACGCTGTCCACCGAATCGAGTTCGGCGGTCGTCTGCGCGGCCCGGTCGTGGATCCGCACGGCGTCGGCGGCCGAAAGCCAGTGTGGGGGCAGGGCGGCCGGCACCAGGACGGTCCGTGCGCCGCGCTCGGCGAGGAGCCGCATCAGGAGCTCCGCGATGCCGTCCTCGTCGGTGCGGTGGACCCGGGCGCGGTACTCCGTCAGGTTGGTGGCCAGGAGGTCCACCCGTTGCGCGGGGGTGCGGTCCGCGTGGGTGGTGAGGTAGTCCCGCGGGACGGCCTCCGCCTCGCCGGCAGCTGCGGAGCCCGTCGCGCGGCGGATGCGGGCCAGGATCTGGTCCTTGCTGCTCATGTCGCCGTCCCCCGGTCCCGATCGCGGCTCCTGCCCGTGCCCCCGCCCCCGTCCTGTTGCCGTTGCCGTTCCCGTTCCCGTTGCCGTTCCGCCCACCAGTCGCGGAAGGACTCCGCCGGGGGCCGCGGCAGGTCCCGGGTGTCGGTCCAGGCACGGCCGGAGCGGCCGGGCAGGCGGTGCGGGTGGAAGCGGCGGGTCCGGGCCAGGACGCGCTCGGCGGCGCGCAGCGCGCCCGGGTGGTCCAGCAGCAGCCGGGCCCCGCGCATCGCGGCGCGTTCCGCCGCGTGCCCCTTGGCCGGGCGGAGCCGGATCCGGACGCCCTCCCGGGTCACCGGGCCGCCCTGTGCGACCCGTTCGCGCAGGTGCACCAGGACCTCGGGGATGTCGATGGCCACCGGGCAGACCTCGTAGCAGGCGCCGCACAGGGTGGAGGCGTACGGCAGCGAGGCGTCGATCTCGGAGGCGGTGCCGCGCAGTTGGGGGCTGAGGATGGCGCCGATCGGGCCGGGATAGACCGAGCCGTACGCGTGCCCGCCGGCCCGCTCGTAGACGGGGCAGACGTTCAGGCAGGCGGAGCAGCGGATGCAGCGCAGGGCCTGCCGGCCCACCTCGTCGGCGAGGGTATCGGTGCGGCCGTTGTCGAGCAGGACCAGGTGGAAGGCGGACGGGCCGTCTCCGTCCGTGGTGCCCGTCCACATGGTGGTGTACGGGTTCATCCGTTCGGCCGTGGAGGAGCGCGGCAAGGTCTGGAGGAAGATCTCCAGGTCGCGGAAGGTGGGGACCACCTTCTCGATGCCGACGACGGAGATCAGCGTCTCCGGCAGGGTCAGGCACATGCGGCCGTTGCCCTCGGATTCGAGGACCACCATGGTGCCGGTCTCGGCGACCATGAAGTTGGCCCCGGAGACGGCCACCTTCGCCCGGAGGAACTTCTCGCGCAGGTGCAGCCGGGCCGCCTCGGCGAGCGCCGCCGGGGTGTCGTCCATCCCCTCCGGTGCGGGTCGGCCCCACTCCCCCATCTCGCGGGCGAAGATGTCGCGGATCTCGCCGCGGTTGCGGTGGATGGCCGGGACCAGGATGTGGGAGGGCCGGTCGTGGCCGAGCTGCACGATGAGTTCGGCGAGGTCGGTCTCGTACGCGGCGATGCCGGCGGCCTCCAGGGCCTCGTTGAGGCCGGTCTCCTGGGTGGCCATCGACTTGACCTTGACGACCTCCCGCTCGCCGGTGGCCAGGACCAGGGCGGTGACGATCGCATTGGCCTCGGCGGCGTCGGCGGCCCAGTGGACGGTGCCGCCGGCCGCGGTCACCGCCTCCTCCAGCCGGAGCAGGTAGTGGTCGAGATGCCGCAGGGTGTGGTCCTTGACGGCCCGGCCGGCCTCGCGCAGCCGGTCCCAGTCGGCGAGTTCGGCGACCGCGCGGGCCCGCTTGTCCCGGATGGTGTGCGTGGCGTGGCGCAGGTTGCCGCGCAGGGTGTCGTCGCGTACGGCCTCCCGCGCGGCGGCCGGGAAGGCCGGCATGCCCACGAAGGTGTGCGTTCCGGTTCCGGTCACAGCAGCGGCTCCGCTTCGGTGGCGGCCAGGATCTCGGCGAGGTGCAGGGTGCGCAGCGGGGAACCGGCCCGGCGCAGGGTGCCGTCGAGATGGGCCAGACAGGAGTTGTCCGCCCCGCACAGGACGGACGCGCCGGTCCCGGCGGCGTTGCGCAGTTTGTCGGCGGCCATGGCGGCGGACACGTCGGGGTTCTTCACGGCGAAGGTGCCGCCGAAACCGCAGCACTCCTCGGCACCTGGCAGTTCGAGCAGTTCGAGACCCTTCACGGCGGCCAGCAGCCGGCGCGGCCGGTCGCCGAGGCCCAGGCCCCGCAGGCCGTGGCAGGACGGGTGGTAGGTGACGGTGTGCGGGAAGTACGCGCCGACGTCGGTCACCCCGAGGACGTCCACCAGGAATTCGGTGAGCTCGTACACGCGCGGCGCGAGGTCCGCCGCGAGGGCCGCGAGTGCCTCGCCACGCCCTTCGGCGGAGGCCTTCGCGCCCATCCTGGGGTAGTGCTCGCGGAGCATCGCGGCGCAGGACCCCGAGGGGGTGACCACGTGGCTGTACTCGGCGAAGGCGGCGGCGGTGCGCCGGAGCAGCGGCTCGGCCTGGTACCGGTAGCCAGTGTTGTACTGGGGCTGGCCGCAGCAGCTCTGCGCCGCCGGGAAGTCGACGTCCACCCCGAGCCGGTCCAGCAGCCGGACCACGGCGATGCCGGTTCCGGGGTACAGCGCGTCGTTGACGCAGGTGACGAACAGGGCGACGCGCATGACGGGCAGAATAGCCGGGTGAAGAAGTTCTCAGTGATCGGTATAGGCGCGGGCGACCCGGACCACCTCACCCTGCAGGCGGTCAAGGCGATCGGCGCGGCGGACGCCTTCCTCATCCTGGAGAAGGGCGAGGAGAAGGCGGACCTGACCGGGCTGCGGCGGGAGATGCTCGACGCGTACGCCCGCCCCGGCCACCGGCTGGTGGAGGGCCTCGACCCGGACCGGGACCGCACCCCGGCCGACTACGCGCCGACGGTGGACGGCTGGCGCAGCGCGCGGGCCGAGATCTTCGAGCGGTTCCTCGCGGAGGACCTCGCCGACGGCGAGACCGGCGCCTTCCTGGTGTGGGGCGATCCGTCCCTCTACGACTCCACGCTCGCGATCCTGGAGGAGGTGACCGAGCGGGGCCGGGTGCAGTTCGCGTACGAGGTGGTGCCGGGGGTCAGCAGCATCTCGGCGCTGCTGGCGCGGCACCGGACGAACCTGAACCGGGTGGGCCGCCCGGTCCAGATCACCACCGGGCGGCGGCTGGCCGAGGGCTGGCCGGCCGACGCGGACGACGTGGTGGTGATGCTGGACGCGCGGCACGCGTTCACCCGCCACCTGGACCAGGACCTGTACATCTACTGGGGCGCGTACGTCGGCACGCCGGACGAGATCCTGGTGCAGGGGAAGCTGGCGGAGGTGTCCGGGCGGATCGAGGAGCTGCGGACCGAGGCGCGGACCCGCAAGGGCTGGATCATGGACACCTACCTGCTGCGGCGGGGCTGATCCGGGACCACCTGCCGGGGCGCTCCGGACGGACCGCCGGCCCGGACTGCCTGCCTGCCCGGGCCGGACCACCCGCCCGCACCGGCTGCCCGCACCGGCTGCCCGCACCGCCTGCCCGGCCCGGGCGGCCGGGACGGGCCCTGTGCCGTCCGGATCAGCCGCCGCCCAGGTACCCGGGCAGGACCGCGGCCAGGCGTTCGTACTCCTCGGGACGGTTGTAGATCTGGCCGCAGACGCGGATGCCGCCGCCGCCCGGCCAGGGCCAGACCAGGGTCCGGATGCGGTGCCGGGCCGCGATGTCCTCGCGGAGCGCGGCGGCCTGGTCGCGGGTCTCGGCGACGCCGGGAGGGAGCCGCAGGGCCCGCATGGCCAGGCCCTCGGAGTGCGGGAGCGGCCGGAGGCCGGGGAGCTCGGCGAGGACCGCGGCCCCGTGGGCGGCGAGGGCGCTGTTGTGGGCCCGGACCTTGGGGGCGTCGAGCCGGTCCAGCAGGTCGAGGCCCTCGGGGGCGGCCAGCCAGCTCGTGTAGTCGACGGTGGCCCGGTATTCCACGGACCGGGGGAAGCCGTGGTGGTCCTCCCAGGAGGGCACCAGCGCGCGCACCCGGCCGCGGTGTTCGGGCGCGACGGCGAGCACGGCGCTCCCGGGCGGGGCGTAGCCCCACTTGTGCAGGTTCCCGAACCAGAAGTCGGGCCGCCCGGCGAGGGGGTCGGGCAGCATGCCCAGGGAGTGGGCGCCGTCGACGACGGTGGTGATACCGCGCTCTCGGAGCTCCGCGAGCAGGCGCGGGCCCGCGATGATCCGGGCGGTGGGTGAGCTGATGTGGTCGAGGACGGCCACCGTGGTGCGGGGGGTGAGGGCGGCGAGGACCGCCGCGCACACGGCGTCCTCGTCGGGCAGGTCGGGTCCCAGCCGGGCGGTGGTGACGGGGGCGAAGCGGGCGGCGGCCTCGACGACGGTGCCGTAGCCGTGGTCGGTGACCAGGATCTCGTCCCCGGGTGCGAAGGGGACCGCGGTGAGGGCGAGGTTGGCGCCCTCGGTGGCGTTGGACACCAGGGCGAGGCCGGAGGGGTCGGCACCCAGGTGCCGGGCGATCCGGCCGCGGGCCTGCGCGACACGGTCGGCGGCCCCGATGAAGAAGGCGTCCGGGTCGGTGTGGAGTTCCCGCTGGAGGGCTGTCTGCGCGTCCTGGACGGGTATGGGGACGGCGCCGAAGGAGCCGTGGTTGAGGTGGGCGACGTCGGGCGACAGCCGGAACAGCTGCGGCCCGCCGGGGAACTCGGTGACGGTGGTCACGGCGCAGGGCCTCCAGGGTGCGGGGCGGATGCGGGGCGGGGTCAGGGTGGTGACCCTGCGATGATCTCCCCCGCCCCGCCCGTCCCCGAAACCGGGGCTCCGCGGCGGCCGCAGGCCTCAGCAGCAGCTCGGGGCGTCCCGTGCGCTGGTCGCCGCGTAGTACTGGAGGTCCTGGACCTCCACCGAACGGGTGACCGGGTAGGGCAGTTCCACCTCGGCGCCCTTCACGGCGCGCCCGCCGCGGACCACCTCCGCCTCGCTGGTGCCCGTACGCAGCGGCAGCAGCTTGGCGTGCACCCCGGCGGGGGCCTCGTGGGACGCCTTGGCCGACCCCACCGCCGTACGGACGGTCGCCGGCGCGGTCAGGAAGCTGAGCACCTCGACCGAGTCGCGCGGTGCCGCGCTGCCCCCGCGCAGGTTCATCAGCAGCGACTGCCTGCCGGTCGGGTCGGCGGAGGCGAACTGGGTGCGGGAACTGAGGTAGAGGGTGTCCCTGACGATCTTCGGCCAGGAACCGGTCTTGAACCGGGTCAGGTAGTACGAGCCGATGTCGAGGTAGGTGTGGCCGTTGTGCAGCGAGGGCGCGAACTGGCTGCCCTCGGAATAGTCGTTCCAGGTGGTGAGCTGCACCCAGTCGGCGCCGTCCTCGATGGCCCGGGTCCAGGTGGCGCGCAGGGTCGCGGTGTTGCCCGCCTCGTCGTAGATGCCCTGGTTGGGGCGGGCGTCCTGGACGGACACGGGCTGCATCCAGATCTTGCCGGCGGCGTGGGCCCGCTTGACGTCGCGGGTGGAGCTCTCCTGGCCGGTGTAGGACCGGCTGCCCCATTCGGAGAAGCCGTGGCTGATCGGGGTGAAGGCCGCGTGGTGCGCGCCGAAGTCGAGGAAGAGCGGGACGAACGCGGTGCGGATGCCGTGCTTGGTCCTGAGGGTGTCGAGCACCCGGGTCCACCAGGCCACGCTCTTCTGCTCGGCCTTGAACGGGGAGACGACGAGCCGGCCGTCGGGGAGGCGGTGGGCCGCCGGGGACTTGGCGAGCTTGGCGAGGGAGTCGGCGAGGACGGCGGGGTCGTCGGTCCTGAGCGAGGTCATGTCCGGCATCAGCATGATCTTGAACTCGGGGTCGACCGAATGCGCCGCCTGCATCAGCAGGTTGGACCACTCCCAGTTGCGCCCGGAGAGGGAGAGCAGGTCCAGGGTGAACCCGTCCAGGCCGGCCGCGCGGGCGGTGCGCACCTCCTGCTGGAGGTTGGCGAGCACCCAGTTGCCGCCCTTGGGCTGGACGGGCAGCGGCCGGTCGCGGAGCAAGCCGCCGTAGGCGCCGTGCTTGCCTCCCTCGCCGTTCGGGTTGAGGTAGTGGCGGGTGTAGTAGTCCCGGTCGGCGCTCAGGTTGTCGAGGGACAGCGGGTAGGGGGTGAAGTAGTGCGCGAAGACCAGCTTCCTGCTCTTCCGCAGGGTCCCGCTCGACGGCAGGTCGAAGGGCAGCGCGCCGGCCGGGCGGGCGACCGCCTTCCCGTCCTCGCCGCCGTTCCCGCCGCCGCCCTTGCCGGGGCTCGCCGAGGGGGGCATCTGCCCCGGCGGGAGCGGGGCTTCACCGCTGCCGGGGACCGGTGGCGCGGGGCTCGCCGCGGTGCCGCCCGGGGCGGCCGCCCCGTTCGCGGCCGGGCCGGCGGCCGTGCCGGTGGTCCCGGCACCGGCCGAGAAGGGGTCCCAGACCATGCCCGCCAGGACGCAGCCCGCCACCAGCAGGCAGGCGGTGACCAGGAAGGACAGCGCGGGGCGGCGCCGCCGCACAGCCCGTCTCTTCCGGTGATGCGCAGTCATTCCCCGGTCCCTCCCTGGAATATGCCCGTGTCCGGGACTGGACAGCAGTAGAGCGGATTCCCGCCCGGTGGACAACCGTTCCCAGGCCGGAGGGGCATGGCACGTACGTCACAGGCACCACGGGAACTACGCCGACCCGAGCGCCGTACACCCTCCGGGGGGCACCCGGGCCCGCGCGGACGTCCGTCTACCGGACCGTCGACGGCCCGCCGGCCGACGACTCGTGGCACCTGGCTGACGGCCCTCGCCGATGGCCTCGCTGATGGCCGGAGGTCGGGAGCCGTCCCGACCGGCGGGTACGGCGCCGGGTAGTGGGCAACCATCACCGGATAGCGGGCGTTTGGGCGGAATCTGACGTTCCCCTAGCCATCCGGCACAACTGGCGCATACTCGTCGTTGATACGGCTTGAAAACTTCAGCCCATCGCGTGGGACACACGCGCATGGGAGACGTATGCATGGGACACGTATGCATGGGGGGCATCGTGCCGATGAAGACCCTGCCGACAACTTCCGACGAACTGTCCAGACTGCTCACGGCGGTGCGCCGCGGGCAGCTGGTGACGGTGACCGGGCGCCTCCGCGAGCCGCGCAGCCTGCTCGTCCGCGAGGTCGCGCGCCGGCTCGCCTCGAACTTCCTCGACGGCACGGCCGTGGTCCCCGTGCAGCACGGTTTCGGCGTGCGCCGGCTCACCGCCGCGCTGGGCTGCGTGCCCGGCATGCCGTTCCTGCCCTGCGGCACCGCGAACGCGGCGTCGTACCTCGCCGAACGGGACATGCTGCTCGTGCTCGACGACTCCGACCGGCTCACCCTGGAGGCCCTGGACTGGCTGAGCGGGCTGCTGGCCGTCGCACCCGGACTGCGGATCCTCGCGGCCGGGCGCTTCCCGCTGGCGCTGGAGCAGGAACGGGTCCACCGGCTCTGACGGGCCCGGCCGGGCCCGACGGCCACGGCAGTCCCGGGCCTCCCGCGCCCCTCCGCCGCGACCGGCGTTCAGCGTGGCCGCAGCCCCTCGAACACCACCTCGAAGATCCTCTCGCGGGGCGCCGGATCCGTTCCGAGCTGCTCCACCGCCGTTCCGACGCCGGCCAGGAGGGCGATGAACTCCGGCAGCCCGAGTTCCGGGCGGACCGCCCCCGCGCGTTGCGCCCCGGCCAGCAGCCCGGCCAGCCGGTCCCTGATCTCCGTGGACGGACCGTACAGGGAGGCGTGTACGTCCATTCCGGCCGCGGCGAGAGCCCGGACGAACTCGTTCTTGCCCACGGACCGTTCCACCACCAGCCGGAAGCAGGCGAAGAAGGCCTCGGCCGGTCCGGCCTCGGCGGCCAGCCGCGCGGTCTCCGCCGCTATGGCCTCCAGCCTCCGCACCATCACCGCCTCCAGCAGCGCCTCCTTGGTCGGGAAGTGCCGGAAGAGCGTGCCGACTCCGACCCCGGCGGCCCGGGCGATCTCCTCGGTCGGCACGCCCGTGCCGCGGCTGGCGAACACCTCCGTGGCGGTGTCCAGCAGCCTCGCCCGGTTGCGGGCCGCATCCGCCCGCAGCGGGCGCCCAATGGCCCCGCTCATCCCTCTCCCACCCTTCCCGCCCTTCCCACCCGTCTGCCCCTTCTCACTCTTCTCGCCCGTTCCTCCGGACGCCAAAACCCCTCTGAACAAACGGAGTTGACAGTCCGTATCGTCGAAACGGAGTCTCCGGTCCGATTCCATGGTGGTGGTCGCCGCGTTCGACTACCGGGTGCGCCACCGGGAGACCGGGCGGACCTTCACCCCCTCCAACGTCCAGGTCCTGCGGGTGCGCGACGGCCTGATCGTCAGCAGCCGGGACCACGACCACCTGGCCCTCATCGTGGCCGGCGGTGCGCTGCCGCAGCTGGTGGCTGCGCTGGAAGGCGAATAGGCCGAACAGGGCGGACGCGGGCACCGGTCACCCGGCCGACGGGGGCCGGGTGCCGCCCGGGTGAGGGGTCCGCGCAGGGCGCGCGAAGGGCTCCGGGTACGGGTCCGCCCCGGCCGGGCGGTTGCCGGCCGGGGCGGTCCACGCGTGACGCGTCAGGCGCGTCGGTCGGGCGGTGCTCAGCCCAGCAGACCCAGGGCCTGGTTGAAGGTCGCGGACGGACGCATCACCGCGGCGGCCTTGGCCGGGTCGGGCTGGTAGTAGCCGCCGATGTCGGCCGGCTTGCCCTGGACGGCGATCAGCTCGTCGACGATCGCCTGCTCCTGCTCCGTGAGCGTCTTGGCGAGCGGGGCGAACGCGGTGGCGAGCTCGGCGTCGTCGGCCTGCTTGGCCAGCTCCTGCGCCCAGTACAGGGCGAGGTAGAAGTGGCTGCCGCGGTTGTCGATGCCGCCGACGCGACGGGTCGGCGACTTGTCCTCGTTGAGGAAGGTGCCGGTGGCGCGGTCGAGGGTGTCGGCCAGCACCTGGGCGCGGGCGTTGCCGGCGGTGGTGGCGAGGTGCTCGAAGCTGGCCGCCAGTGCGAAGAACTCGCCCAGGCTGTCCCAGCGCAGGTAGTCCTCCTTGACCAGCTGCTGGACGTGCTTGGGGGCGGAGCCGCCGGCGCCCGTCTCGAACAGGCCGCCGCCCGCCATCAGCGGGACGACGGAGAGCATCTTGGCGCTGGTGCCGAGCTCCAGGATCGGGAAGAGGTCGGTGAGGTAGTCGCGGAGGACGTTGCCGGTGACCGAGATGGTGTCCTCGCCGCGGCGGATGCGCTCCAGGGAGAACTTGGTGGCCTCGACCGGGGACAGGACCTTGATGGTCAGGCCCTCGGTGTCGTGGTCGGCGAGGTAGGTGTTGACCTTGGCGATCAGCTGCGCGTCGTGGGCGCGGGTCTCGTCGAGCCAGAAGACGGCCGGGGCGCCGGTGGCGCGGGCGCGGGTGACGGCCAGCTTGACCCAGTCCTGGATCGGCAGGTCCTTGGTCTGGCAGGCACGGAAGATGTCGCCCTCGGACACCTCCTGCTCCAGCACGGTGTTGCCCGCGGCGTCGACGAGGCGGACGGTGCCCGCGGCGGCGATCTCGAAGGTCTTGTCGTGGGAGCCGTACTCCTCGGCCTTCTGCGCCATCAGGCCGACGTTCGGGACGGAGCCCATGGTGGCCGGGTCGAACGCGCCGTGCGCCCGGCAGTCCTCGACGACGGCCTGGTAGACGCCCGAGTAGCTGCTGTCCGGGAGGACGGCGAGGGTGTCGGCCTCCTGGCCGTCCGGGCCCCACATGTGGCCGGAGGTGCGGATCATGGCCGGCATCGAGGCGTCGACGATCACGTCGGACGGCACGTGCAGGTTGGTGATGCCCTTGTCGGAGTCGACCATCGCCAGGGCCGGGCCCTCGGCGAGCTCGGCGTCGAAGGAGGCCTTGATGGCGTCGCCCTCGGGCAGCGCGCCCAGGCCGTTCAGGATGGTGCCGAGGCCGTCGTTCGGGGACAGGCCGGCGGCCGCGAGGGTCTCGCCGTGGGCCGCGAAGGTCTTCGGGAAGAAGGCGCGGACCACGTGGCCGAAGACGATCGGGTCGGAGACCTTCATCATCGTGGCCTTGAGGTGCACGGAGAACAGGACGTCCTCGGCCTTGGCGCGGGCGACCTGCTCGGAGAGGAAGGTGCGCAGGGCGGCGACGCGCATCACGGAGGCGTCGACGACCTCGCCGGCCAGGACCGGGACGGACTCGCGCAGCACGGTGACGGCGCCGTCGGCGGCGACGTGCTCGATGCGCAGGGTGCCGGCCTCGGCGACGGTCGCGGACTTCTCGGTGGAGCGGAAGTCGTTCTGCCCCATGGTGGCGACGTTGGTCTTGGACTCGGAGGTCCAGGCGCCCATGCGGTGCGGGTGGGTCTTGGCGTAGTTCTTGACCGCACCGGGGGCGCGGCGGTCGGAGTTGCCCTCGCGCAGGACCGGGTTCACGGCGGAACCCTTGACCTTGTCGTAGCGGGCGCGGATGTCGCGCTCCTCGTCGGTCTTCGGGTCATCCGGGTAGTCCGGCAGCGCGTAGCCCTGGCCCTGGAGCTCGGCGACGGCCGCCTTGAGCTGCGGGATGGAGGCCGAGATGTTGGGCAGCTTGATGATGTTGGCGGCGGGGGTCTTGGCCAGCTCACCGAGCTCGGCGAGGGCGTCGGCGATCCGCTGCCCCTCCGCGAGGTACTCGGGGAAGCTGGCGATGATGCGGCCTGCCAGGGAGATGTCGCGGGTCTCGACGGTCACACCGGCGGTCGACGCGTACGCCTGGATCACAGGCAGCAAGGAATACGTCGCGAGGGCCGGGGCCTCGTCAGTGTGGGTGTAGATGATGGTCGAGTCAGTCACCGGATGCTCCGCTCCACGTATGCGTCTCTCGTCTGCAACATTGCTCGACATCAAGATATCTCAGCCGGCGGACCACGAAAGCGCCGGTCCCGACGGCTTCCGTCGGGACCGGCGCTTTCGGGGCGTGCGGGGGCCGTGCTCAGTAGCCGAGGGCCTTCGGGTTCGGGCCGTACTGGTTCGGCTGGGCCTCGCCCTCGGAGGCCATGAAGACGAGCATGATGATGCCGCCGACGAACGGGATCAGGCCGAGGAGCATGAACCAGCCGGACTTGCCGGTGTCGTGCAGACGGCGCACCGAGACCCCCAGGGAGGGCAGCAGCACGGCCAGGAAGTAGAGGCCCGTGAGGGCGGGGTAGATGCCCAGCGCGAAGTCGAGGATCATGAGGATGACCGCGGCGATGGTGTTGAACAGGGTGAAGATCCAGTACTCCTGGCGGCGCGCGCGGCCGCTGAAGAGGGCGTACTTCTTCAGCACGTCGAGGTAGATGGTCACGGGTCCCCCCGGGGATGGTTCGGCGCCCCGATCGTACGGAGCAGGCGGGGCAGAACTTATGCCGCCTTTATCAGCCGGTCAAGGGAATTCTCAATGGTCGGGAAGAAGCTGCTTGTCCCGCCAAAACCCGTTATGGCAGCAGGATTTACCGCGTTTCGGCCGGGCGGCGGCGGGGGGCCGGACGGAGTACGGGCGCGGAGGCCGTCCGGGGGTCGCGGGTGTGGGCCGATGGGGGTAACGCCGGGGGCGGCTCCGCTGCGGAAGCGGCCGCGGCGGCCAAGACTGGGCGCATGCGCCTGATCGCCACCCTCTGCGCGGCCGCGGCCGCGGTCTCCGCCGCCGTACTGCCCGTGACCGGCCCGCCCACCGGGCCCGGAGCCACCGGGGTGCCGGCCGCCCCCGGCGGCTGGACGGCGCAGGCGGCCGCAGCGTTCTGGACGCCGGAGCGGATGGCTTCGGCCCTCCCGATGCCGACCGCGGCGGGCCGGGACCGGGATCCGGCCGGCCGACCCGGGCCCGGGAACCCGCCCGGGACCCCGAACCTGCCCGGGACCACGGACCTCCCGGCGATCACGGGCCTCCCGGTGATCACGGGCCTGCCCGGGATCACCGGCCTGCCGGGGAACGGGCTCTGGAGCCGGCCGGGGCTCCGGGCGGTGGTGGCACCGGGGATCGGGCAGGACTTCGAGGGGCTGCCCCACGTGGGGCGCATGTTCACGGTGAAGAACGGCGGCGCCTACTTCTGCACCGCGAGCGCGGTCGCCTCGCCCCGCCGCGACCTGGTGGTCACCGCCGCGCACTGCCTGCTCGGCGGGGACGCCCGGCAGCTGGCGTTCGTCCCCCGCTACACGGCCGCGCGGCCCCAGCCCTACGGGGTGTTCCCGGTCGGCCGGATCTGGACGGACCCCCGCTACCGCAGCCGGGGAACCGTCCGTGCCGCCGCCCTCGACGTCGCGTTCGTACAGGTCGGTGCCCGCAAGGACGGCCGGAAGCTGCAGGACGTGACCGGTGCCGCCAGGCTCCGCACCGGCGCCGGCTACGAGCACCCGACCGTACGCCTCATCGGCCATCCCGCCCGCGCCGCCAAGCCCCGCCTCTGCGTCAACCGCACCACCCGGTTCGACAGCCCCGACGCCGGCTCCCCAGGCTCCTTCCTGCGGATCCGCTGCACCGGCTACCCCGGCGGCACCAGCGGCGGCCCCTTCCTCACCCCCGGCGGCGAGGTGATCGGCGTCATCGGCGGCTACCAGACGGGCGGCAACCACCCCGACACCTCCTACAGCCCCGCCTTCGGCGCGGACGTGCGCAAGCTGTACGACCAGGCGGCCGGCACGCACAAGCGCTCCGCCGCGGTCGCCCTCCGCGATCTGATCGTGTCCTGATCTCCGCCAGAGCTTGACCTTCCGGCTGCCGTTGTCCTTTCGAGACGCGTTCGCAACACCCTGGCCGGTTCCAACTCCCCTTCCCGGACGTCACATTCGCAGACACCGACCGTCCTAAGGGGGACACCATGACGTTGCGCACGCACGGTCGCGACCGCGGCCGCGACCGCAACCGCCGCCCGGGAAGACCCGCTCTGCTCGCCGTGCTCGCCGCCGGGGCGGTGCTGCTCTCGGCGTGCAGCGCCTCCGACAGCGCCCACGACCGCAGGGGCGGCACCTCGTACGAATCCGGCCGGCGGACCGGCGGCGGCAACCCCGCCCCGGCCCCCGGCGGCCCCACCGGAACCGCGCCCGGCGCGCACCGGGGCGACGGCACGGCGGAGGGCGAGGACGACGGCCGCCGGACCGAGGCCCCGCCCGCCGACTACCTCTCCACCTTCGCCCTCGACGTGGACACGGCCAGCTACGGCTACGCCCGCCGGACCCTCGCCGACGGCAGCCTCCCGGACCCCGCGACCGTCCGGCCGGAGGAATTCGTCAACAGCTTCCGCCAGGACTACCGGCAGCCGGACGGCAACGGCTTCTCGGTCACCGTGGACGGCGCCCGCACCGACGCCGCGGACTGGTCCCTGATGCGCGTGGGGCTGGCCACCCGGGCCGGCCGGGGCCACGACGGACGCCCGCCCGCCGCCCTCACCTTCGTCGTCGACATCTCCGGCTCGATGGCCGAGCCCGGCCGCCTCGACCTGGTGCGGAAGTCCCTGGAGCTGATGACCGACCGGCTGCGCGGAGACGACTCGGTCGCCGTCGTGGCCTTCAGCGACAAGGCCGAGACCCGGCTGCCGATGACCCGTCTGGACGGCAACCGCTCACGGGTGCACCGGGTCGTCGACGGGCTGCGCCCCACCGACTCCACCAACGTGGAGGCCGGTATCACCCGCGGCTACGACACCGCCGTGGAAGGCCGCCGCGCGGGGGCCACCAACCGGGTCGTACTGCTCTCGGACGCCCTCGCCAACACCGGCACCACCTCCGCCGACGCCCTGCTGGCCCGGATCGACGGCGCCCGGCGCGACCACGGCATCACCCTCTTCGGGGTCGGCGTGGGCAGCCAGTACAACGACGCCTTCATGGAGCGGCTGGTCGACAAGGGCGACGGGCACACGGTCTACGTCTCCGACGAGGAGGAGGCCCGCCGGGTGTTCTGCGACGAACTGCCCGCCCAGGTCGAACTGCGCGCCCGGGACGCCAAGGCCCAGGTCTCCTTCGACCCGCACAACGTGGAGCGGTTCCGGCTGATCGGCTACGACAACCGGCGCGTCGCCGACGACTCCTTCCGCGACGACTCCGTGGACGGCGGCGAGGTCGGCCCCGGCCACACGGTGACCGCGCTGTACGCGGTACGCCTGCGGCCTGGCGCGGCCGGGCACGTGGCCACCGCGACCGTCCGCTGGCTCGACCCCGACAGCCGGGCCCCGCACGAGGAGTCCGGCCGGGTGGAGGCGTCCGCGCTGACCGGCGGCGGCTGGGAGCAGGCCGCGCCCCGGTTCCAGGTCACCGCCGCGGCGGCGTACCTGGCCTCGTCGCTGCGCGAGCGGGGTGGCGGCTGGGAGCCGGTGCCGGGCGCGGTCGGGCCGCGCAGGCTGTCGGAGATCACCGAGCGGCTGGCCGCGCGGACCGAGGACCCCGAGGTCCGGCAGCTGTCGGAGGCCGCACGGCAGGCCGGCCGGCTGCTGGGGTGAGGCGCGGGGCCGCGGCGAGGCCCGCGGGCGGCGCGCGGGGCCCGGGCCCGGGCGTTGTCAGTGCCCCTTCCTATGCTGATCACGACTGATCATGAAGGAGACCGGGGACCGGGCCCGGGGGTGGGGAAACCCGGGACCGGCGGGCGGGGACCAGCGGGAGGCGGACATGCGGGCACGGATCGAGCGGCACCGGGTCGCCGCGGCGGCGCTCTCCGCGGCCCAGCGCGATTTCGCGGGCCGCCTCGCCGGCGAGGTGTACCGGATGCGGCAGGACGCCTGCCCGTCGTACGGCTGGCAGATGATCTCCGACGAGCTGCTGGACTACGTCGCGGCCCGCTCGGTCGCCGATCCGGGGCTGGGCGGGAAGGACATCCAGGTGGCCGTCGAGTCGGCGACGGCGGCCGCCGTCGGCTCGGTGGCCCTGGCCGCCGGGAAGCGGCTGGACGTGTTCATCCACTACGTCGGGGAGGGCATCCGCTACACCGGTGGCCCGGAGCCGGACGGTCCGGAGCCTGACGGTCCGGAGCCGGACGGCCCGGCAGGGCCCGGCCGGGGGCGGCGGATCCTGCCCGCCGAATGGCTGGAGGTGCTCTGGCTGACGGTGGTCGCCGCCCGCTCCGACCACTACGGCGAGCTCCTGGTGCACCTGGCGGGCCCGCTCCGCGGCAACGAGCGGCAGCCCGGCCCGGCGCTGGTGCACGCGGTGATGGCGTACGTGTACGGCTGCCAGGAGAACCGGGACGCGCCCGATCCGGTGGAGGCCTCGGGGCGGCTCGCGGTGATCGACGCGATCGTCGCGGGCCTCGGCGACGGCGACACGGGGCTCGCCGAGCGGGCCGCGCTGGCGGCGCTGCGGGCGCTGGCCGCGGAGGACGAGGCGGGCTTCGGCCGGGCCCTGGCCCGGCAGCTGGAGATACACCGCGGCCGGTTCGGGGACTCCGTGGTGGCCGTGCGGAACCCGCCGCCGCGGACCCTGCTGCCGCTGTCCGCGATCGCCCTGGCCGCGATGGCGCACCGTTGGCTGGGCTGGCGGATCGCGGTGGACTCCGACTACCTGCCGGAGGCGCTGGTCACCGGGTTCGCGACGGCGGGACCGCGGGTGCGCGCGTACGGGCGGGACAAGCGGCCGGACGCGGTGGCCGCGCTGGCCGCCGGCCCGCTGACGGTCGACCGCCCGGCGCGTCCCGCGCCACCCCACGGGGCGCGGGACGGGGTCGATCCGGTCGATCCGGTCGATCCGGTCGATCCGGTCGATCCGGTCGATCCGGTCGATCCGGTCGATCCGGTCGATCCGGTCGAGGCTGCCCTGGCCCGGTTCCGGGACCCGGCGAGCGACCCGGCGGACCTGGCCGTGGGGATGACCGGCCTGCTGCGCGGCCTGCGGCTGCGGGCCCTGTCCCGGGCGGCCGAGTCCCCTGGCGATCCCCTGCCGTTCGAGGACCTGCGGCTCGCCGCAGAGGCGGGCGGGGCGGCGTTCCGGCTGGCTCGTACGACCGCGGGCGGATCGGCGGAGGTCACCCTCGGCGGCCTCCGCCGCACCCTGCCGGCCTGGCGCGGCGCGTACGAGCCGGGACCCGGGCACTGGCGTGCCGCGGTGGCCTGCGCCCTGGTGGTGGGGGCGCGCGGTCCCCTCGCCGACTGCGTGCTGATGCCGCCGGAGTTCTTCGAGCAGGGCCCGTACGAGTCGCCGGGCGTCGCCTACTGCGCCGCGCTGCACGACTACCTGCGCGGTGCCGATCCGGAACCGGCGCTGGACCGTGCGCTGCGGGCCGCCGGCCGGCTGGCCGGGGGCAGCTTCCCCGTTCCGCCGGCGGTGCTGCTGTCCCAGCTGGTCGAGGGGGACCGGGAGGGCTTCGCGCTGGCGCTGGCGGACGCGCTGGAGGCGCACCGGGAGCACTACGCGGTGGCGGCCCGCGGCCTGGCGCCGGAGGCCGCGCTGGACCTGGACGTGCTCGGCCTGGCCCGCCACGCGCTGCGGATCGGCTGGCCGCTGCCGCTGCGCTCGCCCTACCTCCCGGAGCCGGAGCCGGCCCCGGCCGGGTGACGGTCCCGGGCCCCGCCCCGCGCATCAGGTCGGATGGACCAGGTCGGACGGGTCGTCCGGGTCCGCCGGGTGGGGGCGGCGGCGGATCCGGGCGGCCAGGACCGCCACGTCGTCCTCGGCGTGCCGGGCGTCCAGACCGGCCACCACCGCGTCGACCAGGTCCTGCACCTCCGCGCCGGGCGGCAGGTGCAGGGCGGCGAGCCGGGCCAGCGAGGTGTCGATGTCCTCGTCGCGCCGCTCGACCAGTCCGTCCGTGAACAGCAGCAGGGTCTCGTCGGGGGTGAGGGTGCGGGTGCCGGCCTCGTACCCGCCGATCCCGGTGCCCAGCGGCGGCCCGACCGGGACGTCCAGCAGGCAGGCCGCCCCGTCGGCCGAGAAGACCGCCGGCGGCAGGTGCCCGGCGCTGGCGAACATCGCGACCTGCCGGGCCGGGTCCATCCGTACCAGCAGGCAGGTCGCCGGCCGCCGGGCGTCGTCCTCGGCGACCAGCTGGTCCAGCTGCCGCAGCACCCGGTGCGGGGCCAGGTCCGTGGAGGCGACCTCGCGCAGCGTGGACCGGTACAGGTTCATGTCCACCGCGGCGTCCAGGCCGTGCCCCATCACGTCGCCGACGACCAGCAGGGTCCGCCCGAAGTGCAGCCGGACCGTCTCGAACCAGTCCCCGCCGACCAGGGCGCGCGACCCCATCGGCAGGTAGCGGCTGGCGATCTCCAGGTTCGGGTGCGGGCGGCCGGGCTCGGCGACGAGCGCCCGCTGCAAGTTGAGGGCGGTCTGCTCGGTGGCGGCCAGCTCCCGTGCGTGCCGCAGGTGCAGGGCGGCCAGCCGGGCGGCGAACTCCACGGCCGCCGTGTCGTGCCCGGTGAAGCTCCGGCCATGAGCGCGTACCGCCAGCAGTGACCCGTAGACCTCGTCCCGCACCACCAGCGGTACGGAGAGCACGTGCGGGCGCCCGCGGACCCCCGCCAGGGCCCTGACCCCGTCCGCGGTGGGTCCGCCGTCCTCCGATTCCTTGGAGGCGGCCTCCAGCAGCACCGGCGGGCCGGCCGCCGCGGCCCGGTACGCCGGGCCGCCGTGCTCCTCCGGCCGCAGGTCCACCGCGGCCGCGTCGCACAGGTTCCGGAACAGGAAGCCGACCAGTTCCTGGCAGGTGGCCCGCTCGTCCAGGGTGGTCCCGATCCGCTCGGCGGCGTCCTCCATGGCCCGCAGCCGGGCGCGGAGCGCCGCCCGCTCGCGGTCCGGGGACTGTGGGTACTCCTGGTCCGCCACCACACCTCCATTCCACCAGGCGACCGGCCGGCCCACCCACGCGCCGGGAGCACGACCTCGCCGGATAACGTGACCGGTCCGGACCCGGACCCGGACCGAAGAGGAACGATGCCCACACCGCAGCCCCGCCTCCTGTACGTCACCGACCTGGCCTATCCCGCGCGCGGCCGGCGCTACTGCGACGAGGACATCTTCCTGGCCTCGCGGCTGCGCGAGGGCGGCGCGGACGGCTCCGGGGTGTTCGACATCGCGCTCTGCCACCCGCTGGACGCGGCGGCCCTGATGGACTCCTTCGACGCGGTCGTGGTCCGCAACAGCGGACCGGTCCTGCGCTACCAGGACCGCTACGACGCCTTCCGTGAGCTGGCGCTGCGGCGCGGCACCCGCGTCTACAACGAGCTCACCGGGCGCGCCGACATGGCGGGCAAGCAGTACCTGCTGGACCTGACCGCGGCGGGCCTGCCGGTGATCCCGACCGTGGACCGGCCGGCGGACCTGGACCGGCTGCCGGGCCCGGACGCCTACGCCGAGTACGTGGTGAAGCCGAAGCTGGGCGCGGACTCGATCGGCCTGCGCTTCCTGCCGCACGAGGCGCTCGGGGAGGCGCTGCGGGCGGCCGGTCCCGGCACCCTGCTGGTCCAGCCGCGCATCCCGTTCCGCTACGAGGTGTCGTTCTATTTCGTCGACGGTGACTTCCAGTACGCCCTCTACGCGCCCAGGCCGCAGGAGCGCTGGGTGCTGGAGCCGTACCGGCCGACGGAGGCGGACCTGGAGTTCGCCCGGCGGTTCGTGGACTGGAACACCATCGGCCACGGCATCCAGCGGGTGGACGCCTGCCGGGCCCCGGGCGGCGAGCTGCTGCTGGTCGAGCTGGAGGACCTCAACCCGTACCTCTCGCTGGACCTGCTGCCCGAGCCGGTCCGGGACTCCTTCGTGGGCGCTTTCGCCGCGGCCCTGCACCGCCTGCTGGACGGCTGAGGTCCGGCAGGCGGGCGCGGGCCGGGGCCGTCAGCCCCGCGCGGGGCGGCGGGCGTAGCAGAACAGGTGGTCCTCCGGCCCGGCGAATTCGCTCTCGGGCTGGAAGGTGGAGGTCGAGTGGTACAGGACCTCCAGTCCGCAGTCCTCTCGGAGCCGGCGCAGGTACTCGTCGGTGGAGTAGCTGGAGACCCGGACCCGCCGGCCCATCCACTCCACCTCCACGTCGGCGATGTCGGCGGGCACCGTGGCCATCACGAAGTAGCCGCCGGGCGCCAGCCAGTCGGCCATCCGCACCAGGGAGGCGCCGACCTCGTCGCGGCCCATCACGAGCAGCGGGAAGAAGGCGCACACGGCGTCGAACCCGCCGGCCGGCGGCCGGTATTCGCGTACGTCGTGCTGCTCGAACCGGGCGCCGGGCACCTGGGACCGGGCGAGCTCGACCATGGCGGCGGACACGTCGATGCCGGTCACCTCGTGCCCGGCGCGGACCAGGGCCTCGGCGACGGGCCGCCCGGTGCCGCTGCCGACGTCCAGGACCCGGGCGCGGGCGGGCAGTCGGCCGTTCAGCCAGTCGATGGCCTCCAGCTGGCCGGGAAGCTTCACGAACGCCCGCTCGTACTCGGCTCCCATGCCGTCGAACAGTTCCGCCGCCGACTCCACCGCACGATCGTCCACCGCAGCCTCCTTCGGGAATCCGGTGCGTGGCCGCCCGTCCGTCCGGGCGGACCGACCGATCGACCGACCGTAGACCAAGCTAGGCGCGATCGATGAAGACGCTGGTGGATTTCACCCGGGCGGTGGCCCTGGCCCCGACCTCCAGGCCGAGTTCCTCGACGGCCTCGCGGGTCAGCAGGGACACGATGCGGTGCGGTCCGGCCTGGATCTCGACCTGGGCGTCGACCGTGCCGAGCAGGACGCGGGTGACGATGCCGGGGAAGGCGTTGCGGGCCGAGGTGTACGGCGCCTCCTCGTCCTCCGCCGCCTCCTGGGCCACCGCCACGCAGAAGGCCGCGAGGTCCGGGCCGTCGACGATGCGCCGGTTTCCCTCGCGCCGGGTGGGGAAGCGGTCCGCGTCCGCCCAGCGCCGCGCCGTGTCGACGCTGACGCCGAGCAGGCGTGCCGCCTGACCGATGGTGTACGACTCCATGTCCGTCACCCTATGGCCCCGCCCGGGGTGGTGCCGCACCGCCACCCCCTGGCGGCCGGTGCGGCACCCGCGGGCCGTCGGGACCGGGCTCCGGCGGGGCGTTCAATCGCCTTGTTCCGTGGAATGGTTCGGGGATGGAGGAACATCCGGACAGGTGCCTCGCGGGTGGTACGGCCGCCGGCCGGGACCCGGGCGCGGCCGTGGCTGACGCGCCGTGGGTGGCCGGCCTGGACATCGGCGGGACCGGGCTGCGGCTGGCCCTCGCCCGCCCGGACGGGCGGGGCGAGCCCCGGAGCGCGGCCTGCGTGGCGATCGACTCCCCCGTGCGGACGGGTCCTCTCGGCGTCGACGCCGAGGCCGTGCTGGGTCTCGTACTGCCGGCGCTCGACGGGCTGCTCGCGGAGGCGGGCACCGCCTCGGTGGAGGCCCTCGCGGTCGGGGCCACCGGCATGGCCTCGCTCGGCGCGGACCTGGCCGCCCGGCTGCCGGAGCCGCTGGCCGGACGGACCGGGGCCCGCCGCCTGGTGCTGGCGGCGGACGCGGTCGCGGCGTACGCGGGCGCCCTCGGGGCCCGGCCGGGCGTGGTGGTGGCCGCCGGGACGGGGATGATCGCGCTGGGCACCGATCTGGTCACCGGCTGGCGGCGCGCCGACGGCTGGGGGCACCTGCTCGGTGACTGCGGCGGCGGTGCCTGGATCGGGCGGGCGGCGCTCGACGCGGCCCTGCGCGCGCACGACGGCCGGAACGGTGGCTCGGCCCTGCTCCTGGACCGGGTGGTGGAGCGCTACGGCGCGGTGACCGGCCTGCCGGCCGTGTTCGGGCTGCGCCCCGACCGGGCCGGGCTGCTGGCCGCCCTGGCGCCCGCCGTGGCCGGGGCGGCGGCCGCAGGCGACGAGGTCGCCGCCGGCATCCTGACCCGGGCCGCCGGGGAGATCGCGGACACGGCGGCCGCCGCGGCGGCGGGCCTGACCGCGCCGCGGATCTCGCTGACCGGGAGGCTGTTCGACCTGGCCGGCCTGCGGGAGGCGGTGTCCGCCCGGCTGGCGGAACGGGTGCCCGGCCTGCGCCCGCACACCCCTGAAGGCGACCCGCTCCAGGGCGCCCTGCGCCTGGCCGCGGCGGCCGTCCACGGCCCCCTGCCGTGGCCGGAGGGGGCGCCGCTGCTGCGGGTCCTGGCGACGGGGTAGCGCGTCCTCAGCCACCGGCGAGGACGGCCACCGAGTTGTGGCCGCCGAAACCGAAGGAGGTGCTGACGGCGACGGACGAGGCCGGCCGGCGCGGGGCGCCGATGACCAGGTCGAGGTCTGTCTCCGGGTCGGGCGTGGTGAGTCCGGCCGTCGGGGGGACGGTGCCGTCGGCCAAGGCGAGGACGGTGAGGGCGGCTTCGACGGCACCGGCCGCGCCGAGGGAGTGGCCGAGGGCCCCCTTGGCGGAGGTGACGGGCGGGCGGTGCGGCAGGAGGCGGCGCAGGACGGCTGCCTCCACGGCGTCGCCCGTCGGGGTGGACGTGCCGTGCGCGTTGACGTGCCCCACGTCGGCGGGGGTGAGGCCGGCGTCGGTGAGTGCCGCCCGGAGGGCCCGTTCGGCGCCGCGTCCTTCGGGGTCCGGGGCGACCAGATGGTGAGCGTCCGAGGTGGCCGCGCAGCCGAGGAGCCGGGCGAGGGGACGAGCGGCACGTGCAGCCGCGTGTTCGGGGCGTTCGAGGACGAGCGCGGCGGCGCCCTCGGCGATGACGAAGCCGTCCCGGCCGGTGTCGAAGGGGCGGGAGCCGGTGTCCGAGAGCGCGCCGAGTTGAGTGAATCCGGTCACGAGCAGCCGGGAGACGGGCGCTTCGGCGCCGACGACGAGGGCGATGTCGCACTGGTCGGTCGCGATCAGGTCGCGGGCGATGCCGAGGGCGGTGGTGCCTGAGGCGCAGGCGGTGGAGGTGGCCAGGGTGGGGCCCGTCACGCCGAACCGGAGGGCGATGTTGGCGCACACCATGTTGATCAGATGTCCGGTGAGGAAGTACGGGGACACGAACCCCGGCCCCCGGTCGGCCAGTCGGGTCTGCGCGTCGTCCAGGCTGCGGGTGCCCCCGCAGGCGTTGGCGGTGACGACGGCGATCCGGCTGCCGTCCCAGCCGTCCGGGTCCAGCCCGGCCTGGTCGAGTGCCTCGGCGGCGGCCGCCAGGCCGAGCCGGTCCACCGGGTCCAGCCGGGCGGTGCCGCGGCCGCGCAGCACGGGATGGCCGGGCACCACTGCCCGGCAGCTCAGGGACACCGCGAGGCCCGTCAGGGCCGGGTCGCGGGCGGCGGTGGGGCGGCCCGCGAGAACGCCGGCCCAGGTGCCCTCCCGGTCGGGGCCGGCCGGTGTGACCAGGCCGACGCCGGTCACCACCGGCCGGCGGCGGTCCGGGGGCGTCGGGGTCATCACCCCGCCCTGCGGGCTTCGACGATCTCCGCGAACTCCCCGAGGGTGGTGTCGCGGAGCTCGACCTCCTCGACCCTGACACCCAGGGTCTCCTGCACGGTGATGGCCATCTCGACGACCATCAGCGAGTCGATCAACAGGTCGCGCATGGCCGTGCCGGGGCGCACCTCCTCGGCGGGCACCTCGAAGCGCTGGACGAGCAGCTCGCCGATCACCTCCAGGGCGGACTTCGCGGGCGTGGCGGGAGTGGTCTGGGAGGTCATCGTGGCCTCGGCCTTCACGGGAACGCGCGCACGGGGCGCGGGGACTGAAGAGGGGAACGGAAAAGCGATTTCCGGAATACGGGCGATTCTCGTGCACAAACAACTACCACGGGCGTTGGTCTCCACAAAGTCTGTTCGCCGTATGCGAGTTGGATAACGCCGATGGCCGGAAAGAGGACCGCTTGTGTCGGAAAGCATGTCGGATGTGATCGAAATGGCGGGTGCCGAATTCCGTCACGTGGGCCGGATGCTCGGTGACGTCGGGGTGCACGCCTGGGACCGGCTGCTCGACTGGTTCGTCGACGACTGGTTCCGGGTGGACGTGCTCGGCCTGGAGAACATCCCTTCCGAGGGCCCGGCCGTGCTCGTCGCCAACCACTCGGGCGCCTGGGCCCTGGACGCGTTCGTCCTGCTCAAAGCCCTGTCCCGGTCGGTCCCTCGGCAGCCGAAAGTACTCGCGGACCCGCTGGTCTTCCGTGTCCCGGTGCTCGGCCCGCACGCCGAGAAGATGGGCGGCGTGCCGCTCGACCCCAGGGTGGGGCTGGAACACCTGCGCGCGGGCGAACTCGTCGGGGTGTTCCCCGAGGGAATGTCCGGCCTGGAAAAGCCGTTCCGCGACCGCTACCGGCTCCGGCCGTTCAGCGCCGGATTCGCGGTGGCCGCCCTGCACGCGGGCGCACCCGTGGTGCCGATCTCGGTGATCGGGGCCGAGGAGTCCGTCCCGAAGCTGGGTGAGGTTCCCGCGCTGGCCCGCCTTTTCGGACTGCCGTATTTCCCCCTCACCCCGGCCTTTCCGCTGCCCGGGAAATGGCTGATCACCGTCGGCGAGCCGATTCCCGCGCCCGAGCGGCCGGCGGGCTACGGCGCCCGGTCGGCGGTGGCCCGCCGGTTCTGCGCCGACGTGCAGGCAGCCGTACAGGACATGGTGGACCGGGAACGGCAGCGGCGCGACGGCCTGTACGGCGGGTGAGCGCGGTTCTCGGCCGGTGAGCGCCTCCCTGGGCCGTGAGCGCGGTCCTCGGCCGGTCGGCGCTGCGGGTGCCGCATGCAAGCGCCCGCGGACCGCGCCCGGGGTCAGCCGTCGTCCGTGAGCGCCCGTACGCCGGGCCAGACCAGGGTGGTGGAGCCCCAGGCCAGGCCCGCGCCGAACGCGGTGAGCGCCACCCGCTGCCCCGGGAGGAGCGTTCCGGCAGCAGCGGCCTGCGCCAGCAGAACCGGCACCGAGGCCGCCGCGGTGTTCCCGTACCGCTCGATGTGCGAGAGCACCCGCCCGGGCGGCAGCCCCAGTTCCGCCGCCAGGCCGTCCAGGATGCGCTGGTTGGCCTGGTGGGCGACCAGCGCGTCCAGTTCGGGCAGCGCCCATCCGGCCGCGTCCAGGGCCCGGGTCACCGAATCGCACATGCCGACCACCGCCTGCTTCAGGACCACCGGGCCGTCCATCCGGAAGTACGGCGAGTCCGCGACGGCGGAGTCGGCCGGCCCGGTCCCCCCGGCCGCGGACGGGCGCTTGCGGGACCGGGCACCACCGCCCGGGATCTCCAGCAGGTCGGCCTGCCCGCCGTCGCTGCCGAGGTCGAAGGGACCGATCGCGCCGGGCTCGCGGGCCGATCCGGCCCGCAGCACCACGGCTCCCGCGCCGTCACCGAAAATGGCCCGCATCAGCCAGTCGTCCGGGTCCATGAACGCGCTGAACACGTCGGAGGCCACCAGCAGGACGCGGTCGGCCGCGCCCGAGGACACCAGTGAGGCGGACACGGCCAGGCCGTACAGGAAGCCGCTGCAGCCCGCGGCCAGGTCGAAGGCCGGGACCTGGCCGAGGCCGAGCCGGTGCGCGACCTCGGGCGCGGCCGCCGGGCAGAGCCGTTCGGGGGCTGTGCTGACCACGACCACCGCGTCGGCGGCGGAGGTCCCGGCCGCCGCCAGTGCCCGCCGGCCGGCCCGTACGGCCAGGTCGGCGACCGCCTCGCCGTCGGCGATCCGGCGGCTCCCCGCGCCGATCCGGGCGCGGATCCACTCGTCGCCCACCGGCCGGCCGCCGCACAGCTCGGCATTGTCGAGCGCGCGGGGCGGCAGGTGGGCGCCGAGCCCGGCGAGCACGGCGGCCCGGCGGGCCGGTCCGGGGGCCGGGATCCGCGCGGCCGGCCGGGGCGTCCGGCTCCCCGGAGGGTTCGGCGTGTACATGGGTCCGTTTCTCCTTCGGTCCGCTCGGTCCGCTCGGTCCGCTCGGTCTGCTCTGTCCGCTCTGTCCGCTCGGTCCGCTCGGTCTGCCCGTCCGGCCCGGAAGCGCGTCGCCGGCCGTCGGGGGTGGCCCGTCCCCGTCAGTCGGCCAGCGCCCGCGCCGCGCCGCGTACGTCGGCGGCCGCCCGCGCGCACCTGTCGGCGTGCCCCAGCAGGACCAGCCGGAAGCGCTCGCCCGCCTCGTCGCCGTTCCAGCCGGTGTGGGACGCGCAGGCGGCGAGGCTCTCCGCCTGCCGGTCCAGTCGGTCCGCGGTGGTCCGGGCGAGGGCTCCGTACGAGGCCGGGCTGTAGCCGCGGGCCGGCAGCGGAACGGCCGCGGCGGTGCCGACGGTCACCCGCCCGTCGGCCGGGGTCGCGCCGGTCCGGCCGGGCGGGTCGGCCGGGGTGAGGGCCACCAGCAGGGCGTCCGTGGGGAGTTCGTACGGCAGCCGGTCCGGGGTGAGCTGCGGGGAGATCAGCACGGGGTGGGCGGCGGCCGTGACGCCCCGCACGATCTCCTCGGCGACCTGGGCGGCGAATCCGGTCGCGGTGCAGCCGGCCGGGGCACCGCACAGCGGCGACGGCTGCCCGCCGGCCGGGCCGGGAGCGGCGCCGTGACCGATGCCGCCCCCGGGGCCGTCGTCCGCCGTGCCCTCCTCGGCCGTACCGTCGTCCGCGGTGCCCTCGTCCGCGTCCGGAGTGCGGAGGCGGGCGGGCACCGCGAGGATCTCGGTTCCCTCGCCGACGGCCAGGTCCTGCCAGACGAAGGCGGCCCGTACGGGGTACACGGCGGCCGCCACCGGC
This sequence comes from Streptomyces sp. NPDC043853, assembly GCF_056436025.1. Lineage (NCBI taxonomy): Bacteria > Bacillati > Actinomycetota > Actinomycetes > Kitasatosporales > Streptomycetaceae > Streptomyces > Streptomyces sp. NPDC043853. The sequence continues at coordinate 309,707 of NZ_JBWKDJ010000001.1, forward strand.
GGGTAGTGCGCGAGGGACAGCCGTACGGCCGTCGCGGGGGCGTCGAGGACGTCCGGGTCGGCCGCGTACAGCGCCAGTGCCCGGAAGGCGGTGGTGACGGCGGCCTCGGAGACCACCGCGAGGGTGTGCGCGAGGGCGGGCACGGCCTCGTCCGGGCCGTACCCGGCGGCCACGAGCCGGCCGGCCGGGGTGTCCGGGTCGGGGTCGGTCAGGTAGGGGGCGAGCCTGCGGCGCAGGGCCGCGTTCCGGCCCTCGTACGCCCGGCTGCCCACGGCGGCCGCGGCCGCCCGCAGCACCTCGCTGAGCAGCGTGTCCTCGACGGCGGCGGCGCCCACCACCACGCGGCGGGCCAGGCGGAGCATGCCGGAGCGCCAGCGCTCCGGGTCCAGGGTGCCGTCGCCGCGGCGGGCTTCGACCACCGCGTCGAGGTCCTCGGCGGTCCGGGCGGCCAGGCCGGCGGCGGGCGGTACCGCTTCCCCGGGGAGTGCGGTGTGCGGGTGCAGGCCGTGGCGGTGGCCGCCCGGGGTGAGGCCGGCGGCCGGTCCGAGCGCGTCCTCGGCCGCGGCGGTGCGCAGGAGGCCGGCGGTGTCGGCCCGGGTGAGCGGGACGAGGAAGGAGCCGAAGGGGGTGCTCAGCCGTACCGGCCGCCCCGACCTGGTGCGGCGCAGGTGGGCGAGCAGGTGACGGACCGCTCCCTCGCGGGTGAGCGCGTCCAGGCCGAGGGCGCGGCCCGGGGCGTCCGTCCACGGCAGCCGGTGGGCGAGCAGGGCCGCGCTGAACACGGCGTTCTCCAGCGGCCAGGCGGTGGCGGCGGGACGGGCGTCTGCGGTGGTCATGGGGTGGGTGTCTTCCTCACGTCACTTGTCGCGCAGCATGTACGGCTGGTTGCCGAGGATGTCGCCGTCGTACGCCCGGATCAGCTCGTTGACGTGGTCCCGGTGGTGGGCCATCTCGCCGCGGAGGGTGTCGGAGTAGGCCTGCGGGGCGTGCGAGAGCGGGTAGTCGTACGTCTCGTCGAGCCAGGCACATTCGGTCCAGGTGCCGGGGACGTCGTGGGGCGAGGCGGGGCCGCGGCCGTCGAGGCCGGGGATCACGTCGTGCTTGTTGATCAGGCTGATGACCCGGGTGGTGTGGTCGGCGGGCCGCTTGCTGTCGATCGGGGAGCCCACGGCGATCACATGGGTGATCCGGTACTCGGCGGCGACCTCCGGGTCCGCGGCCAGGTTCATGGCGGTCATGCCGCCGAGGCTGTGGCCCACCAGCATGAGCTCGGAGCCGGCCGGGACCCCGGCGCGGAGCAGCAGCTTCCGTGCGGCCCGGGTGTACGTGGTGTCGGTGCGGAGCAGGCCGTCGAAGGCGCCGACCAGGTCCTGCGGGGTGCTGTTGCTGAGCCGTCCGAAGCTGGTCCCGGGCAGCAGCAGGACGTGGCGTTCGGCCCCGTCGGCGCAGGCGACCCGGCGGAGCAGCACCAGGCCGTGGTTCCCGAGGGCCCCGATGTCGTTCACGTAACTGACGATGTCGTTGCGGGAGGCGGTGAGCACCTTGGCCAGGATCGGGTCGGGCTCGGCGCGTTCGGCGCGGCCCGGCCCGGGGTTGAGGAACTTGAGCACCGAGCTCGGCAGGCCGAGGAAGGGGTCGGTGGTGGGGACGCCGCCGGCCAGGGTCACCCAGGAGAAGCTGTCGTTGACCGGGTTCTCGTCGAGCATGCCGGACAGCGCGCACAACTCCATGATCACCGGGCTGACGGTGGTCAGGGCGCGGGTGACCCCGAGGCGTTCGACCAGGGCCCGCAGCGCCCGCAGGGCCTCCAGGCGGTCGCCGGCCACCATGGCTTCGGTGAGGCGTTTGGCCTGCGGGGAGCCGAGGTTGGGGTGCTTGACCTCGGCCGCCTTGATGCGCAGGGCGAAGGAGTCCACCGCCATGGTCACCGCGGCGGGCCGGCGGCGGGTCAGGCTGCCCGCGATCCGGGCGAGTTCACCCGGGACGCCGCCGTTGGCCCCGAAGCAGAGGCCCGCCGGGCTGGTCAGGGCACGGGCACAGGACAGTGCCGCGCCCACGGCCCAGGCGGGGCGGCGGAGCGCGGCGGCCCCGAAACGCCAGCTGCTCAGCGCGCCGGCGAGTTCCGCGCCGGCCTGTTTGGCGGTCAGTGCGGCGTCCGCCAGCAACACCGAGGCGGCGATGAGGAGTTCGGCGTCCACGGCGGAAGGCGGCGTACCGCCCGCCGGGATCGCGGCGGCAGCGGTGGGGGCGGCCGCCGTGTTCGACGCCGCTTCCGCGGGCGCTTCCGCTCGCGCCCTGGTCCCCACCCCCGTTCGCGCCCCCGGCTGCGCCTGCGTCCGCGTACTACCGGCCGAGTGGCCGACCGCCTGAGGGGTCACGTCCCTGCCCTTCGTCGCTGCGCGAACGGCTCCACCTCACCCGCCGCGTGAGCCGCTGTCCGCTGCGCATGGTGACACCCCGTACGGCAGGGACGGCGCACTCGGGCGCCCGGGCTGCCGCACGCGCGACGGCCGGTGGGTGTCCGATCGCGCGCGGCGCGGCTGGTGCGGCCCGTGATTCCGGGCAGGGGACGGGCCCGCGGCGGGCGCGGGGACACGCACCCGGATTCGCGGGCCCGGAAGGATGAAGGACCGGGGTCGGCATTGACACCGCACCGAGGTGCGGAAACGGGAGGTCCGCAACGTCCGCCGACCGGGTCTGCCGTGATCGCCCGGCATCGGCGACTAGTAGTAGTGCTTGCGGCCGCCCACGGCGTGGCCGACAGCCCCGAGGATCCACAGGATCAGGCCGATGACGACCAGGATGATGCCGATCGTGTACAGGATCGACAGCCCCAGCAGCCAGCCCACGATCAGCAGGATGACGCCGAGAATGATCATGGCGTGCTCCGATCTCCGATGACGGGGAAGCGGCGCCGGACCGCTCAACGGCCTGACGCCGACTGTCCCATATGGCGCTGCTACCCGGTTACGCGCCCGGAAACCATGCATGGCTCACCGAGTTGTGCCGGCCGCGCATGGTGCGGCCCCTCCCGGGCAGGCGCGCCCCGGAACGAACCCCGCGGCGAAAGGAACAGGGGCATGCCGCAGACCACCACCCGGTCCGGCGCGACCGGCCGGAGCCCGGCCACTCGCCGCGCCGTGACGGTGGCCGCCCGCTGCGGCCTGGCCACCCGTGGAGTGCTGTACCTGCTCGTGGGGCTGCTGGCCCTGCGGATCGCCGTCGGGAAGACGGGCGAGCAGGCCGACCGCACCGGCGCGGTGGCCCAGCTCGCCCGGCAGCCGTTCGGCGCGGCGCTGGTGTGGGCGGTGGGCATCGGCCTGGTGGCCATGGCCCTGTGGAGGGTGTCGGAGGCCGTTTTCGGTGCCGCCGTCCCGGACGGCGACAAGCCCCGCATGCGCGCCCTCGCAGCCGCCCGCGCGGTGGTCTACGCGGTGGCCGCCGTATCGGTGCTGGCCTTCGCGGCGGGCGCCGGCACCCGGTCCGGGGACGAGCAGTCACGGGACGGGACCGCGACCCTGCTCGGCACGGCCGGCGGATGGCTGGTGGCCCTGGTGGGGATCGGCTTCGCCATCGGCGGCGTGGTGATCGCCGTCACCGCGGCCCGGCGCACCTTCCGCGAGGAGATGGACACCGGCGGCCTGCCGGAGGGGGTCCGCACGGCCGTGGACGTCTTCGGGGTGATCGGCGGGATCGCCCGGGGCCTGGTGTTCACGACGGCCGGCGGCTTCCTGGTGTACGCGGCCGTCAGCTACGACCCGGCCAAGGCGAAGGGGATCGACGACACGCTGCGCGCGTTCGCCGTGACCCCGGCCGGTCCCTGGCTACTGGTGGCCGTGGCGATCGGACTGGTGCTCTTCGGCCTCTTCTCCTGGGCCGCGGCGGCCTGGGTCCGTACCTGAACGAGGCCGGGCCGGCGGGAAACCGCCGCCGGCCGGCGCGCGTTCGGGCCGGCCGGCGCGCAACGCGGAAGGCCGCCCTCCCGCGGACGGGAGGACGGCCTTCGCCGTTCGGCAGCCACCGGTGGCCACTCGATGGCCCTCGGCCGCTACTCGGTGGCTGCTCGGTGGCTGCTCGGTGGCTGCTCGGCAGCCACTCGGTGATCAGACGAGGTCGAAGCGGTCCAGCTCCATGACCTTGGTCCACGCCGCGACGAAGTCCGCCACGAACTTCTCCTTCGCGTCGTCACCGGCGTAGACCTCCGCCAGCGCCCGCAGCTCGGAGTTCGAGCCGAAGACGAGGTCGGCGCGGGTACCGGTCCACTTGAGCTCGCCGGTGGCCGCGTCACGGCCCTCGAACGTGGTCTGGTCCTCGGAGGTCGACTTCCAGGTCGTGCCCAGGTCGAGCAGGTTGACGAAGAAGTCGTTCGTCAGCGTGCCGGGCTTGTCCGTGAAGACGCCGAGCGAGGACTGCGCCTGGGTCACGCCCAGCGCGCGCAGACCGCCGACGAGGACGGTGGTCTCGGGCGCGGACAGGGTGAGCAGGTTCGCCTTGTCGACGAGCAGGAACTCGGCCGGCAGGCGGTTGCCCTTGCCCAGGTAGTTGCGGAAGCCGTCGGCGACCGGCTCCAGGGCGGCGAAGGACTCGACGTCCGTCTGCTCGGCGGAGGCGTCCACACGGCCCGGGGTGAAGGGGACCTCGACGTCGAAGCCGGCGTCCTTGGCCGCCTTCTCGACGGCCGCGGTGCCCGCGAGCACCACCAGGTCGGCGATGGAGACCTGCTTGCCGAAGGAGCCCTGGATGCCCTCGAGGGCGCGCAGGACCTGCGCCAGGTCGTCGGGGTTGTTGGCCGCCCAGCCGCGCTGCGGCTCCAGGCGGATACGGCCGCCGTTGGCACCGCCGCGCTTGTCGCTGCCGCGGAAGGAGGAGGCGGCGGCCCAGGCGGCGTTGACCAGCTGGGTGACCGTGAGGCCGGTGCCGAGGATCTGCTCCTTGAGCGCGGCGACGTCGGCCGCGTCGAGCAGCTCGCCGGTGCGGGCGGGCAGCGGGTCCTGCCAGATGAGCTCCTCCGAGGGGACCTCGGAGCCCAGGTAGCGGACGAGCGGGCCCATGTCGCGGTGGGTCAGCTTGAACCAGGCGCGGGCGAAGGCGTCGGCGAACTGGTCCGGGTTCTCGTAGAAGCGGCGCGAGATCTCCGCGTAGACCGGGTCGAAGCGGAGCGACAGGTCGGTGGTGAGCATGGTCGGGAGGTGCTTCTTCTCCGGGTCGAAGGCGTCGGGGATGACCGCCTCCGCGTCCTTCGCCACCCACTGGTGGGCGCCGGCCGGGCTCGTGGTGAGCTCGTACTCGTACTCGAAGAGGTTCTTGAAGAACCCGTTGCCCCACTGGGTGGGGGTGGTGGTCCAGGTGACCTCGAGGCCGGAGGTGATGGTGTCCGCGCCCTTGCCGCTGGCGTACGAGCTCTGCCAGCCGAAGCCCTGCGCCTCGATGGACGCGCCCTCGGGGTCGACGCCGACGTGGTCGGCGGAGCCGGCGCCGTGCGCCTTGCCGAAGGTGTGGCCACCGGCGATGAGGGCGACGGTCTCCTCGTCGTTCATCGCCATCCGGCGGAAGGTCTCGCGGATGTCGCGGGCCGCCGCGATCGGGTCCGGGTTGCCGTTGGGGCCCTCGGGGTTGACGTAGATGAGGCCCATCTGGACGGCGCCGAGCGGGGACTCCAGCTCGCGGTCGCCGGTGTAGCGCTCGTCACCGAGCCAGGTGGTCTCCGGGCCCCAGTAGACGTCCTCGTCGGCCTCCCAGACGTCGGCGCGGCCGCCGGCGAAGCCGAAGGTCGTAAAGCCCATCGACTCCAGGGCGACGTTGCCCGCGAGGATCATGAGGTCGGCCCAGGAGATGGCCTGGCCGTACTTCTTCTTGACCGGCCACAGCAGGCGGCGGGCCTTGTCGAGGTTGGCGTTGTCCGGCCAGCTGTTGAGCGGGGCGAAGCGCTGCTGGCCGGCGCCGGCGCCGCCGCGGCCGTCGCTGATCCGGTAGGTGCCGGCGCTGTGCCAGGCCATGCGGATGATCAGGGGGCCGTAGTGGCCGAAGTCGGCGGGCCACCAGTCCTGCGAGGTGGTCAGCACCTCGGCGATGTCCTGCTTCACGGCGGGCAGGTCGAGGTTCTTGAACGCCGCGGCGTAGTCGAACTCCTCGCCGAGCGGGTTGGCCACGGCGGGGTTCTTGGCCAGGATCCTCAGGTTGAGGCGCTCGGGCCACCACTGGCGGTTTCCGCCGCCCTGCGTCGGGTGCGGGGCCCGCCCGTGGGCCACCGGGCAGCCGCCCTCGGCCTTCGGGTCGCTCACGTGTGCATCGATGTTCTCGGGCATGGGAATCCTTCCGGATCAGGCGGATCGCGCTGTGCTCAGGAGCTGGGGACGGTGGGACAGGCGGACGGAGCGCTGACGAAAGGCGGTGAGCGGACCCCTCCCCCGAAGCGTCACAGCTTTTTCCCTGCTGTCTTCCTGTTCCCTTGGTTGTCGCCGGAATAGATCCTACGATGGACTTAGTCCAAGTCAATGCAAGAACCAAAACCGTACGGATTCATTCTGTAGACACGCTCAAGTAAGGCTGGTGGGGGCAGTGAGCGACCTGCTGGAACGGCTTCGCGAACGCGGCTGGCGGATGACCGCACAGCGCCGGGTGGTGGCCGAAGTACTGGACGGCGAACACGTCCACCTCACGGCGGACGAGGTGCTCGCCCGGGCCACCGCCCGGCTGCCCGAGGTCTCCCGGGCGACGGTCTACAACACGCTCAGTGAGCTCGTGTCACTGGGCGAGGTCGCCGAGGTGACCACCGACGGCCGCGCCAAGCGCTACGACCCGAACGCGCACAGTCCGCACCAGCACCTGGTCTGCTCGGGCTGTGGCACGATCCGGGACGTCCACCCGGCGGGCGACCAGCTGGCCGACCTGCCCGCCGCCGAGCGGTTCGGCTTCGCCCTCTCCGGGGTCGAGATGACCTACCGGGGCCTGTGCCCGGACTGTGCCGGTACCGGCTCCTGACGTGCGGAAGCCGCCCTCCCGGGTGACCGGGGAGGGCGGCCTGGGGCCACGCGCGGCGGGAGCTCAGGGCGTGGTGCGGGCCACGGTGGTGCCCGCGCTGGGCACCGGCGGACGCTGCCGCGGGAGCCGCGGGGCTTCGCGGCGGAAGACCACGTCGGCCATCCGCCGTTCCGGCCCCCGGCGGCGGAGCACCCGGTAGCCGATGAAGGCCGCCGGCCCGAAGAACACCTGGGCCGGGACGAGGGCGGGGGCGTCGCCGCTGACCGCGGTGATCAGGTGCTGCAGGGCCACGGGGGCCACGGCACCGCAGAGGAGGACCAGGACGAGCCCGGTCCGCAGGCCGGCCTTCCCGTACGCCTTGTACGCGGTGGTGGTGAAGAGCGCGTAGGCCAGCAGATCGCCCATGCCGACCACGCCGCCGAGGTCCTCTCCTATGCGCAGGCCGGCGGCGGGCGCGTACGGATAGCCCTGGACGGCGTCGGCGAGCTCCTGGGTCAGCGGGACGACCCAGGCGAAGAACGCGTCGTACGCGGCGAGCGCGAGCAGGAACCGGGCCACGTTCGCTAGCCGGATGCCGCCCTGGACGTTGAGGTTGGTGGCGGACACGACGACCAGCCCGACGACGCAGCTGTTCGCCACCCAGTACGGGGGTGCGGTCTCGCCGAAGGCCGTGTGGCAGACCAGCACGCTCGCGATCAGCGCGAGGATCAGCGCCCAGCGCAGCCGGCCGTTCCCGATGAGCGGCTGGTAGCCGACGGAGAGCCCGCCCGCGAAGACCAGTGCGAGCACGACCGGGAGGACGGCACCGGGCAGCGCGAGGTAGACGTACGGCAGGGCCAGGACGAAGCCCATCATGAGGAGGATGTCGGCGCCGTTGAAGACGCCGACGGGCGGCCTGGGGGTGCGTACGGCGCGGAAGTAGGCGACGGCGCCGACGACCACCGCGAGCGCCAGGACGGTGGTGACCGCGAGCTGGAAGAAGACGCTCATGCATGGCTCCGGGTGAAGGTGTGCTCCAGCAGGTCGCAGCGGAGGGGGAAGCGGAGCGCGGCCTCGGCGTCGTCCAGGGGCAGGACCGTGACCTGCGCGTCGATGCCGCGGTCCGCCAGGAGTCCGGTCACCTCGGCGGCGCCGAGCTCACGGGAGGCGACCTGCACGTGGAGCCGTCCGTCGGCTCCGACGTCCGCCCGGTGGCGCAGCGGCCAGGGCAGGCCGGGGGTGCCGTCCAGGGCCTCCACGATGTCGCGCGGGGTCACCACGGACCCGGCGGTGCGGTACAGCCCGCCCGCCTTGCCGAGGATCTGGGAGACCGCGGGCACCGCGGCGAGTTCGCAGTCGGGTTCGCCGTCCAGGGTGCGGACCACGTCACCGGTGTTGTAGCGGAGGACGGGCATGCACTCCCGGTAGGGGTAGTACGGGGTGACCGTCAGCTCGCCGAGGCGGCCGGGGGCCGCGGGCTCGCCCGTCTCCAGGTCGAGCACCTCGGTGTACCCCATGGTGGGGTCGATGTGGAGGTGGCGCCGGCTGCAGGTGCGGCCGCCGACCGGCAGCAGCTCGGTCATGCCGAAGTTGTCGCCGACGGTCTCGGCGCCGAAGGTGTCGCGCAGGGCGTCCGTGAGCGCCCGGGACATGATCTCCCCGCCGGCGTACACGGCCCGCAGTCCGAAGTCGCCGGGGCCGTAGCCGCGTTGCCGGGCGGCGGTGACCATGCGGGCGAGGTAGCTGGGGTTGCCGGTGAGCAGGGTGGCCGGGCTGCCGTTCCGGCCGAAGAGGTGCTCGACGGACTCCTCCGGCGGGACCTGGCCCACCACGTGGCAGGAGGCGTTGACCAGCCGGCACACCTCGACGTCCTCCTGCACGGCGGCGGTCGCCCGGGAGCTGAGGTTGATCTGCATCCGGTCGCCGGGCCGGATGTCGCCGCGCAGCACCACGGAGAGTGCGATCAGCGCGGGCCAGAGTTCCATCTCGTAGCGGGAGAGCCAGATCTGCACGGGACGGCCGGTGGTGCCGGTGGTCTGCGTCACCAGATAGGGCTTGCCGCACAGGAAGTCGGCGGGGCGCTCGACCAGATCGGCCTTGCGGGTCACCGGGATCGAGGTGAGCGTCTGGGTGGTCAGCCCGTCGAGGTCGGTCCCCGCGAGCCGCTCACGGTAGAACGGGGAGCGCTTGGCGAGGCGGCGCACGGTCCGCTGGAGGGCCCGGTTCTGCAGGTCCTGCCGTTCCTCCGGGTCCGCGAAGGGGCCGTCGGCCAGTTCCTCGACGTCGTCGCCGAGCGAGCCGAACTCCTCGAGCGTGGCGAGGGCGTCGGCGACCAGCCGCTCCACGGTCCGTACGTTCAGCCGTCGGCCGAACACCATGGACGTCGCCACCCGGACCTGCCGGACACCGGTCTCCAGCACTCGTGCCTCCCTCTCCGTTGCGTGACGCAGGGGTGGGGGGGGCGCGCCGCCCCCACCCCCGGTGTGCGTGTCAGCTGGCAGAACAAGAAGCGAAGAACACCGCCGTCATGGCGGACATGACGTACTTGAACTGCTTGGCGCTGGTCTTGATGGCGCTCATCGGTTCCTCCTTGTTTCGTTCCGGGTGGACGGTGTCCGGGCTTCCCCGAGGGGGCCCGGTCGTTGCGTCCTTGGGTGACAACACACTGGCGCGAACCGGGACCACGGGCAATGATCGGGTCCGTTCAACGGACCGGCGGAAGCGGAGGACGGCAACACCTTTCTCCCTGATCAGCCGGGACTAACGGGGAGTTGCGGGGCCGTCCGAACGACGGTGCCCGCACGAGAGGGGGAACCGCTCATGGCCAGATCCGGCACCGAGGGGCGGGGCGTTCTGGAGGGTGCGTTCGCACTCATGGAAGTGCTGGCACACAGCGACGAGGTCGGGCTGACCCGCCTGGCGGCCGACGCCGAACTGCCGAAGGCGACGGCGCACCGGCTGCTGGGACAGCTGGTGGCGCTCGGCGCGGTGCAGAGCAGCGCGGGCCGCTACCGGCTCGGCCCGAGGACCTTCCGGCTGGGCGTGGGCTGGCATCCGGCGCGTGCGCTGCGCGCGGCGGCGGCCCGTCCGCTGCGTGAACTCGCCTCCCTGAGCGGCGGGCCGAGTCTCACCCTGTCGGTGCCCGAGGCGGGGCACACGATCGTCGTCGGGGGCCTGCGCGGTGAGGCGGACGAGTTCGCCCCGCTGCATCCCGGCGTGGTCCTGCCGCCCGGGAGCGCGGCCGAGCTGATCCTCACGGCGTACCGGCCGGACGCGGGCCCTCCCGAGGGGTGGTCGGCGTCGGCGTGGTCCGTGGAGGCGGCGCGGATCCGGGAGCGGGGGCTGGCCTTCGAGTACGGCCGGTGCGTGAGCACGCTCTCCTCCGTGGCGGCACCGGTGTTATCCGCGTACGACAGCGTGGTGGCCGCGGTGGCGGCCACCGGTCCGGACCCCGCGCAGATCGCTCCGCTCGGCGAGGCGGTGGGCCGCGCGGCGGCGCTGATCAGCACCAATCTGTCCCGCCTGCCGGCCACGCCCGGGCAGCGGCGGCGGGAGCCGTCGCCCGTCCGCGGAGCGTGAACGCCCCGGTCGTGGGGTCGGCGGCGGGGGTCGCGCGGGCGTTCGCGCCGGGGGTCGCGCGGGAGTTCGCGTCGGGGTTCGCGCCGGAGTTCGCGTCGGCGTGTGCGTCTGGGTACGCGTCTTGATCGGCGTACGCGTCTTGATCGGCTCGGAGAGCGCTGAGTACGGTGGTCATCTTGACGGCGGTCTCGGCGTGTTCGGCGTACGGGTCGGAGCCGGTGACGATCCCGGCTCCGGCCCAGGCGGTCAGCCCGCCGGCCGAGAGCTCGCCGCAGCGCAGGGCGATGACCCAGCTGCCGTCCCCGCGGGTGTCCGTCCAGCCGAGGATGCCGGTGAAGTAGCGGCGGGAGGACGGCTCCAGTTCTCGGATGAGGCGGCGGGCGGCCTCCCTGGGCAGTCCGCACACGGCGGGTGTCGGGTGCAGCGCGGCGGCGATGTGCAGGGCGCTGGGGGCGGGGTGCCGGAGAGTGGCCCGGATGGTGGTGGACAGGTGCCAGAGCTGGGGCGTGGCCGTGAGCACGGGCGTGGCGGGCAAGTGGAGGCGTTCGCAGGAGGGCCGCAGCTGACGGGTGATCTCCTCGACGAGCAGGGCGTGTTCGTGGCGGTCCTTGGCCGAGGCGAGCAGGCTCCGCCCGGCGGCCGCGTCGGCGGCGGCCGTGACGCCCCGCGGCGCGCTGCCGGCCAGGCGGTACCAGAGGGCGGAAACGTCGGCCGGGCGGGGACTATGGGGGCCGTGGGGGAGGTGGGGAACGTGGGGCTGGTGGGGACCATAGGGCAGATGGGGGCCGTGGGGCAGATGGCAACTGCGGGCGAGGACCACCTTGTCGAGGGCGCCCGCCCGGATCCGGTCGACCGCCGTGGTCACGGCAGCGGGGTAGCCGGGGTCGTCCGGCGCGTACCCGCGGGGCGGGGCGGGGGCCGGTGCCGGTGCGGGTGCCGGCCCCGGTGCACCCGTACGGGCCCGCCCGGGTGCCGGCCGTCGTGTGTGCCCCAGGGGTGCCAGGGTCAGCACGGCCGGTTCCGTCCCGTCGAACGGGAGGACGCCGACGACCGCCGTGCCGGGCGCGGCGGACGCCAGCGCCCGTTCGGCCACCGCCGCCGCCTCCCTGCCCTGCCCGGCCCCCGGTCCGACGTGCAGGGCCGTTCCCGGGCCCGCCTGGACCAGGGCGCCGGGCACGGCCATGGCCCAGTGGCCGGCCGGCCTGCGTGTACGACTGCCCACCCGGTGCATCCTCCGTCCGTTCGTGCCGTCGTCCGGACGGCTCAGCCGTGGAGCGCGGCGCCCCCGTCGACGTACAGGCTGTGCAGCGTGATGTGCCGGGCCTGGTCGGAGAGCAGGAAGACCACGGCGTCGGCGATGTCCTCGGGTGCCGCGACCCGGCCCACGGGAATCCCGGTGCGGTAGGCCGCCGGATCGCCGCGGACGGCGGCGGCTGCGGCGTCCGGGCCGAGCCGCCCCAGCATGGGGGTGTCGGTGGAGCCCGGGCAGACCACGTTGGCGCGGATCCCGAGCGGGGCGATCTCCAGCCCGAGGCTGAGGGTGTACGCGCTCGCCGCCGCCTTGGACGCGGCGTACGCGGCCATCCCTGCCCTGGGGATGCCCGCCGCGTTCGAGGCCACCGTGACGAGGGCGCCCCGGCCGTGACCGGCCATCAGCGCGGCCGCGGCCCTCGACCAGAGGAAGACCCCGGTGGCGTTGACGGCCATGACCGCCGCCCAGTCGGCCGGGGTGCAGGTCAGGGCGGGCCCGCAGCGGAGCACTCCGGCCACGTTCACCAGCGCGGCCAGCGGGCCGAGGTCCTTCTCGACCCGTGCCAGGGTACCCTCGGCGGCGCCGGCGGCCGTGACGTCGCAGGCGTAGCGCAGCAGCACCGGTCCGCCGTACGCCGCGGTGTGCGCGGCGAGCCGGGCGAGTCCGGCCTCGTCCCGGTCGACGGCCGCGACCGCGGCTCCGCAGCGGGCCAGTGCCCGGCACACCGCCGAGCCGATCCCGCCCGCGGCCCCGGTGACCACCACCACGCGTTCCGCCAGTCCCGACAGGTGCACCGCACACCTCCGCGCGCATCCGGGCCGCCGACAGCGCACAGTGGAGCACCGCCGGGCGCAGCCCGACAGGGCGCGTGGGCAGGCCGGCCGTTGTCCCCCGTGCGCCCCCGCACGCCTCTGGACCCGGCCGCCACCCTCCGGTCACGGTCGGACGCGCCCGCTGCCGAACCGCATGACGCCGCGACCGGCCGAAGGCACCGGCACCCGAACGACAGGACGAGGACGAGAGAACGAGAACGAGCACGAGAACAGAACGAGCACGAGGACGAGGACAAGGACGACGGGAGACCAACCGCCCCATGGCCCTGCCCACCATCGAGCCGTACGCCCTGCCCACCGCGACCGGCCTCCCGGACACCCGGCTCCGGCACTGGCTGCCCGACCCGGAGCGGGCGGCCCTGCTCGTCCACGACATGCAGCGCTACTTCCTGCGGCCCTACGCCGACCGGGAGCCCCTCCCCGAGGTCGTCGCCAACATCGGCGCCCTCGCGGCGCGCGCCCGCGCCGCCGGGGTCCCCGTCCTCTACACCCGCCAGCCTCCCCGCCAGCCTGCGGCCCGGCGCGGTCTGCTCGCCGATCTGTGGGGCCCCGGGCCGGGCGGCCGGCCCGATGACACCGACATCCCCGGTGCGCTGGGACCACGGCCGGGCGACACGGTCCTCACCAAACACCGCTACAGCGCCTTCCACGGCACCCCGCTGCTCGCCCTGCTCCGGCGGGCCCGCCGCGACCAACTGCTCGTCACCGGGGTCTACGCCCACCTCGGCTGCCTGCTGACCTGTGCCGACGCCTTCATGAACGACATCCAGCCGTTCCTCCTCGCGGACGCCACCGCCGACTTCGACGCCGCCTCGCACCGGATGGCCCTCGACTACGCCGCCGCGCGCTGCGCCAGACCGGCCACGACCGCCTTCGTCGTGACCGCCCTGGGCGGAGCCGCTCCCGGAGGGTGACGCGTACGGGCGTCATCCGGCCGCGCGCGTCCCGCGCGCCGATGCGCCCCTGCCACTCCCCTGGACCGGATCCCACCCTCGGACCACAGTGCTCGCGTCGATCGATCCGGCCCCGACCACGAGGGACGACCATGATCCACATCAGCGAAACCCTGGTTCTGCAGACCGTCGAAGAGTTCCTGACCGACGACGACCTCGCGCGCCTGCTCAAGATCATGGACACCGAACTGGCCGCCACCGGCTGGCAGCCCCGTTTCCAGGCGGAGGTGATCCCCGCCCCGGCGGCGGCCCGGGAGATCCTGCAGGCCGCGACCGCACGCGCGTTGCCGGCGATCCGGCGGTCCATCCCCTCGGCCACCGCGGCCGCCAAGTGGGCCTACACCGAACTGGGGCCGGGCGACGCGATACACACCCACCTCGACGGCATCCCGCACCCAGCGAAACCGCCGCGCCGCATCGGCCGGATCGGCGTCGTCGTCCAGGCGGCCGAGGCCGGCGGCGAGTTCTACGTCGAGACCACCTCCAGCCCGGGCGTCTGGAGCGGCCGGGAGGTCGGCGAGAGCGAGGGCTACCTCGCCGGAACTCCCCTGACCCACGTCCTGGAACACGCCCCCGACCGCGCCGACCTGCACGACACCACCCCCGAGTGGCTGGCCGGCGCCCCCCGCAGCCGCTGGACCAGCCAGGCCGGCCCCGGCGTGGCCGTCGCCTACGGCGCCCATGTCATCCACGGTGTGACCCCCGTCCGCTCCGGCCGCCTGCGCAAGTTCGTCGCCAACCTCTGCGACACCCCGTAGGACACGCCTCCCGACTCCCGGCTCCCTGCCCCGCGCCGCCGGCATGTGGGCGGGGGCCTGGATGTCCGACGTGCGGGCCCTGTCGGGCGAAAACGCTCGAGGGGCCGTTTCAGATCTCTCTGAAACGGCCCCTCGAGCTGCGACTTTCACAAGTCGGGACGACAGGATTTGAACCTGCGACCCCTTGACCCCCAGGCAGCGTCGCCGCCATCGCGGGAGTCGAAGCGCCCCTTCTGACGGACGCGCTCGCCCTCGCGGCTGCGGCGGCCACCTCGTGGGCCTCTCCCGTCCGCGGCCTGGCCGTCATGTCTACGCACAGCGATGATCAGAACGGGACACGCCCGACCTGCGCCCCACCTGGGCGATGATGCCCAGCATGCCTGCAAGGGTGCCTGGGTACGCGTGGACCTGTTCTCGGGCTCGCGCCTCCATGCCTTCGGGGCCACGAAGAAGCCGGCGGTCGTACCTGCGGGGTGCTGCTGGCTCCGAGCCGCCTCGGATTGCACCCAGTCGATCCGGTGCACCCTGCGCGCTTCGAGGAGGTCCTCTTCGCAGACCTCCTCGGCGCCGAGCCGTGCCGTCAGCCGCTGAGCGGCCACCTTGAGCACGATGGAATCGGTCACCGTCAAGGGCATGTCCGGTCGACCGATGCCGCGCTCCAGCAGGGGTACGCTGGCAGTACGCCATGGCGAGCACAGAGCCGTGAGCGCCGAGTGCAGTTTCTCCCAGTCCGGTTTACGGGTCCGCTCCCCCTCCTCGATGAGCAGTTGGACGATGCGGCGCTGCTGGTACGTGGCGGAGGGGTGGGCGAACTGGTCCACGATGCGGCGGGCGTTCTCCTGCCGCCGGGCCCTGTTCGTCTTGCCGGTGGTCTGCGCATACGTGCGAAGCGCTCTGCGCGCCTGCCCCACCGGGACGACGGTGTCATCGGTGAGCCAGACAAACAGCACCACCGGAATCAAGGTGTGGTGGCGAATCCGCTTGAGCGGGGACCGCTTGCGGGCTTGTAGCAGTTCGCTGAACAGACGGCGCTGCACCGCGGGGAACACGCCGGGGTCACGACCGTGCTGCGTGGATTCGTGGAACTCGGGTGCAGCCAGAAGGCCGACCTCCACCCAGTCAGTGATCATCCTGGCGGAGACCTGCTCGACACCAAGGGCTTCCGCATCGCGCACGAGATCGTCCGCTGTGCCCGGCTCCCACTCCTTGACGTTCTGGAAGTTACACCGAGACGGGGGCCGTTTCCGGGCCGGCTCTGCCTTTGCCGCGGCAGGGTGATGTGCGTCAGACAGGAGCCCTTGCGCAGCTGGCCGGACGGTACCGAGCGCAACGGCAGGACGCCTTGGAGGATTCCATGACTCGACGCAAGCGGCGCCGCGCACACCCCCGTCCGGCTCGAGCCGGACGGAGGCAGGAAGGCAACCTGGTGGACAGGGTGCTGGGCGCGTTCGTGACCGGTGTGGTGGCAGTGATCGTCAAGGAAGCAGCCAACCTTCTTCATCGCGGCTGAGGGAGCCGACAGGGCTGGACGCCGCGCCGGCCAACTGGTTGGCCGAAGCGGCCTCACCCTTCTGCTTTGCTGGTCGAGCCGGCCGATGCCGCGCCGAGGAAGATCAACGCAGCCAACAGGACCATCGCGGTCTGGTGGCGCAGGGGAAGCGACTCCCTCAGATCGTGCGCGATGGTGTTCCGGACGTTCGGCCCCCCACCCGGTTCGACGAGCAGCAGCAGGAAGCTCCTCGCCCATGCACTTCCGGCCAGATCCGGCCTATCGGCCAAGGAGCGCAGGAGCCCCCCAAGCAGGCCGACGCCGCCGGTGGATTCACCCTTGGCCAGGTGGATCGGAGGCCCTCTATTTGACAGGCTGCCAGAGACGTGGGCCCTGCTGCTTTGGGGGACCCTCAGGGCGCTACAGCAGGTCGCCCAATCTGGGCCGTGAGATCGCGGCCTGGCGCGAGCGACGCACAGCTGGGGAGAGATAATCGCTCAGCCGACGGCAGCCGTCGTCGCGGTATCCGAGATGGCAGTGGTCCGGGCACTGGAACTGGCAGGCAACCGCCTGATGGCCCGGAACGGCCGGGGTGACCGAGGTGCTCTGCAGCGCATGGCCCCCTGGGACCGACACTCGTTCTTCCGCGTGACTACGGCTGGCCGGAGCGGGTTCGTGGCGAGGCGGGACACGATCATCACGCCCCGCTCCCGAGTGCCCTGGGGAGACCACGGGAGGTCAGGATGGGCGCACCGGCCCGGGCCTGAATGATCGGGGGGCGTCGGGGGTCAGGCTCCGCCAGCCGCCCCCGCGCGTCCTGTTCGGAGTCTCGCCCTCCACGATCGGCAGGCCGGTCGGCTGGCGAGGTGCCCCAGGCCGGATGCACGATGCCACTGCAGTACGCACCGAGGGCCGCGAGGAGCAGTTGCGTCTGCACCCGGACGGAGAGCCGAAGTCGATTCCCGCTGTGCCGGCCTGACCCGCGATTCCCCGGCCAGCTCAGCGCCCCGCCGAAGGACCCGGCGACGGACGCCGGGCCGTCCGAGCGCAACTTCTCGCCACCCGTGCCGCGCCCATCTGGACACGGCGAGGCGAGGTTCCCGATGGCACGCTTGACCACCGGTTCATTACGGGGCAGAAGCCTCTGACCCCAATGCCCGCCAGAGCGGACCAAGCCCAACAAGCAACCCCGGCTCATCGGGCAGTCTCTGCGTGCGCCCTCAGGTCAGCGCAGGCCATCCGTGTCGTCGGACTCTTCGCCGACCGGGAGTGGCCGATGGTCGTTCTCCGAGGTCTCGCCATAGACGACCGAGGAGACCGCCCTGTCGTATGCCTCGTCGAGACCGTTCCCGCTTGTGCCGAGGATGTTTTCCCAGTCAATTCCCATATCTGCGATCCTATCCGAACTGCCCGACGGCCTTGGTGACTTGGGACACTGCGGCCGTGCAGCCGCACGGCCTGGAGCTACATCCGCCGACGGATGCACGGGCCCGTGGCCGACCGAAGGCCGACCAGGACGATGTGCCCCTCGACGCACGGATCCACACGACCGGCGTGAGCGGCGACGCGCTGCACGCGATGCTGCACCGGCACCTCGAGCGGCCGGGAAGGATCCGCCGGCATACGACTTGCACAGTCTGCGGGCTGGTCATGTCACCCAGATACGGCGGAACGACGCGAGCACCGAGGAGATCATGCAGGCCGGCCGGTGGCGGAAACCGGGACGGTGAACGTCTGCGACCGGAAGTTCAACCCGGCCGCCCGCACAGCGTCATGCGCCTGGGCCTGGGCCTGGGCCTGTACCCTCTCCGGTCGGCTTGTTGCGGACATCACGCATCCGGACATCGAGAGCGGCCTGGGTCTCCGGGGCGAGCTCGTGGTCGCCGGCGGTTTCAGGGTTGACGCTCAGCGCGTGGGCGCGGAAGGCCTCCCGCTCGGCGGAGAGTTGCCGGATGGTCTGGGTGATCCGGTGGATCTTCTGCAGCAGCCTCTCCCGCTCCTGCTCGGCGATGGCGAGCTCGGCGAGCTGTTTCTGGATCTCAGCCTCGTTTTCCCGGGCGTAGTTGTCGCTGACCAGGGTGATCAGCGGAACCCCGAGAGCCTCGGCAGCGGTGACCGCCTCATCGAGCCTGACCGCACGGGTCTGCTGCTCGATGCGCGTGATGGCAGTGGAGTCAACGTTCGCGCCAAGCAGTGCGGCCATACGGCGCGCCAGCTCTGCCTGGCTGATGCCGAGGCGTTCGCGCTCTTGACGAAGCCGACGGGCGAAAAGGTCACCGGGCAGTGGGTTCATGGCGGTTTGACACTTCCTGGTCAAGATCGCGATCGACGGGGGCAGGCGGGGGCGGCCCACCTCAGGAATCGAGCAGGCCGACGTCGCGGCACTGCTGGAGCAGCACCTTACACATCCCAAACTGCGGATTCCACAGCCGCCCGCCGACCTCAGCGGCCCCGCGCCACCTCCACGACCACGCACCGCGACGTCGATTCGCCTCGTCCCTGAGGCTCTTTCGATGGTCTGTCGATACATCTAGCGCGCCCCTACGATCGACGATTCGAATGGTGTAAGTTAACCACTCAGGATGCACACGTATACGAGTCAGCAAGAGGAGTCGACGGATGCCATCGACCTACTCAGCCCCTATCGCTACCTGCCATGGTAGGTAGTCAACGCTTGTTGCCTTGCGACTCGATGTCACACCACTGAATGAATCGAAAGGCGAGAGGAAAGAAGTATGCCTAAGACCGACGGGGCAGCCGTCCTCACACAGGCACCCCTGCCGAGCGCCGCCTGGGACCTGACCAGCTTCCTGCAGAACGCAAAGTCCCAGGTCCAGCTCTGGGGAGGTTCTGCACTCATGCTGCTCGGCGTTGTCGGCCTGGTCTGGGGCGGCGTGCTCTTGATCAAGAAGCTGATGGCCAACCCGCAGTCCGCCGGCCAACAGCAGGGCTGGGGCACGATCGCGCTCCTCGTTCTCGTCGGCGGAGCTCTGAGCACCGGCGGCTGGACGCTGCTCTCGACGATCGGCTCCGGCGGCCAGCAGACCATTACGGATCTCGGCGGCGGCACGGTGATCGCGCAGACCTTCGACCAGGTCACCGGATTCCTGAGCGGCCCTTCCAAGTAAGGGGCCGTCACGGACTGCGCACACGAACGGGGACAGAGCCATCGAGCGAACCGGGTTGGTTGAGGCGCAAGGCCTCTTCCGACCCGGTTCGCCATACCCGGGCTGGCAGCACGGTGCAGGCGCGAAAGAGAGCAGAACATGGGGATCAGGAACAAGGCGCTGGGCTTCAGTGCGAAGTTCAAGCTTGACTCGCACCACGCGATCGAGCGTTTTGGGGTGTTCTTCGGCATCTTCGCGGTCACGGGCGCGATCGCGATCGGTGCATCAGGGGTCTCGGCATACAAGGCGGGACGTGACTCGCTGTCACAGACGGCGCTGTACACCAGCGACTTCAAAACGTCGAAGACGAATCTCGACGGCACCGTGGACGGGGTCTACACCAACGAGCGCGGCAACAAGGCGCTCGTGATGATGCACTTCAGCCCGACCGCTCAGATCTCGTACAACGCCGCGGACTACAGGGCGTTCCTGCTCGGGTCGGACACCTCACTCAACAGCGAGCCGGTCAGCACCAGCGGGATCAAGGGATCCCTCTACGCCTTCGGCTCGACCGGCTACATCGGGGTCCTCCTGAACGCCGACCGGCCCTTCGACCGTCAGGTGCTGAATCTGACGGTCCGTGCGAATGCCGAACTCACCGCGCCCGGAGCCCAGCCGAAGCAGAGCAGCGGCAAGCTGGCCGGTGACGAGACCTTCACCAAGTACGACCAGTGGCGGGTCTTCTTCAACCCCGGTGCATCCGGGGTCCAGAAGATCGCGGCGCTCAACGCTCCGACCTTCGATCCCGCGCAGGCCTACTACTGGGTCGCACTCAAGAAGAAGGAGACCGAGGCCAGGAAGGCCCTGGACCAGAAGCTCGTCGAGATGCGCGCGAATCTGACGCAGATTCGGTCTTATACGTCCGACCTGCAGACGACGAAGATCGACGGGTTGTTCCTGCGTCCGCCGACCGTTCCGGCCTCGATCGCCACCGACAAGATCACGGGGGTCTCCGCAGCCGAGGCAAAGGATGGTGTCTCGACACTGGCGCTGCAGACCAAGCACGTCGCCCCCGGCGGCTTCGACCTCAACTGGCGTACAGGCAACGTCTACGACGGCTACCTCGATGCCCTGGTGCCGGCCGGACAGAGCTACGCCCAGTTGTTCACCAAGAAGCGTGACGAGGGATCAGATCCGACGATTCAGCAGATCTCGGACATGCAGTGGATTCTCTCGGATGGCACCAGCCTCACCAAGGACTACCAGTCCTCTGACGTGACGATGCGCCCGCTCATGAACATCATGAACAACCTTTCACATGCGTATCAAACCTACTCAGTGAACAAGTCCAAGTACCAGTCGGACCTCTCACTCGACCTGCTCCGACTGGACGTGAGTCTGCGGGACGTGCAGTCCAACAGCACCGTTCGCGACGACAAAGACTTCCTCACCACGCTCCACTGAGTGCGGCGAAGAAGTGTCGGATCCTGCTACCTGGATTGAGCCGGAAAGGAAAATAGCATGGCCGCCGACCAGCCGAATCGGAGCTCCGAGACGGGGACGACGAAGGACCAGCCGGACACGTCGGCGAGTCAGGGGATGCCCCGGCAGGGTCGCGGGACCAAGAGCCTCGATTCGGCGGCGCCCCTGCGCCGCCACAGCAGGATGAAGGCGGCGGCGCCCACCCGAAAGGAGGGCATCGAGAAGCCTCCTGAGGGCAAGACCGCCGTGCCCAAGCAGCTCCCGGGGCGGGAAGCTGATCCTTCCCGTCCTTCCCGTCCTTCCCGTCCTTCCCGTCCTTCCCGTCCTTCCGGCCCTTCCGGCACTTCCGGCCCTTCCGGCCCTCCTGGTCCTCCTGTTCCTTCCGGTCCTTCTCGTCCTTCCGGTCCTTCTGACCCATCCGGCACGGCGAACACCGCGCGACCGAAGATGGCGGAGGCCGGGTCGAAGGTACCGGACAGTGCAGACACCGCAGGCAAGACAGCCGGGGCCGCGAACGCCGGGGCGACGATCAAGCAGGGTATGAACGGCGTCGCCGGGAACCTGGCCGGAGGCGCGACCCAGAAGGCGATCGAAGGAGACGGCAGCAGCGCGACCCGTCGTAACGTCGGGCGTTACGCGGGAGCTGCTGTCTCCGGTGCCGTGGCCGGCGCACAGGCCGGCGGGCTTCCGGGAGCCGCCGTTGGCGCAGCGAAGAACCTCGCTGTCGAGGGTGCCCAGGACACGGTCAAAGGCGTGTCCAAGGCCACCGGCGGCAGCCCGGACGCCAAGCCGGCCGACCAGCGCGAGCTGGGTGTCGGCGGCACGGGCTACGAGCGCGGTGCGACGAAGGACGACGAGGGCCTGGGCGCGAAGGCGGCCAAGGGCGTCGCCATCGGCGGTGGTGCGTCTGCTGCTCCGCCGGCCATGGGCCTGGTCATGGCCATGGCCTTACTGAACTGGCTCAAGTCCATGTTCTTCGCAGCCATGGCGATGGCCGTCAACGCCGGGAACCTGCTGTGGACTCTCTTTGTCAACATCCTCAAGGCGGTTGGTCATGCGATCGCCGCACCGTTCATGGCGATCGGCAGCTTCCTAGCCAAGGGGGCCGGAGCGGTCCTGGGCTTCACCGTCACTGCGACGATGGCCCCCGTAGCGGCAGCGCTGTCGGGTGCGGTCGCGATGACCGCCACCGTGGCCCTGCTGGGCACGGTCCTGACCGGTGTCCTCAACTCGACGGCGTTGACCGAGGGCAGCATCAACGCGAACAGGGCGGCGTGCGTCGTCAACGCGGATAATGTCGGCAACGGTTCCGGTGCCACGGTCCCGGCGAACGTGGAGAAGAACGCCAAGGAGATCTACTCGGTACTCAGCAGTTGGGGGATGCCGAAGGCGAACATCGCGGGCATCCTCGGGAACTGGTCGCAGGAGTCCGGGATCGACCCGACGAGTGTGCAGAACTTTCCGACGGGGACGTATGCCATGACCGCCGCGAAGGCCGGCGCCGCGCAGAACACGGACAACGGTATTGGCCTTGGGCAGTGGACGTTCGGCCGCAACACGCTGCTGCGCCAGTACGCGCAGCGAAAAGGCGTCGACTGGTTCACGATCAAGGCCCAGTTGGCCTTCATGGTCGATGGTGACAATCCGGGCGACGTTGCGGTCTTCAAGGACATGCTCAGGAAGTCGCAGGGCACGCCGCGTACGGCGGCGCTGCACTTTCACGAGAACTGGGAGCGCTCCGCCGACGGCGCGGCCGGGCTCGCTGTACGAGGCGACAACGCCGAGATGTGGTTCGGCAAGATGAGCGGCTGGTCGGTCGACAGCTCGATCGTCGGTGGCGTCGAGGACATCGTCGGCGGGATCATCGACAACATATCGAACGGGATCGACACGATCCTGGGAAACTGCGCCTCCACGGCCGGCGGTTCCGTCTCGCCGAAGGACGGCGGGATGACGCAAGAGGAGGCCCAGGCCCTCGTCGACCTCTTCAACAAGGAGGGCGACAGGTTCCTCGACGACCGGTACGGTCCGGGCGGCGGCCCAGGTTCCTGCGGCGACAACCACGCGATGAACTGCGTGAGCTTCTCAACCTACTTCGTGAACAAATACACGACGTTCCAGGCCTACCCGGCCGGTGATGGCAAGGAGACGGCCTACACGATCGCGAAGGAGACCGGCAAGACGATGCAGTCGACCCCCGTCCCCTACTCGGTCGGGTCCGGGCCGGGATCCACTTCCGTCGGCCACACCCTCGTGGTTCTCGGCGTCCAGGGGGACAAGGTCATCCTCGGTGAGGCCGGCTACTGCGCCTACATGGGCCGAGTCCGCGTCGACAGCGCGGCGCGAATGGCTGCCGCAGGCTGGAAGTTCGTGGACATGTCGGATGCGATGCTCACCTCCGACAAGATCAAAACGGCCTGATGCGCAGCATCTGACCTGGGAGGAAGACGCCGGTGCTCGGCGATCCGGGCACCGGCTTCTTCGTGTCCGAGTCAGGTCCGCGCGCCGGTTCCACCTTCGACGCTCTTACTGAATGGATTCACACTCGGCCATGAATGGCTTTTGATATAGGCTTCAGTCGCTTATGAGAACAACGCGGAGTTAGGAGCGTTCCGTGACGACAACCCCTGACGAGTCCGAGGGCAACGGATCGGAGCAGGAGAGCGAGTCGATGCCCGGGGAGAAGCCCGCGGTATCGAAGACGCACACGAAGGTCACCGGAGTCGAGCTCGAAGAGCGCTTCGCGGGCTGGATGATGCGCCGGCGAGAGAAGGGCCAGGCCCGCGCCCCGGCGGACAACGCGCGCCTGCTCCGCCGCGGCGTCACCGCGGTGATGAGTGCCGGGATCCTCGCCCTGGTCATCACTGCGGGCGTGACGGGCGAGAGCTTCAAGACGACCACAGCGGACAACGAGGCCCGGATCCTCCAGCTCACGCAACAGTTGGACGATGCCCAGTCCAAGCCCGCGAAGGCGGACGTCGGCGCGCAGTTGTCAGAGCTCGCCGAGGCGGCAGCCGCCGACGCGAAGAAGGTCGCGGCGGGTGAGCAGACCTTCGCCGAGTTGTACCACCAGGCCGATGTCCAGCCCAGCCCGAAGAACGGGGCTCCGAACCAGGCCACGCTCGAAATTGTCAAACACCGACGGGACTTGGCGCCGCTGTTCGGCAAGGACTCCTTCCTCGTCAGTGACAAGGAGGCGTACAGCACGTCGTCGATGACGCCGTTCGACGCGACCACCGAGATCGATCCGCGCCACGCCTGGTACATCCGCTACGACGGCGACAAGGCAGCTGCCCCGAGCACGTACGCATGGAAGGTCGAGACGGTGATGCCCGATCTGAGCGTGAAGGGCGGCTCCGGCGCGACGAACCAGGCAAGGGTCATCTGGCTGTGCCGGGACACGACGAGCGGCGAGGTGCTCGCCTGGGCGAGCGCGCGTTACGTACGCAATGGCACGGCGGGGGCCTTCGACCACTTGGCCCTCGTGGTAACCGCCGCCGGGGCTCCGCACGAGAACCCGGCGGTCAGGATGCCGGCCGGGTCCGGAGTACCCGAACTCAGTGGCACGGGCACACAGGAGGCGGGCGGGAAGCGATGACGGAGCAGACGGCAGCACCCGCGCGGCGGGGATTCTTCCGGCGCAACCTCTCGGTCCTGGGGACGGCAGCGGTCCTCACGGTGGTCGCGACGGTTGGCGGAGTGACCTGGAGCAGTCGGCACGCGTCCCTGGTTGAGCAGGAAGCCCGGATCAACGATATCGAGGGACATCTGGCGGCAGTCCGGAAGAGTGACGCCGAGCAGGTGAACGCGGACGTCATGGCGGCCCTGGGTGTCAGCCGGAGTCGGCTGAGCACCGACCGCGAGCGCATCAAGTCGCTGCTCTCGATGGTCTTCACGTGGGACTCGGGGCAGAGCTACGAGGCTGCGCGCGAGAGGCTGAAGAGTCGGTTCGACCTCACCGAGAACGAGATGTTCCTGAAGTCGTTCATGCCCCCGTCGAGGTTCAACGAGGATTCCCAAGGGCGGCGTTACCACTACATCGACGCGGTTGGCCTGAACTCGGCCCTCGGCGCGGATCCGGACGTGGAGGTCATCGACGCCAAGGCGGGCGTCTACACCTACGCCGTCCTTGCCGACGTCGAGGTCACCTCCGACGCGACGTCCCAGAACAAGGCGAGCAAAGCCAGTGTCACGGCGTACCGGCGCGCGCTCCTCTTCGTCACGGTCGACGCCCAGGGCAAGGTCGCGAACCTCTCCGGCGTACCGGCGAGCGGCGAGACTCGCCATTCCAAATGACTCACATGCCCTTTCGACTCGTCTCACTGATAGAGTTAGACTGGTATTTGAGTGGAACAGCGAGTTGAGGAGCAATGGCGTCGACACAGACCGATGAGTCGGGCGGGTCCGCGGTACGCAAGACGCGCTTTGTCGCGACGTCCAGGTCCTCGCAGGAGGGCGCGGACACTCCTGAGCCCATGGAGCCCGCGGGCAGCCTGGGCAAGCGCACCCTTGCGGCCGGTCTGAGCATGGGTGTCGGCGCACTGCTGTGCTTCCTGCTCTCCGCAGGAATATCCGACGGCCAGAGCGCGGTGCGCGGTACGGCTGTACCGGAGGTGTCCTCTCTGCGGGAGCAGCTCAGGATCACCGAGGCGAAGACCGCGGCGCTACCGAAGGCCGACGACGCCGAGCGTGGTCTGACCGCGGCCCTGAGGGCGGCTGGTCAAGTCGCGAAGCTGCAGAACGACTACCGCTACCTGACGCCCAAGGTGGCGGCAGACGGCGGCAAGCTCGACGCGGCGACGTCTCAGTCGACGCTACGGAATCTCATCCCCTACTTTGCCCCCTCGGTACACCAGGAAGACCTGGGTCCGTGGTACCTGCTCGCCGGCGACAAGGACGTACCAGCCGGCGTCGGGATCCCCATGAGCTTCGACTCGGGCTTCGAGTGGGCCGGCCAGGTGCCTTATCTGGTCAACGACGACGGCACCATCGCGGTGACCTGGCTGGCGATGGAGACCAGGACCGGGGCGGGCGAAAAGCCGGCGGTGCTGGCCTGGGCACGCGCCGACTACGACCTGGTCCGCAACGCATTCGTGAACATCCGGATCGGTACGACGGTCACGGGCAAGGCTCTGGAGCAGGAGGTGAGGGCACCGTGAAGGAGGAGATCAACGACAAGTTGCGCCTGCACGCCGGGAGGATCCTGCTCGGCGGCACCGGGGCGCTGCTCGCGCTCTCGGTGGTCACACTCGGAGCCGGCCTGCTCAGCGACGGTCCGGCGGTGTCGGACATCCAGGACAACGCGGTCGTTCAGAAGCTCGAAGGCGACCTCAGCGACGCCCGGACCGAGCTCGCAGCACGACACACGGCGCTGCTGGCCCAGTTGCCGGGCGTGGACATCGAGCGGGTGAACCGTGACAGGACGACGTGCCGGTCCCTTCTGCTCGGCCTCACGGACAGCTCGGCGTCGAGCCGGACCGTCAAGGAGCAGCAGGCGCTACTCGACGCGCGCTACGGCTTCCTCGACCACGAGTCCCGGGTGCTGACTGAGTTCGTGCCGGAGTGGATGACTGCGACCGGAGCCACCAAGGGCGCTGGGACGACGTACGCGCTTGCCGATCTGGACGTTCATGTGAGTGGAGTGCAGGGCCTGAACTACTCCTACATGGGGGTGGCCCGTCTCGATCCGGTCCGCGTTGGGCCGGATAAGAGCAGCGCCGCCAAGAGCGAGTTCGTGGTCCTCACTTACTCCACCTCTCAGGACGGCACGGCGACATCGCTGGACGCCTATCGGGCCTCCGGCAAGACCCGCGACGCCCTCGTCGGGGCCGGCGAGGAACAGTCCTCCCCCAAGCCCAAACGGTGAGCGAAGCACCCACCGTTTCGGCACGCACCCCAGAAGACCTCTACGAGACGTAAGGACACGAACATGTCGACTCAGGCCCTGGAGAAGACCGAGACGACTGTCCCGACGAGCACGGCCTCCGCGGCGAGGAAGACCACGGCCAAGCCTGAGAAGGAGCCCAAGGCTTCGAAGCCGCGCACCGGATGGCGGCGCCTGGCTCCGAGGAATCAGGCCAGTGGGTTCTCCGTCGTGGTGTGGGCGGGGTTCTTCCGGGCCGTCGTCCTTCTCGCCGACTACCTGCTGGCATGGATCACGGCCGTGGTCATCATCCCGCTGCTGGGCGCATGGCTGCACCAGCAGTCGGGCGCATCCCGGGTTGCGCTCAGCGCGGATGGAACCATCGCCATGTGGCTGGTGCCGCTCCTCTTCCTGGTCGCACTGCTCGTCGCGGGCGAGATCGTCGTGATGCGCGGCATGTGGCGCTGGGCAACACGGATGATCGCGAAGATCCAGGACGCCCGGGGCGAGGCGACCGGGGCCGACGTCACACCGGAGTCCACGACCAGGACCACCAACCAGAGCAGGACCAACCGCAAGAGGAGCAAGTGATGCGTACCGCAGGACTGACGATGAACGACGTATGGGCCCACCGCGTCCTGCGTGAACGAGGAGTGGAGACGTACCGGCTGGAGGGGGTGGTCGCCGAGCTCGGTGTCATGGTCGTCTCGCTCGACCTCAAGCATCGGGGCAAGGAGGAGAACTATCGCCCGTATCTGCACATGACGGGCGAGCTGCGCTCGGTCACCCCTGCCGAGGCCCTGCCGTTCGGTATAACCCAGGTGACCTACTCCCCCGGCCAGGGCGAGAAGGTCGACGCCTTCTACGAGTTCGACGACCAGCAGCTGGTGGTGCTGGCCGGCAAGGGATACTTCACGAGTGGCTTCACCGTGCCCGAGCAGGTCACTGGGATCGAGTGGGAACTGCCGGCCACGGCGGACGTGCTCGTCCTCGCTCCGTCGGAGGTGCAGACCGAAGGCGATGTGCCCGTGGTCTTCACCCAGATCCACGGCATCGGGGGCTTGGAGATCGATCTCGAGTCCAGCGGCTATGACCTCGCCGGCTACTTCGCCGACCAATCCAAGAACGGCGTCCCGCGGGCCGAGGCCGTAGTCGACGCACGTGGGCTGAAGTCGCGCTCGGACGCGATCGACCCGCTGTTCACCGAGGACGAGCTGGCCCTGGACACCGAGACCAAGCAGGTCGTCGGAGCGCCCACGCCCGAGGCAGCGCCGGTCGCTGACGGCATGAACGCACGCTTGCGGCAGATCGAGGCGGAGATCGCCGCCGAACGGGAGCAGTACAAGACCGAGCGTGCGAGCACCGAGGGCACCACGGAGAACCTCTACAGGGAGCGCGTGGCTGCACCACTGGACAGGGCTGAAGAGCAGGAGGTGCCTTCCGCTTCCTCGGTCCCGACCCATGAGGCGCAACGCGACCTGAACCTCGATCCCGACCTGGAGGAGGAGAAGGAGAAGGAGGAGACACGCCGACATGAGGTCAAGCCCGTCCCGAGCCTGGACGAGCGCAGGCTCCAGGTGGCCCAGCGTGCGGCCGATCTGGACTTCGGCGTTGACGACGAGCAGAGCTTGGGCTCCTGAGGACGGATCAGGCATGACGCGCGCGGCCCGGGAAGCCGGCTGACAGCAGCCGGGGCCCGTAGTACATCGGTGGCGAGACAGGAAGGAGAGCGACGATGGGCCTGAAGCAGGACATCGTGATCGTGAATGAGTTCACCGTGCCGCTGCCCGGCGGCAAGGGTTCGCGCGGCGCGACGCCGGGCGACTACGTCACCCGGTACATGGCCCGCGCGCAGGCGACGGAGTCCCTGGCTCCGATCCAGCGTCTGCGCACCGACGACTTCATCCTGCGTTACACGGCCCGGGAGTCCGCCGTCGAGCGCGTCGGCATCTCGCGGGGTGCGACGAAGCACGAGATGCGCCAGGCCCAAGGCGACGGCGGCGTAGCGTTCGGCTACGGATCGGTCTCGCTCTCGGACGAGCAGCTCAAGGCGGCCGGCAAGGACATCCAGCACTACTTCGACGCGGGGCACACCGTGTTGAAGACCGTGCTGTCTTTCGACGAGGAGTACCTGCGGAAACAAAAGATCATCGACGTTGACTTCCGCTGCGAAGCCCGCGGTGACTACCGCGGCCACATCGATCAGATGAAGCTGCGCATGGCGATCATGTACGGCTTGGAGCGGATGGGCTCGGGCACCAGCGGCTTCGACGACCTGCGGTACGTGGGGGTCATCCAGGTCGACACCGAGCACGTGCACTGCCACCTGGCCATGGTCGACGGCGGCCGGGGCCAGGTGACGAAGAACGGCACGCAGCGCGGCAAGCTACTGGACCGGCACAAGTCCCGGCTCCGCCGCGGCGTCGATGCCTGGCTCCACGAGAAGCAGGCGGTCGCTCACCTCTCCAGCGCCGTCGGTTACGAGCGGCGCAACGTCACCACCTTCATCAAGCGGTGGGCGCACGAGCGAATCCGTGCCGAGTCCCTGCCGCAGTTTCTGGTCGCCTGCCTGCCTGGGGACCGAACGCTTTGGCGCGCCGGCTCGGACGACGCTCGCATGCGCAAGGCGAACCAGCTGGTGACCGAGCTCGTGAAGGAGCAGCTCGAACGTGCTGGGTCCCCGATGCCCGCGGCCATGGAGCGCATCGTCGACTACGCCAACGAGCGCCGCGCGAAGGAGTCTCTGAGCACGGAGGAATGGCAGAAGCTGGTCGAGCAGGGACGTACGCAGATCACGGAGCGCGCCGTCAACGGCATCTACCAGATGCTTCGGGCCATGCCGGAGTCGGAACTGCGAGTGCGCACGCCGATGCTCGAAGTCATGGGGATGGACTACCAGCAGATGGCGGCGCTGGCTGCAGATCGTCAGGTGGACCACGAGAACACGGAAGCCGATCTGGTCTCCTTCGGCTTCCGGCTGCGCAGCTACGCCTCACGTCTACGGCATCACCGGGAGAAGGTCGGGGTCTACCGCGATCTCACCCACCAGTGGGAACGGGCCGATAGGGCCGGTGTGGCCGCCGAGGATTCGCGCCCGCTCTACGACTTCTATCGCTTCGAGGAGGCCTACCACTGGAGGCTGATGAGCAAGTACCGGCACTTCCTGCCCTTTGTCGGGGGTGCGGGCGCATGGCACGAGCAGCAGCAAGACGTGGCGGCTTACGGCCGGCGGCTGCTCTCGCTCATGGCCCTGCGCGCGGATGCCTCTCTGCAGCGGATGAAAGACTCCGAGGGGGCCGAGAATCTGGGCCGGACGATCTACGATCAGCCCGGCGGCAGGCTCCTGACCGAGGGCATGCGCGGCCGGGCGGTGCTGGACGCGCGCATTCGGACGATGAAGCAGTCCTATGACCGGAAGTTGGACGGCCTCCGGGCCGATCTCGCTTCCTCCGGCCTGGTGCTGCGCGTGGGGTCGAGCGCCGAGGGTCGGGCGAGTACGGAGACGGACGCGGTCAGCACGGACTTCAAGGTCGTCGTCGGTACGACGTATGACTTCGACGAGGTCAAGGGCTTGGATCTACATCACCTGGGCTACGACTTCGTCACCGACGTCCGAATCGGGCCGCGCGCCCACCAGGCCTTCGTCGAGACGGCCAGGGATCGCCGACGGCTGCTGCTGGCGGCGATGGACTACCTGGACCAGTCCGGTCAGGCAGAGGCGATTCCCGATCTGCCGGTGAACGATGTCGCGGCGATGACACGGGTCTCCCGGGAGCTGACGTCCCAGCAGACGGGCCAGGGATCCGGCTCGCTCATGTTGCGTTCCCGAATCGCGGAGCTGCGCGCCGGGCGCGGGCAGGCCGAGCGGATGCGGCGGTCCAAGGCTTCCTCGCTGGACGCCGGCCTGGTCGTGCGGGTCCAGGCCCGGGTCGATCAGGCTGTGACCACAGCAGACACCGAGATGGCATTCGACTCGCATCAGCCGTCCATCTCAACCGCTTTTGAGCGTGACTAGACAGGCTGGTTACGTCCTGTTCGGGCGATGTGACCGATCACGGACGACTGTCAGATGACAGTCGGAACAAGTGGAGAGAAAAGATCATGGCACTTCTCAGGGGCCCGGGCGCGATGACCGGAGTCAACCTCATCGCGATAGCCTACAAGAAGGGCTTCACCAGCAATGGCAAGTCCCAGTACGCTGACATCCAGCTTGACGCTCGAGATCTGCGCGGCCCGAAGCAAACGAACCTCCATCTGAAGTCCGATCGGGTTCAGGGCGAGGACGGCAAGGTCCGCTACAACAACGGCGCCCCGTACTCCACCGGTCAGATGGAGGAGATCGCCAGGGCCGCGGGGCCGAACACCGAGCCGATCCTGGACAAGGACGGCAACGAGATCGGCACCATCTACGGCTTCAAGGGCAATGTGATGCCCGCGACGCACGGCACCGGCCTGGTGGTCAACACCAAGTCCGTCGAGGCCTCCGAGTTCAAGGTCGACAGCAAAACGCTGGACTACCAATTGGCCTCCATGCGCGCAGCCCGCAGGGCCCAGGCCGCGGCCAAGGAGTCACAGGCCCAGGCTTCGGCTCCCGAGACCGAGCGGGAGCAGGCAGCCGAGGTCGAGGTCGACCAGCCGACGGTCGGCTGAGACCAAGGTCGAGGCCCAGTCAAGCCCTCGAAAGGCCCCTGGAATGACATCCAGGGGCATTTCGGCTACACGGGGGCGCCTGCCTGCCGGTCAGCTCGCACCACCGAAACCGTCAGCGCGCGACCGCACGCATCCGGACGCACAAGTCGATCGCCTTGACCCACTGGAGTGCACGACCTACGACTACGAGATGTCGAGCACTGATCGCGCGACCGCCTTCCAAGGCCCACCTCCGAATGCCCTCACGAGCCCTTCTCGCCCCCCATTACCCGTCCTATCGAGTGCGGCTCATGATAGGTTTCGACTGATTTTGCAGTCGAATCGTCAGTCCTGTCGAGAGGTCTTGTGTGGCATGTTTCAAGAGGTGCAGCTCAACGAGCGCTACCGGCTCCTGTCCAAACTCTCGGAGCCGCTGAAGAAGGCCGAGCGCGACATCGTCGGCCGCGAGCACGAGACGACACAGCTGCTGGCGTCGCTGAGCCGCCCCGAGCTGTGCAACGCGCTCCTGCTGGCCGAGGCCGGCACAGGCAAGACGGCCCTGGTCCAGGCCACGATGCTGGTGGACAAGGAACGCCTCTACCTGGAAGTGGACCCAGCGCGCATGATCTCCGAGGCGGGCACCGCCGAGAACATGGCCGCGATTCTCAAGGGCTTCTTCGACGAGGCCGAGGACTTCGTCAGAAGCGAGCAGCACGAACTGGTCCTCTTCATCGACGAGTTCCACCAGATCGCTCAGCTCTCCGACGCCGCCGTCGAGGCGATCAAGCCGGTCCTCGCCGCATCGGGAACCCGCGGCATCAGGATCATCGCGGCGACAACCTACGAGGAGTTCCACAAGCACATCTCGCCGAACCAGCCGCTCGTCGAGCGACTGCAACGCATCAACCTGAACCCGCCCGACCAGTCGACGACCATCAAGATTCTGCAGGGCATGGCCGAACGATATGGCGTGGCTGACGAGTTCTACGACGACCACATCTTCCGGCAGATCTACGAGTACACCCAGCGCTACATGCCGGCCAGCGCTCAACCGCGCAAGTCGATCCTCGTGCTCGACTCCATGGTCGGCTGGTCTCGCCTGACGCACCGGCCGATGGACCGGGACCTGCTCTCGGACGTGCTCATGGAGACCCTGAACGTCAACGTGGCCTTCAAGGTCGACGGCGCGAAGATCAAGAAGCAGCTGGACGAGAAGGTGTTCAGCCAGGAATGGGCGACCAGCGCGGTGGCACGTCGCCTACAGCTGGCGGTGGCGGACCTCAACGACAAGGGAAAGCCAATGGCGAGCCTGCTGTTCACGGGCTCCACTGGTGTCGGCAAGACCGAACTCACCAAGCAGCTGGCGAAGCTGCTGTTCGGCGATGACCAGCGGCACCTGATTCGTTTCGACATGACGGAGTACGCCGAGGACTCGTCATTCGCGGCCTTCCGCTCCGAACTCACCAAGCGGGTGTGGGACCTCTCCCACGCCGTACTGCTTTTCGACGAGGTCGAGAAGGCCTCGGCGATGGTCACGCGCGTGCTGCTACAGGTGCTCGACGACGGCCGGCTCAACGACGACAACAACCGCGAAGTGAGCTTCCTCAACACGTACATCGTTCTGACGACGAACGCCGGCACGGAGATCTACAAGAGCATCTCGCAGTACGCCGCCGACGACACCGGCTCGGGCAAACAGCTCATGGAGTACGAGAAGCTGATCCGCCGCTCCATCTCCTCGACGACGGGCGACAACCGGTTCCCGCCCGAGCTGCTGGGCCGCATCGACGCGATCGTACCCTTCCAGCCACTGTCGCTGCCGACGCAGCAGAAGATCGTGCGAAAGAAGCTGCGGCAGATGGTGCAGGAGGTGTTCATCAAGCACAACGTTCGTGTCGACGTCGATGCGAGGGTGCTGCAGTACCTCATCGAGGACAAGGGTGACACCGACTCCGATGCCGGCGGCGCGCGTGCGGCCGTGGCGAGGCTGACCGACGAGGTCACCACCGCGGTGGCGACCTTTCTCAACGAGCACCCCTCGGAGCGACGGATCCGCATCGACGTCGTCGGCGACTTGGTCAGCGACGACAAGAACCTGCTGAGTTCCGATGCCTACATCGAGGTCAGTGCGGTGCGATGAGTCGGTCAAGGCCGGCGGGACCTAGTCGACTCATGAGTCGACAGCCCTTCGATACCCTATAGTTGCTCACTCCGACAAGGCGACGATAGGATGCTCGTAAACCAGGCGGACTCTGTTCTTTTGGCGAGGAGATCGGCATCAATGGGCATTCTGGGAGCGGCGGCGGTCCGCCAGAAGAAGGAACGGAAGAAGAAGCCCAACGAGCTTCTGGCCTCCGTGGTGAGAGAGACGGCGATCCCGGCAGCGGTCGAGTTGCTGCGGTCGAACACTCCGTTCGTCTTTCCCAGCGGCACGGCCTGGGTGATGCTCGTGCTTGCTGCCGAGGAGATCGGCGGCCTGAGTACGCGGCACGGCCGGGACGAGGCGAAGGGCTCGATCATCGAGCTCATCAGCTCCGACCAGATCCGCACGGTGGCCACGGCAGAGATGCTCGAAGAGGAAGTCTTCGGCATCATCCCCACCGCCGAGACCCTCGCGCGCATGGAGGAGTACTCACTGCTCACCGGTGCCACCTACGCCTGGGCCGTCGTGTGGCAGAAGCCCGGCGGCGATCTGCTCGTCGATCTGGTGAACGATGCGACCTTCGCAGAGGCGCGCTTCGTCGCTGCAGGTGTCAGGACCCTCGAAGAAGCCGTGGGAAAGAAGGCGTGGGAAGAACACAGCGGCCTGGTCGCCGATGCTGGGACCGCCGACCCCGCCCCGGCGCTCCTCGATGAGGACGAGGGGGATGCGATCTTCGATGAGATCCCCGGTGACGAGGGGGCTGACGAGGGCCTGGACGTCGAGCCGCGTTTCAGCGACGTCGTCGACGACGATGAAGGGGTGGACGCACCCCTGTTCGACGGGGACGACGTGGGCACCGCTTCGGTCGAGTCGGAGCCGGACCACGACGGCGACGAGGTGACCGACTATGAGGGCTTCGACGAGACCGACGCCGGCTACGGCATCGAAGGCGACCACCAGGAGGCCGACGACGCCGTGCTGTTGGCGGATCAGGCCCAGGTACGCGACGTCATCGCCCGCCGGTTCCTCTCTGACGAGCTGGACTTGGACGTCCGGCTTGACGAGTTCGACGCGACCTTCGCCATCGGCGCACCGGTCGTACAGATCGCCGTGCCCGAGGGAGCGACCGAGTGGCTCGGGGACCAGGTCGCCCAGCTCAACCGGCAGGCCAACGCGGACTTGATGCAGCTCCGTTCCGCGCACGAGGTTGAGCTGCGTGCGCTCTACGTCAACCTCATGTCGGCGCACACCGAGCAGGTCATCCGTGCGGTGGCCACCGACCGCGAGGGCTCCCGGTACAAGCTGTTGAAGGACGCGGCTGAGGCGGAGCACCAGCAGCGGCAGGCAGAGAGGGAGGAAAAGGTCCGAGCCCGCCGGGCGGAGATCGCCAGGGAATATGAGGCGCAGGCCACCAAGGTGGCCCAGCAGGCGGCGCTTTCGGCGGAGCTGCAGTACAAGGAGCGCAACCGCTCGCGGATGGAGCGCGAGCAGCTTGACTCCGTCGCCCAGATCGAGCGGGACATCGAGGATACCCACGCGCACAACCAGCAGGAAATCCTGCGGGTCCGGCGGTCGGACGCAACGCTGAAGATGCAGACCGGGCAGACGCGGATATTCGAGGTGCTGGCCGAGCGGCAGTCGGAGTACCTGGCGGCCGAGGAAGAGCGCCTGAACCAGTGGAAGTCCGAGATCCAGCGAATCGTCGACGACAACCGCAAGGCCGACATCGCCCAGTTCGAGGCGCTCGCCGAGCACCAGCGGACCACGGACGAGATCGGCATCCTGCGCCGGGAACAGCAGGACCTCCTGGAATCGGTGCGCTCTGAGCACGCCGACCGGATCCGCCGCATGGAGGACGAGCTCGAACGCAACCGCAAGGACGCCATCACGCAGATGACGACTCGGGACGCCGAGTGGCAGCACAACCTCAACCTGGAGAAGGAGAAGACCAACTTCCAGGTGACGCGGGTCACCGACCTGCTCAAGCAGCTGTCGACGGTCGAGGATTCAGTAGCCAGGCGGTACGAAGCACGCCTGACGGAGATGCAGGCCGACAAGGAGGCCTACGCCAACGAGCTGGCGCGGGCTTCCGAGATCCAGAGCCGCTCGAACAAGATCCTCGTCGTCATGATCGTCACGCTTTCGCTCCTGATGGGTGTGGCCGGCTTCATCGTCGGGGTGGTCTGGATCCGTTGAGCGATCCGGTCATGACCGACGGGGTGACCTGACGGCGCATGGGGCGCGTTCCCCGTGCGCCGTCGTCGTCTGCGCAGCCGGGCGCACTGGACAGCGGGACAGCGAAATGAGCGAGGCTCGAGAGTTAGGAATCACGATGGCCACGAACAGGCGGAAGGCGGCACGGCCGAAGGCGACCAGCTGGGAGAAGATCTCGGCGCGAACGCCCGGCGAGACGCTGACGAGCCGAGACGTGTACGACAACCAGCAGTTGGACCGCAGCAAGTTCCTGACCCGGAGGTCGACCAGACCGGGCATCGTCGTCGCGGTGATCACCGGGTTGCTGGTGACGGTCGTTGCCTGGGTCTTCTACTCGCTCATCGCCACGGCGGTGCTCTCGGTGGGCGTGTTCGCGGGCTCGGGTGTGTCCGGCAGCGGCAAGCCGAGTGCGTACTACGTTCGGGACACCACGACGGGTGCGGGCGGCTCGGTCGTGAAGTGTTACCGACCCCTGACCCAGGACGGCAACCCGGACGTGAAGGCGAAGTGCCACCCGAGCGCTGAGGCTGTTCCGGTCCCCATCTGGTACACCGCGGCGAAGGACGGCAAGCTCGGCGCCGGCGGGCGGGCTGAGCCCAAGAAGAGCGCGACGACGGTCGGAGAGCAGCTGGCCGAAGTCTCGGGGTTCAAGCTCTTCATCACGCTCGGCTCGGGTCTGATGGTCGCTCTCATGATCGGCACATGGTTCTCGCGGCGGGTCGCCGCGGCGAACCTGATGAACACCACGAGCGACATCAACCAGTACCAGAACGACCAGCACATCGCTCTGCCGGAAGAGATCCAGCGGAACTACGACTGGTTCCCTGACGCCGGTGCTCACTCGAGCGTGCAGGTCAGCTCGATGCTCAGCCACATGATGCTCAGGCAGAAGGGTCTGGGCACCGTCGAGGTCGCCCAGCGCGCCAAGGAGGACGTCACCGACGAGGAGGGGAACCTCGTCTATTACGCCGGCGAGGCCATGGACGACGACGCAGGCAGTCCGCTGACGCAGACCCTGCCGATCATCGACGAAGCCTTCGGCGACGAGCTGTTCGAGGCTTCCGGCATCCCCGATGACAAGACCCTGCGGCAGAAGTACGACGCCACACGCATCCCGTACAACCCTGACGGCAAGAACCGGGACAAACTCGGCTTCGGATCGAACACGTACAAGACCGTCGCTGCCCTGATCAAGGAGGACTGGACGTTCCCGGAGTACGAGGTCCAGCGCCCTGCCGGGGCGTACGTAGTCGATACCGCGCCGGTGAACACCATGGTGCTGGCCATTACCCGAGCCGGTAAGGGCCAGACGTACATCGAGCCGGTCATCGACATGTGGTCGCGAGAGAAGAAGCCCTCGAACATGGTCATCAACGACCCCAAGGGCGAGCTGCTGGTGAAAAACTACGTGCCCCTGGTCACCCGGGGGTTCGAACCGGTGCAGTTCAACCTGATCAACTCCATGAAGACCGACATCTACAACCCCCTGGGGCTGGCGGCCGACGCAGCGCGTGAAGGCAACTTCACCAAGTGCGCACTGTATGTGGAGAACATCGCCGGGATCTTCTTTCCGCTCGACGGCGGCGAGGACCCGGTCTGGCCCAATGCCGCCAACAACGCCTTCAAGCGCGCGGCCTACGGACTCATCGACTTCTACCTGGAAGAGGAACGGGAGCTGCGCAGCGCCGCAGCCGTGCTGAACATGGACCCGGCGCTGCTCGAGCAGAAGCTCGACGACCTCTGGGGCAAGGTCACGCTCTACAACTGCTACCAGCTCTTCGTGCAGATGAGCTCGAAGAAGATCAAGAACCCTGAGGCCGAACTGGAAAAGCGCGTCAAGGCAGGCGAGTTCGAGAACGACGCGGACGCCCTGGCCGAGGAGCAGGAGAAGGCTGCGGCCCGGGCCTTCATGTGGGAAGGCAAGGCCGATCAGGACATGCTCAGCCTGTACTTCAACGCGAGCGAAGCGCTGCCCCGCAACAACATGCGCACGATGGTGGGCAACGCCCACAACGCGCTGCGCTCGATGGCCGGCGCAGAGAAGATGCTCGCCTCTGTGTACGGCATCGCGATCACCGCCATGTCGTTCTTCACCGACCCCACGATCTCGACGCTGACCTCGGGCAAGCCGTCGCAGAACACCGACCTGGCCGGCCTGAGCTTCCCGCGTCGCCTCGGCGTGCGCTTCGCGCCGAACTACGTCAAGCGCGACCACCTCGTCGGTCAACAGGCCGTGTGGTCCGCCTACGCGGACCCAATGTTCACCAAGAACCTCGGCGAGGACTTCGAGCACGAGGAGATCGTCGGCCGCGAAGGTTGGGCCCGGTACAACTTCAAGGGCAAGTTCCCTGGCAACGAAGCCTGGCTCAAGCTGGAGCTGGTCAACCCACAGACGAAGATGCTGCTGCGCACCTTCTACTTCAGCTTCACGAAGACCCACCAGGTCTCGCTCAATGGCCGGCACTACGTGGTCGAGCCGGTGACGGGCAAGAAGATCGTGAAGAACGGCGTGATGCGCGAGCTGAAGCCGGTGCGTGAGGGTGGCACTCGGGACGGGAAGATCCTGTCCTTCCAGGCCGGGGACACCCTCTACCCGGACACGCGACTCGACTTCTCCGGCGGCGGCAACCCGGAGAAGGTCTCGTATCAGGCACGGGCGATCACGCAGAAACTGTCTCGCTACTCGGAGTCCCCGAAGGCGCTGTTCCTGGTGACTCCGCCTCACCTGATGAAGTACGCGAAACTGATCCTGATTCTGGTCAAGCAGCTGTTCGACGTGAGCGCCGACCAGTCGTACATGACGAAGTCGAACCAGAAGCCGCTCTACCGCACGCGGTTCATGCTCGACGAGCTCGGCAACCTGCAGTCGGAGGGCAAGGGCATCGACGGCTTCGCGACGATGCTCTCCATCGGCCTGGGCCAGGAGCAGCAGTTCACGCTCATCCTGCAGACCCTGCAGCAACTGCGCGACGTCTACGGCGAGAGCGTCGACAAGATCGTGCAGGGCAACACCTCGAACATCGTCTTCTTGAAGTCCACGGACGACTCGATGATCGAGACGCTGGAGAAGATGAGCGGCAAGACTCACCGCTCGTACAGGGACAGCAAGCAGATCAGCCAGGATCTCGACAAGGTCATCGGCGGCAAGACCGAGGGCCGGGTCTCCTACACGATGAGCACCAAGGAAGAGCCGCTGATCAGCTACAACGACATGGCCTTCCTCTCGCCGCGCAACTCGATCGTCTTCCGGGCCGGCGATGCGCCGATCTGGAACCGCAACCAGACGATCCTGCCGATGTCGGTCCGGCTGCTGGGGAACACGATCAAGCACCCGGGGCACACGTACTCACTGCAGACGATCCCGACGCTGTCCAGTGCCATGGACTTCGACGTGCGGATGAATCAGCCGGACTTCGTGAAGATGCTGGAGAAACGCGTGCGGCAGGCGGTCAAGGCCGCGGACGCGAAGGCGCAGTACAAGGAGATCTACGGCTACCGGGAGGTCGACATCGAGCGCCTGGACCCGGATGTCTACGCCGACGAGGTCATGGAGGTCATCACGACGATGACCACGGTGGACGAGGGCCAGGACCCCAACGCTCCGGTGGTCGTCGACCCCGACGAGTACGAGGGGATGAGCATGTTCGACGAGGACCAGTTCATCGAGAACGTCGAGGTCGGTGTCGCAGTCGCCGAGAGTCAGGCGGTCAGCGTCGAGCGGCAGCGTCTGCTCTACGCGGAGGGGACGATCAGCAAGGAGATGTTGGTCAATCCCGACGGCTCGGCGAAGGTCAAAAGCCTGGACATCGAGATCGCCGAGGCTTACAAGTCCGCGCAGACCGAGTTGGAGCGGGATCGCGAGCACTTCTCGGTCGGCGGCGACGGCGAACTGCGCAGCGCCGATGGGTCTCAGACCTACATCAGCCAGATCCGCTCGGACGCGTACGCCAAGGCCGCCCGCCGGATCAACGGCCACGTGAAGGACGAGGACTCGCGGGTGTTCGCGGAGGAGGACGTCACCGAGGAGGACCTGAAGTCGCTGGCGACGGTGAAGGTCCACTCGGCCTTCTACCAGTACCTGGCCTCGCTGCCGAGCTGGGATGTGCTGGCCGACGGCCGGTTCGACAGGGCGATGGCCATCGAGATGAACTCCAAGTAGCCGGCGGCCGCTTGGGGTCGGGCAAGGATCACAACCAGTGCCGAGGCCATCTCTCACCCAAGATAGACAGCCTCGGCACTGACCTTTCGAATAGCTTCCAACTCTCTTTCGATAGGCGATGTAAGCTCTATACAACCCGGAGCATCCACAGGAAGCTGATTGACTATGAAGAAGGCACGCGGACTGCGGAAGTACTTCTACGAGTACGTCTACTACAAGGCAGTCGAGCAGGCCCGGGTGCAGGCCGGACAGGTCATTCCGATCTCCC
This sequence comes from Streptomyces sp. NPDC043853, assembly GCF_056436025.1. NCBI lineage: Bacteria > Bacillati > Actinomycetota > Actinomycetes > Kitasatosporales > Streptomycetaceae > Streptomyces > Streptomyces sp. NPDC043853. The sequence continues at coordinate 349,396 of NZ_JBWKDJ010000001.1, forward strand.
AGGCCAAGGCGATCCGCGCCCGAGTCGATGAGATCCTCGGCCGGCGGGGCACCGCACTGGCCGACCCCCGGCTGGGCATCGCGGACTGCCTCTCCGCGATCGACCAGGCTTTCGGGGAGAAGGTGTCCGACTACGAGCCGCAGTTCGGTGATCATTCCCCGCAGAACGAGCGCTATCAGCAGCTGCAGCGGGAGTTCACCCGCGTCACAGGTGTCGGTGCCCAGGTCGACTCGCAGTCGGCCCGGCTGCCGATCAGCCCCTATGACCCCGACTGGTCCGAACGCGCGACCGTGAAGCGCGCCGGAACCGCGCTGCTGTACCTGCCGGACGAGACGATCGGACGCGTGGCCGGCGGCGAGGTGGAGACCCTGGCCGATCCGCGGCGCGGAAACATGGTGCTCTGGCGGGTCGACGACAATGGCCGGCCGTTCGAGGCAGGCCGCGCGATGACGAGCGACGACGCTGCGGGACTCACCGCGCTCATGGACAAGATGAGCCGGCAGGAGTACGACCAGGTGCGCGAGTGGGTCATCGACGGCGGCCGGAACCCGCAGACGAACCGCGTCGACGGCAACCGCTTCATGTCCCGGCGCGCCGTGGCGCGCTCGGCAGCACTGCTCGAAGAGCTGAAGGCCCAGGGCGTGTCCTACGCGGTGATGCGCGACCGCGAGCCAGGTCAGATCAAGGCGAAGATCGCTGGGACCGGCATGGAGATCCGCCTCATCGACACACGCCAGGAGGAGTACGCCGGAGCTCGGATATACGACAACGGCACCGTGCTGCGCTACTCGACGAACCACCGGGTTCCCGGCGGCATGGCGGTCTACTCTCCCTCGCCGGCGGAGGCCGTCCAACTACTGCGCTTCGCCCAGGGACACCGCGTCGAGCGTACGGACCTTCCGGGGCGCGCCGCCGGCGAGACCGGCGCGACGCACCAGGAGCCCGGCCGTGGCCGCATGGTGGTGGACGTGCCCGACAGCTACCACGTCGACCGTGAGTCGATGTTCGTGGTCGGCGACTACGTGGCCCCCGGTGAGTCCCGCCCTCGGCCCGGCTCGAAGGTGATGCTGCGCCGGGACGCGAAGAACCGCTCACTGCCGGCCTTTTTCCTCGACACCGAGTCGGCCGCGGCCTATGCGAAGACGGCCGTCGAGAGCGCTCGGGAGAACCTGCGGGCAGCCCTCGGCGTCGAGGACCTCATTGCTCGTGCCGAGACGGAGCTGGAGCGAACCGGCGGACAGCTGGATGCGATCGAACCGCCGGAGTACTCGGCTGACTCCGAGGTCGCTGCGATCCAGCGCTCGTACTGGGACGTGCTCACAGGCGCGCACAGCGAACTGCTGCGCCCGGGTGCGACCGAAGAGATGTACCAGCAACGGCTGGAGGGGATCGGCGAGCTGCAGGCCGAGGAGGCGCCCGAGATGGGCAACCTTGTCTACGGCGGCACCGCCGTCGAGAAGGTCCGACAGCACGCTGAGGACGTTCCCTTCGAACTCATCGGGACCTGGGAGGCGGAGCCGCATGACGTCGACGGCGAGTGGGTCGATCAGCGCTTCAACCCGGAGCGGGTGGCGCGATACATGACCAGCCCCACCGGGCAGTGGTCGAACCTCGACAACCTCGCCTCAGCGCTTCGTCGTTGCGAGATCTCCCCTGACGAGATAATGGGCTCGACCTTCCAGACGACCCGGTTCAAGGACCGGCTCGTCCGCTTCAACGCCGAGCGTTCCGTGCCGATCGCCGATCACGAGTCCGCGTTCATGCGGCGTATCGGGGTCACCGTGCGCGAGAGCATCGAGCGCAACGCGGCGACGGTCTCCGAGATCCTGGTCGACGATCACGGCGTCATTCGCTGGAGTGGCGAGAAGCTTCGCCGTGACGGCAAGGGAGCTCCGATCTCGGGTGAGATCGGCCAGGTCTTCGATGTCGGCGAGTACGGCGAGATCACCACCGCCTTCGCCGGCGGGCAGAACGCCCTGATCGTGCCCGGCTACGAGGCCACGATCACGGCCCAGACTCCGGGCGAGGCGCCGACCTCGGTCGAGGAGCGCACGCGCCTGCGCGGCTACGAGCAGCTCATGCACGAGCGCATCCAGTACCAGATCGCCGGTGACCTCATCACCGGGCGGAGCGAGACCGGCGAGCCCTCCTCGCTCAACACGGTCTACTCACAGCTTTACGGCACCAAGCACCCGATCGACTACATCGAGCGCGCCACCACGTACCGGCAGGACGAGTCCACCGGCGAGATCAAGGCACACCTGGAGGAGTGGACGGCAGCGATCCTGCAGACCGAGGCGCGCCGTGTGCGCTACTCCAACGAGATCAAGGCCGGCTCGACCGTCTACGCCGAGTACAGGGCCCAGCGCGACCGAACCGACCCGGCTGATGACAACCACTTCGACGCCTGGCGGCTCACCGGCGGGCGGAACATGGCGGTGCTCACCGGCAAGGACCGGAACAACGTGGCAGCGCCCAGCGGCTACTTCGACCCGGTGATGACCGGAGGCGCGACCAACCAGGGCATCGTGCGGTACCTGACCACTCTTGCCCAGGTCGACAGCGATGGTCGGATCGTGCCCGGCGACGAGAGCGTGGCCGGACAGCGTGCGCCGCTCATGGCTCTCCCCGAGCTCGAGACGCTGAGGTACGACCCATTCGACCGTCAGCAGATGACGGCCTCGACGATCATGCAGTCCTCTGAGGTCACCGCGCCGGCGAAGACGGCGCTGATGACCTTCGGCGGCTGGACGGCTGACGACCCGATCGTGGTGTCGAAGGAATTCGCCGGGCGCCACCGCATCCGCGGGGCCGGCGGTCGGGAGCGCGATCTCGTCGTGGGCGACAAGATCTCGGATCTGCACGGCAACAAAGGCGTGATCTCGCTGATCGTCGACCGGGACATGCCTCTGCACGACGCGCAGCAGCAGGCCGTCGTCGAAGAGGTCAACTGGTTCCGGGCCAACCCGGGTCTGGACGTGGTGATGAGTCCGTTCAGCCTCATCTCCCGGCGCAACGCGGGCTCGGCGCGCGAGCTGATGAGCGGGAACGTCTCCGATCTACGCTCGCCCAACGGAGAACTGCGGCCGAGTGCCCTGGGCGAGATGCGCTTCGTGGTCACCCATATGGCTGTCGACGAGAAGACGAAGATCTACGACGACGAGCAGGTGCGTGCCGGCAAGGGCCGTAAGGCCTCCGCTCAACTGGCCTGGGCGCTGCAGTCTCAGGACTGTCCGGCGATCATGCGCGAGTTCTACGGCCACAACAGCGGGGCCGAGTCGAGCCTGCGCGAGTACCTGCTGGTATCCGGCATGGACATGGACGCCGACGGCACGCTGCGCGTGATCGGCCAGGCCGAGGGCCTCGACGAGCGTACCGAGCGTCGGTTCATCCCGATGCCCGACTTGCTGCGCACGCAGCCGCGCAAGGCGGGCCAGCTCCCGGGACTGAACACCATGGCGATGCGCAAGTCCTTCGGCGACCTCATCGGCGACCGCGGTGGCGACATGGAGATCCCGTTTCCGCTCACGTATCCGACCGGTGAGCAGACCGAGACGGTGAGCGCGATCTCGTGGAAGCTGCCGGTGATGTCCTCGCATCTGCGTAGTGGTCAGGAGTTCGAGGATGGGTCCTCCGTCACGCACGACTACACCCGCAGCTACCAGGACGTCTTCGTGGAGGCCTGCCGCTACCGCTACATGGCCGAGCAGTTGGACGGCCCGGGTCTGTCCGCCGAGAAGCGCGCCGAGGTGCGTCGCGGCATGAGCGAGTCGGTCTCGCGCGCTCAGCGCGCCTTCGAAGCGATCACGACCGACGTCCAGAACCGAGTGCTGACGGGCACGAGCAACATCTTCAAGACCGGGCTGATGTCCTCACGGCTCACCGACTCGGCGACGATGGTGTGGACCGCAGACCCACGGCTGGACGTCGACCAAATCGCGCTCAGCTCGGTCAAGGCTGCGAAGTTGGGGCTCGCCGAGGGCGACCACGCGCTGGTGTGGCGTGACCCGGTGCTCCGTGACGCCGGTGTGCGCTACATGCGGATCGCGATCGACGACCGGCTCACCGGCGCGGCGATCAACCCGGTAATGGACGCTTGCTTTGACGGCGATTTCGACGGTGATGCCGTCGCCGTGGTGAAGCTGTACAGCGAGGCAGCCAAGGCTGAGGCCCTGGCAAAGCTCTCGGTGCCGGCCAATCTGTTGGACACCGGAGTGGTCAAGGGCGATGGTTCACACCCGCTGGCCATGCAGGTGTCGCTGGACACCCAGGTCGCGCTCTCCAAGAACGCGGGAATGGCTCATGGGTTGGAGCGTTCACGGAGCGAGGCCAACCGGCTCCGGCTGCGGGCCATCACGGGTTCGGAGTCGCCGGAGGACATCAAGCGCGCCCAGCAGATCGTGACGGAGGAGCTGAGCGGGCTGTACCGCCGGGCGCAGCGCGGCGAGTTCGGTGCGGCTCTGACGTTCTCGGATCGCGAGGCACACCTGCAGAGCGTGCGCGAGGTCTGTGTCAAGACCGGCGCGAAGGGGAGCGAGAAGAAGCTCGAGGACTACGCCCGGAACCTGGGCGATGCACAGGGCACGCCCGGCATCACCCAATCCGACCAGGAGGCCTCGATGTTCGCCACGGCGATCAAGTCCCACGGCACCGGCTTGGGTGGCTCGTTCAGCCAGCGCGCCGTGTGCGCGCTGCGCGGCGAGGATCTCAAGGCCGTCCTGGAGGTCACCTACCCGGTGACCCAGTCGATCCTGCAGGCGAAGCACGATGCTGCCGAGGCCCGGCACAAGTACGCGATGCTCCAGGGCCCCGGCCGTGAGCTCTGGAGGGGCCGCAGCATCGAGCGTGTCAGCCCGGGCCAGTGGCGCACGGCATTCGTGGACGGTGAGCCCGTCCAGGCTACGGCCGAGGAGTGGGAGAAGCAGTTCGTCGAGTTCTACGAATCCAAGGACGGCTTCGGAGTCAGGGTCAACCCGGAGTACGTGGCCCGCGTGGCCAGTGCGCTGGAGGACCCGGCGACCGGGCTCATCCGCAACTTGGAAGAAGACGTGTCGCTGCGGGGAACCGTGATGGACCGGATGGCCTACGTCGGCGCGTTCGCCGATCTGGTCGAGGCGGCCAAGAACCGTGAGAGCGTCTACGACGGCGAGAAGAACCAGCAGTTCGCGTGCTCGGCGGCTCTGAAGGCTCGGATGCAGATGTCATGGCGGCTCGATCAGCTGGGCTCCACCGAGAGGCACAGCCTGGACCACGCCGTGATCGCTGTCGATGACTCGGTGGTCAAGCGCGACGTGATCTCTCAAGACGCGGCGGCGTCCCGCACCCGCGGCTCGCAGCGCCGCTCCGCGCATGCCGTGAGCGTGGGCCCGAGGCGCCCGGTCTACACGCCGAGCATCGAGATCGATCAGCCCGAAGTCAACGACGACGACTACGGGATGGGGTACTGAGAATGGCACAGCACAAGGAACTGGGAACAGGACCCGCGGGCCGCCGGCGCGCGATCAAGGTGCTTCCGGTCGGCGACGATCGGCTTCGGACCGGTGAGCCGCGGGGCAACACCTACGCCCACTGGGACTCACGCTCGGACGAGCCGATCGACGCCGAGGTGATCGACGATCCGGAGCCGCAGGACGCGGACGGTGCGCGCGCCTGGCGTGAGCGGCTCCGGGACCGTGCCCGCGAGTTCTTCGGTGAGAAGACCCGGAAGCGGATGGCCGACCGTGACCGCGTGCACGGGATCGACGTCGACCGGGCCGAGGACGAGAGCGAGGGCCTGGACAAGCGCGAGCAGCTGCTCAAACTCAGGGCGGAGACGCGGCTGGCCTGCGAGAAATACATGGCCTCGCTGCGGGACTCGAAGCTGTTGGTGCCCGGCTTCACCGACGAGGAGCGGACGCAGGATCTCGGCGTCATGCACCACGTCTACATGCAGATGATGATGCAGTCGTGTCTCAAGCCGCTCTCGCGCGGAGTGAATGCCAACTCGATCATCCAGACGGTCGGCATGGTGATGACGATGCGGATGCTCGCCCCGGATTTCAAGAAGGAGATGGACAGCTACCTCCAACCCCTCAAGGACAAGATCCAGGAGCGCATCGACACCCGGACCCGTGGCATGGTGGCCTTTGCCGAGAGCGGCATCACGCACCGGCAGAGGATCTTCAAGGACCTGCCGAGCGGGGCCCGGCGCGAGCGCCTGATCGGCAGCACGGATCCGCGTGACCACCTGTCGAAGAAGTGGCGCACGCGCTTCGACGCCATGCAGCATCGTGAGCGCGGCCACCGGGAGATGTTCACTACGGACTCGGCAGCCATGACCGAGGTCGCGCTCATGGAGAACGCCTTCTGGAAGATGCGTGAGCCGGGCGCGGACGTCGGCCTGATCCGCGATGGCTACCAGGCGCTGCGCAAGCGGCTGTACGAGCAGATGAGCGAAGACGGCTTGGAGCGCCGGGAGGTCGTCCAGCGCGCCCGAAAGATCATCGGCGAGCGGATGGAGTACGAGCCCGAGCTGCGCACGATGTTCAACGGCGTGGCCCACGGACGGATCGTCAAGGCCCCCGCACACGAAGAGCGGATCGCGGGCTCCGACCGGGTCCACACGGTTTGGAACGGGGAGTTCGACGACCAGTTGGGCCGGCGTCTGCCCGAGGACGGGATGTTCACACTGCGCCGACCCATGGACGCGCACGCCCACCAGGTTCAGCTCGCCGAGACGATGAAGACCTCGCTTCTCAACGCGCTGGGCCGCGGCGACCAAGAGGCCTACGGGGGCAACGTGCTCGGCTATCTGGTCGGCTTCGCGGCGCAGAAACAGGGTCTGGACACCAGCGGGCTGCCCGACATGGTCCAGCACCGCCTGGACCAGTCCGAGGTGATGATCGCGAGCATGGACATCGACAGTCTGCCACCCGAGGAGCAGCAGCGGGTCTACTCCAACGCCTACGTCGACGCGATGGAGGCAGTGAACGAGAAGTACCCGGATCTCGAGGCTCAGCTGAAGCGGAGCCTCGGAGAGAACTGGCAGCAGACACTGCAGACGGCGGTCGACGACCCCGGGGCCTTCTTCGAGGAGCAGCGACTCAAGCCGCGGTCGCGCCCTACGGGTCCGTCGGCCGAGCGGGAGGCCGGCGCGCAGAACAACGGCCCGAACGCCGAGGCCGACTCCGAGGACTTCCAGCGCACCTGAGCGCGATTCGAGAACACGAACGAGGAGCAGGAGGAGGGGGCATGAGCCAGGAACAGGGCGAGGGTCAGCAGGTCAGGTTCGGATCGCGCTTCGCGCGGATGTTCGGCTACGTCACACCGGAGGATCGGAGCCGATGGGAGCAGCAGCGGGCGCAGAACAAGCCGCACGTCAGCGCGCTCCGGCAGGGCGCGACGTCGGCACTGAGTTCGATGATGGAGTTCGGAGAGCGCAACATCGGCGCGAAGCTCGATGCGGCCCACCGCGTGGCGGCGCAGCAGCGGTTCGAGGAGTCGCACGACAAGGTCGTGAACCATCGCCGCGATCCGAACACGCGGAGCATCATCGAGTCGGTCGACTATGAGCCCAGGGGCGACCGGGAGGGGATCGAGCCGGATCTGGAAATCTAGTCAAATGGGTAACGATAAGCACAGTGACTGCACTTGATACACCCAACTCCCCTTCTCCACTCATGACTGTCTCCGATAGACTGACTTCCGATTGGAACCGTTTCAGGAACGGCGATAGGACAGGGTGTAGACATGGAAACGACGAAGACACCGCGTGTCAATAAGCGCGAGTTCATCTCGCGGGTCGCGACTCGCAGCCAGTTGCCCATACGAGTGGTGAACAAGGTATACGAGTCGTTGCTTGGTGAACTCACTGGGGCGGTCAGCTGCGGAGAGGCGGTCGTACTCACGAGCTTCGGCCGCTTCTACCGGCAGGACCACAAGGGTCACAAGGTGCGCTTCGGCAAGAGCAACGTCGAGGACTACGTGGTTCTCAAATTCTCCGCATCGAGCAGCTTCAACCGCCGACTGGGGGGCAATGAGTACGACGCCCCACCGGAGACCTACGGGACGATCGGGGATGCCGGCAAGTTCGAAAGCGTCATTGAGGGTCGTGAGCTGCGGCCCGCGTCGTAGAAAGCGAGGAGCCGGCAGAAAGGAAAATCCCCGTGATCCCTGCAGGCATCACGGGGATTTTCTTTGTGGATGAGATGAGTTCGGCCGCGGGGTTCAGCCGTCGGCGATGACGAAGATCAGCACGAGCGCGCCGACCGGGACGATGAGCACGCCGGCCACGGCCAGGTACAGGTCACTCGAACTGGTGGTCAGGCTCGTTCATGGATGGCGTGTCGAAACTGCCGGTCAAGCGCTGCCTGGGTCGCGAGGGACTCGCAATCGGCTCGCGCTGCGCGGCCAGCTCGGCGAGAGTGAAGCCCACAGGGCGGCCCAGACGCTGGCCGGCCATGTAGTAGGCCTGCCCGTTCGCTCGTTCACCCAGGGCGATGATCTCGCGGATCACGGGCTCGCCCGGGCGCTGGGGCGCGCGCTCCCGCCAGACGATCCGGTGCGAGGGCTTTGCATTCGGATCTGCGCCGACGTACGTGGTCTCACAATCGGAGAGGTCGGGATAACTGGGCAGGAACCCCAGCGGGTGCGTGCCCGGCGCGCCTTGCTGGATCCGGCCCAGCTGGTTGAGAGCCACGCGCAGGAGCCGGTGCTCTGGTCCTTGAGGTTTCTTCAGCGCAGCGTCGTGGAGAGTCTGGAGGTCCTGCTTGAGACCGGCGGTCGGCAGGATGCGGATGACAGGCCGACGCTCACCCATGACGCTTCTTCTGCTGGGCAGCACGATGGTCATCCGCCCACTGCTGACCGAGCGGGCCGAGGCTCTCGGCCAGCTCTTCGATGGTCATGCCCGCCTCGCCGGAGGCGTCGGACTCCTGGATGCGATGGGAGAGCTCGGCCTGGAAATCAGCCTCAGCGTGGACGTGGGCCGCGTGGTCGTACTTCATGAGGCGCACGAACGCGGCAAAGGGGATGATCGCGGCCTCGGGCTTGTTGCCGTCTCCGAAGATCAGCGGCGTGATCTGGCCGCGGCGATAGAGGTTCAGGACCGTGGCGAGTTCCTCGTGCCTGAGCTGGTCTGTCGGGACGACATTGACAGAGAACTTCGGGAGCTCGGCGCCGGGACCGCTGCCGCCGTGAGGATTGTCGTTGCGAGTCATACCTTCAGTATAGTCAGTCTGGATTGGCTTGTTGTCGACTCGTATACGAGGGCCATCGCCGAGTCGACATGGACGTCGAATGATGGCTCACTCCATCTCGGAGAGGCGGGCCAGGCAAGAGAAGGAGGAGCCCGCGCCCCAGTCCCGCACGGTGCGCATCAGGAGCAGAGCATCGATAGCCCACTCCCCCGGGGTTGACCCAGCCGGCCCCAGGTCGCAGTTCGGACGCTGAACCCGCGGCCACCCTGCTCAGATCGGCCAGAGCAGAAGATGTTGGGATCGCGAACCGGACCTCGGCGTGAATGATCGTCGCGGTACTGTGCGGCTGGTGACCTCTCGCGCAGGGTTTCAACTACCATTCAATCCCTTATTGCATTGACTTGGATTCGACTATGAGTAGAATGCCAATGTCAGACGCGGGTGACTCTGCATGCTATTCATAGAGGAGTTGGGGCAGGGATGGCTGCTACGGTTCAGAGGCCAGAGGGGACGGCGTCGAAGCCGACGGCACAGACGAGAGCAGCTGCCCGGAGTCACGCCGGCCCGATGGGCTTCGGCAACGGGCCGCTCATCGCGGCCGGCCTCATGGCGGGCGGAGCGGCGCTCCTCGCCGGCTGGGGCCTGACGCAGCTCGCGACTTCCGACGGCGGCTTCACCCAGGCACTGCAGGGCAATCACGCCCCGACCGAGGCACCGGGCAACCCCGAGGAACAGAACGCCGGAGGCAGCAGCTCCCAGCAGCCGAGCGAGGCCGGCACGGGGAAGCAGGAGGAGAGCGGGGCGAGTCCGACTTCGAAGCCCGGTCGCGCCGGCGAGAACGAGGACGAGGACGAGGACGAGCGCAACGGATCGGGCGCACCCGCCGAGCCCGCGCCGAAGACGAAGCCGCGCACCATCGTGCCAGGCGATACGCTCGCCGAGATCTCAAGGAGGACGGGGGTTCCGATCGGCGTTCTGGTCGAGGCCAACAAGATCCAGAATTCGGATCTCATCCACGAGTGGGCCTCGCGGCTCATCCCACGGGCGTGACGACGCGACAGGGCAACACCATCACGTACCGAGCCTGAATCGACGCCCTGACGCCACGAGGCCGTCGGGGCGGCATCACGGGTTCCACTCCTGGAAGGCGACTGTGTCGAAGATGAACTCGCGTGACCTCGCGGGGCTCACCGCCAGGCGTCACCCGGGACCGACGTCACCCGGGACCGGCATGAGCCGGTCCACGGCATGCCCGCACTTGGCGTGGGTTCGACACCCGGATCAGCTGTGCCGATCCCCCCTCGTTGCGAGGATGCAGCGCCGTAACAGCGTCAGAGATCAGGCGACCCCGCCGGCAGCCTGACCGGCGGGGTCGTCTGTCGTACAAGATCGTGGACCCTCACGCCGCATCAGCCTCATCGGACTCACCTTGGCCGAACAGGAATCCGCGGACCTCGCCGTTCTTCATCATGTCCTGCAGGTGCACCAAGAACACCGCACGCTGCGTGGCCCGGCGATCGGCCAAGGGCTCGTACTCGCGCAGCACCTTCAGGTTGACGACCCAGCCGTTCTCGCGAGAGATGGCCTGCTCAAGCTGCGAGTTGGGCACGACGTCCATCCCAGTGAAGTCGTGGTCGAACTCGGAAGCGATGTCGAGGTGTTGATTCGGCCCGTCGACGTAGAGCGTGTCCACGCCGACCTGCCGGCCGGCCTCGTCGAACGCCACGAGGAACACGCGGTCTGCCCGGGTGGTGTTGTCGACGTGGACCGCCGCAACGTTGGTGTCACCGATGAAGCTCGTCTCCTCGAACCGCTCGGACACGCGGGCACGAGCCTCATAGCACCACATGATGCGCCGAGCTTCGTTGAAACCTTTGAACTCGCCAGAGTTGGACAACTCTGAGTGAGACTGGATCATCGGTGGGATCCTTCCAGGCTCCTAGGCCGTTGCATGACCTGGTCCGGTGGACCCGCCTTGAACAGGGCGGGTAGTTGAGCGATGGACTAATCGGGGCATAAGATCGACGCGCGAGAAGAGCCCCACCGTCAAGCGCGATACAGAAACGTACGGTAGATGCATGGATCGATCAAGCCGGTTTCCGTTAGGGTTCTCTCGTCGCCACCCGAGGTCCAGACCGCCAAGTCGCAGGAGTCCATGTGCCACGTCAATTCGACGGCAGCCGAGTGCGAGCTGTCAGACGGGGCAAGGAGCTCAGCCAGAAGGAGTTGGGCGCGAGAGTAGGCGTCCGCGGCCCCACCGTGGCGCGATGGGAGAGCGGCGAGGAGTTCCCCAAGGGGGAGAAACTCCCAGGGATCGCGTCGGCACTTGGTCAGGACCTTGACGCCCTCTTCCCCTACGACGGACCCGTGGACCTGCAGTTGCTCCGCTGCGACGCCGGCCTCAGCGTGGCGCAGGCCTCCGAGGCCATCCATGCCAGTCGCGTGCCGCTGAGCAACGCGGAATCCGGCAGGCGTCGGCTCCAGGATGCCTACGTGGGACCTCTCTCGCACGCCTACGGGGTGACCACGGAAGAGCTACTGGCCGCGCAGGACGTCTCGTTCGGGCTCCGCAGGGTGCGGCCGCTGAGGGAAGCTCGTCCATCTGCACCTCGCACGGTCGGCGAGAAGATCAACTATCTTCTGGAGCACGGGTACGCAGGCCAGACGCCTCCGTCCGACGAGCAGATCGCGCAAGCCGTCAACGACCACAGCGGCACGACGCACATGACTGCCGATGATATCGCCACGCTTCGTTCGGGCGCCCCGACGACCGTCTCGGACGCAGTACGCGCCGGCCTGGCTCACGCTCTCCAGGTCGACATCGCCCTCTTCCAGGACGACGCCGAGTTGAGCCCTGCGGCCGGTGAATTCCTCGAAGCCATCCGCTTCCTGGGGTCGATCCACCAAGGCCAGATCCTCGGCCTCGCCGCCCGCGGCAACCAGGCAGGGCTGTCGGCCGGCATGATGGCCAAGATCAACGAAGTCGTCGGAGAGCTGAAGAACAAGCTGCCGGGCGAGCAGAGCGAGCAGTGACGCCGGCGCCACGCCTTGACAGCGCCGCCGAGCCGTCCGCCCCTGGGCCTGGCAGAACCGGCCGCTTCCCGCCCTCAGCCTGACGCCCTTCGCGGCTGAACCGCCCCCGCAGTCCTGACGCGTACGACCAGGGTCCCGAACCGCACCGGCACAACGCAGATCCCCGGCCGTTGACCACCTCGCAGTGAGGTGGTCAACAGCCGGGGACGGCCGGACCAGGCGCCTGCTCGGGGGACGGCTACGGCGCGGCGGTGAGGTCCACGCCCAGCAGGTTCGACAGGTCGACCACCGTCTGCTTGGGGTCCTTGTTGTGCACCCCCGCGAAACCGAGCTGCTCCGCCGCCTGGACGTACGCCTCGGTGTCGTCCACGAAGACGCACTGCTCGGCAGGCATCTCCATGAGCTTGAGCGTGATCTCGAAGAGCTCGGGGTCGGGCTTGCGCAGCTGGTGGTGCTCGGAGATCACCACGACGTCGTACAGCTTCTCGAGGTCGTAGCCGTCGTAGAGGTCCCAGGGCGCGAGGCCCACCGAGTTGGACAGGATGCCCACCTTGATCCCCGCTCGCCGCGCCGCGGCGGCCGCGTTGATCAGCAGCGGCTCCGGACGCAGGCCTCCGAAGATCCTGCCCATCAGGTTGTCGGGAGAGACGCCCAGCTTCTTGCCGGCGAACTCGTTCCACTCGGTCTGGCTGACCGCTCCGCGCTCGAGGTCGCTGGTGATCCGGACGCCCTCTTCGTCCTGGTACAGGGCCGAGATGCATGCACCCTGGGGAAGCCCTTCACGCTGCTCGAAGGCGAGCACCACGGGCAGGAGCGGTGTGGTGAGCACGCCTCCGAAGTCGAGGACGAGGCCGGTGTGCTGAGACATGCAGGAACTCCAGTGCTGAGAATCTGGGCGCCGCCCGTACTGGACAGCGTTCCGGCCCCGGCATACGCGTGGCGGCGACAGCGCCTGCGCTTCGCTTTCCAGGGTCGGCGGTATTTACAGGGCGGAAGACGATGCCACCCACTGTCTGGCCCACGGTACCAGCCACCTCTTTGCGGGACTGGCGGCCCCGCCCGAATCCGAAGGGCGGCAATAGCACCTGGGGCTGTTTTCTATTTCACGCGACCTCCCAATTGAGTCGACTTCTTCAGCGTTTTACGCGTCCGGTTCAAGACTCAGCTCCGCAGACTGCTCCAGAAGCTCTTGAGCGTCGCCCAGGGTGATGACCGCGTAAGCCTTGCTCACTCGCACGAGCCAAGCCGCCTCGCTGTTCGTGTCGACGAAAGGTTTCTCCTGGAGCGGGCCCGTCGCGTATTGGCTGGGCTTCGTGGTGGCAGCGGCACGGAGCGCCGCGGCGATCCAGTACGCCTCGGCGCCCGGCTCGGGGTCGGGGTGCGACGCGGCTGCCTCCTCAGCAGCCCACAGGAGCGTCTCCGGGGCGTAGTACCGGAGCTTCTCGCAGGCATCAGCGATGTCCTGGGTCCATCGGTCCAGGCGGACATCGCTGGGGACCCGCATGTGGATCAGCTCGGCCAGGCGCGACCCGGGCGGGTAGAGACTCGTTCCGGGGAACGCCTTCACCAGGTCGAACCAGAGCGGGTGAAGCCGGTAGAGGGTCTTCCATGTCTTCCAGCGAGCAGCAACGACGCTGGTGGTGGGGATGCTCGCGCCTACGGCCACGATCAGGAAGAGCAGGTTCATCCACATCGCCGTGAGATCAATGAGCATCTCCATTGTGGAATGACTCAGCGGGAAAAATACCGCCGTCCACACGATGACGATTCGGGCCGTCGTGTGGAGGAGCCCCATCCACATCGAGATTCCCATGAGCCTGAGACCGATTCGCATACTGATCGTCTCGGCTTCTCGCGCCCCCCGCGACCACTGGTAGCCGCAGACGGCGGTTGTGACGAGCGGGAAGAAGTAGAAGACGCTCATATACGCAGCGGCGCCCAATTCCCCTGCATGATCGCTGAGAAAGTCTTCACTTTGCCGCTGGCGGTCCACAACGGTGAAAAAGAGAATGGTGAGCAGGGTCACGCCGATTGCGCCCACCGGGTAGGAGGCACGGGCGATCCAGCGCGACACCGTGACGTGTCGTGGCACCACGGCCTCGGAGCTCTTGCCGTAGCTGGTCGCAACGTACGTCAGGGACGCGATGATGGCGGCGGTGCTGGCGAAGTGCCTCAGGAGGGCGCTCAGATCGATCACGGGGATGCGGTCCACGGCCTGCATCGCTGCCGGTGTGTAGAGCCACAAGGCCACGGAGAATCCGGCGTAGCCGCCCCAGAGGGCTCGGCGGTGCGCGTCACCGTACCGGACGGCGGGGAATCGCCAGACGGCTATGAGAGTCATCACTGCCGCGGTCAGGTACCTGAAGAAGTCGAGCATGCCGTCCGTTATTCGTTCTTGGAGCCACGCCGCGGCGGAGCAACCGGGTGGGAGAGCGAGGACTCCAAGAGGCTGACCATGTCGTCGCCGGCCAACGGCTGGCGGCGGGCCAACCTCTTGATCAGGGACGCCGACAACTCGGCCTGCTGCTCCTCCGGGCTGTCGTAGTTCACGCGGCCTTGGACCAGAGCCAACGGGAATCGACGAAGGACTTCTTCCCGGATGTGCTCAGGGACGTATCGCTCGACCTCTTCATCGTTCAGGGTGCTCCCGTGGTCCAGCCACTCGTGCGCCAGCTCATGAAGGATGATGTGCTCGGTCTGGTTCCGGCTGGATCGGCGCCGGTAGAGCACGACCGTGAACTCCGGCGTCCTGACTCGAAGGCCGCAGGCCGTTCCCAGCCCTCCGTCCGGGTCGTCAAAGGGCACCAGCCGAATCTGACGCTTCAGTGCGTGCTCCATGTTCCGGACCAACGCCTCGACACTGAAGGGAGTGGGCACAGGCAGATCGGCGAGCAGCTTCTCGCATTCCTTCAAGAGGGCGCGTCGCGAAGGGTCCCTGCGCCACTGCATGACTGCTCTCGCGAGGTGCATCGGCGTTGTACCGCCTGGTTCTGCACGCAACCCGCCACTCTCCCCGCTCCGGGCGGTCCCCCGTTGAGCAGCCCACCTCATCGCCCCGTCCCCCTCGCCCCTGCCCCGTTTGCCTTCGGAGCTCCAACCCGCCCCGCGCTCAGTCATGCGTCGGCAGGCTGAGCCAAGTAGTCGTCAGACTTTTCGCATGTGCAGTGAACCAGGCCCATGCCTATCGGTAGACCCAAGACGCCGGCGTGCGGTTCCATGAAGTACGGGATTTCAGCGACAACATCGAACGCAACGGTGAACACGAAGGCCATCGTGATGACGGCGCCGGTGAACGCCCGGGTAACAGTGCGGTGGACTGGTCGTGGTCCACGGACACTGCGCGGGCGGAAGATGCCGTCAAACGGCTGCGCCCGGCGCTTGGCTTCCTCAACGATGTTCCCGGCCGCTCGGCGTACGGCAGGGTGGCTGACCGTATGCCCCTTGCCGACGCGGCGAGCTTTCCACCGCATGTACTGGCCTTACCCCCCGTTGCGGAACAGAACAGCATGGCCGGGTCAACCAAAGGTGTTGATCATCCAGCCCACTTGAGAGTTTGCACGATATCCCTACGCACAACGATCCTGTCAAGTCGATTGCATTTAGCGTGCGTTCTGGTGTAGCCGGGGTCTGCGCTCGCCGCATCAGGCTGCCGACGGCGAGCGCCGCGGGCACCATCGTCGAGGGGTACTCGGCGTGGTGACGTCCGACTGCGGCGAGGGCGACGACGTTGAGTGCTCCCATGGGAACGCCCGCCCGAACAGGGCTGCCGCCAGGGCGTGCAGGCCGGGGGGGTAGGGAGCGGGCCGAGCCAGTGCGTGCGGGTGCAAGGACGGAAAGAGGTGCCCTCCCGTGCGGTGCAGACCGGCCGGGGGGGTGTCTCTGTGTCCCTCATTGATGCCGTGGTGCCGGGTGTGAGGCTGTTTGGTGTGGTCATGCGCTAGGGCGACATGGGGAGTCCGGGATTTCAGAAGGTGCCGTCTCGGAGCATGGCGAACAGGACGCTGATGCGTTGGCGGGCGAGGCGGAGGAGGGCTCGGGTGTGCGTCTTGCCGCGGGCTCTTTGCCGGTCGTCGTAGGTGCGTGAGGCCGGGTCCGCGTTCATGCGGGCGAACGCGGAGAGGAACATCGGCGTGAGCTGGCGGTTTCCTCCTCTTGGGGCGCGTTCGCCGTGGACCGGGGTCCCCGACGACCTGGTCGTGGGAGCGAGGCCGGCGTAGGAAGCGAGGTGGGCGGCTCTGGGGAAGCCGTGCCGTCGCCGACGGTGACCAGCAGGACGGCGGCGGTCCTGACTCCGACTCCGGGCATCGAGGCCAGGACCGGCAGGGTGCCGATCTGGGCTTCCAGTGCCCGGCGCTGTTCGTGGACCGCGGCAAGCGAGCGGGCCGGCGAGGGGATGATTACGCCGAGGCGCCCGTTCCCGGAACCACTACGGTCTGCTCGTCGAGGGCGTCGAAGACGTCCTCGATCAGCCGGGTGGCCATGCGCGAAGCCTTGGGCCGGATCAGCTCGACGAGTCTGCGGCGGCCGGCCTTGCGCAGTGCGGCCGGGGATCCGTAGCGCTCGAGGAGCCAGCTGACGGCAGGGTGGTCCGGCCGTCGACCCAGGACCCGCTTCCAGTCATGCGTGGAAATGGATGAGCAGGCCGCGTATCCGGTCGCTGGTGCGGGTGGCTTCTGCGGCGAGGTCCTGGCCGAAGCCTTTCAGGACGGTGAGCTCGGCGGTGATTTCGTCGGTCAGCTCGAGCGAGCGCAGGCTGTGCGGCATTGTCCGGGCCGCATCCGCGATCACTGCCGCGTCCTTCGCATCGGCTTTCGCCTCGCCCGGGTAGAGGTCGGCGATCCGCCGCATGGCGAGTCCGGACAGGTAGGCGACCTCGCAGCCGGCGTCGCGGGCGACGGTCAGGGGCAGGGCGCCGATCGAGGCGGGCTACCACGATGGCCAGGACGGTGGCGAACTTGGCCTTGATCTCTTCGAAGACGGCGCGCAGCTTCGGTTCGCTGTTGGGCATCGGCTTGTCGAAGACCTTCTTCCCGGCCGGGGTGAGCCCGTGGCCGTGGTGGTCGGTCTTGCCGACGTCCATTCCGAGGAAGACGCCTATGCCTTCGGTGCCCAACATCGCATGCTTACGCAGGCGTTGACCGTGTCGGCCTCGGCGGTGGCACCGTGCTCGCGCATCCACCTTATGCAGACCTGTCGCCCGCGAACCGCCCGGCATTGCGCCGGACCGGGCGGTGGCCGGGTCTCTCATCAGCGTCTCCGACGGCACCCCCACGGACCCGGCGACACCACCCCCAGGTCAAGCCTTCGACAGAGGGACACAGTCATACCGGGCCCGGAGGCCGGCGGCCCCATTGCAGGACTGCGAAAACACAACGGGTGCCCCGAAGAGTTGGGTCCAGCTGATGGGGCGGGTTGGGTTCGTAGAAGGTGCCGTCTCGGAGCATCGCGACGAGGAGGTCGGCTCGGCGTCTGGCGAGGCAGAGGAGGGCTTGGGCGTGCTGCCCTCCTTGACTGATCTTCTTGTCGCATTAGCTGCGGGAGGTCGGGTTGTCCGGGGAAGCGAACGCAGAGAGGAAGAAGGCCAGTTTGGGCGCCGGATCCATCGCCGACGTCGTTGAGGATTCGTCCTTCGGTCCTGACGCCGATCCCCGGCATGGACGTCAGGACCTTGGCAACATCGTTTTCAGAAGAGGCTGAGTACCTCGCTCACTGCATCGCGGACTCGCCTCCCGAGGCCTTGACCGCGCCTGGCGCAGTCAAGCCGGCGACCCGCCGGTAGAGCCCAAAGGCACAGCCGGCGAAAGCCAGGTACAGGAGCGCCGCGGAGACGGGGTTCGCCAGAGGGAAGAGCACCTGTGCTGGAACAAGGGCGGCAGCGAGGTTGAAGCCCAGGTGCAGGAGCACACAGGGCCACAGCACGCGCGTGTGTTCGTAGATCAGGGCCAGGAGCACCGCCAATGGCAGGGTCGAGGCGAACTGCACGGCGTTGCCGTGCAGCAGGCCGAACACCACGGCGGTGACCAGCGTGGAAGCGAGGATGCTCACCCGCTTGCGCAGCAAGGGGTAGACAAGCCCCCGGAACAGGGCCTCCTCCCCCGCAGGAGCCGCGACCATGGCGAGCAGCAGGGTCGTCAGCACTCCGGCCGCGTGCCTCGTCTGGCTCGACGCGTCGAAGCCCGTGGACCCGGTCGTGGCGTAGATCCACAAGGCCATCGACTGCCCGGCGAGGAATGCCAGAACCGCGCAGCCGACGGCGGTCCACCCGAAGCGCGGAACTTCCACGCGCGGCCGCGGGGCCGGCGCATGCGCGAGCCACTGGGGCCGCTGGATCCTCACTGAGCCGACCAGGATGACAACAAGCATGCCCAGGACGCAGGTCGCGACGATCGGCTCTCCGATGAGGCTGACTGCGACGGTGCCCAGACCGAGGTAGACCGCGACGACGGCGAACGGCACGAGGGCGCACCATCCGATGCCGAGCAGACGCGAAGTGGTCGGTGGCGTCGTCATGGTCTCCTCCTGTACGGGGCTCAAGCACCCGTGGTGATCTGTTTCGATCTCGACGACCGGCGTGGTGAAGCCGTGCCCCGAAGGGCTTGAGGCCCTCGGTCCGGCGCACCAGCTCGAACAGCGGCCGCAGATCTTGAGGGCCGGCGTCGCAGTCGGCGTCCGGGCCGAGCACGAGATCGCCTTTGGGGCCATCGGTGCTGACAGCGAGCAGGACAACCGGGGCGGTCTCCTGCAGCACGGCGACCAGGTGGCCCAGCTTCTCGGCCTGCGCGACGCGAAGGCCGCAGGCCTGCTGGTGTCCGATGGCGCTGAGACCGTCGTGCTGCTCCAGGCTGGTGATGATTTCGAACCACCTCGGCGCGCGGCCGGAACCGCTGACGAAATCGTCGGGGCCGGCAGGCCGGTTGACGACGACGACCGGGTGGCCGTTGAACCCCATCATCCGGTTGGCCAGCAGTCCGTACATGCCGGGGCGCCCGAGAGGTACACCCGCGGGGCCAGAGGCGGGTCCCCGGCGGTGGGTTTTTCTGAAGCCGAAGAAGCCCTCGTCGCGGTCGTCGACGTCTCGGATCCTGCCGACCCGGGCGAAGGTCTTCAGCACGATCGCGAAGCCATCGAAGCCCCCAGTAGAAGACCGGGCGATGCTGCTCGGTGCGCAGCGGCTGCATCGGTATCGACTGCTCGATGTCGATGGCATCGGGATCGGCGTCGAACCCACCCCAGGGATGGGGGATGGTCTTCGGCGCGGCGACGCGCAGCAGGCGAGCAATCGAGATCGCATCGCGCACCAGCCGGCGGTTCGTGTACAGCACGGGCATGACCTCGGAGACAGTGCCGAGCCCGGCGAACAGACGCAGCAGGCGGATCTCCCAGCGCTTCTCGGGCCGGTGCACGCGGGTGTATGCCTCGATCACCTGGTAGAGGACGTGGGCACCGCAGACCCCGGTGTGGGCGTAGGTCTCGTCGATCCGGCGCGGGTCGACAGTGATGTCCGCGGTCGAGCCCGGCGCGAACTCATCGTGGTGGTCGGTCACCAACGTCGTCCAGCCCTGGACACGCGCGGCGGCGGCACCGCGGTGGGAGTCGCCGGCGTAGCAGGTGCGCAGTCGATGTCCTCGTCGGTGAGCGAGTGGTCGTCGGCGGCATGAAGCGTGGACATGGTGGAGGCCCTCTCGATGGGGTCCCTGGTCGGTGGAGAACGAGGTACGAGACGCCCTTGCAAACTTGCTGCGATTCTAGCAGTAACAGTCGCCACCTCTGCCAATTCACCAGCACCTTTGAGTCTCATTCGGGTTCCAAATGGCGCACTTATATCGAATGAGTTCGACAGGCTTTCCAAAGTCCTTGCGCATCGGCTACCCTCACCGGTATGGCTATTCGAAGCATTGTCGAGTCAGATCTCAGCGGTAAGCCGGATGCGGCTACGGTGACCTTCGGCCTGGGAGACACCTGGTACGAAGTCGACCTCACAGCTGAGGAGAAGAAGGGCCTTGAGGCTGCGCTGAAGTCGTACCTGGAGGTCAGCCGGAAAGCCGGGAAGCCTGCGCCCAAGAAGCGAGTCGTACCTGAGACGACTGCCGAGGAGCGAGACAAGATCCGCGAGTGGGCCAAGGAAGAGGGCTACGAGTTCGCGGATCGGGGGCGCATCCCGAAGAAGGTCATGAAGGCCTACGACGAGGCTCACGGCATCGATCGGAGCAACTAGCGCCGAGCCTGATGTTCGCCTCCTGGCCGATTTCTCTCATTCACCCCCGATGGGCCCTGCAGCACACTGCAGGGCCCATCGCGCGTCTTCAGACCGGATGGATCACATGGGTCGTCTTGGTCCCGCAGCTCACACTCGAGCCCTGCAGCGGATGGTGCCGTGTGAGAAGTGCCCTGGTGCATCCGGCATGAGCTGCTCCTGGCTTCGCCTCGGGCATCCGGGCTTCCGGCAGAGGTCGAGGGAGGCCGTGCACAGCACCTGAGCCCCGGCCTCGCGGAAGGCCTGGGCGGCGTCGACCACCTCCTGGTTCCGCTGGAATCCGGCTGCTCCCGGGCCGACCAGTCAGCGGGAAAGATGATGAGCTCCGAGCCTGCGTCCCGCCACCTTACGCATGCTCTTCGCCTCGTTCCAGCTGCGGGAACCGGTGACCAGGACGACGTGCGAGAACGATTCTGGAATCATTTCAGCAATCATTCGAGTCTCCTCTCCTGGTGACTCGGCGGTCTCCACAGCTGGAGTCGAGAGCCGCGGTCCTGGCGTCTGTGCAAGCGCGGCGGCCTGCGTGCCGCTGCCCCATTCCGGCCGCCCGGTACTGGACCCGATCATGGCCAGGTCCTTCTCCCGCTGGAGCTCGACGCGAATCCGATCGTCACCACACATCGGCATGAGGTGGACGATGTACATCCCGTCACCGCTGCGGGGGATGTTCACGGTGACGACCGTGCTGTTCTCGTCGTCAGTTGAGTCGACGTCGTCGAGGTCCCCGACTTCGCCGGAGCGCATCCTCGGCAACGGCTTCGCTGTTTGACTTCTACAACTTCGGCACGCAGCGGGCGCCTCCATCGCAGGACGAGTTCAGGCCGGGGCCATGTCGTGGTGTGCCTCTTCGTGGACTCGAGTGGAGTAGCGACCATCGAGTGCGGACCCCGGTGGGTCCGTGCGATCTCGATGTTCAGCCCAGCTCCCGCGGCGGCCCTGCCGGCTGACGACCCGGAAGGTCCCGCTGGAGTGATCTACCCCGGGCCGGATCGCACTGCCGGCCACCGCGCGATGCGTCACTTCTCGGCTGAGCCAGGCGCTGCGTGCCTGCCCATCCACTACCGCACCCTTCGCCCCTGCCCACACGTCTGTGGACGACTGCGGCGGGGCGGTGTCGGGGGTCGTCTCTCAAGCGCAGGGCCGGCATGGCCAGAGGAAGCGCCGGAGACCGACGGACCGGCGAGCCAATCGACCGGTGGGACCCGTCGGCCATGTCTGACACGTCATCGGGGCGCGGTGAAGAGGCCGAGCGGAGCGAGGGTCCGCAGAACACGTGTTATCAGATTCCCTTATGCCCTTTCACTTCTCTGTCGCCGTCCCACCGTTCCACGGCTGGAGCATTGGCGGAAGCCTGGAACATCAGGGGAAACGGGCCGTACCCCCTCGACTCGTACCCCTCCCCTGTTTCGTGCAGCGGGGGTACGGGGCAGGCTGTCTCGCCTGGTCATCACGTCTTCTGGCGGTACTGCTGTTTCGTCGTTCGGGATAAGGCCGTACCCCCGTGCCGAGCCGTCCTCGTGAGGCACGAACGAGGCGGGGTACGGGTCTGCTCCCGACGGGGCACAGCTCCGGTGCATCCCCTTGCCGCCGCAGGCGGCACAGCCCTCGCCCAGCAGCGGATCCGTCCTCTCGCGACGCCGTCGCTTCGGCTGTGGATGACGCTCGACTTCATCGCTCGCCGCTGACGGCGTAGCCGGCCTCGCACCATCGTGCTGCGCCGGCTTCACCAACCTGGCTTTGCTGTGCTCCAGTCGTTGCTCCGGTGCTGCTGCGGCAGCGTGCCGGCGCACGTCACGCACCGCGGCCGAGGCGGGCGTTCGGCACTACCTTGTCGACACGATCCGGCCCGGGGCCGTGTTGCGTTTCGCTCTTGCGCGGCAAGCCCGGGGCGGTCTCTCGTGGACGCATCGGAAGAAGAGGGCCCCGGCTGCTGCGACCATCTGCCCATCGGGCACAGCGAGCAGCTCGAGGGGTATCGGAGCGTTGTCGCCTTCCTCCAGGCGGTGGCCTCCGCAGCGATGCCTCCGAGCCTCTTCCACCCCGCGGCCCATGCTGCGCAAGCACGTCGTTCCTCCCACGCTCGCCGGGCGTGGGGGCCTACTCCCCCCTTCGACCCTTCTCTCTCTGCGTAACCTCGTCGGGTCGATGACGCCCCTGTGCCGACCGCCGCACCGGCACTGCGTCGGTGTCTCGCTCAGAGCTGTGCCGGCCACGCTCCGCCGGCGTCCGTGACCGTCGCAACGTACCCGCCGGATGGCTGCAGCAAGGGGTGCGGTCAGGCCTCGCGGCCCCGTGAATCAGCGCTCACCTCACGTCTCTGCGGTGACCCATCGGAACGTGCAGGGGCCGTGACCGGGACACGTACAAGACACCGACTGCTGCTACTGGGTCCCTCGAAGTCCCGCGCGTGTCCGCACGGCATCTCGCGCGCGCTCCAACGGTGCCGCCCCGGTGTCGCACACAGTGCCCTCGGCGGACACATCTGCATCGGGAAGCCGGGTGGTGTCTCTCACGAGACACAGTCGGGACACGAGTGGAAGCCTGCGTGTGCCCCCGTGCGGCTTCCCCGAGACCACGCCCTGACGCCAGGTGTCTCGCAGGTGTCCCGTGGGAGCCCTTGCTGCGTTGCATGGGGGACTCATGGGCGCATGGCGCCCTCGGCTTGCGCCCAGCCGTCTCCGGCAGGGGCACTGCGGCGTCTCACAGGTGCCCCCACCAGAGACGACTGGCGACATCAATGGAGTCTGACTCGTGTATCGAGTAGGACTTGCATGGGCCTCGATAGGGACACTAGAGTCAACTCATAGCGATTCACATTCGAAAGAAGAAATGACGGGTGGTGAGTCCGTGTGACAGAGCGAGAGACATCCCGCGAACGACCGGATGGAGTGCAGGAGCGAGTGGCAGGGCGAGGTGGGTGCGATGGCGAATCGGCCGAGTGAACCTCGCAAGGTCCGCTGGACCGTGCCCGCTGCCGACACCTCGGTGATCGAGTGGCTCGATCAGCAGGAGAACATCTCGCAGTCGCTGCGACTGCTCATTCGGGAGTCCATCCAGCGCGACGGATACGTCGACGTCTACTACAAGCCCGTCGAGCAGCTGCCGCGTCGCGGCCGGCCGCCCCTGGAGAGCACCGAGCAGCGCGAGGACGACGAGGCGGTCACCGAGCGCCGTCCGGCCGCCATGCCTGTTCGGCGGCCACAGCCCGTGGTCGCCGACCAGGCCGACGCCGTCGTCGAGAAGACGGCACCAGCGCCGGTAGCCCAACCCGAGCCGGTTACAACACCTGTTGAGACGGTCGAGGATCCTGCGGTAAGTGCCACCGGCCCGAACCCGGAGCCTCCGAAGCAGGCCTCCATTGACGAAATCATGGCGAGTACTCGGCGCTGAGTGACGCGGTGAATTTCATTTTCCAGGCAGACGACACAGACACCGAGGGACCGAATTCATGAGCGCCAACAGCAACGACATCATCACCCTCACCGGCGGCATCGACGTCGGCAACGGCTACGTCAAGGGCGTCATCCAGAATACGAAGCGGGAGATCTTCGACGAGATCGATCTGCCCAGCGCAGTCGTCTCGACTTCCCGCACCTCGCCGAAGGTGCCGCTCCCCGACGCGGATGCGGCCTCCGTGATGGCCGGCGACTTCTACAACCAGATCGACTGCTCACTCACCACAACCCTGGTAGCGGCGTCGGACCGCCGAATCTTCGGCCGGGCAGCGCTGAGCGTGCGTGGCTCGAAGTTCACCGAGTTCGAGGTACTGGGCAAGCACTCCAAGGCTGATCAGGAGCTGAGCAAGGTCCTGGTCCTGGGTGTCTTCGCCGCGAAGGCCCTGCGCGACTACGTCCGCGAGAACGGCGCGCTGCCCGGTCACGAGCTGCGCGTGCAGGTGCGCGCCGGCCTGGCGCTGCCGATCTCCGAGTTCGTCGCGCGCCGCCACGCCTACGCCGCAGAGTTCATCGGTCTGCTGGGCAGCTCCGACCCCGCGGTGCACCTGGTGACGATCAAGAACTTCAGCACCCCGGTCTCGGTGCGCCTGCAGTTCGTCGACGTTCAGGTGATGGCCGAGGGTGCCTCCGCGCAGTTCGCCATCACCGACAAGGGCGAACCGCTGGCCCAGGCTCTTCTCGATGATCTGCGCACTCGCGACGCATCCGTGGTGGAAGGGGTCTCGGCCTCCGATCTGGTGGCGGTGCAGAACACCATCGGTGTCGATGTCGGTGAGGGCACCGTGAACTTCCCGGTCTTCACCGATGGGCGGTTCAACCCCGAGGCGGCAGCCACGCTCGACGAGGGCTACGGCACCGCGCTGATGAACGCCATGGAGCGCATGAGTGAGTCGGACGCCACGCTGCAGTTCTCCTCGCGCAAGCAGCTGGCGGACTTCCTCCACGCGAAGCCGTCTGTTCTGGTGAAGAATCGTCACCAGCGCGCCGTCGGCTTCGTCGAGGACGAGGCCGGCTACCTGGTCGACGAGATCGCCTCTTCCTTCGGCGACGTCCTCTCCCAGGCCGGTGCGACGACCGAGGTCGTCTACGTCTACGGCGGCGGCTCGGGCCCCATCAAGCACCTGCTGCACCCTGCGCTTCTGAAGGCCGCCGGCGATGTGCCCGTGCTCTACCTCGACTCGAGCTACTCACGGCACCTGAACCGCGAGGGCCTGTACATCGCGGCACGGCACGTCGAACAGCAGGCCCTCGCCGCGAAAGCCGGCGGGCAAGCACAGTAAGGAGGTGGCCTGATGTGTGAAGCACTGGACGCGACCTCGAAGGCCGAGGTCGAAGAGATCAGTCGTCCGAACACTGATACGCCCTGCCACACGAGGACGCTGCGTCTCCGCGCGTTCTGTTTCGCGAGCAGGCCCGACTGCAGCCGCTCGGGTCGGATGAGGAGCTTCCGAGCATGGCGGGCAGGCCGCAGACCCGGCGCTACCCGCGGGCAGCGGGCACCGGGTGACGGCCAAACGCGCACGCCGAAGAGGTACAGCGGTTCCGGGGCGTGCGGAGTCCTGCCGGACAAGCGTGACGACGGGGCCGGGCGGTGGCGAGATCGACCTTCCGGCCTCGGGCGGCCTGGTGCGTGCGCGGCTGCTGCCAGGGCAGTTCGACGAGCAGGTCCTTCGGCCCCTCGTCTGTGGTCACGGGCGGAGTTGACAGGTAGTGGTTCAGCGAGCGTTCGGGGGCCTGGGCCAGCCGGGTCCTCAACGAGGTCGTCCGGCTTCGTCAGCCAGGAGAGGAACACCTCGGCGTTGTCAGTGCAGTTCCGTGGTACGGATGCTGGAGTGCACGGGCCGGCACAGGACACGGCAAGGCGGTAGCCGCTCATGGAGTCGGCCAGGCCGACTCCTGGCGGAACGAGGATGTTCTTCGACGTCAGATCCGGATCAGCTCTGCTGATCCCTTGTGCTCACGGCCTTCACGGGGCGAGTAAGGCGAGCCACGAAGAAGAAAAACAGCACCCCGGCGCGGCGGTTGCCCGAAGGCAGCGCGCGCACCGGGGTGCTGGGGTGGTTGGAGCTGCATAGATCTCCAGGGACACGCCTCAGGGATCATCTGCAGCGCTCAGGAGTCGAACCTGTTCCGTGGGTGGCCTGCACGGTGTTCCCAATGGCGTACGCCGAGGATCAGCCGGCGCACTGCGGATGAGAACCGCGCCGTGCAGAGCTTCACGCCCATTCGGACATGGCCTTCTGGATCAGGGGCAGCACCCCGGGAGGCTGGAGGTTGAGGGTGGCCAGGGCCTCGGGGGTGGTGAGGGGGGTCTCGACGAGTTCGTAGGCGCCGCGATCGGCACGCGTGAACTCGCTGCCGGTACGGTCGTCGAAGGCCCAGGTGCGGACCTCGGCGAGATAGATGTGCTGGATCTCTTCGCGTTCGGTGTCGGCGAGAGTGCCCAGCAACCGGACGATGTGAGCCTTCCCGGCAATCTCCTCGTGAATCTCACGGTGGAGAGCCGCTTCCGGTGTGGGGTCGCCGTCCTCGATGCCGCCGCCGACGAGGACGTGGTAGACGTCGCGGCCGGGGATGGTGCGGCGGATGATGAGCATGGTGCGGGCCGGTGTGATCAGGACGGCACGGACGCGTTCTTTCACTGTGTCTCCTCAGGCGTTGCTGTCGATGAGATCAGTTCATCATCCGGCCGCCATCACCGTGGAGATTTCGACCGGTGGTGAACCCGGCCGAAGGAGATCAGCTCATCACCCACCCGCCATCAACGTGGAGGCTCTGACCGGTGACGAACCCGGCCGCAGGACTTGCCAGGAAGGCGACAGCGGCGGCCACGTCCTCCGGCCGCCCGCGGCGGGGAACGCACTGGCGGGCGATCTGGTGCTCGGGGGACACCCGGGCGGCGGGCGGGAGGGCATCTTCAGCAGGAACCTGGATCGCTCCGGGCAGGACCGAGTTGACGGTGATCCCGCCCACGCCGACATCGCGGGCCAGGGACCGGGTCAGTCCGATCATCGCGGCCTTGGCCGTGGCGTAAGGGGTGAGCTGGCGACGGCCCACGAGGGCGTTGATCGAGCCGATGTTCACGATCCTGCCCCACTGGCGTGCCGTCATGCCTGCGGTGACAGCCTGGCACAGGCGGCGCGGAGCGTGGAGGTTGACGGCGAGGGACTGCTCCCAGTCGGCCTCGTCCAGGTCTTCCCAGGCGATACGGGGGTAGGCGCCGGCGTTGTTGATCAGGATGTCGACGGGTGCCAGGGCGTCCGTGACGGTGGTGATCAGGGCGGCCGGGAACTTCGGATCGGTGAGATCACCGGAGACGGCGATGCCTCGGGTGGGCAGCTGGTCCAGGAGGTCGGCGGCGGCAGCGTCCTCGCCGAAATGGGCGATGGCGACCTGGGCGCCGGCGGCGGCGAGGGCACGGCAGATCGCGGTGCCGATGCCACCGGTGGCTCCGGTGACCAGAGCGGTGCGGCCGAGCAGGGGCTGGACGCTCAGCGACTGATCAGTGATGGGGAGGGTGGGGTTCACGGGAGCTCCGTTTCAAATGTGTGCTGAGTGAAGAACTCGGTGGCGTTGCTGCTCGTCTGATGGAGTTCGGCAGCTTTGATCAGCGTCAGGAGGGTGTCGGTCGTCGTGAAGGTCCAGGGACGGACGACACCCAGGACGCGGAGGGTGAGGAAGGGGCGCAAGTCGTCCCAGGGGATGTCGGACAGGGCTTGCAGGGCGGTGGTGAGGGCGGCTCGGCGGCCGGGGCCGGCGTTCCAGAGGTAGTGGATGTCGAGGTGTCGGAGTCGGGGGTCGTGGTGCAGGTCGGTGATCTGGGGGGTCGTGAGGGGAGGGAGGGCGAGGCGCATGGTGCGCTGGTAGGTGTCGGGTTGATAGGTGGGGACGAGCCAGCCGCCCAGGCCCATCAGGTACCAGAGGAGGTTGGCGGCTTCGCCCGGAAGGGTGTTGAGGCCGGCGAGTGCGAAGTCGAGCCAGCACAGAGGGTCGGCGACGTTGGGCTCGGTGGGGTCTCCCTGAGTGCGTCCGCACACCCAACTGCTGTCCGGTGTCAGGATCTGACGGGTCGTACGGATGATGTCGGGGAGGTTGATGGTGAGCGGCCGGTCGTTGACCGTGACCGTGTGGTCGGCCAGGTCAACCGCAGTGAGAGCGGGAACGCTTCCTCCGGCCGGAACGACGGAGTGGCCGGGGTTCAGATACCAGGTGTCCAGGCGTCCACCGGGTCGGATGCGATCGGCGTAAAGGATGGGAACGCAGCTACTCAGGGGGTATCGGCGTTCGTCCATGAAGGCGGTGGTCAGGTCGTGACACACGGCCTCAACGAGCTTGACGAGACGCGGTATGTGGATCGGGTCGCGGTCGGCGAGGGCGATGAGGTCGCCGAGGAGGAAATCGCACCGTCCCTGAGCGAACACGTCGTCGAAGACCACCTGGCTGCCGTCCGGCCCGTCGTGCAGACCATGGAGCCGGGGGACGGAGAGACGGTGTTTCACCAGGTCGTGGCCACGAACCTCCCCCATCGCGGCCGTGCGATGGGGGAAGTCCTTCACGAAGACTGCGTCGGTCACTGCTCCACTCCATTCATGGTGTCGTCCCACAGGTTGAGGATGATCCGGGCGACCTCGAGGGCGGCGTCGCGGTCGGTACGGGCGGTGCGGGCCAGGGAGGTGTCGTGGCCGTGGGCGCCGAGGAGCATGGTCAGGGCGTCCTCGTCGGCGGAGACCGGTACGCCGCGGAAGTCCAACTGGACCTTCGCGGACAGCCCCGTCTTCTTGTAGAGGGCGTGCAGATCACCGGCGCCGGCGAGGAGGTAGCGGCGGATGTAGAAGGCTGCCTCGATCCCGCTCATGAGGGTGGCGGCCACGGTGGCGACCGGGTCCGGAGCGGGGAGCCGCAGGCCGTTTCGGACCCACAGCGGGGTGATGTCACCAGCACCGATCTGGGCCAGCACGTGCTGGAGCCGAACGGACACGTTGCCGGTGCGACATTCGGCGAGCGTGACGACGCTGACGCCGAGCTTGACGCCCTCCAGGTCGGAGTGGATTTCGTCGAGCACGCCGGCGAGGGCATCCAAACGGGCGTTGTCGGATACGACGAGCACATCGAGGTCGCTCCACCCGCTCTGGAACTTGCCCTTGGCAGCGGATCCGGTGACGGCCAGCATGTCCACCACCGGGTCAGCGCCGCCGGTGGTGCGGGCCAGCAGCTTGTGCAGGTAGGACTCCAGGTGGAACGGGAGGCGCAGCATGTTCACGGGCTGCGTCTCCGGCTGCCGTGCGGGCCAGCGGCGATCGAGGACCAGCGCGTCCAGGCAGCGCTCCAGGCGGAGCCGCGTACCGGAGTTGTCGATCACCAGGTCCGCGATGCCCGCGATCCTGTCCGCGCCTCGACTTTCCTTGACAAGGTCGCGCACGCCCACGTCGTCGGCTCCGGTTTCGCTGCGTACGCGGCGGACCGCCATAGGCGTGTCGAGGTATGTGACGGTGAGCTGCCGTCCGAGCAGTCGTCGCAGTTCGACGGTGGACTCCAAGGAGTGCAGCGACTCGATCGTCACGTCGGTCACGTAGTGGTGGGCCGTCAGATAGCGATCCAGGGCGTCGACGATCAACTCGGCCTGGATGCCCTCCGGGAGCGCGTACGGGTCGGGCAGGCCGGCGTGCGCGGCGGCGATTTCGAGCAGATACCCGATCTTGAGGCGGTCGTGGCCGTGTCCCGTGCGCAGGTACTCGGCGGCGGCGCTCTTGCCGCTCTCGGACAGCCCGCCGAGCCCGATGACCTGCACCCCGTCCAGGGCACCGGCAGGGACGGCCGGGTGCCACGGGTGCAGCAGACGCCGGATGTCCCGCTGCACCTCGACGATGGAGCGGTCACCGATCAGCACCGAGTGCTGGAAGCGGCCCTCTTCGGTGGCCATGACGTGAAGTCGTTCGTGCAGGGCCTGCTGGTAGCGGTCGTAGGGCGGGGTGACGCTCGCCTGGTGGGCGAGGCTGTGGGCCACGTTCTCGTCGATGTCATCGGAGAACGCCAGGTAGAGGGAAAGCTCAGCGTTCTCGGCGCCGCGGAGGTCAGTGGCCCACGGTTCGAGCAGGGCCCGTGCCCGGTCGGCCGCCGCCGGGGCGGCCAGGTTCTCGCGGACGGCAACGGTGGCGGCGACCGACGCCTCCAACATGGGGATGCCCCGGTCCAGCAGTCGCAGGCTCTCGACGCCACGGACGGCCGATCGCGCGAGGTAAGAGGACGCGAGGACGTCCACGAACTCTTCGATGCTGCTCTCCTCGAACCACCATCCGGCCATATCGCGCTGGATGTTGTTCCATCGAGAGTCGTGGTCGTGCAGGGCGCCGGCGAGCGCCGCAGCCGGACCGATCCGGCGGGCCAGCAGGCGGATCTGCGTGGTCTTACCCGTGTTATCGGCCCCACTGAACGCGACCGACAACATCGTGGACTTGTGATTCATCAGGTTTCTCTCCTTCGGCGCGGGCAGCACAAAGTGGTGCCCACTGCATGGGTGTTCAGGGAAAGGGGGTCAAGTGCGGGATCCGGCCTGATCACGGCCAACCCCCGATGGGTTCAACACAAAGCCAGACGGGCCGTTTAGCCACACGCTCGCTACCGAATCCGACGGCTTCGAGATGCGCACAACGGCCGTACAGAGCCTCGAACTTCACCGAACCGACTACTGCCAGGTTCTGGGGCCGAGACCTGTCTGGGCCGCGCCAACGATTGGCCCCGCTGTCCGTTGTTCGGAGCGTTCGGCATGGGTTCTTCTCCTCGGATACAGCAAAGCGCCCGGATCGACGACGTCGTCCGAGCGCAGTTGGCTGATTGGGCTGAGATATTCAGTTGTCCGTCATGCCCCCATCCGGATCGGCTTCGCCGATCAGATGATTTTCTCTTTCAGTGCTTCATCCGAATCAGCTGCGCTGATCGAATGCGTCGTCATTCCGAGCCCCGGATCGGCTTCGCCGATCAAACTCGCGTTCTTCGCCGAGCAACCGGCCACTCCCGACCAGACCACGGCGTGATGTCCCCTGGCTCGGCATTCACTTGACCTGCGCCAAGGCGTGCCTTCTAAGGTCTCTGATGCGGGATCATGTCGGCACGGGGCGTCATCATGAGTCGACGAGTTCCGAGACAGCCGCGCTGACCGAATACCTTGCCATTCCGAACCCCGGATCGGCTTCGCCGATCAACTTCACTTGACCTACGCCAAGGCGCACCGCCAAAGGGTTCTGATGCCACATCATGTCGGCATGGCACGTCATCATGAGCTGCGGAGTTCCGAGACAGCTACGCTGACCGAATACCTCGTCACTCCGACCCCCGGATCGGCTTCGCCGATCAAAATCACGCTCCTCGCGAGCAACCGACCACTCCCGACCAGACCATGGCGCGACGCCCCCCCCAGCCCGGCAACGAGGTTGGACGACCGGCGGGTGCTGAACGGAATCGTGTGGAAGCCGCGGACGGGGTCGGCGTGAGGTGACGTGATGTGCCGGCACGGTACGGGCCCTGGAGGACCATCCACACCCGTTTCCGCAGGTGGGTGTTGGACCGGACGTTCATGCGAATGCCGGCCGCCCGCCCAGGCCGTGAGGGACGCGACCGGTGACGGCTGGCTGGTGTCGGTCGACTCCACGGTCCCGCGAGCCCACCAGCATGCCGTGGGCGCCCGTAAAAAGGGGCAGGGCGGCGGGACGAAATATGTGATCACGCCCTTGGACGATCCCCAGGCGCACTGACCACGAAAGTCCACCTGTCCTGCGACGGCCGCGGCCGGCCTCTCGGCTTCGTCCTCACCGGCGGCAACGCCGCCGACTGAACCCGCCTCGGGGAGGTCATTGACACCGTCAAGGTCCGCCGGGCCCGCGGACAAGAGCCACAGCACCCGGCAGCCGTCACCATCCGCAGACGTTCACGGCTTGCGGATGGATCGGTTCGTGAAGCTGGTGAGAGTGGTGCGGGAGCGGGGCGGAAAGAGAGCCGGTGGCGGCTGACCGTGATGTTTGCCGCTGGCGGACCGCCTTCTGCCGGTGGCGGTGTACTACCGCACGAACCTCACGATGCGGCAGCCGGCCCCGCTGTTCGGTATCTCCTCGGCGACGGTCGGCCGGGTCATCCAGCGGCTGGGGCCGTTGCCGGCGCTGGAGCCGGCAACGCGGTCCGTCGCGGACGTACACCCGGCTGGTCATGGCATCGGCCCGGTCGGCGCCGAGAACAAGGCCGATGCCCACGTGTGGCGGGAGTCGAACCTGCCGGCCGTGGCCGCCGGGACGACGGCGATCGGGGACGTTGCCTACCTGGGCACCGGGCTGATCACCCAGCACCACAGAAGGGCCGGTCGGCCCGTTGCGTGGGGCGGGAGGGGGACAACGCCGGACACCGACGGGTCCGTGCCCGCGTCGAGCACACCTTCGCCCGGATGAAGACTTGTACGTGTCCGAGATCCGTGGTCTCGACCCCGCGGAGCGTTGCCGTGATGAACCGGAACACCAGGGCCATTGCGAAGACGAGGAATGACGGACGGCATGACACCGGGCCGGCGGATCA
This sequence comes from Streptomyces sp. NPDC043853, assembly GCF_056436025.1. Lineage (NCBI taxonomy): Bacteria > Bacillati > Actinomycetota > Actinomycetes > Kitasatosporales > Streptomycetaceae > Streptomyces > Streptomyces sp. NPDC043853. Next base: position 381,870 of record NZ_JBWKDJ010000001.1, read on the forward strand.
GGGTGAAAGACCGCCGCGGCACCGGGCGGCGCGGAAGGTGTCCCGCTCGCCCTGAACCAGGGCGGTCACCCAGTCGAGCGGGCCGGGCTCGATCAGGACCGGGTGCTGCTCGCCTGTCGCCGGGGCGGTGACTGTGGCGATCACGGGCGCTGTGCCCTCCGGGTCGGCCGGTTATCCGTCGCCCAGCTCGGCGAGCGCCTGGGCGAAGTCGGCGGCGGCCGTGGTGGTCTCGGTGCTCATGCGTCGGCTTTCGTTCGCTGGGCGATCTCTTCGTCGAGTAGGTACGCCTCGCCCCACGGGTTCGGCTCCTCGACGGGGCGGCCGTGCCTGATGTCGCGCAGCCGTTCGCGGCGGCGGTCCTGGACGTAGCCGCGGCAGAGCAGGGCGTCGTGCTGGGAGGTGGGCCAGTTCGAGGCGGTCGCGCACCACCCGCAGTGCGGCGTGCGGGTCAGGCTGCGCCGGATGGCGAGGGCGAGCAGAGTGGCCACGCAGCCGAGCAGCGCGCCGATCGCGAGCACCATGTCGTGTCTCCGTCCGTCGTGGTGGTGTTGGCGGCGCGGAAGACGCCGGCGGCGGCATCTGCGCTCGTGTCGTATGCGAGGTCCTCGGGTGCCTCGTGGCCCTTTCGGTTCGCGGTGGTGGCAACTCACCACCGGGACGGGCTCACAGCCTCGGTGCTGACCGGTTGGGGCCGGCGCTTGCTGCGCCCTGGCGGGTCGTACCCCAGGCAACGCCAAGGTCTGGGTGGTGCGCGCCGTGCATTGTCCGGCGCTCTCCTTCCGAAGTGGACACGCGTCAGAGCGTGGCCCCCTGCATGAACTCCCGGCCTCCGGCGATGGACGCGAGCACTGCGCCGAAGGTCCGAGGGAGCCGACCGCAGCAGGTCGAGGCCATCTCGACTGCGAGGCACGGCAGTTCCTTGCACCAGGCTGCGCCCTGCTTTCGCAGAGCCCTCCGGATCAACTCTGTTGATCCCCAAGCGCCAGACGGGCCCGCAGGCACTCTGCGCAACCGAGTCCCGCTCTGTGCAGCCTCTGCAACCCCTATCGCGCGACATTTCAACTCATCACAGACCATCATTGAATGGCCACTCGAATAAGATACCCTCAGAGACCAGTGGATCCAATTAGACTGGTCGGCAACAGGGGATGCGAGGCGAGAAGAGATGAGGGCCTGGAGGACGAGGAAGGTTGGACTCTCCACTGCGGCACTGACTGCGGGCGTTGTGCTCGTCGGGTGCTCCGGCGGCAACGACGGAACGGCCAAGGAGACACTGCCGTCGCCCGTACCAAGCCCGACCGCGAGCACAGCCAAGGTCGCCGACACGGCTCTCGGCAAGGCGCTGGACAAGCTCGCCTTCCAAGGCGCCGGAAGCTCCGGAAAGAGCAGCGGAGCTTGCCTGGGTGGCGCGGTGCGGAAGGCGGGAATGTCGGAGAAGGCGCTGGCCTACATCATCAAGGCCGACAGCGACGACATGGGCACGGTCATCGGCGGGCTGAACAAGGTGAGCGAGGACGACGCCGCACTGCTGGCCTCGCGGTCGCTGCGCGAGGACTTCGACGGATGCGTCAGCGAGGCCGTACTTCCGAACAGCGGTAGCCCCAAGGCCCAGAGCTACACGCCGCCGGAGGCAGCCGCGAAGCCAGTGGTGGGCAAGCCGAACCTGAAGCCTGCCTACCCGGTCCGCGCGGATCAGCCGGTCAGCTCTTCCATCGAGCTCACCAAGGGCCTGGTCTCGATGTTCTCCTCCTACGCCCGTGACGAGAGCCAGAAGAAGACCTACGCGGCGGCCGGCCAGTGCCTGGCGACCTCGGTGTACAAGGCAGGCTTCAGCCAGGAGACGCTGCACTTCCTCGCCGGCGGTGCGCCGCTCGGCACCGGGTCAATCGTCGACCACGTGCCGAACGACAAGGACAAGGCGATCTGGCAATCCCCGAGGTTCACCCAGGAGCTTGTCGACTGCACGGCGAACGCGACGCCGACTCCCCTGTCCGAGCCCTGAGCGGGCGCTCATCAGACTGACCCACCTGCTGCGGCAGTGCGTGGCAAGGGGGGCTGACTGGGCGCGTCTTCGACTCTGCCAATGCTCGACAGGAAACAAAAAGAGTGGCAGAGGTCTTATCCACCAGCGCCGATAGGGCGACTTCACGGATTGGCGAGGCAAGGCATGGAGAAGCCGCAGATGACTGCCGCACACGAGTTGGACAAGACGACGCAACCTGTGCGCGGCACGAGGAAAAAGCCGTCGGGCGGGACACAGACCAGCAGCGGTGGCCGCCAGGGCATGTTCGTCCGGCTGAGCTCGGACGAGAAGCAGCGCGCGGAGTACTGGGCCGACAAGCGCGGGTTCTCCTCGGTGAGCGAGTACGTGGCCGAGGCGGTGGTCGAGAAGATCCGGCGCGAGAACCTCGACTACGACCTGCCGACCCTGGAGATCGCGCGGCTCAATGAGCTCGTCGATCAGGTCGCGGCGCTGGCGAAGAACTCGGCGAACCTCGAACGCGTCGTCACCACGGGCTTCGACTCGCTGATCGGGCTCACCCGCGGCGACAACTACCTGCTCGACGAGGAGGACGGTGAGCTCGTATGAGCCGGGACTTCGCAGAGATGCTGGAGGCGGCCACGCCCACCGACGAGGTGATGGATGTGGACACGTCCTTCCTCGACGCCTACCGGCGTGGTGGGAGCGAGGAGTTGAAGCGCGTCCAGGCTCAGGCCGCACAGCCTGGGCCTCCGGCGCCAACACCCGAGCCGGAGGTGCGGTTCGATGAGACCGGCGCCATCGACTCTCAACTCGGGGTCGAAGGTCCGCGGGCTGATCTCGACGGGGAAGCCGGAACGGATCGTCCGAACCTGGAGCCGGACCGCGAGCCCGACGTCGGCAACTCCGAACGCACCGGCAGATCCAATCAGCGCGGTGGCGCCGGCGGCGGACAGAACACCGCTGACGGGGTGCTCCCGGGCGGTGTGCCGGCGGCCCCTGCGGCCGATGCCGCTTCCGCTCCCGGGTACCGGCCGGACGTGGAGGGTGCCGCTACAGCCGAAATCGCTGCTCATGACGACATCGTCGCACCGGACGAACCCGAGCAGGTGGGGCCCGGATCGCCGCAGTTCACCGGTGATCCGCGCGCCGCACAGAGCGCGCCCTCGAAGAGGGGCTCGGGCAGTGCAGCCGAGACCGCCACGCTCCCCCAGTCGGGCTTCCGGCTCGTCGGCATGCAGAGCCAACCGCACATCAAGGCACTGCCCGAGAGCGTCATGAACGCGCTGCGGGAGCAGCTGCGAGCAGCCGCGGTCCGTGAGCTGGGCGCGAGCGACAGCGCCGCTCGGGAGTTCAGCCGGCGGCTGAGCCAGGGCACCCTGGTGATGGCGTTCCTGTTGGCACATCTCGACCTGCACCTTGATGCCGATCCTGCCACCGAGCGCGCCGTGGAGCTGTTCCGCTCCCGCGACCCGCTGCTGGGCAGCGTGTTGACACGGTTGATGAGCATCGAGGCTGTCGAACGCGAGCGGGACGGGCTGTTGCGCAAGCTGCGCGACGAGCTGGGCGAGGTGCGCCAGACCAGCGCGGTGATCGAGCAGGCGCTCGCATACTCCATCGCCGACCGCACGGAGAACTTCCTGCGGGGCTCGCACAACCTTCATGACGCGCCGATCACACACAAGGAGGCGATCCATCTCCGGGACATGGCCCGTGAGGCGACCAGGAAGCAGTCGAGGCTCGAACGCGAGCGGGAAGGGCGGCCGATCCGATGACCGCGAGGAGCAAGGAGAAGCTCTTTTCCGTCCGTAAGCGCTGCAGGGCTTGGGGTTGTCGGGTCTCTGTGTCCAGGACCCGGGTGTGCGGGCATGGCCGCGTCGGCCTCGCGCCCCGAGGACGCCCCGCGCCTCACCGGCAGCCTCGTTCCACGCACGTGAAGCCCCAGGGCGCGCACGGCCCGAACCGTCCGGGTCCGAAGGTGCCCTCGTCGCTGGACGAAGTCGAGCGCAAGTACGGAAGCAAGTGCGGCAAGGCCGGGCTGGGCCCCAGCGACACGGCGAAGTACCCGCCGCCTACCGAGAAGGGCCGGAAGCTCAGGCCGGCGCGGGCCAGTGAAATGAGCTCGCCACGATGACGAAGAACGCCTCGTCCATGCGCGCCGAGCCGGGGCTCGGAGACCAGGTCGGCGCCGGCCGCGCCGAGGGCGTGTGGCAGGCCGCTCCAGGTGGCCCGAAGAAGGTCGCCTTCAAAAAGGTCTGGTCGGGCCACGAGTTCAGCGATGACGAGGTGGCAAAGCTGCTCGCGGGCGAAACGATCTCGTTCGAGGCGAGGCCGAAGGGGAAGAAGCCCTTCCCGGCCACCGGTGCGCTCGGCGTCGGCAACTTCAGGGGTCGCACATTCGTCGGGTTCCAGCTGGAGGTGCCGGACAAGCCGACGAAGTGGTCCGGCCGGACGTTCACGCCGGCGGAGGTCGCGGCGCTCCTGGCGGGCCAGGCGCTGGAAATCGACGACTTCGTCAGCGCGCGGACTCGCAAGACCTTCGGTTGCAAGGTCACCTGGGACGCGAAGGCCAGGAAGATCATCCCTGATTTCGGCTCCGACGACGAGCCACCTCGGTCCTGGTGCCAGGTGACCTTCACCGATGCGCAGCGCAAGGACCTGGCGGCCGGTAAGACCATCCAGGGCACGGGTTTCGTCTCGGCCAAGGGCAAGACCTTCGACGCCCGCATCTCCTGGAGGAAACAGGGCGGCAGGAAGAAGATCGTCCCGTCGTTCGGTTGATGGCGGCCGGGTAGTGACGCGTGGGAGCGGGTCCCGGACCTCGGGGCCCGCTCCCGCTGCTGCCACTTCACGACAGGAGGCGTCCGGTCCGGTCCGGTCCGGTCCGGTCAAGGAGACGCTGTGCGGCGCCGGGCACGCCCCCCTCGGCACTCTGAGCCGGCAGTGCTCGACGGGATGTCGGTTCGTCAGGAAGGCCTCGACCAGAGCGGCTCCGTCGATGCGTTGGCCGTGCTCGGCCTGGACGACGACGTTCCGCGCCTCGAGGCGGAAGCGATGGACTGAGCGCGACCGCTTCCGCGGTGCGACTGATCCGTCAGCCGTTCAAACAGCACTCGATGACTCGGATCCGCCAGTCGGACTCGTCTCACATCGCCATCCGACTCCCTTTCACTCTCGTTTCGAATGACTCGCCTAAGATAGGATGCCATTCGCGCGCCTCACATATGAAGACTTCTCGACAGGTCGAGCAATGGCCATTGCGGTGGCAGGGGGATGGGAGATTCATGGCGAAACTGTCCTACAAGGTGCCAAGTTCGCTGAACAGGAGCTTCCTGGATCACGAGATCACGCTCAGCAAGGGCGGCTGGGCGGCGAAGCCCTCCCCGATCAAGCAACTGCTCTTCTTCGGTGGCGGCATCCTCGCCCTGCTGTGGTTCAGCACGTCGACGTTCGTCGCGAGCTCGGGCCCAGTCGCCATCACGTTCTTCGTTCTCTGGGGACTGGCGGCGATCGCCTACTTCGGCGGCCTGATGAAGACGAAGGAACTGCGCATCATGCGGGTGCCGGCCTTCCTCGCCTACCTGCCCCGCACGGCCCGCCACGTCTTCACCCGTCGCAGCTCGAACCCCACGGACTTCTACTCGATCGTCGGCATCGACGGGATCGACGAGGACGGGCTGATCCGTTTCTCCGACGGCGGCGAAGGCCGGGTCTACCTGGTCGTCGGCTCAGCGAGCTATCTGCTCTTCGACGAGGACCGGATCGGGATCCTCGACCGGGTCGACTCCTTCTGGCGCAAGGTCGAGACGACGTGCGAGCACAGCTTCATCACGACGAAGGAGCCGCAGCGGATCTACCACCAGGTGGCGAACCTGGAGCGGCGCAACCAGGCCCTTCAGCTCCGTGACCCCGATCTGATCGAGCTGCAGAACGAGCAGTACGACATCCTCACGCAGCACGTGGGCGGCAAGTTCCCCTCGATCCACCAGTACCTGCTGCTCAAGGGCAAGAACACCGACGCACTGCGCAAGGGACACCAAGTCCTCCAGGCCGAGGTCGGCGGCTCCACCCTCATGATCAAGGAAGCCACGATGCTCGACCGCGAGGAGGTCGAGCCGATGCTGCGGGTCTTCTACCAGGGCATCGACGACGAACTGCTCGACCACAAGACGTCGCTGAACTGACAGCGCCAGGCCGACCCACACGACGAGGAACGAACGAAGGACACCATGGCGCTGATGACGAAAGTCCGGGCACAGCTCGGCGTCCCGGGGAAGAAGCCTGACGAGACGAATGAGAGCGGGGAGCTTCTGGTCGGTGATCTGCCCGCGGACGACGCTGCTCAGGCTGAGGGCGTGCAGACCACTGCGGCAGCTCACGGCGTGGCCGACGAAGCCGCCGAGCCGAAGAAGAACTGGTGGCAGCGCCGCCGTGAGGTGAAGCACCTCCAGGGCGCATTCGACGCCTATCCGCATCTGCTCGCGCTGAAGCCGAAGGAGAAGTACCTCTTCCGCTCCGACTACTTCGAGGTCGACGGCTCGGTCGCCTGCATTCTGGCGTACTTCCACGACGACGCCGCGCACGACAACTTCGCCGCCTTCTGGGGCATCGATCGGATCCCGGACGGCCTGGACGAGCGGGTCACCGCGGTCGTGCTTGAGCAGGTCAAGCGGATGGACGACAAGTGGATCGACTCATATACGAAACAGTCCGAGAAGCTGGAACGGCTCGATGCCAACGAGCAGGAGGAGACGGGCACAACCTCCTCCAAGCGCAAGGCCGCGAAGATCTCCGGTGACCTCGGGGTCACGATCGGAGAGCTCCAAGACGGCGCGAGCTACCTCTCGGTGCACAACCGGCTCTTTCTCAAGGCCCCGGACCTGGCGACCCTGGACGACACGATCGACCGGGTCACGCGCCTGTACATCGACCGCTTCGGCACGCTGAAGGCTGCGCCCTACGCCGGCGAGCAGCGCCAGGAGCTCTCGGGCCTGTGGAAGAACAACGAGAAGAAGAAGGGCAAGGGCTTCCACTTCACCTCGACCGAGCTGGCCGGCTCGTACTCACTGGTGACCAACGGCCTCAACGACAAGGGCGGCGAGTACGTCGGCTACATGGTCGGCGACGTCAACAACAGCGCCGTGCTCATGGACGTAAACGCCTACGCCCACCACGTGATCGTCGCCGACGCCACCCTCAGCGAGTACCTCGACCGCCAGCGGGTGGCCAACATGTGGTGCTCGAAGATCTCGCAAGCGACGCTGCTGAACAACGGCCAGGTCGTCCACCTCGTCCTTGACGGGGCGAACCTCGACAAGCTCGGCCCGAGGTTCGAGCGGCTCACCTCGCGCGTGGACCTGAACCAGGGCGACGTGAACATGTTCGAGATGTTCGGCGAGGAGGAGGACGAACTGACGGTCTTCTCCGCTCAGATGGAGAAGCTCAAGCTGATGTTCGAGCAGCTCTACGAGACCACCGACGGTGCCGTCGGCTCGATCATCCGCAGTGCCCTCGAAGACACGGCCACGGACTTCTACATCGAGCAGGGCATGTGGCGGCACAACGCCAAGGAGCAGCGCAACCGCCTGCGCGTGGTGAACATCCCGCACACCCAGGTGCCGCGTCTCCAGATGTTCGTCTCCTACCTGGCGACCGCGCACAAGGCGCTGTTGAACTCCAGCAAGACCGACCCGGACCAGCTGCGCGCCTACAACGTGCTCAGAGGCATCGCCAACGCGATGCTGAGCACCAATGGCGACCTGTTCAACAACCACACGGCCTCGGCCGTGGACGGGGTCCGGGATTCGCGGCGCGTGGTCTACGACTTCTCGCGGCTCATGCGCCGCGGCAAGGGCGTGGCGATGGCGCAGCTGGTGAACATCGTCGGCTTCGCCGTCGGCAAGCTGGGAATCGGCGACACAGTGATCATCCACGGCACCGAGCACATCGACGACCGGGTGAAGAAGTACCTCAAGGACCAGTTCGACCATATGCACGAACGCGGCGGCCGGGTGGTCTACAGCTACAACGACGTCGACAAGATGCTGGCCGACAGCGACTTCAACAAGTTCGACGCTGCGGACTACACGCTCTTCGGCCCGATGCGCGACAAAACGGTGGCGGAGTACCAGAAGCAGTTGCACCAGCGGATCCCGCCGGATCTCGCCCGACTCATCACGACCAAGGACGAGAACCTCACGTACCTGCGCCGGGGCGTCTCCAACGTGGTCTTCCATCTGGATTTGGCACTGGGGATCAACCCCTACCGCGAGGCCCAACGCAGGCAGGTCCGACTGGAGGCGGCCAAGGCCGAAGAGACGGCGCGGATGGACTCGATCATGCACGACAAGCCGGCACCGGGCGCGAACCTCACCAGCATCCGGAAGCACAGCGAGGGCGACGGCAGTGAGGCTGACGCGGGCCAGGCTGACGCGATCAACCGCAACGACGGCAAGGGCCTGCAGCAGCCCGAGGACAACGCGAGGCGACCGGCAACAAGGCCCAGGCCCAGGCCCAAGAAGCTGGAAAAGACATGAGCGAGGTCGGCACCGATACGAGGACGAGGAGCAGAGGAGAGAGCATGAACCGGACGATCACGGCGGTGGCGAGGCTGCGTGCCCGGGCCGGCCACAGCGTGGGTGCAGTCCGCCCGGGCAGGTCCGCGCGCGGGCTCGCCCTCATGCTCCTGGCGGCGCTGCTCGTGCCGGTCTTCATGATGGCGACGTCTTCGCCGGCGTCTGCGGACGACAAGAAGGAGCGCGACAACTACAGCCTCTACCAGCTGGCCTCGAACGCGAGCTCGTACTTCAGCGAGAAGAACTCGCCGCAGAACGACAAGGGCATGCACGAGAACTGGAAGCCGGTCACGTCCAGCCCGTCCTCGGGCGGTTCCATTCTCGGCTACGCCGACCCGGAGTTCAGCCTGGGCAACATCGTGGGCTGGTTCTTCGCCGAGGTGTCGGGGTCCTCGCAGACCGTCACCTACGAGACCCTGGCCGCGAAGGATGACAAGGGCAACGCCAAGTACGCGGGCATGCTCGACTACGCGCACTTCGGGGCGGCCAACAACGACCTTGGCCTGGACACGATGTCCTCGGGCATCGGCGGCCAGATCGTGAGCGTGATCGGGGGGTCGATCATCTGGGTCCTCTACGCCCTGGCGCTGGCGGTCGGCACGCTGTTCTACGTCATCATCCAGTTCCTGAAGCTCGTCAACCCCTTCCTGTGGTTCTACAACGCGGTCGCGGCGGTGAATCCGACTTTCGCCGAGGGCATGACGGGAGGCGATACCGGAGGCGGCGCCCTCTCGGGTCTGCAGCACTGGATCAGCGGCTGGTACGGCTTGCTCGTCGACATCTCGTGGCAGGCGCTCGTGCCGATCTTCATCGGCTTCCTGCTCATCGGCCTGGTCATGTTCAAGAAGATGGACCGAGGCTCGGCGATCAAGAAGCTCGTCGTGCGCGTCGTCTTCATCGGCGTCGGCCTGCCGCTCGTCGGGTCGATGTACTCCGGCGTGCTCGGAAAGTTCGACGACTCCGTTCTCGGTCAACACGCCGGCCCGACGCGCGTCGTGCTGAGCACTTACGTCGACTTCGAGGCGTGGATGATGAACGACCGCCTGGGGATTCCGGACCAGGCCACTGTTTCCTGGGACGATGACCAGGCCAGCCCGGACGCGATGATGTCTGTGCGCACGAGTGCGCTGGCGATCAACAAGCAGTCCCACGGGGCGACGTTCAACGGCATCAACATCGGGACGAAGGCCAAAGACGCCGAGTCGGCTTGGAAGGACGGCACCGTCTCCGTCAACGGAGGCCGTGCCTCGGACGACTTCAAAGCGGTGTTCTCGACCTTCGGGATCATCGGCAAGTACATCGCGAGCAACGAGATGGCAGCCTCCGACTTCGAGTCGGGGATCAAGACCTCGATCACGCAACTGGACGAGAGCTCGGATACCAAGAAGAGCTGGTTCGTCGACAAGGACAGCTACGGCGACGTGAAGCAGTTCGGTGAAGAAGAGGGGCCGAAGCCGGTCGATCACCCGGTGATCTCGACCGACGGCACGGGCTTGACCTCCTCTCGTCCCGGTAAGGATTCGACGGTCTTCACGACGACGGGGACGAAGGGTGGCTGTGGCTTCACGGTGGGCAAGACACCCTCCTCGTGCAACCTGTCTCCCCTGGCGGCGTACAACTACCTCAACACCGGGTTCAACCCCGGCTCACTGGCCATGTACTCGTCCAACAACGCCACCAGCGGGTTCACCCGCGAGAACCACATGGCCGTCAGCCAGGTGGGCACGGGGCCGGCGAAGTTCATGTACTGGAGCAACTCGGCCACGGTCCTGGGCTCCATCGTCCTGCTCGGCTTCTGGTACGCCATCGGCATGCTGGCCGGGGCGATCAAGCGGACCTTCGGCCTGGTGGCCGCCGTTCCGTTCGCGACGCTGGGCGCCCTGCAGGCGATCGCCAAAGTGATCGTGTACTCCACGGCGATGATCATGGAAGTCCTCGTCACGCTGTTCGTCTACCAGTTCGTCTCGGAATTCCTGATCTCGGTCCCGGACATCATGGCCGGTCCCGTGTCGAGCTTCATGAGCCCGGGTGGCTTGTGGGGCAGCCCCGCGCTCGGCGGGATCATCGTGGTGGTCCTGACCCTGATCTCCTCGCTGGTGATCATAGGCATAACCTTCGCCCTGCTACGGGTGCGCAAGACTGTGCTGCAGGCGATGGACGAGGTGGTCACCAAGCTCGTGGACAAGTTCCTCGAGACGAACACCACGCCGAAGCCGGACAAGGGTGGGCTGATGCCATCTCTGGCCGCGGGTGTGGGGTCTGGCGCGGGTATGGCCATGGGGAACAAGCTCGCCAACGGGTTCGACAGCAAGGCCAGCGGTCCGGCGTCCCCGAGCGGGGGCAAGCCCACGGGCAAGACGGTGTCGACGAACGCCGGCGGCACGAACGGTGGCGCCGGGGAGTTGACGTCCGGTAAGCAGCAGCTGGCCCTCGAGGGTGGCGGGCAGGATGGTCCGGATGGACCGGACAGTCCGGCGCTGGATGGTGGTCCTGGTGGTAGCGGCTCCGGCGGCGGCAGTGACGGCGTCAAGGCTCTGCCGGGCGGCATCGGTCCCGCCGGTGGTCTGGGCACGCCCGGTCGCGACGGACAGGCCGACAAGGGTGGTCCGCTGCAGCTGACGAGTGGCGGAGCGGGCAGCTCGCGCTCGGACAAGCAGACGGCGCAGGGTCTGAGCGCCCAGGGTGGCCTGTCGAACCTCGGGTACACCGCGGACGGCAACAAGGTCATCCGCGGTGAGGTACTTTCCTCGTCGACGGAGCCGTCGAGTTCTCGTGGTGGTGCTCAGGGCGAGAGCGGCGCCAACGGCGCTGGTTCTGTCCCGACCAGCGGAGCCCGTGGGGCTGTCGCCGGTCAGACGGTACCGACGCAGTTCGGCGCGGGTTCCCAGGGTGCCCAGAGCCAACAGGACGGCAACCAGCAGGCTGCACCGCAGCGCTTCAGCGGCGACGCTGTGCCTGCCCCGGCTCCGGCTCCGACGCAGCCGGGTGCGCCGAGCGCGCGTCCGACGCAGTTCGGCGCGGGTTCCCAGGGTGCGCAGAGCCAACAGGACGGCAACCAGCAGGCTGCACCGCAGCGCTTCAGCGGCGACGCCGTGCCTGCCCCGGCTCCGGCTCCGACGCAGCCGGGTGCGCCGAGCGCGCGTCCCACGCGCTCCGCTCAGAGCACCCCTGCCCCGGCTCAGGCCCAGACCCCCATCCGGCTGCCGGCACGGCAGGAGCAGGCCGAGGCGCAGACGAACAGTGACCGGCTGCTGCCCGTGAACAACGCCCGCCGCGACGGCTCCTCGGCTCCGAGGCAGCCAGGGGCCGGTGCTCCGGCTGTGGGTCGGGCTCCGGCTGCGCCTGGTGCGCGGACTCCGGGTCGGACGCAGGCAGCGCGTCAGCCGGGTTCGATCCAGACGTCGACGCCGCGCCAGACGCCTGCCCCGTCGGGGCGTGCTCCGCGGCCGCCGGCTCCTGCACCGGCTCCTTCGCCGCGGCAGGCTCCGGTTCCACGTCCGCGCCGGACGGCCGATCCGGCCCCCCAGAGCGTGGAGACCCCGGAGCCGCAGCAGCGGCCGGCCGTTGGCCCCCGCCGAGGCCGGCGCGAGGAGGACTGATCCTCCGATCGAGGGCGAGCGTGGAGGCCTGACGCACCCGGTGAGAACGATCAACCTCACCGGGTGCGGCGTCCATACCGGGCGCCGCAGCTTCAGGAGGAGACGTCAGAGGCTTGACCAGCCGAGGAAGGACAGAACCCCGTGGACGCGATGCCACGGGGTTCTGTGCTGCTTCGCCGGCCAGGCGGGACGTCGACGCTACTTGGCGCACTTGGTCTTGAAGCCGTCCAACAGGGTCTTGCCGGCATCGGAGTTGTCACGCACGTACGCGCTACCGCTGATGCTGATCGAGGTGTTGCTGGTCGAGATTGGCTCGCTGCCGGTCCGCTTGTTGCGGGTGTCGTCTCCGGCGACCGTCCAGATGATCTGGGACTGATCCTTGTTGAACTCGCCGGTGCTGGTCACGCCCGGCTTCTCGTAGACACCATCGCAGCCGTACTCATGATGCGAGACGCTGTTGCCCTTGACGACCAGCTGGCCGAGTTTGGACGTGCCGTTGACGTCCTTGACGTAGTAGGTGCCGTCGAGCTTGCCGGCGCTGTCGCTGCTTCCGCCGCAGGCGGTGAGTATGAGTGAGCCCGCGGCCAGGGCCGCGACGGACACGGCAATCCTGGCCCGCGTCCTACGTGCAGTCCTGGTGATCCTCATGGCGTTTCCCTTCGTTCGTTATGGCAGTCGATTCGAGACGGACAGGCCAGTCAAAATAACCTATGGATAGGGGACTTTGGCGGACCGGGACCGTTTGTCAGGTGCCTTCTCGGAGGTTGTCGAGCCGATGCCCAGTCAGCGCCACTGCGGCCTGGGCCTGATTGGGCGCGTGTTCGCCGTCCTGGATGCGCCACTGCAGACGCTGCACCGGCGGGGCCTCTGCCGACCACGAGTACCTGTTCCCGGCCATTGGCGGCGGGCTGCCGGCCAACACGAACTCAGCTACCAGAAGACCGAGGCCGTCCTCGGCACCAAAGCCGCGCTCGCGAACCTGGTCAGCATCGCTCCTCTGGAGGATCGCGACGCCGTCGCCGCCGCCGTCATCAAGGCTGTCGGCGTCAAGGAGGTCGCTCCCCTCACCCTCGGCAAGCAGCTGTCCGCCTCGGCCGTCCGGCAGCCCCCGGGCGTCACCGGCTCCGCGCACCGGGCCGCTCGCGATGAGCGCCCACCATCACGTCCAGTCCCCCGCCACCACGCGGGACGACGACGCCGACCTCGCGCGCTGGGACGACGACGGCGCCCCGCCCGCGCAACCCCGTTCCTCCCCGGACGCGTGGCTACGCGTGGGAGCCGAACTCGGCGATCGGCTGGTCGCCCTCTCCGGCCGCCAGGACCTCCTCGTCACCTGCCGCCCCGGCACGCGCAGCGGCGCACCGGCCGCGTTCTTCCCCACTCTGGGCGAGGTCGAGTTCGACGCCGGCCTGTTCGCCCCGCTCCAGCCCCACGAGATCCATCCGCGGATCGTGGGCGACGAGGAGCGGTATCCCGCCGCCTGGGGAGTGTTCGTCCACGAGGCCGCGCACGCGGCCCACTCCGTCTGGACGGCGCCAGCCGGAGCGAACCCCCGTGTCGTCGAGGCCGCGCTCCTGCTGGAGGAGAGCCGTGTCGAAGGCGCACACCTGATCACGCGGCCCACGGACCGCACGTACCTGCGCACCAGTGCCCGAACCCTGGTCATGCCCGACCTCGCCCACCCCACCCTCCAGGGCATAGAGCACGCCGCGCCGTGGCGGCCCTGGTCCTCGGCCGCCGTGACGTCGGCATCCAGGCCGGCGAGACCCGGGCCGTCGCCGATCTGTGCGAAACGGTGCTGGGCGCAGGCCTGCTGGCCACACTCACCCGCATCTGGACCGCAGCCCACCAGTGCGCCGACCACGACGCCACGACCATGCTCGCGCACGCTCAAAAATGGTGCGACGCTCTGGACACCGCGGCCCCTGCCCTGCCCGTGCCGGAGAACCTCACCGATCTGCTGTCCGGCGCCGTGGGGGTCGTCATGGACAGCGCGGCAGCCACCGACGCCGCCGACCTCGCGGCACAGGCCGCAGCGACCAACACCAAGGCCGCGCAGTCCAAAGCGCAGGCTCAGGACCGCGCCCAGCGGGCCAGCCAGCGACGCAAAGCCGCCGCCACCGCCAAGTCGGTCTTCAACGCCCGTGGCACCACCGTCGCCCCCGACGGCACACCGGCGCCCTACGGCAACCCGGTCACGGTACCCGCAGGCCCACCGCCGCCGATCAGAGTGCCGCCCCACGGCTGAGCCGCGCCCTGCGTGCCGCCGCCTACCGCGAGCGGACCGAGGAGCGGACCACCAGCCCCACCCCGCCCGGCCACCTCAATATGCGCGCGGCCCTCGCCCGGGACGCTCAACGCGCGGCCGGGTCGGTCCCCACCGCGGAACCGTTCATCCACACCCGCCGCCCCACCCCACCGCTGCGCGTGGGTATCGCCGTCGACGTCTCCGGCTCCATGCGTGCCGCCTACGCGCCCGTCGCGTCCGCTGCCTGGATCGTGGCACGCGCAGCAGCCCTGACCGACCCCGACTCCCGTACCGCCACCATCGCCTATGACAGGCACCTGACCGCATTGACCCGACCCAGCGCTCGCAACGATGCCGTTGGCCGACTACGGCACCACGAACATGGACCTCGCTCTCCGGGGGCTGGAACTCAAGACGCTCGACCCCTATCTAGCCGGTTGGCGGCTCCGCGTCGTCCCTTCCCTTGGCCATCTCCCGGTCCCGATGATCACCAACGGCGCCGTGCCGGCCGGTCTACCGGTGGATCGCTGACGAACACAGCCGCCCCACCGTCAAGAACACCATCGCGGTCCTCGTGCGTGTGATGGAGCAAGCCGTTCGAGACGGGCTCATCAAGGTCAACCCTGCGAGGGTCAGTGGTTGGCAGCGCCAATACCAACTGGTCGAGGACGAACTGAATGACCCGTCGACAGACCACCCCCGCTCCAGGTGGGCTCGTCGACAAGGCCACCAAGGGCAAGCGCGCCCGCAAGGTACCCCTGATCGAAGAGGTGCGGCCGATGGTCGCCCAACGCCTGTTGGCGATCGGCAACGACCCCGACGCCCGGATCTTCTTTGGAGCGCGCGGCGGACGCATCTCCACCGCGGTCCTGCGCGACGCCACGCACTGGGACGACGTCGTCACCGAGCCCGGCTTCGAGCACCTCCAGCGGCACGACCTCCGCCACACCGGACTGACATGGTTCGCCGACGCCGGCGTCCCGCTGCACGTGCTACGCAAGATCGCCGGACACGGCTCACTGACCACCACCCAGCGCTACCTGCACCCCGACGCTGACCAGATCACAGCAGCTGGTGCCGCACTCTCTGCGCACCTCATGATGCTCCGCGCACCTCGTTCACTGCCACTCACGGCAATGGCCGCCGTCTGACCCGTTCAGACCGGCTTGGTCCCCAGCTGGTCCCCAAAAACGATCTTGAGGCCGTATCGGATGCTTCCGATACGGCCTCTGACCTGCGTACTCGCAAGTCGGGACGACAGGATTTGAACCTGCGACCCCTTGACCCCCAGTCAAGTGCGCTACCAAGCTGCGCCACGTCCCGATGCCCGTTGACCTGGGGTTTCCCCTCGGCGAACGCGCATGAGAACCATACCGCACTCCGCAGGATGGTCGCGCGCGGCTTTTCCCGGTCAGGGCGGTGGGCCGGGCGGGTGGCGGTTGACCTCAAGGGCGATTGAGGTTGCACGATCGGTGCATGACGCAAACGACGGATGTCATCGCGCTCCGCGACGCCGGGAGCGGCCGGTCCTCCGGGTTCGGCCGCCTCGGTCGGCTCATGGAGCTCATGACCGGGGACGAGAAGCACGGGCCGGCGGCCACCTCGACGCTCGACGCGCTGTGGGTGCTCTACGACCGGGTGCTGCGGGTCACGCCCGGGACGGCCGCGGATCCGGGCCGGGACCGGTTCCTGCTCTCCAAGGGACACGGGCCCATGGCGTACTACGCGGTGCTCGCCGCCAAGGGGTTCCTGCCCGTGGAGTGGCTGAGCGGCTTCGGATCGTACGGCTCGCCGCTCGGCCACCACCCGGACCGGACCCTGATCCCCGGCGTGGAGATCGGCAGCGGCTCGCTGGGGCACGGGCTGCCGCTGGCCGTCGGCTCCGCGCTGGGGCTGCGCGCCCAGGGGCTCACCGATCCGGCCGTGTGGGTGCTGATCGGGGACGCCGAGCTGGACGAGGGCAGCAACCACGAGGCCCTCGCGTACGCCGGGGCCGCCGGGCTGGAACGGCTGCACACCGTGGTGATCGACAACGACTCCGCCACGCACGGCTGGCGCGGCGGGATCGCGTCCCGGTTCGAGGCGGCCGGCTGGTCGGCGGCCAGTGTCGACGGGCGGGACCACGAGGCGCTGTACGAGGCGTTCACCGCGCCGCATCCGGGGCGGCCGCACGCGGTCGTCGCGCGGGTCGAGAAGAAGGCTTAGGGGAAGGTTCGGGGAGGACGGCGTGGACACCATGGACACCATGCGGGAACGGTTCGTCACGGTCACCTCGGAGGTGCTGGACGCCGATGCACGGCTGGCACTGGTGCTGGCGGAGATCACCATGGACGGATTCCGGCCCGCGCAGCGGCGGCACCCGGACCGGGTGATCAACGTCGGCATCCGGGAGCAGCTGCTCGTCGGGGTGGGCGGCGGGCTCGCCCTCACGGGGCTCCGGCCGGTGCTGCACACCTTCGGGAGCTTCCTGGTCGAGCGGCCCTTCGAGCAGGTCAAGCTGGACTTCGGGCACCAGGGCACGGGCGGGGTCCTGGTCAGCGCGGGCGGCTCCTACGACTGGCCGGCCGGCGGCTACACCCACATGTCCCCCGGTGACGTGGCCCTGCTCGACACCCTGGACGGCTGGACGGTGCACGTGCCCGGGCACCCCGACGAGGCGGAGGCGCTGCTGCGCCACGCGTACGCGGACGGTGACCGGAGGGTGTACGTCCGGCTGTCGCAGCTCTCGAACGCCTCGGCCCGGCCGGTGGACGGCTCCCGCTTCCGGACCGTCCGCGAGGGCGGCCGGGGCGTGGTCCTGGCCGTCGGCCCGGCGCTGGACGGGGTGCTCGCCGCCACCGAGGGACTGGACGTGACCGTGCTCTACGGGACGACGGTCCGCCCCTTCGACTCGGCCGGGCTGCGCGCAGCCGTGGGGGACGGCCCGGCGGACGTGGTCCTGGTGGAGCCGTACCTGGCGGGCACCTCCACGGCCGCCGCGGGCGACGCCCTCGCCGACCTCCCGCACCGGGTCCTCGGGCTGGGCGTGGGCCGTGCCGAGTTGCGTCGCTACGGTACGGCCGAGGAGCACACCGCCGCGCACGGCCTGGACCCGGCCGGGCTGCGGCGGCGCATCACCGCTTTCCTGGGCGGCTAGCGCGCCCCCTGGGACGCGGGGCCCCGGGAGGCGGGGCCCTGGGCCTGGCGCTCGGTGGTCACCGTCGCGGTGAACCCGCAGCACTCGAACGTCCGGGTGCGGTCTCCCGAGACGTCTCTGATCCTCACCCGGTCCAGCCGCGCGGTGGTGTCGACGGCCGAGGCGACGACGGCGACGCCTCCCCCGCCGCCCCGGATGGTGTCCTTGACCGCGGTGAACGTGCCGTCCTGGAGGGCCATGGCGAAGTAGTCGTTGTCGATGAGGGTGTTGTGGCGGGTATCCACGGTGCCGAAGGCGTAGATGCCGAGCTGGTTGCCGACGAGACGGTTCCCGGTGACCACGACCCCCGTGTTGGCCAGGATGCCGGCGTGCTGGATCTCGGTGAAGAAGTCGGGGCCGCAGCCCGGATCCGGCTCGCGGCAGGCGTTGTCGCTCACCGTGTTCCGCTCGGCCCGGCCGGTCGCCTCGACGAACTCGATGCCGTCGGTGGACAGGGTCTTCTGGCCGGTGACGACGTTGCGGAGCACGGTGGCGTTCGAGGCATCGCTGAGCACGACGATGCCGGAGCCCTGATAGTCCGTGATCCTGGAGTCCCGGATGGTCGCCGACCCCGCACCGGTGGGGAAGTCCCCGATGAGGACGGCATTGGCACTCCGGAAGCACGGGGCCAGCGGGGTGTCCTTGATGTGGGACACCGCCGCGTGGCTCAGGTCCAGGTGTGCTCCGCCCAGGACCCGGATGCCGGCTCCGAGCGCGCCCTCCTCGCAGGTGCCGGACCCCGGCCCGCTCACCGAGAGACGGGAGATCGTCACGGACGCCGCGTCGTCGAGGGAGACGATCGAGTTGCGGCCGTCGGAGCCCGTCACCAGGTGCTCGGGGGCGAGGATGGTGGTCTTCCCGGCCCCCGCCCCCGTGAGGGTGAGGTCCTTGCGGATCGTCACCTGCTCGCGGTAGACGCCGGGGCGCAGGGCGACGCGGTCCCCGGGCTGCGCGGCGTCGACGGCGGACTGGACGGTCGGGTAGGCGGCCGAGGGGACCACCAGTTCGCGCGCCTGCGACGCGGCGGACGTGGGTGCGAAGGAGCCGAGGGCCACCGAGGCGAGCAGCGTGCCGAGAGCCGCCGCGCACCGTGTGCGGAGGGGGTTCATTGCGTTCTCCTGCCGGAGGAAGGGCCGGCTGCGCGTGGCCGCTCGGCGCCGTGGGACACGTGGCGGCACGGCGCCGAGCGGCCGGTTCGCACGGGGCCACCCGAGCACACGGCGGGTGGGATCGGCGGGGGCCGTGCCGCAGGGGTCGGCCGTCCGGCGCAGTGGGACCACACGCCGAGGCGGAGGGCCCGAGATCCGGAAGGGGCTGGGTCCTGTCCGATTGCGATCCGCCGGACAGGCGCTAAGCCGCACCCCCGGGCGGGCCGAGTTCCGGGTGGGCGGCGGCCAGGCGTCCGGGGGCGGCCTGGCGCCAGGAATCGGCGAGGATCGCGCGCAGCTCCTCCCGGTCCTCCAGGGCGCCGAGCCGGACCCGCAGCCAGGCGTAGTTGTCGTCGTGGCCTTCGCGGACGAAGAACTTGTCCGGCTCGGCGGCGATCAGCTCGGCGCGGTCGTCCTTGGGACACTTCACCCCGATGGTGCTGTCGTCGTCCCCCAGGGCGGCGAAGATCCTTCCGCCGACCCGGAAGGTGGGCATGCCCCAGGACAGTTTCTCGCTGCTGTCCGGCAACGACAGCGCGGCCTCACGGACGTCCTCCGCGGTCACGGGCTTCTTGGCGGCCATGCTCCCGACCGTAGCGCCGGCCACGGACAGCGGCCGCTCGCCGGGGCCCGGCACGCCGCTCCCCGGCCCCGGCAGGCGGCTTCCCTCAGCCCGGGCAGGCCGCCTCACCAGCCGCCCGTGTCCTCCCGGCGGTGGATGCGGTCCACCAGTTCCGCCGCCAGCGCCTTGATCGTGCCCAGGCCCTCGTTGCCCCACCGCCTCGGCACCCCGTCGGCCGCGCAGACCGTTCCCAGGACGATCCCCCGCCGGTCGGTCAGCGGTGCGCCGAGGTAGGAGCGGACCCCGTTCTCGTCGACCACCGCGTTCCCCGCGAACCGCGCGAAGTCCCGTACGTCCTGGAGCACCAGCGCCCTTCGCCGCACCACCACGTACGGGCAGTAGCCGTGGTCCCGCGCCAGCACCCGGGCCGGGTAGCCGCGCGCCGCCGCTGCCGAGGCGGAAGCCGAAGCCTGAATCGAAGCCTGAATCGAGGCCGCGACCGGAGGCGAAGCCGAAGCCGACCGTGCCGTCGGTGCCCCCGTGTCGTCCGGGCCACCGCCGTGGTGCAGACCGGCGAAGAACTGGCGTTCCTCGCCGAGGAAGTTCACCCCGGCGTGCGGCGCCCCGACGGCGTCCGCGATCCGCCGTGCGAACGCGTCGAGTTCCGGGTCCACCCGCTCCCCCAGCCCCAGTTCACGCAGGCGCGGGACCCGTGTCCCGGCGTCCCGGTCCACCGGGGTGAGCAGCAGGTGTCCGGTCGACTCGTAGTACGTCATATGTCCTGTTCCCCCTGGACGTCGGACAGCAGGTGTCGGACGAGGGCCGCCAGGGCCCCCGTACCGGAGACGGCGAGCCGGGCGTCGCACGGTACGACCGGCACACCCGGCGCGAGACCGACGGCCTCGCGGACTTCCTCGGCCGTGTAGCGATGGGCGCCGTCGAACTCGTTCACGGCGACGACGAAGGCGATGCCGTGCCGTTCGAAGAAGTCGACCGCGGGAAAGCAGTCGGCCAGGCGCCGGGTGTCGGCGAGCACCACGGCGCCGAGCGCGCCCGCGCACAGCTCCTCCCACAGGAACCAGAACCGCTCCTGACCGGGCGTGCCGAACAGGTACAGGACGTGCGGCGGCCGGGTGTCGAGGGTGATCCGGCCGAAGTCCAGCGCCACGGTGGTCGTCGACTTCGACTCGACGCCGTCAAGGGGGTCGTCCGCCGTGCCGAGGTCACTGAGCAGCTCCTCCGTGCAGAGCGGCTCGATCTCGCTGACCGCGCCGACGAACGTGGTCTTGCCCGCCCCGAACCCGCCCGCCACCAGGATCTTCAGCGTCGCGGGCGCGTCCGCGCGGACCTCACAGCCTTCTGCGCAGACCATCGAGCACCGCCCGCAGCAGGGACTGGTCATCGGCCGGGCGGTTCAGGAAGTGCGGGGCCTGCGCCGTCACCGCCCCGGCCTGCACCAGGTCGGACAGCAGGACCTTGGCGATCACGGCGGGCAGCCGCAGTTGGGCCGCCACCTCCGCGACCGAGACCGAGGCCGCCCCGGCTCCCGCGCAGAACCTCAGCGCGAGGGCGTGCTCGGGCCCGAGCGGCGGGCCCGGCCGTACCCCGGTCGCGGTGACCACCGACAGCAGGTCGAGCGCGACGGTGGGACGGGTGCGGCCGCCGCTGGCGGTGTACGGGCGCATGACCCGGCCCGCCGTGTCGTCGAGCCACGGCGTGTCACGGCGGGCGGCGCCGGGCGCGTACGTCCTCATCGCTCGGACGCGGCGGGTCGCGCCGGAGCCGGTACGGTCGCGGCGACGGGGGCTGGGGCAGTGGGGGCTACGGGGGCAGCTGCGACGGTGGCGGCCGGGCGCCGGGGAGCAGCCGCCAGGTACGGGCGCACGCTCTTGACCAGCATGGCCATCTCGTAGCCGAGTACGCCCGCGTCGGCCTCGCGGTCGGCGAGCACCGCCAGGCAGGTGCCGGCTCCGGCGGCGGAGACGAACACCAGCGCGGAGTCCAGCTCGACCACGACCTGCCGGACCTCGGCGCCGCCGCCGAACCGGGCGCCGGCGCTGCGGCCCAGCGAGTAGAGGCCGGAGGCCAGGGCCGCCATGTGGTCGGCGCTGTCCGCGTCCAGACCGTGCACGCAGGTGACGAGGCCGTCCGCGGTGAGCAGCACGGCGCTCCGGGTGTACGGAACCCGTTGCACGAGCCCGCTCAGCAGCCAGTCCAGGTCGGACAGTCGGCCCGTGGTGATCGTCGCTTCGCCGGCCATGGGGGTGCGCTCCTCGATCGGGGGGTGGGGCTGGGGGCACTGGGGTCATGCAGGTCAAGCACGTCATGCGGGTCATGCGCGGCCTGCGGGTCGCGCGGCATGGGGGTGGGGTCAGGGGTTCTCGGACTGGGCGAGGCCGAAGCCCCGCTGGAAGGCGGCCATCAGCCCGGGGTCGTGGACGGGTGCGTCGGCCGTACGGGCGGGGTCCGCGGCCCGGGGTGCGGGCTCGTCGCGGAGCTGCGGGGCGAGGTGCTCCTGGGCGCGCCGCCGGGGCAGCGGGGGCCGGCCGTCGGCCGGCGGGACGGCGGGCGCGGGCTGCTCGCCGGGGGCCCGGCCGCCGGTCGGCTGCTCGCCGACGGGCCGGCCGCCGGGGAGCCGGCCATGGGCGAGCGGGGTGTCGGTGAGTGGGCCGTTGGCGAGCGGGCTGCCGGTGAGCAGGCCGTCGGTGAGCGGGTCGTCCATCCACCGACCGCCGGGCGGCTGATCGCCCATGGGCGGGCCTTCGGCGAGCCGTCCTTCCGGCCGCTGGTCGCCGGTGGGTCGGGCATCGGTCGGCCGGACGGCCGTAAGTCGGTGATCGGCCGGTCCGCCGTACGCCAGCCCGTCGTACGCCAGCCCGTCGTACGCCGACCCGTCGTAGATCGGCCCGTCGTAGATCGGCCCGTCGTACGTCGACCCGTCGTCGGTCGGCCCTGCGTCCGTCCGCCCGGCGTCCGTCCGCCGGGACTCGGTCAGCCGGTCGTCCGTCAGCCCGGCGTTCCCGGCGCGGTCGTATCCGGATGCCCGGTCCGTGAGCGGGCCCTCCGGGAGCCGGTCGTACGCAGGCCGGGGTCCCGGTACGGGTGCTGCGACGGGAGGGCCCGCCGAGGCCTCCGGCGCCGGTGGGGCCACCGGAGGGGCCGGAGCCCTCGGAGCACTGGGAGCACTGGGAGGAGCACTGGGAGCACCCGAAGCCCAGGGGGCACCCGGAGCCGATGGCGCAGCCGGAGTGGACCCGGGCCGCTGGGGCGCCGCCCCCCACGTGTGCTCGACCGGCAGCCCCACCGGCCGCGGCCCCGAGATCCGTACGGGTTCCAGTGGCGGGAGCGGATCACGGGTCAGCCGGGAGCCGCCCGCGGCGGCCTCGTCGGCCTCCGCGCCCAGCAGGTCCCGGGGCAGCACCAGGACCGCCAGTACCCCGCCGTAGATGTTGGACTTGAGCTCGACGGCGATGCCGTGCCGCCGGGCCAGGGAGGCGACCACGAACAGGCCGATCCGGCCGTCCGCGAGCAGGTGGCGGACGCTGATCTGGTCCGGGTCGCCGAGGAGTCCGTTCATCCGGTGCTGCTCCTCGGGCGGCATGCCCAGCCCCCGGTCCTCCACCTCGACCGCGATACCGGCCGTGACCCGTTCGGCGCGCAGCACCACGTCCGTGTCCGGCGCGGAGAACACCGTCGCGTTCTCGACGAGTTCGGCCAACAGGTGCACCACGTCCGCGACGGCGTGGCCGCGTACGGTGCCGCCCGCCGGGGGCACCACCTTCACCCGGGTGTACTGCTCCACCTCCGCCACGGCGGAGCGCAGCACCTCGCTCAGGTCGATCGGCCGGGTCCACTGGCGCCGGGAGGCCGCCCCGCCGAGCACGGCCAGGTTCTCGGCGTGCCGCCGGATGCGGGTGGCCAGGTGGTCGACGTGGAAGAGCTCCTTGAGCAGGTCGGGGTCCTCGACGGTGTCCTCGAGGTCGTCCAGCAGCGAGATCTCCCGGTGCACGAGCGACTGGAGCCGCCGGGCCAGGTTGACGAAGACCTCCACCTTCTGCTCGCTGTCGGTCCGGTTCTCCGGTCCGGCCAGCCGCAGCAGGATGGTCTGGGCGTGGTCCCGGGCGCCGCGCAACTCCTGTGCCAGCAGCCAGAATTCGTCGGCGTCGGCGGGCGCCGCCCCGGTCGTCGCGGGTCGCACGACACCCGTCCGTACCGGCCGGGCCGGGGTCTCGCCGCGCTCCAGCCGTTCGGCCGTGACGCGGAGCTCCTGCCGGCCGCGCGTACTGGACCGGCGCAGCACCTCGCAGCGGTCGCGTACGGTCCTGGCCGCGCGCTGGGCACCGAGCAACGCGGCGGCGAGTGCGCCGATCACCAGCAGCCCGCAGCCGGCCAGCACCGGCCACAGCCGGGGGTCCCGGGCGCCGGAGCCGCCGCCCAGTTGCAGGGTGAAGATCACCGCGGCGGCGCCGCTGAGCCCGGCGGCCAGGGTGGGCAGGACGGCGGCGCGGACCAACTGGGGCCCTATCTGCCGCCCGGGTCCGGTCACGGCGTGTCTCGACGAGGTGTGGCGGGCGGCGGCTCGGAGTCCGGACATCGACGTCCTCGGTACGTGGGGCCGGATTCCAGGAGCTGGGCTGCCCGGGACCCGGTGTTGATCACCGATGACCCACGCTAGACCGCACGATCCCGCCCGGGACGGCCAGTTGGGGAAGTTCACCGGGGTGCTTCCCGCTCTCGAAGGAGCGCTCGTACGGGAGCCCGATTGCGCCGGGAGCGCATGCGCCGGGGCGCCGGACCCGCGTCCGGCGCCCCGGCGCGCACGACGCCCGGCGACCCCGCGTGCCCTGCTCGCCCCACCCCCGGGTCCCCGGATCACCGTGTCCCCGGATCACCGTGTCTCTCGTGCCCGGCCCGCCCCTCGCCTACGTGCCCGGCCCGGCCCGCCACTCCCCTCGCGTACCCGGCCCTCCCCTCCCCTCCCCTCCCGTACCCGGCCCGCCCCGTCCGCCCCCTCCCGTACCCGGCTCGCCGTGCACCTGTCCATCGCGGTGTCCCCGCCGCCCGCCTTTCGACACCCCGGCCACTGCCCGCACCCGCCGCGTTGCCGGATGATCGGGACCGGGGCGCCGGTCCTCCTCCCCACGGCCGTTTCCCAGCGGCCCTTCCCAGCGGGCACCCGGGCAGCAC
Source organism: Streptomyces sp. NPDC043853 (assembly GCF_056436025.1). NCBI lineage: Bacteria > Bacillati > Actinomycetota > Actinomycetes > Kitasatosporales > Streptomycetaceae > Streptomyces > Streptomyces sp. NPDC043853. The sequence goes on from NZ_JBWKDJ010000001.1 coordinate 406,345, forward strand.
CCTTCCCTTCGAGCCGGAGTAGACACGCCATGTCCCAGATCCAGGTCCGTGCCGCACGTCCCGAGGACTTCGCGCAGTGGCGCGCCCTCTATCGCGGTTACGCCGACTTCTACGCGGTGGAGCAGACCGAGGAGGCCGCCGCGCTCGTCTGGTCCTGGGTGGGCGACCCCGGCCACGAGGTCAACGCCCTGGTCGCCGAGGACACCGACGGACGGCTCATCGGACTGGCGCACTACCGGCCGTTCGCGCGGCCGCTGTCGGCGACCGTCGGCTGCTTCCTCGACGACCTGTTCGTGGCCCCGGACCGCCGTGGATCGGGCGCCGCCGACCTGCTGCTCGGCGCCCTGCGCGGGATCGCGGCCGAGCGCGGCTGGAGCGTGGTGCGCTGGATCACCGCCGACGACAACCACCGGGCGCGGGCGAAGTACGACCGGGTTTCCACCCGGACGATGTGGGTCACGTACGACATGGCCCCCGGCCTCTGACTCGAGACTGATGCACCGCGGCCCGGCGGGCTACACTGCCGGGCGGCGCGACCGGCAGGGGGTGCCGGCACCCGCTGTTGGTGCTGTTGAACGGGGGGTGCGCGTTGATGAAGCCGCTGGAACCGGGTGATCCCGCCTCGGTGGGCAACGGCCGCTACCAGCTGACGCACCGGCTCGGCCAGGGCGGCATGGGCGTGGTCTTCCTGGGCCGCTCGCCGTCCGGGCGGGCCGTGGCGGTGAAGGTCGTACGCCCCGAGCTGAGCACCGAACCCGGCTTCCGGCGCCGTTTCGCCGACGAGGTGGCCGCCGCCCGGCTGGTGGGCGGTTTCCACACCGCCCCGGTCGTCGACGCCGACCCCGACGCGGATCCGGCCTGGCTGGTGACCGCCTTCGTGCCCGGGCCGACGCTGGCCACCGTCCTGGCCCGGGTCCGGGCCCTCCCGGTGGACACGTTGACGGTACTGGCCGCCGGTCTCGTCGAGGCGCTGGAGGCGATCCACCGGGCCGGCGTCATCCACCGCGACTTCAAGCCCGCGAACATCATCATCGCGGAGGACGGGCCGCGGGTCATCGACTTCGGGATCGCGCGGGCACTGGACGGTACGGCGCTGACGCAGACCGGCTACCAGGTCGGCACCCCGGGCTTCCTCGCCCCCGAGCAGCTCACCGGGGGCACGATCACTCCCGCGGTGGACATGTTCGCCCTCGGGGTGGTGCTCGTTCAGGCGGCGGGCGGGTCGCCCTTCGGGGACGGGCCCTCGGCCGCCCGGCACTTCAAGGTGGTCTACGAGGAGCCGGACCTGTCGGCCGTCCCGGACGAGCTGCGCGAGCTGGTCACCGAGTGCCTGTCCAAGGACCCGGCGGGCCGTCCCTCCCCGGGGGACTTCCTCCTCCGGCTGACGGTCCGCCACCCGGAGCGGGACGGCTGGCTGCCGGAGGCGGCGACGGCCCTGCTGCCCCGGCACGACCTCGTACCGGGGCTCGCCCCGTTCCCGGTGTCCGGCGCTGCGGCCGACCCCGCGCCCGCGCCGGAGGCGGCCGGACCCGCCGAGGCCGCCGTACCGGCCGTACCGGCCCGGGCGGTGGATCCCGGACGGTCCTCGGCGCCCGCCCCCGTCACCGCACCGGCCCCGGTGGTCGACCCCGCGCCGACGCCGGTGACCGAAGCGGACCCGGCATCGTCACGGCCTCCGTCCCCGTCCCCGTCCTCGTCCCCTCCCTCGTCCTCGTCCTCGTCCTCGTCCTCGTCCTCAGCGACGACACCGCTGTCGTCCTCGTCGCCGTCCCCCTCTCCGGCCACTACGCCGTCGCCGGGTCCCAGGTCCGCCGCCGTGCCGTCCCGCCCCGCGCCCCGCCGTCCCGTCACGCCGGAGGGCGCACCCGGCCCGTCGGTCACGCCCGTGCTCCCCACCCCGGCCCGGCCGGAGGCAGGCCCCCCGGACAGCCCGACCGTGACATCACCGCCGGTCCCGGGCACTCCGCGCCCGGTCATTCCGCGCCCGGGTACGCCGCTCCCGGGGACACCGCTCCCCGGTACCGCCGAGAGCCCCGTACCGGCGGAACCCGCGCGCCGCCGCCGTACCCCGGCCGCGGTGGTGGCAGCGGCCCTCGCGCTGTCGGTCCTGGGCCTCGTGCTGTGGCAGCCGTGGTCGTCCGACTCCCCCGACGGCAAGGGCGAGTCGAGGGGCGGCTCCAGCCCCGGCCCCAGCACCAGCCCCGTTCCGGCGGCCTTCCCGACCGAGCCGCTGCTGATCCGGCGGGACACCGGCCCCGGCTGGCCGCAGGACTGCAAGGGAGACATCGCCACCCGGGGCCCGGCGGGCACGCCTCCGGCGGCACTGATCACCGGCGGCACCTGCGACATGCTCCCCCAGTGGGCTCCGAACCGGCTCTCGTTCGCTTTCACCCGGACCGACGGGACCGGCTCGTCCGTGTGGGTCGCCGCGGCCGACGGTTCGGAGAAGCGGCGGATCACGTCCATCGCGGGTGGCCGGGTGTCCTGGTCCCCGGACGGCAAGTACCTCGCCGTCCTCCGCAGTGTCAACGGCGTACAGCAGCTGTGGCGGGTGGACGTCGCCGACGGCAAGGCAGTGCAGCTGACCTCGGGCAAGGGCCAGGTGGAGGATCCCGCCTGGTCCCCCGACGGCAAGCGGATCGCCGTTTCCGTGGACCTCGGGAACGGCAACTTCCAGATCCATACGGTGGATCCGGTCCTTCCGGGCGTCCCGCCTCAGCAGGTCACCCGGCTGCCCCACCCGGCCTTGGACGCGGTGTGGTCACCGGACGGCCTCAGCTTCGCGTACACCGCGAGCGTGACCGCGCAGGAAGTCAACGCGACGCCTCAGGGAGACATCCACCTGATCCGCACCGACGGCACCGGCGACCGGCCCCTGGTGGCGACGCGCGACCACGAGATGGACCCGTCCTGGTCCCCGGACGGCACCTGGCTGGCCTTCGTGCGCGGCCCGTACGAGAAGCCGGTGGTCTGGGCGGTCCGGGCGGACGGCACCGACGCCCGCGCCCTCACCGCCGACGGGTCCTCGGAAGGCCACCCGGCCTGGCGCTGAGAGGAGTTCGGCCCAGGGTCGCTCACGCCCGCGGCACACCGCCGCGGGCGTGAGCGGAACGACGGTGTGGGGGCGGATCGACCTCGGTCCGCCACCACCACCGTCACCGCGTCACCGCTCGGGCGGACGCTCCTGCCCCTGCTCGGATCCCAGCTGCTGCTTGAGCTTCTCCTGGGCCATGTCGACCTGGCTGCTGTACTTGCCCTGGGTCTTCTCGTCCACGAAGTCGCCGGCCTTGTCGATGCCCTGACCGGCCTGATCCTCGTGGCCCTTCAGCATCGCCTTGAGCTTGTCCAGCACAGACATCGCCGTCCTCCTTTGTGCCGGGTCGGAATTCGCTCCCAGGATCGCGGTCCGGCCCGCACCCCGCATCCGCGGAGCCGTGACCAGCGGGTTCGCAGGTGTGGCGGGTCTGTTGGCGAGGCGTCACCGGCCCGGTGGGTCAACGGATCACCCGACGCCCCCATTTCGGCCAGACCGCGCATCGCAGCCCACCGATACGGCAGTAGCGCACGTACAGCCCCTTGACGCAGGTCACCGGCCCTCACATACTGGCGGCCAAATCGATTTGGCCAAATCGATTTGGCTCTCCGTCCAGGGCCTGATCGTGGCTGAAATCCGAAGGTGCCTACGCCGAACGGAGCTCCTGCGTGTTCACTCAGCGTCAGACCCTTGCCGGTGCCGATCCCTCACCGGCGGACGAACCCGTCCACCCCGTCGACGAGTCCCGGCCCCGCGGCCGGATCCTCCTCTTCGGCATCCAGCACGTGCTCGTCATGGCCGCCACCCCCATCTCCGCGATCTTCCTGATGAGCGCCACCCTCCGCCTCGACCCCGCCCTGACGGTCAAACTGCTCTCCGCGGCCTTCGTCCTGTCCGGCATCGGATCGCTCGTCCAGTCGCTGGGGCCCTGGAAGTTCGGCCCCCGGCTGCCGTTCGTGATGCTGCCGGGCGGCGCGCCGCTCATCCTCTTCATCGCCATCGCCGAGCAGCACGGACTGCGCACGGCCACCGGAGCGGTGATCCTCACCGCCGCCTTCTACTTCGTCGTCCTGCCCGTCTTCTCGCGTCTGCTCGCCTTCTTCCCGTCCCTCGTCATCGGAACGATGATCGTCATCGTGGGCGTCAACCTCGTGAAGGTCGGCGCCGTCCTGGTCACCGGGCGTCCCGGCCAACCCGGCTTCGCCGACCCGACGAACCTCATGCTCGGCATGGCCACGATCGGCTTCACCGTCGTCTTCTACCTTCTCTTCGCGGGTGTCCTGCGGCAGCTCGCCGTGATGCTCGGCCTGCTCGCGGGCACCGCCCTGGCCGCTGTCCTCGGCACCATCGACGCGGCCGGCATCACCGAGGGCGGTCTGCTGAACGTGCCCCAGCCGATGCCCTTCGGCTCGCCCGAGTTCAACCTGCTCGCCGCCGTGCCGCTGATGCTCTACAGCCTCGCCTCCATGGCGGAGGCCACCGGCCAGACCGTCATCAACGCCCAGGCCGTGGGCAAGACGATCGACCAGCGCACCGACGTCCCCAAGACCATCCGGGGCGACGCGCTCACCTCCCTCTTCGGCGGCTTCTTCGGGCTGCCGCTGATGGTGACGAGCGGCGAGAACATCGGGATCGTGCGTGTCACCGGCGTCCGCAGCCGCTTCGTCACCGCCGCGGCCGGGGTGGTCCTCATCCTCATCGGCTTCCTCGCCCCCGTGGCCCGAGCCATCAGCGTCATCCCGTCCGCGGTCATCGGAGGCACCGCCATGGTCGTCTTCGCCGTGATCACCGTGCTCGGGGTGCAGATGCTCGGCCGCTCGGACCTCGACAAGCACACGAACACGTTCATCAGCGCCGTCGCCCTGGCCCTCGGCCTGCTGCCCATCCTCATCCCCGGCGTGTACTCCGGCTTCGCGCCGAACCTCCGCATCCTCCTGGAAAGCGGCGTGGCCGTCGGCGCGTTCGTCGCGGCGGTCCTGAACATCCTCTTCCACCACGTCAGGCCCGGTATCGCCGCCCGCTTCGCGGCCGGCCCCCGGACGGAAAGCAGCCGATGAACCAGCTCACCCCCGACCTCGTGGACGGCCCCGGCCCGCTCCTCCTCGTCCCGGACACCGTCCTGCTGCCCGAAGGGCCCGCCGACGGGCACGCCGTGGTCGTCACCGGCGGCACGTTCGGCGCCGTGGGCCCCGCCGAGGCCATCGCGCGCACGCACCCCGGCCTCGACCCGGTGCGGCTGCCCGGCCACCTCCTGATGCCCGGCTTCGTCGACACCCACCACCACCTGACGCAGAGCTTCGGCGCCGCCCTCGCCTTCGGTGAGCCCTCGGAGATCTTCCGCCGGGTGTGGGAACCGCTGGAGGGCGCCCTGGACGAGGAATCGGCCTACGTCGCGGCCAAACTGGCGGCTCTCGAATCCCTGCGGGGCGGATTCACCACCGTGGCCGACGCCGGCACCCGCGCGCACGTGGACGTCGAGGTGGTCGCCTCCGCCGCCCGCGACGCCGGGATCCGCTGCGTGCTCGGCAAGGTCTGCACCGACGCCGCGGACGGGGACGAGGACAAGGACGAGAACCCCGCCGTCCTCGCGTCCGCGGAACAGCACCTCGCCCGGTACGCGGGCGACCCGCTCGTCCACCCCTCCCTCGCGATCCCGACGCCCGAGTCGGCCGGCGCCCGGACCCTGGCGCACACCGCGCGGCTGGCCGCGGAGGCCGGGGCCACCGTTCAGATCCACGTCAACGAGCACCTGGCCGGCGTCGAACGCTCCCTGCTCCGGCACGGCCTGCGCCCGCTCGAATACCTGCACCGGGTCGGCGCCCTCGGCCCGCAGCTGGTCGCCGCCCACGCCACCCTGCTCACCCCCCGCGAGCTCACCCTGCTCGCCGACACCGGGACCGCCGTCGGCTACAACCCCGTCGCCAGCGCGTGGAAGGGCAACGCCGTGGCCCCCGCCGGCACCATGGCCGAGCGCGGGATCCGCTTCGGGCTGGGCACCGACGGCACCCGCGGCGACGGTTTCCGGCTCGCCGAGGCGGCCGAGTTCGCCCAGCGGCTCGCCTACGGTCTGGCCACCGGGGACTCCTCCTGCGGCGCCGGGTGGACCTGGCTGGGCCGCGCCACCCGGGGCGGCGCCGAGGCCCTCGGTCTCGGCACGCTGACCGGCGCCGTCACCGAGGGCCTGGCCGCCGACTTCCTCCTCGTGGACGTCTCGGGCCCGGAACTCGCGCTCTCCTGGGACCTGCCGTGGGAGCTGGTACGGCGCGGCAACCGCGACCAGATCACCGCCGTGTTCGTCGCCGGCCGGCTCCGCCTGTGGCGGGGGCTGCCCACGCGGTGGGACGGCCCGGCACTGGTCCGGCGGGCGGCCGGCCTGGCCCGCGCGGCCGTGGCCGGGGCAGGAATCACCCGCGTGCACCCCACCTCCACGGCCGCGCGCGAGCGGAGCGGAGCGCGATGACCGCAGAGACCCTGGCCGTCCTCGCCGTCACGGTGACCACCGCCGCGTTCGTGCAGGGCAGCAGCGGGCTCGGCTTCGCGCTGATCGTCGCCCCCGTGGCCGGGATCCTCGATCCCGGCCTGCTCCCGGTGTTCGTCCTGGCCTCGATGATCCCGCTCAACCTGTACGTGGCCTGGCGCGAACGGGCCTCCATCGACCTGCGCGGGGCCGGCTGGATCACCGGCGCCCGGCTCGCCGCCACCCCCGGCGGGCTGGCGCTGCTCCTGCTGATCCCGGACCGGGCGATCGGCCTGTTCACCGGCGCCGCCACCGTCCTCGCGGCGGTCGTGAGCCTCGCCGCGCCCGCGTTCGCCCCCGGCCGCGCCGCCTACCTCGGCGCGGGCGCGGTGACGGGGCTGACGGAGACCGCGACCGGCGTGGGCGGCCCGCCGCTCGCCCTGGTCTACCAGCACCGGCCGCCGGCCGAGCTGCGCGCGACCGTGGCCGTCTGCTTCCTCGTCGGCGAGGTCGCCTCACTCCTGCTGCTGTTCGCGACGGGAGAGGGCCGGCCGGAGGACCTGGGCTGGGCGGCCCTGCTGCTGCCGGCCATCGCCGCCGGCGCCTGGGCGAGCCGTCTGGTGCACCACCGGGTGGACGCGCGCCGGATGCGGCTGTTCGTGCTCGGCTTCGCGCTGGTCTCCGGTCTGGGCCTCATCCTCGGGATCTGACCCGCAACGACGAGGCGCGCACGACCAGCCGGGGCTCGGGCGGCGTGGCCACCGCCGCGGTGTCCACGTCGCCGCGCAGCCGTCCCAGCAGCAGCTCCACCGCGTCGGAGGCCGCCCGGTCGAGGTGGAGGTCGACGGCCGTGAGCGGCGGCTCGCACGTCCGGGCCCGCAGCCCGTCGTAGCGGGTGGCGACCAGGACGTCGTCCGGTACCGTGCGGCCGCTGTCCCGGATCGCCGCGACGGCGCCCACCGCGAAGGCGTCCACCAGCGCGCACACGGCGTCGACGCCGGGGTGTTCGGCGAGCAGGGCCGCGCAGCAGTCGTACCCGGCCTGCTCACCGCCCTCCTCCAGGGCGGTCGCCACGACCGGCTCCCAGCCGTGCTCCTCGGCGAGGCGCTCGTAGGCGACACGCGCGTCGACCGAGGAGTGCCGGGCGCCGGACCCGATGATCAGCGCGGGCCTCCGCGCGCCCTGCTCGTGCAGGTGGCGCAGGAGGAGTTCGGCCACGGGCCCGCCGCGCAGGTCGACGTAGGGTGCCGCCTCGGCGGGCGCCACGGGCCTGCCGAGCGCCACGTACGGCAGCCCGCGCTCCCGCAGGGAGGCCGCCGCCGCGTCGGCCACGTCGGGCTCGACGAGGATGGCGCCGTCGATGTCCACGGAATGCAGCCCCGAACCGGACCGCACGGGCGGCACGAGCACGAGCGCGTATTCGTGCAGCAGGGCGCTCTCGGCGGCAGCGGCGGCGATCTCCATGTAGAACCCGAGCCGGGACGCCCCGCCGGCCACCGCGAACGGCATGGAAGAGGCCAGCGCGATGGCCTTGGCCTGGCCGCGCCGCAGCCGCTGCGCCCGCAGATTGGGCCGGTAACCGAGCTCGGCCGCCACCTGCTTGATGCGCTCGCGCGTCCGCGGGTCGACCTTGCCCAGCCCGTTGAGGGCGTGCGAGACGGTCGTGCGCGACACGCCGGCGACACGGGCGACGTCGGCGATCGTCGGCGGCTTGGGGCCGGGGCCGGAAACGGGCATCGGCGCGGCTGCTCCTCACGGTCGGGGACGGCGTGACGGCGTGACGGCGTCCTCATCTTCGCAGTGACGCCTTCATCTTCGCCGATCACGGGCCTTCAGTGACCGGCGGCCGCCTTGACCAGGGCGACGGCCGGCCCTATCACCACGTCGAGTACGCCGGCGATCAGGGCGACGAGGGCCCCGGCCCATCCGGATGCCCCCGATCCAGCCCCAGAGGAACATTCCGGCGGCGCTCACCCCGGCGGCCGTGAGCAGGGCCGTGTGCAGCGCCACCACGCCGAGCGCGGCGGCGCCGATCAGGATCAGCGGGCCGGCGGCGGACAGCGGCAGCGGGCTGCCGATCGACAGCATGCGCCCAGTTCCCGGCCGGTGGCGAGCCGCCCGTGGACGACCCGCTGGGCCTGCCGGTCGGCGACGAGGGCCGCGAGCCACAGCCCGACGGCGGCGGTCAGCACCGCGGCGGCGGCACCGGGGGTGGCGGCGGTGTCGGCGTGCTCGGCGGCGGAGAGGCCGAGCGCCGCGGAGATCATGGTGATCGTCGCGTACGCCCGTTCCTTGAGGCGCGCGGCGGCGAACCGCGGGTCCGGAACCCCGACGACGCCGGACCCGCTCCCGGCTCGACCACCGTCCCCGTCACCCATGGCGCCACCTTGGGCACGCGGCCGTACGCACCCGGCGCCCACCGGCGTGTGCCGGCTCCGGCGCGCGTCGGCTCCGGCACCCGCCGGGCGCGGGTGCCCCTGCGGCACTCTGGGTGGAGGATCAGAAAGCCGTGGCGAGTGTCCGGACCGCTGTGGGTGACCGTGGTCGAGCAGTCCGCCGTCGATGGTCCTGCACACGCCGCACAGTGCTCCGTGGGGTTTGATGTACTCGGGTCGATCGGCGTTCTCGGTAGCGTGATCATCTACTGCCGGCAGTGACCATGCGCCCGGCTGGTCTGCGCGAGGGATTTCGGTGGAGAGTATGAGGCTGCGATGAGTGAACCGACGAAGCCCAAGATCGAACTTCCGGGGGGTGATGCTCCCCAGGAGCTGACCGTCCGCGACCTCGTCCTCGGGGACGGGCCCGAGGCGAAGCCGGGCAGGGTCGTGCGGATTCACTACGTCGGGGTCACCTTCGGGTCCGGAATGGAGTTCGACGCCTCCTGGGACCGGGGCGAGCCGTTCAAGTTCGCCGTGGGCGGCGGCAAGGCCATCAAGGGCCTGGACCGAGGACTCAGGGGGATGAAGGTCGGCGGTCGCCGCGAGATCACCGTTCCTCCGCGCCTCGGCTACGGCAAGCATTCCCCCTCGCCGTTGATCCCGGCGGGTTCCACGCTCGTGTTCGTGGTGGACCTGCTCTCGGTGGTCTGAGGAAGCCATGCTTCTCCCCGGCCTCTCCGCCGGATTGAAGGCCGGGCAGCCCTCGTCCGGCCGGCCTCGAGACCACTCGGCCTCCCTCCATGGTTACGAAGTTCCGTCGAACTCCGCACGCACCGGCTTCGACGGCCCCGAGCAGTGGGTCGCTCCGGACATGCTCGTCCTCCTGCGGCAGATCTCGCCCGTTTCCGCCGCCCCTTGACCCACCGGCCCCCGGCCGGCCGGCCCATCCGCGCCCCCAGCCGGGATCGTCCGCGGACTGCCGGGCCGTTTCGGGAACTGCCCCCCGTCGGGGCGGCACCGAGGGTGGCCGGTCCCGCTCTCGCGCACCGTGACCGTGCCCGGCGACGCCACCCCCACCCCGCTGCCGGCACCGGCCACCGCCACCGAGGCCGACGGCTACACCATCACCGTCAAGGGCCGGCCCAGGGCCGGCGTGGCCGGGCCCCTGACCGTCTCGGCCAGCAAGGACGGCAAGCCCGTCACCGACCTCCAGCACTACCTGGGCACCTACGCCCACCTGACCGCCTTCCACGAAGGCGACCAGGCGTTCGCCCACCTCCACCCCACCACCGAGGTCACCGGCGGCAACGGCGGGCCGGACCTCACCTTCCACGCCGAACTGCCCACCACGGGCAAGTGGCGGCTGTTCCTGCAGTTCCAGACCGGAGGAAAGCTCCACACCGCCGTGATGACCCTGCGCGTCGGCTGAACCCGTGCGGGCGCCGCCCTCCACAGCGGCGCCCACACCCCGCCAACGGATCTGGACCCCGACAGGGCGACTGCTCGTTGCGCCGCCGAACTCCAAGACGACCGCGCCCCGGCTCCGAGTCATGGGGCCGCCGGCACGGTGCAGCCCACGCTGTGGACGCCGATCAGACGTGTCCCGACCCGGTGCTATCTTCCTCCCCGTCCGGGTGGGACGCCCCTGTTGGCATTCCCGCCACCAAGCCTTCGTACGGTCGGGAAGTGTGATCTCAGGCAAGGTCCGTCGCGGCCATCACACGGGAGCGTTGCTGCGGGCAACGCTCCTCGCGATGGTGCTTGCCCTGTTCGCGATGCACGTCCTGGCCTCACAGCAGCCGGCCCACAGCGGGCACGCCGCCGCGTTCCCGCTCGTCGACGCGGGGGAGACGGCTCAGCACGCTCACTCCGACGTCGCTCCCGGGAACGCCACCAGGACGGCGGACAGCCCGGACGGCGAATCCCCCTGCCACCACGGCGGAGTCGGAGAGAGCTGCCTGGCGCTGCTGTGCATCGTCGCTGCGCTGTTCACGTTCGCCCGCAGGCGCGGGCTCTCCAACCGCGTCCTCGGGCTCCGCGCAGAGCGCACGCACCCCTGGATCAGCCGCACCGGCGACCCACCGTGCCTCCACCTACTTTCGATCCTGCGCTGCTGAGAGCTGAACCAGCATGACGCCGCACCACCGGTGCCGGCGCGGCTTCCGCCTGCTCTCACCCACCAAGATCCGAAAGGCCCCACCCCGCGTGACCACCGCACTCAAGCCCGAGTCCGTCCAGCCTCCCGCCTCGGAACATCGCCGCCCCACCTTCGACAAGAAGTCGCTCCCGGCTCGCTACAGCGGCCAGATGCTCTACTTCCTGGGCGCCGCCCTCATCGCCGGCGCCGTCGTCCACTACCCGATCAATCCGTCGCTGTACGCGATCATCTGCGTCGTCGGCGCCTTCGTGTTCCTCCTCGGGACCCTCGTCAACGAGTTCGTGCTGGCCGACGAGCGTCCGGCGCTGAGCCAGGCACTCTCGTTGGTCGCGTTCTCCCTGCTGCTGTCCTTCGGCGTCGGCATGGTCGGCGGCGGCATCCAGCACTTCGAGCAGTTCCCCGAGCGCAGCGCCTGGATGACCCCCCTCGGCCTGCTCATGTCGTACGTCGCGTTCGTAGCCAAGGACTCCAAGGGCCGCTGGCGGCACCTCGTCAGCCCGTTCGCGGCCGTCGTCGTGGTCATCTCGGTCCTCACCTGGCTGGGCATGACCGCCCTCGCCGGCACCATCGGCTCCGACGGCCACAGCCACGACCACGGCTCCACGACCGGGACGCCCGCGAAGCCGGACCAGGCTCCCGTCAAGCAGGCCCCTCCGGCCAAGGCACCCGCCGATCCGGCACAGGACGGCCACACGTCCCACAGCCACTGACCTCGGCCCGTCACCCTCGTAGCCGTTCTCCGCGGGCCCAGCGTGCACCACGCCGGGCCCGCGGTCAGCAGGTGGGCTTCGCCATCGGGCGACGGGCGGAGTGGGCGGTATGTGCAGCGCGCTGACGCTCCTGGCGAAGGCCGGGCGGACTCCGGCCCTTCAGGTACTGGATCAGCAGATCGGGCTCGGGCCAGCCGGCCGTTCGCCGAACGTCGTCGTCCATGGAGCGCATGCATGCGGTCGGCGAGCACGACGGCGTCGTGCTGCCGCTCAGCTGCGCCCCGATGCCGAGGACCTGGTGCGGAACGCGGCAATGTTGCGGGCGGTCCAGTCGGCGAACGGGCGCGGGGCGCGGCCGAGGACCCGCTCGACGTCCGGGCTGACGCGCAGTTCGGCCGGGCTCGGGGCGCCGAGGATGTCCAGGGTGTCCTCGGCGAGTTCCGCCGGCATGCGCTGGGCCATGGCGGCCTTGGCCTCGGCGCGGGTGAGCTCGTGGAACCGTACGGGTGTGCCCAGCGCGGCGGCGATGGCCTCCGCCTGCCCCCGCGGCGTGATCACCTCCGGGCCCGTCACCTCGTACACCGAGCCGGTGTGCCGGTCATCGAGCAGGCAGGCGGCCGCGACCTCGGCGATGTCCGCCGGGTCGACGATCGGCACCCCGACGTCACCGAAGGGTGCGGCGACGACCCGCCGCGCGCGGATGGACTCGGCCCACCACAGGGCGTTCGAGGCGAAGCCGCCAGGCCGGAGGCTGACCCGCTCCAGGCCGGACTCCCGCAGTGTGTCCTCCAGTTGGCCCATCGCGATCCGCGTCGGGCCGAAGGGCCTGGTCGCCACGCCCTGCGTGGAGAGGAGGACGACCCGGCGGACACCGGCGTCAGAGGCTGCCCCGATGATGCCGGCCGGACGGGCCCCGGCCGCGTGCAAGTCGCCGGACAGCAGCAGGAACAGCGTCTTCGCCCCGGTCAACGCGGGCTCAGGACCGGCCGGTTCGGACAGGTCCGCGTCCAGGGTCTGCGTACAGGGCCGCCGTGGCGTTCAAGGCGCGAGGAGGGGACCGAAGGTCTGCCGGCCGAGGCGCTCGGCGGTCAGCTGGTCCACGACGCTGCCGGTTACGTCCGGGTGCCGGCTCGTCCAGGTGCGGGCGTTCTCGGGGCCCGTGAAGAAGTTCAGTGCGTCGCAGCACGCCGCAGCGGCGGGCCCGCCTCCGGGGCGCTGCCCGACGAAGACCACCGCGCTCGCCGGTTCCCACCGGGTGGTGCCGGTGGTCGAGGTGACTGTGACGGGAGTGCCGCTCACCGGGTCGGTGGAGGAGATCACCGCGCCCTGGCCGAGCATGGCGGGGATGCCCAGCGCGTCGATGGCGCACATCGACCACACCTCCACCCCGGTCTCGAGGCGGACCCTGTGGCGGGTAGGGGCGGCGGAGAAGGGGTAGGCGGCACGGATGTTCCCGGCCGCGTCCAGGGTGAGGAAGTCCTCCTCGGCCAGCTCGGCAAGCACCTCGGCGACGCTCCGCCCGGCCCCGGCCGCTGTCGGCCCGAGCGTCTGCGCGTCCGGTGCCGTCCCGGTGGCGGCGAAGTGACGCAGGATCTGCTGGTGCATCGCGCGCAGGCCGCGCTCGGCACCGGCACGGCGCCCGCGTCCGGCCCGGCCGACGACGTCCAGGGCGTCCGGCGGCTGCGGGGTGCAGCACTCCGACGTCCCGGCTTCTTGCCCAGGCATGGCGGCCGTGTCCAGGGCCTGGCGCAAGGCGGCCGTATCCGGGACGCCGGACGCGGTGCCGTCGGCATCCCGGTAGAGGCGGCACGACAGGCTCGGTACCGCCCCGGGCGGGGCGAACGGGTCGGTGCCGTCGATCAGGATCGTCGGCGATCCGTACATGCCCAGCCGGGCGGCCTCGCTCTCATCAGCCACCTCGATCAGCTCCACGTGAGCCTCTCGTCGGGGCGAGGTCGAACCCGGGCAACCCGGTCGCCGCGGGCCCGCAGCGCCGATCACGGCCTGGTACAGCGCCTGCGCGGCCTTCGATGCCGCCGCAGACACCCCTGGGGTCTTTGCAGGAGTCATCTCGTAGGTTTGGGCCGTGACCATCCGTATCAGCGGCATCGTGATCGACGTCTGCGACCTCGACGTGCTCGCCCGCTTCTGGAGCGGCCTACTGGGACTGGAGGCACCCGCCGCAAGGACGACTGGATAAGTCTCGGCCCCGGTCTGGCACTTCAGCGCGCACCGGAGGCGAAGAATTCGAAGAACCGCGTCCACCTCGATCTGGTGGTGGACGACTTCACCCAAGCCTCGGCGCGGGCCCGGGCTCTGGGCGGCGAACCGGTCGGTGAGCTCCACGAGGACCTCTGGCAGGTATGGCGGGATCCGGAGGGCAACGAGTTCTGCCTGTGCGTGTCCTGACGCCCGGGCAGTGCGGTATGGCAGGCGGCCTCGCCCCTGCCGGTCTCCAGACCGGCGAGAGACGGCAGCAAGGGGGGGCGTGCCGTCCGGGCGTGGGGGCGGGGAACGCTCCCACGGCTCAGCGCGTGCAGGGCCGTCCCATCGCCAGGACGGCCCGCTCGCGTTCCTCGTAGGTCAGCCTGCCCCACAGGAGGGCGATCTGCTCCAGCTCCTCGTCGGCTGTCACCGCTCGCCGGCGAGGTCGAGGTCACCGGAGCGGGATTCGCTCGGCGGGAGATCCACGGTCCTCGGGCGACGCCACGGGTGAGCGATCGGATGGGAGATCGGACGCCACCAGGGATCCACCGGCAGCTTGCCCGCAGGCTCGAAGGGCTCGCCGGGACGCGGGAGGGCGACCGGCTGGCCGGCCAGCTCTGCGGCCTCGACCGTCCACTCCCCCGGCTCCGCCCAGGCGTGCAGGGCCAGGTTGAAGGTGCCCCAGTGGATCGGGAGCATCACCCCGTGCGGCTTGGATCCTTGCAGGTCAAGGTGAGCCCGGACGCCCTCCTCCGGGGTCATGTGGATGTCCGGCCAGTACTCGCTGTACGCGCCGATCTGGATCATGGTGGCGTCGAAGGGGCCGTGCTCGGCGCCGATGTCCTTGAAGCCGGGGAAGTAGCCGGTGTCCCCGCTGTGGTAGATGCGGTGCTCGTCACCCGCGACCACCCAGGAGGCCCACAGGGTGTGCTGCTGGTTGCGCAGGCCGCGTCCGCAGAAGTGCCGGGCGGGGGTCGCGGTGAGCGACAGTCCGGCGATCTTGGTGGTCTCGTTCCAGTCGAGCTCGCGGATCCGGTCCGGGGAAACCCCCCAGTGCTCCAGGTGGGCACCCACCCCGAGGGGCACCGCGAAGACCGTGTCGGTGCCGGCCAGCTGCTTGATCGTCGGCAGGTCCAGGTGGTCGTAGTGGTCGTGGGAGATCACCACGGCGTCCACCGGCCCCAGCGCGGCCTGCGGGACGGGCACGGGGTGCAGCCGTTTCGGTCCGGCGAACGGGAAGGGTGAGCAGCGCTCCCCCCAGACCGGGTCGAACAGCACCCGCCGCCCGTCGATCTCGGCGAGCACGCTGGAGTGTCCCATCCAGGTCAGCCGCAGCCCGCTGACCGGCGGTTTCGCCAGGTCCGCCAGGGTGGTGGGGTGGACCGGGATCCGATCGCGGGGCATGCGCCGGATCCGGCTCTCCTGGTGGAAGTAGATCTTGGCGAACTCCAGCGTGGAGCCGGAGGGCCTGGTCCGCGCCCCGATGGGGTTCTGGAAGACGCCGTCGGCGAAGTTCGGGGAGCGGCGGATCCGCTCCAGCCGTTCGCCGGACGGATCAGCGCCGAAGGCTTCGGGCCGCATTCCGCGCAGCCGCGGACGCAGGGGACGGGAGCCGGTCAAGGCGCCTCCTGGGACAGTGAGCAGGGTGGGAGCGGGGAGGCCGTACGTTCTCTCCGTACGTACTCTGCCCTTCCCAACGCACACCCACCCCGGAGGATTCCGCCGACAGCTCCCGTCCCTGGGTTCACAGGGGCAGAAGGTCGGGCCGCTTGGGCTCCACATGGTCCCCGGAGGACTCCCCGCGCAGCCGCCGCCCGATCCAGGGCACGAGGTGCTCGCGCGCCCACTGGATGTTGTCGCGGGTGACCTCCGCCGAGCCGCGCGGGGCGAGCGGCGGCCACGGCTGGTCGGGGTCGGCCGGCACCTCCAGGCCGAGCACCTGGGCGGCGCGCAGCGCGACCCGGGTGTGGCCCTCGGGGGACAGGTGGAGCCGGTCGTCGTCCCAGGCGCGGCGGTCCTGTACGGACTTCAGCGACCAGAGGTCGAGCACCGGGCAGCCGTACCGGTCGGCGATGGCGCGGACGTGCGCGGTGTACGTCGCCACCTTGCCCCTCAGGTGCCGGAGCACGGGCACCCCGCGGGTGTCGAAACCGGTGGTGATCATGACCAGGCCGACGGAGGAGGTGAGGTCGGCCACGGCCGCCTCGAACCGTTCGGCCACGTCGTCCGGGTCGCTGCCCGGCCGGATGATGTCGTTGCCGCCGGCGCAGAAGCTGACCAGGTCGGGCGCGAGCTCCTTGGCCCGCGGTACCTGCTCGGCCACGATCTGGTCCAGCAGCCGCCCCCGTACGGCGAGGTTGGCGTAGCGGAAGTCGTGCTCTTCGCGTCGGTCGGCCAGAAGTACGGCGAACCGGTCGGCCCAGCCTACGAAGGTGTCACCCGGTCCCGGGTCCCCCACACCCTCGGTGAAGCTGTCGCCGAGCGCCGCGTACGAGCCAATGGTCTGGAATGTCGAGTTCGTCGAGTCGTCGCCTGCCACACTGCCTTATCTTTCCCCGACACCTGTGACCTACGCGACCGTAGCCAAGGGTTGACGGGGAGTGATCTTTACCACCCGGTGCAGTGGAATACGTCCGGTCGCGCGACCGGACACGTGACCGGAGGCTCGCCCAAGGGCGCGGCCGGGGCCGGGAATCCCCCTCGGAATCCCGGCCCCGGCCCCCTGACGGACGGACGGTCCGTCAGTTGCCCCAGTCACCTCGGTTGCACCCGATCGCACCTGCTTGCCCTCGGTTGACTGGGTTTTATTCAGATGTCCGGATTCGCTCCGGTCAGACGCTGACGCCCTTCGACCGGAGGTAGGCCAGCGGGTCGATGTCCGAGCCGTAGCTCGAGGTGGTGCGGATCTCGAAGTGCAGGTGCGGGCCGGTGGAGTTGCCCGTGGAACCGACCAGGCCGACCTGCTGGCCGGCGGTCACGGTCTGGCCGACCGAGACCGACAGCTGCGACATGTGGCCGTACTGCGAGTAGTGACCGTCGGCGTGCCGGATGATCACCTCGTTGCCGTACGAGCCGGCCCAGCCGGCCGAGACCACGGTTCCCGCGCCGACCGCCTTGACGCTGGTGCCGAAGGTGGCACCGAAGTCGACACCGGTGTGGGTACCGCTGGCCCACATGCTGCCGCTGGCCTTGTAGGGGGTGTTGATGCCGGCGATGACCGGGGCCACGAAGCCGGCGGCGCTCGCCGGGGCCGCCTCGCGCTCGCTGCGGGAGGCGGTGCCGGCCGTGGTCCGCTGCGGGGCGGCGGACTTGGGGGCGGCGGACTTGGGGACGGAGGTCTGCGGGGCGGCGGCCTGCGGGGCCTCCTCCTGCGGAGCCTCCTCCCGCACGGCCGGGGCCTCCTGCTCGGGCGCCTCGGCCTCGGGGGCCGCCGGCTGCTCCGCCGGGGCCTCCGCCTGGCCGGCGCCCGCAGCGTCCGCACCGTCCAGGGTGAGCCGCAGACCGGGGTGGATCAGGTTCGGATCGGAGCCGACGGCCTCGCGGTTGTCGGCGTAGAGGCTGGGCCATCCGCCCGGGATGTCCCGATCCTGGGCGATCTGCGACAGGCAGTCGCCCGGCGCCACGGTGTAGACGGAGGGGGCCTGCCGCAGCGAGGCGGGCACCGCCTGGACGGCGGCGGCCGGAGCCTGCGCGGGAAGCGCGGCGGCGGGGAGGGCGGCGGGGAGGGCGGCGGCGCGCACGGCGGGGAGCTCGACCGCGTTCGCGGCACCGGAGGCGGCTCCGAGCAGCGGGAGCGCGAGGGCCGCGCCACCGGTGCCGGCCGCGACGAAACCGCGGGATATCGGGCTGGACTTGGGGCGGCGGTGCTTACCCTTTCCGGGCATGGCGCATTCCTCTCCGTTGCCTGCGAGGTGAGCTGTCGGGTTCGGACTGGAGATGTCCGGCCGTCGGAGACGGCTTCACCCCGAGCCGTCCGGAGACAAAGATCCAAAAACGGCGGCTTACCTGGTTCCCCCGCTCCTGCCGTACACGTGATTGGTCGGGTTGCGGTTTCCCGGGTAGCGGCAGGATTCGGCGGTCCACCCGGATCGGGGCTGACCGTAATCCAGTTCGGGCGTATGGAACAAGCCGCGAATTCCCGTGAAGGAATCATCGAAGTGATGGATCAATGGAATTGCGGTCACCCTGCGTCCATTCGGGATCTTTCGGGTTCCGTAACACCCGTACGGGGCAGGGAATTCGAGTTCCGCGAGCAGGCACTCAACGTCACCGTATGATCCTGCTCACGAGGCACCACCGACGCGGAGGAGTTCGTGTGACCCAGCAGATACCCGGCACTTCGTCCACTGAGCCCGAACTGTCCGGAGTGCGCAACTTCCGTGATGTGGGCGGCTTGTCGACCCCGGACGGACGGAGGGTCAGATCGGGAGTTCTATTCCGAAGCGGACATCTCGCACATGCCACCGAAACCGATACAGAGTTTCTCGCATCGCTCGGACTGCACACGATCTTCGACTTCCGCAACGCCGCGGACCATGCGCTGGAGGGTCCCGACGTCGAGCTGCCGGGTGTCCGGAATGTCAATATTCCGCTCTCCGACCCGGCGGACGGCAAGGAGTTCTGGAAGATGGTCCGCGACGGCGACCTGGAGCAGCTGCGGGCGCTGCTCGGCGAGGGCCGGGCCGCGGCGCGCATGACCCGCTCGTACCGGCAGACGGTCCTGACCCGGACCGCCGAGCACAGCCGGGTGGTGCACTCCCTCGCCGCGGACGGCGTGCCGGCCCTGATGCACTGCGCCGCCGGCAAGGACCGGGCCGGGGTCTCCATCGCGGTCACCTTGCTCGCGCTGGGCGTCGGACGCGAGGCGATCCTGGCGGACTACCTGGAGTCCAACGCCCCCCACCGCCGCTACCGCATCCGCCGCAACGGCGACGCGCCCGAGGCCCGCTCGCCCGAGGTGATGGAGCTCCTCGCGCCGCTGTTCGACGCCCGCGCCGAGTACCTCACGGCCGCGTTCGACACCATCGACGAGACCTGGGGCGGCGTGGACGGCTACCTGGCGGAGGGCCTCGGACTCACGCCCGAGACCCTCGGCAGCCTGCGCGCCCGGCTCCTGGTCTGACGCACCGGCAGGCCCGGGCGCGCCCTCGCCCGCGGGCGGAGCAGGTCGTCACCGGTCGGCGACGGCCTGCTTCACCAGCGTCCGGCCGAACTCCCACATCAGCCCGCCGCCCTCGTGGGCCTCGTCCATGACCTCCCGGAACGCCGTCACGAAGCGGTCCACGTCCCGCTCGTCCACGATCAGCGGCGGAATGAGCTTGATGACCTCCAGGTGGTCCCCGGAGACCTGGGTGAGGATCCGGTGCTTCCGCAGCAGCGGAACCACCACCATCTGGGCGAACAGCCCCTTCCGTGCGGCCTGCAGCATGGCCCAGCGGCTGCGCAGCCCGAGCGAGGAGGGACGTCCGAACTCGATGCCGACCATCAGGCCGCGCCCGCGGACCTCGTACAGCAGCTCGTACTCGTCCACCATGGCCGCGAGGCGCCCCCGCAGCAGGTCCCCCGTCGTCCGGGCGCGGGCCACGATCCCCTCGTCCTCCATGACCGAGAGCACCGCCAGGCCCGCCGCCATCGCCTGCGCGTTGGACCCGAAGCTGGCCGAGTGCACGAGCACCCGGTCCATGGACGAGTAGACCTTCCGGAAGATCCACTCCCGGCCGAGGGTGGCCCCAACCGGGACGTATCCCCCGGAAAGCGCCTTGGCCACGCACACCAGGTCCGGCTCCACGCCCTTTTCGTGCTGGTACGCATAGAAATCCCCGGTGCGGCCGAGCCCGGTCTGCACCTCGTCCGCAATGAGCAGGGCCTTGTGCCGGTGCAGCAGCTCCTGCGCGGCCGGCAGGAATCCGGGCGGGGCGGCGTGCACCCCTTTGCCCTGGACCGGCTCCACCACGAAGGCCGCCACGTCGCCCTTGCGCAGCTCCCGCTCCAGCGCGGCCAGGTCGCCCAGGGCGATCTTCGTATCGGGCAGCAGCGGGGCGAAGCCGTCCCGGAAGCCGCCTTCGCCGTTGACCGAGAGCGAGCCGGTGGTCAGCCCGTGGAAGGCGTGGTCGCAGTAGAGCACCCGGGGGCGGCCGGTGGCGTACCGGGCGAATTTCAGCGCGGTCTCCACCGCCTCCGTCCCGCTGTTCCCGAAGAACACCCGGTCCAGGTGCGGGCTGTACGACAACAGTTTCTCGGCGAGCAGGCCCGGCAGCGGCTGGCAGTCGAACCGGGTGAGGTCGGCGAGCTGGGCGTCCAGGACGTCGTGCAGGGCGCGGCGGACCACGGGGTGGTGCCGGCCCAGGCCCATCACCCCGAACCCGGCCAGCATGTCCAGGTAGTCGTTGCCCTCCGCATCCCAGAAGTGGGCGCCCTCGGCCCGTTCGTAGACCTTGTCGAAGCCGATGGTGTGCAGCATGCGCGGCAGTTGGTGGTTGAGGTGCCTCGCGTGCAGTTCGTACCGTTCCGCGCCCCGCTCGGCCAGCAGGGCGCGGAGGTCGAACTCCGGCCGACCGGTCACCGCTGGTCCCGGTTCCCCGAGACGGTCTCGCGGGCGGCCCGCAGGGACTCCTTCAGGGATCCCATGGTGGCGAGGACCGCGGTGGGCTCGTATCCGCAGTGCGCCATGCAATTCGCGCAGCGCGGGTCCTTTCCGCGGCCGTACGCGTCCCAGTCGGTGTCCTCGACGAGTTCCCGGTACGTCGGCACGTAGCCGTCGCTCATCAGATAGCAGGGGCGCTGCCAGCCGAAGAGGGAGTAATTCGGGATGGCCCAGGCCGTGCACGGGAAATCGGCCTTGCCCTCCAGGAAGTCCAGGAACAGCGGGGAGTGGTTGAGGCGCCAGCGCCGCCGGTTGCCGCCGGCGAATGCCTTGCGGAAGAGATCGCGGGTCTGTTCGACACCGAGGAAGTGTTCCTGGTCGGGCGCCTTTTCGTACGCATAGGCGGGCGAGATCATCATTTCGTCGACCCGGAGGTCGTCGTTGAGGTAGTCGAGGACCTCGATGACGGTCTGCGGGGTGTCGGTGTTGAAGAAGGTCGAGTTGGTGGTGACCCGAAATCCGAGCCGCTTGGCCTCCTTGATGGCCGCCACCGCCTCGTCGAAGACGCCTTCCTTGGCGACCGACTCGTCGTGCCGCTCCCGCAGGCCGTCGATGTGCACGGCGAAGGCGAAGTACGGCGAGGGGGTGAAGTCCCCGAGCTTCTTGCGCAGCAGCAGGGCGTTGGTGCACAGGAAGACGTACTTCCGGCGGGCCACCAGCTGGCGGACGATCTCGTGGATCTGCGGGTGCATCAGCGGCTCGCCGCCGGCGATGGACACCATCGGCGCGCCGGACTCCAGGACCGCGCCGACCGCCTGGGCGACGGGCATGCGCTGCTTGAGCACCCCGGCGGGGTGCTGGATCTTGCCGCAGCCCTCGCACTTCAGGTTGCAGGCGTAGAGGGGCTCCAGTTCGACGATGAGAGGGAACTTCTCGCGCTTGCGGAGCTTCTGTTCGAAGAGATAGGTCCCGACCCTGATGGACTGTCGCAGCGGCATGGCCATCTGGCTCACCTCCTGGAGAGCAGCAACGAACGGTGCCAGTCGAAAAAAGCGGGCAGTACGGCACGGAGAACACGGAAGGCCGATATTCCACCGCGTACCGTGCCGATACGTACGAGCTCGTGCTCGGGGGCGTCCACGATCACCCGGACGGCCGCGACCGGTGGCCTCCCGGCGGGGCGGGCGGGGCCGCGCGGGTCGACCGGGGCGGGCGGGTCGGCCGCCGCGGACCCGGGGGCCGTGCCCACCGGGCCGTGCACCGCCGTCCAGAGGGTGGCCGCCGACTCCATGTCCACGGCGACGGCTCCGGTGGCCCGGAGCTCCGCGCGTTCGTGTCCGCGTACGACGTGGTCGGAACCGGTGAGCACCCCGGTGTGCACGGTCCGGCCCGGGACCGCCCGGGCCAGTGCCCCGGCGAGCAGCGCCGTGCCGTCGCAGCGCACGGTGCCGCGCGGGTCGCGGGTCTCCTCGGCGACCACCAGGTCGCCCGGGTGCATGCCGGGGGCGAGCCCGGCGCAGAATCCGGTGGCGACGACGAACGCCCCGGCCATGCCCGGTTCGGCCAGGGCACGGGTGACGGCCTGTTCGGCGGCACGCGGCCCCATCCCGGTACGCAGGACCCGCACCGGACCGGACGCACCCGCCCGGTCGGCGCGCCCCAGCGCCAGGCGCTCGATGCCGAGCGCGCAGGCAACGAGCAGCGGTGCGGCGGCCGGGTCCGGGGACCCGTCGCCCGTCGGCCCGCCGCCCGCCGTCCCGCAGTCCATGGAGCCGTCCGTGTGCCCGGCCCCGGCCACCACGGCCGCCGCACCGGCTCCGCCGGAAGGCCCGGCAGGCCGGCCGGCCGGGCCCCGGGCGTCCCACAGGGGGGCCATCACTCCTCCCCCGCGGGATCCACCGGGTCCGTGACGGCGCCCCACGGATCGGCCGGGCGCGCCTTCCGGCCGGCCTGCTCCGCGCTCCGGTCCGTCGCCGGGTCGCTGCGCTCGGCGCCGGGGCCGGACGGCTCGCCCGCGGCGCCGCGGGCCACCGGTTCCGCCGGTTCGGCCTCGACCGTTCCGGCGGCGGGCTCGGCACCGGAACGGGACCGGCCGGCGGCCGGTCCCGAAGGCTCGGCCGGGTGGCCGAACGGCTCGCCGTGCAGGTAGCGGCCCAGGGCCGTGAGCGGGAACACCTGCCGGTACAGGTGGTAGTTGATGGAGAAGTCCCAGGGGAAGCCGGTGCCGGTGAAGTGCGGCTCGTCCCAGGAGCCGTCCTCCCGCAGGGTGTCGACCAGGTATCCGATGCCGCGTTCCACGGCCTTGCCCTCGCGCTCCCCCGCCGCCAGCAGGGCGAGCAGGGCCCACGCGGTCTGCGAGGGGGTGGAGTCGCCCCGGCCGGCCCACCGCTCCGGGTCCCGGTAGGACCGCTGGTCCTCGCCCCAGCCCCCGTCGTCGTTCTGTACGGACTCCAGCCAGGTCACCGCGCGCCGTACCGCGGGGTGCGAGGCGGGGATCCCGGCGGCGGTCAGGGCCGGCACCACCGATCCGGTGCCGTACACGTAGTTGGTGCCCCAGCGCCCGAACCAGGCGCCGCCCGGCTCCTGTTCGGCCAGCAGCCACTCGATGCCCCGCCAGGTGCGCGGGTCGCCCGCCCGGCCCTCGACGGCGAGCATCTCCACCACGTGCGCCGTGACATCGGCCGACGGGGGGTCGATGACCTCGCCGAAGTCGCAGAACGGCAGCCGGTTGGGAAGCGGGCTGGTGTTGTCCGCGTCGAAGGCCCCCCACGCTCCGTTCTCCGACTGCATGCCGAGGCTCCAGGAGACCCCGCGGGCGATGGCGGCTTCCATCCTGACCGGGTCCGGGTGCCGGATGCGGCGCAGCGCGAGGACGACCTCGGCGGTGTCGTCGATGTCCGGGTAGTTGTCGTTGTGGAACTCGAACGCCCAGCCGCCGGGGGCGAGCCGGGGACGGCGGACGGCCCAGTCGCCGGTCTTGGTGATCTCCTCGTCGAGCATCCAGTCCGCGGCCCGGACCAGGGCGGGGTGGTCGGCGGGGAGGCCGGCGTCGGCGAGGGCGATCGCGGCCAGGCAGGTGTCCCAGACCGGTGACTGGCAGGCCTCGATCATCCGGGCACCGTCCCCGCGCCAGACCGCGAACCGGTCCAGGGACTCCAGGCCCGCCCGCATGACGGGGTGCCCCAGGTCGTAGCCGAGGAGGCTCAGGGCGATCATCGAGTACACGGCGGGCGGCTGGATACCGCCCCAGCAGCCGTCGTTCTCCTGCCGTTCGATGATCCAGCGGGCCGCGGAGCGCATGGCCGCCGCGCGCAGCCGGCGCGGGGCCACCTTGCGGTAGAGGTGCAGCGCCTTGTCCATGCGCTGGAAGACCCCGTCCCAACTGGTGGCGGAGGCGAGGGGTTTGGCCGGGTGGGGGTCGCGCGCGTCGGTGTGCAGCTCGTCCAGGGCGAAGGGGGCGGGCCGGACGGGCCGGTGGGCGGAGACGATGGTCAGCGGGACGATGGTCTGCCGGGCCCAGCAGCCGAAGTCGTAGATGTTCAGCGGCACCCAGGGCGGCAGGAACACGAGTTCGGGCGGGATTTCGGGCAGGTGGTCCCAGCTCCACCAGCCGAACAGGGCCAGCCAGATCCGGGTGAACACCCGGGCGGAGGCGATACCGCCGCGGGCCCGGATCCAGGCCGAGGCGCGGACCATGTGCGGGGCGTCGGGGGCGTCGCCGGCCAGCCGCAGGGCGACGTACGCCTCGATGGTCGCGGAGAGTTCCGGCGGGCCGCCGTGGAAGGTGGCCCAGGTGCCGTCCTCGCGCTGCTCGCCGCGGATGAACAGGGCGGCGGCCCGGGTGGTCGGCTCGTCCCGGATGCCGAGGAACTGGCGCAGCAGGAGGTCCTCGGCGTCCATGGTGACGTTGGTCTGCAGGTCGCCCTTCCACCATCCGGCGGGGTCCTGCCGGGCCAGCAGGTGCGCGGTCGCCCGCGCGAGCGCGTCCTCGACGGGGCTGTGCGCCCCGGTCCTCCCGCCGTCCGCGGCGGGCCGTGCCCCGGTTGACCGGGACCGGTTCCGGGCGGGGCCGGCCGGAGCCTCGGGCCCCGGGTCGCCCGGGCCGTCCGCAGCGTGCCGGACGCTGTGCGGCCGGTCGGCCGCGGCCTTGGTGTTTCCGCTGGTCGGGTCCCCGCCGGGGTTGGCGGGGCCGTCCGTCGTCGCTGTCATGGCTTCCCCTTCGTGCAGTGTCCTCTGCTGTGCTGGGGTATGCCGTCGGCCGGCGCGCTACGGGCTGCCGGCGCCGGCCGGCGACTCGCGGGTCATATGCCCGTACGGGTGGTGCTCACTTCTTGCGGACGACCACGAAGTCGGCCAGCTCCACGAGCTGTTCGCGGACCCGCTGCGGCATGTCCACCTCTTCCAGGGCGCGGACGGCGACCGCGTGCTGGCGGCGGGCCTCGTCGGCGGTCCACTGGCGGCCGCCGGCCTGCTCGATGAGGGCGGCGCGGTGGGCGAACTCGGCCTCCGAGAAGTTCTCGAAGTCGCTGCTCTTGGCGTCCTCGGCGAGCAGCCGCGCGAGCTCCTCCGAAGCCTCGCCGCCGGCCGCGAGGGCGGCGACCACCGGGAGGGACTTCTTGCGCTGGCGCAGGTCGCTCCAGGTCTGCTTGCCGGTGGACTCCGGGTCGCCCCAGATGCCGAGCAGGTCGTCGACGGCCTGGAAGGCGAGGCCGAGGTGGTATCCGTACTCCTCCAGCTTGTCGGCCGTACGGTCGTCGGCACCGCCGAGGACCGCGCCGATGGAGACGGCGCAGGCGAGCAGCGCGCCGGTCTTGTTGCCCTCCATCTCCAGGCACTCCTCGACGCTCACCCGCTCGCGGTGTTCGTAGGAGATGTCCTGGGCCTGGCCGTCGATGAGCTTGCGGCTGGCGATGGTCAGGCGGTGGGTGGCGCGGGCGGCCTCGGCCGTGCCGAGCTCCAGCAGGACCTCGTTGGCCAGGGCGAACAGGGCGTCGCCGACCAGGATGGCCTGGGCGGGTCCGTGCACCTTCCAGACGGTGTCGCGGTGGCGGCGCTGCTCGTCGCCGTCCATCAGGTCGTCGTGCAGCAGCGAGAAGTTGTGCACGAGCTCGACGGCGACGGCGCCGGGGATGCCGACCTCGGGCGCGGCGCCCGCGGCCTCGGCGGAGAGCAGGGCGAGCGCGGGGCGGACGGCCTTGCCGCCGTCCCCGTCCGCGGGGTTGCCGTGGGCGTCGATCCACCCGAAGTGGTAGGCGGCGACGGTGTCCATGGGCGGTGCGAGCCGGTCGACGGCCGTGCGGAGCACCGGGGTCGAGAGCGTGCGTCCACGCTCCAGCAGCGCGAGCGTGTCCGCCTTCTCGACGTTGCCCGTGTGGTTCCCCGGGTTCACTGGCTCTCCTCTTGTTCCTGTGCGTGCTGTGGTGGTGCCGGTCGTGCTCGTGGCGGGCGCGCCGGCCGTGCCGTCCGCGGTGGTCCCGTTGGTGCTGGTGAGGGTCATGCCGCCTCCTGAAGTCGGTTCTCGCGGGGGCGGCCGAGCACGGCGAGAGCGGCGTGCGCCGCGCCGAGACCGCTCCGGACGGCGCTCTCCATGGTCGCGGGCCAGCCGGTGGCCGTCCACGAACCCGCGAGGTAGAGGCCGGGCGCGTCGGTGCGGGCCGCGGGCCGCAGCCGGCCGACGCCGGGGGTGGGGGCGAACGTCGCTGTCCGCTCCCGGGTGACGAAGAAGTCGCGGACCTTGGCGCCGCGCGCGGCGGGCAGCAGCCGCTCCAGTTCGGGGAGGTACTTGCCGCGGAGCACCTGGACGGGTTCGTCGATGTCGGCCTGGGCGGCGGACTGGGACAGCGCGAGGTACTGGCCGCCGTCGGCGAGGCCGGAGGCGTCGGTGCGGTCGAAGACCCACTGGACCGGGGAGCCGAGCGCCGCGAAGAAGGGCTGCTTGAGGACCTTGCGGTCGTACACGACGTGCACGTTGAGGATGGGCGCGGTGCCGATGTCGAGCAGCCTGTCCCGGTCGTCGAGCGCGCCCTGCGGCAGCAGCCCGTGCGCCTCGCGCTGCGGCACGGCCAGGACCACGGTCCCGGCGTGCAGGCTCTCGCCCTCCGTGTCGACCCGCCAGTCCCCTTCCGGGGTGCGGGAGATGCCGGTGACCCGGGTGCGCAGTGCGGTACGGACGCCGGCCGCGTCGAGGGCCTTGCGGGCCAGGGTGTCGTGCAGGTCGCCGAGCGGGACCTTCGCCCATCCGAGGTCGGCGGCGCCGGGCTCGGACAGCAGTCCGGTCCTGAACACCATGGCGGCCAGCCCGAGCGAGGAGTGCGCGGCGGTGGCGTTGAGGGTGGCGATGCCGACCAGGTCCCACAGGGCCTCGACCGTACGGGGCGACTGGCCGTAGCGGCCGAGCCAGGTCGCGAAGTCGACGCCGTCCAGGGCCGGGTCGGCGGGGTCGAGCCGACGGAGGGCGAGCGCGGCCCGCCCGACGGCAGCGCGCTCGGCGAGGGACAGGTGGGGGTAGCGGGCCAGCGAGCCCGCCAGGTGCAGCGGCACCGGCAGCGCGGCCCGGCGCAGCCGGCCGAGCCGGGGCCCCTTGGGGTGCGCCACGTCCAGGACGGGCACGTCGAGACGATCCTGCAGCGGGGCGAGGGCGGTGCCCCCGACCCGGTCCAGGAACCACCGGTAGGCGGTGCAGCAGCGCATGTAGACGTGCTGCCCGTTGTCGACGGTCAGGTCACCCCGCTTGAAGGAGAACGCCAGTCCGCCCAGTCGCGGCCGCCCTTCGAGCAGGGTGACGCGCAGCCCGGCGTCGGCGAGTTCGAGCGCGGCGGTGACCCCGGCGAGGCCGCCGCCGACGACGACGGCACGGTGGTCGGTCACGCGTCCTCCCCGGCCCGGTGGTGTGCGGTGGTCACAGCGGCCGCCTCCGGGCGCTCTGCCGGGAGACGGTGCGCGCGTCGAGGCCGGACAGGCCGCGGACGGCGACGTACGCCTTCTCCGTGACCGGCAGCGAGACGCGGCCGCGCAGGACGGCGTACGGCTCGCGCTCGATGCGGTCGAGGAGCCGGCGGTAGATGCCGGCCATCGCGGCCACGCAGGCGCCGCTGCGCCGGTCGAGCATCGGCAGCAGCCGGTAGCCCTCGGTGAACAGGGCGCGGGCGCGCCGCACTTCGTGGTGGACCAGGCCGGGGAAGTCCGAGCCGGCCGGGGCCCGGCCGGAGTCGAAGCCTTCGGCGCAGCCGAACTTGGCGAGGTCCTCGGCGGGCAGGTAGGTGCGGCCGTTGGCGGCGTCCTCGCGGACGTCGCGGAGGATGTTGGTGAGTTGCAGGGCGAGGCCGAGCGTGTCGGCGTACTCGGAGGCGCGGGCGGCGTCCCGGGCTCCAGGGCCCGCGGCATTCACGGTACCGAACACCCCCAGGGAGAGCCGGCCGATGGCCCCGGCCACGCAGCGGCAGTAGGCCCGGAGCTCCTCCCAGGTCTCGTAGTCGGTGCCGCGCACGTCCATCAGCACGCCGTCGATCAGCTCGTCGAGGCCGCCGAGCGGGATCGGGAACCGGTGTGCGGCGTGCGCGAGGGCGACCGCGACCGGGTCGGTGTCGTCCTCCTCCACGCGGCCCTCGCGGATCCGGCCCAGCAGCGCGCGGGTCTCCTCCAGCCGGGCCAGCTTCGCCTCGGCCGGCAGCAGGCCGTCGCCGATGTCGTCGACGCGCCGGGAGAAGGCGTACAGCGCCGACATCGCCTGCCGCTTGTCGGTCGGCAGGAGCCGGATCCCGTACGCGAAGTTGCGTGCCTGCGCGCCGGTGACGGCCTCGCAGTAACTGTAGGCGGCGGCTACGGGTGCGGACGCGTGCGTGCCCTCCACGGTCGGGCTCACCCCTTTCTCGGGCGCAGGACGGCGGCCACCTCGCGGAGCAGGCCGGTCTTGGTGGGCTTGGGAGGGCCGGGGAGGACGTCGAACCCGGCGGCGGAGACCGCGCGGAGGGCGGCGCGCCCGCCTCCGACGAAGCCCGCGAGGAGCAGCCGGAGCCGGCCGTGCACGCTGCCCACGAGGGGGGTGCCCGCGTCCAGCAGGTGTGCCGCGCGTTCGGATTCGTAGGCGATCAGGGAACGTACGGCGGCGCCGGCGGTGGGGGCGGCGAGGTCGGTCTCGGTGACGCCGCAGCGCCGCATGTCCTCGGCCGGCAGGTAGATCCGGTCGCGGCCGAGGTCCTCGGCGACGTCCTGGAGGTGTTCGACGATCTGCAGGGCGGTGCAGATCTCGTCGGAGCGGCGGATGCGCTCGGGGGTGCTGGTCCCGGTGAGGGAGAGCACCAGGCGGCCGACCGGGTTCGCGGACAGCTCGCAGTACGCGGCGAGCTCGCGGTAGGTGGCGTAGCGCGACACCTTCTGGTCCTGCCGGTTGGCCTCGATCAGGCCGAGGAACGGCTCGGGGGTGAGGGCGTGGGCGCGGACGACGGGCTGCAGCGAGGCCAGCAGCGGGTGGCGCGGGGTGGAGTCGAAGACGCGCCGCAGGTCGGCCTCGAAGGCATCGAGCAGGGCGAGCCGGTCCGCGGCGGCGGCCGGATCGAGGCCGAGGAGGGCGGCGTCCGCCCCGCCGGGGGCGAGGTCGCCGTCGCCGATGTCGTCGACCAGGCGGGCGTACCCGTAGACGGCCATGAGACCCGTCCGCCAGGCGCGCGGGAGGAAGGCGGGAGCGACGGGGAAGTTCTCCGCCGCGGCCTTGCCGAGGGTGGCGTGCGCGACGTGTCCGGCGGGCGTGGCCTGCGCGGGGTGCGCGGCGCGGCCGGCGGACGCGGGGTGCGTCACCGGCTCGGTCGTCGGCGTGGCGTGCGGGGTGGCGTCGGGCCGGATGCCGGGCCCCGGGGTCACCGCCCGCCGCCCGGGGCGGGGACGGCCGGTCCGCCCGGTGTCCGGAGGTTTCCCGTAGCCATTGCCGTCACATCTCCCGTTCTACACGCCAACCGAATACATCCCATTTCGGACACGCCGCCGCGATTCAGGACCGGTCCAGCTTACGTTGTACAGCGCCGGGCCGGGCTCTCGGGTACTCGCGGCGTTGCGGGATGTCGCGCCCCTCCCGCTCGCCCCCGCCTCGCGCGCACCGCATGACGAGGCCCCCGACACACCCGGGTGCGTCGGGGGCCTGCCGTACGAGCCAGGCCGGGCGGTGTGGTCCCGCCTAGCGGCCGGTCTCCTTCTCGTAGGCGCGCACGACCTCTTCGGTCGGCCCGTCCATCAGGAGCTCGCCCTTCTCCAGCCACAGCACCCGGTCACAGGTGTCCCGGATCGACTTGTTGCTGTGGCTGACCAGGAACACGGTGCCGGCTTCCTTGCGCAGCTCGCGGATCCGCTCCTCGGAACGGATCTGGAACTTGCGGTCACCGGTGGCGAGCGCCTCGTCGATCATCAGCACGTCGTGGTTCTTGGCCGCCGCGATCGAGAACCGCAGGCGCGCCGCCATGCCGGAGGAGTAGGTGCGCATCGGCAGGGAGATGAAGTCGCCCTTCTCGTTGATGCCCGAGAAGTCGACGATCCCCTGGTAGCGCTCGCGGATCTCCTCGCGGGACATGCCCATGGCGAGGCCGCCGAGCATCACGTTGCGCTCACCGGTCAGGTCGTTCATCAGTGCCGCGTTCACGCCGAGCAGCGAGGGCTGCCCGTCGGTGTACACCTTGCCCGACTCGGTCGGCAGCAGGCCGGCGATGGCCCGCAGCAGGGTGGACTTGCCGGAACCGTTGGAGCCGATGAGGCCGATGGCCTCGCCCCGGTACGCGGTGAAGGTGACACCGCGTACGGCGTGCACCCGGCGGACGCCGGGCTGCTCGCCCTTGCGCCGGAGTATTCTGCTCATCGCCGACGTGGCACTGCCCTTGCCGCCCGCACCGGCGTTGACCCGGTAGACGATGTGGACGTCGTCGGCGATGACCGTGGGGATGCGCCCCGATGAGTTGTCAGCCACGGCCGTACCGCTCCTCTGCCTTCCAGAAGTACACGAATCCGCCGATGCCGATCACCACGGCCCAGCCGACGGCGAAGGCCCAGACGTGCGGCGGCAGGTTGCTCGCGCCGTACTCGTCGATCAGCGAGAACCGGATGAGGTCCATGTAGATCGACGCCGGGTTCCACAGCAGCAGGTCGCTGACCCAGGCCGGCTGCTCGTCGAGGTACGCCGCGATCGGGAACATCACGCCGGAGGCGTACATCCAGGTACGCATGATGAACGGCATCAGCTGCGCCAGGTCGGGGGTCTTCGCGCCCATCCGCGCGAAGACCATCGCGAGGCCGGTGTTGAAGACGAACTGCAGCGCCAGCGTCGGGATCACCAGCAGCCACGAGAGCTTCGGGTAGTTGCCGAAGGCGATCGCGATGATGAACACGACGATCATCGAGTACATCAGCTGCTGGAGCTGCTGCAGCGAGAACGAGATGGGCAGGGTGGCCCGGGGGAAGTGCAGGGCCCGGACCAGGCCCAGGTTCCCGGAGATCGACCGGACACCGGCCATCAACGAGCTCTGGGTGAAGGTGAAGACGAAGATGCCCATCATCAGGAACGGGACGTAGGTGCCCGGAGGCATCTCCTTGCCCGCCTGCAGGATCACGCCGAAGATCAGCCAGTACACGGCCGCGTTCAGCAGCGGCGTGGCCACCTGCCAGATCTGGCCCAGCTTGGCCTGGCTGTACTGGGCCATCAGCTTGGCCCGCGAGAAGGCCACGATGAAGTGGCGCCGGCCCCAGATCTGCCGCACGTACTCGGAGAGCCCTGGCCGGGCCCCGCTCACGGAGAGCCCGTACTTGTCGGCGAGCTGCGAGGGGGTCAGCCCCGCATCGGCGGACGGCGGCGTGCTCGTGGCGAGGGCGCCGTCGTGGGTTGTGTCACTCACAAGTTGAAACTTTCGTCTTCAAGATGCGGCAGGTGTGGGCATCGGGCACGGGGCACCGGCTCCGGTACGACGTTCCATGGTCCCAGAGCGTCCATGGTCGCAGAGCCGCCGCCCGTCAGACGACGGGCGGTCGCCCCAGCCGGGTCAGCAGCCATACGGTGCGCCACTTGATCGGCTTCCGGGGCCCGCAGGGAGTCTGCCACCCCTCCTTGAATCCCGCGAACCAGGCGGCCAGGGCGGCCTTCGACGGACGGCGGGCCAGGGTGAGCAGCACCCACACCCCGAGGTAGACGGGGACCAGCGGGAAGGGCAGGTTCCGCCGGGCCAGCCACACCCGGTTCCGGGCCACCAGCCGGTGGTACTGGGCGTGCCGGGAGGGCGACGTGGCCGGGTGCAGCAGCACCATGTCGGCCCGGTAGTCCACCAGCCAGCCCGCGTCCAGGGCCCGCCAGGCCAGGTCGGTCTCCTCGTGGGCGTAGAAGAAGTCGTCGGGCAGGCCGCCGGCCTCCTGGAACACCTTGGTGCGGACGATGTTGGCACCGCCGAGGAAGGTGGTCACCCGGGAGGACCGCATCGGGTCGGAGGAACCGAGCCGCGGCACGTGCCGGCGCTGGGTGGTGCCGGTCTCCGGGTCGGCGATCCGGAAGCTGATGATGCCGAGCCGCGGGTCCTCGGCGAGGGCCTGCCGGCACAGCTCCGCGGTGTCGGTGCGCTCCAGCAGGCCGTCGTCGTCGAGGAACATCAGGGCGTCCACGTCGCGGCCACCGGGCCCGAACGCCTCGATGCCCTTGTTGCGGCCGCCGGGAATGCCGAGGTTCTCCGGGAGCTCGACGGTACGGACGCCCTCGGGCAGCCCGTCCACCGTCACGCCCTGGCAGACCACGACCACCTCGATCGGGTCGCCGTCCTGCCGGGCCACCGACTCCAGGAGCGCCTTGAGCTCGTCGGGCCGGGTCCCCATGGTGATGATCACCGCGCCGATGCGCAGCGGGGCGGTCACTTCAGCCTGCTGGAGGCGAGGACGGAGACCAGGTGCAGCACGGTCTGCAGGAGCGCGATACCGGCCAGCACGGCGACTCCGAGCCGGGACCAGTACAGGTCGCCCCGCATCTGGTCGAGCACGGCCAGCACCACGATCAGCAGCGAGGCCTCGATGCCGAGGATCAGCCGGTGGAACTTGAGCGCGGCGGCGGCCCGACGGGCGAGCGCCACGCCGGAGGAGCGCGGCTCGGCCGCGGCCTCCTGGACCGGGGGCATCCCGGCCTGGTGCCGGGCGACGCCGACCAGGTCGGTCTCGGCCTTGATCAGGATCGCGCCGAGCGCCGCCAGGGTGCCCAGGAAGGCCCAGAGCCAGTCGATCCGGCCGCTGCCCCACAGGTCCGCGGCGCGCAGGCCGAAGCCGACCAGGACGGCCGCGTCGCACAGGTAGGCGCCGACCCGGTCCAGGTAGACCCCGGACAGCGAGTACTGCTTCTTCCAGCGGGCGAGCTCGCCGTCGACGCAGTCGAGCAGCAGGTAGAGCTGGACGAAGACCACGCCGAGCACGGCTCCCCAGATCCCGGGGATCAGCAGGGCCGGGGCGGCGAGCACGCCGCACAGCGTCATCAGGTACGTCAGCTGGTTCGGCGTGACGCCGGTGTTCGCCAGCAGGCGGGTGATGCGCAGGGAGACCTCGCGCATGTACAGGCGGCCGCCCCAGTGCTCTCCGCTGCGCCGGTCCTTCACACCCGCCGGATGGACGACCGGGCGGAGCTCAGCTACGGATGGTTTTGGCATAGTCGGCGTACGCGTCCCTGATGTCGGCTTCGGACAGGTTGAGGTGCTCCAGGATGGTGAACCGTCCCGGGCGGGTCTGCGGGGCGTAGGCGACGGCCGCGACGAACTCGTCCACGCTGAACCCGATCTCCTCGGGCAGCACCGGCAGTGCGTGGCGGCGCAGCACCTCCGCGAAGAGCCCGGACTGCTCCCGGGACCCGCGCAGGTGCATCGCGAAGGCGGCGCCGAGGCCCACCTGCTCGCCGTGGAGCGCGTGGCGGCCCGGGTAGAGCAGGTCGAAGGCGTGGCTGATCTCGTGGCAGGCGCCGGAGGCCGGCCGGCTGTCCCCGCTGATCGACATGGCGATGCCGGTCAGGACGAGGGCCTCGGCGAGCACCGTGAGGAACTCGTCGTCCCCGCAGCCCCCGGGGTGGCGCAGCACCGACTCGCCCGCGGTGCGGGCCATGGCGGCGGCCAGGCCGTCCACCGCCTCGCCGGTGATCTTGTGCGAGAGCTCCCAGTCGGCGATCGACGAGATGTTGGAGATCGCGTCGCCAATGCCGGCCCGGATGAACCGGGTGGGGGCTTCGCGGATCACGTCGAGGTCGATCACCATGGCGATCGGGGTGGGGACTCCGTAGGAACCGCGCCCGTTGTCGTTGTCCAGGATGGACACCGGGGAGCAGATCCCGTCGTGCGAGAGGTTGGTGGCGATCGCCACCATCGGCAGCCCGACCCGCGCCGCGGCGTACTTCGCCACGTCGATGATCTTGCCGCCTCCCAGCCCCACCACGGCGTCGTAGCGGCGGCCCTTTATGTCGTCGGCGAGCTTGACCGCCGAGTCGATGGTGCCGTCCGCGACCGGGAACCAGTCGGCGTACGGCAGGGCCGGCGCCAGCCGGGCGCGGAGCGCCCGGCCGGAGCCGCCGCTGATCGCGATCGCCAGCTTGCCGGAGGCGGAGATCCGCTGGTCGGCGAGGATGCCGTCCAGCTTCTCCATCGCCCCGTTGCTGATGTCGACGACGACCGGGGAGGGGATGAGCCTCGTCAGTACTGGCATGCGATCGTCCGGCCCTTGGCGAGGTCGTCGTGGTTGTCGATCTCGACCCACCTGACGTCGCCGATGGGGGCCACGTCGACGGTGAAGCCGCGGTTGACCAGCTCCTGGTAGCCGTCCTCGTAGTAGAGGTCGGGGTCGCGCTCGAAGGTCGCCTTGAGAGCGTCGGCCAGCTCCTCGGCGGCCTCGGGCTCGATCAGGGTGACGCCGATGTACTCGCCGGTCGCGTCGGACGGCTCCATCAGCTTGGTGATCCTGCGGACGCCCTGTCCGTCGGCCGTGATGACCTTCATCTCCTCGTCGGCCAGCTGCTTGACCGTGTCGAGGGCGAGGATGATCTTCTGGCCGTTGCCGCGGGCGTCGAGCAGCTTCTTCTCGACGGAGACCGGGTGGACGGTGTCGCCGTTGGCGAGGATCACGCCCTGCTTCAGCACCTCACGGGCGCACCACAGGGAGTAGGCGTTGTTCCACTCCTCGGCCTTGTCGTTGTCGATCAGCGTGATCTTCAGACCGTACTTGGCCTCCAGGGCGGCCTTGCGCTCGTACACGGCCTCCTTGCGGTAGCCGACGACGATCGCGACCTCGGTGAGCCCGACCTCTGCGAAGTTGCCCAGGGTCAGGTCGAGGACCGTCAGGCTCTCCTCGTCGCCTTCGGGGCCGACGGGCACGAGGGCCTTGGGGAGGGTGTCGGTGTACGGACGCAGACGGCGTCCGGCACCGGCAGCGAGGACAAGGCCGATCATGCTGGTTCTCCTTCGTCATGTACGGCGGGTGCTCCGGAGGACACCCAGAAGCGGATGCTCTCCACGAGCACCACGAGGGCCACGAACACGGCGAGGGCCGTGAGCGCGACCGGGAAGTCCGCGCGCGCGAGGACCACGGACAGGACCACGGCCACCAGGACCCGGCCTTCGTGACCGCCGGTCGTCCGCACCAGCCAGTGCGGGGGCGCGCCGGTGCCACCGCGGATGCGGTACACCGTGTCGTAGTGATGGTAGGCGACGGCCGCCACCAGCCCGAAAGCCGCAGGAAGGGCTCCGTTCACGTCCGCCTTGGCGGCCAGCACCAGGATCGTGACGTACTCGGCGGCGCGGAACAGCGGCGGGATCAGCCAGTCCAGGGCGCCCTTGAGGGGGCGGGAGACGGCCTCTCCGGCGGCGATCGCGTAGAGCACGGCGACACCGATCAGCACCGCGTCCCCGAAGGGCCGGGACAGGGCCAGGCCGACCATGGCGACGGCGGCGAGACCGGCGACGAACACCGAGGTCGCGGCGGGCTTGCGGGCCTTCAGCAGGCGCCGCGGGAGCTCGGCCAGCGGGCCGGAGTCGGTGAGGTCGTAGAGGGCCTGGGCGGCCCGGTCGGTCCTCCCCCAGAGCTCCGCCTGGGAGGTGCCCCCAGCCCTCCGGGTCAGCGAGCGCAGCACGCGGCCGGCGGTGGTGTAGCAGGCGCCGACGGCACACCCGATCAGCAGCGCGTAGAAGACGATGCGGGGGGTGGTGGCGGCGGTGAGCACCGCGATCATCGCCCAGCGCTCGCCGATCGGCAGGATGATCATGCGGCGGGCCCAGACCGTCCAGCCGACGCTGTCGAGGCGGTCCGAGAGCGCCGCGGTGGGGCTGGTGTTGGCGGTGGCGTCGTGGTTGGCCTCGTTGAAGGCGAAGTCCACCACGTGCCGGCAGGTCATGAGGATCATCGCGCCGAGCGCGAGGGCCCACACGTCGTCGCCGTTGCGGGCCGCGCCGAGCGCCAGGCCGGCGTAGAAGGAGTACTCCTTGGCCCGGTCGAAGGTGGCGTCCAGCCAGGCGCCCATCGTCGAGTACTGCAGGGAGTAGCGGGCGAGCTGCCCGTCGGTGCAGTCCAGGACGAAGGAGAAGAGCAGCAGCACGCCGGCCGCCACGTAGCCCCAGCGGTCTCCGGTGGCCGCGCAGCCCGCCGCGATCAGCGCGGTGAGCAGCGAGGCGGTGGTGACCTGGTTGGGGGTGAGGCCGCGGCGCGCGCACCAGCGGGCGATGTAGCGCGAGTACGGGCTGATGCAGAAGGTGGTGAAGAACCCGTCGCGGGACTTCACGGCGGAGCGCAGCCGGACCGCCTCGTCGTCCACGGCGGCGACCGCGGCGGCCGCCTCGGCGCGCTCGGCGGGGCTCGCGGGCACCGCCGCGACCAGGCTGCCGAGCTCGGGCCGCTGCACCACGGTGCCGTCCGCCTCCAGCACGCCGGCCAGCCGGCCGGCGTAGGGGCCGTCCTCCGCCGGGACGTCCCCGCCCGGAACGGCCGGGGCCGTCTCGGGGACGGTGACGAGGCTCACGGCGCGGGTGAGGGCGGACCGGGCGGCCGGTTGCACGGAGAGCGCGCCGGGGACGGCGCAGGCCTCGAAGCGCGGGTCGGTGAGGGCCAGCCGCAGCGCGTGCAGGTGCCCGACGAAGGCGGTGTCCACCACGGCCACCCGCTGGTCGGCGGGTACGGCGGCCAGCGCGGCGGCCGCGTCAGCGGGCCCGGCGGCGGCGACGACCTGGAAGCCGAGGGTGCGGAGGTCGCCTTCGAGCGGTGATCCGGGGACCGGTGGACCGGTGAGGATGGCGGTCGGCGACGAACTCACTCCTTGGAACGGGCGCCTCATGGGGCGGCAGCACGTCGGCAGAGGCTATCGGATGAATGGAAGCCGGGGTTCACCCCCCGTTCACGCCCCCACCGTCAGCCGCTCGATCATCATTGATGATCAGTGCTTCGGCTCACAAACCGGCCCGATGCTAGGGTGGACGCAGACGTGTACGAGCTCCGTAAACGCGTCCAAGGCCGACATGGGCGCCGAGCCGTGCCCAACTGATCCGGAAAGAGGTGGGGTTGATGACCGTCGCAGTGATCGCTGCCGTGCGCGGCGAGATCCGGTACATCCCCGACTTCTTCCGGGCTTCCGGCCGGGCCTGACCGACGCGGTCCCAACCGACCGCCCGCATCCGCCCCGTCGGCCGGAGCCCCTGTTCAAGGGTTCACGTTGACCGACCACACCTCTCTCCAGGACCTTCACGATCCGCAGGGTCCGCACACATCCGTTCCGCAGGATCCGCACGCCCTCCATGAGGCGTTCTTCACGCTGCACCGGGGCCTGCCCCGGCAGGGCCCCGGTTCCGACGCGACCACCCGCCGGCTGCTGTCCCTGGCCGGGCCGCTCCCCGAGCGGCCCCGTGTCCTGGCCCTCGGCTGCGGCCCGGGCCGCAGTTCCCTGCTGCTCGCCGCCGAGGCGGGCGGCGCCGGCCTCGCCGAGGTGACCGCCGTCGACCTGCACGAGGAGTTCCTCGACGAGCTCCGGGAGGCCGCCGCGGCCCGTGGCCTGGCCGAGCGGATCCGTCCTCTCAACGCCGACATGGGGGCGCTCCCCTTCCCCGACGGGTCCTTCGACCTGGTCTGGGCGGAGAGCTCCGCCTACGCGATCGGCTTCGACACCGCGCTCGCACAATGGCGCCGGCTGCTCGCCCCCGGCGGCACCCTGGTGCTGACCGAGTGCGAGTGGACCACGGAGGAGCCCTCCGCCGCGGTGCGGGCCTTCTGGGACCGCCACTACGCGCTGCGCACCGGCGCCGGGAACCTGGCGGCCGCCCAGGCCGCCGGCTACCGGGTGCTCGGCGTGGTCCCGCAGCCCGGGTCCGACTGGGACGAGTACTACGGGCCGCTGGCCGAACGGGCCGCTGCGGCGGACCCCGGCGCCCCCGGGATGCCGGCCGCGCTGTCCGCCACCCGCGAGGAGATCTCCGTACGGAAGCGGCACGGCCACGAGTACGGCTACACCGGCTACGTGCTGCGCCCGGTCACCGCCGGGACGGGCCGGGCTGCCCGGGCCTGGCCGGCCCGGCCGGAGACCCCCGCCGACACCGGCGCCGTACGCGCGGTCAACCTGGCGGCCTTCGGCACACCGCTGGAAGCGGACCTGGTGGACGCGCTGCGCACCGACCCGTCCTGGCTGCCGGGACTGTCGTACGTGGCCGAGGGCCCGGGCGGCACGGTCGCGGCGCACGCCCTGTTGACCCGCTGCACGGTGGACGGGGTACCGGCGCTGGCGCTGGCCCCGGTGGCCACCGATCCGGCGGTGCAGCGGTCGGGCGCGGGCAGTTCCGTCGTACGGGCGCTGCTGGACGCGGCACGGGAGCGCGGTGAGGCGCTGGTGCTGGTGCTCGGCCATCCGGAGTACTACCCGAGGTTCGGTTTCGTGCCGGCTTCGCGGTACGGGATCCGGGCGCCGTTCGAGGCGCCCGACGAGGCGCTGATGGCGCTGGTGCTGGACGGTTCCGCGGCCGTTCCGGCGGGCACGATCGCCTACCCGGCACCCTTCGGGGTCTGACGCGCCGTCCCTCCGCCGCCCGTCCCGTGACCCATAGCACGGGGTGGGCGGCGGACATGCGCGGATGGACGAAGTGCGGACAAGCCCGGTTTGTGCGGCAGACTGAAGGCCGTATTCCGAAGCGAAGGATGGTTATGCCGATCACACCAGCCACCGCCGCGCACCCCGCGTCCAACGGCACCGCCCCGCAGGAACCGATCATGCTCGAACTGGTCGACGAGGCAGGCAATACCATCGGCACCGCGGAGAAGCTCGCCGCGCACCAACCGCCCGGGCAGCTGCACCGGGCCTTCTCGGTGTTCCTCTTCGACGAGCAGGGGAGACTGCTGCTGCAGCAGCGCGCGCTGGGGAAGTACCACTCTCCCGGCGTCTGGTCGAACACCTGCTGCGGGCACCCCTATCCGGGTGAGTCGCCGTTCGCGGCCGC
The DNA here is from genome assembly GCF_056436025.1 of Streptomyces sp. NPDC043853. NCBI lineage: Bacteria > Bacillati > Actinomycetota > Actinomycetes > Kitasatosporales > Streptomycetaceae > Streptomyces > Streptomyces sp. NPDC043853. The sequence goes on from NZ_JBWKDJ010000001.1 coordinate 445,310, forward strand.
GGCCCGGCGGACGTACGAGGAGCTGGGGGTGTCCCCCTCGCTGCTCGCGGAGGCCGGCACCGTCCGCTACAACCACCCGGATCCGGCATCGGGGCTGGTGGAGCAGGAGTACAACCACCTTTTCGTGGGACTCGCGCAGGCCACGCTGCGGCCCGATCCGGAGGAGGTCGGTGACACGGCCTTCGTCACCGCGGACGAGCTCGCCAAGCGGCACGCGGAGCAGCCGTTCTCGGCCTGGTTCATGACCGTGCTGGACGCGGCCCGGCCGGCGATCCGCGAACTGACCGGGGAAGCCGCCGGCTGGTAGCCCGTACGCCCCCACCGGGCCCGTGCGGCGTGCGGCCCGTGCGGCGTGCGGCCCGTGCGGCGTGCGGCCCGTGCGGCGTCAGCCGTGCGGTGTGCGGCGCGTCCGGCCGGCTGCCCGTCCTGCCTGCCCAGCCCCGTCCGGCTGTCAGCGCGGGCCGGGGACCAACGGCAGGGCCGCCCAGATCACCTTGCCGCCGCCCGCCGTGTGCTCGACGTCGCAGACCCCGCCGGCCTCCCTGGTGGTCTCGCGCACCAGCAGCAGGCCGCGGCCGCCCGTCTGACCGAAATCCGCCTCCAGCGCCTTGGGGCGGTACGGGTGGTTGTCCTCGACGGCCACCCGTACCCACTCCCGGCCGATGGCCACCTCGACCGCGACCTCGGGCGAGAGCAGGGCGGCGTGCCGCACCGAGTTGGTGACGAGCTCGGAGACGATCAGGAGCAGGGTGTAGACCGTGTCCCGGTCCGCCGGCACGCCCTGCCGCCCTAGCAGGTCGCGGACGGCCCGACGGGCCTGCGGAACGGATTCTTCAACCGCGGGGGCGGTGAACCTCCACACGCCTTCGTACCGGGCCGGCGGCGCCGTCCCGCTGACGTCCGCTTCCATCTTCCGGCCCCCGTCTTCGCGCTCGATCGTCTCCACGCGTCAAGGGTGGGGAACGCGCTGGTCCGCACCGCTCTGCTGACCACAAGTCGGCGTCATTCGGGCACTTTCTGACCGCTGGTTTATGACAGCGTCAGTTGTTGGACTGTTCCTGATCTTCCGTCGGCCCCTTTCCGGCCCCCTCCGCAGGAGGCCGGCCGTTGCCCTCGGGCGCCGCCGCTACGGTCTCCTCCTCGCTGACCAGGCCCAGGATGCGCCGCGCCCCCGTACCGAGGGCGATCAGGGCCAGCCCGTCGAAGAGCAGGGCGAGCGAGAAGAACGTACCGATCACGTACAGGCTGCTGCCGGGCCACTCCCACAGGATCAGGAGGCCGAGCAGCACGCCGAAGGCGCCCTGCGCCAGGGTCAGCCCCAGTTCGGGGCCCCGCACCACGACGGCCCCGGCCAGCCGGAACAGCCCGCCGATCAGGAAGAACAGCGCGGCGAACATGGTGAGCGCCTCGGCGCTCGCCTGCGGACGGGCCAGGATCACCAGGCCGGCCGCGATGTTGATCGCGGCGATGATCACGGCCAGCCAGAAGTAGCTGCTCTTGCGGGACTGGAAGGCCTGCAACAGCCCCACCACGCCGCCGATCAGCAGCAGGCAGCCGAAGAGGAACATGGTCGTCAGGGTGGCGAGGCCGGCGTAGACCAGGCCCACCAGTCCGGCCAGCACCAGGATCACGCCGAGCACGGCCAGCCATCCGTAGTGCCGGCTGAGTTTCTCCCTGCCCCGCTTCGGCTCACCGTTGCGGCCGGTGCCGCCGCTCTTCTCGGTCCCGTCGGTCCCGTCGGTCCGTTCTGCGCCCATGGGCGTGCACCTCCAGCAGCACCCCCTCCGGCATCCCCCGGACGAACCCTTTGATCATAGGATTCGCCGCATGGACGCGCAGCTGCTGACCTCCGTCGCCGACGGAGTCGCCACGGTCACCATCTCCCACCCGGCCCGGCGCAACGCCATGACCGCCGCGATGTGGCGGGCGCTGCCGGAGCTGCTCGACGGGTTCGCGCGGGACGCGGCCGTACGGGTGCTGGTGCTGACCGGGGCCGGGGACACGTTCTGCGCCGGCGCCGACATCACCTCGCTGACCGGCGGCGAGGACCCCAAGCCGCTGGCGCTCGCCGCGGAGGAGGCCCTGGCGGCCTTCCCCAAGCCGACGCTCGCGGCCGTCCGCGGGCACTGCGTGGGCGGCGGCACCCAGCTGGCCGCGGCCTGCGACCTGCGGTTCGCGGCGGAGGGGGCGCTGTTCGGGGTGACCCCGGCCCGGCTGGGCATCGTCTATCCGTCGGCCTCGACCCGGCGGCTGGCCCGCCTGGTGGGACCGGCCGCCGCCAAGTACCTGCTGTTCTCCGCCGAGTTGATCGACACCGAACGGGCGCTGCGGACCGGCCTGGTGGACGAGGTGCACCCGTCGGACGGGCTGGAGAAGCGGGTCGCCGGGTTCGCGGCGGTGCTGGCCTCGCGCTCGCTGCTCACCCAGGCGGCGGCGAAGGAGTTCGCGGACGGGCGCACGGACCGCGACGCGCACTGGGCGGCGCAGATGGACGGGAGCAACGACCACGCCGAGGGGGTCGCCGCGTTCCTGGAGCGCCGGGCCCCGGTGTTCACCTGGAACGGGGCCGAGGAGGCCGACGGGGCCGGCGGGGCTCTCTGAGCCCCGCCGGCTGCCGGGCCTACTCCAGGATGAACCGGCTCTTGGCCCGCCACTCCTCGACCAGGTCGGCCGGGGCCTTCTGGGGCGAGCCCGCGTCGTAGGGCGGCTGCGGGTCGTACTCGGTGAGCAGCTGCACGCTCTGGGCGGCCCGCTCCCCCGCGATCCGCCCGACCAGGGTGAGCCCCATGTCGATGCCGGAGGAGACACCCGCGGCGGTGACGTACTTGCCGTCGGTGACCACCCGCTCCCCGGTCGGCTCGGCCCCGTACTTCCGCAGCTGCTCCAGGGCCAGCCAGTGGCTGGTCGCCCGGCGGCCCTCCAGCAGCCCGGCCGCGGCCAGCAGCAGCGAGCCGGTGCAGACGGAGGTGGTCCAGGTGGAGCCGGCGTCCACCGCGCGCAGCCAGTCGAGCAGGACGGCGTTCTCCATGTTGTCGCTCTGCCCCGGTCCTCCGGGGACGACGACGATGTCGGGACGGGTGACCTCGTCGAGCCCCTTGTCGGCGACCATCGCGAGGGCGCCGGAGTCATTGCGCACGGGCCCGGGGCGCTCGGCGACGAACACGGTCTCGGCGCCGGGAATGCGGCCGAGGGTGTCGAAGGGGCCGACGGCGTCGAGGCTGGTGAAGCGGTCGTAGAGCAGGATGGCGATCTGCATGTCTCCTCCGGAGTGGTGCGTGCTCGGTGGTGCGTGCTCGGTGGGTGGTGCGTGCTCGGTGCGGTGGTGCGTACGCGGTGGGTGGTGCGTAAGTAGCCGGCCTCGGCGCGGCGGCTCGGGTCAGGAGCCGTGGCCGTCGGGGCCGAACCTGCGGCGGTACTCGGCCGGGGGCTGGCCCAGGGCGCGGACGAAGGCCCGGCGCAGCGCCTCGGGGGTGCCGTAGCCGGAGGACCGGGCGACCTGTGCCACGCCCTCCCGGGTCTCCTCCAGCAGCCGGCGCGCGTGCTCGACCCGCACCCGCTCGACGTACCGGCCCGGGGTGACTCCGGTCTCCTCCTGGAAGGCCCGGGCGAAGTGGCGCGGCGAGAGCCGCGCGCGGGCGGCCAGCGCCTCGACGCCGAGGTCCGCCCCGGGGTGCTCGGTGATGTACTGCTGCACGTCCCGCAGGGGTTCGCGGCGCGCGGTCTGCGCCGACAGCTGGGCGCTGAACTGCGCCTGGTTGCCGGGCCGGCGAAGGAAGACCACCAGGTGCCGGGCGATGGTGAGGGCGACGTCCTGGCCGAAGTCCTCCTCCACGAGGGCGAGCGCCAGGTCGATGCCGGCCGTGACCCCCGCGCTGGTGCACACCCTGCCGTCCCGGACGAAGATGGGGTCCGGCTCCACGGTGACCTCCGGGTAGTCCCGGGCCATCTGCTCGCACGCGGCCCAGTGGGTGGTCGCCCGGTGCCCGTCGAGCAGTCCCGCCTCGGCGAGCAGCATGCCGCCGGTGCAGACGGACACCAGCCGGCCCGCGCGACCCCCGTACACGCGGAGCCAGCCGGTCAGCCGGGGTGCGAAGTCCCCGGTGTACCGCCCGCCGGGCACCAGCAGGATGGTGTCCTCCCCCACCTCGGCGTCCGGCACGTCTTCCAGCGCGCCGTCCGGGACGAGGCAGAGCCCGCTGTTGGTGCGGACCGGCCCGCCGCCCGGCGAGACCGTCCGGATCCGGTAGCCGCCGTCCGTCCGCGGGAAGCGGGCGGCCCCCGCGAACACCTCCACCGGACCGGTGACGTCCAGGCTCTGCATCCCGTCGTAGTAGAGGACCAGCACGTTTCGCGGTGACATGCATCCATCCTGTGTGCGCCGCCCGATGTCCGCAATGACGGGCATCCCACCTTTCCTGCCATGCGGCGCCTGCCGCGGCCGATACCGCCGGGCCGATACCGCCTAGGATCGTCAGATCATGACTGCAACCCTCGTCGCCAAGGACCTCGCCGCCGGTCACGGTGAGCGCTCCCTCTTCTCCGGGCTCGACCTCGTGGTCGCCCCCGGGGACGTCATCGGCCTGGTCGGCGTCAACGGCGCCGGGAAGTCCACCCTGCTCCGGCTGCTGGCCGGCCTGGACACCCCGGAGCACGGCGAACTCCGGCTGTCCCCGCCGGCCGCCGCCGTCGGCCACCTGCCGCAGGAGCCGGAGCGCCGCCCCGGGGAGTCCGTACGGGAGTTCCTGGGCCGGCGCACCGGTGTGGCGGCCGCCCAGGCGGACCTGGACTCGGCCACCCAGGGCCTGGTCGACGGGGTGGCGGGGGCCGACGACGCGTACGCCGCGGCCCTGGACCGCTGGCTGAACCTCGGCGGAGCGGACCTGGACGACCGGGCGCAGGAGGTCGCCGACGAACTCGGCCTCGGCGTGGACCTCGACCTGCCGATGACCGCGCTGTCCGGCGGCCAGGCCGCCCGCGCCGGACTCGCCTCCCTGCTCCTCTCCCGCTACGACGTCTTCCTGCTCGACGAGCCCACCAACGACCTGGACCTGGACGGCCTGGACCGGCTGGAGCGCTTCGTGCAGGGGCTGCGTGCGGGCACGGTCGTCATCAGCCACGACCGCGAGTTCCTCGCCCGCACGGTCACCAAGGTCCTCGAACTCGACCTGGCCCAGCAGCAGGTGAACCTCTACGGCGGCGGCTACGAGTCGTACCTGGAGGAGCGGGCGACCACGCGCCGGCACGCCCGCGAGGAGTACGAGGAGTACGCCGACAAGCGCTCGGCCCTGGAGGGCCGCGCCCAGATGCAGCGCAACTGGATGGACAAGGGCGTCCGCAACGCCCGCCGGAAGGCCTCCGACAACGACAAGATCGGCCGGAAGCTGCGCTCGGAGGCGAGCGAGAAGCAGGCCGCCAAGGCCCGGCAGACGCAGCGGGCCATCGAACGCCTGGAGGTCGTCGACGAGCCCCGCAAGGAGTGGGAGCTGCGCATGGAGATCGCGGCGGCGCCGCGCTCCGGCTCGGTGGTGGCCACCCTGCGCGAGGCCGAAGTGCTGCGCGGGGGCTTCCGGTTCGGGCCGGTCAGCCTGCAGATCGACTGGGCGGACCGGATCGCGATCACCGGGGCCAACGGTGCCGGGAAGTCCACCCTGCTGGCCGCCCTGCTGGGCCGGCTCGAACCGGACTCCGGTTCGGCCGTCCTCGGCTCCGGGGTGCTGGTGGGCGAGGTGGACCAGGCCCGCGGCCTGTTCCTCGGCGAGGAGTCCCTCCTGGAGGCGTTCTGCGCGGCCGTCCCGGACACCGAGCCGGCCGATGTCCGCACCCTGCTGGCCAAGTTCGGCCTGAAGGCCGTGCACGTGCTGCGCCCGGCGGCCACCCTCTCCCCCGGCGAACGCACCCGCGCCGCCCTGGCCCTGCTCCAGGGCCGCGGAGTGAACCTCCTGGTCCTCGACGAGCCCACGAACCACCTGGACCTCCCGGCGATCGAGCAGCTCGAATCGGCCCTGGAGTCCTACGAGGGCACCCTGCTGCTCGTGACCCACGACCGCCGCATGCTCGACACGGTGCGCACCACCCGCCGACTGGAGGTCTCCGACGGCAAGGTCACCGAGCTGTAGCCCGAGGGGGCGCGCACCACGGGCCGTCCGGCAGCAGGACGGCGAGCACGGCGAGGAGCCGGGGCGGCTCAAGCCGGTCGGGCAGGGCGTGGAGTTCGGACCAGGGGATCCAGGCGTGCGCCTGGATGTTGGCCTGTTCGTCGGGGTGCAGGCCGGTCCGGACGGGCTCGGGCCGTTCCCCGGCGAACCGGGCGGCGAAGAAGTGCTCCTGGCCGGCGTACCGTTCGCCCTTCCAGCGGAGGTCGCGGTCGACCGGCACCGAGCGGTCGAGGACGGCCGCGGGGTCGAGGCCGGTCTCCTCGGCGAGTTCGCGGCGGGCCGCAGCCAACGGCGTCTCGCCGGGCTCGATGCCGCCGCCGGGCGGCTCCCACAGCAGCGATCCGTCGTACGGGTCCCGCCAGCGGAGCAGCAGCACGCGGTCGGCGGCGTCCACGCAGACGACCCGCGCGGCGGGCCGCATCGCGCGTGCCCCGGCCCTTCCCGGGGCCTCTGCCTTCTCGGGCGCCTCTGCCTTCTCGGGCGCCTCTGCCTTCCCGGGCGTACCGGACGGGCCGTTCATCGCACCGCCTCCTGGTGCCCGGCAGTCGGCACCGACGCGGGCCGGCGGCGGTCGCGGGCCATCTTCCGGGCTACGAAGGTGCGGGGCAGGTGGCGGGCGGCCATGGCGTAGGCCTTGTAGCGCAGGCCGGTGATGCTGAGCGGGCGGCGCAGGGCCAGGTCCTTCAGGGCCCGGGCGACCACCTCGTCGGCATCGAGCCAGACGGCGTCGGGGAGCGAGCTGACGTCCATGCCGGCCCGCTCCTGGAACTCGGTCCGGGTGAAGCCGGGGACGACGGCCAGGACCCGGACCCCGTACGGGGCCAGGTCCACCCGGAGGGACTCGCTGAAGGCGGTGACCCAGGCCTTGGCCGCGCCGTAGGTGCCGGTGGGCAGCAGGCCGGCCACCGAGGAGACGTTCAGCACCGCCCCGCGGCGGCGCTCGCGCAGGCCCGGGACGACCGCGTGGGTGAGCTTCAGCGGGACCTTGACCAGCAGGTCCAGCATCCGTTCCTCGTCCTCGACCGGGCTGTACGGGAACGGGGCGGGGAGCCCGAAGCCGGCGTTGTTGACCAGGACGTCGACCGGCCGGGCGGGGTCGGCGAGCCGCTCGGCGACCGTGCGGCACTGATCGGGGTCGAGGAGGTCCGCGGTCAGGACCTCCGAGAGGGTGCCGTGGGCGGTGGCCAGTTCCTCGGCGAGGTCCTTGAGCCGGGCGGTGTCCCGGGCGACCAGAACCAGGTCGCAGCCCTTGGCGGCGAAGCCGCGTGCGAAGGCGGCGCCGAGACCCGCGCTGGCGCCGGTGATCACAACGGTGGTCAAAGCAGCGTCACTCCCTGGCGTGGGCCCGTCCGCCGGCCGACGGACGGGCGTGGCGCAATACGGAAATTACCACCATGACTACCGATCTTGGCCCTTCAGGGCAAAGGAGTTCCGGGGGCGGCGGCCATATCCGGCCACCGCCCGCCGGGCCCTACCCGCCGGGCCCTGCCGCCGGGCGGACCGCCCGCCCGGCGGCCGCCGTCAGCCGCGCTTGCGGTCGCCGCCACCGAGGCCGGCGCGGCGGAGGGCGTCGGCCATCGCGCTGTTCACCGGCGCCGGGGCGTTGTCACGGGACCGGCCGCCGCCGTTGCCGCGCTGCTGCGGCGGGCGGCCGCCACCACGACGGCCCTGACCCTGACCCTGACCCTGGCCCTGGTTCTGGCCCTGCCCCTGGCCTTCCTGACGCGACCGGCGGTCCTGGCGGTCCTGGCGCGGCTTCTGACCACCGCCCGCATCCCCGCCGTCCGCCTCGTCCTCCAGCCGGAGCGAGAGCGAGATCCGCTTGCGCGGGATGTCGACGTCCATCACCTTCACGCGGACGATGTCGCCGGGCTTGACCACGTCCCGGGGGTCCTTGACGAAGGTCTTCGACATGGCCGACACGTGCACCAGGCCGTCCTGGTGCACGCCGATGTCGACGAAGGCGCCGAACGCGGCCACGTTGGTGACCACGCCCTCCAGGATCATCCCGGCGGCCAGGTCGCCGATCTTCTCCACGCCCTCCTTGAAGGTGGCCGTCTTGAACGCCGGGCGCGGGTCCCGGCCCGGCTTCTCCAGCTCCCGGAGGATGTCGGTGACGGTCGGCAGGCCGAACGCCTCGGTGACGAACTCCTCCGGGCGCAGCGAGCGCAGCACGCCGGTGTTGCCGATCAGCGCGGCGACCTCGCCCCCCGCCTTCTTGCCCATGGCCCGGACCACCGGGTACGCCTCCGGGTGCACGCTGGAGCCGTCCAACGGGTCGTCCCCGCCGCGGATCCGGAGGAAGCCGGCGCACTGCTCGTACGCCTTGGGGCCGAGCCGGGCCACGTCCTTGAGGGACTTGCGGCTGCGGAACGGACCGTTGGTGTCGCGGTGCGCCACGATGTTCTCGGCGAGGCCGGTGCTGATGCCCGAGACGCGGGCGAGCAGCGGAGCGGAGGCGGTGTTGACGTCCACACCCACGCCGTTGACGCAGTCCTCGACCACGGCGTCGAGGGAGCGGGACAGCTTCACCTCGGACAGGTCGTGCTGGTACTGGCCGACGCCGATCGACTTGGGGTCGATCTTGACGAGTTCGGCGAGCGGGTCCTGGAGGCGGCGGGCGATGGAGACCGCGCCGCGCAGTGACACGTCCAGGCCGGGGAGTTCCTGGGAGGCGAAGGCGGAGGCCGAGTACACGGAGGCACCGGCCTCGGAGACCATCACCTTGGTGAGCTTCAACTCCGGGTGCCGGGCGATCAGGTCGGCGGCCAGCTTGTCGGTCTCCCGGGAGGCCGTGCCGTTGCCGATCGCGACCAGCTCCACGGCGTGTTCCTCGGCCAGCCGGGCGAGAGTGGCCAGCGACGCGTCCCACTTGTTCGCGGGCACGTGCGGGTAGATCGTGTCGGTGGCCACCACCTTGCCGGTGGCGTCGACCACGGCGACCTTGACGCCCGTGCGGAAGCCGGGGTCCAGGCCGAGGGTGGCGCGGGTGCCGGCGGGCGCGGCGAGCAGCAGGTCGCGCAGGTTGGCGGCGAAGACCCGGACGGCTTCGTCCTCGGCGGCCTGGCGGAGCCGCATCCGCAGGTCGATGCCCAGGTGCACCTGGATCTTGGTGCGCCAGGCCCAGCGGACCGTGTCGGCGAGCCATTTGTCGCCGGGGCGGCCGGCGGCCGAGGGTGCCGCGACGCCGAAGCGGCGGGCGATCATGCCCTCGTAGGCGGACGGGCCGGGAACGGCCGCCGCCTCGGGCTCCTCCGGCTCCAGGGTCAGGTCGAGCACGTCCTCCTTCTCGCCGCGCAGCATGGCCAGCACGCGGTGCGAGGGGAGGGCGGTGAAGGGCTCGGCGAAATCGAAGTAGTCGGCGAACTTGGCGCCGGCCTCCTCCTTGCCCTCGCGGACCTTCGCGGCGAGCCTTCCGCGGCCCCACATGCGCTCGCGGAGCTCGCCGATCAGGTCGGCGTCCTCGGCGAAGCGCTCGGTGAGGATCGCGCGGGCGCCCTCCAGGGCGGCCGCCGGGTCGGCGACCCCCTTGTCGGCGTCGACGAACGCGGCCGCCGCGGCGGCCGGCTCCACGGACGGGTCGGCGAGCAGCCCGTCGGCGAGCGGCTCCAGCCCGGCCTCGCGGGCGATCTGCGCCTTGGTGCGCCGCTTGGGCTTGAAGGGGAGGTAGATGTCCTCCAGGCGGGCCTTGGTGTCGGCCGCGTTGATCCGCGCCTCCAGTTCGGCGTCGAGCTTGCCCTGCTCCCGTACGGAGTCCAGGATCGCCGCGCGCCGGTCCTCCAGCTCGCGCAGGTAGCGCAGGCGCTCCTCGAGGGTGCGCAGCTGCGCGTCGTCGAGCATCTCGGTCGCTTCCTTGCGGTAGCGCGCGATGAACGGAACGGTGGAGCCGCCGTCGAGCAGCTCGACGGCGGCCTTGACCTGCCGCTCCCGTACGCCGAGTTCCTCGGCGATCCTGCCTTCGATGGACGTGGTCACGTTCTCGGTCCCGCCTTCGTCTGTGCCTGGAGCCGCCAATTGTGGCAGGTGGCACCGACGGACGGGGGACGCCCCGCCCCGTGGGGCCGGTCCGTGGTTCGGACGCAGGCCGTGTCCTTCGGATCACGCCGGGCCCGCGACGCCTGTCACGGGCCGGTCCGGCCCGATGCGGAGGACACGACCTCCCGGGGCGATGTACCTAGTGCTGTGACCGCATAGGTTCGCCGGGTTGGTGGTCGTGGCGGTTGGATGTGCGGTGGCATCCATTCCGTCGACTGGAGGCGCGGTGGCTGAGCCTGTCCGTGTGCGCAGACTGACCGACCAGGAGGGCCAGAGGCTGCAGCAGATCGTGCGCCGGGGCAGTACCAGTTCGGTGCGATACCGGCGCGCGATGATGTTGCTGGCCTCGGCCGGCGGGAACCGGGTGCCGGTGATCGCCCAGCTGGTGCAGGCCGACGAGGACACCGTCCGGGACGTCATCCACCGGTTCAACGAGATCGGCCTGGCCTGCCTGGACCCTCGATGGGCGGGAGGCCGTCCCCGCCTGCTCAAGCCTGACGACGAGGACTTCGTCATCCAGACGGCCACCACCCGCCCGACCGCACTCGGTCAGCCCTTCACCCGCTGGTCACTGCGCAAACTCGTCGCCTACCTGCGGAACGTCCACGGCAGGATCATCCGCATCGGCCGCGAGGCGTTACGCTGCCTGCTCGCCCGCCACGGCATAACCTTCCAGCGCACCAAGACCTGGAAAGAGTCCCCGGACCCCGACCGCGACGCCAAACTGGACCGGATCGAGAAGGTCATGGACCGCTTCCCGGACCGGGTCTTCGCCTTCGACGAGTTCGGGCCGCTGGGGATCAGGCCCACCGCCGGCTCCTGCTGGGCCGAGCAGGGCAAGCCCAACCGGCTCCCGGCGACCTACCGCCGCACCCATGGCGTCACCTACTTCCACGGCTGCTACTCCGTCGGCGACGACCGTCTGTGGGGCGTCAACCGTCGCCGCAAGGGCACCGCCAACAGCCTGGCCGCGCTGAAGTCGATCCGCGCCGCCCGACCCGACGGCGCTCCGATCTACATCATCTCGGACAACCTCTCCGCCCGTACCGGCACGGACATTCGCCGCTGGGCGGCGAAGAACAAGGTCGAACTGTGCTTCACCCCGACCTACGCCTCCTGGGCCAACCCGATCGAGGCCCACTTCGGCCCGCTGCGGCAGTTCACCCTGGCCAACTCCCACCACCGCAGCCACCCCGCGCAGACCCGGGCCCTGCACCGCTACCTGCGCTGGCGCAACACCAACGCCCGCCACCCCAAAGTGCTCGCCACCCAGCGCAAGGAACGCGCCCGCATTCGCAGCGAGACAGGCATCCGCTGGGGCGGACGCCCCCTCGCACCCGCAGCCTGACCAACCCGGCGAACCTATGCGGTCACAGCACTAGCGACACTGCTGCATGAGGGTGACGTACGGAGGACTCCAACCGATGCGGGCTGAGCGCACACGTCCACCCAAAAACGCTCAGCGGCCAACTGTGGCGCTCATGGCGGGCCTGGCGGGGCCGAATCTTAGACAGGGCCGTTCGATTGACAGTCCCGCAGCCAGGTTCAGCCGGTACAGCCGCGTACAGGGGTGCCGGCGCAGTTGTCCGGCTGGTTCCCGGTCACCGTTGAGGAGGCGATTCGAACGGTGCCGCCGGTGTCGTTGTAGATGCCGCCGCCGGCAACGCCGGCGGTGTTGCCGGTGACAGTGCTGCCCGTGAGGCGTACGGTTCCGTCGCTGAGCCGGTCCGGGCCGAGGATTTGGACGTAGTTGTAGATGCCGCCGCCCTGGCCGTCAGTCGTGTTGCCGGTGATGAGGGTATCGATGGCGGTCAGCCGCGCGTGGTTGAAGATTCCACCGCCCTGGCCGAGGCCGTTGAACGTGGCCGTGTTTCCTGTGATGCGGCTCGACCTCAGGGTCATGGTGGCGGTGGTGACGTTGGCGATCGCGCCGCCGGCGCTCGCTGCGTTGTCGGCGAAGGTGGTGTCAACCGCTGTGGCGGCATCCTCGTTGTACAGCCCAGCACCGATGTCCGCCCGGTTGTTGCGGACGGTGCTGGAATTGATCCGCAGGCTGCCGCTGCTGAGGAGGCCGCCACCGGTGCTGCCCAGCCCATGGGCGGTGTTGTCGCGGATCGTGCTCGCGGTGATGACGACTCGTGCGGTAGTACGGCCGCTGCTGACGATGCCTCCGCCCTGGTAGCCGGAGTTCCCACTGACCGTGCTGGAGGTAATCCGCACCGTGCCGCGCAGATTGTCGATGCCGCCGCCGAAGGCGTGCTCCGCTCGGTTGTCGCTGACGGTGCTGGAGACCATGGTGAGGTCGCCGGTGGTGTAAATGCCGCCGCCGGAGTCGGCCAGGTTGCCGGTCACGGTCGTTGTGGCGAGTTGGAGCTGCCCGGCGTTGCGGATACCCCCGCCGTCGCTGTGGAACGCCGCCTGTTGCGGCACACTGCCGCCGCTGACGGTGAGTCGGTTCAGTGTGAGTGAGCCGCGCTCGGCGACCTCGAAGATGCGAAAGAGCGGGGCACTGGAGTTGCGGGTGATGGTAGAGCCCGACCCGTCGATCGTGATCCGACCGGTGACGACCGGCAGCCCGTCGGAGCCGAAGGCAGTGTTCGCGGCAACCGCGGTAAGGGTATACGTACAGCCCTCGGCGAGCACGATGTGCCGGTCGCCGGTGCCGTTGTTGGCGGCGTTGATCGCCGCGATCAGGGCTGTCACGTCTCCGCAAGGCACTGACACCTGGGCGTGGGCGGTTGTCGGGGCAAGGCCGAGGGACAGAGCGAGGCCGGTTCCGGCGCTCAGCAGCCTCAGGCGGTACATCGTCATGGGGGCGGCTTCCAGATCGCTGAAGGAACGGACCTCCCCAGGAGATCCTGACCCCTGTCCGCCCGCCACACAGCTGCGCCGAACGGCCTACATCTGACGGCCATCCCACCGAGGCCTGACCGCGCCGAATGCTGCCGAACGTCCGTCAGCATCCGCGCATGCCTGGTGAGCAGGAAGACGGCGACGTCGACGCCCCGCTGGTCGAGAAGGGCCATCGGCGCGGCCATGTCCGGCCAGGCGGCGAAGACCCGGTCCGGGAAGCGGTCCATGACCTTCTCGATCCGGTCCAGTTTGGCGTCGCGGTCGGGGTCCGGGGACTCTTTCCAGGTCTTGGTGCGCTGGAAGGTTATGCCGTGGCGGGCGAGCAGGCAGCGTAACGCCTCGCGGCCGATGCGGATGAACCTGCCGTGGACGTTCCGCAGGTAGGCGACGAGTTTGCGCAGTGACCAGCGGGTGAAGGGCTGACCGAGTGCGGTCGGGCGGGTGGTGGCCGTCTGGATGACGAAGTCCTCGTCGTCAGGCTTGAGCAGGCGGGGACGGCCTCCCGCCCATCGAGGGTCCAGGCAGGCCAGGCCGATCTCGTTGAACCGGTGGATGACGTCCCGGACGGTGTCCTCGTCGGCCTGCACCAGCTGGGCGATCACCGGCACCCGGTTCCCGCCGGCCGAGGCCAGCAACATCATCGCGCGCCGGTATCGCACCGAACTGGTACTGCCCCGGCGCACGATCTGCTGCAGCCTCTGGCCCTCCTGGTCGGTCAGTCTGCGCACACGGACAGGCTCAGCCACCGCACATCCAACCGCCACGACCACCAACCCGGCGAACCTATGCGGTCACAGCACTAGCCGAACAGGTCGGCGGGGAAGGCGCCGGCGGTGAGCGCGGCCATCACGAAGGCACCGCCCAGTTCGCCCAGGCGTTCCAGGCCGGCCGCGCCGAGGTGCGCGTACGGGGCGGCGTCAAGCCGGTCGGTCTGGGCCTCCAGCTCCTCGCGGAGCTCCTTGCCGGCCACGGTCAGTCCGCCGGACTCGTCGAGGACTCCGCGCTCGCGCAGCCGGCCGGCCGCGGCCTCGATGTCCTCCTGCTCCCAGCCCCGGGTGACCTTGATCCACTTGGGGGAGAAGCCCTTGCCGGTGGCGCTGTGGCTGACCAGGGCCTCCAGCGGGTCGAGTCCGACGGTGAGCAGGGCGGTGAGGTGGCCGTCGCCGCGGTGCTCGCGGAGCAGGGTGGTGGCGTGCCAGAGCCGCAGGTGGGCTTCCTCGGGTACGGGCAGGTCGGCGTGGGCGGAGTAGAGGACGCGGCCGTGCCGGGTGCAGCCCTCGGCGGCCCGCAGGGCCAGTTCGGCGGCCTCGGTCATCTCGGCGGAGGCGAGGGCCTCGGCGCCGAGCAGTCGCCGCAGGGTGGCGTCGGCGGCGCTCAGGCGGGAGGCGAGGACCTGTCCGGGCGTGGCGGTGTCCCAGACGGCCGGAAGGTGCCGGGCTATGAGCTCGTAGCGGTAGTTGTAGAAGGCCGCGGCGACCGTGCCGGCACCGACCGCACCCATGGCGGCGGAGCGGGAGGCCAGGTTCTGTGCGAGGCGGTCGGTGATGCCGAGCTCGCCGAACGCGGTGACGGCGTCCGGCGAGAAGTAGACGGTGGAGTGCATCGGATTGATGGCGCCGTGCCACACGCGGCGGGCGGCTCGCGGGTCAACAGTCATGGACCGGAGGTTACCGACTGCTTAGTCGGTGGGGAACCCTGCCCCGGGGCAACCCCGTTGCCCGCGGCTCCGCCCCCGCGCACCGGCCCGGGGGCACCGGTCCCACCGGCCGGCGACCTCGGTCGTACCGGCCGGGTACCTCAGTCCCCCCAGTCCCAGGAGTCGAAGTACCCCGTGGTCCCGGACGTTCGTGCCCGCATCACCGCCTCCAGTCGCGCGTAGTCACGCGGGGGCATCAGCGGGCACCACTCCTCCAACGGGAGCACCCGTACCTCGTCGTGCTCCTCCGGGTTCAGCACGATGTCCCGCACCTGCCCGTCGGTGAGCCAGCCGCCGTCGAAGACGAATCCGACGGTGCTCAGCGGCCAGGTCTTGCTCGGCAGTCCGAACACGGTGGCCAGCAGTCGCCGGGGTCCCCCGTACACGATGCCGGTCTCCTCCCGGCACTCGCGCAGCGCGGTCTCCCACGGCCTCTCCCCCGGGTCCATGCAGCCCCCCGGCCACTGCCAGGGATGGCTCTGCGAGTACACCGCCCGCAGCTGGACCGGCCGGTCGTGCTCGTCGGTGAAGAACATGGTTCCGAACACGCTCGCCTTCGGCAGCGTCTCGGCGAACTCCTCGGGCGGCAGCCAGGTTCCGGCCATGCTCGCTCAGCCGCCGATCGTGCCGTTCCGGGCCTGCTCGGACAGCGAGGACAGGTCGCCGGCGAGGGCCTCCACGTCCACCGGGGGCCGTTCGACGAGGTTGCCCGCCGTCGTGCCGGCCTCCGCCACGGCCCGTTCCACCGGGACTCCGTCGGCGAGGGCGGTGCCGGAGAAGCCGAGGGCGGCGGCCCCGGCGGCGAGGGCGACGGCGAGGGTCTTCTTGATCGTCATGCCCGGACCAACGAGCGCCGCCCCCTCGGGACACCCCTGCACACCCCCTGGTTTTCGGCCGTTCCGAGCCGGTCCAGCCAAGATCGTGACGGCCGAATGGCGATCGTGTGACAGGAGGGGCCATGGACACCACCTGGGCCCGGGACGGTGAATACGGTCGAACGGAACAGCGCCCCCTACCCCTTGGAGCCTTTCGTGCACCGCAAAGTCATCGCCCCGAGCGTGCTCGCCGCCTCCCTTCTGCTGGTGATCCCGGCGTCGGCGGCGACTGCCGGTCCGGGCACGCCGGGTCTCGGCGACACCTACTACCCGGCCAGCGGCAACGGCGGATACGACGTCTCGCACTACGACCTGCGGCTGAAGTACGAGCCGAAGACGGACCTGCTGGAGGGCACGGCCACCCTGCTGGCCACGGCCAAGCAGGACCTGTCCCGGTTCAACCTGGACTTCGGGCTCAAGGTGAGCGAGGTCCGGGTCAACGGGGCCAAGGCGAGGTTCGCCACCTCCGGGACGCAGGAGCTGGAGGTGACCCCGGCGAAGCCGCTGGCGAAGGACAAGCCGGTGACGGTGGTCGTGAAGTACGCCGGGAAGCCCTCGGAGCTGAAGGTGGACGGCTGGACCGCCTGGCACCGCACGCCCGACGGCGGGGTGGCCGCGCAGGAGCCGGACTCGGCGATCTGGTGGTTCCCGAGCAACGACCACCCGCTGGACAAGGCCACCTTCGACGTGTCCGTCAGCGTTCCGGACGGCACCCAGGCCATCAGCAACGGCGTGCTGCAGTCACAGAGTTCACGGCTCGGCTGGACCCGCTGGAACTGGCGGTCCAACAAGCCGCAGGCCACGTACCTGGCCACGCTCGCCATCGGCAGGTTCGACGTCACCACGGACACCACCGCGAACGGCCTGCCGATCCTCAACGCCTACAGCAAGGACCTCGGCGACAACGACGGGGCGGCGCGCGCCAGCATCGAGCGGACCGGCGAGGTCGCGGAGTGGCTGGAGGGCGTGTTCGGCCCGTACCCGTTCAACGCGCTGGGCGGCTACGTGCCCAACGTGACCAGCGGCTACGCGCTGGAGACGCAGACCCGTCCGTTCTACAGCCCGCGCCAGTTCGCGAACGGCGCGAACGTGTCGGTGGTCGTGCACGAGCTGGCCCACCAGTGGTACGGCGACAGCGTGTCGGTGGACAACTGGAAGGACATCTGGGTCAACGAGGGCTTCGCCCGCTACAGCCAGTGGCTGTGGTCGGAGAAGGAGGGCGAGGGCACCGCGCAGGAGCTCGCCGACTGGGTGTACGCCTCACGGCCGGCCGAGGACCCGTTCTGGCAGGTCAAGCCGGGTGACCCGGGGGCGGCGAACCAGTTCCACCTCGCCGTCTACGACCGTGGAGCGCTGGCCCTGCAGGCGCTGCGGAACGAGGTCGGCGACGGGAAGTTCTTCGAGATCCTCAAGGGCTGGCCGACGGAGCGGAAGTACGGCAACGCCAAGGTGGGCGACTTCGTCGCGTACGCGGAGCGGGTCTCCGGCAAGAAGCTCGCCGCACTGTTCCAGACCTGGCTGTACACGGCGGGCAAGCCGGCCACCGGCCCGGCCCCGAAGGCCGCCAAGCCCCCGAAGGGGCGTTCCTTCGCCGCCCCGGCCGCGCCCTCCGCCGAGCCCAAGTCGTGGAAGAAGATCGCCGCGACGAACACCGTGCACGACCACGGCGGCGACGGCGGCCACGTCGGCCGTGACGGGCACGGCCACTGACCGTACGGGCAGGTACGGAGACGGTGCGCCGCCGCACGCTCCTCAGCGGGCAGCGGCGGCGCGCCACCGCGCCCGGGCCTCCCGGGCCAGCGGCAGGTACCGCCACCGTTCCGGCAGCAGCGGTACGAGGTGCCGTACGGCGAAGCTGAACCGGCGGAGCCGGCGTTCCTGGGCCTCGGTCCACTCCAGTCCGATGGCGGCCCGCGCGTCGGGCGGCATGTAGCCGACGGTGACGAAGGCGCGGAAGCGCAGGAACAGGGTGCGCAGCAGCGGCCAGGCCAGCCGGGTGAGCACCCGCAGCGGCAGCGGCCCGCCCTCGGGCCGGGGCAGGGGGACATCGGTGGCGAGGAGTTCCCGTGCCACCTTGGTGTTCTCGATCTCCTCCGCGAGCATCCGCCGGTAGTAGGGCCCGAACTCCTCGATGGTCTGCGGCATGTCCCGGTCGCGAATGCCGAGGATGCGGCCTACCTGGAGCCATTCGCGGTAGAGCTGCCGTTCCTGGGCCGGGGTGAAGGGCCGGTAGAGGTAGCGGGCGGCGTGCGAGTAGACGGGGTAGCCGGTGGCGTGCACCCAGGAGTAGCAAGCCGGGTCGAGGGAGTGGTAGCGGCGGCCCCGGGTGTCGGTGCCCTGGATGTCCTTGTGCAGCCGGCGGACCCGGCGGCCCTCCTCGGCGGCCCCCTCGCCCCCGTACACCCAGAGCTGCACGGACCGGAGCGAGCGCTCCCCGCGGCCCCACGGGTCGGTGCGGAAGACCGAGTACTGGTCGACCCCGGCGCCGATCGCCGGGTGCGCGACCTGCATGGTGAAGGCCGCGGGCAGCATGAGCAGCTGCCGGATGTCACCGGAGATCGTCCAGAGCACGCCGCCCGGCGGTGGCGGCTCCGGATCCTTCCTTCGGTCGCCCCTCATCGCTGCCTTCCCCGCTTCGATCTTCACACCTCCAGTATGGCCATGGCGCGTCAAGATTCTCGGTGCACGGGTGTTACCCGGAGGTAACTGGGGCTGCTTGTATGGCGCGGTCGCTCTTCCCCACAGGAATGCTGGAGACCGCATGCCGCTCAACGAGCAGTTCCGCAGCAAGGCCGCCGCCACGGCCGTCGCGGCCGTCGCCACCGCCGCCCTGGCCGCCACCACGACGCCGGCCGTCGCGGAGCCCGCCGCCACTCCGAATCTCAGCGTCCTCACGTACAACGTCTTCCTGTTCAGCAAGAGCCTGTACCCGAACTGGGGCCAGGACCACCGGGCCGCGGAGATACCGAAGGCCTCCTTCTACCAGGGCCACGACGTCGTCGTCCTCCAGGAGGCCTTCGACAACTCCGCCTCGGACGCGCTGAAGGCCAACTCGGCCGCGCAGTACCCCTACCAGACGCCGGTGGTCGGCCGGAGCAAGAGCGGCTGGGACGCCACCGGCGGCGCGTACTCCTCGACCACCCCCGAGGACGGCGGCGTCACGATCCTCAGCAAGTGGCCGATCGTCCGCAAGGAGCAGTACGTCTACAAGGACGCGTGCGGCGCGGACTGGTGGTCCAACAAGGGCTTCGCGTACGTGGTGCTGAACGTGAACGGCACCAAGGTGCACGTGGTCGGCACCCACGCGCAGTCCACCGACCCGGGCTGCGGCGCCGGCGAGGCCGCCCAGATGCGCAGCCGCCAGTTCAAGAACATCGACGCCTTCCTCGACGCCAAGAACATCCCGGCGAACGAGCAGGTCATCGTCGCGGGCGACATGAACGTCGACTCCCGCACCCCGGAGTACAACACGATGCTCGCGGACGCGGGCCTGGCCGGCGCCGACTCCCGCACCGGCCACACCTACTCCTTCGACACCGCGGACAACTCCATCGCGAAGTACCGCTACCCGACGGACCCCCGCGAGGACCTCGACTACGTCCTCCACCGCACGGGCCACGCCCGCCCGGCCGGCTGGGAGAACAACGTGGTCAAGGAGCAGTCGGCCCCCTGGACGGTCTCCAGCTGGGGCACGTCCTACACGTACACCAACCTCTCCGACCATTATCCTGTTATGGGGTACGCGGCCCGGTAGCCAAGTCCTGGTGGCTCAAACGGTAGTGGGCTCCGCGTCGGGCGTCTGGTCCGCCGGAGCCCACACCGGCACCACCCGGACCACCTTGTGCGCGCAGATCTCCACCCGCCGGATCAACGACGCCAGAATCGTGCGCTTCGACTGCACACTGATCGTCGCCCACTCGTCAAGCAGACCCTGCACAACCTCGCGGAAGGGCACCGGGCTCAACGACTCCGCCTGCTCCTTCGGCAGCGCGTCCAGCTTGCGCTGCACATCCGCCATCTCCGCCGTGAGCATGTCGCGCGTGCGCAGGTACGAATCACGCGGGATGTCCCCCATGACGTGCCCAGTTGTCGCCCGGTCGATGGCCACGGAGAGCTTTCCTAGCTGCACCTCCAGCGCTTTCCGCTGGCCGCTGACGTCGGGCGCCCGGCGCGGCGTCGGGAGCACTACGGTGCCGGCCGCGATCGCGTCAATCTCGTCGCGCACCTCGAATAGCCACTCGTGGACGCGCTCCTCGACGAGCGCTCTCCGGATCCACACGGTCTCGTGCTCCACCGCATGGCGGGCGCGCGCGCCGCAGTGGTAGGCGTAACAAGACTGCTTGTTGTTGTCGTTGATCGGGTACCCGCCGCACTCCCCGCAGCGGATAAGGCCCGTAAGCGGGTACGCCGGATTGTGACTGCGGGGGGACATCTCTCGCCGCGCTTTGCGGCGGGCTTGGTAGGTATCCCATTCCTCCCCGGTCCAAATCGCCTCGTGCTCGGCGGGCAGATGGGAGTAGTGCGGCGGCTTCTGGCACCGGCCGGGGTCGCTGCACTGGACGTCGGGGCGGTGGGTGACGAGGAGGCCGGCTCCGAATCCGCTGTCGTAGTACCAGCGGACCGTTTGGTCTTGCCAGGGGCGGCCGCGGGTGTTGACGACGCCGAGTTCGTTCCAGCGTGCGGCGATTTTGCCGTATCCGGTCTTGCCTTCGTTGTACCCCTGGATGCCCTCCAAGGACAGCTCGGCGAGGGCAGGATCCACCTCGTAACGCTCCTCTTGGACGCGCATTCCGCCCTGGCCGTCCGGGACGCGCCGGGGGTGCCAGATGTATCCGAACCGGCGTCCGCCGGTGGCGGGTAGGCCTTTGCTGCGGCGGAGGTCGTGGGCTTCCTTCCACTGTTCGCCGGCCCGGTCGGATTCGAAGGCGGCGAGTTCGAGGAGCATGCCGCGGGTGAACCGGCCGACGGCTGTTTTTGGGTCGACTTCCTCGGTGGCGGACACGAGGTCTCCGCCGACTGCCTCGATGCGTGCCAGGTTGACCGCAACTCCGTGCCGATTGCGTCCGAAGCGACTGAATTTCCAGGCCCAGACCTCACGTTCTGGGCGGACGGCGTCTTCGACGATTTCGATCGCGCGCATGACCTTGCGTTTGAAGTTGCGGCCGGTTGCGTCGGGGTCGACGATCCATTCGGTGATGCATCGCCCTCGCCTTTCGGCAACCTCCTCGACAATCTTCCGTTGAATCTCGACGGAGATCATCTCTTCGCGCCACGTAGAAACCCGGGCGTATCCGATCGCTGGGATCAGGCCGCCCGGGTTTCCTGCGCTGCGCAAGTCCGTTGCGCTCAGCCGCTCTGTGCTCATGTCCTCGCCTGTGCGCTCCCGTCGCGACGCATGAGCTGGGAAGCCTGCGCGGGGAACGGCACGATGTCTCCCCGCGGTTCTGCCTGCTCGGCCGCGTCGCGCATGTTGATCTCGGCGGCCCGCCATCCAAGTTCCGTATACCGCTGACGCTCGCGAGCCGTCAGGTGCGCCATCTGCACCTGGAGCGCCATGACTCGGTTGGTGTCCTCGCGGTTGCGCGCCGACACTGCCCCTGCGAGTCCGCAGAGCAGGGGCACGAGGCCGGCTCGGAAGAGTGGTGTCTGATCGGTGAGTGCCGAGGCAATGACGAGGGCAGCCCCCACAGCTACTGTCGCCACGGCAACGGTCACGGCTCTTGGTACGTGCATCCGTTCACCCTTCTGCGGCAGCACCCCCCGCGGAGCTGCTTTGTGCGTCGCCTTGCTTGCGCAAGCGCCTGACCATCGTGACGAACCAGTCGCGATCTTCCCGTGGGACGCCTGCCGCTTCTGCCAACTCCTCGGGCGTCAGGGATTTTTCGGACGATACCGCGCCGCGGCCGGTTTCATGCCTCGAATGTTGAAAGTCGCCTTCCGCTGCCTTGCCGGTGCGGACGAGGAACTCATCGAGGGGCACGAGCAGATCTACACCGGCGGGACCACGGTCACCCTGTCCGGCACCGGCGAGCTGTCCGTGACCCTGGTGACGAACGACGCCGCGGGCGTTGAGCCGGCGACCGGGCGTGCGTGGATCGTCGAGGAGCGGATCACCGGCCAGCCGTACCGGCGCCGGGCATTCGCCCTCGACACCGGGGACGGTTCTCCGATCGATCTCGTGGATCTCGTCGTGGCGGATCCGGCACTGCCCGGGTACGTGCGGGGCGCGACCGGGCCCGCGAGGCCGACCGGCCCTCAGGGCGCGACCGGGGCGACCGGCCCGGCCGGGCCGCCGGGATCGGAGGCCGAGGCCCAGGCGTATACGGATGCCGCGGTCGCGGCGCACGCCGCGGACGCGACGGGCGTGCATGGGATCGCGGATACGTCTGCCCTGGAGACGACGGCTGGCGCCACCGCGAAGGTCAGCGCGCATACGGCCGCGGTCGACCCGCACGGCGACCGGGCGTGGGCCGCCGGCCAGTTCTACCCGAACGCGAGCGGTGTCGCCCTGGACGGGTATTTGAACGACGCCCTGAACCGGATCACCAGCCTGGAGACCCGGATGACGAACGCGGAGAACGAAGTTCGGTCCGCGATCAAGTCGGCTGACGAGCCGGTCGTTTCGTCGACCACGCTTCAGGACGACGACCACCTCGCGCTGTCCGTCGTGGCGGGCGGCTGGTACGCCATCGACGCGTTCCTCGATGTCTAGGGCGACCCGGCGGGCGACGTGACACTCGGCTGGTCGGTGCCAGCCGGGTCAACGATGTCGTGGACGGAGGGCGGCATCAGCGCGGGGAACACCAACAACATCGGGTCCATCAAGCTGCAGCGGAACGACGCGGCGACGAGCAGCGGTGTCGGCATCATCGCGGCTGGCTCCGCCGTCCGACCAGCTGGCCGGCTGGTCGTGGGCGGCACCGCGGGCACGCTCCAGTTGCGGTGGGCGCAGGCGAGTTCCTCGGCAACGCCCACCATCATCAAGACCGGGTCCTGGTTGCGGTTGACCCGGATCCTGTGACGCGAATGCCCCCTCTTGGCCTCCGGGCCGGGAGGGGGCGCTTTCGTGCGTCTACGCCCCGGCGGCTGGGAGCAGACCGTCCACGGCGTCCAGGGCCAGCCCCCACGGATATGCCTCCGGTCGGCCCTGGCCTGGCTGGTTGGGCACGAACCCGCCCTCGCCGTAGAGGACCCTCACGCCCATTTCGCGCAGCTCCTGCACGGACCGCTCGAACGCCCGGTGCTGGACGTAGGCCGCATTGACGCACGGCATGACCGCGATCGGGATGCCCTTGCCGATGCCTTCCGCGACGACGCCGACAACGAACCGGTCCGTAAGCCCGAGCGCCCACGCGTTCACGGTGTTGAAGGTGGCTGGCGCTACGAGGATGGCGTCTGCCTTGGGCCACACGTCCGGGTCTCCGGGGCGCTTGTACCGGCTGCGGACCGGGTGCCCGGTGAGCGCTGCGAGGCCGTCGAGACCGTCCTCCAGCCACTCCGCGGCGGTCGGCGTGAGGCCGAGGCAGACGTCCCAGCCGCGGGCCTGCGCGTCCTCGATCACGCGAGCGATGTCGAACACGGGCGGGGCGGCCGAGCCGAACAGATACAGGGTGCGCGTCGTCATGGGGACCGAGCCTATGCAACCGCCCCCGGTCCGGGCGGAGTCGGGGGCGGTGGCGGTACGGTCCTTGATGACGAGTCTTGGACGGAGACCAGTATGCCGCTACCCGACGATGACCACACCGGTTCCCGGATTCGCGCGCGGCGACGCCTTGCCCGGCTGTCGCAGCGCGAGTTGGCCGACCGGATCCCGTACAGCCTCAGCCTCTTAAGCCAGGTCGAGTGTGGGGCCCGCCCCGCCACTCCCGGGTTCGTGGCGGCTGTGGCGCAGGCGCTGCGCGTGGACACGTCCGAGCTGACAGGACCGCCCGCCGTGACATCCCTGCCCCCTGACCGCCTGCTGTCGCTGGTCGCACCCATTCGGGAGGCCCTCGACCGGTACGACCTCGGCCCGAACCCCGACCTCACCACTGTTCGGCCCGTGCCCGATCTCGTGGCAGAAGCGGAGACGCTGTGCCAGAAGGTGAGAGCTACCCACCTGCGGGCCGCAGCCAAAGCCGTGCCCGCGCTCATTGTGGAGCTCACCCACACGGCGTGGACCACCCCCACCACCGAGACGTGGCGGGCCCTCGCCTCGGCGTACCGGACTGCGCACGACGTGGCGCTCAAGCTGGACCACCCCGACCTAGCGCGCGTCGCCCTGGACCGCATGGGCTGGGCCGCCGGCCGAGCCTCGGATCCGTGCATGGAGGCGGTGCAGCGGTACAAGCGCGGCACCCTGTGGCGGTGCGCGACGAGTGTCCAGCTGATCAGGTCGGGGCAGGCGCTGCTGACCGGGCAGACCAGCCGTGAGGCCCTCGCCGTGACTGGCCAGCTGCACTTGGGCTTGGCCACTGTGGCAGCGAAGCAGGACGACGGCGCTGGCGTAGAGGCACACCTCGCCGCTGCGCGGGAACTGGCGAAGCGTGTTGGCGGCGAGGCCGGAGAGGTCCACTGGCTCAGCTTCGGGCGTACGAACGTCCGTCTGCACGAGCTCGGCACGTCGATCGCCATGGGTGACTACGACACCGCCCTTGGGCAGGCTCGCGCGCTGAAGCTCCCCGCCTCGACGCTGACCTCGCGGCGCGCCCGCTACCTGGTGGACCGCGCCTTCGTGGAGATGGAGGCCGGCTCCCCGAAGACGTCCCTCCGGTACCTGGCGGACGCCCGGAAGATCGCGCCGGAGCAGACCCGGCACCTGCCGGGCACGCGGGCCACGATCCGTGGCCTGGTCCACATGTCGCGGCGTGCGCCGGACAGCCTTGGTGGGATGGCTCGTTGGATCGGCATGTAGCAGGCGGAGCACTCACAAAAGTGTGAGTGTTCTGGCCTCCCTGGGGCGTCACGCTGGTGTCCATCACCCGCTGACGAGGTAGGGAGCACGGGATGACCACCCCGGTAGACGTGGACACCGGCACGGCCCTGGTCCTGAGGGCCCTGGTGCCGTACGGCCAGCGGCCGGCGGCCGAGGACGTGGCCGCGCTGATCGCGGATCTACTCACCTACGGCAACGACCTCGTAGCTTTGGTCGGGGTCCGCTCGGCCGCGGCCTCGGCGGTGGACGAGTGGATCCACCTCGCCGGAACCGGCCCGGCCGACACCCCGCACGCCAACTGGAATCACGCTCGCGGCCTGGCGCGGATCATCTCGCGCCTGCACCGCGCCATCGGCGTCGTCCGGAACAGCTACGGGCCCCCGTACATCGGGCGCCCCGGGCTCCCACCGCTGTCTCCCGAGCAGCCTGCGGGACCCCCTCAGGGCCACACGAGTGGCGTCGACAGGCCCAATACGTCGCGACCGTCGTCGGCCCGCTGACCGCAATCGTCGTCGGCAGTAACCGACCCCCGGGTTCCACCCGGAACCTGGGTTCACCCACACCGATCGGAGTCCCATGACCATCATGCCTCCTGCCCCCGTCACCCCCTGGGGGAGCAGCCGCCTCGCGCCGTTCAGCACCACCGTGCGTGTCCCGCACGCCTCTGCGACGATCGACCCCGTCACCCAGCTCGGCATCTTCCGTGACCAGTACGGCCGGGTGGTAGAGATGGGCAAGCACGGCACCAGCAGCGCCACGGGAACCACGACCTCGACCAGCCCCGACGGTGGGCAGGGCAGCGGCGACCAGGGCAGCGACCAGGACAGCCAGCAGGACTGATGCAGACGACCGAGGAGAGGCCCATCCTGGTGGCCACCGAGGCGGACGACGTCACCGCTGACATGGTCATCACCGAACTCAACCGGCGCAGTATGCCGGTAGTCAGGTTCAACCCCGCCGACATCGGCGACAGCCTGACGGTCTCGGCTCGGTACGGCATCCGCCCGGCCCACGCGGCCGGGCGGATGCTCACACCGTCGAGAACGGCCCACCTGGATGCCGTGCGCGCCGTGTACTGGCGGCGGCCCACCTGGCCGGACTTCCCGCATCTGAGCCCCGACGACGCCCGGTTCGCCGCCGCCCAGACGCGGCACGGGCTCGGCGGCGTCCTACACGCCCTCGACGGTCCCCTCTGGGTGAACCACCCCCTACGGAACACCGAGTCCGACTACAAGCCCCACCAGCTCGCGCACGCCCAGCGTCTTGACCTCGCCGTGCCGGCCACCCTCATCACCAACGACCCGGCCGAGGCGCGCGAATTCATCGCGGCACACCCCGCAGTGATCCACAAGACCTTACGGGCAACGTCCTACCAGCGCGACGGCGTCCCCATGGTGTCATGGGCGGAGCCGGTCACGGCGGACGAGATCGACGACCGCGTCCGAGTCACCCCGCACCTCTTCCAGGCACGCGTCGACAAGACGTGTGACGTCCGCGTCCTGATCGTGGGCCGCCAGGTCTTCGCCGTCCGCATCACGTCCGATCTCCTGGACTGGCGGCGGGACTACTCTGCCCTGGCCTACTCGGTCATCACCCTGCCCACACCTCTGGAAACGGCGCTCCTCGCCTTCCTCGACGCCTTCGGCCTCGCCTCTGGCAGCTTCGACCTCGCCGTCGACCGCGCCGGAACGTACTGGCTCCTGGAACTGAACCCCAACGGCCAATGGGGCTGGCTGGAGGAGCACACCGGGCTCCCCATGGCCGCCGCCTTCGCTGACCTGCTCACCCAGGGAGAAACCCGTTGATCGACACCAGCCCCGAGCGACAGGCCCTCGCCGACCGCCTCGAAGCCGCAGGAGCCATCCGTACGCCCGCGTGGCGGAAGGCCGTCGAGGCCGTCCCCCGCGAACTGTTCCTGAACCCCGGCGTCTTCCTGCCCACGGACAACGGGCTCTGGCGTCCGACGACGGCCTCCGGCACGGACCCGGCGGAGTGGGTCCGGACCGCGTACTCCGACGAGTCTCTCGTCACGCAGCTCGACAACCAGCTCACAGCCGATGAGGCTCCCGGCCCAGTACCGGGCATCCCGACGTCCTCGTCCACGGTCCCGCGGCTGGTGCTGGAGATGATCGAGGAACTGGAGGTCGAGGACGGTCACCGTGTGCTGGAGATCGGCACCGGGACCGGGTACTCCACTGCCCTGATGTGCCACCGTCTCGGCGAGGACAACGTCACCACGATCGAGGTCGACCCCGAAGTCGCCGCCCGCGCCGACGCAGCCCTGGAGACCGCCGGGTTCTCCACCTGGACCGTCACGGGGGACGGACTCCTCGGCCTGCCCCGCCGCGCTCCGTACGACAGGGTGATCGCCACGTGCGGAGTCCGGCGCATCCCCTACACGTGGTTGCGACAGACGCGTCCCGGCGGCATCATCCTCGCCACCGTCGGATCACTGCTCACGGGGACCGGCCTCGCCAAGGTCACGGTTCGCGACGACGGAACGGCCGAGGGTCGGTTCGTCGCCCACACCAACTTCATGCAGGCGCGTTCCCAGGCCGTCACGCCGATCGCCGGAGACCTGTCCTCCCGCGTGGCGTACCCCGGCACCGAGCGCCGGGCCCTCGTCCCCCCGACCGACCTCGACGAGCCGATGCCGGCCTTCCTGGCCCAGCTGGCGGCGCCGACGGCACAGGTCTTGCGAGCCCAGGCCAGCGATGGCAGGGCCCTCGTCTACCTCTTTGACCCGGACCGGGAGTCGTTCGCCGAGCTCGCAGACGAAGGCGAGGGGTGGCTCGTACGTCAGGGCGGTCCTGTCTGCCTGTGGGACGACATCGAGCGGTCGCTCCTCGGTTGGGACGAAACGGGGCAGCCCGCCATCACCGAGGTGCACCTCCGCGTGACCGATCGATCCCATACGTACTGGATCAATGACTCCTCGGACCTGCATTGGCGTCATCCGGTTGCCTGAGTCATGACATACGCCCCGGCCGGCACCCCTTCCGTCGGCCGGGGCTACTCGCGGACGAGGTCGGGCGCCTCCTCGGCCGGAGCCCACACCGGCACCGCCGTGTACAGCGACAGCCCCAGCAACGGGACCCAGGTCGCTGACGACCAGGGCGACTCCCGGGACGTCTCAGCCGGGGCACCTGAAGCCTTACGGGGCAGCCCTCAGCCCTTCGCCCTCGTACGGGTGCCCGTCGTGCGGGTGCCCGTCGTGCGGGTGCCCGACGTGCGGGTGCCCGTCGTGCGGGTGCCCGACGTGCGGGTGCCCGCGCGGTGGTGCAGGAGGGCCGCGGTGGCCGCGTCGGCCGGCAGGAACGCCTCCAGGTGCAGTTCGGCCAGGGTGACGTCGACGGCCGTGGCGAAGGAGGTCACGGTGGTGAGCAGCCGCAGTTCACCGTCCGCCGTGCGCAGCCGCAGCGGTGCGGCGAACCCCACGTGGTCCGGGCCGGTCGGGGGTTCGGGCGGCAGGTAGCCGGTCAGCTCGGCTGCCAGTGCGTCGAGTTCGGGATCCGGGTGGGCGGCGGCGCGCGTGCGCAGGTTCGTCGTGATGTGCCGCCCCCACACGGCCAGGTTCGCCACCCGGGGCGCCATTCCCTCCGGGTGCAGGGCGAGCCGCAGCACGTTCACCGGCGGCTCCAGGAGGTGGGCGGCCGCGCCTTCGGTGAGCAGCCCGAACGCGTCGTTGGCGAGGACCAGGTTCCCGTGCCGGCCGACGGCCACCGCCGGATAGGGCAGGTGGCCGGTGAGGATGGAGCACAGTGCCGTCATGACCGGTTCGACGGCCGCGGCGTCCCGCGCCGATTCGGCGTAGGCCGGTGCGTATCCGGCGGCCAGCAGCAGGGAGTTGCGTTCCCGCAGGGTCAGGCCGAGGGATTCGGCCAGCCTGACCACCATGGCCCGCCCGGGGACGGAGCGGCCGCTCTCGATGAAGCTGACGTACCGCTGGGTGGTGCCGGCGCCGGTGGCGAGCTCCAGCTGGCTCATCCGCCGCAGCGTCCGTCGGCGGCGCATCTCCCGGGCGAACGGCGAAGGTGTGGTCGTGGCCATGAACCCTTTCTAACGGCCGCCGGGCGGACCGTGCGATTCCCCAGAGGGAATTGCCGGGCGCACGTCCGGCCCCGAGCATCGGTGGCACCGCAGGAAACCACTCTGGAGGCCGTGATGCGTGCGTACCGTCTGGAATCGTTCGGCGACGTCGAGGGGATCGTGCTCGGTGACCGCGGGCCGCGGGTGCCCGAGCCGACCGGTCCCACCGGCATCGTGGTCGCCGTGCGGGCCGCATCCCTCAACCGGCGCGACCTGATGATCCTGGACCGGTCCTACCCACTGCCCGCCGTGCCGGGGGTGGTTGCCCTCAGCGACGGCGCCGGAGAGGTCGTCGCCGTCGGGGACGCGGTGACCCGCTTCGCGGTGGGCGACCGGGTGGCCTGCGCGTACTTCCCGCGCTGGCGCACCGGTCCGATCACCCCGGAGGCCATCGATCAGCCCGGCTGCACGCTCGACGGATTGCTCGCCGAGTACGCCGTGCTGGACGAGGAGTGGGCGGTGGCCGTCCCCGCTCACCTGTCCTGGGAGGAGGCCGCCACCCTGCCGTGCGCGGCGGTGACCGCGTGGAGCGCGCTGACCGGCGGCGCTCCGCTGCTGCCGGGGCAGACGGTGCTGACCCTGGGCACCGGCCCGGTGGCCCTGTTCGCGATGCAGTTCGCCGCCATGCTGGGCTGCCGCATCGTGGCGACGACCTCGGGCGGTGCCGACAAGGCCGAGCGGCTCAAGCAGCTGGGCGCCGAGAGCGTCATCGACTACGTGCGCGAACCCGAGTGGGGTGCGCGGGTGAAGGAGCTCACGGACGGCCGGGGCGCCGACCTGGTGGTGGAGACCGGCGGCCCGGCGACCATCGAGCAGTCGGTGCGGGCCAGCGCCCTGTACGGCCAGATCGCCCTGCTGATCACCTC
Organism: Streptomyces sp. NPDC043853; assembly: GCF_056436025.1. Taxonomy (NCBI): domain Bacteria; kingdom Bacillati; phylum Actinomycetota; class Actinomycetes; order Kitasatosporales; family Streptomycetaceae; genus Streptomyces; species Streptomyces sp. NPDC043853. Next base: position 474,793 of record NZ_JBWKDJ010000001.1, read on the forward strand.
CGGGGCCGGCCGGGCGGGGATCGAGATCTCGAACGAGGCGTACGCGTCGAGCCTGGTCACGATCCGCCGCGAGTTCGTCGGCAGCCGTGACCGCTTCGAGGCCATGAACCGGGCGATCGACACGTTCGGTCTCCGCCCGGTGATCGGCCGCGTGCACTCCTTCGACGAAGCCCACGCGGCCTACCGCGGCTATGCCGAGGACGCCCCCTTCGGCAAGGTCGTCATCCGGATCGGCGCCTGAGCCCGCCGCGCATCGGCGACCGGGTTCGCCCCGCCGGTCACCCCCACGCGTCGAGCAGCGGACTGCCCTCGGGGATCCGCACCCAGCGGCGCGGCCCGCCGGAGACGCCCCGGGGGTCGGGCACCCGTAGGCCGGCAAGGTCGCAGGCGTAGGCCAGCTCGTGGGCGTTCGACAGGCCCGGTTCGCGATCCCACTGCCAGAAGCGGTGGAACCAGTGGCCGGCGCCGGCTTCGGCACGGGGCGACAGGCCGATCTCCTCCCGGAGCTCGGTCCGGCCGTCGACGGACAGGGCGCCGAACGTGCCGCCCTTGGGGTTGAAGTACACGCCGTAGGCCCGGTCGCCACCGGATACCGCGTCCAGTACCGAGGACGTGTTCATCAGGTACCAGCACGGCTGGAACAGCACGCATCCGCCCGGAACCCCGGTGACGCCGACGAAGCGCTCGGCGCCTTCCGCCCACGGGTCGAACCCGTCGGGATCAGGGTCGCCCACCTCGTGCGGCCCGAGCACCGGTGTGCGGGCCGGGTCGGCACCCAGGCGGCGGATCACCTCGTCCTCGTCGACCCCGCCGACGAACGCCACCGAGATCCCTTCGGTGTGTACGTCCCGGAAGACCTCGGCCTGTTCGTCCGCGGCGCGGAACGCCTCGCGCTCCCCCTCCGTGAGAGGAACCGCACCGGGCAGCGCCTCGAAGGCGGATGCCAGGCCGGTGGCGAGCGCAAGGCGTCCGGGCGACCAGGCACCCACCTGCGGCGTCCAGGCGTCCGCCCCCGCTCGGAGCAGAACGGCGGTGTTGTCGGCGGCGCCGTGGCACACCGCTTCCCAGAGGGCGGTGACGCCCTCGCTGTGCACCGCGTCCACGTCCGCCACCAGCCGGACCAGCTCGGCCACCGACTCCGGCCGCCCCGACGCGGCGAGCCGGTGCAGCGGTGCCGCCTCGGGGTCCTCCGGGTCCGCGCCGGCCGCCAGCCGGGCCCGGACCAGCTCGGGGTCGGCCCAGCCCTCGTACCCCATGTAGTCCCAGTCGTCGCGGTCCGACGGCGGGACGGGCCGTGCCTGGGCTTCGTACTGCCAGAAGGGGAGAACGGGCGGCTGGGCAGCCATGATCTCTCCGGGGCCGCGGCTCCACCAGGCGAACCCCTCCGACTCCCCGTCCTCCGGCCCGGGCGGCGGCGGGAGGTCCGGCCAGATCTCGACCGCCCCGGCCGCTGCCGCACGCAGAGCCGCGCCGTCGAACTCCGTCCGGGTCTCGGGCACCCCCCGCGCGGGCCACTCGGTGATCAGGGTGAGCGGCCCGTCCGGCGGCAGCTGCGAGAGGTGCAGGTCTACGCCGTGGTGGAAGGGGCCACTGGCGCCTCCGTGGACCCGGAGGCTCGGCCGGGCGTCCTCGTCGTCCAGGGTGCTGACGACTCGGCCGTCCGCGAACCGCACCGCGACGCGCAGCCCGTCCGGGCCGCCCCCACGGTCCCCCTCCGGCGTGCGGCGCAGGAAGACGCCGAGCCTGATGCCCAGTGAAGCCGGCCAGACCTCCCAGCCGGTCAGCACGATACGGACGTCCGGTCCGGCGCCGGCCGCCGTGGTCTGCGGCAGCCGGGCCGGGACGTACCAGTGGTCGGGCGGGTAAGGCTCGTCGCCGTCCCCGGCGGTGTAGGCGGTGAGTTCCCCGAATTCGGTCATGGGGACGATCGTGGCAGCTGCCACTGACAACGGGTCAGGAAGCGGGCGCGTCCTGTTCGTACATCCCGTCGATGGCCTCCGCGTACCGTTCGCGGACCGCGCGGCGGCGGAGTTTGAGGGACGGGGTCAGTTCGCCGGTTTCCGGGCCCCACTCCTCCGTCAGGACGCGGTATTTCTTGATCTGTTCGGTGCGGTTCAGGCGGGCGTTGGCCGCTTCGACCGCGCGGGCGATCTCCTCCCGGATCCGGGGGTGGGCGGCGAGGGCGGTGAGGGTGGTGTCCTCGATACCGTGGGCGGCCGCCCAGACGGGGGCCAGTTCCGGGTCGAGGACGAGGAGGGCGACCAGGTAGGAGCGGCCGTCGCCGTGCACCAGGGCCTGGCCGATCAGCGGGTGCTCCTTGACGGTGTTCTCCACCAGCGCCGGCGCGACGTTCTTGCCGGTGGAGGTGATGATGAGCTCCTTCTTGCGGTCGGTCAGCCAGAGGAAGCCGTCCTCGTCCAGCCGTCCGATGTCGCCGGTGGGGAACCAGCCCTCGGCGTCGCCCGCGCTCTCCACCGAGCCGTCCGGCCGCAGGTAGCCGTCGAAGACGGTGGCGCCGCGGGCGAAGATCTCGCCGTCCTCCGCGATCCGCAGTTCCAGGCCCTCGATGGGGCGGCCCACCGAGCCGAGCCGGAACGCGTCCGGGCTGTTGACGGTGCACACGCCGGAGGTCTCCGTCAGCCCCCACGCGTCCATGATGGTGATGCCCCAGCCGGCCCAGAAGCGGGTCACGTCGATCGGCATCGGCGCGGTGGCGCTGGCCGTCCAGACCAGCCGGTCGAGCCCGGCCAGGGTCAGCAGCGGGTCGAGGACGCGCTCCTTGGCGCGTGCGTACGCGGCGGCCGTCTCCGCCGGGACCTCCTCACCGCGCTCGTGGTGCGCGGCCCGGGCGCGCGCCAGGTCGTTCGCGGCCTCGATGGCGGTGCGCTGGTCCGCCGGCAGCTTCGCCAGGACGGCCCGTACGGACGCGGCGAGCTTCTCCCAGACCCTGGGTACGCCGAAGAACTGGACGGGGCGCAGCTCGCGGACGGCGCCGGCGACGGCCGCGGGGTCGGCGCACAGCCGGACGTGCGCGGCGCGCAGCAGCGGCAGGTAGATGCCGAGGATGCGTTCGGCGATGTGGGCCAGCGGCAGGTAGCTGATGTGTTCGGCGTGCTCGGGCAGGTCCGTGTTCCGGTCCAGCCGGACGGCCTGGAGCATGATGTTCCGGTGGGTGAGCCGGACGCCCTTGGGGTCGCCGGTGGTGCCTGAGGTGTAGACGACGGTGAGCGCGTCCTCGGGCCGGGACTCCTGCCAGGCCTTCTCGAAGCCCTCCGGGCGGTGCAGCCGGGCTCCGCTCGCGTACAGGGAGGCGTACGTGCCGTGGCCGCCGGCCTGCGCGGCCTCGGCCACGACCAGCCGCTCAAGCCGGGTGGTGGGGTCGGCCAGCAGCGGTTCCCAGCGGGCCAGTTCGCGGGTGCCCTCGACGACGGCGAGGCGGGCGCGGCTGTGCCGGGCGATGTGGGCGATCTGCTCGGGGGCGGAGGTGCCGTACACGGTGACGGGGACGGCGCCGAGGTGGACCAGGGCGAGGTCGGTGAGCCAGTGCTCGGGGCGGTTGCCCATCATCATCAGCACGTGCTCGCCGCGTTCGACGCCGAGGGCGGCGTAGCCGGCGGCGAGGAGGGCGACCCGGTGGCGGACCTCGGACCAGGTGAGGGTCGACCATTCCGCTCCCCCGCCGGTGCGCCAGGACAGGGCGGGCAGTTCGGGGTGCTCGGCGGCGTTTCGGGCGAGCAGGGCGGGCAGGGTGAGCGCGTCGGCGGGTGCGGGAAGTCGCAGGTTCGTCGTCATGGGCAGCTCCTGGCCGTTTCACATCGTTGGTGCGACAGCAATACTGTTGAACCTGAGGCGCAGATCAGAGAGCGAGAGCGAGGCACAGCCGATGAGCAGCCAGGCGCAGGAGCCCACGCCCACGCTCACGCTGACCGTGGACGAACTCGCGGCGCGAGCCGGTGTCACCGTCCGTACCGTACGGTTCTACAGCACGCGCGGGCTTTTGCCCCCTCCCGTGATCGGCCCCCGTCGCGTGGGGCACTACGGGCCGGAGCACCTGTCGCGGCTGGCGCTGATCGAGGAGCTCCAGGTGCAGGGCATGACCCTGTCGGCGATCGAGCGCTACCTGGACGCCCTGCCGGACGATCTCAGCGCCCATGACCTGGCCATTCACCGGGCGCTGGTGGCGAGCTGGGCGCCCGACCCGGAGCAGGAGAGCTCGCGGGCGGAGCTGGAGAAGCGGGCCGGCCGGACCCTGTCGGACGCCGATGTGCGGCGGCTGACGGCGATGAACGTGATCGGTCCGGCCGGCGACGGCTTCCGGGTGGATCCGGCGCTGCTGCGGCTGGGGGTGGCGCTGTTGGACGTGCCGATCGCGCACGAGACGATCCTGGCCGCCCGGACGGTGCTGATGGAGCACGCGCGGGCGACGGCGCACGAGCTGACGGCGCTGTTCCGGGACGAGGTATGGGGTCCGTTCACCCGGGGAGAGGACGATCCGGAGCGGGTGGAGTCGATGAAGGCGCTGTCCGCGCACATGCAGCCGCTGGTGGTGCAGGCACTGGTGACCTCCTTCCAGCGGTCGCTGCGCGACGAGCTGCGGGCGGCGTTCGCCGGCGAGGACTGACCCGGCCCGCCGCGGATCCCCGGGGCCGCCTCATCCGGCCGCCCCGCCGGGCTCCAGGACCGCCTCGATGTCGACGACGACGTCGATCTCGTCACTGACGACCACGCCGCCCCGGTCGACCGCGTCGTTCCAGCTCACCCCGAAGTCATGGCGGTTGATCCGGGTCGTGGCGGTGAAGCCGGCCCGGCGCCGCGGTCCGAGGTTCCGGCCTTCCTCCCACCACGGGGTGTTCCACTGCCCCAGGTAGGTGACGTCGAAGCACACGGAACGCGTCACGCCGCGGACGGTGAGGTCACCCGTGACCTGGAACTCGGTCCCGCTCATCTGCCGGACCCCGGTCCCGGTGAACGTCCACGTCGGATGGTGCTCGACGTCGAAGAAGTCGGCGCTGCGCAGGTGGGCGTCACGCCGGGGTTCACCGGTGTAGACCTGGGTCGCGTCGACGGTCGCCCGGATGCGGGCCGTCTCCGGCGCGTCCGGATCGACCTCCAGCCGGCCTTGCATGTTCTTGAGCTGCCCCCGCACGGGGGCGACCATCATGTGCCGGGCGCGGAACTCCGCCGCACTGTGGCCGGGCTCGAAGAACCACGTCGTCAGGGTCATGGCGGTTCCTCACGGTCATGGCGCTTCCTCGCGGTCGTGAACGCCGCGCGCCCACCGTGGACTTGCGCGCTCACACACCGCCCTCGATGATCGACCAGCCCGAGGAGACGTCGCTCAGCGGGCCGACGTTGCGGTAGTTCCCGTTGTTGAGGGTCGAGGTCCAGGCGGTGCCGTCGGTCTTGTAGAAGAACAGGCTGTCCGCCGTCCGGCCCACCGTGTTCCACACGCCCGACGTGCCGATGTCCTCGAACTGGCCGACCTCGCCGTCGGCCGCCGTGGTGACCTTGTACGTGAGTTGCGTGCTGCTGGTCTTGGCCAGGCCCATGACGGAGTTCTGGGTGGCGATCAGCGTTCCCAGGAACACGTCCCCGTCCCTGTTGCCGGTGTTCCGGTAGACGCCGCGCTGGAGCGTCCCGAACCCGACGTTGCTCTCGGGGAATTCGGTGGAGCCCCTCCTGGCCGTCGTCGCCACCAGCGTGTCGCAGGAAGCGGCCATAGAGGCCCAGCCGGTGCTGAAGTTGTCGTACGTGCGGACCTGTTGGTACCTGCCGCCCTTCAGCGTGCCCGATCCTCCGTGACCGGTGGCGGAGTTGTAGGCGAGCACCGAGTCGCCGGACGCCTCCAGCTGGGTCCAGCCGGTGGAGAAGTTGTCGTAGGTCTGGACGCGCCGGTACCGGCCTCCGGTGAACGTGCCGCTCTCCCCTTCCCCGGTGTTCGCGTCGTACAGCAGCAGTGAGTCGCGGCTCGCGGCGGCGTGCGTATACCCGGAGGGGAGGCTGAGTGCACCCGTGTATCGCCAGCGGCCCGCCGACAGCGTGCCGGTTCCCGCCTCACCGCTGCTCTTCTTGTAGAAGAAGAGGGAGGTGTTCGGGGTGGTCTGGTCGCAGAAAGCCGAGGCGGACGCGGGTGTCGCCGGCGCTGTCAGCGTGACGGCCAGCGTGGCCGTGGCAAGGGTGGCCACCAGGGATTTCCTCATGATTCTCCCCGTTCTTCGCACATGAACGCATATGAACGCACATGAAGAGGTGCTCCCCCAAGCCGTGCACGGCGCGGGAAAAGGGCGCGTGCCCGTCCATCGTGCGCCGGGTCCGGCGGCCTCGCATCTCGGGTACCGGCCACTGCCGGCTCCGCGGCGGGCAGTACCCGCGGGGACGGCCCGCGGGACGGCCGTGCCGGATCGCCGAACTCCGGCTCGGCGCCGGGTAGGTTGGCGGGCATGGCAGTCATTCACAGGACCACGATGGAACCCGGCAAGCTGGAGCTCCTCGCCTCCTGGCTCCCCTCGCAGCCGTGGTACGGCGGCGGGTCGGGGGCCTCGCCGGAGTTGGCCAAGGCCGGAGGCTTCCGGCTGGAGGACCCGGAGGGCGAGGTCGGCATCGAGTTCATGGTGGTCACCGACACCTCAGGTGCCGCGCCGGCGGCGTACCTCGTCCCGCTGACCTACCGGGACGCGCCGCTGGAAGGAGCCGTGCAGGGCCTCGTGGGCACGTCGGAGCACGGGGTGCTGGGGCGCCGGTGGGTCTACGACGGGACGCACGACCCGGTACTGGTCGCGCAGCTGCTCGCGCTGCTCCAGGGGAAGGCCGAGGCGCAGCACCAGAACGAGTCCGACACCCCCGACCCCACGGTCACCGCGGCGTACGCGGGCCCGGGCCTCACGGCCGCTCCCGGCGCCGCGCCCGCCGTCTCGCACACGGTGCGCGGGACCGGGATCGCGGTGGTGGCCGACGGGGACGGCGGCCGGCTGACCCTTCAGGTGACCCGCCTGCTGCGGCCCGGCGGACCCGGGGACGAGAACACGGCCGCGGGCGCGCCGGGCCACGTCACCGCCGGCTGGACGGCACCCGACGGCACCGCGGAGCGCGGGGTGTTCGCGACCGTGCGCGGCACCACGGCCTGAGCACCGGGCCCGCGGACGACCTGGTCCCGCCCGCCCGTACACCGGGCGGGCGGGACGGGCCGCGAGCGGGTCTGCGGCCGTCACCCGTGACGGCGGCCGTCAGTCGGTGAAGGTCTCGCCGCGCTCGGCCTTCTCCAGCAGCAGGGTCGGCGGGGTGAACCGCTCGCCGTAGGTGGCGGCGAGGTCGCGGGCGCGGGCCACGAAGCCGGGCAGGCCGCCCTCGTAGCCGTTGATGTACTGGAGCACGCCGCCGGTCCAGGCCGGGAAGCCGATGCCCATGATGGAGCCGATGTTGGCGTCGGCGACCGAGGTGAGCACGCCCTCCTCCAGGCACCGGACGGTGTCCAGGGCCTCGGCGAAGAGCATCCGCTCCTTCATGTCCTCGAACGGGATCTCGTAGCCGGGCTTGGTGAAGTGCTCGCGCAGCCCCGGCCAGATGCGGTCCCGCTTGCCGTCCGTGTAGGTGTAGAAGCCGGCGCCGCCGCTGCGCCCCGGACGCTCGAACTCGTCGACCATGCGGTCGATGACGGCGTCCGCCGGGTGCTCGGTCCAGGTCCGGCCCTCCGCCTCGACGGCCTTGCGGGTCTCGTTGCGGATCTTCCGCGGCAGGGTGAGGGTCAGCTCGTCCATCAGGGAGAGCACCTTCGCCGGGTAGCCGGCCTGCGCGGCGGCCTGCTCGATGGAGGCGGGCTCGATGCCCTCGCCGACCATCGCCACGCCCTCGTTGATGAACTGGCCGATGACCCGCGAGGTGAAGAAGCCGCGCGAGTCGTTGACCACGATCGGGGTCTTGGCGATCTGCCGGACCAGGTCGAAGGCGCGGGCGACGGCCTCGTCCCCGGTCCGCTCGCCCTTGATGATCTCCACCAGCGGCATCTTGTCGACGGGCGAGAAGAAGTGCAGGCCGATGAAGTCGGCGGGCCGGGAGACTCCCTCGGCCAGGCCGGTGATGGGCAGCGTGGAGGTGTTGGAGCAGAGCAGCGCGTCGGGCGCGACCACGTCCTGGATCTCCTGGAACACCCGGTGCTTGAGGGCGGTGTCCTCGAAGACCGCCTCGATGACGGCGTCGCAGCCCGCCAGGTCGGCGACGTCCCCGGTCGGGGTGATCCGGGCCAGCAGCTCGGCCCGCTTGGCCTCGGTCGTACGGCCCCGGGCCAGCGCCTTGTCGAGGAGCTTCTCGGAGTACGCCTTGCCCTTCTGCGCGGCCTCGGCGGTGACGTCCTTGAGGACCACCTCGATGCCCGCCTTGGCACAGGAGTACGCGATGCCCGCGCCCATCATGCCCGCGCCGAGCACGGCGACCTTGGTGACCTTGCGCGGCTCCACGCCCTGGGGGCGGCTGCGTCCGGCGTTGACGGCCTGCAGGTCGAAGAAGAACGCCTGGATCATGTTCTTCGCGGTCTGGCCGGTGACCAGCTCGGTGAAGTAGCGGGCCTCGATGGTGAGCGCGGTCTCGAAGTCGACCTGGGTGCCCTCGACGGCGCAGGCGAGGATGTTGCGGGGGGCCGGGTAGGGGGCGCCGTTCAGCTGCTTCTTGAGGTTGGCCGGGAAGGCCGGCAGGTTGGCGGCGAACTTCGGGTTCGCCGGGGTGCCGCCCGGGATCCGGTAGCCGGGTACGTCCCACGGCTGCTTCGACTCGGGGTTGGCGTCGATGAAGGCGCGGGCCTTGGCAAGCATCTCCTCGGGGGTGGCGGCCAGTTCGTGGACCAGGCCGTTGTCCAGGGCGCGCTGCGGGTTGTACTGGGTGCCCTGGAGCAGCACCTTCAGCAGGGCGTCGGCGATGCCCATCAGACGGACCGTACGGGTGACGCCGCCGCCGGCCGGCAGCAGGCCGAGGGTGACCTCGGGCAGGCCGATCTTCGATCCGGGGGCGTCCAGCGCGATCCGGTGGTGGGAGGCCAGGCAGATCTCGTAACCGCCGCCGAGGGCCGAGCCGTTGATGGCGGCGACGACCGGCTTGCCGAGGGTCTCGATGCGGCGCAGCGAGGCCTTGATGGCGTTGCCGGTGTCGAAGGCGAGCCGGGCGTCCTCGGGACGCAGACGGATCATGTCCTTGAGGTCGCCGCCGGCGAAGAAGGTCTTCTTGGCGGAGGTGAAGATGATGCCGCGGATGGAGTCCTTCTCGGCCTCGGCGCGGTCGGCGACGGCGGCGATGGAGTCCTTGAACGCCTGGTTCATCGTGTTCGCGGACTGGTTGGGGTCGTCCAGGACGAGGGTGACGACGCCGGTCTCGTCCTGCTCCCAGCGGATGGTGCTGTTGCTGCTCATGCGGGTCTTCTCCGTGAGTGTTCGCGGGGCGGGTGGGCCGGGTGTCAGATGCGCTCGACGACGGTGGCGATGCCCATGCCGCCGCCGACGCAGAGGGTGGCGAGCCCGTACCGCTTGTCCTGGCGCTCCAGTTCGTCGACGAGGGTGCCGAGGATCATGGCGCCGGTCGCGCCGAGCGGATGGCCCAGGGCGATGGCACCGCCGTTGACGTTGATCTTGTCCAGACCGATGCCCATGTCCGCGGCGAACCGCAGCACGACTCCGGCGAACGCCTCGTTGATCTCGATCAGGTCGATGTCGTCGATGGTCAGCCCGGCCTTGGCGAGCGCCTTGCGGGTGGCCGGGGCGGGACCGGTGAGCATGATGGTGGGCTCGGAGCCGGACACCGCGGCCGAGATGATCCGGGCGCGCGGGGTCAGGCCGTTGCGCTCGCCCGCCTCGCGGGAGCCGATCGCGACGAGCGAGGCGCCGTCGACGATGCCGGAGGAGTTGCCGGCGTGGTGCACGTGGTCGATCTTCTCGACCCAGTGGTACTTCTGCAGCGCAACGGCGTCGAAGCCGCCGAGGTCGCCGATGTCCGCGAAGGACGGCTTGAGCTTGGCCAGCGAGTCGGCGGTGGTGCCCGGGCGCATGTGCTCGTCGTGGTCGAGGACCACCAGGCCGTTGCGGTCCAGGACCGGCACGACGGACTTGGCGAACCGGCCGTCCTTCCAGGCGTTCGCGGCCCGCTCCTGGGACAGCGCGGCGTACTCGTCCACGTCGCGCCGGGAGAACCCGCCGATGGTGGCGATCAGGTCGGCGCCGATGCCCTGCGGCACGAAGTTGACGAGGTGGTTGGTCATCGGGTCGGCGAACCAGGCACCTCCGTCGGAGGCCATCGGCACCCGGGACATCGACTCGACGCCGCCGGCCAGCACCAGGTCCTCCCAGCCGGAACGGACCTTGGCCGCGGCCAGGTTGACGGCCTCCAGGCCGGAGGCGCAGAAGCGGTTCTCCTGCACGCCCGCCACCGTGTCCGGCAGCCCGGCGGCGATCGCCGCGATCCGGGCGATGTCCGAGCCCTGGTCGCCGACCGGGCCGACCACGCCGAGCACGATGTCGTCGATGGTGCCCGGGTCCAGTCCGGGGTTCCGCTCGCGCAGGGCCTGGATGAGACCCACGACCAGGTCGATCGGCTTGGTGCCGTGCAGGGCGCCGTTGGCCTTGCCGCGGCCCCGCGGGGTGCGGATCGCGTCGTATACGTAAGCTTCGCTGCTCACTGTCAAGCCTTTCGAGGGGAGTTAGCCGAGCAGGGAACGACCGATGATCTCCTTCATGATCTCGGTGGTCCCGCCGTAGATGGTCTGGATGCGGCCGTCGGTGAAGGCCCGCGCGACCCGGTATTCGGTCATGTAGCCGTAGCCGCCGTGGAGCTGGAGGCAGCGGTCCGCGACCCGCTTCTGCAGTTCGGTGGCCCACCACTTGGCCATCGAGGCGTGCACGTGGTCGAGTTCGCCGTTGGAGTGGTCGACGATGCACCGGTCGAGGAAGGTGCGGGTGACGGCGCACTCGGTGGCCATCTCCGCGATCTCGAAGCGGATGTGCTGCAGCTTGGAGAGCGGCCGGCCGAACGCCTCCCGCTCCTTGACGTACTCGGTGGTGATCTCCAGCAGGTGCTCGGCGGCCGCGATACCGGCCATCGCGATGCCCATCCGCTCCTGCGGCAGGTTGCCCATCAGGTGCAGGAACGCACCGTTGAGCTCGCCGAGCAGGTTCTCCTTGGGCACGCGCACGTCGTGGAAGAACAGCTCGGCGGTGTCCTGCGCCTTCTGGCCGATCTTGTCGAGGTTGCGGCCCCGCTCGAAGCCCTCCGTGCCGCGCTCGACGACCAGCAGGGACAGGCCGTGCGCCCCGCCCTCGGGGGTGGTCTTCGCGACCACGATGACCAGGTCGGCCAGGATCCCGTTGGAGATGAAGGTCTTGGACCCGTTGAGCACCCAGTGGTCGCCCCGGTCCTCGGCCGTCGTACGGATGCCCTGGAGGTCCGATCCGGCCCCCGGCTCGGTCATCGCGATGGCGGTGATGGTCTCGCCGCTGCAGAACCCGGGCAGCCAGCGGCGCTTCTGCTCCTCGGTCGCCAGCGAGGTCAGGTAGGGGCCGATGATGTCGTTGTGCAGGCCGATGGCCAGTCCGGCGGCCCCGGCCCGGGTGAACTCCTCGGCGATCACTGCGGCGTACCGGAAGTCCGGGTTGCCGCCGCCCCCGTACTCCTCCGGCACGGCCAGGCCGAGCAGCCCCTGCCGGCCCGCGGCGAGCCAGGCCTCCCGGCTGACGATGCCGTCCTTCTCCCAACTCTCGTAGTACGGCAGCACCTCCTTGTCGAGGAAGGTGCGCACGGTGGCCCGGAACGCCTCGTGCTCGGCTTCGAAGATCCGCCGCTTCATGTGTCCCCTGCCCCCTACAGCCAGTTCTTGACGGTTTCGATGGTCCGGGCCGGATCCGGCCCGACGGGCGTCACGTTGAGCATGGTGACCCCCGCCTCCCGGAACGCCTCGATGCGTTCGCGCACGTACCCCTCCGGCCCGCAGAGCGTCATCAGCTCGCAGAACTCGTCGGGGACGGCCGCCGCCGCGTCCCGCTTGCGCCCGGACAGGTACAGCTCCTGGATCCTGCGGGCCTCCTCCCCGTAGCCGTAGGCGACGGCGAGGTCGTTGTAGAAGTTCTTGCCGACCGCGCCCATGCCGCCCACGTACAGCGCGATCCGGGGGCGGGCCAGGTCGCGGGCGGCGGCCGCGTCCTCGCCGATGGCGAGCAGCCCGCCGGCCACGGTCTGCAGCGGCCCGAGGGCGGGGTCGCGCTTGGCGGCGCCTTCGGCGAGGGCGGGGCCCCAGACCTCCCGGGCCTTCTCGGGCAGGAAGAGGGTGGGCAGCCAGCCGTCGGCGATCTCGGCGGTGAGCGCCACGTTGGCCGGTCCGAGCGAGGCGACGTAGACGGGGATGGCGCTCCGGACGGGGCGGGTGAGGATCTTCAGCGGCTTGCCGTGCCGGCCGCCCTTCTCCGGCGGCAGCGGCATGTCGGTGATGCCGTGGTGGTCGATGGTCTCGCGGCGCCAGATCCGGCGGCACAGCTCGACGGTCTCGCGGGTGCGGCCGAGCGGGCGGTCGTACGGCTTGCCGTGCCAGCCCTCGACCACCTGCGGCCCGGACGCGCCGAGGCCGAGCAGGGCGCGGCCGCCGGAGAGCGCGTCGAGTCCGGCGGCGGTCTGCGCGATGAGCGCGGGCGTGCGGGAGTACACGTTGACGATCGCCGAGCCGATCTTCATCCGTTCGGTGCGGGCAGCGAGATAGCCCATGATCGTCGGGGAGTCGAAGCCCCAGGCCTCGGCCACCCAGACGGCGTCCAGACCGGCCGATTCCAGGGCCGCGGCCTCGTCGGCGGCTCGGCGCGGGTCGCCCGCGTAGTCGAGCAGCATGGACAGTTCCATCAGGTGTCCTTCCCGGGCTTGGCCTCGGCTCCGTTCCCGGCCAGCGCCGGCACGTCCCAGTCTCGCGCGACGGCCTCGGTGTCGGCACCGGGCAGCGCCGGGCCGCCGGTGACCACGGCCGGGGTGGCGGAGAACCGCGGCGCCGGCGCGGGCTGCACGATCCCCGCGGCCTCGGTGAAGGTGCCGCGGGCGGCGAGGTGCGGGTGGGCCGCGGCCTCGCGGAGCGAGAGCACCGGGGCCACGCAGGCGTCCGTCCCCTCGAACACCGCCGTCCACTCGTCCCGCGTACGGGTCCGGAAGCGTGCGGCCACGGTTTCCCGCAGCTCGCCCCAGCGGGCCAGGTCCTTGCGGGCCGGGGCCTGGTCGGCGATGCCGAGCAGCTCGGTGAAGGTGTCGTAGAACTGCTGCTCCAGCGCGCCGACCGCCATGTACTGCCCGTCGGAGGTCTCGTAGGTGCCGTAGAAGGGGCAGCCGCCGTCGAGCAGGTTGGCCCCGCGCCGGTCCTGCCAGCCGCCGGCCGCCATCATGCCGTGGATCATGGCGGTGAGGTGCGCGGTGCCGTCGACGATGGCGGCGTCGACGACCTGGCCGGTGCCGCCGGGGGTGCGGGCGTGCTGGAGGGCCGCGAGGACGCCGACGACGAGATAGAGCGAGCCGCCCGCGTAGTCGCCGACCAGGTTGGCGGGGACGGCCGGTGGCTCGCCCGGGTTGCCGATCATGCCGAGCGCGCCGGTGACCGCGATGTACGCGATGTCGTGGCCGGCGCTGTGGGCGAGCGGTCCGTCCTGGCCCCAGCCGGTCATCCGGCCGTACACCAGACGGGGGTTGCGGGCGTGGCACTCGGCCGGGCCGACACCGAGGCGCTCGGCGACACCGGGGCGGAAGCCCTCGATCAGGATGTCGGCGCGCTCCACCAGGTCGAGCACCCGGGCCGGACCCTCGGGGGACTTGAGGTCGAGCAGTACGGAGCGCTTGTTGCGGTTGGTGATGTCGTAGGCCGGGTTGACCGCGAGCCCGCCGCCGCCGGGGCGGTCCACGCGGACGACGTCGGCGCCGAGGTCGGCGAGGAGCATGGCGGCGAACGGGCCGGGGCCGATGCCGGCGAGCTCCACCACGCGCACTCCGGCGAGGGGACCTCGGGGCGCGCGGCTCCCGGGGCCGGCGGACGTGTCGCCCGCTGCCTCGTCCCCTGCCCTGTCCCCTGCCTCTTCCCCTGCGTCGTTTCCCGTCACTGCCATCGGGCCCCCAGGTGACCGCGTATGTGACACAACTGATGTAACACCGGTGATGCTAGGAACACGTTCCATTCAGCACAAGCCCTTGGAGCGAGTCGCACCCTCTTTTCGGCAGACAGTTGAACGACTGTCTTATACAAACGTCTTGCACAGTTGTATGGATCGTGGGTACGGTGAGGTCACGACATCGGGACGGGCCCGCGGGGCCGGAACCGACCTCACCGAGGGGGAGACATGCAGCAGCAGACCCGGAGCGCGAGCCCGAGCCGGATCCCGAGCCGGAACCAGAAGGTCCTGATCTCCGGCGCGAGCGTGGCCGGCACCACGCTCGCGTACTGGCTCCGGCAGCACGGCTTCACCCCCGTCGTGGTCGAGAAGGCCGCCTCCGTCCGCCCCGGCGGATACAAGATCGACATCCGCGGCGCGGCCCTGAAGGTGGCCGAGCGGATGGGCGCCCTCGACGAGATCCGCCGCAACCGCACCGACGTCCGCGAGGCCGCAGTGGTCGACGCCGGCGGCACCCGGGTCAAGAGCATGGACGCCGACAGCTTCGGCGGGCGCGTGCACGGGGACGCGGAGATCATGCGCGGCGACCTCACCCGCATCCTGTACGGCCTCACCGCGGACACCGTCGACTACCGCTTCGGCGACTCCATCGCCCACCTGGAGCAACAGACCGACGGCGTCCGGGTGACCTTCGAGAGCGGCCGCACCGAGGCCTTCTCCTACGTCATCGGCGCGGACGGCCTGCACTCCCGCACCCGCGCCCTGGCCTTCGGCCCCGAGCAGCGGTACGTCCGCGACCTCGGCTACCACGTCTCGATCTTCAGCGTCCCCAACCACCTCGGCCTCGACCGCGAGGAACTGACCTACGTGGGCCCCGGCCGCACCGCCCTCACCTACACCACCGCCCAGGACACCGGCGCCAAGGCGATGTTCCTGTGGTCCTCCCGGCCGCAGGACCGCAACGGCCACGGCGAGGGCGACAGGCCCGGCCCCGCCGCGCAGCAGCGGCTGCTCGCCGAGGCCTACGCCGGCGAGGGCTGGGAGGTACCGCGCTTCCTCGAGGCCATGCCGGAGGCTCCCGACTTCTACTTCGACTCGCTCAGCCAGGTGCACATGGACACCTGGTCCACGGGCCGGGTGGCCCTGGTCGGCGACGCCGCCTACTGCGCCTCCCCCGCCTCCGGGCAGGGCACCAGCCTCGCGATGGTCGGCGCGTACGTCCTGGCCGGCGAACTGGCCGCCGCGGAGGGCACCCCGGGCGGCGGCACCGACGGGCTCGCCGCGTACGAGCGCGCCCTGCGGCCGTTCGCCGAGGCCAACCAGAAGCTCGGCCCGGCCAACGTCAAGCGCATGGTCATGGCGGGCCGCGCCCAGGTCCGGATCTCGATGCTGATGCTGCGCCTGCTCCAGCTCATGCCCGGCAAGGACCGCATGATGGCGAAGGTGCTGGAGCCGATCCAGCGCGCGGCGAACGCGATCGAGCTCAAGACCTACTGAGCCCACCACCTCGCCGCCGGGAGAGTGGGGATGGTGCGCCACCGTCGCCGTGTCGGCCCGCGGGCTCAGGTGAGGGCGGCGACCAGCAGGACGAAGGCGGCGATGATGACGGCGACGCGGACGTAGTGGAGGCGCTCCCAGCGGTTCAGCTGCTGCTTCCAGTCGGCGGGCCGGTTGTCAGGGGTCCACGTCTTGTTCCGGTTGTTGATCGGAACGAGCAGCAGGACGGACATGACCACGCTGAGGACCAGAAGCGCGCCGGCGGTGACGACGAGGCCGGCGCCAGGGTGGGGCCACCCGGCGACAGCCCAGATGCCGACGAGGGCGAGCGAGCCGATGTACCAGACCGGCATCACGGCGCCGAGCATCCGGCCCCCGTGGGCGTGGCCGAGTTGGCTGCTGTCCTCCGGGAGTGCGTCGAGGATCCGGTTCATGACGAAGGCGACGGAGAACTCCACCCCCACCATCACGCCGACGACCACGGTGGTGATGACCTGAAGTGCGTTGAGCATGACGACCCCTCCTGAGATCTAGCGTCGCTAGATGATGAGGCAACGCTAGCGCTGCCGCCGCTCACTTGTCTAGCGGTGCTAGGATCGGCTCATGTCGGTACAGGAACGCAAGCAGCGGGAACGGGCGGAGCGCGAGCGCCTCATCGTGGCGACGGCCCGTGAACTCGCCGAGCAGCAGGGCTGGGACGCGGTCACCACCCGCCGGCTCGCCGAGCGCATCGAATACAGCCAGCCCGTCCTCTACAGCCACTTCCGCGGCAAGCGCGAGATCATCGGCGCCGTCGCCCTCCAGGGAGCCACCGAGCTGGCCGCGGCGGTGCGGGCCGCAACCGCCGCCGCGGGCGGCCCGCGCGAGCGGGTCGCCGCCCTCGCGCGCGCCTACCTCGACTTCGCCGAACGCAACCCGGCGGTCTACGACGCCATCTTCCAGCTCGACGGTGGTCTGGCGTACGCGCAGGAGGACACCCCGGAACCCCTCAAGGACGCCTTCGCCGCGCTGCTGGAGAGCCTCGGCGAGGTCGCCGGGGACGGCGTCGACCCGGGGCTGTTCACCGAGACGTTCTGGGCCTCCCTGCACGGGGTGGCGACCCTGACCCGGTCGGGACGGCTACCGCCGGAGTACACCGAGTCGAGGGTGGAACTGCTGGTGGACCGGCTCGCCATCGTCTGACACCCCGTCCCGGAAGGTGCGCTGCTCATTGATCACGACCCGATAGGCGCCGTACGGACAGGCCCTAACCCGCCGCCCGGCCTCCGGGTCCGCCGGCGGCGCGTTCGTCCAGTTCCTTGACGTGGCGCTTGAGGGCCACTGTCCGGTAGCTCTCCTCCACCCACTCGCACAGCACCTCGGCGCCGGGGGCTCCCCTCTCCCCCAGCGGCACGGTCACCCACCCGGCCCTGCCCAGCCCGTAGCCGGTGGGCTGGGCCCCGGGAGCGGTCATCGCATGCCCGTGCAGCGCCTCGTCCTTCAGCTTCACCGACAGGCCCGGCGGCTCCGGCCCGTCCGTGTTCCCCAGGAAGACGAAGATCTTCTTGTTGACCTTCACCACACAGTCCTCCGGGCCCCAGGGATACTCCTCCACCGCCTCGGGCAGCCCGAGCGCGAACTCCCGGACCTTCTCCCACTTGCGCACCGCGGCCTTCATCAACGCCTCCACTTACCGCAGGTCACACCTGCTCGCACGGACAGCCGGGGCTCACGCTAACCTCAGCCACCGACACCAGCTGGGAGGAGCGGGGATGAACAGGCCGGACGCGCCACAACGCGCTTACGACGTCGTACTCTTCGGGGCGACCGGGTTCGTGGGCGCGCTGACCGCCGAATACCTCGCGGAGCACGCGCCGGCCGACTGCCGGTGGGCGATCGCCGGCCGCGACACGCGGAAACTGGAACGGCTCCGCGAACGGCTCGCCGAGCTCAACCCCGACTGCGCGAAACTGCCGCTGCTGCGCGCGGACGCGACGGACCGGGAATCCGTACGGGAACTGGCCTCCGCCACCCGGTTGCTGGCCACCACCGTGGGCCCGTACGTCTGGTACGGCACCGAGCTCGTCGCGGCCTGCGCCGAGGCCGGCACCGACTACCTGGACCTCACCGGCGAGCCGGAGTTCGTCGACCGGACGTACGTCGACCACGACGCGCGGGCCCGCGAGACCGGGGCCCGGATCGTGCACGCATGCGGCTTCGACTCCATCCCGGCCGATCTGGGCGCGTACTTCACCGTTCGTCAGCTGCCCGAGGGCGTCCCGCTGACCGTCGACGGCTTCATGATCGCCGGCGGCCTGTTCTCGGGCGGCACCCTCGCCTCCGCGCTCACCGCGCTCGGCCGCGGCCCGCAGACCCTGGCCGCGGCCCGGGAGCGGCGGCTGCACGAGCCCCGGCTGCTGGGCCGCCGGGCCCGGGGACCCGTCGGCGCCCCGCGGTTCAGCCGGGAGACCGGCACCTGGGCCCTGCCGCTGCCCACCCTGGACCCGCGGATCGTCTCCCGGTCGGCCGCCGCCCTGGAGCGCTACGGGCCCGACTTCCGGTACCGGCACTACGCCTCGGTGGCCCATCTGCCGGTGGCGCTGGGCGGCGTGGCCGCGGTCGGGGCGCTCGCGGCACTGGCCCAGGTGCCGCCGGCCCGCCGCTGGCTGATGAACCGCTGGGAACCGGGCCAGGGCCCGGACGCGGAGCGCCGGGCACGCAGTTGGTTCCGCGTCCGGTTCGTCGGCGAGGGCGGCGGCCGTCGCGTGTTCACGGAGGTCTCGGGCGGCGACCCCGGCTACGGGGAGACCGCGAAGATGCTGGCCGAATCGGCGCTCTGCCTCGCGTACGACGACCTGCCCGCCGCCGCCGGCCAGCTGACCACGGCGGTCGCGATGGGCGACGCGCTGCTGGAGCGGCTCCAGCGGGCGGGGATCAGGTTCCGGGTGGCGGACGTACGGGACGTGCGGGAGGCGCAGGACGTACCGAAGGCGCGGGACTGACTGGACGGACGGGAACGTCGGGACGGACGGGCCGGGCCGGGCCGGGAGAAGCCGAGTGGCCGGGGCCTCGGGCTCCGGTTGCGGGACGCTCAGCCGGCCTCCCGCAGCGCCTTCCGGCAGAGGGAGTCGGACAGCCGGGTGGTCTCGGGGATCCGGTAGCGGGGGCTGAGCGCGAGGACGTGCGCACACGCGTTGTCGAGCGAGACGCGGTGTCCGACGGACACGTAGACCGGCTTGATGCCGTCCTGGGTGCGCACGGCCCGGCCCACTTCGGCGCCGTCGGAGGCGAGCAGGGGGGAAGTGCTGCCGCGCCGCTCGTCCGGCTCCTCGTAGGTGAAGGTGAACGGGTTCTTCGCCACACCCATGGTGGGCAGCCCGGTCACCACCCCGAGGTGGCAGGCCAGCCCGAACCGGCGCGGGTGGGCGAGACCGTAACCGTCGCAGACGACGAGGTCGGGGACGGCGGTCAGCGCGTCGAGCGCGGCGAGGACGGTGGGCAGCTCGCGGAAGGCGAGCAGGCCGGGGACGTAGGGGAAGCTGACGTGCCCGACGGCCGTGGCCTCCTCGACGACGTCGAGGGTGCCGGCGTCGAGGACCACGGCGGCGGCCGCGACCAGGTCCCGCTCGTCGTCGTAGGCGACGTCCACACCGGCGACGAGCCCCCGCCCGGGGACCGGCCCGTCCTCGCCGAATATCACCCGACTACGCAATTCGTCTTGTATCGCCCGGGCCTCGGCCTCGTCGGCGGGAGTCTTCACGCTCGTCATGATGCGACGAGAGTAGCCTGGCGATCATGTTCGTAATGGAGTTGACCTACACGGCCCCCATCGAATCGGTCGAGGAGGAGATGGACGCCCACATTGCATGGCTCAACAGCCACTACGCGGCGGGGGTCTTCCTCGCCTCGGGCCGCAAGGTGCCGAGGGACGGCGGCATCATCCTGGCGGGCGGCGTCTCGCGCGCCGAGATCGAGAAGATCGCAGCGGATGACCCCTTCGTGGTGGCGGACGTCTGCACCTACCGCATCATGGAATTCATCGCGACGAGGACTTCGTCGGACCTGTCGACGGTCAAGGAGACTCTGGGTGCTTGAGTCGGCGCTCCCTTCCCCGCGCGACGGGGTCCCACGACGGTAACGGCAACCCACGACGGTTCAGCCGCCGCCGGCGACCCCCTCCCGCCTGCCGTGGCGGGATTTCGCACCGCGTCGGCAGCCCCATCGCCACACCGGGGATAACGTGCACCCATGAGGTGGCGGGGACCTACATATCGGCTGGTCGACGGAGAGAGAGTCGACGGCGAGTGGTGTCACGTATGGCGTCGCGGATGGGGCAGCGCCTACCAGGTGGAGGATCTGTTCGCCTTCGCGGACGGCACCATCCGCTGTGACGGTCTCACCGACCTGGCCGGACTGGCGCGCCTCCTCTCCTCCGGCCGGATCTCCCCCACCGACCCGGCGCACCGCAACCTGCCGCCCGAGCCTTCGCGATGGCGTTCCCGGCGTGCCGCACCGCTCACGCCGGAAGGATTCGTCCAGGAGGTCACGGACCGCATCGAGGCGCTCAACAACCGCCCGACCAGCACGCACCGCTGCTGGGACGCGATCCGCCGCTACCGCGACGATCCGACCGAACCCCACCGCCTCGCACTGCGCGAGGCCTACCTGAAGGTGCCACCACACCTTCGGATCCACGTACTCGGTGACCTGGACCGGCAGGACCGGCCCCTCCGCATCCTCACCACGGACATAGGGCAGCCCGTGGACGGCGACGGCCCGGTGGTCACCGCCTTCATGCACCAGCAGACCCTCGACTACTTCATCCGCGCGGAGGACCTCCCCCCCACGCCCTCCGCGCCACACACCGTTTCCCTCCCCGGCCTCGACGTCTCGGACCTGCTGGCCGCAGCCCAGGAGCACTCCCCCGGCACCCGGCTCTCGGTGGTCACCGACCTCCTCCGCAGCAGGATCACCCGACAGCCCGACCTCACGGCGGCCCTCCTCTCCACCGGTGAGGCCCCCCTCGTCTACGGCCGTCCCGCCCCCTCCTACTGGCAGGACCGCCTCGGCCACCTCCTCGAACTCATCCGCTCCGAACTCCTCATGACGGACAGGAACCCGCCACCGTGAGCCAACCGGACGCAATCCGAGCAGCGGCGGTGGTCCGGGAATATTCCACCGGGCCGGGTCGTTCCTCCCCTCCGCGTCCAGCATTCCGCACCGCGAACCGAGGAGCGCCTTGCCCGACACGTCGTCCACCACCACGATCGCCCCTCTCCCGCCCCTCAGCACCCAGGCCGAACGACTGATCGAACTCGGCGTGCACGAGCTCGCCGGGATTCCCGCCGATGACCTGCGCACGTTCGCCGGGAAGGCCGAGGGCGAGGAAGGCGGCTCCCTGCTCGCCGTCCATCCGGACCGCGCCCCCGCCTCCGCCCTCGCGCCCCTGCTCCGCCACGACGGCAAGCCGGGCTTCGTCGTCACCGACATGTCCGACGTCGACGACTTCACCCCGTACGCCGTCGAGTTGCCCGACGCCCCTCTCTACGTCGTCACCGGCCTCGACCGCGGCGACCGCATGGCCAACTGGAGTCCGGAGGAGGCACTGCCCGCGCTCACCGCGGAGGACCGCACCCCGCTGGTGCTCACCGAAGGCATCCACTGGGTGCTCCAGCAGCCCGCGGCCCTGGAGCGGAACCGCTGCTTCATGACCATCGGCTCCCGCCTGCGCAAGCCGAACGGCACCCTGGACGCCCGCACCCCGGCGATCTGGATCAGCAACGGCACGGGACGCGACGGCCGCGACCGGGACAACGCCCCGAAGGTCGGCTGGTGCTGGTGGGGCAACCGCCACACCTGGCTCGGCTTCGCCTCCACGACGGGCCGTATCGGCTGACCGGCGGGGCGGGGGTCGGTATGCGCCGCCCCCCGCCCCCAGGCCACTCGCGCCGGCGCGACGTCAGGCCCCTCACGCCGGTGCGACGTCAGGCCCCCGGCCCCGCCCACCCACTCGTCCCGTCCACGCGAAGCCTGCCCGCCCCCGACCCACCTCCGCCGGCGGCCCGCCGTCACCTCAGCGGGCCTCCAGCCTTCCCACCCTTCCCTTCTCTCCCGCCGCCCAGCAGGCCGCCTCCGTGCAGGCCACCGTGTCGAACGAACCCGCATCCAGCGGGCGCCAGGTCTTTCCGGCGTCCAGGGTGACGTCCGTGCCCGTCGGGCCCACCGTCAGTGCGGCCGACGGCAGGAACGGGAGCCAGGTCACCCCGGAGCGGTAGGCGGCCGGCGGTACCGTCGACGGCCGCCAGGTGCGGCCCCTGTCCGCCGTCGTCGCCGCAGCCTGTGGCGACGGTTCGCCCGTACGGTAGTCACCGCCGACCGCCAGCCCCCGCCCTCCGCGGAACGCCAGCCCGAACACCCCCTTCGCCGGGTCACCGCCCGGTACCGGCGCGTCCGTCACCGTCCACGTCAGCCCACGGTCACGGGAGTGCATGACACGCGCCGTCGCGCCGCCGCCCGTGGCCAGCCACACGTCCCGTGCTCCCGAGCTCACCAGGCACTGCCCGCTCGCCGCGAAGCCCGCCTCGCCCGGCAGGGCGGCCGGCATGCCCTCGTTCGGGAGGACGCGCCAGCTGCGTCCGCCGTCACGCGTCGAGAGGATGCGGAACTTGCCGTCCACCGGATCGCTCATCGCCAGACCGTGCCGGGCGTCGAAAAACGTCAGGCAATCGTAGAAGGCGCGCGGGTCGGGGTTACGGAAGGTCTCCGCCCAGGTCGCGCCGCCGTCCTCCGTGCGGAAGATCCGCGAGGCCTCGCCCTCACCGATGGACAGCGCGACGGCACGGCGCGCGTCGAACGCCTCGATGTCGCGCAACTGCAGGTCCTGCGCTCCCGGCGGTGACACGTTCTGCCAGCTGCGCCCACCGTCCACGGTGCGCAGCACCGTGCCCTTCGTCCCCGACACCCACGCCGTGGAGCGGCTCACCGCCGCCAGTCCGCGGAAGCGGGCGTCCGTCCCGCTCTCCTTCATCGCCCATCCGACGTGCCCGCTCCCGGTCCCGTCCCCGGTCCCGCTCGCACCTCCGCTCCAGGCCGCCAAGGCGTCCGTCAGTGCCCGCGCGGATCCGCGATCCGCTCCCGGTGCTCCTCCGTCCGCCCCCGCCGCGGGCACGGTCAGCAGTCCCACCGTCAGCATTGCCGCGCACATGCCAACCCCAACTCCGAGAAGTCTCATGGCGCCGGAAGCTAACGCACCCCCGAGATCGCCGTCCAGGGTGCCTGCGCGAACCGCGCGGGCGCCGCTTTGGGCCTGTGGAGTGATCGCGAATCGGTCGTTGTGGACGGCCCGACTCCGACCCGCGCTCCGCCGCCGGCCCCGAACCCAGCCGCCCGCCGATCACTCTGTGCGATCACACGGGCAACATCCGGCCATTCGGTGACGCAGGTCACGCACCCTTCGCATGCACGGATCCGACGGATCCAGCGTCTAACCGGATGCCGGGCCTCACCCCACGTGCCCGGAGCCGATCCGCTGCAAGGGAGCGAGCCATGATCACTGTCATCGAGCAGGCCGTGGAGGCCCGACTGGTCGCCACCGCGCCGAAGGTCGAGACCGTTCCCGTCACTCTCCGCTACGACCGGTCGGACCCGTTCGCCCTGCACATGGCCTTCCCCGCTCCGGCGACGCTGGAGGGGGTCGAAGTGTCCTGGACCTTCGCGCGGGACCTGCTGACCGCTGGACTGGACCGCGCGGCGGGCCACGGCGACGTACGGGTGCGGCCGTACGTCGCGGGCCGGACGGTGGTGGAGTTCCACGCCGCCGAGGGCGTCGCGATCGTGCTCATGGACAGCGCCGAGCTGCGCAGTTTCCTCGACCGCTCGTGCACGGTGGTCCCGCCGGGCCTGGAGCACCTCTACCTGGACATGGACCACAGTCTGGCCGAGCTGATGCGCGGCTCCTGCTGATGCCCGGCTGCTGCTGACACCCGGTTCCCGCGGCCCGGGCCCGGCCCGGCACCCACCCACTCCCGTTAATCGTTTGCGGGCGGCCACGAGCCGCCCGTAATTTCGTAGGCGCCCCATCGCCTTCGACAGGAGTAGGACGTTGCTCTTCTGAGGTTCGAGACACCCACTTCCTCACCGGTGTCTCCCCCACGTTGCAGTTCACCCTTCACGCAACCTGGAGACCTCCATGAGTCACGCCCAGACCACCTTCGTCACCTGCTCCTCCCTCTCCTTCGACTGGCCCGACGGGACCTCCGTCTTCGACGGCCTCGACCTCACGGTCGGCCCAGGCCGCACCGGGCTGATCGGGCTCAACGGGTGCGGCAAATCCACCCTCCTGAAGCTCATCGCCGGTGAACTCCGCCCGGCGGACGGCCGGACCGCCGTCGCCGGCACGGTCGGCTACCTCCCCCAGGGCATCGCCCTCGACGCCACCGGCACCCTCCGGGTGGACGAGGTGCTCGGCATCGCCGGTGTCCGGGCCGCCCTGCACGCCATCGAGGCGGGCGAGGCCACCGAGGTGAACTTCGCCGCGGTCGGCGACGACTGGGACGTCGAAGAGCGGGCCACGGCCGTACTCGACCGGCTCGGTCTGGGCCGGATCGGCCTGGACCGCGGTGTCGGGGACCTTTCCGGCGGCGAATCCGTACTGCTCCGCATGGCCGCGCTGCTGCTCGCGCGGCCCGATGTCCTCCTGCTCGACGAGCCGACCAACAACCTGGACCTGCGGGCCCGGCGGCGGCTCTACGAGGCCGTGGACTCCTGGTCCGGCGTGATGGTCGTGGTCAGCCACGACCGTGAGCTGCTGGAACGCGTCGACCAGATCGCCGAACTCCGCGAGGGCGAAGTCCGCTGGTACGGCGGAAACTTCACGGCCTACGAGGAACTGGTCGCGGCCGAGCAGGCGGCGGCCGAGCGGATGGTCCGGGTCGCCGAGGCCGACGTACAGCGGCAGCGGCGCGAACTGGCCGACGCACAGGTGAAGTCGGCCCGCCGGCAGCGCTACGGCCGGCAGCAGTTCGAGAACAAGCGGATGCCCCCCATCGTGGCGGGCGCGCTCAAGCGGTCCTCGCAGGAGACGGCCGGCAAGCAGCGCACCATGCACACCGAACGGCTGGCCGAGGCGCGGGAGCGGCTGGACCAGGCGGTCGAGGCGGTACGGGACGACGACGCCATCCGGATCGAGCTGCCGGCGACGGCGGTGCCGACGGGGCGGCAGGTGCTGACCCTGAGCGAGCTGGAACTCGCGCACGGAGGCGGCGTACGGGCCGTCCGGGGCGAGTTGGACCTCCGCGGTCCGGAGCGGATCGCCCTGGTGGGGCGGAACGGGTCGGGCAAGACCACGCTGCTCCGGACGATCGCCGGGCTGCTGGAACCGGTGTCGGGCGAGGCGGTCACGCACGTTCCGGCACGGTTCCTGCCGCAGCGGCTCGACCTGCTGGACGACGGGCTGTCCGTGGTGGAGAACGTCGCGCGGTTCGCGCCCGAGGCCACCAACAACCGGATCCGGGCGCGCCTGGCGCACTTCCTGTTCCGGGGAGCGCGGGCGGACCGGCCGGCGGCCACGCTCTCGGGTGGTGAGCGGTTCCGGGCGACGCTGGCGGCACTGCTGCTGGCCGAGCCCGCACCCCAGCTGCTGATGCTGGACGAGCCGACGAACAATCTGGATCTGGCGAGTGTGAGGCAGTTGACGGAAGCGCTGGAGTCCTACGAGGGGGCGCTCGTGGTGGCCAGCCATGACGTGCCGTTCCTGGAGTCGATCGGGATCACTCGGTGGCTGATGCTCGACGGTGAGCTCCGTCCGACGACTGCGGAGGACGTACGGGCGTCGCTGTGGGAGGACTGACCGCTCCTCCTCATCGGGGTCGTCTCAAGGACGGTGTCACGTCCGACCGGGGAGTAACGCCCAGGACTTGGTCCCGCCCGTGGGGGTGAGGACCGGAGTCAGCCCCCAGTCGCCCCCGTTCGCCTCCACGGCCGCGGCCGGCAGCCACATCGCGCGGCTGCGCTGACGCCGGCACTCCTCGCTCCGCACGGGCGAGGAGTGCGCGGGGTGCTGGTCATAGAGGACGATCCGCAGTGCGTCGAAGCGCCAGCGGACCTTGAGCAGCATCTCCCTCTCCGGCGTGAACCAGTGGGCGCACGCGACGAGCTCGGAGGCGGCGAGGGCCGCCGGGTCGCACAGGTGGGACAGGCCGTGCCGGATGAGCAGCGAGCGTACGGCGGACCGGGCGACACCCGCACAGTGTGCGCCGCCGGGGGCCTATGGAGTAGCTCAGCTTCTCGGCATCCGGCGGGATCCGCCGTGACTCGCGGTCTGCACGGTCCGCGTGATCGGCGCGGTCCGAGTCGTCGGCGCGATCGGCGCGATCGGCGCGATCCACGTCGCCGGCAAGGTCCGCGTGGTCGGCAGGGCCCGCGTGGTCCTGGATCACCGGCAGGCCACGGAGAGTGCCCGTCATCGTGCTGCTCCAGCCAACTGCTTCCGCTTCGGCCGGCACGCCGAGGGCGACGCGTACATCGGGACGACGGACTCCGCCGCGTACGTCACCGACTCGATCGAGGCACTCCGCGCGCTGATCTCCGCGGTGAAGGCGGGTGAGGCGGACCACCTGCTGCCGTGAGCGCGGAGCGATCGCGCGGCGACCGCGCGGCCCGCCCCGGGGCGGCGACGTACGGCTACCAACGGGTGACCGGACGGGGCGACCGGTGGACCGGCCTCGCGCGTCTCATTTTGCCCGCCCAAACGCCCTTCCACCTGCATACATAACTAAACGTAAAGGGACATAGCGGTGGGCCGGACTTGGCCGCCCTTGACGCCATGCTTAACCTACGGGTTCGTAGGCTACGGAACCGTAGGTAATTCGCTTGTCCCCAGGAGCACCCGTGACGATCACCTCTCCCCACCTCGGCAGCTCGGAGGCGTGGACCGACGCGAAGCTGCTGTACGCGCTGGAAGAGGTGGTGGAGCAGGAGCTCAACCGCCATCTGAAGATCACCAAGGACTGGATGCCCCACGAGTACGTGCCGTGGAGCGACGGCCGTAACTTCCCCGGCTTCTTCGAGGACGGCGAGGCCTGGGACCCGAGCCAGTCCAAGGTCACCGAGATCGGCAAGATCGCCCTGGTGGTGAACCTCCTCACCGAGGACAACCTGCCCAGCTACCACCACGAGATCGCCACGCTCTTCGGCCGTGACGGCGCCTGGGGCACCTGGGTGCACCGCTGGACCGCCGAGGAGGGCCGCCACGGCATCGTGATGCGCGACTACCTGCTGGCCTCGCGCGCCGTGGACCCGGACAAGCTGGAAGCGTTCCGGATGCAGCACATGTCGGAGGGCT
This sequence comes from Streptomyces sp. NPDC043853, assembly GCF_056436025.1. Lineage (NCBI taxonomy): Bacteria > Bacillati > Actinomycetota > Actinomycetes > Kitasatosporales > Streptomycetaceae > Streptomyces > Streptomyces sp. NPDC043853. Next base: position 501,706 of record NZ_JBWKDJ010000001.1, read on the forward strand.
TCGAGTCCGACAACCGGCACTCCATGCTGCACTCGGTGGCGTACGTGGCCTTCCAGGAGCTCGCCACCCGCATCTCGCACCGGAACACCGGCCACCAGTCCGGCGACCCGGTCTGCGACCGGATGCTGGCGCGCATCGCGGCCGACGAGAACCTGCACATGATCTTCTACCGGAACCTGCTGGGTGCGGCGTTCGAGATCGCGCCGGACCTGACCATGCAGGCCGTCCGGGACGTGGTGGTCAACTTCCGGATGCCCGGACACGGCATGCCGGGCTTCGAGCGGATGGCCGCGCAGATGGCCATCGGCGGCGTCTACAACCTGCGCATCCACCACGACGACGTGCTGGCGCCGGTGCTCCGCTTCCTCAAGGTCATGGAGATCCCCGACCTCGGTCCGGAGGGCCAGCAGGCCCAGGACGAGCTCGGGCTGTTCATGAACGGCCTGGACACGGAAGCGACGAAGTTCGACGAGCGGCTGGCGGCGCGGCGTGCCCGCCTGGAGGCCCGCAAGGGCTGACGCCCACCGCGTACCGCGCTCCCGCCGGGCCCTGACCTGGCCGAATCCCCGTCCCCCCTGGGGGTGACGGGGATTCCCGCGTCCGCCCGCGGCTCTGCCAGGCTTCACCGCCATGACCACTCTCCGGGCGGACTACGACCAGCTGACCCGTTTCACCCAGTCCCTGGACACCTCCCTGACCGCGCTGCGGGACGCCCGCCGGGCCCTGGACCACGTCCGGGAGGACCAGCTGGGCACCGCCGAGCTGGACGCGGCGTGCGACCGGTTCCAGAAGCGGTGGGCGTACGGCGCGAAGCAGCTCTCGCAACGGGTGAAGGCGGTCCGGGAGGGCGTGAAGGGCAGCGCGGCGGAGTACCGGGCGCTGGACACGGCGATCCGCGACGCCTTCGTACGCGCGAACGCCGCCGGCGGGGAGGCCCGGCGTGGCTAGCGCGGGTGCCGGGAGCGCGGGCGGAACGCTCGGCTTCGACCCCGCCCCGGGCTCCCCTCCGGCGGTCCTGGCCCTCGCGGCGAAGCTGCGTACGTCGGCCTCGTCTCTGGGCGAGGCGGCCCGTGTGGTCGATGCGCTGGTGTCACGCAGCGGCGGGTGGGAGGGCGAGGCCGCGACGGCCTTCCGCGAGGTCCTGTCCGACGACCTCCCCCGCTACCTGCGCTCGGCGCACGAGTCCCTGGCCGAGGCGGGGCGCCGGCTCACCGCCTGGCACGACTCCCTGGTCGCCCACCAGGCCCTGGCGTCCCGCTACGAGTCGATGGCCGCCGCGGCGACCACGCCGGAGCAGCTCGCGGACGCACGGCGGCTCGGCGCGGAGCTCCGCGCCCAGCACGCGGCGGACGCCCGCCGCGTGGCGAAAGCACTGGATTCGGCCACGGACCGCCTGGCCCCGAAGGAACCGGGCGCCCTGCAGAAGATCTGGCGCGAGATCGTCGACGATCCGGCCGATGCGCTTTCCAACTCCGCCGCCGTGCTGGGCGCAATCGGGCTGGTGGCGGCAGCCGTCTGCCCGCCGGCCGGTGCAGCGATCATGATCGGTGCGAGTGCGCTCAGTCTGGCCGCCCTGACGATGCACATGTCCGATCCCAAGTTCCGCAAGCCATTGACGGATGGCTTCACGAAGGGTGAGTTCGACGCCGACTTCTGGAAAAGCGGCGTGACCTTGCTGGGAGATAGCTTGGGCTCGGTTCCCGCCCTGGGCGTCCTGGCTACCGGCGCAAAGGCTGGCACCACAGCCGTCAGGGCTAGCGCAGCGGGGGCCGAGGCCGCCACGGCGGCTCACATTCGGTCCGCGGCCGGGACAGCAGCCCGCACGGCGTGGTCGTCTGCCCAGTCATTGGAACGCGTCGAAAACCCGCTGTTCACGTGGGGTTTGCGCAGCGCCCATCCCAATGTTCAGAAGGCAGTTCGTGTCTCCATGCCGACGGCAGGGGCCGCCACTGCCACTCTTGACTATGTGCCAGACAAATCCGAGGCACACGAGGTCTCGGCGACGACGGCAGACGGTGTCCGCGGCGTAGTGGATGACGCCCCGACGGCTATGGCTCGGACCTCCCACTTGTGGTCTCTGGTGAGGCCATGACCCATCACCCCGTGTCGCCCTTGTGGTTCCGCCTACCGCCGGGCTTCCACGACGTGTGTCTCGACGACCTCGACCGCATCGACCACATCATCGGACTCCTGACGGACGGACAGCAGGCCGCCGCAGCACGACGTGATCTGGACAACCTCATGGACCTGCTGGAGCGGCTGTCAGACCAGAGTCTGCTTCACACATCGATCGGCCTGCATCCGGAACAATCAACGGGCGTGGCGGCCTCGGTGTTCTCTCTAAGCCTTCGCCCCACGGGGCAGCACAACCCACAGATCACCGTGGCGAAGGCACTTCTGGCCATGGCGAGATCCCCTCGATTGCGATCCTCAGAGCAGAAGTTGCTCAGCGTGCCATCGGCCGTACCCTGCGGGCTCGTCGCGGGCATGCTGTCCCTGCCTGGTATTGACGTACCGCTGTTCCAAGCTCGGGTCGCCCTCGCACACGCAGATTCTGGTCAGCTGGTCATTGCTGACCTGACCAGCGCCTCGACGCAACATGCAGCTGAGTACACCGCAATCCTTGAAGGCATTGCTCACACCATCTCCTTCATTGACCCGATCCCCCGACAAACAGCTCCGGCTTCACGCATCCAGGAACTGATGTGACCATCTCCGTCACGAAGGCCGCATGGATGCATCCGCCCACCCGCCGCGGGTATCGGAACCTCGTACGTCGACGGGCGATGTGGCTCGCAGCATTCAGCCTGTCCACGTTCATCACGCTCATGGTGCCGGTGATCCATTCCTCAGCGGTGAGCCAATACCTGGCGTTCATCGCCACGGTCCTGCTGAACGTGCCAATACTGCTGCTCATGGCTCTGCTCTATAAGCGTCGCCTGCGCGTCCTGGCTGTGCTCCGCACATATCCGTGGCAGGACCACCCCTGCGAGTACAGCTCCGGAGCGGACTCGAGCACAGATGCAACACTGATCCGCATCTACTTCGACGTGTCCTACACACCTCAGTTCCGCCTCTTCCCCTACCCCCTGGACCTTGCCCGCAAGGAAAACAACCACCCAGACCGTGTCTGGTTTGCAGGCGACCCCCGATACGGCGGAGTCGTATCCCCCGTCGGGGGCCACTACCCCGTGCGGGTCGTGCCGCACAGGATGCCCGAGGGGCACTGGGTCAGGGAGGGGCACGGCGACGAGCCCGATGCGGTCGCGGTGCGCGTCGGGCTCGTGCGGAGGCGGAGTGGGAAGGGGACGCAGACTTAGCCGGGAGGCGGAATCAGCGGGGGCGGAGCGCGGAACGCTCTCGTTCCGAGAGGCCGCCCCACACGCCGAAGCGCTCGTCGTTCGCCAGGGCGTACTCCAGGCAGCCGGCTCTCACCTCGCACGCCCCGCACAGTCGCTTCGCGTCCCGGAGGGAGGTGCCCGGCTCCGGGAAGAAGAAGTCCGCGCCGGTCTGGGCGCACAGGGCGAGTTCGTACCAGGCAGTGCTTGGCGCTGCCTCCGCAGCGGTCGTGTTCATCGGCATGGGGAGATGCTCGCCGCCCCGGATGTACGTCTCATCAACGTCTGATCAACAACCGTTTCGACAACCGTTCATCACGGGCCCGCCGGGCCTGCGCTCGCTATCACCGCGAACCGTGCCCCGTCGGGGTCCGCCAGTTTCGCGAAGCGTCCCGCTCCCTCCATGTCCAGCGGGGTGAGCCGGACCTTGCCGCCCAGTTCCTCCGCTCGTGCCGCCGTCGCGTCGCAGTCGGCGACCTCGAAGTACGGGGTCCAGTAAGGGTGTCCGGTGTCCTCCACCGGGTCGGCGGCGACGGGGACGAGGCCGGCGAAGCCCGTGTCGGCCGTCGGCGCGGAGCCTGCCGGTCTGGCGAGTGTGTACGTGCCGCTTTCCAGCTCCGCCTCGACGATCTGCCAGCCCAGCACCGCCCGGTAGAAGGCGGCCGCGGCGGGCACGTCCGGCGTGTACAGCTCCGTCCAGGACAGGCTGCCCGCTTCCAGCACCGCGTCCAGGCCCTTTGTGCGGCCGGGCTGCCAGATGCCGAAGGCGACGCCCGCCGGGTCGGCGAGGACCGCCGCCCTGCCGTGGTCGGTGACGTCCATCGGCTCCAGCAGGACCGCGCCGCCCGCACCTCTCGCCGCGGCGGCCGTCGCGTCCGCGTCCGGGGTCTGGAAGTAGACCGTCCAGGATGCCTCGGTCTGCTCCTCGGGCAGGGTCATGCCGCCGGCGACCCTCTTTCCGCCCAGCCGGAAGGTGCCGTAGCCGGCGATCGCTTCGCCGCCCGGGTGGTACTCCCAGCCGAAGAGGTCCCGGTAGAACCCGGCCGCGCGGGAGATGTCCGGCGCTGCCACGTCGACCCAGTTGGGTGCGCCGTCCCGGTAGTCCGTGGTCAGCATGGTCCGCTCCTTCCCGAGTCGTTCCGCCCCCTCTACGAGCATGGCACCTGGGACTGACAGCGGAGGCGAAGCTCCTGCGCAACAAGGTGAACGACCGTGCGTTCGGTAGGATGACCGTATGGCAGACGGACGTGTGGAGCGCGGTAACCAGACCCGGCGGACCGTGCTGGAGCGGACCATGAGCATCGCCTCCGTGGACGGCCTGGAGGGACTCTCGCTCGGCAGGATCGCCGCTGATCTCGGGCTCAGCAAGAGCGGTGTGTTCGCCCTGTTCGGTTCGAAGGAGGACCTCCAGCTCGCGACCGTGCGCGCCGCCGTGGAGGTGTTCGTCGACCAGGTGGTGCGGCCCGTCCGCGAGGAGCCTGCCGGGCTGCCCAAGGCGTGGCGGCTGTGCGAGCTGTGGCTGGATTACTCCCGGCACCGGATCTTCCCCGGCGGCTGTTTCTTCTACGGGGTGTCCGCCGAGTACGACGCGCGGCCCGGCCCCGTACGCGACGAGATCGCCAAGGCACGGACGGACTGGACCCGCTACATCGAGCGGCTGCTGGACGAGGCCCGCACGATGGGCGGCTTCCGGGAGGGGCTGGGCGCGGAGGAGGTTCCGCAGCTCGCCTTCGAGATCATCGCGCTGATGGAGCTGGGGAACGCGCACTCCGTGCTGTTCGGGGAGGGTTCGGCGTACGAGCGGGCCGAGCGGGGGATCCTCGCCCGGCTCCGCTCGGTCGCGGCCGACCCGGAGGAACTGCCGTCTACGCCGCCCGCCCGGCACGCTCCGGCCGCATCGTGAGGGCGGCCGCGGCGGCGGCCAGCGCTGCAGCGGCGGTCATCAGGAAGACCGGCTCCCAGTGGTCGCCCCTGCCCCCGGTGAGCAGGGCGGCCATGGCGGCGATGCCCAGTGCCCCGCCGAGCTGGCGGGCCGTCATCAGCAGTCCGGTACCGGCGGCGAAGCGCTGCGGCGGCAGGCGTACGGAGGCTGCGGTGGAGAGGGCGGTCAGCGCGATGCCGATACCGAGGCCGCCGAGCAGCCCGGCGGGCAGGAAGACCTGGGCGTACGTGGTGGATTCGCCGGCCCAGCCCCACAGGAGCAGGGCGTTGGCGGCGAACAGCAGCGCGCCGGTGGTCACGGCCGCCCACTGCAGCCTGGCCGGTACCCGGCGGCCCGCGAACAGGGCCCCCGCCGTGGCCAGCACGGCGCCGGGGGTGACCCCGAGCCCGGCCTGCAGGGCGGAGTAGTCCCAGCGGGCGATGAGGTACGAGGGGCCGGTGAGCAGCCAGGCGTACATCGCCGCGCCGAACAGCAGGGCGGTGAGGTTGGCGCGGGCGAAGGCCCGGTCCCGCCACAGGTCGCGGTCGATGGCCGGGGCGGGGTGGCTGCGGGAGCGGGCCAGGGCGAGGGCGGTGCACAGGGCGCCGCCGCCGAGGAGTCCGAGCACGGCAGGGTCGGTCCAGCCCCATTCCTCGCCCTGGGTGAATCCGGTGACCAGCCCGCCGATGCCGAGGACGAGGGCGAGCGTGCCGACGGGGTCGGGCAGCCGTTGGGACGGCCCGGTCTCGCGCGGCACGGTCCGGGCGGCGGCCAGGCAGATGGCGAGGCCGAGGGGGAGGTTGATCAGGAAGATCGCCCGCCAGCCCTGGAGCTCGACGAGCAGTCCGCCGGCGCTGGGGCCGATGGCTGCCGCAAGTCCGCCGGCGGCACCCCAGGTGCCGAGTGCGGCGGCCCGGCGGGCGGGTGGGGTGTGGGCGAGTACGAGGCCCAGCGCGGCGGGGATCATGCCGGCGGCGGCCACGCCCTGGAGGGCTCGGGCGATGATCAGCAGGTCGGCGTCGGGGGCCAGCGCCGCGGCGAGCGAGGTGGCGGTGAACGCGGCCGTCGAGCCGAGGAAGAGGGTGCGCCGGCCGAGGGTGTCGGCGAGCCGTCCGGCCGCGGCGAGGAGCGCCGCGAAGAGGACGGCGTAGGCGCTGACGACCCAGGTCAGGCGGGGCAGGGTGACCTGGGGGAAGGCGGCCCGCAGGTCGGCGAAGGCGACGTTGACGACGGTGGCGTCGAGGAAGGCGAGGAAGGTGACGGCGGAGGCCACCGCGAGGATCGCGCCGGGCCGCACCCCCGTGGCGGCCCGGCTGTGGACGGCGGCCGCCGCCGAGGACAGCTCGCGCGATTCGTCGGCGATTCCGCTGCGCGTCGGCGTGCTCATCGGGTCACCGCCCCGGTTTCGGCATGCGCCCCGGTTGGCGCGTGCGCTCCCGCTGCCGTCACCGCCTTCGTCGCGGACCGCGCCCCCACGAACTCCACCACCTGGGCGATGACTTCGGCGTCGCCCAGGATCCGGCGGTGTCCGAGGCCGGTGGTCAGGACGAGGCGGGCGCGCGGGCCGAAGGCGGCGGCGATGGCGCGGGACTGGTCGGCGGAGACGGTGTCGTCCTCGGTGTCGTGCACGAGCAGGACCGGTGCCGGCATGCCCTCCGGGCGCCAACGGGCGTCCAGGCGTTCCCAGATGTCCGCCTCGCCGGGGACCAGCCGGTGCTGCACGTGGTGGCGCAGGGCTTCCCGGACTCGGCCGTTCAGGGCGAGGCCGGCGCAGAACCGGTCGAGCAGGTAGTCGAACTGCGCCACACCGCCGATGGCTGCGACACGGTCGGCGCGAACGCCGTCGCGTAGGGAGAAGAAGGTGGCGAGCACGCCTATGGAGTGGGCGACGACGGCGGAGAAGTCGCCGTGTTCGGCGTGCAGTCGGCGGATGACGGCGCGCAGGTCGAAGACGGTGGTGGCGTCGCCCGCGGAGGCTCCGTGACCGGGCGCGTCGAAGGACACGACGGTGTGGCCCTGTGCGCGCAGCGCCTCGACGGCCGCGGCGAACCGGGAGGCGCGCGAGGACCAGCCGTGCACCACGAGCACGGGCCGGGGTCCGTCGCCCCACCGGTAGGTGGTGACGTCCACGCCGTTCACGGTGATCTTCCCGGTGACGGCCCGCGCCATGACCGGCTCTTCCTGCGGCCGCACGCGGGACCGGCCCAGCGGCCGGACGAAGGCCCGGAAGGCGATGCGCCCGGCGAGGGCGGGGGGAAGGCGGGAGGTGAGGTTCAGGGTGGTGCTCAGGACTGCAGCGACGGTACGCATGTCCGGCTCTCCGGATCTCCTCATAGTGGCAGGATGCCGAGATATTAGCACGACCGTTCGTTCATTTTTGGGAGCAGCCATTCTGGAGCAGTGCTCAGGCCGACGCCGTTTCGCCCGGGCCGGCCGGCCCGTCAGCCCGTCAGCCCGTCACTCGGTCAGTCCTTCGAGTCGCGTTTCGCGCGGCTCGGCTGCACCCGTTTGGGCTCGCCGGGCATCTTCGGGTAGTCCGGCGGGTACGGCATGTCGCCCAGGCCGTGGTCCTGTTCGTGGCGTTCGGAAAGCTCCAGCGCCCGGTCCAGGGTGAAGGCGTGCTCGTCCATGTCCGCGTGCAGGTCGCCCAGTTCGGCGTAGCGGGCCGGCATGGTGACGATGTCGAAGTCGCGGGGTTCGACCGAGTCGATCTCGTCCCAGCGCAGCGGGGCCGAGACCGGGGCGTGCGGGCGCGGCCGGACCGAGTAGGCGGAGGCGATCGTGCGGTCACGGGCCGTCTGGTTGTAGTCGACGAAGATCCGTTCGCCGCGCTCCTCCTTCCACCAGGCCGTGGTGACGCGGCCCGGCATCCGCCGCTCCAGCTCCCGGCCGATGGCGATGGCGCAGCGCCGGACCTCGGTGAAGGTCCAGCGCGGTTCGATCGGCACGAACACGTGCAGCCCGCGTCCGCCGGAGGTCTTCGGCCAGCCGCGCAGGCCCAGCCCGTCCAGCAGGTCGCGCAGCTCGTGGGCGGCGGCCACCGCGTCGTGGAAGTCGGTGCCGGGCTGCGGGTCCAGGTCGATGCGCAGTTCGTCGGGACGGTCGGTGTCCTCCCGGCGTACGGGCCACGGATGGAAGGTGAGGCAGCCCAGGTTGGCGGCCCACAGGACGGCGGCCGGCTCGGTGGGGCAGATCTCGTCGGCGGTGCGGCCGCTGGGGAAGGCGATGTGGGCGGTCGGGATCCAGTCCGGCAGGTTCTTGGGGGCGCGCTTCTGGAAGAAGGACTCGCCCTCCACCCCGTCCGGGTAGCGCTCCAGGGTGGTCGGACGGTCGCGCAGGGCGCGGGTGATGCCATCGGCCACGGACAGGTAGTACCGGGCCACGTCGAGCTTGGTGAACCCGCGCTCCGGGAAGTACACCTTGTCCGGGTTGGACAGCCGCACCGGCCGCCCTCCCGCGTCGAGCTCGATGGCATTGCCGGCAGCACCCATGTGCGCCACGGTAGGCGGGCCCGCCCCGGCTCGCACACCGGGCGCTCCGCCCCGTACACCGGGCGGGTGCGGGCGGAACGGCGCAGAATCGGGGGCATGGATCTGCCGGTGATGCCGCCCGTGAAGCCGATGCTCGCCAAGTCCGTGGCGAAGATCCCGCCCGGCATGCAGTACGAGGCCAAGTGGGACGGCTTCCGGTCGATCGTCCACCGCGACGGCGACGAGGTGGAGCTGGGGAGCCGTACGGGCAAGTCCCTGACCCGGTACTTCCCGGAGCTCGTGAGCGCGGTCAAGGAGAACCTGCCCGCCCGCTGCGTCGTGGACGGGGAGATCGTCATCGTGCACGACGGGCGGCTCGACTTCGACCGGCTGACCGAGCGGATCCACCCCGCCGCCTCCCGCGTGAAGATGCTGTCGGAGACCACGCCCGCCTCTTTCGTGGTCTTCGATCTGCTCGCGCTCGGCGACGAGGCGCTGCTCGACCTCCCGCTGGCCGACCGCCGTGCCGCCCTCGTGGAAACCATGCACATGGCCCGTCCCCCCGTGTACCTCGCGCCCGCCACCACCGACCCCGCCCTCGCGCAGGAGTGGTTCGAGCGGTTCGAGGGCGCCGGGCTGGACGGGGTGATCGCGAAACCGCTCGATCTCCCCTACCGGCCCGATGCCCGCCTCATGTTCAAGGTCAAGCACGAACGTACGGCCGACGTCGTCGTCGCGGGCTACCGTTTCCACAAGAGCGGTCCGATTGTCGGATCGCTGCTCCTGGGCCTCTACGACGCGCACGGCGCGCTCCAGCACGTCGGCGTCTGCGCCGCCTTCCCCATGAAGCGCCGGGCCGAACTCGTCGAGGAGCTCGAACCCCTCCGGCTGGCGGACGCGTCCGGTCACCCTTGGGCCGCCTGGGCCGAGGAGGCCGCGCACGAGAGCGCCCGGCTGCCCGGTGCGCAGAGCCGCTGGACCGGTAAGAAGGACCTGTCCTGGGTGCCGGTGCGTCCCGAGCGGGTCGTCGAGGTCGCGTACGACCACATGGAGGGCGACCGGTTCCGGCACACCGCGCAGTTCCGCCGCTGGCGCCCGGACCGCACCCCGGAGGGCTGTACGTACGCCCAGTTGGAGGAGGTCGTCCGGTACGACCTCGCGGACGTGCTCGGCACGGACCGCGCCTGAGGGCCCGCATCCGCACCGCCGTCCTGCGGGCATCGCTGCGGCGCGCCGCGGGCGCGTTGGCCGGGGCCCTGCCGGCCCTGCCGGTGCCGCTGTCGGCCGCCGGTGCGGCGTCGGCGGGCGGCGATCCGGCAAGGGCGCACCGCCCGACTCCTGGGGCCGGCCCGGTGCCGGGTCAGGTCCGCAGGTCCAGGGACAGGTGCGGGGCCAGGGCCCGCAGGAAGTCCGCGGCGTCGAAGAGGGCCCCCGCGGACAGGACACCGGCCGCCCGGCCTTCCGCTCCTTGTCCACCTTGCCCACCGTGCACGCCGGGCGCGCCTTCCCCACCCGCCCCGCTCGGCGTCACCCGTCCCGTCAGGATCCGCTGCACCGCCTCCACCGCGAGCGGCGCGGTGATGGCGTAGATGTCCCGGCCGCTCGCGACGGCGCGCCGTTCGCCGTCCCCGGAGCGCACGACCACGTCCACGAGGAAGGTCTGCTCGGACCGCCCGTGCGCGTCGGCCGCGGTGGGCGCCGGCGTGTCCGGCGCGGACAGCTCCCGGACCGCCTCGACCGTCATGTAGCTGCGCACCTCGCGCACGGGCAGGTGGCTGGGCACGGTGACGACATCGGCCATCGTGAACTCCCCGATGACCTCCCGGGGACCCATCGGCTCCGGGAACGGCCACTTCTGGGTGGGCGGGGCGTCATCGCGGTACTCCAGCCGCCCGTCCGCCCAGCGGACCCGCCGGCCGTCCCGCCGCTGCCGGGAGACGGCGCCCGCCGCGCGCGTCCCGGCGGTGGGGTGCCAGCCGCTCAGCCCGTAGGCGATGTGCACCTCGTCGGCGCTGGTCCAGTCGCCCATGGCGGCGGTGGCCAGCAGGTCGCCGAGGCCGCCGAAGAAGGCCATCGCGGGGACGACCGGCACCTCCGCCGCGCGGGCGCGGTCCGTGAAGTGCGCGAACGTGTCGGCGTTGGCCTCGATCTCGGCGGCCACGTCCACGTACGGGATCTCGGCGCGCAGGGCCGCCCCGATCACCGGGGCGGCCGTCGTGGCGAAGGGTCCGGCGCAGTTGACCACGGCCGCCACCCCGTCCAGGGCCCGGTCGAGTGCGGCCGGGTCGTCGACCGCCGCCGGCCGGACGTCCGCACCGGGAAGGTCCGCCGCGATCAGCGTCAGCTTGCCGGCGTCGCGGCCGGAGAGCACGGGCACGAACCCGCGCTCCCGCAGCTCCGCCACCACGAAGCGCCCGGTGTGTCCGTACGCACCGTAGACCGCCACCCTGTGCCCGGATTCCATGATGTGCCCTCCTGCGCCGCCGAAAGATCCAGTACGGCCATCCTGGCCGGGCCGGGTGCTCGGCACGAGTGTCCGGAACGACATGACCCGTACAATTCCCGACGTGGACACCGTCACCGCGCACACCGTCGCCCTGGCCGTCACGGACGGGATGCTCCACTTCGAACTGGCCATGGCCCAAGAGGTCTTCGGGGGCCGGGCCCCGCTCGGGACGGACCCCCGCCGCTGGTACCGCACCGTCGTCTGCGGGCCGGGCCCCGTACGGGTCGGCCGGTTCCTGATGGAGCCCGACCACGGCCTGGAGCACCTGGCGCGGGCGGACACGGTGATCGTGCCGGGATGGGCGGATGTCGACGTGGACCCGCCCGCCGGTCTCGTCGACGCCGTCCGGGCGGCCCACGAGGCGGGCGCACGCGTGGCCTCCCTCTGTACGGGCGCGTTCGTCCTGGCCGCCGCCGGCCTGCTGGACGGCCGGCAGGCGACCACGCACTGGGTGCACGCCCCGGCCCTGACCTCCCGCCACCCCGCGGTCCGGGTGGACCCTGACGTCCTCTACGTGGACAGCGGCAGCGTGCTCACCTCCGCCGGCAAGGCGGCCGCCATGGACCTGTGCCTGCACCTCGTGCGCCTCGACCACGGCTCCACGGTCGCGAACGTGCTCGCCCGCCGGCTGGTCGTCCCGCCGCACCGGGGCGGCGGGCAGGCCCAGTTCGTCACGACCCCGGTGCCCGCCCCGGACAACCATCCGCTCGCCGACCTGTTCCCCTGGGTGCTCGCCCGGCTGGACCGCCCGCTGACCGTGGAGGACCTCGCCCGCCAGGCACGGATGAGCTCGCGCCACCTGGGCCGCCACTTCAGGACGGTGACCGGTACGACCCCGCTGCGATGGCTGCTCACCCAGCGGATCCGCCACGCGCAGGAGCTGCTGGAGACCACCGACGACAGCGTCGACACCATCGCGGGGGCCACCGGCATGGGGACCGCCACGACACTGCGCCGCCATTTCAACCGCACGGTCGGGGTGCCGCCGGACACCTACCGCCGTACCTTCCGCGCACGGACCCGTGAGCGGCTGCTCAGCACCCCGTGAGCTTCTCCCATTCGCCGCGGCTCGGCCCGCCCGCGTTCGGCACGTACCCCGGCCGGGCCGCCAGCCAGCGTGCGACGCGGGCGTGGACCTCCGGGTCCGCGTAGGCCCGTTCGGGTGACTCGATCAGGTGGCGGACCCGGGCCCGGGCCCGCATCACCTCGGGGTCGTCGAGCGCGCAGTCGAACAACGCGGCCCGCTCCCGCGCGGCCCCCGCCCGAACGGCCCGGGTCGTCCAGCGCTCCCCGATCGCCGCGTCGGCCGTGACCTGGAAGTCGAACCACGGTTTGAGGGTGCGTACCGCCCAGGCGTGGTGGTCGGCCGCGTACTGCTCCGTCCCCGGGTCGCGGCCGGCGGTACGGGCGACCCGCTGCGCCGCCCACAGCGCCAGTGACATGCCCTGGCCGAGGGTCGGGTTGGTGTGGGTGATGGTGTCGCCGACGGGCACGAGCCCGCTGACCACGGGGCCGTGTTCGTCGACGAGCGCGCTCCACCGGTTGTCCAGGCTGGCGGTGGCCCGTACGCCGGACAGCGGCTCGGCGCCGAGTCCGAGCCAGGCGGCACCGGGCGGGAAGGTGCGGGCGACCGCTTCGAAGACGGCCGGGCTGCGGAGGGCCGAACGGGTCGGGTCCTCGGTGTGCACGATCAGGGTGACCGCGAACACCCTGTTGTCCGCCGGGAACACCGCGCAGCCGGCGAAGGCGCCGCCGGTGACCGCCCACGGCCGGCGCGGGCCTTCCGTGCGCCCGTCGGGCAGCCGGTACCAGCGGCAGAAGTAGGCGAGTCCGGTGCGGTGCCGCTCCACGACGGCCGGACGGCAGCCGATGTCGGCGAGCCGGCGGTCGGCTCCGCCGCGCCGGCCGGCCGCGTCGACGACCAGGTCGCCGGTGTAGGAGCCGGAGGCGGTCCGCACCCCGGTGACCCGGACCGCTCCGGTCCGGACCCCGGCTTCCCGGACCCCGGCTTCCCGGACCCCGGCCTCCTGGACCCCGGGGATCCGGCCTCCCGCCGTCAGCAGTCCTTCGACCGGCCTGCCGTGACGGATGACCACACCCGGTTCGGCGCGCAGGGCGGAGACGAGGGCGCTCTCCAGCACGATGCGCCGGGCCTGCAGCATGACCAGGTCCTCGTCGCCCGGGCGGGCGGGCGGCCGCTCGTCGAACCAGTCCAGTTCGTGCCGCTCGGTCGCGCCGAGCCGGAGCATGTCGGCGTGGACGTCCGGGAGTTCCGTACGCAGCACCTTGCGGGCGGCGCCCAGGATCACGTGCGGCTGGGCGGCCTGGGGGACCGCCGTCCGCCGCCAGCCGAAGAAGTCCCGGTCGAGTGCGGAGCCCGGAGCCCGGGAGTCCTGCTCGAACAGCTCCGCGGTGTGGCCGTGCCGTGCGGCGAGCAGCGCGGTGGCGAGCCCTCCGACACCGCCTCCGATGACCAGCACGTGTGCCATGCCGTCCCCCCTGTTCCCCCTGGGCGTCCCCCGGGCCGTACGACGATCGGACCGCCCAGAGCCTGCGCTCCGCCACGGTGGCCGAAACCCGCGAGTGCGGGCGGGACGGTACGGCGCCCCTCCCCGACCGCCTGTCAGCTGCGGCGGAGCGCTGAACGCACGGCGAACGCGCCGACGAGCTCCGCCACGCCGAGCAGGACGAGCCACAGGCCGAGCAGCCGGGTCAGGGCGACGGCGGACTCGATCGGCAGGCAGAGCACGACGATGCCCGCGACGACTCCGAGCAGGGCGACACCGAAGGTGAAGCCGCGGTGCGGAAGGTCCTTGATCACGACGGCCCGGCAGGCGCCCAGCATGCCGGAGACGAGCCACACCATGCCGGTGATCAGCGCCAGGACGGTGATGGTCTGCTGGGGTCCGCGCAGGACCAGCACTCCGGCGACGACGAACACCACCGCCGCCAGCAGCGTCGGCCACCGCTCGCCGTGCTCGTGCCGCGAGAACGCCGACACGAACCGGAACACGCCGGCCACCAGCAGGTACAGGCCGATGATGACGGCCAGGATGTGCAGGGTCTCGTCCGGCCACACCAGGACGAGGACGCCGGCGACCAGGGTGACGAGGGCCGAGCCCAGGGCCCACTTCCACGAGGCTCCCAGTGCCGACAGCCCGTCGAACGGGTCGGCCTGTACGTCGGCCCGGACGGCTGCGGCCACGTCCTCGAAGGCACGGTCGGGAGGCGGTTCCGGTTCGGGTCCCTGTCCCTGTCCCTGTCCCTGTCCGGGCTCCGGTTGTCGGGGCATGCTCATTTCTCCTCCTTCGGGCCTGGTCTCGTGGCTTCCGGGCTTCCGGGCTTCCGGGCATCGGCCGTCAGGCCGGCACCGGGGCGAACGGGTGGAGTGAGTCCTGGCCTTCGTGCACGATCCCGTAGCTGTGCTCCGGCACCTCGTTCCAGGCGCCGGGAAGGTCTCCGAGAGGCTCCGACACGATGAGCCGGGTGTCGTCGGACACCTCCCGAAGGATCGAGGCATCCGGGTGCAGCGCCCGCAGGGAGTCCACCCTGGTGCTGTAGTAGAGCGAACGGGCGGTCCCCTCACTGGCGTAGCGGAAGGCCCACACCGTCGTGCCGTTCGTCACGGCGACGGTCATCTGCATGGGAGCGGCGACGCCGTGTTCGTGGCCGGTCCGTTCCACCAGCCCGACCATCCGGGCCACCGCCCGGGGCGGGTCGTCCTCCAGGCCGAAGGTCAGGGCGAGGAAGAACATCAGCTCCGAGTCCGTGGTGCCCTCGATGTCCAGGAACAGCCAGGGGTCGACGGCCAGACACAGCTCCCTGCGCATCTCGTGGAAGCCGGCGATGGAGCCGTTGTGCATCCACATCCAGCGGCCGTGCCGGAAGGGATGGCAGTTCGTCTGCTGCACGGCCGTGCCGGTCGAGGCCCGGATGTGTGCGAAGAGCAGGTGGGACTTCGTGTGCTGGGCGATCTCGTGCAGGTTGCGGTTGTTCCACGCGGGGCCGATGTCACGCAGGATCGCAGGGGTGTCGTTGCCGGATTCCGGGGCGTACCAGCCGATGCCGAACCCGTCTCCGTTGGTCGTCTCGACACCCATGCGCGCGTGGAGGCTCTGGTCGATCAGGGAGTGCTTGGGCTGGTAGAGGATGGTGTCGAGGAGCAGGGGCGTTCCGGAGTAGGCGAGCCACCGGCACATGATCGATCACTCCACTTCCGTGGTCTGAGAAGGCCTCCCGATTCCGAGCATCGGTACGCGTCCGGGCCCGTGCATCACCCGCCGGGGGTGATCCCCCGCCGCCCGGCCGGTGCCTACGCTCGTGGCCGTGTGAGGCGTCCCGGGCTCGTTCCGGGCCTTGCGACAGGAGCTGACGTGACCAGTGAAACCACCGACCCGCTCCACGAGGTGGGTCCCATCGACTACCTGATTGTCGAGTTCCCGGGCAGCCACCTGACCGGTGAGGGGATGCCGCTGCTGATCGACCTGGTCGACCGCGGAATCATCCGGATCCTCGACCTGTCATTCTTCACGAAGGACGCGGACGGCACGGTTCGCGGCCTGGAACTCGCCGATGTGACGGGCGACGGGCAGCTCGACATGACCGTCTTCGAAGGGGTCTCCTCCGGGCTCCTCGGCGACGAGGACCTCTCCGAGGCGGGTTCCCTCCTGAAGCCGGGGGACTCCGCCGCCGTGCTCCTCTACGAGAACCTGTGGGCCGCGCCGCTGGCCGCCGCGCTGCGCCGGGCCGACGCCCGGATGATCGCGAGCGGGCGCGTGCCGGTCCAGGACGTGATCGAGGCGCTGGACGCGCTCGAGTCCGCGGGCTGACGCCCCGCTTCGCCCCGCGTTCCCCATCCGCTCCGACCAAGGCAGGCAACCATGCCCGGACTCCTTCGCGGCGTCGCGCGCACCGCAGTCGTCGCCGGAACGGCCACCGCCGTCTCCAACCGTGTCTCACGCCGCCAGGCGGGCCGCTGGGCCGGCCAGGCCGAACAACAGCAGCAGTACGCCGCCCCGCCGCCGCAGCAGGCCCCGCCGCCGCCCGCGGCCGCCGCACCCGCCGCCGTGGGCATGGAGGACAAGATCGGCCAGCTCAAGGAGCTCTCGGAGCTCAAGGACCAGGGCATCCTCACCGAGGAGGAGTTCGCCGCGCAGAAGGCCCGCATCCTCAACAGCTGACCCGGCCCCGGCCCGCCCACCCCGCACGGTTGACAAACCCGCTTGCCGGACCGGCAAATAGGATCATGGCCGATGGCGCGCGGAACGAGCGGGAAGGACCGGGTGGACCGGGTGGACCGGGTGGACACCATGGTCGACAAGGTCGACAAGGTCGGCATGGACAACATGGCCGGAGCGGCCCCGACCACGCCCACCAGGACGACCGCAACGCCCCGGACGACGGGTTCGCCGAGGTCCTGACCGCCGTGGGCCCGCGGCTGCGGGCCCTGCGCCGGGCGCGCGGCACCACCCTCGCCCAGCTCAGCGAGGCCACCGGCATCTCGCTCTCCACCCTGTCCCGGCTGGAGTCGGGACAGCGGCGGCCCACCCTGGAGCTGCTGCTGCCGCTCGCCAAGGCGCACCGGGTGGCGCTCGACGAGCTGGTGGGCGCGCCCGAGACCGGGGATCCGCGGATCCGCGCGAAGCCGTTCGTCCGCAACGGCCGCACCCATGTGCCGCTGACCCGGAGCCTGGGCGGGATGCAGGCCTTCAAGACCATCCTGCCGCCGGCGCCCCCGGGCGCCCGACCGCCCGAACAGCAGGTGCACGAGGGGTACGAGTGGCTGTACGTGCTCTCCGGGCGGCTGCGGCTGCTGCTGGGCGAGCACGACCTGGAGCTGAGCGCGGGCGAGGCGGCCGAGTTCGACACCAGGACCCCGCACATCTTCTTCAACGCCGGGCCGCAGCCGGTGGAATTCCTCAGCCTGTTCGGGCCCCAGGGCGAGCGCATGCACGTCCGGGCCCGGCCGAAGGACCGCGACCGTACGGAAGGACTCCGATGACCACCGAACCACCGCACCCGGAACGCCAGCGCCCCGAACGGGCCGACCCCAAGCCGAACGCCGTCGTGGGGGTCGGCCTGATCGTGCTGGGCGCCGACGGCCGGCTGCTGCTCGGCCAGGCGCACGACGGGCGCTGGGAACTGCCGGGCGGCAAGGTGGACCCGGGCGAGGGCTTCGAGCAGGCCGCCGCGCGCGAGCTCGCCGAGGAGACCACCCTGCGCGTGGACGCGGCGGCGGTGCGGGTACTCGCCGTGCGGATCGACTCGGCGGCCGGCATCACCCGGCTCACGGCGGCCGCGGTGACCGAGTCCGCCGAGGGCACCCCGTCGGTCACCGAACCGCACAAGATCACCCGCTGGGACTGGTTCGCCCCCCAGCAGATCCCGCACGCCCTGTACGCGCCCTCGGCGGGTGTCCTGCGCACCTGGCGCCCCGACCTGACCTCCCTCCCCGAGGTCTCCTCACACGGCTATCCGACCCGCTAGGTGTGCTGTCCGGGCAGGTTGAGCCGCCCGGCCCTCGCCTCCAGGGCGCTCGGCTCGGGGTCCTCGTACCACCTGAACTGGCCCAGGCGGACCGTACCGTCGGCCCCGTGGTGGGTGTCGTGCACGCGCGGAACGAGCCACCGGAGCAGTTCCGCCACCTGCTCCGCCTCGTCCGGGTGCAGCTCGGTCCGGGAGGTCAGCGACCAGCCGCCGCCGGGCAGGCCGGTACGGGCGGTCAGGGTCGAGCCGAGAGTGCCTCCCGCCTTCCAGGCGTCTCCGCTGCCGGCCAGCAGCGGACGGGGGTCGTTCTCGATCCGCGGGTTCCCGTCGTCGTCGACCACCACGAACGGGAAGTCGGTGACGACGGTCAGGCGCTCAGGCTCCGGACCGAGGCCCAGGTGCCAGCGCAGTTCGGCGAGTTCCTGTGCGGACAGCCCGTCCCGCAGGTCGACCCTCACCAGCAGCTCGTGGATGTCGCTCATCCTCAGGACACCGCCGCCGCAACGGCCGCGGCGCCGGCGACGGTCACGGCCGCCTGCATGGCCAAGATGGCCTGGCGGAGGCTCTCGGCGGCCCATTCTCCGGCCGCGATCTCCGCCATCCGCGGTACCACCTGCTTGCGCGGCACGTCCGGGAACGCCAGGCGGTGCAGTTCGGCGGAGTGGAGGAGCGCGATCAGGCCGGCCGTACGCTCGTCCGGTTCCGCGGTGCCGCCCAGCACGGCCGCCGTCAGCCGGGCGCGGAGCTCGTGTTCGACCGAACCGTCCGCCTCCGGGTAGCGGCGGACCGGGAACAGGCCCAGCACCTTGCGCCGCTCCTCGGCCACCAGGCCGCGCTCGGCCAGCCGCGCCAGGACGGCGCCCACCGCCTTGGTGCTGTCCTTGGTCAGCCAGTCCGTGATGCGGCGCTTGCTGCGGCCCCGCATCCAGGTCTGCAGCAGTGCGAGCCGACCGTCGAGCAGCGGGTCGCCGGCCGGCGTCCTGTCGGCCACTTCGAGGTACTTGCCGCTGACCGCCACCCGTCCCGCCATGACCAGTTCCAGGAGCAGGGCGCCTGCGACGGCCCAGCCCGCTGCCTGGCGCGAGCGGGCCCAGCCGGACTCGTCGTCCAGCGACAGCAGCATGATCTCCTCGGCCAGCGTGACCCGCGCGACGGTCATATGGCTCCCCCCGGCTTCCGGCTTGCGTTCCGCGTGTCGCTCACCAGGTGAGACGAATGCGTGTGGTGATCGGTTCCCCCTCGGCTGTTCCGCGCGCCGCGCTCACCGGCCCGCGCTCACCGGCTCCCCGCGGTCGCCGCCCTCGGCGCGAAGTTGCCCTCGCCCAGGTCCTCGGCGAGCAGCCGTTTGGCGATCGCGTCAGCCGCCGCCCGGAGTTCGGCGCTGCGCGGCCGGCCGCGGTCCTTCTCCAGCCGGTCGCCCAGCCACCTCGCCCACGCGTCCGAGATCACCGCGGCCTCCCGCCGGCCGCCTTCCGTCAGTGAGAAGTACGTGCCCTCGTGGGTCACGTAGCCCTCCTCGACCATCCGGTCGAAGACCGGCAGCAGCACCTCCGGCGGAACCGAGCGCCGGCCCGCGATCAGCCCCAGGCTGGCGTGGCCCACCGTCCGGGTCAGCAGGTCCACCTGCATCACCGCCCAGGCTCCCGCGATGTCCAGGCGGGTGTCGGAGGCGTTCACGATCTCCCGCGCGGTGTCCGGACCCATGTTCCGTACGAGTTTGCCGACCGCGAGCTCCAGCAGTTTGGCCGAGTCCCCGGAGGCGGTGGCCGGCGAGGCGAACCCGTCGCCCATGTCGGTGGAGGCCACCCGGGCGCTGTCGCGCAGTCTGACCTCCTTGAGGAACAGGGCCATCACGAAGCCGAACACGGCGACCGGCACGGTCCACAGGAAGACGGTGTGCAGGGCGTCCGCGTAAGCGCCGACGATCGGGGCGGCGGCCGTCGGGTCCAGGGCGTGCACGCCCTTCGGGCTGTCCGCGGCCGCGCCCAGCGCCGCCGGGTCCGCGCCGGTGGCCCGGGCGGCCTCGGCGACGGCGGCCCGCAGCGCGGGCTGCAGGCTGTTCGCGTAGAGGGTGCCGAAGACGGCCGCGCCGAAGGAGCTGCCGAGCGTACGGAAGAAGGTGACGCCGGAGGTGGCGGTTCCCAGGTCGGCGTAGTCCACGGTGTTCTGCACGGCGATCGTCAGGACCTGCATGGCCAGGCCGATGCCGACACCCAGCACGAACATGTACAGCGACTGCAGCCAGGCGCTCGTCCCGACGCGCATCAGCGACAGCAGGTAGAGGCCGAGACCCATCACCACGGTGCCGACGATGGGGAACACCCGGTACCGCCCGGTCCGGCCGGTGACGGTGCCGCTGAGGACCGAGGCCAGCAGCAGGCCGATGACCAGCGGCAGGGTCCGTACGCCGGAGACGGTGGCCGAATCCCCGTCCACGTACTGGAGGTAGGTCGGCAGGAAGGTCATCGCGCCGAGCATGGCGAAGCCGACCACGAAGCTGAGCACCGAGCAGACGCTGAACACCTGGTTCCGGAACAGCCTCATGGGCAGCATGGGTTCCGCGGCCCGGGTTTCGGCCAGGCAGAACAGCGCCAGGGCCGCCGCGCCGAGCACGAACAGGCCGACGATGACCGGGGACCCCCACGCGTATTCGTTGCCGCCCCAGCTGGTGGCCAGGACCAGCGCTCCGGAGCCGACCGCCACCAGCGCGATCCCGAGGTAGTCGATCACCGGCCGGGTGGTCGGCCGTACCGAGGGGATGGTCCGGGCGGCGGCGATCACCACCAGGATCGCGAGGGGCACGTTGACGTAGAAGGCCCAGCGCCAGCTGAGGTGATCGGTGAACAGTCCGCCCAGGAGCGGCCCGATGACGGTCGCGATGCCGAACACGGCGCCGATGGCGCCCTGGTACTTGCCGCGTTCCCGGAGCGGGACCACGTCCGCGATCAGGGCCATGGAGGTGACCATGAGGCCGCCCGCGCCGATGCCCTGCAGGCCCCGCCACAGGATGAGCATGGTCATGTCGGGGCTGAGTCCGCACAGGAAGGAGCCGGTGATGAAGACCACCGCGGAGATCTGGAAGACGATCTTCCGGCCGAACAGGTCGCCGAACTTGCCCACCAGCACCGTGGCGATGGTTTCGGCCAGCAGGTAGGAGGTGACCACCCAGGACATGTGGGCGGCCCCGCCCAGGTCTGCCACGATCGTTGGCAGAGCGGTGCCGACGATGGTCTGGTCGAGGGCGGCCAGCAGCACCCCGAGCATGATCGTGCCGAACACGATGTTGCGCCGCCGCCGGTCCAGGACGGGTGGCGCCGTGGCAACGGCCGGGGCAGTGGTCACACCGGCACTCTCACAGCGCCCCGGACGCACCGCATGCGGCAGTGCGCCGTACGGACTAGAGGTGTCCGCCTACGCCCGTCGGCACGGGGAGGCCATCAGTAGCACGGGGAGGCCATCAGCGCAGGTAGGCCAGCCCCGGATGCCCCGCCGCGTACCCGTCCAGCAGCCGGCGGGCCACCGCGACCGAGTCCACCAGCGGGTGCAGGGCGAAGGCCTTGACGGCCGTGGCCCGGGACCCGCTGCGGGCCGCGGCCAGTACCTCGCGCTCCACCGCCTTGACCGCCGTGACCAGGCCCACCGCGTGGTACGGCAACGGGGCCACGGCCACCGGGCGGGCGCCGTTGGCATCCACCAGACAGGGCACCTCGATCACCGCCGCCTCGTCGAGCACGCCGAGCACGGAGCGGTTGCGGACGTTGAGGATCAGGGTGGTCCGCTCATCCCGCGCGATGGCCCGCATCAGCGCCAGGGCCACCTGCTCGTAGCCGCCGGACTCCAGGTCGTCGGCGGCGCGCTCGCCCGCGCCGGCCGTCTCCCGGTTCTCCGCCATGTACGTGGCCTCGCGCTCGGCCCGGGTGCGGTCCCAGGCGGCCAGCGCCTCGCCGGCCGGGAGGCCCGGCCGGTCCGCGTCCGCGTAGAAGGCCCGCTGCTGGTCCCGCAGGAAGGCCCCGCGGGTCTGCTTCGCCTCCTGGTAGGCGCGGACCGTCTCGCGGTTGAAGTAGTAGTAGTGGAGGTACTCGTTCGGGACGGCGCCGAGCGAACGCAGCCATTCCGCACCGAACAGCCTGCCCTCCTCGAAGGACTCCAGCGCGGCGTCGTCGGCCAGCAGCGCGGGCAGCCGGTCGCGGCCCCCGAGGTGGAGGCCTCGCACCCAGCCGAGGTGGTTCAGGCCGACGTAGTCGATCCACGCCTCGGCCGGACGTTCGGCGCCCAGCGCCCGCGCGATGCGGCGGCCCAGTCCGACCGGGGAGTCGCAGATGCCGATGACCCGGTCGCCCAGGACCTCCTGCATCGCCTCGGTGACCAGACCGGCCGGGTTGGTGAAGTTGATGACCCAGGCGTCCGGGGCCGTCCGGGCGATCCGGGCGGCGATCTCCCGGGCGACCGGCACCGTCCGCAGGCCGTACGCGATACCGCCCGCGCCCACCGTCTCCTGGCCCAGCACGCCCTCGGCCAGGGCCACCCGCTCGTCTGTGGCCCGCCCGTCGAGCCCGCCGACCCGGACGGCCGAGAAGACGAAGTCGGTGCCGCGCAGGGCCTCGTCGAGGTCACCGGTGGCGGTCACGGCCGGGGCGCCGGGCACTCCCCCGGCCTGGTCGGCGAGGACCCGCATGATGGCGGTGAGCCGGGCCTGGTCCTCGTCGTACAGGGTGACGTGGGTGACCCGCCCCTCCCTCCGGTCGCCGAGCAGGGCCCGGTAGACCAGCGGGACCCGGAAACCGCCCCCGCCGAGGATCGTCAGCCGCACGGCCCTACCGCCCTTCGTCGACAGCCCGCGTGTCCGTGTCCCCAGTCTTGCCCACGGAGGGGCTGGGTCGTAAGAGACGGCCTAGGCAAGCGGGGGCACGGCGCGCAGCCGGCGGCCGGACGCCTGCGGTCCGCCGTGGGCGATGGGGGCCGGGCCGGGCGCGGCGCCCTGCGGGGCCGAGAGGACCAGGGTGATCCGGGTGAGCCCCATGGCGTCCAGCATCCGGCCGCTCTCGCACACCACCCGGCAGCGGACCACGCCGCGGCCCGGGTCGGGGTGGCGTACGGCGAGGACGGCTCCGTCGCGCTCGGCGGCCTCGGGGCCGTACGTGCTCAGCCAGTGCGGCACTCCGTAGCGGTACGCGGCCTCCATGAACGGGTCGCGGGCCACCTCCTGGCGGATGCTGCGCAGGCCCTCGTCCTCGGGTGCGGCGGCGAGCGCGTTGGCGAACTGGGCGAGCAGCGGAACGCACCAGGCCGGCTCGTGGTCCTCCAGCACGGCGGCCGCGTCGGGGTGGAACAGGACGAACCGGAGGAAGTTGTCGTCCGGCAGCGCGGTGGGGTGCGGGCGGACGGCTTGAAACAGCTGGTCGAAGGCGGAGTTGGTGAGGGCCACGTCCCAGCGGTGGTCGATCAGGAAGGACGGGTAGGGGACGGACTCCATGAGGGCGGCGTAGTCGCGCAGGTAGTCGCGCTGCACCGGGTCCTCGGGGAGGCGGCTCTCCTCGGGGGCGCGCCAGGTCGGCGGCGGGTCGCGGTCGACCATCACGCGGAACAGCCAGAAGCACTGGCGCTCGCTCATCTCCAGCGCCTCGGCCAGGGCGAGCAGTTTGCGGTCCGTCCACTCCTTGACCAGTCCGCGTTCCCAATTGCCGTACGCACGGACGCTGATGCGGAGGCGGGAGGCCACGTCCTCCTGGCTGAGCCCCAGTTCCTCGCGGCGCCGGCGCAAGATCTCCTTGCGGCGTTCCAGCCGCACTGCTCCCCGTCCGGGCTCGTCGCCCGCGGGGATGTCCTCACCTGTCCGGGTGGCATGGGAGAGGCCGTTGGATGGGCTCACCGCTGCGAGATGTGGCACCGAGAGCTCCCCCTTCTCGCGGTCTGGATCTTCGTTTCCGTGTGGCGATCCTGCTACCCACGTCATTCGAGTGTCAACTATTGTGGCAATTCCAGCCCCTTGACAGCAGAATCACGCCACAGCTGTGGCAAGTTCTAGCCCTACGCTGGTTGACCGGCTAGCCTCCAGGGGGCCAACCACGTGTCCGAACCGACCTCGCGTGATCTAGGAGAACCACTGGTGACAGACGGCTTCCCGGCTCCCGGAGCGGTGGCCACCGTGCCTCTGGCAGCCACCGCCGCGCGCGTCGCCGAACTCGCGGACAAACTCGGGCGCGACCAGGCCGAGGTCTTCGACCTGCGTCGGCTCTCGGAGGCGTCCGGAGTACCGGCCGACGTGGTCAAGGCCCTGCTCGACGGCAGGACGGCCGGTGAACCAGATCTGCAGACCCGGTTCCTGCAGCGCCTGGACCTGCTCCGGCGCACCCGGGTCAAACCCAACGGCCGCCGCTACACCCAACAGGAGATCGCCGACGGCGCGGCGATGTCCCGCCAGCAGGCGGGTGCGCTGATCAACGGCGACCGGCGGCCCACGATGGAGCACTGCGACGCCATCCAGCGCTTCTTCGGGGTACACGCCGGCTTCCTCACCGCGCACGACGCCGACGCCCTCACCGACGCGCTGCTGCGCACCGAGCAGCAGCTCCTCCAGGACTTCGCGGACCGCGAGCGGGAACGGGAGTCGGCGCGCGCCGCCGCCTCCGGGGCCGCGGACGACCCGCTGGCCCGCCTGCTGCAGAACCACGGAGTGCGGGGCATCGCCTGGCGCGCCGCCCAACTGCCCAGCGACAAACACCGGGACAAGGTGACCGAATGGCTGGACCTGCTTCTTGAAAGCGTGAAATCAACCGAGTCCTGACCCAGTCGAACGTCTGGGTCTGATCCTTCAAGTCCTGATCCGGATCCGCTCCGACGGGGAGAACGGTGAGCATAGGCAGAGAGCAGCGGCGGCTGTGCGGGGAGCTGGTTGCCGGCATCGGGCTGTCCGCTCCCGTGGAACCCGTGGACCTCTACACGGCCCTGTGCGAGGGCATGAGCCGGCACCGCGGCCGCAGAGTGGACTTCCGGATGGCCTCGTTCCCGCCCGGCACCGCCAGCGGTCTCTGGCTCGACATGCCGGACCGGGACCTGGTCGTGATCGAGGAGCGCACCGCGCCCGACCACCAGCTGGTGATCCTCGGCCACGAGCTGTGGCACATGAAGGCGGGGCACTGCAGCCACCACGTGGACGGGGCGGCGGTCGCCGCGCGCCTGCTGTCCACCGAGGCCGACCTCACCGAGACGGTGCGCCGGGTCGCCGCCCGCACCCGGGCGGACGTCCGCGAGGAGACCGAGGCGGAGAGCTTCGGCCTGCTCCTGGGCAGCAAGTGCCGTCCGTGGCTGGCCGGTTCCGCGAGCCACCGGGCCCCGGGCCGGCGGGACGAGCTCGCGGGGCGGATCGAGGCCTCGCTCGGCTACCGGGGTCCCAGGACGGACCGTTGAAGGACACGGTGAACGGCACGACAGCGGCACGCGACACGGAAGCGGCACGGCACACGGCAGCGGCACGCGACACGGCCCCGGCATCCGACACGTACCCGGTCGGGAGAACGTCGCCGGCCAGGCACACGCCCCCGGTCGGGGGCACCGTCCGGTGATGACGGGAGCCGACTACTACATCCCGGCCATGGCACTGGGCATCTCGCTCGTCTTCAAGCTGCCGGCCCTCCGCCACAACTGGCGCGATCCGCTGCTGCGGTCCGTGTGCTCCCTGCTGGTCCTGGCCGCCGCGGTGTTCACCTTCGCCGCGCCGCCGACGATCGCCGCGGTCAACCGCTGGAGCGGCATCTCCAACTTCTCCGCCCCGCTGGTGTACTGCCTGATCACCGCCTTCAGCGCGTCCTGCCTGGTACTGATCGTCAACTGGCGCGGCGGGCCGCCCGAGCGCACCCGCCAGATCTCCCGGCGCTGGATCCTCGGCTACGGCTGCGTGATCGCGGCGCTGATCGTGCTGTTCGCGCTCGGCGAGGCGCCGGTGGAGCGGCTGCGCGACCTCGACACGTACTACGCCGGGACGCCCTTCATCCGCGAGATGATCGTGCTGTACCTGGTGGCGCACACGGTCGCCGCCCTGGTGATGACCGCCATGTGCTGGCGGTGGTCGCTCCGGGTGCGCGGCTGGCTGCGCCTGGGCCTGACCGTGATAGTCGTCGGCTACCTCTTCAACCTCGGCTACGACCTCACCAAGTTCACCGCCGTGTTCGCCCGCTGGGCCGGCCACGACCTGGACGCGCTCAGCACCTACGCCGCCCCGCCGATCGCCTCCGTCGGCGCGCTGATCAGCGCCATCGGTTTCGTACTGCCCCTGCTCTGCCAGCACCTCTCCGACAACTGGCGGGCCTGGTCCACGTACTGCCGGCTCGGCACCCTGTGGCGCGAGCTGCGCGCCGCCGGACCGCCCGCCACCGCCACCGCGGGAGTCCGGATGTCCTGGTGGTCTCCGGCCGAACTGCGCGTGATCCAACGCGAGTCCGACATCCACGACGGATTCCTCCAACTGGGCCCCTACTTCGACCAGGAGCAGCGGGCCCTGGCACTCCGACAGGCCGAGGACGCCGGTGCCGACCCGGCGACCGCCCGGGCCGTCGCGGACGCCGCCATGGTCGCGGCCGCCGTCCGGGCGTCCGCGGCCGACCCCGAGGGCAAGATCATCGGCTCGAGCCAGGAGAGCGGGCTCGACATCGCCGAGGGCCCTCGCGATCTCGTTCGTATTTCACACGCTCTGCGGCATTCACCGGTGGTAGCAGCGGTCCGCAGCAGAGCGGCCATGGCAGGGAGCACCCTTCGATGACCGACGCAAGCAGAGGCCGCGACGGCCGGACCGACCGCCACGCCGTGGTGATCGGCGGCGGACTGGCCGGCATGCTGTCCGCCGCCGCCCTCGACGGGCACGCCGACCGGGTGACCGTCATCGACCGGGACACCCTGCCCGACGCGCCGGAACCGCGCCGCGGCCTGCCCCAGGCTCACCACGCCCACCTGCTGTGGTCGGGGGGCGCCCGGGCCATCGAGCAACTGCTGCCCGGCACCGCCGACCGCTGGACCGCGGCCGGCGCGCGGCGCATCCCGCTGCCCACCGGGCTGGTCTCCATGTCGGCCGCCGGCTGGCTCCGCCGCTTCCCCGAGATGCAGTTCCTGATCGCCTGCAGCCGTGACCTCCTCGACTGGACGGTCCGCGAACAGCTCGTCCGCCGACCCTCGGTGACGGTGCTGGAGCGCGCCGAGCTGCTGGAGCTCCGGGGCGGGGCCGGGCGGGTCACCGGAGTCCGGATCCGCGAGGAGGACGGCACGGAACGGGTGCTGGACGCCGACCTGGTGGTCGACGCGAGCGGGCGCGGCTCCCGCGCCCCCCAGCTGCTGCGGGAACTCGGCATCGGCCCGGTGGAGAGCGAGGAGGTCGACTCCGGGCTCGCCTACGCCAGCCGGATCTTCCGCGCCCCCGCCGGCACCGAGGACTACCCGCTGGTGAACGTCCAGTCGGACGCCCGCGTCCCGGTGCCCGGCCAGACCGCGACGATCGTCCCGATCGAGGGCGGCCGCTGGCTGGTCACCCTCTCCGGCACCCGGGGCGGCCAGCCGACCGCCGCGGCGGAGGAGTTCGAGGCCTTCGCCCGCGGGGTGCGCCACCCCGTCGTGGGCGAGCTCATCGCGCGGGCCGAGCCGATCACCGACGTGGTCGTGACCCGGTCGACGGTCAACCGCCGCCACTTCCTGGAGCGGGTGGCGGACTGGCCCGACGGGTTCGTCGTGCTCGGCGACGCGGTCGCCACGTACAACCCGGTCTACGGGCACGGCATGTCGGTGGCCGCGAAGGGCGCCGTGGCGATGCGCGAGGAACTGGACCGCTCCGGCCTCGGCGCGCCGGGTCTCGCCCGCCGGGTGCAGAAGGCGATCGCCCGCCCGGTGGCGACCGCCTGGGACCTGGCGACGGCGACGGACATCCTCTACCCGGGCGCCAAGGGCAAGCAGCCCGGGCGCGGCGGCGCCCTGGTCCGCCGGTACATGGACCGGCTGATGCTGACCGCGACCAGCAGGCCGCTGGTCACCAGGACCCTGTTCGACGTGATGACCCTGTCCGCGCCGCCGCAGGCGCTGCTGCGGCCGGAGGTGGCCCTCGCCGTGGCGCGCGGGCCGCGCCGGGAGCCGCTCGCGGAACCGCCGCTCACCGAGGGCGAGCGGCGGTGCGTGGAACGTGCGGAGGCCGTGCCCGAGGAGACCGGCACCGGGGCCTGAGCGGAAGGGCGGAGCGGGGCCGGAGCGGCGCCCGGGCGCCGCCCTGCGGAGGCCGCGCGCCCGGGCGTGCGGGGCGCGTACGGCCCGGCGGGCTACAGGGCGCCGACGGCGAGGACCGCGGCCGGGAACAGGTCCTGGAACGGCGCCGCCGAGTCGATCCCGTCCCGGCCGTAGGGAGCGTCGAGGCTCCACACCAGGAACAGCAGGAACACGATCAGCGCGGTGAACAGTCCGGCCAGCAACAGCTCCCGGCCGGACTTGCGGATCTGCAGCGTGAAGATCAGACCGATCGTCACCACTCCCCCGGTGAGCAGCCCGAACCACACCACGCCCGGCAGCGTCTGCTCCGAACTGCGGGAGTGCCGGGCGTCGTCGGCGGCCGCGATGTGGTCGAGCAGGGGCTGGTACGCCTGGGACTGGAGCTCGGTGGTGGGCGTCTGGTGGGTGACGTCGGTGCGCAGCTTCGCGAGCAGGGCGGCCCCCTCGTCCGAGGGGGTCTGACCGGCTGTCAGCCGCGGCCAGTCCACGCTGACGGTGTGGGCGACGTACGCGTCCACCTCCCCGCGGATGCGGTCGCGTACGGCCTCGGGGTAGACGTCGGCGCGCTGGGTGACCTCGTACAGCGCCTGTGCCTCGTCGCGCACGCTGTCCTCGGCGGCGCTGCGCGCCTCCCACACCCCGGCGATGGCCAGTCCGAGCACGATCGCGTAGACCACCCCGACCATCATCGTCATGTACTCCATCACGTCCGGGGTTTCGCTGGTGTCCTCCTCCTCGGCGACCCGGCGGTGCCGGATCGCGGTGAACGCGAGGACGAGGGCGCAGCCGAGCGCCATGGCGATGGCCAGGACCAGCCATTCGGACACGGGAGGACTCCTGTTCTGGAGGGGTGGGGGCACATGGGCCGGGGTGGCGGAGTGGCAGGTTTCAGGCGCCGCGGCTCTTGGAGCGCGGTCGCAGGGCGGCGGCCGCCAGCACGGCCGGGGTGGTGACCACGACCATCAGCATCATGGTCGACAGGCCGTCGGGTCCGCGGCGCTGCAGCGCGGCCGTGCGGTAGTACGGGCGCCACAGCGGCTGGGCCGCCGGTGCCTCGGGCGGCGGCGCCGAAGCGGGTGGCTCGGGGGCGGGTGGCTCGGGCGTTTCGGGCGCCTCGGATGCCGGTACGTCGACGGGGGCGGGAGCGGGAGCCGGGGCGGGCTTGGGCGGCGGGCCGGGCGCGGGCTCCGGCGCCGGCCCGGCCGGCAGCACCGGTACGGGCTCGGCGGGGAGGGCCACCGGGGGTACGCGTGCGGGAACGCGCGGGGGCGCGGGGGCGGGGTCGGGGGTGCCGGGCACCCCGACGACGACGGACGGGGTGTCCGGGCCCGGCCCGGGGCCGCAGGTCCCCGCTCCGGCCCCGGCCGCCGGGCCCGCGGCGACGCAGACCGACCCGTCCGGACCGGACACGTCCACGGTCACCCGCCCGGGCCCGGTGCTCACCTCGACGGCACCGTCGGGACGGACCGTGGGGCCGGCCGGGGCCGCGGGAGGCGCCGGAGGGCTCACCTCGGTCCCGGCGGGCTCGGTCACGGGCACCGACACCGACACCGGCACGGGCTCCGGCACCGGCTCCGGCACGGGCTCCGGCACCGGGGCGGCCGTCGGCACGCCCGCGGCGGGCGGGCGGCAGGGCACGCCCGGTGACGCGGCCGGGCCGTGGGAGCCCGCGGAACCCCACGCGGACTCCGGAACGCCCGGGATCTCCGGAACGCCCAGGGTCTCCGGTCCGGCCGGGTCCCCCGGGACGACCGGACCCGTCGCGCGGGGCCGGTGGTACACCCAGACCCCGCCCACCGGGGCCGCCGGCACGGCCGTGGCGGCCCGGCGCGGGTGGTGGCGGTGCACCGACACGCCGTCGCCCGCCGTGACGCACGTGGTGGTGCCGTCCGGGCCCTCCGTGGACACCCACACCCGGTCGGGCGCGACGAAGGCGGCGGTGCCGTCCGTACGGCCGACGGGTGTTCCGCCGGGGCCCCCGTCACCCTCCGCGGCGGCCGCCGCGAACCCGTGCAGCGGGCACAGCACCACCGCCAGACCCGTCCCGGCCCACAGCTGCCAAGCGGTCACCGCGCGTCCACCCGTCTCCTCGGATCCCCTGTCGAACGGTCCCTCCCGCTGAAGAAACGATCACGACGTCACGACGACACGCACCCCACCCCGGATGGGGCCATGGCAGAGTGCGCGCCGGTCCTCGGCCCTTGGTCACCGGGCCCGGGACCCCGGACCCCGGGCCCTCAGCTGATCGAGAACAGCGGGCCGGTGAGCATCAGCCCCAGGTCGTGCCCGGCGTACGCGAAGAAGGCGAACAGGACCAGGGCCGCGCCGCCCAGCGCGGTGTCCTTGAGGAAGTGGATCCGCTCCTGCATCCGGTTCTGCGGGTCGCTCTCCCGCCAGAAGGCGTGCATCACCAGGGCCGTCGGGATGCAGAACGCGGCCAGCGCCAGAGCGCCGAGGTCGGCCCACACCCCCAGCAGCACCATCAGTCCGCCCGCCGCCATCAGCAGACCGCTGGCCAGGGTGGCCGCCCCGGCCATCGGGACGCCCTTGGAGGCCGCGTATCCGGCCATGGCCTTGGTCTGTGTCAGGTGTCCCGCGGCCGAGGCCAGGAACAGCAGCACGAAGAGCACCCGCCCGATGAGTACGACGACGTCCATCGCAACCTCCGATGTCACGGTGCGTGTGCCCGGTCTGCCGGAGTTCATCCGTCACGGTGCGTGCCCGGCACCCCGACCGCCGGAGAACCCGGTGACGTAGGCTCGGGACGCCCCCTCCCCGCCGCGCCGAAGGACCGTACACATGCCCGAACCGCCCGTCGCACTCGGGCAGGTGGTACGGAACGGGCCCCGCGGGTTCCTGCTGTCCCCGTGGCCGCTGCGGTGCTGGGCCCTGCTGGTCTCCGGGGCGCTGGTCGGGTACGTCGTGCTGACCGCGCTGGCCGTACTGGTCGGCGCCGGGCTGGTGCTGTCCCCGCTGGGCATCGGGCTGGTGCTGCTCACCGCCGCGGTGGCGGGCGCGGTCCCGGTGGGCGCACTGGAGCGGAGACGGCTGCGGCTGGTGGAGCGGGAGCCTGTGCCGGACCCGCACGTTCCGCTCGCCGGGGCCGGGCCGGCGGCCTGGCTGCGGACCCGGCTGCGGGAACGCGCCACCTGGCGGGAACTGGGGTACGCGGCCCTGCTCGGGCTGGTGTTCGGCCCGGCCGGGTTCGGGGTGGCCGCGCTGCTCGCGTTCTCCGGCATCCTGGTCGCCACCCCGGTGATCGTGTGGGCCCTCGCACCGGAATCGGTGATGCTGATCCCCGGCCGGGCGGTCTCCGGGCCCCTGGAGGGGCTGGCCGGCACCGCCGCCGGGCTGCTGGGGCTGGTGGTGGCGGCGTACGCGGCCGCTCTGCTGGCCGGGGCCCAGACCGGGGTGGCGCGGGCGCTGCTCGGGCCGCGCGAGGAGGACGCCCGGGTGCTGGAGCTGACCCGGTCACGGGTACGGCTGGTGGACGCCTTCGAAGCGGAACGGCGGCGGATCGAACGAGACCTGCACGACGGGGCGCAGCAGCAGTTGGTGGCGCTGAGCATGACGCTGGGCCTGGCGGAGCGGGAGCTGCGCGGGGTCCCGGAGGCCGGCGGGGCCGCGGAGCTGGTGGCCCGGGGCCGGGCCGAGGCCAAGCAGGCGTTGGCCCAACTGCGGGACCTGGTGCGGGGCATCCACCCGCAGGTGCTGTCCGACCACGGGCTGGCGGCGGCGGTGGCGGAAGTGGCCCTGCGGCATCCGGTGCCCGTCGCGGTCGACCTGGACGGGGTGCCGCGGCTGCCCGGACCGGTCGAGGCCACCGCGTACTTCACGGTGACGGAGGCCCTCGCCAACGCGGCGAAGCACAGCGGCGCGTCGAGGGTCGAGGTCGGCGGCCGGGTGGCGGACGGCACACTGACGATCACCGTGACGGACGACGGCCGCGGCGGTGCCGATCCGGCCGCCGGGGCCGGACTGGCGGGCCTGGCCGACCGGTTGGCGGTGCTGCGGGGCAGACTGGTGGTGTCGAGCCCGGTGGGCGGGCCGACGGTCCTGCGTGTGGAGGTTCCGTGCTCCGGCTGATCCTGGCCGAGGATTCCGTCCTGCTGCGGGCGGGTCTCGCGGAGGTGCTGACCCGTAGCGGACACGAGGTGGTCGCGGCGGTCGGTGACGCGGAGTCACTCCGGCGTGCGGTGGCGGAGGAACGGCCCGACGTGGTCGTCACCGATGTCCGGATGCCGCCGGACTTCCGCGACGAGGGTCTGCGGGCGGCTCTCGAACTCCGCTGCGCCGACCCGTCGTTGCCGGTGCTCGTGCTGTCCCAGTACGTGGCCACGGCGTACGCGGCGCGCCTGTTCGGCGGCGATGGCGGTGGCGGCGGCCGTGGCCGCGTCGCGGGCGGGCTGGGCTATCTCCTCAAGGACCGGGTCGGCGAGGTCGACGAGTTCCTCGACGCGCTGGAGCGGGTGGCCGTCGGCCAGACGGTGCTCGACCCGGAAGTGGTCCGGGTCCTCATCAGCCACCGGTCCGCGGAACACCCGCTGGCCCGGCTCACCCCGCGCGAGCGGGAGGTCCTGGCCCTGATGGCGGAGGGCCTCAACAACCAGGCCGTCGCGGCCCGCCTGTTCGTCACCGAGGCCGCCGTCGTCAAACACGCGAGCAGCATCTTCGCGAAGCTGGACCTCGACCCGGCGGAGGGCAACCGCCGGGTCCTGGCCGTCCTCGCCCACCTACGCGGCTCCGCCCCCGCCTGACCCCTGCGCTCCGGGCGGGCCCCACCTCCCCCGAGGCGTGGGCGGCCTCCGCCGAGGCGTGCGTTGCCTCCGCCGAGGCGTGCGTTGCCTCCGCCGAGGCGTGGGGCGACCTCCGCTGAGGTGTGGGCGGCCTCCGCCGGAGGTGTGGGCGACCTCCGCCGAGGTGTGGGCAGGCACCTCCGCCGGAGGTGTGGGCAGGCGTTCCGCAGGGCGGAACGGGTGGGCACACCGGAACGCCGCCCAGCGGGCAGCGCTCCCGCCCCACCGAAGCGTTGCCTCGGCTCCGCCGCAGCCGCAGCGCCGCCCGGCCAGGGCGGTGGCTCCGCCGGACCCGGCACAGCCCCGAGCGCAGCTCCGCCCGGACGGGGTCCGAACGCAGCCGGACCGGGGCGGGGGAAGGCTGCGCGAACCCTCGCGGGACCGGGGTGCCGTGTGCCCACCCGTGCCGCCCTGCGGCACGACTGCCCACACGGCCGGCGGGGTGGGCCGGCGCGCCCGCGCCCACACGGCCGGCGGGGTGGGCCGGCACGCCCGCGCCCACACGGCCGGCGGGGTGGGCCGGCACGCCCGCGCCCACACGGCCGGCCGCGGGGGGCCGGCGCGCCCGCCCCACGGCCGTGGCAACGGCCGGCACCCCCACGGCGACGGGCGCCGGCACGGTGGCACGCACGACGGCCGCACTCACACGCCACGCCGCCAACGCGCAGCGAACGCAGGACGGTGCCACGCTGGAACGGACGTCGCCGCCGCGACGGGCCCGGCGATCGCCCGGCGATGGCCCGGCGATGGCCCGGCGGGACGCCCGCGCCGCAGCGCGCCGAGCCCGGGCCGGCCCCCGGGCCGGTTCCCCTCACCCCCGTGGAGCAGAACCATGACCCGTGCACGCACGAGGGCCCGCGCCCTCCTCGCAGCCGCCGTCCTGGCCGGCTGCACGGCCACCGCCGGACCGGCCATGGCAGCGGCCGCACCGGAAGCCGCGTCCGCCGCCCCCGCCCAGCCCACCGCCCCCTGCCGCAACAGCCAACTCGTGGCCGACGGCGCCGAGCGCCAGGGCGCCACCCGGTTCCGGATCACCGTCCTCAACGAAGGCCCGACAGCCTGCACCCTCAAGAGCCATCCCACCTTCGCCCTGGCCGGCCAGGGATCCCCCGACCGGAACAAGCCCCTCACCGTGCTCCGCCAGGGCACCGCCCGTACGGTTCAACTGCCCGTCGGAGGCATGGCCGCGACCACCATGTCGTTCGTCCCGGTGCTCGGCGAGGCCGACGGGTACTGCGCCTCCGGTGCCGAACCGTTCGCCGCGCCCTCGCTGGTCGTGGGCGTCGCGGGCGGCCTGCTCCAGCTGGCCCCGGACGACGGCGGGAACTTCGCCCTCTGCGGCACCACGGTCCGGGCCACCGCCTTCCGCCCGGCCTGACCGCCCACCCGACCGGCGACGACGCGGGAGACCGACGGCCCCCTCGCCCCGCCCGCCCACCGGGCCCACAACACCAGCAGTACCGGAAGCGCCAGGTAGCCGAAGCGCCCGGCCGGGGCGAGCAGGAAAGCCACCGTCAGCCCGGCCGCGAGCCGGTCCGCGGCCGCGACCACCGTCCGCGGCGGCCGCAGCACCAGCGACAGCGCCACCGCCGCGCCGCCGACGAGCAGCAGACCCACCGTCAGCCACCAGCCGTACGGCAGGAGTTCGGTGATCAGCCGGCCCGGGAGCGGACTGCTCGCCGGGGTCGGAACGTCAGCCCGCCCGGCCGGGAAGGCGAACACCTGTCGGACCAGCTCGCGCGGCTGGAGGAGCACGGCCGGCAGCACCGGTACGGCCGTCCCGGCCACCGCGAGCGCCCCGCACCGGACCGCCGCGCGCCACCCGTGCACCGCGGCCAGCAGCACCACCGCGACCGGAACGGCGGGCCAGGCCGTCCACTTGAGCGCGCACACCCCGGCCAGTACGGCCCCCGCGAGCACCGGCCGCCCGGCCGCGGCGGCGGCCAGCGCCAGGCAGCACAGCCCGGCCAGCGGCAGGTCCACCCCGCTGACCGCCAGTGGCAGCGCCACCACCGGGGAGGCGACCAGCGCCGGAGCCGCCCCCCGCAGCCCCGGCCCGCGGGCGCCCAGCAGCCGCCGGCCGCCCCACATCCCGCCGAACAGCGCCGCCGCACACCACATCCGGGCGTCGCCCAGCAGCCGCGGCACCCATCCGTCGGCGCCGAGCACGGCCCGGGGCAGGCCGAGCAGGGCCATGCCCGGCAGGTACGGGTTGTAGTCCGCGACCGGCCCGGGCCGCTCCACGTAGGGCGTGCCGGACTCCAGCAGCAGCCGCCCGGACCGCTCGATGACGGCCACCTCGGACTGCCCCTGGCCGGTCAGCACCAGGTACACCAGCGGTACGACGACGGCCCCCAGCAGGGCCGCCCCGAGGCCGGTCCGGGGGCGGCGCAGCAGGGTGGCGCCGGCCGCGGCCAGGTACCCGGTGCCCGCGCACCAGCCCCACAGGCGGTGCGGCGGCAGCTCCGAGACGAGGGGGAAGGACAGCGCCCACCCGGCCGCGAGCAGCCAGCCGAGGGCCCACCACGAGCGACCGGAACGAACGGAACGACCGGAACGACCGGAACGATGCGAGCAACGGGAGGAGTCCATACGGCCATTGCAGCCGCCGGCACCCGGCGGGGTCTGCACACCCAGGTGGACACTTCACGGTCGGGTTTCCCCTACCCCGGTGAACTCCGCCGGAGGCGGCCCGGCCCTCCCCGCCCTGGACATGGAACGCCCAGGGGCGCGACCCCGCGGTACGGGTCGCGCCCCTGGGGACGTCACTGCCGGCGGGCTCAGGCCTCCGGCGAGCCTCCGAAGCGCTCGCGGTAGGACTCCAGGTCCTCCTCGGCGATCCGCGCGAAGAGCACCGGCGGCACGGTGAACGGGGTGCCGGCCGGGACCGCGTCCAGGGAGCGGGCCTGCTCCGGGGTCACCCAGGTCGCGGTGTCGTCGGCGAGCTCGAACGCCGAGCGCATGACGCGCGCCGAGGCCGGGATGAAGGGCTCCGAGACCACCGAGTAGAGGTGGATCAGGTTCATCGCCGTGCGCAGGGTGAGGGCCGCGCCGTCGAGGTCGGTCTTGACCTCCAGCCAGGGGGCCTTCTCGTCCAGGTAGGCGTTGCCGGCGGACCACAGGGCGCGCAGCGCGGCCGCGGCCTTGCGGTACTGCAGGGTCTCCATGTGGCCCTCGTACTCGGCCAGCAGTTCGGCGATCTGCTCGCCGAGCTTCGCCTCCACCTCGCCCGCCGGGCTGCCCGCGGGGACCTCGTCGCCGAACTTCTTTCGGGAGAAGGTGAGCACGCGGTTGACGAAGTTGCCGAGGGTGCCGCCGAGGTCCTTGTTGACCGTGGCGGCGAAGTGCTCCCACGTGAAGGAGGAGTCGTCGGACTCGGGGGCGTTGGCGATGAGGAAGTAGCGCCAGAAGTCGGCGGGCAGGATCTCCAGCGCCTGGTCGGTGAAGACGCCGCGCTTCTGCGAGGTGGAGAACTTGCCGCCGTAGTACGTCAGCCAGTTGAAGGCCTTGACGTAGTCGACCATCTTCCACGGCTCGCGCACGCCCAGCTCGGTGGCCGGGAACATGACCGTGTGGAACGGGACGTTGTCCTTGGCCATGAACTGGGTGTAGCGGACGTCCTGGGCCTCGAACCACCAGGACTTCCAGTCGCGGTGCTCGCCGTCGGCGGGGGCGGCGTCCGACCACTCCTTCGTCGCGCCGATGTACTCGACGGGCGCGTCGAACCAGACGTAGAAGACCTTGCCCTCGGCGGCCAGCTCCGGCCAGGTGTCGGCCGGGACCGGGACGCCCCAGTCGAGGTCGCGGGTGATCGCGCGGTCGTGCAGGCCCTCGGTCAGCCACTTGCGGGCGATGGAGGAGGCCAGCTGCGGCCACTCGTCCTCGTGCTGGGCGACCCACGCCTCGACCTCGTGCTGCAGCTTGGACTGGAGCAGGAAGAGGTGCTTGGTCTCGCGGACCTCCAGGTCGGTGGAGCCGGAGATCGCCGAGCGCGGGTCGATCAGGTCGGTCGGGTCCAGCACGCGGGTGCAGTTCTCGCACTGGTCGCCGCGGGCCTTGTCGTAGCCGCAGTGCGGGCAGGTGCCCTCGACGTAGCGGTCCGGGAGGAAACGGCCGTCGACCGGCGAGTAGACCTGCCGGATCGCGCGCTCCTCGATGAACCCGTTCTTCTGCAGCTGCCGGGCGAAGTGCTGGGTGATCTCGCGGTTCTGCTGCGAGGAGCTGCGGCCGAAGTAGTCGAAGGACAGCTCGAAGCCGTCGTAGACCGCCTTCTGGGCCTCGTGCGCCTGCGCGCAGAAGTCGGCGACGGAGAGGCCGGCCTCCTTGGCGGCGAGCTCGGCCGGGGTGCCGTGCTCGTCGGTGGCGCAGATGTACAGGACGTCGTGGCCGCGCTGGCGGAGGTACCGGGAGTACACATCCGCCGGAAGCATCGACCCGACCATGTTGCCCAGGTGCTTGATCCCGTTGATGTACGGAAGCGCGCTGGTGATCAGGTGTCGAGCCATCCTCGGATGCTCCATTCATATATGCGGTGTGTGACCGGTCGCGAAGGGGCTCATGGTATCGAACCGCTGGACTGCGCCGGTCCGCGGTCCGCCGGTCGGAACCGATCAGCGGGCGGTCATCACCGAACGTAATGCCACCAGTGTCCTTCTCTGTACACTCCGTGACCCCCGAGCGTTGTCATGGTGGAGGCCTATGCCTCCCGTGTCCCGAGGGGAAGGTGGAACGTTGACCGATGGTGGACCGGAGGAGTCCAGTGGGGTCGTGGGTTTGCCCAGCCGGCGACAACGGCAGCCCACGCCCATGAGTCAGTGGCAGCCGAGCGCACGACTGTCGTACTGGGCCTTCCACACGGATCGGCGGCCCGCGTACATGAGATTCGCGTATCTCCAGCTCGGCTCGGACGACGACGCGGAGGACGCGGTGGACGCCACGTTCGAAGCGATCATGAACGAGTGGCTGCGGATGCTGCACATGGACCGACTGGAGGCCTACGCCTGGACGGTGCTCAAACACCGGATCGTGGACCAACAACGCAAACGGAACCGGCGTGCGACGCCGATGGACATCACGGCCTTCGAGGCGGCCCTGAAGGAGGCGGCCGTCGATCCGTACGAGGTGCTGACCGACACCATCCGCTTCTACTCCGCGGTGTCCCGCCTGGCCGAGCGCCAGCGGGACGCCGTGCTGCTCCGGTACGGACTGCACTGCACCACCGGTGAGGCGGCCGCGGTCATGGGCGTGGAGGAGGCCACCCTCCGCTCCCATCTCAGCCAGGCCCTCCGGCGGCTCGCACGACTGCTCGACACGCCCGGTTCCGGGGTGCGGGGCGAGGAGCAGGAGTCATGAACGACCGGTACCCGCCGCACGGCGCCCCCCGGCCCCGCTCGCTCGCCGAGTTCCTGGCCCGGGCGGGAGTCCGCGACCGCTACCCGCATTACGACCTCGCCGCCGCGGAGGCGCGGCTGCTGCGCGCCCGGGCCGCCAGGCCCGGGTCCTGCGCGCGCCTCTCCGGCGGTTCCGACCCAGGCACCGGGCCCGGCCCGGACCCGGTCCGGGCCGCCTGGAGCGACCCGGCGCAGGACGCCCCGGTGGACGCCGAGCGCGCCTGGCGGGACCTGAAGGCACTGAGCATGGCCGCGGTGTGCGCGCCCGGGGCGGTGTCCGACCTGGCCGCGTTCATCACCGGCGGGCACACCGACCTGGACGGCGCACAGGTCTTCGCCTGCCTGCTGCACCTGGCCGGGCTGCGGGACGGGGCCCGGTTCTGGTGGCAGTTCACCGCCGGATCCGGCAGCGAGCAGGGCGCGTACTGCCTGTTCCTGGACCACTCGCGGCGCGGGGAGCACGAGGACGCCGCGATCTGGGCGCAGGAGCTGGTGCGCGGCGGCTTCACCCCGCCGACCACTCGCGAGGCACGCGAACCTCTGGTCCACGGCCAGACCGCGGTCCGCAGATACGTCGTCCAGCTCGACGACGCCGACCTGGGCCTGGTGCCGCTGCCCCGCCGGGGGCTGGAACGTGCCCTCCCCACTCTGGTCCCGGCAGCGGCGTCGACAGCGGCAGCAGGAGCCGCAGCAGGAGCGGCGCCGACGGCCACGACACCGGCGCCCGGGGCCGCCGGACCGGGGCCGGGTCCGCAGACCGGCCCGGACGCGGCTCCGGCACCGAGATCCGGTGCGGGTCCGGCACGGACCGGCCACACCGGCCCGCCGAGCCCACCGCACCCCCGGCACTCCCCTTCCCCTTGCGCTTCCCCTCCGCCGTCCGCTTCTCCTTCCCCCGGCCCGCTACGGCACCCCGCGCTGACCGCCGCGGCGCAGCGGACCCCCGTGAGCGACGGCGGAACCCGCTCGGCGGAGGAGGCGCGGCGCGCGCTGGACCTCGTGCACGCCCTGCAGCGCCACCCCCAGGGCGTACCCGGCGACCGGCTGGGCCGGGAGGCCGGCCTGACCGGCCCCGAACTCGGCCGGATGCTGGCCATGCTGTGCGAGGAGCAGTTCGCCCACCGCACCGCGCAGGGCATCCTCACCCCCGGACCGGCCCTGGAACGGCTGGCTGCCCCCGGCGGACACGGCCTGGCGGCCCAGCTCCAGCACACCCTGGCCCTGGCCCGGGACAGCGCCGGAGCGGCCGTGTACCTGAGCCGGTACGCGGAGGGCGAGGTCCGGATCACCCAGATGGCGGACGGCCCGGCCGCACCGCCGGTCGAGGAATGGTTCGACTTCAGGATGGCCGCGCACGCCAGCGCGGTCGGCAAGTGCCTGCTCACCCAGCTCGACCCCGACGGCCGGGCCGACCACGTGGCCCGCCACAAGCCGGCCCGGCTGACCGCCCACACGATCACCGACAGCCGGGTGCTGTTCACCGCGCTGGACTCGGTGGCCCCCGGCGACCCGGTCTTCGACCTGCGGGAGTACTCCCCCGGCGTGGTCTGCTCGGCGGTGCCGATCGCCACCGGCGGCGAGGCCGGCTCCCTGGCCCTGTCCCTGCCGGCCGCCCACGCCCACCGGCTGCACGCGGCCACCGGCGCCCTGCGCCGCAAGACGGTGCCGGTCCTGCTGGCCCTCCTGCTGACCGGCGCCTTACCCCCGGACGTCGCCCCCGCCGCCCGGACCGGCCCGGACGCCCTCCGCCACCTCCGCAGCGTCTTCCGTACCCCGCTGCCGGCGCGAGGGCCCTCGGCCACGGGCCCCCACCTGGTGAGCGACCCGGCCTCGGATACGGCCTACCTCTTCGACGCCCCGTACCCGGGCGCCGACGAGCCCACCACCTTGGCCCTGCCGCACGCCTTCACCCCGTTCACCCCGTACGAACGCTCGGCCCACCTGCTCGTCCTGGGCATGTGATCCCCACCCCGCGGGAGGCCCGTCCTCCCGCGGGGCGCTCGCGGCGGACCCGAGCGGGTGAAGGGACCGCGCCGTGCGCCGGTGGACATGCGCTCACGGCAGTCCGCGGGCGTAGCGTCCGGGCCATGACTGAGGTGCCCCATGGTGGTTCCCGTGCGACGGGGAGTTACGACGATGTGCTCGGTCACGCCAATCCGTTGGAGGCGGCGCGGCTGCGGGCGTTGACCGACGCGTTCGATCCGGAATCCGAGCGGCGGATCGGGGAGCTGGGGCTGCCGCCGTCGGCGCGGTGTCTGGAGGTGGGGGCGGGGACCGGGACGATCGCGCACTGGCTGGCCGCGCGGTGTCCGGACGGGCAGGTCACCGCCACCGATCTGGACCTCAGCCTGATGCCCGCGGGCGGGCCGGGGAATCTGCGGGTGCTGCGGCACGACGTGACCGCCGACGGGTTTCCCGAAGGGTCCTTCGACCTGATCCACGCCCGGTGCGTGCTGATGCACCTGCCGCAGCGCGAGCACGTGGTGGAACGGATGCGCCGTTGGCTCGCCCCCGGCGGGACCGTCCTGCTGGAGGAGCTGTCCAACTTCCCCTGTGCGGGCATGCCCGCCACCTCGGCCCTGCGCCGCGGCATCGAGGCCGCCTGGGGGCTGCTCAGCGCCTCGTACGGGATGGAGCCGAATTGGGGGACGCGGGCGCCGTCCGTCCTCCACCGCTCCGGCTACCGCGACGTGTCGGTGGAGGCGACCCTGCCGACCACCACCCCGCACGCACCGGTCTCCGAGCTCTACCGACTGTCCCTGATCACACAGACCCCCGCGCTGGTGGAACGCGGCCTGCTCAGCGAGGCCGAGATCGAGGCGGCCCTCGCCGAACTCCTCGACCCGGCACAGGTGTCGTTCCCGATCGCCCACGTCGCCGTCGCCGGACGACGCTGACCTCCGCCGCAGCACGGACCGGAACAAGGGCCCGAACGCAAAGGAACCCCAGCCGAAGCTGGGGTTCCCGCTGGTGTCCGAGGGGGGACTTGAACCCCCACGCCCGATAAAGGGCACTAGCACCTCAAGCTAGCGCGTCTGCCATTCCGCCACCCGGACCGGTGGTCGGCCCCGGTTTCCCGCGGCGACATGGACAACAATAGCAGGGGTTCCGGGTGCTCCTCGACCACATATCCCGTGGTCAGCTGCCTGCGGCGGTCCTGGTGAGGCGGAGCGGGCCCTGCAGGTCCGTGCGCGGGCGCCGGGGCGCGAGGGCCTCGGGCGCAAGCCGCAGGACCGGCCCGGATGTTGGTACCCGGTGGACAGGAGGCACGGCAGGCCGGTCGGATAACTGTCGACCATTGATCCGGGGGGAGTCACACCGATGGAAACCGAGCACCGCGTCAGCACGTTGGAGCTTTTCTTCGACCTCGTCTTCGTCTTCACCGTCACCCAGCTGACCGTGCTGCTAGCCGACGACCTCACGTTCCGGGGGTTCGGGCAGGTCGTGCTGATCTTCACCGTGCTGTTCTGGATGTACGGCGGCTACGCGCACCTGACCAATCAGGTGCCGCCCGACCGGACCGGACGGCGGGTGGCCCTGATGGTGGCGATGGGCGCGTTCCTGGTGTGCGCGCTGGCCGTGCCCACCGCCTTCGGCACGGGCGGGATCGCGTTCGGGCTCGGCTACCTGCTGGCCGTCCTGGTGCACGGCGCCCTGTTCACGCAGGCGCACGGCCGCGGGGTGGTGTGGTTCGCCCTGCCCAACGTGCTCTGTGCGCTGGCGGTGACCGTGGCCGGGGCCTTCGACGGCGGGCCGGCGGTCGCCCTGTGGGTACTGGCGCTGCTGCTCCAGTTCGCGACGCCGGTGATCGTGCGGCGGGTCACGGCCCCCGGGCAGCGCGGCCGGGACGAGGGCGAGGGCGGTCAGGACGCGGCCGGGGAGACGGTCGGTGAGCAGTTGGGCGGGATGAGCGCCGGGCACCTGGTGGAGCGGCACGGGCTGCTGCTGATCATCGTCTTCGGCGAGTCGGTGATCGCGATCGGTATCGGGGTGGGCGGCCTGCCGCTGACCTTCGGTATCGCCGGTGGCGCCTTCCTGGCGCTGGCAGTGGCCTCGGCCCTGTGGTGGATGTACTTCGTGGGCGACGAGGGGCGGGCCGAGGAGGTCTTCGCCGAGACGCGGCCGGAGCGGCGTTTCAAGCTCGCGATGCTGGCGTACTACTACGCCTTCCTGCCCATGCTCATCGGCATCGCCGTGTTCGCGGCGGGGGTGAAGAAGACCATCGGGCACCTGGGCGACCACCTGTACGCCGGGCCGGCCGTGGCCGTGGCCGGCGGGGTGGCGCTGTTCCTGGCCGGGGACATCATGTTCCGCCGCGTGCTGGGCATCGGCGCGGTCCGGTACCGGGCCGTGGCGCTGGTGCTCGTCCTGGCCACGGTGCCCGCAGGGATGCGGATCGGCGGTGCGTCGCAGCTGGTGGCGCTGGTGCTGGTGCTGGTGGGCGCGCTGCTGGCGGAGCGGCGGGGTGCGGCTGCCCGGGCCTCCGCGCGATAGCCCGCCACGGTGCGGGAAGCCCGGCCGGCCGGTGCGCGTGCCGGGCCGGAACCGGGTGGACCGCCCCGTACGGGGGCCCGGGCCCCGGCCTCACGGGCAGCTGATCACCTGGCCGGCGTACGACAGGTTGCCGCCGAAGCCGAAGAGCAGGACGGGCGCTCCGGACGGGATCTCGCCGCGTTCGACCAGCTTGGACAGGGCCATCGGAATGCTGGCCGCGGAGGTGTTGCCGGAGTCCACGACGTCCTTGGCGACGACGGCGTTGACCGCCCCGATGCGGGCGGCGAGCGGCTCGATGATGCGCAGGTTCGCCTGGTGCAGCACCACGGCGGCGAGTTCCTCCGGGGCCGTGCCGGCCTTCTCGCAGACCTGGCGGGCGAGGGCCGGCAGCCGGCTGGTGGTCCAGCGGTAGACGGACTGGCCTTCCTGGGCGAACACCGGCGGGGTGCCCTCGATGCGAACGGCGTGGCCCATCTCGGGGACCGAGCCCCACAGCACCGGGCCGATGCCGGGCGCCTCGCCGGGGTCGCACGCCTCGACCACGGCGGCGCCCGCCCCGTCGCCGGTCAGCACGCAGGTGGTGCGGTCGGTCCAGTCGGTGACCTCGGTCATCTTGTCCGCGCCGATCACCAGCGCGCGGGAGGCCGAGCCGGCCCGGATGGCGTGGTCGGCGGTGGCGAGGGCGTGGGTGAAGCCGGAACAGACCACGTTGAGGTCCATCACGGCGGGGGCGCCGCCCATGCCGAGCCGGGCGGCGACCCGGGCGGCCATGTTCGGGGACCGGTCGATCGCGGTGGAGGTGGCGACCAGGACCAGATCGATGTCGTCGGGGCCGAGACCGGCGCCGGCCAGGGCCTTGCCGGCGGCCTCCGCGGCGAGCACGTCGACCGGCTCGTCGGCGCCGGCGACGCGCCGGGTCGTGATGCCGACGCGGGACCGGATCCATTCGTCGCTGGTGTCGACCAGGGCCGCGAGGTCTTCGTTGGTCAGCGCCTTGGCTGGCTGGTAGTGCCCCAACGCCACCACGCGTGAACCGGTCATGGGCGGATTTCCCCCTCGTACGACTGCAGGAATGGTCCAGCTTGGCCTGCTACCGGTGGGTACGGGTGCGTGTGAACCGACAGGATTCGACCATCCGAATTTGGAGAGTCCCGAGGCACGTGGTGGCGTAAAGGACAATGGGTCCGGATATCGGCGTCGTGCGCGACCGGGGGCGTCGGGCGCGACAAGGGAACGGACGGACTGATCGCCATGGGACGGGTCACCGAACGCCGGCGCGTGGTGCGCGTCCGGGGCGGCGCCGCCGGGGTGCGCCCCGACACGCTCGTGGCGGAGGAGCCGCTGGAGATCCGGCTCAACGGCCGGCCGCTGGCGATCACGATGCGCACCCCGGGCGACGACTTCGCACTGGCGGTGGGTTTCCTGGTGAGCGAGGGCGTGCTGGGGGCGGCCTCGGACGTCGCCGCCGTCACGTACTGCGAGGGCGCCGGCGAGGACGGGTCCAACACCTACAACGTGGTCAACGTGCGGCTGGCGGACGGGGTCCCGGTCCCGGACATCTCGCTGGAGCGGAACGTGTACACCACCTCCTCCTGCGGGCTGTGCGGCAAGGCCAGTCTGGACGCGGTACGTACGGCGACCAGGTTCGGCGGGGGGCTGGCCGAGGACCCGGTCCGGGTCAGTGCGGAGCGGCTGGGCGGGTTCCCGGACCGGCTGCGGGCCGCCCAGAAGGTCTTCGACCGTACGGGCGGGCTGCACGCGGCGGGCCTGTTCACCCCGGACGGCGAACTGCTGGAGCTGTGCGAGGACGTGGGCCGGCACAACGCGGTCGACAAGGTGGTCGGGCGGGCGCTGCGGAACGGCCGGCTGCCGCTCGCGGGGACGGTCCTGCTGGTGTCCGGCCGGGCCTCGTTCGAGCTGGCGCAGAAGGCGGTGATGGCGGGGATACCCGTCCTGGCGGCCGTGTCCGCGCCGTCCTCGCTGGCGGTGGACCTGGCGGCGGAGAGCGGGCTGACGCTGGTGGGCTTCCTGCGCGGCGCCGACATGAACATCTACGCGGGCGAGCAGCGGATCCTGCTGGAGCCCGCGCCGGCTTCCGCCTGACCTCGTCCCCCGCTCTCCGGGGTTCTCCTCAGCGGCGGCGTGACCGCCGCTTGGCCGGCTCCGGCGCCGGGG
Source organism: Streptomyces sp. NPDC043853 (assembly GCF_056436025.1). NCBI lineage: Bacteria > Bacillati > Actinomycetota > Actinomycetes > Kitasatosporales > Streptomycetaceae > Streptomyces > Streptomyces sp. NPDC043853. Next base: position 546,518 of record NZ_JBWKDJ010000001.1, read on the forward strand.
GTTCGATGCGGTGGAGGTCGAGGCCGGGGGGCGGGGTGGCGGTGCCCGGGCCGCCGGCGAGGGCCCAGCCGATGATCTCGTCGGTGGCGGTGTCGTCCAGGACCCAGCCGAACCAGGCCGCGCGGGCCCCGCGCCGGCGGGCCTCGGTGGTGGGCTGCACCACGATCACGTTGGCCTGGGCGCACGGCCCGAGGCAGTCGACCGTGCGGACCGCCAGGCGCCCGTCGGAAGCGGTCGCGGCGGCCTGGAGGCGGGCCAGCTGGGCGGCGTGGTCGGTGCCGGGGTTCTTGCGGACGGTTCCGCAGCAGCAGCCGCGGCAGACCACGAGGGTGCAGGGGCGCGGGCCGTGCGCGGCGAGGGGGCGTATCCAGGTCACTACCGAACGGTAGCTGCTGCCGGGCCCTCCGGGTCACGGTGGGGCGGGAGTTGGGGCCCGGGCGCGGCGGGGCCGGCGGCTCCGGCCTACGGGACCCGCTCGGCCTCCGGGACCCGCTCGGCCTCCGGGAGCTGCTCGGCCTCCCCGACCGGCTCGGCCTCCCCGACGAGCTGCCGCTCCCCGACGAGCTCGGGCTCCGGGTCCCGTGCGCGGCGGCGGGCCAGCACCGCGCAGACCATCAGCTGCATCTGGTGGAACAGCATCAGCGGGAGCACGGCCAGGCTCGCCTGGGCCCCGAACAGCACGCTGGCCATGGGAAGTCCGGCGGCCAGGCTCTTCTTGGAGCCGGCGAACTGTATGGCGATACGGTCCTCCCGGCCGAAGCCGAGGCGCCGGGCGCCGTACCAGGTGGCGCACAGCATCAGCGCGAGCAGTACGGCCTCGACGAGCATGAGCGCGCCCAGCCGGGCCGGGCTGACCTGCCGCCAGACCCCGGCGGCCATGCCCGCGCTGAACGCGGCGTACACGACGAGCAGGATCGAGCCGCGGTCGACGTAACCGAGCACCTTCTTGCGGCGGACCACGAAGCCGCCGACCCACGGGCGCAGCGCCTGGCCCAGCAGGAAGGGCAGCAGCAGCTGGAGGACGATCTTCAGCAGTGAGTCGAGGGAGAAGCCGCCCGCGCTGCGGCCGAGCAGGGCGGCGGCGAGCAGCGGGGTGAGGAAGATGCCCGCGAGGCTGGAGAAGGAGCCCGCGCAGATCGCGGCGGGGACGTTGCCACGGGCGATCGAGGTGAAGGCGATGGAGGACTGGATGGTGGAGGGGACCAGACAGAGGAAGAGCAGGCCCTTGTGGAGGGGGGCGCCGAGGAGGCCCGGGACGAGGGCCCCCGCGGCCACTCCGAGCATCGGGAACACGAGGAAGGTGCAGGCCAGGACGGTGAGGTGGAGCCGCCAGTGGCGGAGTCCGTCGAGGGCCTCGCGGGTCGAGAGGCGGGCGCCGTAGAGGAAGAAGAGCAGCGCCACGGCGCCGGTCGCGGCTCCGCCGGCGACGGTGGCCGCGGTGCCCGTGGCGGGGAACAGGGCGGCGAGGCCGACGGTGCCGAGGAGGGCCAGGACGTACGGGTCCAGCGGCAGCCAGGACGGGATCTGCGGGCGGCGCATGTGTGGTGCTCAGCTCATCCGGTGGGTGGGGCGGGGTCCACTCCATGGTCGCCGGACCCGCGGTGATCGGGAACCCCGTTCACCGCTCTGACTGCCATCACGGATCGAGATGACCGGCGTAGGGTGAGCGGCATGTACGACCCTGTTCAGCTGCGGACCTTTCTCACGGTGACGCAGACCCTCAGCTTCACCCAGGCCGCTGCGCGGCTCGGCGTACGGCAGTCCACGGTCAGCCAGCACGTGCGAAGGCTGGAGGAGGCGACGGGGCGGCCGCTGTTCCTGCGGGACACGCACAGTGTGGAGCTGACCGAGGACGGCGAGGCGCTGCTGGGGTTCGCGCGGACCATCCTGGCGGCGCACGAGCGGGCGGCGGCGTTCTTCGCCGGGACGCGGTTGCGCGGGCGGCTGCGGTTCGGGGCCTCGGAGGACTTCGTGCTGACCCGGCTGCCGGAGATCCTGGAGGGCTTCCGGCACGAGCATCCCGAGGTCGACCTGGAACTGTCGGTGGAGCTGTCGGGCACGCTGCACGAGCGGCTGGACGAGGGGCGCCTGGACCTGGTGCTGGCCAAGCGGCGCGGGCCGGGCGACGAGCGCGGCCGGCTGGTGTGGCGGGACCGGATGGTGTGGATCGGGGCGGAGGGGCTCCGGCTCGACCCGGACCGGCCGGTGCCGCTGATCCTCTTCCCGCCGCCGGGGATCACCCGGGCCCGGGCGCTGGAGGTGCTGGAGCGGGAGGGGCGGGCCTGGCGGATCGCGTGTACGAGCGGCAGCCTGAACGGGCTGGTCGCGGCGGCCCGGGCGGGGCTGGGCGTGATGGCGCACACCCGGGGGCTGATCCCGCCGGGCCTGGTCCGGGTGCCGGGCCTGCCCGAGCTCGGCCCGGTGGAGTTCGCGCTGCTGCGCGGGCCGGGCGGCACGGGTGGCCCGGCCGCGGAGGCCCTGGCCGCGGCGATCCTGTCGGGTGGGGACCGGCTCAGCCGGCCGGCTTGAGGCCGGTCCCGCGCCGCCTGGCCCCACGCCTTGCGTATCCCGCACCGGACGCCGCCTCTCCGACCCGGATCCGCCGGCCCTGCCCCCGGGGCGTACGGATCACGAGCGTCCGGGCCGTTTCCTTCGGCCCCCCTCCGCTTCCCCCGGGCTCCGTCGGAGCCGTCAGGCTGGACCGAGTTCCGGGTCACGGGTCGCACGGACCTCCCAGCGGCCCGTCCGGTCGGAGAGGTCCGCCCGGCGCCGCACCAGCAGCACGCAGGCCGCCACGGCCACGACCGCGGCGAGTGCGGTCGTCAGCCACGCGGCCAGCCAGGACATCGGCAGCATCAGCACGAGGACGACCAGCGCGTAGGACAGCGCCATGCCCCCGAGCCAGGGCCAGTGGGCCCCCGGCACCACGACGGTGGGCCACGGGGAGGGCCATGTCCGGCGCTCCGGGTCGGGCTGTACCGGAGTGGCGGGCTCCATGACCCGCTGGAATTCCTCGCGGTCCATCTTCAGGAGCGCTACTTCCCCCTCGTCCGTGACGAAGGCGACCGGCTGCTCGCCGTTGCGGATCAGACGCCAGTTCCGGGCACCGCACAGCCAACCGGGCCGTTCTCCCATGCGCGCGGCGAGGAGGGCGAGCCCGGCCGGCTCGAGGTTCGGGTTGCCGATCAGCAGCTCGGAACCGTCCTCGAGCGCGAAGCGCAGCTTGTGGTCCGAACGCACCCGGACCGTGCCGTCCACCGTTCCGAACGTGGTGTGTTCGTTCCGCCGGGCCGCGACGATCCGCGCGCGGACGGCGGGCAGCGCGGCCCCGGCGGCCGCGTCCGCGCGGAGGGTCCGCAGGACGGGATCGGACGGAGGGATCCTGATGAACAGCAGCGACCCGAAGAAGGTGAGGACGGCTCCGACGCCGAGGCCGATCCAGGTGGTCACGGGCGTGCGGGAGAACATGAGCGGAGAGTCCGACTCCAGGTACCGCTCGACATGGCCGGGGCCGTCCACGACGCCGCCCAGTTCGGGCGCCGTCGGGGCGTGCAGCACCTGGACGGACGCGCCTCGGAAGCGCCCGGAGGCGGATACGATGTCCGCGCTTGCCACCTCCAGTCGCCTGGTTCCCGTGCTGCCGCCTCCGGGGCCGGGTCCGGGCACCTCGACGATGACGTCGACGGTGCCCGCGGCCTCCTTGTACGGCTTCTTCCTCACCCGGTCGACCTCGACGACGGTGCCCTGCGTGACTTCGGCTCCGGCCTTCTGTATCGCCGCGATCCGCTTCAGGTCGTCGCCGTCCGGTCGGCTCATCAGCTCGGTGACGGCGGCCGTGGCGGGCAGTAGCACGACCACGGTCAGCAGCAGGGGGAAGAAGTCCCGGAACGGCCGTTTCCAGGGCAGCTTCGCGGGCGGCGCCGGCACCGGTTCGACCTGCCGCGGTGGCGTGACCGGGATCGGCCGGGAGGCCGACCAAACCCACCCGGCGGCCAGCGCCAGGGCCACCGCCCCGAGTACGACCACGTCCGGCCGGTACACCGACATGCCGACGTTGAACAACAGTGTCCACAGGGCCAGCGCCGCGAACAGCAGCGCGCCCCCACCCGAAGACCTGGTCACCCAGGCGTTCCTCCCCATGATCCCGAAGTTACCAACTCCGTTGCTCGCGAAGACGGCCCGGGGAGGATGGTGATCACCGCCCGCGGGATCGGGCCAGGCGGCGGCCCGTTCTCAGTCCTGCGCCGGCCCGGGCGCCGCAGGTCCGGCGACCGCTGGGGAGGGAACTGCCTTTCCGGGGCGCGGGACGACCTCGAAGGGGGTGTCGAGTGCCCACAGGAAGGTCCCTGCGGGGAGGCAGTTCTCCTCCCGGCGGTTCCCAGGCCGTCGCAGTGCTCGGCCTTGAGCGTGAACGAGACGGTGGAGGTGTGCGGGCCGACGCTCAGGGACTTGAGCGGCTGGGACACCGCGACGGAGAACGGGAGCCCGGTGGGGTCGACGAAGCCGGTCCGCAGGACTTGGTTGCGCTTGAAGGTGACGGACTTCTCCTGTGCCGTGCCGCGGTCCTGCGTGTACGTGGCGCTGACGAACTTGGCGTTGAAGTCGTTGATGGGGTTGGGCCGGGAGGGCCGGTAGCCCGCCGGATGGGCGGGCTACGCGGCGGGAGCGGAAGCAGGAGCGTGAGCGGGAGCGGTGGCCGTGGTCCGGGAGGCGCCGGCGGCCGTGCCCGCCGCCGCGGTCGCGAGCAGGCACGGGACCAGGGCGGCCGTGGCGAGGGTGCGGGCTCGGTTCACCGGCGATCACCTTTCGGACGGGCGAGGGGACTGCCGTCAGCCGACCACGGCGGGCGTACGCGGCCCGGGCGGCAGGGCCGTGGGCGCGGCCGGACGGCCGTGTCGATCACCCGTGTGGCGGGGAGGTGGAAGAGGGTAAGGAGCGAGATGACGTACCCGCCGCCGGGGTGAGTGGATCTCGTGGAGGTTTCACCGAACCGTGCTGGTGGACGCGGGTGTACCGATAGCGTCACCGGTCCGATGCGGAGAGGAGCGGGGGCCTTGCGCGAGTACAGCGTTCCACCAGTGGTCACGGAGGCGCCCGCCGGCGGGCTGGCCGATGCCGTCTTCCAGCATGCCCGGAAGGACCCGTCCGGGGTGGCGCTCGGCCGGAAAACGGAGGGGGTCTGGCTGGATGTGACCTCCGGTCAGTTGTGCGCGGAGGTGCTGGCGCTGGCCAAGGGGCTGCTGGCGCAGGGCGTGCGCTTCGGGGAGCGGGTCGCCATCATGGCCCGGACCCGGTACGAGTGGACCCTGTTCGACTTCGCGCTGTGGGCGATCGGCGCGCAGCCCGTGCCGGTGTACCCGACCTCCTCGGCCGAGCAGGTGCACTGGATCCTGCGGGACGCGGAGTGCGTGGCCTGCGTGGTCGAGGACGAGGACCAGGCGATGACGGTGGGCTCGGTCATCGACCGGCTGCCGCACCTGCGGCGGCTGTGGCAGCTGGACACCGGTGCGGTGGCGCGGCTGGTCGCGGACGGCGCGGAGGTGGACGAGGAGGTCGTGCACCGGCACCGCCGGGCGGTCACGCCCGATTCCGTGGCGACGGTGATCTACACCTCGGGGACCACGGGCCGGCCGAAGGGCTGTGTGCTCACCCACGGCAATTTCATGTTCGAGGCGGACACGCTGGTGAAGCGGTGGGAGTCGGTGTTCGCCCCCGGGCCAGGCGGGGAGGCGTCCACGCTGCTGTTCCTGCCGCTCGCGCACGTCTTCGGGCGGATGGTCGAGGTGGCCGCCGTACGGGCGCGGGTGAAGCTGGGGCACCAGCCGGTGCTGACGGCCGCCGAGCTGCTGCCGGACCTGGCGGCGTTCCGGCCGACGTTCATCCTGGGCGTGCCGCACGTGTTCGAGAAGGTCTTCGCGGCGGCGCGCCGGACGGCCGAGTCGGAGGGGCGGAGCGGTCCGTTCGAGCGGGCAGTGGAGGCCGCCGTACGGTACGCGGAGGCGCGTGAGCAGCGGGCCTTCCGCACGGGGCCGGGGCCGTCGGCTGCGCTGCGGATGGAACACCAGCTGTTCGAGAAGCTGGTGTACGGGAAGGTGCGGGCGGCGCTGGGCGGCCGGGTGCGGTACGCGATGTCGGGGGGTTCGGCGATGTCGCGGCGGCTCGGGCTGTTCTTCGAGGGTGCCGGGATCAGCGTGTTCGAGGGGTACGGGCTGACCGAGACCTGTGCGGCGGCGACTGCGAACCCGCCGGGCGGGACGAAGTACGGGACGGTGGGCCGGCCGATCCCGGGTTCGTCGGTGCACATCGCGGAGGACGGGGAGGTGTGGCTCTACGGGAGGCACGTCTTCTCCGGGTACCTCAACGATCCCCGGTCGACGGAGGCGGTGCTGCACGGCGGCTGGCTGGCCACCGGGGACCTGGGGCGGCTGGACGGACAGGGGTACCTGACGATCACGGGCCGGAAGAAGGACATCCTGGTGACCTCCAACGGCAAGAGCATCTCGCCGGCGCCGCTGGAGGAACGGGTGCGTTCGCATCCGCTGGTGTCTCAGTGCGTGCTGGTCGGCAATGACCGGCCGTACGTGGCGGCCCTGGTCACCCTGGATCCGGAGGCGGTGGCGCACTGGCTGTCGATGCGGCGGCGTCCGCAGATGACCCCGGCCGAGCTGGTGGCGGACGCAGAGCTGGTGGCGGAGGTACGGCGGGCGGTGGTGGCGGCGAACACCCTGGTCTCGCAGGCGGAGTCGATCCGGGACTTCCGGGTACTGCCGGAACAGTTCACCGAGGAGCGGGGGCTGCTGACCCCGTCGCTGAAGCTGAAGCGGCGGGCGATCGAGACGGCGTACGAGGCCGAGGTCACGGCGCTCTACCAGCCTGCGGGGCGGGGCGCCGATATCGCCGACCGCCGTCGATAACGGTTTCTGACTGATCGTCACTCCGGCTGTGCAAGTTCTTGACGGTCCGTCAGGTCGCGCACAGAATGCGGGAATTCCGACCGGAGGGGTGTACCCGACATGTTGCGACCGATCCGCATCCGCATCCGCACCCTGGCCGCCACGGCGGCGGCCCTGGCCCTCGTCTCCGCCTGCAATTCCGCCTCGAACAGCGGCACCGATCCCGGCAAGGGCGGGTCGTCCTCCAGTCAGTTCTACCGCGGCGTCACCGACGACTCGATCAAGGTCGGCGGCATCGTCTCGATGACCAGCAGCAGCGGCTACAGCAAGAAGGACACCGACCTCGGCGCCCGCGCCCGCTACATGAGAGCCAATGCCGAGGGCGGCGTCAACGGGCGGAAGATCGACTACATCGGCGCCGAGGACGACGGCCAGGACCCGGCCAGGAACCTGGCCGCGGCCCGCAAACTCGTCCAGCAGGACAAGGTGTTCGCGGTCGCGCCGATGAGCTCGGTCACCTTCTCCGGCGCCGACTTCCTCCAGCAGGAGAAGGTCCCCACCTTCGGCTGGGGCACGCTGCCCTCGTTCTGCGGGCCGACGTACGTCTACGGCTTCAACGGCTGCCTGGTGCCCAGCCCCGGCGGGACGATCAACCAGACCTGGCCCGAGGGCATCGCCACCGTCCTGGGCGGCGCCAAGGGCAAATCGGTCGCGATCATCGCCAACGACAGCGACGCCGGCAAGTTCGGCATCCGGACCTTCCAGCAGGGCTTCACCAGCGCCGGGTTCGACGTCGCCTACGCCAAGGCCAGTGTGCCCGCGACGGCCGTGCCCAGCGACTGGGCGGCGTACGTGAAGGACATCCTGTCCAGTGACGGCGGCAAGGCCCCGGACGCGGTCGTCTCGGTGATGCAGACCCCGAACAACATCGGCCTGTTCACCGCCCTCAAGCGGGCCGGGTACAAGGGGGTCCTCTCCGACCCGACCGACTACGACCCCGGGCTGCTCGCCAAGGACGCGACCCGGCAGGCCCTCGACGGGGTGCACGTACTGCTCCAGTTCGAGCCGTTCGAGTCCAAGAACCCGGCCATGGACCGGTTCAAGGCCGACATCAAGGCCGCGGCGGGCGGCAAGGACGTCCCCCTCAACATGCACATGCTCACCGGCTACATGTCGGCCGACCTGTTCCTCGCCATCGCCCAGAAGGCCGGCAGGGACCTGACGGTGACCCACTTCCAGAACGCCGCACAGGACTTCTCCGACACCGGAACCCTCGTCGGCGACCGAAAGCTGCCCAAGGGGCAGAAGGACAGCTTCGGCTGCGGGGCGCTGGTCCAGCTGAAGAACGGGACGTACGAGGTGTCCGTGCCGTTCAAGTGCCACGAGCCCATCCCCTTCAAGTAGCCAGGGGCAGGGGTCACCGGAATGGGGGATCTCCTCGTCTTCGTGCTGAGCGGCCTGGTCTCCGGCGCGCTGTACGCCCTGCTCGCCACCGGGCTGGTGCTGTCGTACTCGGCGTCCGGGCTGTTCAACTTCGCACACGGCGCCACCGCGTACGTGTCCGCGCTCACCTACTACGAGCTGCACTCGGGCCTGGGCTGGCCCGCCGTGCCGACCGCACTGCTGGTGGTACTCGTGCTGGCGCCCGGCCTCGGCTGGGCGCTGGACCGGCTGATGTTCCGCAAGCTGGCCCGGGTCGGCGAGACGGCGCAGATCGTGGCCACCATCGGTCTGCTGGTGGCGCTGCCCGCGGCCGGGCTGTGGGTGGTGGAGCTGCTGGACGACGCCGGGGCGCCGGTCCTGCCGGCCGAGAACCAGTTCGGGCTGCCGGGGGTCGGGCCGAGCCCGGCGAAGTCCTGGCAGCTCGCGGACGGGGTCGGCATCGACTCCGACCAGCTGATCACCTGGGTGGTGACGGCGGTGGTGGCGGCCGGGCTGTGGGTGCTGCTGCGGCACACCCGGCTCGGGCTGCGGCTGCGGGCGGCCGTGGACAACCGCTCGCTGACCGAGCTGCGCGGGATCAGCGCCGACCGGCTGTCCTCGGTGGCCTGGATGATCGCGTCCGGGCTGGCCGGGCTGGCGGGGGTGCTGGCCACGCCGCTGCTCGGGCTGTCGGCGCACGACTTCACCCTGTTCCTGTTCGTGTCGGCGACGGCGGCGGTCATCGGGCGGTTCGCCTCGGTGCCGCTCGCCTTCGCCGGCGGACTGGGACTGGGGGTGCTGCAGAACCTGGTCGCGGGGTACGCCTCCTTCGCGGAGGACATCACCGGCTTCCGGACCGCGGTCCCGTTCCTCATCCTCTTCGGTGGGCTGCTGGTGCTGACCCGGCGGGCCCGGGCCGCGGGCACGGCGGCCTCCGACCCACCGCCGCTCGACCACCTGGCCGGGGCCTCGCGGGCCCGGCGCTGGGGGCCGTGGGCGGCAGCGGCGGTCCTGCTGGCGGTGGCCTTCTACACCGTGACGACCCCCTTCTGGAGCGGTCTGCTGGCCCAGGGCCTGGCCGTCGGGCTCGTCTTCATGTCCTTCACGGTGGTGACCGGCCTGGGCGCGATGGTGTCCCTGGCCCAGGCCACCTTCGTGACCGGCGCGGCACTGGTGGCGGGCCTGCTGATGAGCCGGGGCTGGCCGTTCGTGGCCGCGCTGGCCGTGGGCACCTGTGTCGCTGCGCTGCTGGGCGCGCTGGTCGCGCTGCCGGCGCTGCGGCTGGGCGGGCGTTCGCTGGCACTGGCCACCCTGGCACTGGCGTTCCTGGCGGACCAGGTGCTGTTCCAGCTGCGCTGGCTGCGGAACGGCGACTCCGGGTGGGAGATCCCGCGGCCCGTGATCGGGCCGGTGGACCTCGGCGACGACCGGGCCCTGGGCGTGGCGCTGGTGCTCGTCGTCTCCGTGACCGCGGCCGGCCTGACGGCGCTGCGCGGCTCGCCCATGGGGCGGGCGATGCTCGCGGTGCGGTCCGCGCCGGCCGCGGCGATGGCCTCGGGGGTGTCCGTCCTGCGGACGAAACTGCTGCTGTTCACGGTGTCGGCGGGGCTGGCGGGGTTCGGAGGCGTGCTCTACGCCTCGTACAACACGCGGATCACGGCCACCGACTTCACGGCGATGACCGGGCTGGTGTGGCTGGCGGTGGCGGTCGCGGCGGGGCTGCGGCGGCCGCAGTACGCGGTGGTGGCGGGGCTGGTGTTCGCCGCGGCGCCACCGCTGTTCGCCGACTACGTGACGGAGTCCGCGCACCTGCCGGTGATCCTCTTCGGCCTGGCGGGCCTGGCGCTGGCGAACGACCCGGACGGGTACTGCGCGGCGATCCCGGTCCGGCTCGCGCGTCGCCGTGCGGTGGCGGGGGGCGGCCCTGCGGGTGGCTCCGCCGGGGCCGGCCCGGCCGTCGGCTCCGCCGGGGCTTCCCCCGCCGTCGGCCCCGCCGTCGGCCCCGCCGGGGCGGTGCCTCTGCCGGAGCCCGCTCCGGCGCCGATGGCGGGACCTGCTCCGGCCCCATTGCCGGGGCAGAGGGCGGGCGTGGGGTTCGTGCGGGGGGCGGGGGCCGGGGCGGGCGGCCCTGCGGGGCATTCCCCCACCCCGCCCCTTCCCGAAACCGGGGCCAAGGCCCCGGACCCCGCCCGGGGCTCCCGGAACCCGGCGGGGGCTCCGCCCCCGAACCCCCGCACCGCCGACGACGGCGGAGCCGGGGGTCCGAACCCTGGGGCGAAGCCCCAGGCGGGGTCTTGGGCGGAGCCCCGGGCGGGGACCGGAGCGCAGGCCGGCACGGAAGCCACCGGGGCGCAGCCCCAGGCAGCGACCGGGGCACAGCCCAAGGCGGGGTCTGGGGTGCAGGAGGGCACGGGAGCCGCCGGGACCCAGCCCCAAGCGAACTCCGGGGCGCAGCCCCGGGCGGGGTCTGGGGCGCAGCCCCGGGCAGGGTCTGGGGCGCAGCCCCAGGCAGGGACCGGAGCGCAGCCCCAGGCGGGGTCTGGGGCGGAGCCCCGGGCAGGGACCGGAGCGCAGCCCCAGGCGGGGTCTGGGGCGGAGCCCCGGGCAGGGACCGGAGCGCAGCCCCGGGCAGGGTCTGGGGCGGAGCCCCGGGCAGGGACCGGGGCGCAGCCCCGAGGGGGCCCGGGGGCCTTGGCCCCGGTTTCGGGGAGGGGCGGGGTGGGGGATCGCTCCGCGCAGCGGGACGGCGGCGTGCCCGCGCTGGAGTTGGACGGGGTGAGCGCCGGGTACGACGGCGGGGTCGTGCTGCACGGGGTGCGGCTGGCCGTGCGACGCGGCGAGATCCTCGCCCTGCTCGGCCCCAACGGGGCCGGCAAGACCACCGCCTGCCGCGTCGCGGCCGGCCTGCTGCCCACCACCGCCGGCACCGTCCGCATCGCCGGCCGGGACGCCACCCGCGACGGAACGGTACGGCGCGCCCGCGCGGGCGTACTCCTCGCACCCGAGGGCCGCGGGATCTTCCCCGCCCTCACCATCGAGGAGAACCTCGCCCTCCACCTAGGCGAGGCCGCCGCCCGTACCGCCGTCTACGACCGGTTCCCCCGGCTCGCCGAACGCCGCAGCGTCCCCGCCGGCTCCCTCTCCGGCGGCGAGCAGCAGATGCTGGCCCTCGCCCCGCTCCTCCAGCGGCCACCCGAGGTGCTCATCGCCGACGAGCCCTCCCTCGGCCTCGCCCCGCGCATCGTGGACGAGGTCTACGCCCTCCTGGCCGAGCTCCGTGCGGCCGGCACGGCCCTGCTCCTGGTGGAGGAGAAGGCCGCCGAGATCCTCGGCATCGCCGACACCGTCGCCTACCTCGCCGAGGGCCGGGTCTCCTGGTGCGGTCCCCGCGCCGAGGTGGAGACGGACCGGCTGACCGAGGCCTACCTGGGGATGAGCCGATGAGTCCTGATCGTGGTGCCCACGTGCTCGAAGCGGCCGGGATCAGTGTCCGTTTCGGCGGGGTCAAAGCCCTCACCGGGGTGTCCCTGGGCCTGCGTGCCGGGGAGGTGTGCGGGCTGATCGGGCCGAACGGAGCCGGCAAGACCACGCTCTTCGACGTGCTGTCGGGGATCCGGCGGCCCGACGGCGGGCGGATGCTCCTCGACGGGGCCGACATCACCCGCCGCTCCCCCGTCTGGCGGGCCCGGCACGGCATGCGCCGGACCTTCCAGCGGCAGCAGTTGTTCGGCCAGCTCAGCGTGGCCGAGAACCTGCTCGTCGCCCAGGAGTGGCGCGGCGCCGGGATCCGCGGCCGGCGCGGCACGGATCGGGCACGGCGGGCCCGGGCCGCGGAGGTGCTGGCCGGCTGCGGGCTCGGCGCGCTGGGGGACGCGTACGCCGCCGGCCTGCCGGTGGGCCGGGCCCGGATGGTGGAGCTGGCCCGGGCGGTGGCCGACCCGCCCCGGGTGCTGCTCCTCGACGAGCCGGCCTCCGGCATGTCCGCGCCGGAACGGGAGCGGCTCGCGGCCGTGGTACGGCGGCTCGCGGAGGACGAGGGCTGCGCGGTGCTGCTGGTCGAGCACAACGTGGCCTTCGTGATGGAGCTGTGCGCCCGCGTCGTCGTACTGGACCTCGGTACGGTGCTGGCGGAGGGCACGGCGGCGGAGGTCCGCGCGAACCCCCTGGTCCGGGAGGCGTACCTGGGTACCGCGTGAGGGACCCGGAACGGGCGCGGGTCTCCGGCGCCGGAGACCTATCCGGCGCCGGATCAGGAATATCCGGTACCGGTGGCCGGTTGCCGCTGTTCGTACACCCGTACATCGGTACGCCCGTACGCCCGTACATCCGCAAGTTCGCACGTCAGCATGTCCGACCGCACTCGGAGGAACGACCCGCCGTGAACCAGGCGCCCCAGGTCCCCAGCATCACCCTCAACAACGGCACGCTCATGCCCCAGCTCGGTTTCGGCGTCTGGCAGGTGCCGGACGCCGAAGCGGAGCGGGTCGTCGGAGCCGCCCTGGAGGCGGGCTACCGCAGCATCGACACGGCCTCGGTCTACGGGAACGAGGCGGGGACCGGGCGGGCCCTCGCCGCGTCCGGCCTGGCCCGCGAGGAGCTGTTCGTCACCACCAAGCTGTGGAACGGCCCCGCCGAGACGTGGAAGCGCGACAACGTGCTGCGCGAGTTCGACGAGTCCCTCGCCAAGCTCGGCCTCGACCACGTCGACCTGTACCTGATCCACTGGCCGCGCCCCATGCGCGAGGACTACCTGGCCATCTGGCAGGCCTTCGAGGAGATCGCGGAGAGCGGCCGCGCGAAGGCCGTGGGCGTGTCCAACTTCCGCCCCGAGGACCTGCGCCGCCTGCGCGAGGTCAGCCCGCTCGTCCCGGCCGTGAACCAGATCGAGCTGCACCCGCTGTTCCCGCAGGAGGAGCTCCGCGCGGTCCACGCCGAGCTGGGCATCGCCACCGAGGCGTGGTCCCCGCTCGGCCAGGGCAAGGAGCTGCTGAGCCTGCCCGAGGTCGCGGCGGTCGCGCGGAAGCACGGCCGGTCGGCCGCGCAGGTGGTGCTGCGCTGGCACCTCCAGCACGGCGTCATCGCGATCCCGAAGTCCGTGACCCCCTCCCGGATCGAGGAGAACCTGGACGTGTTCGGCTTCGAGCTGGACGCCGGGGACCTGGCTGCGCTGGACGCGCTGGGCGCCGGCGAGGCGGGCCGCCGGATCGGCCCGGACCCGGCCGTCTTCGACGTCTGAAGGGGTCGCGGATGCCGACGGAGGGCGTGTACCTGCTGTGCAACGCGGGGAACGGCCTGGTTCTGGAAGTGGACGGCGGCCGTTCGGGCAGCGGTGCGCGGGTCCGGGTAGGGACGCGGGCCCCGTCCGCGGCCTCCGGCGGGTCCGGGCCAGAGGCGCAGCGCTGGCGGCTGGTGCCGGTGCACAGCGGGGGCGGGATCTTCCACGTGGTGCACGAGGCGAGCGGCAAACGGCTGGACGTGGCGGGTGCCTCGCCGGAGAGCGGCACCCGCGTCCAGCTGTGGAAGGCGAACGGCTACGGCGCGCAGGAATGGCTGGTCGAGGAGCACCTCGACGCTCCCGGGGTGGTGTCACTGATCGCGTGCATCAGCGGCCTGCCGCTGGACGTGGACGAGGACGGCTGGGCCCGGCAGTGGGAGGAGACGGACTCCCCCACCCAGGGCTGGCGGCTGGAACCCGCCTGACGGTCGGCCTCGGCGGGTCCGTCTGAGGGGGCCGACGTACGGACCGAGCCGCCGGACGGTCACGGCGTCCGGGACGGAGTCGAGTACGACGTCCCGGTGCCGGCCGACGTCCGGTACCGGCCCGGGGTGGTGCCGAACTCCCGGCTGAAGGCGTGGGAGAGCGCGTACGAGGTGCCGTACCCCACCCGGCGGGCGATCGAAGCCAGCGGGTCCTGGGTGTCCCGGAGCAGGGCGGCGGCGGAGGTCAGCCGCCACCAGGTCAGGTACGCCATGGGCGGGCGTCCCACCAGGGCGGTGAACCGGCGGGCCAGGGTGGGGCGGGAGACTCCGGCCTCCGCGGCAAGCCGGTCGTTGCTCCAAGGGGCCGCAGGGTCCGCGTGCAGGGCCCGCAGAGCCGAGGCCACCACCGGGTCGCCGAGCGCGGCCGGCCAGGCACCGGCCGCACTCCTGGACGTCCAGGCACGGATCATGTAAACGAGGAGCAGGTCGAGCAGGCTGGGCACCGCGATCGAGGCTCCGGCTCGACTGCTGTCCAACTCGCGACCCAACAGGTCGATGGCGGCGCGGAGTTCGGGCTGACCGCCACCCACCCGGTGCGGCAGGTGAACGACCTGCGGGAGTTCCGCCATGAGCGGGTGCTCCCGGCTGCGGTCGAGCCGGTACTTCCCGCACAGCAGCTCCGTAGCCCCTGCCCCTGCCCCTGCCCCATCCGGCGTCCGCGGGCCGCGGCGCTCCTGCCATACCTCGAACGGCACGGCCCGGGCCAGGGTCTCCGCGTCCGAGTCCGCGTGGGCGTCGGCGAGCACGTGCCCGGTGCCGTGGGGCAGCAGTACGGCGTCCCCCGGGCCGAGCGTGACCGGGACGCCATCGTCGGGCAGCAGCCGGCACCCGCCCGCGAGGACGACGTGGAAACCCGCGCCCTCGTACGGCGCGAGCCGCGTGGACCAGCGCCCGCCGATCCGGACCCGGTCGGAGGAGGGCCGTCCGATGCGCACGGCGGAGATCGCGTCACTCACCACGTCCATCGGGCCAAGGTATCCGGCTGCCGGCATCCGTTGAGCCACTGCCGAGACGGAGGCGTATCTTCTTGAGCACAACGGGCATTGAGGCAATCGTCAGCCGCTCCATAGCCTCGACGGCATGACCACTGAACACGTACAGCGCATCGTGCTGGGGGACGTCGAGGTCCTCCGGATCACCGAATGGCGGGGCCCGTTCACAGCCGCCCGGGACCTGGTCCCGGACTCCACCGCCGCGATGTGGCAGGACAACGAGGACTGGCTGGCCCCGGACCACTGGGATCCGGCGGGTGACCAGGCGGTGGCCGCGCTGCAGAGCTGGGTGGTGCGCAGCGGTGGGCGGACCGTCCTGGTCGACACGGGGGTGGGCAACGGTCGCGAACGGCCCGGCACCCCGCTCTTCCACCGCCAGGAGGGCGACTTCCTCGGCCGCCTGGCCCGTGCCGGGGTCCGGCCCGAGGACGTGGACGTCGTGGTCAACACGCACGTCCACGCCGACCACGTCGGCTGGAACACGACCGCCGAGGACGGCGCGTGGGTGCCGGCCTTCCCCCGTGCGCGGTACCTCGTCCCGGCCGCGGACGACTTCCACTTCGGCCCGGACAACGGGTACGGCCAGGGCCGGCAGGAGGACGACCGGCTCGTCTACGAGGACAGCATCGCGCCCGTCCACCGGGCCGGGCAGGCCGTGCTGTGGGACGGCGAACACCGTATCGACGAGCACCTGGTACTGGAGTCCGCGCCCGGCCACACTCCCGGCTCGTGCGTGCTGCGGGTCGCCTCGCGGGGCGAGCGGGCCGTGTTCACCGGGGACCTGCTGCACAGTCCGGTGCAGATCCTGAGCCCGTCCTGCAACAGCTGCTTCTGCCTGGACCCGCGGCAGGCCGCGGCCAGCCGCCGCCGGATCCTCGGACGGGCCGCGGACGAGCGGGAGCTCGTGGTGCCGGCCCACTTCGGCGGAACGGGCGCGGTGGAGGTCCGCCGGTCGGGCTCGGGCTTCGCTCTCGGAGCGTGGGCGACGGCCTGAAGCGGACCGTCACTGGCCACGACCACAGCCACGACCACGGCCACGGGGCGCCGGGCCCGGACCGAGGCCGGACCCGTCCCGTGCCCGTGGTCCGGCCCCGGCTCGCGGCATCGCCAGGCGCCGCCCCGCACCGCCCAACACCGGCTCAGATCCGCACGAAGGAACGGAGCTCGTACGTCGGCTCACCGCGCGGGCTGTCGGGGTCGGGCAACGCCTCCAGCCGGGCCGCCAGCTCCGCCGGGGTGATGCCGCGCGGGGCGACCCGGGAGGCGTAGCGGCCCGCCAGGAGGGCCTGCGCGGCGCCCCGCGGGCTACGTCCCTGGCCATGGCCGGTGAAGCGGGCCCGCCCGTGCGGACGCAGGCCCGCGGCGGCGGCGTACGCGGTGACCTCGTCGGCCGCGTCCGCGGGCCGCGCCGTCAGATGTGCGGCCAGCACCTCGTCGATATCGCTCCCGACGTCGTGCGCCGCGTCCTTGTCCACCGTGGTGACGAACACGCCCCCGGGCCTCAGCACCCGGCCCGCCTCCGCGATCACCGCCGCGGCCGTGCCCGGTTCCCGCAGCAGGTGCAGCAGCCACACGGCGGTGACGGCGTCCAGCGCACCCGCCCGGAACGGCAGCCGGGTCCCGGTGCCCAGCAGCATCGGGACTCCGCGCGCGGCGGCCATCGCCGCCATGCCGGACGAGGCGTCCAGCCCCAGCACCCGCAGCCCGGGGCGGTGCAGCCGGGTGGTGACGATGCCGGTGCCGCAGCCGAGGTCGAGGACGGTGCGGGTGCCGGGCGGGAGCAGGCCGAGGACCGCGGTCGCGGCCGCTTCGGCACGCGGGACCCCGCCGCGCGTGGCGTCGTACGCCTCGGCCTCGGCGTCGTAGTCGACCAGCGGCCCGGTCCGCACCCCACCCGCCGCAGCCCCTCCCGGCATCGGAACCGGTGCCGGTGCCGGTATCGGTATCGGCGCCGACGCCATCAACTGGCCCCGTGTGCGGGAGCGATGCCCTCGACGCGCTCGGCCAGCTCGAAGTCCGTCTCGGTCACCGTGCCGCCCGCGCTGTGGGTGTTCAGCGACAGCCGGACGGTGTTGTAGCCCAGGGTCAGATCGGAGTGGTGGTTCAACTCCTCCTGCACGGTGGCGATGTGGGCGACAAGGGCGCTCGCCGCCATGTGCGTGCCCAGCCGGTAGGTGCGCAGGATGTGATCGTCCTCGAAGGCCCACCCCGGCAGCTCCCGCAACCGGTCCTCGATCTCCTTCTGCGACAGCGGCTCACTCGGCATCCAGCGGCTCCTTCTCCACGGCCGTTTCCATGACGTGGGGTCAAGGTTCCCACAGCGCGGGCCGGAGGGAAGCTTTCGCGCCATAGTGCACGCGGGTTCTTCTGCTCCTTCCGTGGCCGCGGCGCCACCCGTATGCTCCTGCGCCGGACGTGACTGTTACCGGCGGTAACGAGGGGGCACCGACATGGCGCGCACGGGCGGTTCCGGGCACACGGGCGGGTCCGGGTATACACGCGGGTCCGGGTATACACGCGGCGGCGAGGGCACAGCCGGCAGTGAGGGCACAGCCGGCGGCGAAGGCACGGGCGGCACCAGGCGCACGTTCCTCGCGGGCACCGCCGGCGCGGCCGGCGCGCTGGCCGCCACCGGAGCCCTGGCTCCCCCGGCCGCCGCCTCACCGGCCACCCCCGCCACCGCGTCCGCGGGCAGCGGAGCCGGGCGGGCCGGGGCCCGGCGGGTCGCCGTGCTCGGGGGCGGAGTGGCCGGTCTGACCGCCGCGCACGAACTCGCCGAGCGCGGCTACGCCGTCACGGTGTACGAGCGCCGCGCGCTCGGCGGCAAGGCGCGCAGCATGGACGTGCCGGGCAGCGCGCGCGGCGGCCGCAGGCCGCTGCCCGCCGAGCACGGCTTCCGCTTCATCCCCGGCATCTACCACAACCTGCCCGACACGATGAGGCGCATCCCCTTCCCCGGCCACGCCAACGGCGTATGGGACAACCTGGTCGCCCCACGCGAGATGATGTTCGCCCGGGCAGCCGGCCGCGAGGACCTCCGCGGCCCCATCCCCTGGCCGGGGCACACACCTGCCGAGCTCACCCTGGACGAGATCCGCCGGATGCTCACCGGCTTCGTGGAGACCCTGGCGCACCTTCCCCTGCACGAGACGGCGTACTTCGTCGACCGCGCCCTCGTCTTCCTCACCAGCTGCGACGAGCGGCGCGACGAGGTGTGGGAGCGCACACCGTGGTGGGAGTTCACCCGGGCCGCCCGGATGTCCACCGAATACCAGCGGATCCTCGCCATCGGCGTCACCCGCAACATCGTCGCCACCAAGGCGGAGGAGGCGTCCACCCGCACCGTCGGAACGCTCGGCGAGGCCTTCGTCTTCAACGCACTGGGCCGCGGGGCCGACGGCCCACCGGACAGGATCCTCAACCTCCCCACCAACGAGGCCTGGATCGACCCCTGGGAGAGCCATCTGCGCGCCCTGGGCGTCGAGTTCCGGATCGGCTGGACCGTCCGCGAAGTCCGGTACGCCGACGGACGCGTCAGCGGGGTGGTGGTCGACGACCCGGCCGGTGGCCGGCAGACGGTCACCGCCGACCACTACGTCTCGGCCATGCCGGTCGAACACGCCCGCCGCACCTGGGGCGCTGCACTGCGCGCCGCCGACCCGATGCTCGGCCGCTGCGACCTGCTGCAGACCGACTGGATGACCGGCATCCAGTTCTACCTGACCGAGCGGGCGCCCCTCGTCCACGGCCACCTCAACTGCATCGACTCCCCGTGGTCGCTGACCGCCATCCAGCAGGCCGAACACTGGCCGGCCCGCGACTTCCCCGCCGACTACGGCGACGGCGCGGCGGTGGACTGCCTGTCCGTGGACATCTCGGAGTGGGACAAGCCGGGGATCCTGTACGGGAAGACGGCCAAGCAGTGCACCCGCGAGGAGGTCGCCCGCGAGGTGTGGGCACAGCTGAAGGCCTCTCTGAACGACACCGGCCGCACCGTACTGACCGATTCCAGGCTCCACTCGTGGTTCCTGGACCCGGGTGTGGACGGACTGGGCACCCCGAACCCGGTCAACGAGGACCAGCTGCTGATCCACCCGGTGGGCACCCTCCACAACCGTCCGACGGCCGCGACCCGCGTCCCCAACTTCTTCCTCAGTGGCGACTACGTGGCCGTGGACATCGACCTCGCGACGATGGAGGGTGCCAACGCCTCCGCCCGCGCCGCCGTCAACGCCCTGCTGGACCGGGACGGTTCGGCGGCGGCGCGCTGCACCATCCGGAAGCCGTACCGGGCGCCGGCGGTCGAGGCACTCAAACGGCACGACCGCCTGCGCTACCGTCTCGGCCTGCGAAACGCCTTCGACGTGGGCTGACCAGGGCGGACCCGGTTCGGCTAGCGTCGCGGCATGACGACTGCCACCACTGCGGGCCCGGCCCCCGTCGGCGCCCTGCTCCGCACCTGGCGCAAACGGCGCGGCATCAGCCAGCTGGAGCTGGCGAGCCGCGCCGATTCCTCGTCCCGCCACATCAGCTTCATCGAGACGGGCCGCTCGCGGCCCAGCGAGGACATGCTGATGAAACTCGCCGACCACCTCGACGTACCGATGCGGGATCGCAACTCGCTGCTCCTGGCCGCCGGTTACGCCCCACGGTACGCGCACACCCCACTCGACGATCCGTCGATGGGGACGCTCCGGGACGGCCTGGAGCGGCTACTGGCGGGCTACGAGCCGTACCCCGCGCTGGTCGTGGACGCCACGTACAACGTGATCGCCGCGAACCGCGGCATCCTCATGCTGATGGACGGCCTGCCCGAACACCTGCTCGCCGCGCCGCTGAACGCGATGCGGATCACCCTGCACCCCGAGGGCCTGGCCCCCAGGATCGTCAACATCAAGGAATGGCGCGGACACCTGCTGGCCCAGATGGAGCGCCAGATCGCCCTGGCCCGCTCCGAACGGCTGCGCGCCCTCTACGACGAGGTCTCGGCCTACCCGGTCCCGGACCGCCCGGGCGACGCGGAGCCGGACGAACCGGTCCCGTACTTCGCCCTCCCCCTGGTCATCGAACACGACGGCCACGTGCTGTCCTTCGTCTCGTCCATCTCGACCTTCAACACCCCGATGGACGTGACCGTCGCCGAGCTGGCCATCGAGACGATGCTCCCGGCCGACCCGGCGACGGTGAAGTACCTCCGCTCACTGGGTGGTTGAGCGCAACGCCAGCTGCTGGGCGACGGCGAACCCGGCGACGGCGAGGGCCTGTGCCGGGATCCACACCATCCCGGCCGCGGTCGGCGAGAACCACACGACCAGCGCCACCAGACTGGCCACGGCCCAGAGGTAGTTGATCTCGACGACGGCCTTCACGGCACCGGCCGCCGGCTCCCGCCGCGAAGCCAGCCACCCGACCCCGGCGGCGTACACGACGAGCAGGATCCCGAGCTCGAAAAGCAGCCCCTCACCCACCCCGATCAGCTCCCCGACCGGCCCGGCGAAGGCCACGTACGCCAGCCCGTTGCCGCCGGTGACCACTGCGTCGAGAGCGAGAAACCGCCGCAACACGGCCTGCGGCTCGGTGGTGCGGGCAATACCGTTCAACAGCGTCCCGGTCGCGGACATGGGAACCCTCCTTGGGGCAGGAAATCCGAAAACCACAGGTCAACCCGGGCCCCGAGACCGAGTGCGCGGCCTCGGAACCCGATGCCCCAACGATGCCGGGGCGGAGGGTGGGGGGTCGATTACCTGGGGGGTAATGCAGGGGCGGGGCGGGGTGGCGCGGAGGAGGTTCCCTCGGACCGGACCGGACCGGGTTGCTGGGGTGGGGTCTGGGTGTGCCGGGGCTTCGCCCGGGCGGAATCAGGGAGCACCCGGGGGCTGCCCGTCAGTCCCAGTGTCATTACGTGCCGCCCGCCGGCGTCAAGGGCGCTCCCGTTGGTCGCGTCGGCAAGCCGATGGCCCTTCGGGCCCCCCTTGACACCGACGACCGTCACGCAACGACAAGGACTGTCGGGCCGCCCCCCGGGGGATGGCATGGAGGGACCAAGGCCACATTCGCTCTGGCGTTGGCGGGCACCAGCAGCGGCTCCGCCCGGCCAGCCGCCCTCCGGGCGGACGCGGAAGTGAAGTCGATCAGATCTACGCAATCCAAGCCGGTCCAGGCGCCCCAAATCGCTACGCGCTCCTCTTTCTCGGCGGATGCGGGCCGCCGGTGCCCGGACATAGACCGCCAACGATCGCTACGCGCTCCTGTCCGTCTCGGCGGCAGGCGGCCCGCCCGGGGCCAAGACCATCACGCGGCAACAAGCGCCACCGATCACCACGCGCTCCGGAAGGAGCGGCGGCCGACAGGCCGATGGGCTGAAGCAGACAGTCAGCGCACGAGCGCCCGACGAGCAACCCCCGACAGTCCGCACCCCCCGATAGCCCGCACCCGCCGACAGACCGAAGCGCGTAGCGATCCGTGGCGGTCTCTGTCCGGCCACCGGCCGCCCGCACCCGCCGTCCGACAGGAGCGCGTAGCGATCTGGTGCGCCTGGACCGGCTCGGATTACGTAGATCTGATCCACTTCACCCCCGCGCCCGCCCGGAGGGCGGCTGGCCGAGCGCAAGCCGCTGCCCGTGCCCGGCAACGCCAGAGCCCCAGGATCCGAAGGCTCCTCCCATGCCATCCCCCGGGGGCCGCCCGACAGTCCTTGTCGTTGCGTGACGGTCGTCGGTGTCAAGGGTGGCCCGAAGGGCCATCGGCTTGCCGACGCGACCGGAGGGAGCGCCCTTGACGCCGACGGCCGGCACGTAATGACACTGGGACTGACGGGCAGCACCCGGGCACCCCCCAGATTCTGTCCAGGCGAAGCACCGGCACACCCCCGACCCCGCCCCGCAGGCTGGTCGCGCTCAGGCCTCGACCCGCTACCCCCGACCCGCCACCCCCGCCCTACTACCCCCGACCCGCCACCGTCGACCCGGCGCCCCGACCCGGTCAGGCTTCCGCGTTCGCCTGCGCCTGGGTCTCCGCCGCCGTCACCGTCTGCTCCAGCAGGACCGCGATCGTCATCGGGCCCACGCCGCCCGGGACCGGGGTGATCAGGGAGGCGCGTTCCGCGGCCGAGGCGAAGTGGACGTCGCCGACGTTGCCCTCGTTGTAGCCGGCGTCCAGGACGACCGCGCCGGGCTTGATGTCCTCGCCCCGGATGAACTCGGCCTTTCCGACGGCCGCGACCAGGACGTCCGCCTGGCGCACGATCGAGGAGAGGTCCTGCGTGCGGGAGTGACAGTAGGTGACCGTGGCGTTGCGCTCCAGCAGCAGCATGCCGGCCGGCTTGCCCAGGATCGCGCTGCGGCCCACGACCACCGCGTGCTTGCCGGTCAGGTCGACCTCGTACTCCTCCAGCAGGCGCATGATGCCGCCGGGGGTGCAGGAGACGAATCCGGGCAGGCCGAAGCCCATGGCGGCGAAGGAGTGCATGGTGACGCCGTCCACGTCCTTGCCGGGGGCGATGGCCTCGAAGGCGGCGCGCTCGTCGATGTGGTGCGGCACCGGGTGCTGGAGCAGGATGCCGCTGATCTCCGGGTCCTCGGAGAGGCCCGTGATCACCGCCACCAGTTCCTCGGTGGTGGTCTCCGCGGGGAGCGCCACGTGCCGGGAGGTGATGCCGGCCTTGGCGCAACGGTTCTGCTTCATGCGGACGTACGTCACGGACGCCGGGTCCTCGCCGACCAGCACGGTGGCCAGACAGGGGGCCTTCCCGGTGCGCTCGGTGATCGCGGCGGCACGGGCGGCGGTCCGCTCGGCTATGCGGCGGGCGAGGGCGGTGCCGTCCATCAGGCGGGCGGTGGCGGTCGTCATAGGGGTCTCCTGAACGTCGCTGCGGGTTCGCGGTACGCAGTGCGCGTACGCGGTTCGCGGTCTCGCCCAGGCGCGCGGCAGTCGACGTACGGTCGTACGCCGGGCCGCTCCCCGGTGGTGATCCACCCGAACGCCAGTCACGGCCCGCGCCCACTGTAGTCGAGTCGGCACGCGGTCCGGCGACGGGATGTGCATCACCGTCCGGTGCGATGGGCGGTGGAGAACCGACGCACCGGCTCGGGTGATCGGGACATGACACCCGTATTCGGCCTCCCCGGGCGGCGAGGCCTTCGAGCTGGTCGTCAGCCGGTATCCGGTGGCCAGACCACCCCTGCGACCATCTGGTGGCCACCTGATGGGACGTGATCGCCCGGGGGCTGAGACCGGGGGTACCTATTCCTCCCGGCAGGTCGGGCCGTCCGGCGTGTTCGAGCCGGTCGGGTATGTGCTCGGTCCGCAGCCGGAGGAGGTCCGGCGGGCCCGGTGGTCCGACGACGCGGTCGCCGGCGCCGAGAAGGACGGGCCGGTGGTGACCGACGGGCGGTCGGAACGGTTGCGGACGGAGTTCCACGGCATCGGTGTGGTGATCTGATTCCTGCGGAAGGCGGTCCGGCCGGTGCCGGGCTACGCGGTCGGGCACTGCCGGGACCGGCTGCGTGAGCTGCACGAACGGATCGAGCGCGAAGGTCCGCTCGTGGCGCGTACACCGCGCTTCCTCGTCGAGGCCCGCGCGCCCGGCCGCCCCGGACCGACCCCTGGTCCGGGGCGGACACGGCGGGTAGTCCGGGCCTCTCGGGGGCGCACGCACCCCGCCGGGCGCGCCCTGGCGCACGCAGCGTGGCGCAGGTCACTCAATTCCGCGCGTAACGAATCGACTCGGGCGGCCGATGAACCGACAGGTGTCCTCGCGCGGCGCCGGAATACCGACCCCCGGTCGGACGTTTCCGCAAGGCCGCGCGATGATGTCCCGCCCGTCCTTTATCTGCTCGCAACGAGAGGCTCCTTGTGTCGCTCAGCCCGTCCCGTACGTTCCCTCCGGAGATCGCCGAATCCGAGGCCCTGGTCGCGCTCGTCGAGCGTGGCCGCGAGCAGGGTCACATCAACGGTGACGACGTGCGCCTGGCCTTCGAGGCCGGCCGCATCCCGGTGGACCAGTGGAAGCGGGTCCTGCGCAGCCTGAACCAGGTCCTGGACGAGGAGGGTGTGACCCTGCACGTCAGCGCCGCGCCCGCCGCCAAGACGGCCGCGAAGAAGCCCCGCAAGGCCGCGGCGGCCCCGGCCCGCACCACGGTGAAGAAGACCGCCGCCCCGCCGCGCCCGATCGGCGCGCGCAAGACGGCGGCCGCTGCCCCGGCCCCCGCTGCGGCGATATCGGCTCAGCCGACCGCGGCCACCGCCGAGGCCGTCACCGGGGAAGCCGCTGCCACCGCATCCGTCGCCGCAGAGCCGAAGAAGCGCGCGACGAAGAAGACCACGACCGCGAAGAAGACCACCGCCAAGAAGACGGCGGCGAAGAAGACCGCCAAGGACGCCGACGGCGAAGAGACCGTCGACGTCGAGAACGACGAGCTGTTCGAGAACCTCGAGGACGACAACGAGGAGGAGCCGGCCAAGCCCGGCCAGGGCTTCGTGCTGTCCGACGAGGACGACGACGACGCGCCGGCGCAGACGGTGATGGTGGCCGGCGCCACCGCCGACCCGGTCAAGGACTACCTGAAGCTGATCGGCAAGGTGCCGCTGCTCAACGCCGAGCAGGAGGTCGAGCTCGCCAAGCGGATCGAGGCCGGCCTGTTCTCCGAGTACAAGCTCGAGGAGGAGGAAGACCTCAAGCCCGCGTACCGGCGCGAGCTGGAGATCCTGGTCGAGGACGGCCGCCGGGCCAAGAACCACCTGCTGGAGGCCAACCTCCGCCTGGTGGTCTCGCTGGCCAAGCGCTACACCGGCCGCGGCATGCTCTTCCTGGACCTGATCCAGGAGGGCAACGTCGGTCTGATCCGCGCGGTGGAGAAGTTCGACTACACCAAGGGCTTCAAGTTCTCGACCTATGCGACCTGGTGGATCCGGCAGGCGATCACCCGCGCCATGGCCGACCAGTCCCGCACCATCCGCATCCCGGTGCACATGGTCGAGATCATCAACAAGCTCGCCCGTGTGCAGCGCCAGATGCTGCAGGACCTCGGCCGTGAGCCCACTCCGGAGGAGCTGGGCAAGGAGCTCGACATGACCCCGGAGAAGGTCATCGAGGTCCAGAAGTACGGCCGTGAGCCGATCTCCCTGCACACCCCGCTGGGTGAGGAGGGCGACAGCGAGTTCGGTGACCTCATCGAGGACTCCGAGGCGGTCGTGCCGGCCGACGCGGTGTCCTTCACCTTCCTCCAGGAGCAGCTCCAGTCCATCCTGGGCACGCTCTCGGAGCGCGAGGCGGGCGTGGTCTCGATGCGCTACGGCCTGAACGACGGCCAGCCGAAGACGCTGGACGAGATCGGCCGGGTCTACGGGGTCACCCGTGAGCGGATCCGCCAGATCGAGTCCAAGACCATGTCGAAGCTGCGCCACCCGTCGCGTTCGCAGGTGCTGCGCGACTACCTCGACTGATCACCTCGTGCTGCTGCAGGGGCCGGTACCGGGCTAGGACAGCCGGAACACCGGCCCCTGCGGCGTGAACGGCAGCGCGCGGCCCTGCGGGATGAGGAAGGCGTGCTCGCGCCGGATCCGCAGGGTGTCGGTCCACCCGTCGGTGATCACCAGCACCGGCGCTCGGGGAGGGAAGTCCTCGGCCCGCTGGAGCAGGTCGATGCCGGGCTGGAGCACCGTTCCGCCCCGGCCCTTCACCCGTACCCGGCCGGCGATCTCGGCCGGCGCCAGATAGCCCGCGTCGTGCGGGGCCGCGTCGCAGAAGACCACGCGTGCCGCCGTCACGTCGCGGGCTTCCGCGTAGGAGGCGATGGCCCCGAGGGCCTTGCCGAGCAGCTGCCGGTCCATGGACGCGGAGGTGTCCAGGACCACGCCGAAGGTGCAGCGGGCGACTTCCTCGGGCGGGTACCGGCGGCCGGCCCGCGGGATGTCCGGGGTGGCCGCCTGCCGGCGCGAGGGCCGGGCGTAGGAGCGCACGGCCACCGGGCGGGGTACGTACTCGTCGAACCAGCGGGCCAGTTTGGCGTCCCAGGGCACGGGCGGGTGGGCCAGGGCCCGGATCTCCTCGACGAGACCGGCCGGGAGCAGTCCGCGTTCCTCGGCGGAGTGCAGGTCGAGGCCCTGGACCAGGCCGCGCCGGTAGAACTCGTCGAGGTCGGTGTACGGGCGGGTGTCCGGGTGGGGCAGCGGCTCGCCGAGGACGTCGCCGCGGCCCTTGCCGCGCAGTGTGGCCAGGCGGCGCATCCGGCGGAGGTCCCCCGCGATCCGGTCGTAGACCTCCTCCGCCGACATCTCGCGCAGGGCCGCGTCGTAGAGCAGGCCCGCGGGCATCTCGCCGATGTCCATCTCGACCAGCCAGCCGTTCACGACGTAGTCGGCGGCCACGTTGAACAGGTAAGGGTCGCGGGCGCCGCAGCGCTCGCCGTGGCGCAGGGCGGCGTGGAGCATCTCGTGGGCGAGGACGAACCGCCACTCGCCGGCGGTGAACGAGCGGAGCGGGTTGATGTAGATCTCCCCGGCGGTGGCGCTGACGGCGGCGATCTGGATGTCCCACGCGCGGGCGAGTTCGGCGTCGGCCACCACGGTGAGGCCGGCGGCGAGGCCGCCGAGCAGCGGATAGGAGGAGACGAACCAGTTCAGGGCCCGGTCCCAGGGCTGGTCGGGGCGGTCCTCGCGGCCGGCGGCCCGGTCCATGGTGGCGGAGACGGCCCGGGTGAGGGCGCGGGCGAAGGCGGCCTGCCAGTCCGGGGCCTTGTCCTGCCACTGCCGCCACGGGCGCAGGTACTGGTCGGGGTCCTCGCCGGCGGTGCCGCAGCGGGCGTAGCGGGCGGGGACGCCGTCGCGCCGCCAGCGGGCGGCGAGCTGCTCCTCGTCCCCGCCGGGGTGCTCCGCGGGCACGCCCTCGGGGGGCCGGCCGACCGGCATCGTGGCGAGGAACCGGTTGACGACGGTGCAGCGGGCGGCGAGCAGGGCGGCGTCGGGCTGCTCCCGGTCGTCCGCCGGGTCGGCGGGGACGTGGCCGAAGCCGAGGTGGAGCATGGCGTGTGCGAGCGCCCAGGCCCATTCGGCGGGTTCGAGGCGGAGGGTGGGGTGGGCGTGCACCACGCCGTTGGAGTCCACTCGGGCCGGGCCGCCCCGGGGGCAGAGCCGGCAGTCGCGGCTTCGGCAGGTCTTCGCTTCCAGGGCCGCGAAGGCGGGGTGGGCGAAGACCTTGGCGAGGCCGGCGAGGTACGCCGCGGTGGCCGGGTCGGGCCGGTCGGCGCCCGTGCCCGTGCCCGTGCCCTTGCCCGTGCCCGTACCCTTGCCCTTGCCCTTGCCCTTGCCCTTGCCGGCCGTACGGCTCATCGGCGGGCCTCGACCAGGCGGGGCATGTCGCGGGCGGCCTCGATGAGGAACCAGGAGGGCAGCACGGGCTGCCCGTCGGCGTCGTCGGCGATGACCGTCTGGGCCACCTCGACGGAGATCTCGGCGAGCTGGACGAGCAGTGCCTTGGCCCGGTGGGCGTACTGGCGCAGTGCCGGGGAGACGTGTTCGCGGTCGGCCGGGAGTTCCTTGACGAGCCGGCCCCGGAAGGCGTCGGCCAGGTAGTACAGCAGGTCGCGGTCACCGAGGGCGCGCGGCCAGCTCGCATCGCCCTTCATGATCGCCTCGATGCCGTGGGCGTGCCGGACGATCTTCGCGTAGCCGCAGAAGGAGACGGCGTGGGAGGGGGTCAGGGTGCCGTGGGCGAGCACCTTGAGGGTCTCCTCGCCGAGGTCCGGCCCGAAGGAGTGCAGGGCGTCGGAGAGCATGTGCCAGGAGCGCGGGGTGGAGAACGGCTCCTCGGTCTTGGGCGGCTGCGACCACAGGTGGTCGGGCCGGTCGGTGAGGTAGTCCGTCACCCACGGGTGGATGTCGGACTCGCCGGCCCAGGTCAGCCAGTCCGCGGCGGAGGCCCGCAGGTGGACGTGGGTGAGCCGGTTGACCAGGGCGGAGGCGATGGGTCGGGCGAGCGCGTTGTCGGTGGCCCGGTTGCCGGCGCCGATGACGATGGAGCCGGCGGGGAGCTCGTAGGTGCCGATGCGGCGGTCCAGGATCAGCGAGTAGAAGGCCTTCTGGACGTCCGGGGTGGCGGCGTTGAGCTCGTCGAGGAACAGGCAGTACGGCTCGTCGCGGGCGATGGCCTCGGGCGGGCAGAACACGGAGCGGCCGTCGCGGATCTGGGGGACGCCCATCAGGTCCTCCGGCGCGAGCTGGGTGCCGAGCAGGCTGACGCACTCCAACCCGAGGGAATCGGCGAACTTCCGGACCAGGGAGGACTTTCCGATGCCGGGGGCGCCCCAGAGGAACACGGGCCGGACGGTGGCGAGGCCGAGGAGGAGTTCGGGGATCTGGGCGGGGGTGACCGTGACGGCGGCGAGCACGTGGGCGGGGTCCTCGATGTGGGATCGGTGTCAGGGCGCCCGGTCGCGCGTTCGGCGGACCGGTGCGCCCATCAGACCTCACGCCGGCCCTGCCCGGCACCCGGTTTTCCGTGCGGCGGGGCGGGCGGGGCGGGCAGGGTCACCCACCGGGTCAGGCGGCGGCGTCCCGCTTCCGCCGGGCGGCCATCACCGCGTACACCGGCACGCCCGCGAAGAGGAAGAGCACGCCCTGGTAGACGGCCGCGTAGCCGGAGCCCGCGACCAGCCACATCGAGAACCCGAGGGCCAGTACGGCGAGCAGGCCGTCGCGCACCAGGCGGCCCCGGTCGACGCGGTCGGTCTGTCCGGAGGCGAGGAAGTGGATCTGTGCGGCGGCCGACAGCAGGTAGGGGACGGTGGCCGTGAAGGTGGTGACCAGGACCAGGATCTCGAAGACGCGCTGTGAGCCGGCGGTGAAGTTGTAGACGGTGAGCGCCGAGGCGAGCAGCACCGTGGCGATCACACCGGCGACCGGGACGCCGCGCCGCTCGGTCGCGAAGACCTTCGGGAAGAGTCCGTCCCGGGCCGCCGCGTACGGGGTCTGCGCGCTGAGCAGGGTCCAGCCGTTGAGCGCGCCGACCATCGAGACCACGGCCGCGCCCGCCACCAGGGTGCCGCCCCAGGTGCCGCCGAACATGGCGTTGACGGCATCGGTGAAGGGAGCGGTGGAGCCGGTCAGCTTGTCGTGGGCGACCAGGCCGAAGACCGAGAGGGTGCCGAGCAGGTAGACGAGGGCCGCGCCCGCCGTGCCGAGGACGGTGGCCCGGCCGACGTTGCGGCGCGGGTCCTTGACCTCGCCGGCGCTGACCGCCGCCGACTCCACGCCCAGGTAGCTGAACAGCAGGATGGCCGCCGAGGCGGAGACCGCGCCGGTCGCGCTGTGGCCTTCGGCGAGGAAGGGGCCCAGGTTCGCCGGGTCGAAGAAGAACAGGCCGCCGACGGCCACCAGCAGCAGCGGGACGAACTTCAGGACGGTGGCCACCACCTGGACGGCGCCGACGTAGCGGGTGCCGGCCAGGTTCGCGGCGGCCGGCAGCCACTGCACGGCCAGGGCCGACAGGCACATGGCGAGCTTGTGTTCGCCGACGGCCGGGAAGAGGACCGACAGGTAACCGACGGCCGCCACGGCGAGCGCGGCGTTCGACACCCAGGCGGTGATCCAGTAGCTCCAGGCCGCGAGGAAGCCCGCGAAGTCGCCGAAGGCCTCGCGGGTGTACACGTACGGGCCGCCGGTGCTGGGGTGGCGTTCGGCGAGCCGGCCGAAGACCAGCGCGAGGGCGATGGCACCTACGGTGAGTACGCCGAAGGCGACCAGGCTGATCGTCCCGAAGGGGGCGACGGAGGCCGGCAGCATGAAGATGCCGCCGCCGATGATGTTGCCCATGACCAGGCAGGTGGCGATGGGGAGGCCGAAGCGCGGCGCCCGGCCGGCGGACTTCGCGGAAGGGGGCGGGGCCGGAGCGGGAGCGGGGGCCGACGCCAGGGCTTCGCGGGTGGTGCTCACTGGTGGTGCGCCTCAGGGGTGTCGAGGGTGTTACGGGGCCACGGGCGAACGTGTGTTTCGCATCGTGGACGGTCGCCACATCGTGCGGCACCACGGGGACAGCGCCAAATCAGTGTTCTTCGTCCGGCGCGAGGGCATGGACGGATGAAAAGGTTCCGCCCTGAGGGGCATCCGACCGGTGATCCTGCGGACGGGTCGTCGGGGTGCGCCGCGACGGGGAATCGTCCGGCGATCCAGGCGTTCCCGGCTCCCCCGGTCCTCCTGACTCCCCCCGTCCTCCCGGCTCCCCCGGTCCTCCCGGCTCCCCCGGTCCTCCCGGCGCCGCCTGTCCTCCCTGCGCCGCCGGACCCGCCTCGTCGGAGGCCGGCCGGGGATTCCGCCCGCCCGCCGGAGAAGGCCGCAGCCAGCCCTTCAGTACCTCGTGCACCCGCTCGGCTCCCACCAGCTCCGCCGGAGGCGGCTCCAGCACCGTCGGCCACATCAGGAAGGGCTGTGCCTGCGCTCCGCCGAGGCCGCCGTGCGAGCCGATCTGCTCCTCGAAGGCGTGCACCTCGCCCGTCGTCGGGTCGTACGCCGAGTTGACCATGATGTCGGCCACGTGCGGGAACGTGTCGGTGCGCCGTACCGCGTCCGCCGCCCCGGGCCCGTAGGCGGCGAGCAGCGCCTCCGCCTCGCCGGGCGCGTCCAGCCGGGCCTCCGCGCCGTCCGGTCCCAGCACCGCCCCGTCGACCAGCAGGAACCCGATGCCGGGGTGGTTGGCCAGGGTGGCCAGCAGGGCGGGGTGGGCGCGGTCGATCTCTTCCCGGCGGGCCCGGCCGGGCAGGTCGGGGAAGGAGACCAGGCCGAGGTTCCCGGAGGCCAGCACCACCGGGTCGGACACCCGTTCCTCCCGGTCGCGCACCGCCCCCGGTTCCTCCTCCACGGGCCGGTGGAGGGCCGCCCGGACCGCGGCGCGGGCCTCGGCCCCGCTGCGGGTGCGCCCCGCCCGGCGGGACACCGGCAGCCCGCAGCCGGCCCGCACCAGGTCCTTCAGGGTCAGACCGTACCGGCCGAGGAAGGTCTCCCCCGGACTCTGTCCGTGATCCGACAGGAGCACGATCTCGTAGTCGCGGGGCGCGTGCTCGGCGACCCGGGCGAGCAGCGACAGGCTCCGGTCGAGCCTCGCCAGGACCCGGTCGGTGTCCCGGCCGCGCGGGCCGGAATGGTGGGCCACCTCGTCGTAGCCGACCAGGTCGGCGTAGACGGCGGTGCGTCCGGCCAGCATGTCGCCGATCACCGCGGCCACCACCACGTCCCGTTCCACCACGGTGGCGAAGGCGCGGACGAAGGGGTAGAGGCCGCCGCGCGACACCCGCGGCCGGCCGTCGCCGGCCCACCTGGCCCGCAGCGACTGCCCGATCTCGCGGAGCACCTCGGCCACGAAGGACACTGCGGTGCGGACGGCGTTGGCCGGGTCGGAGAAGTACGCGAAGTAGCCGGCCCGGGAGCGGTTGGCCCGGCCGCGCCGGGCCGCGACGGACAGCACGAGGGCCAACTGGTGGGCGCCGCCGCCGAAGAGGTTGCCCCGGCTGGCGCCGTCCGGGGTCAGCAGGCCGCCGTACCCGGTCCGTTCGGCGGCGCGCCGCTGCAGTTCGGCGGCACTGGTGGGGCGGTTGCAGACCATCACCGCGCCGGATTCCTTCTCGTACCAGCGGAAGGCGGGCACGTCGAAGTTGGAGCCGTGGAGCAGGCCGAGCTGGCTGGCACCGGTCTGGCTGGACCAGTCGGTGCGCCAGGCGGTGACCCGGTGGCTGCGTTCCAGCCAGCCGGCGACCGTCGGCATCAGCCCGTCGGCGGCCGCATGCCGGAGCACCTCGTACCCGACCCCGTCGAGCTGGAGGAAGACCAGGCCGGGGGCGGCCCGTCCGGCCTCGCCGACCCGGTCGCGGCCGCGGCGGCGCCGGCGGCGGTCGGCGAGGCGGTAGAGGCGCCGGCGGTACGCCTCGTCGTCGCGGACGGCGAGGGCGGTGGAGGTGGCGGAAGCGACCGCGGACATCACAGCGGCCACCACCACGGCGGTCTCCGGGGCGGCTTCGCCACGGCCGTCCGGGATCAGGTCGAGGGCGAGCAGCAGCAGCGAGCCGTTCAGGAAGAACACCAGCAGGCCGAGCACCAGGGCCGGGACGAGGAGCAGGGCGCGGACTATGAGCGGCCACACCAAGGCGGTGAGCACACCGAAGGCCCCGGCGCCCCAGGCGGCGGTCAGGGCGATCTCGGTGAGGCTGTCCCCGTTGTCGGGGTAGTCGGACTGCAGCCGGAAATCGGGCAGGGCGCCGGCCAGCACCAGCATGGTGAGGGTCGACACCGCCCAGACCACCAGGACCCGAAGCACCGCGCGACTCGTGGTCCGCCAACGCCCCTGGAGCACGCCGCACCCACCTCACGTCCCGGCCCGCGCCCCGTCTGCGGGCCCCCTTCCCAGCGTCGCACAGGGCGGCCGGGCGAACCGGCCGACACGGAGGGGGCGGCCGGGGGCCGGACCGGGCGCGCACGGAGCACGGGCCCGCGCGGGAACGGGCCCGTGCCGGAACCGCCCCACGCGGGAACGGACCCGTGCGCGAACGGGCCCCGGCGGGCTCAGGTGCCGTCGTAGCCGGCGGTGGGCATGGACAGCCGTCGGTGCACCTCGGCCTTCATCGCGGAGGTGTACCGGGGCTCGTCCAGGCCGGCGGTCTCCAGGCGCACCCCGCGCCGGGCGCACTCGGCGGTGAACTCCTCGACGGACCGCAGCGCGCGCCTGAGGACCCGCTGGTTGGGGGCGACGAACAGGTCGACCTCACCCTCGTCCACGTCGGACCACAGGGCACAGTGGTCGGCGCGCATGCCGTAGAAGAGCAGCTGCCTCGTGACGACGTAGCCCTGGTCGGCAGCCCAGCGGGCGCACATGGCCTGCTGGCTCCGGGTGTCGACCACGAACGGGTCGGCGTCCAGTTGTTCGAGCGGGACCAGGCTGGCGATCGCGGCCACCCGCAGCTCATCCATGCCGACCGACCCTACTCCGATCGGCCCTCCGCGAGGAGGGGATGATCAGCCACTACGTCTTATGTCATACCGGACCTTCCTATGTCGTGCCCGCACGGAGTCCGCACTGCCCTAGTCTCGGTGGGAGAGATCCCGTCCACCGGAGGGAGGGGCCGCGTGCCGGTCGACATCACCTGGTGGGGTCATGCCACGTGTACGGTCGAGGATTCCGGGGTACGGCTGCTCACCGACCCGCTGTTCGCCGGCCGGCTGGCCCATCTGCGCCGGCGCCGCGGGGCCCTTCCGCCGCCGGAGGCCGCCGAGGCGGACGTCGTCCTCGTCTCCCATCTGCACGCCGATCACATGCACCTCCCCTCACTGGCCCGGCTGACGCCCGGCACCCGGCTGCTGGTGCCGCACGGGGCGCGCCGGGCGGTGCCGGGGCTGGCCCGGATCGCGGGGCGGCGGGAGCTGGCGGTGACCGAGGTGGTGCCGGGCCAGGAGGTCACCGTACGGAACGGCCTGCGGGTACGGGCGGTCAGTGCGCGGCACGACGGCCGGCGGCTGCCGTTCGGCCCGCACCTCTCGCCGGCGCTGGGATACGTCGTCCACGGCGCGGCGGCCACGTACTTCGCCGGGGACACCGGGCTGTTCCCGGCGATGGCGGAGGAGGTCGGCCCGGTCGACGTGGCGCTGCTGCCGGTCGGCGGCTGGGGCCCGTACCTGGGGCCGGGGCACCTGGACGCGGCGCGGGCGGCGGACGCGCTGTCCGCTTTGGCGCCGGCCGCGGCGGTGCCGGTGCACTACGGCACGTACTGGCCGATCGGGCTGGACGCGGTGCGCCCGCACGAATTCCACGCCCCGGGGGAGGAGTTCGTCCGGCACGCGGCGCGGCTCGCGCCGAAGGTGGCGGTGCGGCTGCCCGGTCACGGGGAGCGGGTGAGCGTGCCGTGACGGTCCGACGATGATCCTTCAGGAAGCGGTGTGGCAGGCGCAGCAGGTGCCGCCGGAGTCCACGCAGCAGGCGGTCGGCTACCCGGCGCTGTTCCTGCTGGTGGCGCTCGGAGCGCTGGTGCCGGTGATTCCGACCGGGGCGCTGGTGAGTTCGGCGGCGGTGGTGGCGTTCCACCAGTCGCTACCGCCCGTCGGGCTGCTGCTGGTGTTCCTGGTGGCGGCGCTGGCCGCCTTCCTCGGGGACACGACCCTGTACTGGCTGGGGCAGCGGGGCGTGCGCTCCCGCAACGGTTCGCGCTGGCTGTCCACCCTGCGCGGGCGGGCCGCGCCGGACCGGCTGGCTCAGGCGCAGCGGCAGCTGGACGAGCGCGGGGTGACGGTCCTGGTCCTGTCCCGGCTGGTGCCGGCCGGGCGGATCCCGGTGATGCTGGCCTGTCTGCTGGCGGAGCTGCCCATGCGGCGGTTCGTCCGGGGCGACGCTCCCGCCTGCCTGGCCTGGGCGGCGGCGTACGGGCTGATCGGCATCCTGGGCGGCTCGCTGTTCCCGGAGCCCTGGCAGGGGGTGGCGGCGGCGATCGCCCTGATCCTGCTGCTGAGCGGGGCACCGGCGGTCTGGCGCCGGATCCGGCGCTAGACCCCGACCTTTGATCGGGCTCGATCCGGCCGGCGACGTACGCTCGATCCGGCCGGTTCGCGCTCTATCCGGCCCGTTCGCGCTCTATCCGGCCGGCTGGGGCTCGAGCCGGCCGGCTCAGGCCGGGCCGTCAGAGTGCCAGCGTGCGCCAGCCCTGGGTGATCTGTTCGCGTACCGCCGCCCCGTCCGCCTCGGTGTGGCCGGGGCCCTGCCGCGCGGTCAGCAGTTCCACCAGTGCCGCGCCGTCCGCCGGGCGCCCCGCCGGGTCAGGGGTGAGCGCCCGCCCGACGGCGGCGGCGAGGTCCGGATCGAGGGCGTGCACCGCCGCGAGCGCGGCCGGCTCGGGACCGGTGTCGACGATCCGGCGGATCACCGCCCCGGCGCTGGTCGCGGTGAACGGGCCGGTGCCGTGCGCCGCGCACACCACGCAGCAGGCCCACGCCCAGACGTCCGCGGCCGGGCCGACGGGCTCCTCGCCGAACTGCTCGGGCGCCATGTACGTCAGTGTCCCCGGCCCGCCGCCGCTGCGGGTGAGGCGGGTGCCGTCCACGATCGCCGCGATGCCGAAGTCGAGCAGTCGCGGTCCGGCGCTGGTGAGCATGATGTTGGCGGGTTTGAGGTCGCGGTGGACCAGGCCGAGCCGGTGCACTCCGGACAGGGCCACGGCGAGGGCCAGCGCCAGGGCGCGCAGGGCCTCGGGGGCGCGGATCGGCCCCTGCTCCCGCAGGTGGACGTCGAGGGGCCGACCGTCCAGGAGCTCCATGGCCAGGTAGGGCCGGCCGGCGTCCACCCCGGCGTCGAGCACCCGGGCGGTGTAGGCGCCGGAGACCATGCCCAGGACCTCCGCCTCGCGCTCGAAGCGGCGCAACAGCTCGGTGTGGTCGAGGAGTTCCGGTTTGATGGTCTTCAGCGCGACCTGGGTCGCCGCGCCTTCGCGCCGGGCCAGGTACACCGTGCCCATGCCGCCGGACCCGATCCGTCCGAGCAGCCGGTACCCGCCGATCAGCTGCGGCTCGTTCGGGTGCAGGGGCTGGTACGCGATCTGCGGTGCGGCTTCGCCGGTACCGCTGGAGCCTGCCTGGGTGGGCACGTACGGAGCGGGGGGCGCGGCGGGGGCCGTGGGGGTGTACGGGGTCTCCCCGGCGGGCGGGGCGGGCTGGACCGGCGGGGCGGGTTGGACCGGCGGGGCGGCCCGGTCGGGCCGGGCGGACGACGGGGCCCGTTCGCGCGGTACGGCAGCGGAGGCGGATGCCGAAGCGCCAGCGGAGGCGGAGGCGGAAGCGCCAGCGGAGGCGGAAGCGGAGTCGGCGGCGGCTACGGCGAGCCGCAGGTTCCTGCTCGCCAGGACGGCCACGACCTGGAACAGCAGGGCGGCCAGGACCAGGCCCACCGGCAGGAAGAAGCCGAGCACGATCCGGAGCAACAGCCCGGCCATGCGGAACGGTTCCGGGAAGGTGGCCGCTGCGGCCCCCGACGGCGCCCCGGCGGTCAGCAGGTTCCGCTGCGTCACGCGCCACAGCAGCACCCAGCCCGCGAGCGCGGCCAAGGCCACAGCGAGGAACAAGACCTCCGAGGCCGCGAAGGAGAGGTCGTACTCGTAGGAGAGCTCCACGCTGTCCGGCTGGACGATCGGGTGGCTCAGGGGGCTGTCGGAGCCGGGAACGAGCGGAGAGGCCGGCAGCGCCCACAGGGCGGCACCGCCGACGAGCCACACCGCCAGCTCCGCGTAACCGACGGCGGGGAACAGCGACGTCGGCTCGGCCCCGTCGCGGGCCGCCGACGCCCGCCGCTGCACCTGCCGCTGGAACCGCAGCAGGAGCGGGAGCGACACCGTGCGCAACGCCACGGCCGGTACGACCACGGTCACGAGCTCCAGCCCCGTCGAGGTGTCTTCCATGCTCTCCCCCGCGTCTCCCGCGTCTCCCGCCGCGCCCTGTCGGAACGAGACGGGAGTATAGGTCTGCTGAGAGCCCGTCAGGCCGAATCCGACAGGTCGGGAAGACCGGGAAGGTCGAGGATCCCGGTCGGGGCGCGGCCTCGGGCGAAGGCCGTGTCGTACGCGGCTTCGCCGAGGGCCGTACGTGCGCGGGCGGCCGCCCGGTCGGCGTCCGTCCGCTCCGCCTCCGGAAGCGGCATGCCGACCGACTCCCGCAGCGTCGCGGCGGCCCCGAGCAGTCGTGCCGCCTCCTCGTGCCGGCCGCCGGCCGACCGTGCGCCCGCCAGGCCCTCGTACGCCAGAGCCAGGGCGCGCGGGTCCCCGGTGCGGCGGGCCGCCACCAGGCCCTCCCGGTGCAGGGCCTCCGCCCGGTCCGGGTCGCCACGCTGCTCGGCCACGTACCCCAGCTGCGCCAGGACCAGCGCGGTCCCCGCGTCGACCCGCATCCGCCGGTTCCAGTCCAGCCAGGGACCGAGCAGGGCCTCCGCCCCGTCCAGGTCGCCCCGTCGCCTGGCGCCGAGGGCCAGTCCGGTCTCGGCGAACTGTTCGGCCGACCGGTGCGACTGCTCCGCGGCCAGCCGGCGGGCCCGCTCGTGGAATTCGGTGGCCGCCGCGTCGTCCCCGGTGAGCAGCGCGATCCGGCCCTGCCGGGCCAGCCGGAAGGAGGCGTGCGTCCATAACTCCAGCTCCTGTGCTCCGCGCACCCCCTCACCGTGCAGGCGGGCGGCCGCCTGGTAGTCCCCGGCGATCTCCGCCACCACGCCCAGCAACTCGGACATCTGCAACTGGCCCCACCGGTCGCCCAGTTCGTCGAACAGGCGGGCGCTGTGCCCGGCGTGGCGGCGCAACCCGGCCAGGTCGCCCCGGTACATCGCCCGGGTGCCGAGCATGCCGACGGCGGCCGCCTCGCCCCACCGGTCGCCGAGCCGCCGGAACTCCTCCGGCAGCCGGTCCGGGCCGCTCCCGTCCCGCTCCTCGCCGTAGCCGCAGCGGGCGTAGGCGAGCAGCCAGCGGCTCCGCGGATCCGCGCCCTCGTGGGTCTCGGCGAGCCTTGAGCCGTCGCCGGTGAGCAGGGTGAACGCGGCCCGGTGGGCCCGCGCGGTGCGCGCAGCCGCTGCCGCGTCCGCGGCCTCCGCCACCGCCACCGCCTCCGCCTCCGCCTCCGTCGGCCCGGCGGCGTGCAGGGCCCGGTCGAGCGAGCGCACCCCCTCGCCGAGCCGGCCGCGCAGGAACCAGTACCAGGTGAGCGCGTTGACCAGGCGGAGGCCGAGCTCCGGGGCGACGGCCGGAGCGGGATCTGTGCCGGTGTTGGTGTTGGTGTTGGTGTCGGTGCGGGTGTTGGTGTCGGTGCGGGTGTTGGTGTTGGTGCCGGCGTTGCTGTTGCTGTTGCTGTTGCTGTTGCTGTTGGTGCCGGTGTTGGTGACGTGGTCCAGCGCGGCGCGCAGGTTGGGCGTCTCGGCGTCGAGCGCGGCCAGCCACCGCCGCTGGCCGTGCCCGTGCAGTCCGGCGGCGGCCCGCTCGGCGAGCCCGATGTGGTGCCGGGCGTGACGGTCGCGGACCATCCGCGTCTCACCCGCCTCGTCGAGCCGGTCCAGCCCGTACGCGATCACCGATTCCAGCATCCGGTAGCGGACGCCTCCACCTCCGCCGGCGCTGTCTCCCCTGGCTCCCCCGCCGCACCCCTGCTCGTACGTCGCGACGACCAGGGACCGGTCGACCAGCCGGGCGACCAGGTCCGGGACGCCGTCACCCGTGTCCGCACACACCGATTCGGCGGACTCCAGGGTGAACCCGCCGGAGAACACGGCCAGTCGGCGCAGCACGGTCCGCTCGGCCGCCGGAAGCAGTTCCCAGCTCCAGTCGATCATCGCGCGGAGGGTGCGCTGGCGGGCCGGGGCGTCCCGGCGGACCTGGCTGAGCAGCCGGAACCGATCGTGGAGCCGGTCGGCGAGGACGTGCACGCCGAGCGCCCGGACCCGGGAGGCCGCCAGTTCCAGTGCGAGCGGGATCCCGTCGAGGCGGCGGCAGATCAGCGCCACGGCCTCGTGGTTGTCGGGAGTCACGGCGAAGCCGGGGGCGGCGGCCGCGGCGCGGGCGGCGAACAGCTCCACCGCCTCGGTGCCGGCCAGGGGCGGCACCGCGTGCAGTACCTCACCGGCCACGGCCAGGGGCTCCTGGCTGGTGGCGAGGACCCGCAGCCCGGGGGCCCGGCGCAGCAGCAGGCCGACCAGCGGTGCGACGGCGTCGAGGACGTGCTCGCAGTTGTCGAGGACGAGGAGTGCACGGCGGACGGAGAGCGCCTCCGCGAGTACGTCGTCCAGGACGTCGGCCGCCTCGGGCCCGGCCGCCTGGCCGGGGCCCTCCTCACGGATGCCCAGGGCCGCGGCCACCGTTTCCGCGACCTCGCCCTTGGTCCCGGCGAGTTCCACGAGCCAGACCCCGTCCGGGAATGCCCCGTCGGGGAGTCCTCCGTCCGGCAATCCCCGTTCGGCGAGTCCCCCGTCGGCCAGCAGCCGTCGGCCAGCTTCCAGCGCGAGGCGCGTCTTCCCGACGCCGCCGGGCCCGGTGAGCGTGACCAGTCGCCCCGCGTCCAGGAGGGAGCACACGGCGTCGACCGCCTCCTGTCGGCCCACCAGTGTGCTCACCGGTGCCGGCAGGTTCGTACGGGGCCGGGTCCCGGCCCGCTCCGGGGGCGTGCCGGACGCGTCTTGACGCGCCGCAGGTGGCGGTCCGGCCGGCGCCCGGCGGATCACCGTGTCCCTGCGGAGCGCCGGGTCCTGGCGGAGCGCCGGGTCCTGGCGGAGCACCGCCTCGTGGAGCGCCGCCAGTTCGGGGTCCGGGTCCAGGCCCAGTTCGTCCGCGTAGCGGCGGCGGAGGTCCGCGTACGACTCCAGGGCCTCGTTCGTGCGGCCCGCCGCGTACAGGGCGCGCATGTGCGCCGCGCGGATGCGGGAGCGCAGCGGGTGTGCCCCGACCAGCGCGCCCAACTCGTCGGCAAGGACGGCGTGCTCGCCGAGCTCCAGGCGGGTCTCGGCCAAGTCCTCGTGGGCGGTGAGCCGTTGTTCCTCCAGACGGGCCGTCTCCGCCCGCACGAACGCGGCGTCACGGAAGTCCGCGTAGGCCTCCCCGCGCCACAGTCCCAGCGCCTCCGTCAGCAGCGCGGCCCGTTCCCGTGCGTCGGCGGCGGCCCGCGCGCGCTCCGTCAGCCCGGCGAACCGCTCGGCGTCCACCGCCTCCGCGCCGACGCGCAGCAGGTACCCGGCCGGCCCGTGGGCGAGCAGGGCGCGCCCGCCGTCCTCCGCCTTCGCCAGGACGCGGCGGAGGTGGGAGACCTTGGTCTGAAGGGTGTTGGCGGGGTTGCCGGGGAGGTCTCCCGCTCCCCAGAGGTCGTCGATCAGCCGGTCCGCGGCGACCGGGCGGCCGCGGTGCACCAGAAGGTCCGCGAGGAGGGCCCGGACCTTCGCCTCGGGCACCGCGACGGCACTGCCGTCCTCCGTCCGTAAGGTCACCGGACCCAGCACCTCGAATCGCATGGGGCCACGGTAACCCGCGATCTTCACCGGGCCGTCCGATGCCGTCCGGTCCTCCGTACCCGTGCGTCCTGCCGAACGGCCTTGCGGGCACACGCGGAAGACCGTGCGCGGACCGTGCGCAGACCGTCAGGAAGCCGTGCGCGGTGCCCCGCACCGTTCTTCTCGTCCGGTTCGGACCGCCGCGACGAACGAGCGGACGAGCGCAGACGAACAGCCCGAACGAACAGCCCGAACGAACAGCCCGAACGAAAGGCACCTGCCGCGATGACCACCTCCCGTGAGATCCGCCTCGCCGCCCGCCCCGTGGGCGAGCCCGGCCCCGAGCACTTCACCCTGGCCACCACCGAGGTCCCCGAGCCCGCCGAAGGGCAGATCGTGGTCCGCAACACCTGGATGTCCGTGGACCCCTACATGCGGGGCCGCATGAACGACGCACCGTCCTACATCCCCCCGTTCACCATCGGCGGCACCCTGGAAGGCAGCGCGGTCGGCGAGGTGATCGCCTCCCGCGCCCCGGGGATCCCGGTCGGCGCGTCCGTCTCCCACTTCCTCGGCTGGCGCGAGTACGCCGTGCTGGACGCGGCGCACGCCACCGTCGTGGACACCGCGCTGGCCCCGGCACCGGCCTATCTGGGCGCACTCGGCACCACCGGCCTGATCGCGTACGCGGCGCTCACCCGGACCGCGCCCGTCCGGGAGGGCGACGTCGTGTTCGTCTCGGCCGCGGCCGGAGCCGTCGGCAGCGTCGCCGGCCAGCTCGCCCGCCGGCTGGGCGCCTCTAGGGTCATCGGTTCGGCCGGCGGTCCGCGGAAGACCCGTGCGCTGCTGGACGCCTTCGGCTACGACGCCGCCATCGACTACAAGGGGGGCGACCTGCCCGGACAGCTCGCGGAGGCCGCCCCGGACGGGATCGACGTCTACCTGGACCTAGTGGCGGGCGACCATCTCCATGCTGCGCTCGGCGCCATGCGGACCGGGGGCCGGATCGCCCTGGTGGGTGCCGTCAGCGGCTACAACGACACCGTCCCGGCTCCCGGGCCGAACCTGTACCAGGCCGCCGTCCGCGAGCTGACGCTGCGCGGCATGCTCGTCTCCAGCCACTTCGACCAGTTCCCGGAGTGGATCGGCAAGGCGGCGGGCTGGCTCGCCGAGGGCACGCTGCGGACGCAGGAGACGGTGGTCGACGGTATCGAGCAGGCGCCCGAGGCGATGCTGGGCGTGCTGCGTGGTGCCAACACCGGGAAGATGCTGGTCCGGCTGGGCGGGGAGGGACGATGAGCGTTCCCACGCAGCCTCACGTGCCTTGTGTGCCTCACGTCCCTCATGTCCCTCACCTGCCTCACGTGCCCTGCGTGCAGGAGCGGGCGAAGGCCGGGCGCGCCCTGCTGGTCGTGGCTCACCCCCGCCCGGACTCCCTCACCGCCGCCCTCGCCGGGCGGGCGCGGGCCCGGCTGGCCGCCGCCGGCCACGAGGTCGACGTACTCGATCTGCACGCCGAGGACTTCGACCCGCGGATGACCCCGGCCGACGAGCCGGACTGGGCCGACCCGGGCAAGACGTACTCCCCCGAGGTCCGGGCCCATATGGCCCGGCTCGACGCCGCCGACACGGTCGTCGTGGTCTTCCCGCTCTGGTGGTTCGGGCTCCCGGCCATCCTCAAGGGGTGGATCGACCGGGTCTGGAACCACGGTTTCGCCTACGGCGACGGCAGCGGCCCGTCCCGGCTCCGCGGCAAGCGGCTGCTGTGGCTCGCCGTGGCCGCGTACGGGGAGGCGCAGTTCGCCGAACGCGGCTGGGAGGAGACGGTCTCCCGCCTCCTCCGGACGGGCATCGCCGCCTACTGCGGGATCGAGGATGCCACGGTCGGCTTCGTGTACGACTCGCTGACCGCCGGCGAGACCGCCGTCAAGGCCGCGGACGAGATCCTGGACGCCTTCTGCGTGCCGATGAAAAATACTGAGGCGTGAGGGAGTCGGAACGCCGGCGGGGGTGAGTACGCGTACTCATGTGGGCCGTTCTCACCTCCCGGCACGATGCCTGCATGAGATCGAGATCCCTTCCGAAGTCCGTGCTGGCGGCTGTGCTCGGCTGTCTGCTCCTGTCCGCCTGCGGCACCGGGACCCCCGGAACCAGGACCGCCGGAACCGATCAGGCCCCCGTGGGCAATGCCGTACCGGCTTCGCCCACGGCGGCCACTCCGCTGAGCAGTGACGAGCAGGAACTACGCTTCATGGAGCTGCTGGTGCGCGTCACGAAGCCCTGCCTTCCGGACGCCGTCGAGGACAAGGGCGGCGTCCCCGAGCCCGAGGAGCTCCCGGGCCCGGAGAGTGCGGACACACCCGGGTACGGGCCGGTCCGAACCCCGCCGGGGGTTCCCGACGCCGACGGGAACGTCCCGGATCCCCTTCCCCCGG
Source organism: Streptomyces sp. NPDC043853 (assembly GCF_056436025.1). Lineage (NCBI taxonomy): Bacteria > Bacillati > Actinomycetota > Actinomycetes > Kitasatosporales > Streptomycetaceae > Streptomyces > Streptomyces sp. NPDC043853. Next base: position 588,984 of record NZ_JBWKDJ010000001.1, read on the forward strand.
ACGCAGCGCCGCCGTCGACGCCTGCCCCCGAGTCACCGCCGCGCGGGGAACTGCCGCTCGAGGAACTGCCGCTGACCGCAGCCGAGAAGTGCGAAGGCCGCGAGTTCGCGAAGTACGTCGGCGAGGCGTTCAAGGACACGAGGACGACCGACTACGAGGCGATGCGCGGGAAGCTGACGGCCCTGGACGTCCCGGCGGCCAGGATCCACCGGATGCCGGACCAGGCGGGCGCGCCCCGGGTGAGGCTCGACCTGCGCTTCATGGGCGGCCGTTTGGCCCTGGATGTCACCGGCACGAGCACGGGCACGGGCACCGGCCTGACCGTCGAAGCGTTCGGTGCCCACGAGGGCGAGGACGTGAAGGTGACCGATGTGAAGCGGAAGCCGAACGCGGACGCATCGACGTCCTGACGGGCGTGGGCGTTCACAGCACCGCCGAGCCCCCGATCGGTAGGTCCCACAGGTCCGCCCGGTCCAGTCCGGCCCGCGCCCAGGCCGCCCGCACCCGCAGCAGCGGCTCCAGGACCGGTTCGGCGGAGAGCACGAAGGTGCCCCAGTGCATCGGCGCCATCCGCCGGGCACCGGCGTCCCGACAGGCGCGTACGGCCTCTTCCGGATCCGCGTGTACGTCGCGCAGCCACCAGCGCGGTGCGTACGCCCCGATCGGCATCAGCGCCAGATCGATCCCGGGGTGCCGGCGGCCGATCTCCCGGAACCAGTGCCCGTAGCCGGTGTCCCCGGCGAAGTACAGCTTGGCACCCGTACCCGCCCGGTCGGTGAGCACCCAGCCGCCCCACAGGGTCCGGCAGGTGTCTACGAGGGAGCGCTTCGACCAGTGGTGCGCGGGGACGAAGTCGAAGCGGACCCCGCGCAGTTCCACCGCCTCCCACCAGTCCAGTTCGGTCACCGTGGTGAAGCCGCGGCGCCGGCACCAGCGGGCGAGGCCTGCCGGCACGAACAGCGGGGTGTTCCGGGGGAGCCGCTTGAGCGTGGGCGCGTCCAGGTGGTCGTAGTGGTTGTGGCTGATCACCACGGCGTCGATCGGTGGCAGGTCCTCCCAGCGGACCCCGACCGGGGTCATGCGGGCCGGGGTCCCGAGGATCCGCCTGGACCAGACCGGGTCGGTGAGGAGGGTCAGCCCGCCGATCCGGACCACCCAGCTGGCGTGCCCGGCCCAGGTGACGGCCACCGTGCCGGGGCCCGCCTCCGGCAGCGGCCCCGGTGCGTACGGCAGGTCGGGGATGCCCCGGAGCCCTTCCGGGTCCGGCCGGAAGGCGCCTTCGCGGGCGAGCCGCGCGAGCTCCCGCATGCCGGGCATGGGGGAGGTCAGCCGGTCCGCGAACGACCGCGGCCACATCCGTACTTCGGCGAGGGCCCGTACCACCCCGAGGGGTCGTCCCGTACCGCCCAGGAGCGTGGCCCGGCGCCGGGCGGCACCAGGGGCGGGGTCGGGGCCAGGGCCGGGGCCGGGGCCGGGGCCGGGGTTCTGGTCGGGAGCGGCACCGGTGCCGGTGCCGGAGCCGGAGCCGGAGCCGGAGCCGGGTCGACGGTCCAGGCCGGCGTCGGGACCGGAGTCAGGTCCTCGGTCCGGGCCGGTGTCGGCGTCGGCGTCGGGACCGGAGTCCGGGCCGCGGTCCGGGCCGGCGTCCAGGTCGCGGTCCGGGCCGGCGTCCAGGTCGCGGTCCGGGCCGGCGTCCGGGCCGGCGTCCGGGCCGGCGTCCGGGCCGGCGTCCGGGCCGGCCGGGCGCACCGCGGGGCGCACCGCCGGGCGGCGCAGGGTGTCCCGCCGGTCCGCCCGCTCCCTCATCCGCGAGGCTCCCGTCCACTCGCAACGGCCTTCACGACGTCTCCCGCAACGGCACCTCGACCAGCGGCGACGGGTCCGCCAGTTCGGCCAGTACCTCCGTGAGCGTCTCCAGCGACCGCCGTACGTACGGCAGGGCGAGCGGGTCGCGGGCCGTCAGCGCGGCCAGTCGCTCCTCCTCCGAGCCACCCAGCAGGGGTGCCGTGGCCAGCCGGAACCGGGGCGCGCCCAGTTCGTCGGCGAACCGCTGGCCGCCGGGCGCCGATCCGCCCAGCCGGTTGCCGAGCCAGTCCTCCAGTTCCATGGCGTCGGTCACGCCGTGCCGGGCCAGCCCCGACCGCAGCGGGGTCAGATCGGCGTAGAGGTGGCGCCCGGCCTGCGGGGGACGGGCGAGGGCGCCCGCGGCCAGCAGCCGCCGGTGCGCCTCGGCCGCGACCGCGCCGTGCAGGGCGGCCTCCGCGCGGGCCCGTTCGGCCACCGCCTCCGGTTCGTCCAGCGCGTACGCCGCGGCCGCGGCGACCGGTCCGGCGGTCACCGCTCCGGTCGCGGTCAGGGCGTCCAGGGTGCGGGCCCGCAGCCAGGTTCCGCGCGGACCGGCGGGGAACCGGGCCACGGCCGCCGGCCAGCCGGCCGGCAGCAGCGACCCGGCTAGGTCCACCAGCACGGTGACCTGCCCGGGGACCATTTCGGCCGGGCTGACCAGCAACGTCTCGTGCGGCTGGTGCAGGGTGTCCCGCCAGGTCTCGTCGCTGACCACGAGCAGCCCCTCGGACTGCGCGGCCTCACACGCCTCGTGCAGCAGTTCGGGCGGGGCCACCGTGCCGGTGGGGTCGTCGGCCGTGCTGAGCAGCAGCAGCCGCGGATCGCCACCTTCGGCGCGGACCCTCCGTACGGTCTCCAGCAGCGCCCAGGGGTCCGGTACGCCGCCGCACTCGGCGGGGGTCGGCACGTGATGGGCGCGGTGCCCGAGCAGCCGTACCTGCGGGGTCCACCAGGCGGGGCACGGCCGCGGCAGCAGCACATCGCCGCCGGCCGCGCCGAGCAGGGCCAGCAGCAGTGCGGGGGCGCCGGGCCCGGTGGCCACCTCGTCCGGTGCGGTGGGCAGGCCGCGCCGTTCCCAGTAGCGGCAGGCGGCCTCGCGGACCGGTGCGCCGCCGCCGGGAGGCTCCGCGGCCGAGGTGGCAGCGGCCGCGGCCAGGACGGCCCGCAGTTCGGGGACGACCGGCAGCCCCGGCTCGGGTGCGGGCGGACCGTAGCGGACCGGCCCGCGGCCTTCGGGAGTCGTGCCCTCAAGACTCGCGCCCTCGGGAGCCGTGCGCTGCATCCCCTCCACCGTCTCCGCCTCCTCACCCTCGACCATGCCCCACTTTGCCCTTTATAAGGCGAACACGGCTACGGCGCCCTGCCGACCATCCCCAGCAGCCGGGCCTGGGCGTCCGCGCCGGGCGGGACCTCGACGGGCGGGGCGAACAATCCGCTGGCCGCCAGTCCGTCCGCGTACGGCATCACTTCCTTGATCGTGAATTCGACGAGCCCGTCCGGCAGGCGGTCGTCGGCCCCGATGCCCCGGGAGAGGTCCCAGGCGTGCACCACGCAGTCGGCCGTCAGCTCCGAGCAGTACGCCGCCCCGAGCGCCGGCCCGTAGGACAGCTTGACGGTCCGACCCAGCGCCCCCGGCTCGGCGAACGCGGCCCGCGCGGCGGCCGCGGCCCGGTCCCAGACACCCACCGGATCCGAGCCGAGCAGGTCCCCGGACAGCGCGTCCCCGACGTCCTCGACGGTGCGGCCCTCGGTGAGCAGCGGAGGTATCCAGAGCTGCTCCCCGGTGACGTGGTTGACCAGGTCGCGCACACTCCACTCGGTGCACGGGGTCGGCGCGTCCCACTGGTCCTCCCGGACCGCGTGCACGCGGTCGGTGAACAGGTCCAGGGCCTTGGCGTGCCACTCCAGCAACGAGTCCGTCCGACTGTCTCCCATGGATGCCATGGATGCCATGGATCCCACCGTCCTCTCCCGTGACCCCGGCCCCCCTCCCGGCCTTCCTTGTTGCCTTCCTTGTCGCCTTCCTTGTTGCTTCCTTGCGGCCCCCTTCGGCCTCCCCGCGGCCTCCTTGCCGCCCACTGTCCTCGCCTCTCGCCAGCCCTGCCATCGACACCTCCAGTTCCCTTTTCCTGCAAGGGTTGTGTCCACATGTCAATACGCCCATCTCATATCTCGACAAGATCCTTTACGGTGATGGCAGGCAGCAAGCCGCAACCGCAAGCCTTCGAAGATGAGGAGTGACGCGATGAACGACGCCCAGGGCACCCCTGCTCGCGAGACCGCCGTCTACACGCACGGACACCACGAGTCCGTGCTGCGTTCGCACCGCTGGCGCACCGCGCAGAACTCCGCCGCCTACCTGATCGGAGAGCTGCGGCCGGGCATGTCCGTCCTGGACGTGGGCTGCGGTCCCGGCACCATCACCGCGGACCTGGCCGAACTGGTCGCCCCCGGAAGGGTGGTGGCCGTGGACGCCGGAGCGGACGTGGTCGCGAAGGCCGAGGCGTACGCGGCGGAGCGCGGTATCGAGGGCATCGAGTTCGGTGTGGCGGACGTGCACGCGCTGGACTTCCCCGACGACACCTTCGACGTGGTGCACGCGCACCAGGTACTGCAGCACGTCGGTGATCCGGTGCAGGCCCTGCGCGAGATGCGGCGGGTGTGCCGGCCGGGGGGCATCGTGGCGGCGCGGGACGCGGACTACGCGGCGATGACCTGGTACCCGGCGCAGCCCGGGCTGGACGAGTGGCTGGACCTGTACCGGCGGGTCGCCCGGGCCAACGGCGGCGAGCCGGACGCGGGCCGACGGCTGACCGCCTGGGCCCGGGAGGCCGGCTTCCAGGAGGTGCGCGCCTCGGCCACGGCGTGGTGCTTCGCCGAGCCCGACGAGGTCGCCTGGTGGTCGGAGCTGTGGGCGGACCGTACGACGGCCTCCTCGTACGCGGAGATCGCGGTGGCCGGCGGCCATGCCACGGCGGAGGAACTGGTGTCGGCGGCCGCGGCCTGGCGCGCCTGGGCGGCCGACCCCGACGCCTGGTTCTCGGTACTGAACGGCGAGATCCTGGCCCGCGCCTGACGGGGTGGTGCGGTGGTCCGGTGGTGGCTGGTGGACCGGCGGCCGGCGGCCCGGTGGCTGATGGCTGGTGGACCGGCGGCCAGGTGGCTGGTGGCCCGGCGGCCGGTGGCCCGGCGGCTGGTGGCCCGGCGGCCGGTGGCCCGGCGGCCGGCGGCGGCCCGCAGGGGGCCCGACGACTCAGGCCCCCTGCGGGGCGGGCACCGGGAGGAGGGCCGGACGCTTGGCGGTGCGGCCGTCGCCGGAGGAGCGGCCGCGGAGGCGCCGGCCGAGCCAGGGCCCGAGGAACCCGGCCGCCCAGCGCAGCTCGCCGGCGGCCGCCCGAAGGCCGGTGGGTTCCGGGACCGGCGGCGGGGGCAGCGGGTGCGTCCAGGCGTCGCTGCTGCCGGGCAGGCGGAGCGCGTCGGCCAGGGCGTCCGCGATCCGGTCGTGGCCGAGCGGGCTCGCGTGCAGCCGGTCCGGGCTCCACAGGCGGGCGTCGGTGACGACCGCGTACGGGGCGGTGTCGGCCACGACCACGGCGTGCCGTGCGGCCGCCTCCCGGATGCGTTCGTTGAGGGCGTGGACGCGCGCGCCCAGCGGGCGGGCGAGCGGGACGAGCCGTGTCATGTCCGGGAAGGTGACGGTGACGACCCGGGCGCCCTGTCCGGTGAGCGCGGCGAACATCGCCTCCAGGTGGCCGGCGACCTCGTCGGCGTCGAAGGAGGAGCGGAGGACGTCGTTGACGCCGGCGACGACGGTGGCCAGGTCGGGGCGGAGGGCGAGCGCGGCGTCGAGCTGGCCGGCGCGGACCTGCCCGGCGAGCCGGCCCCGCACGGCGAGGTTGGCATAGGTCAGGCCGGGGCTGTGCACCGCGAGCCGCTCGGCGAACCGGTCGGCGAACCCGCGCAGGCCGACGGTGTCGTCACCGTCCCCGAGCCCCTCGGTCTGGCTGTCACCCAATGCGACGTACCGCAGGTAACTGCCGTCGTGCGTGCACTGCTCACTGTCCGGCACGGGCCGACCGCCTTTCCCTGAGGACCGCTGCGACCCTCTCGCACCACTCGTGGTTGCCCCGCTCGAAGGCGAGGCCGCGCAGGCAGGTCAGGTAGGGGCCGATGCGCTCGCCGCTGCGCAGGAACTCCTCCTCGTCGAGCCCGCCGCGGAACTTCCGCAGCAGGCCCTCGAAGAGTTCGGCCTTGGCGCGGGCGAACACGGCCCTTTCCTCCAGCCGGTCGATGACCGGCCCGGAGTCGATGAGGTCGGATGCCTGGACCATGACGGCCAGGTCGTCCCGGAGGACGGAGGGCTTGGCGGAGGCCGCGGCGAAGCGCTCCAGCTCGCCGGTCCCGGCTTCGGTGACGTGGAACATCCGCTTGTTGGGCCGGGTGTCCTGGACCACCTCGCGACCGGCGACCAGCCCGTCCGCCTCCAGCTTGGCCAGCTCGGCGTACAGCTGCTGGGGCAGCGCGTGCCAGAAGTTGGCGACGCCGAGGTCGAACGACTTGGCCAGCTGGTAGCCGCTGAGCTCCTCGTCCAGCAGTGCCGCCAGCACGGCGTGCCTCAGGGCCATGGGGACGCCCGCCTCCGTTCGGTCTTCCGTGGCGCCGGTCCTCTCCTTCGGCGCCCCTCACCTCCCCGAGCATACTCAAAAAAATGACTAATCAGATTGATGAATACTTGGTCGTGGCCCCGCACGGCCGTGACCCCCCATGAGGCAGCGCTGGAGGGTCACGGCCTCATGCGGAAGTCGTAGCGGGCCGGAACCGGGCGGTCCGTCAGGCCGGCCCACACCTCCCCGAGGACCTCGTCGCCCTCCCGCAGGTCCGGGACCTCGATCCCGTCCTCGAACAGCCGTCGGGCCGCGACCACATGCCCCTCCGCCGCCAGCAGCCGCGCCGCGAGCAGCCGGAAGCGGCCCTCCCCGCGGAGGGAGGGGCGGAGCCGCTCCCACACCGAGCGGGCCTCGGGCACCCGGCCCGCCGCCAGCTGCGCGGCCAGCGCCTCCTTGCCGAGGGCCGACTCCGCCGCCGTCCAGGGCGCGGTGCCGGGACTGCCCGCCATCAGGTCCGCGAACGCCTCGGCGTACCGCTCCGCGGCCCGTCCGGCGTCCCCCGCCAGCGCGTCCGCGGCCGCCAGGCAGCGCAGCAGCGGCCAGCGCGACGGGGCCTGTGCCAGTCCGCGCTCCCAGCTGCGGACCGCCTGGGCGATGTCTCCCGCATGCCACTGCGCCACGCCGAGGTGGTACTCCGTCAACGGATCGGCCGGGGCGGTCTCCAGCATGTCCCGCCAGTGCGGGGCGACCAGGCTCGGCCCGGGCGGGAGTGTGTCGGACGGTGCCGCATCGGACGGTGCCGCACCGGCCTGCGCCGCATCGGACGGTGCCGGGAACGCGCCGCTGCGCCACAACTCCAGCCAGGGCCGCTCCGGTTCACCGATCATCGACTCGTCGAACGGGGTACCGGGCAGGTCCAGACCGCCGCACAGCACCTCCAGGGCTCCCCAGCCCGAGCCCGTCGCCAGACGCTCCCCCGGGTCCCGGTCCGCATAGGGGAGCCAGGCCGCGTACGCCTCCTCCACCCGTTGGCGGGGCAGGGCGGTGGCGAGCGCCTGCTCCGTGACGGCCCGGGCCGCGGCCCAGTCGGGCCCGTGCACGGCGGCCGGGTCGGCGTCCAGCGGACCGTACGCCTCCAGCCAGCTGAACTCCGCGCCCGGGTCGAGGCGTACGTGCTCCAGCTGGGTCCGCGCGAGGCCGGCCTGAATCTCGGCGTAGCCGGGGGTGCCGGGTTCGGTGAGCCATTCCTGCCAGCGCCGGCCGCCCGGGCTCGCGCCCCACACGAACAGCTTCCGGCCTCGCAGGCGGGCGGTCGAGGTCTGCACCAGGCCTCGGCCCTCGCCGTCGAGGGCGGCGATCCACGGGCGGGCGCCTTCGGGCAGTTCGTAGAAGAAGTCCGCCGGGAACTCGCTGCGCAGCGGGTAGGTCAGGTCCGTGGCCTCCTCGCCGGACCTGGGCTCGGGGATGGGCTCGGGAATCGGCCCGGGGATGGGGATACGGCGCAGGTGCCGCTCGTACCCGAAGTGCCACGCCTCGTCGGCGGGGGCGAGCACACGGGTGCCGTTGTCCTCGGGGACAGCGGTGTTGGACCACCAGTAGACGGGCGCGGGCCGCTCGTGCGGGTTGCGTACGCGCACTCCTACGTGGAGGAACTCGGAGCCGTCCGGGAGCCACAGGTCCACTTGGAAGGGGAGGTCCCGCAGCCGCTCCCACTCCCACAGCCGGACCATGGTCCCGCCGTCGGGGGCGGGCACGAGCGCGGCGTGCAGGGGCGCGCAGGACAGGGTGGTGTGGCCGGTGGCGCCGATGTTCCACTCGATGCCGCCGGAGAACCAGGCCCCGTTGAGGGCGAAGGCAGCCGGCTGGAACACCGGGTTGCGGTAGAGGAGTTCGCGGTTGGTGGGCCGGTGGAGCAGTGAGTGGACCCGGCCGCCGAGTCCTGGCAGGACCGTCACGGCGAGGTGCTCGTTCTCCAGTACGACCGCGTCGATCGCGCTGTCCGTGCGCTGCCGTCCATAGCCGTCGCGGAGCCGCACGGGGAGCAGGGAGCGGAGCGGCTCGTAGCCGATCTGCCGGGCCATTTCGCGCGGCAGACGGGCCTTGGTGCGCTCGTCGATCTCGTGCACGTCGGCCGGGGCGGAGAGCGGGGGCAGCGGGTTCTCGGCGCCGAGCGGGGCGGCGGGGAGGGTGACGACGGTGCGACGGACAGTAGTGGCCATGGAGGCATGGAACACGCCATGGCGGCCGGTCCACAGCGGTTTTGCGGAATCCAGGGAGTCGCGCGCCGGGGGGTGGGGTGACGGGGGGAGCCTGCCGTGTCCGCTCCTGGCCGTGCCTTGGCTCGGGAGGGGTGGGGCGAAGCCCCGGAACGGGGGGTGGGGCTGGGCAAAGCCCCGGAACGGGGACTGGGGCAAAGCCCCGGAACGGGGACTGGGGCAAAGCCCCGGAACGGGGACTGGGGCAAAGCCCCGGAACGGGGACTGGGGCAAAGCCCCAGTTTCGGGAAGGGGCGGGGTGGGGAAATCGCCCCGCAGGGACCCCCGCCGCGCGCACGCAGCCCGCTCCGGCTGGGCGGGAGCGAGGAGCTCCGGGGGCTGCCCGTCAGTCCCAGTGTCATTACGTGCCGGCCGCCGGCGTCAAGGGCGCTCCCGTTGGTCGCGTCGCTAAAGCGATGGCCCTTCGGGCCCCCCTTGACACCGACAACCGTCACGCAACGACAAGGACTGTCGGGCCGCCCCCGGGGGATGGCATGGAGGGAGCCTTCGGATCCTTGCGCTCTGGCGTTGCCGGGCAGGGGCAGCGGCTCCGCTCGGCCAGCCGCCCTCCGGGCGGGACGCGGAAGTGAAGTCGATCAGATCTACGTAATCCAGGCCGGTCCAGGCGCCCCAAATCGCTACGCGCTCCTGCCGATCAGCGGATGCGGGCCGCCATGGGCCGGACATAGACCGCCGACGATCGGTACGCGCTCCCGCCGGACGGCGGCAGCCGGAAGGGCCGGGGGCGCGCCCCCTCGATGGCCCGGCCGCCGGGTCCAGCGGCGGGCATCACGTCGGGAGGACGGCGAACGCCTCGATCTCCAGGAGGAGTTCTGGGCGGAACAGTGCGGCGACCTGGACCGCGCTGGAGGCGGGCAGGCGGTCGGCGGGGATGACGGCGTCGCGGGCGGCGCGGACCGCCGGGAGATGGGCCACGTCGGTGACGTAGTAGGTCAACTTGATGACGTCGTCGAAGGTCGCTCCCGCCGCCGCCAGGCAGCGGCGGAGGTTCTCGAAGACCTGCCGGGCCTGCGCGGCGGGATCGTCATGGCCGACGATCCCGCCGTTCTCGTCCAGGGCGCACTGGCCGGAGACGGCGATGAACCGGCCGGTGCCCCAGGCGACATGGCTGTAGCCGGTGCCCGGGGCCATGCCTTCGGGGTCGGATATACGGGTGATGTGATCGTCGGCTTTGGTCATGTGGCTGATCTTGTCAGCCCTGGCGCCGTACTGGAGTGGTCGCGTCGCCGTCGTGTCTCGGGCCCTTGACCGTGCCGTGGGCTGCGCGGCGTTGTCCCGGGGCTCGCCGTGGGGCGGCGAGCCCCGGGGGGCGGGTGGTGTGTCAGCCGCGGAAGCCGAGGAGGCCGTGGAGGGCGGCGCCGCCGGCGGAGGCGGGGAGGGCCCGGGTGGCCGGGGTGGGTTCGGGGGCGGGCTGGGCCGTGCAGGTGGCGTCGGCCGCGCGGCCGGTGCGGAGGTACGCCGCGACCTTCTCGTCCAGGCACTTGTTGCCGCTCAGTGCCACGCCGTGGTTGCCGCCGCCCTGTTCGACCAGGAGGGCGGAGCCTGCGAGCTTGCGGCGCATGCTCACCGCGCCCTCGTAGGGGGTCGCCGCGTCTTCCGTTGCCTGGACCAACAGGGCTTGGGGGAGCTCGGTGTTGGTGACGTCGGGGGCCTGGAGGGGCTCGGTGGGCCAGAACGCACACGGGGCGTTGTACCAGGCGTTGTTCCAGGTCATGAAGGGGGCCTTGGCGTGGGTGCGCCACATGTCGGCCCGCCAGGTGTTCCAGTCCTTCGGCCAGGCCGAGTCCCGGCACTGTACCGCCGTGTAGACGCTGTAGCTGTTGCCGGCCGCCGGGTCGACCGCGCCGAACCGCTCGTAGGCGGCGACGAGCGGCTTCGCGTCCTCGCGGAGCGTGTACGCGGCGAACGCCTCGGCCAGGCTGGACCAGTAGCCGTTGAAGTAGCCACCGGGCATGAAGGTGTCCTCCAGTTCGGAGGGGCCCACCTTGCCGCCGGCCGGGGCGGTGCGCAGCGCCGCCCGCATCGCGTACCAGCGGCTCTCCACTTCGGTCGGGTCGGTGCCCAGCCGGTACGTGGCGTGGTGCTTGGCCACCCAGGCCATGAATGTCTTGTGGCGGGCGTCGAAGGCCGCGTCCTGGGCCAGGTTGTCCTCGTACCAGACGCCGGAGGGGTCGACCACCGAGTCCAGGACGAGCCGGTGGACGCGCTGGGGGTACAGCTTGGCGTAGACGGCGCCGAGGTAGGTGCCGTACGAGTAGCCGAAGTAGCTGATCCGGGGCGCGGCCAGGGCGGTGCGGATCAGGTCGAGGTCGTGGGCGGCGGCGACGGTGCCGATGTGCGGGAGGACGTCGGCGTGGCGGGTGGCGCAGGCCTGGGCGTAGGAGCGGACCCGTTCCAGGTTGGCGCGTTCGTCGGCCTCGCGGTACGGGACGGAGTCGGGGCGGACCGGGGCGAAGTGGTCGCGGCCGCAGTCGAGGGCGGGTTCGCTCTTGCCCACTCCCCGGGGGTCGAAGCCGATGACGTCGTACTGGGCGGCGAGGTCCGCGGGCAGCGCGGAGGCCACGAACCCGGCCAGGCCGCGGCCGCTGCCGCCGGGCCCGCCCGGGTTGACCAGCAGCGGCCCCTGGGAGGTGCGGGCTGTGTGCGGCACCCGGGTGAGGGCCAGGGAGATCTTGCGGCCCCCGGGCTGCGCGTGGTCGAGCGGGACGCTCAGCGAGGCGCATTGCAGGGTGGGGTACTTGGTGGTCGGACAGGCGGTCCAGCGCAGCCCGGCGGCGGACTCCGCCGGGGCGGCGGCGGTGACCGGGGCGGCGGCCAGCGCGGTCGCCGCTGCGGCCGCGGCTGTGGCGGTGGAGAGCAGGGCGATGGTGCGCTTCGTGAGGGCGATCTTGGGCATCTTCGGTTCTCCCGGCAGAGGGTTCTGGGCGGAATCGTCCCGGAACCCGGGGCCCGAAACCGGGATTGCCCAGGCCAATGGCCCGATCTGGTGATCCCGGTCCGCTGGATCGGCCGATGGTGGATCGGCGGGCCGGGGCCGGCGGGCCGACGGTCAGAGCAGGGTGAGCTGGGTGGGTCCGTCCGGTGCGGGGCCGACCGGGCGCTCCGGCGGCTCCGTCTTCCGGGCCGCCGCGCGCCCGCCCGGCCCGATGCCGAACTCGGCTGCCAGTTCGTGGACTTGGCGGGTGATCTGGCGCTGGTACCAGGTCGGCGCGTACGCCCCGCCCGCGTACATCCGCTCGTACCGGGGGACGAGGCGGGGGTGGTGCCGGGCCAGCCAGGCCGTGAACCACTCTCGGGCGCCGGGCCGCAGATGGAGTACCAGGGGTGTCACGGAGGTGGCGCCGGCCTCGGCGACCGCCCGCACGGTGGCGCGCAGCTGCTCGGGCGCGTCGCCGAGGAAGGGGATCACCGGGGCCATGAGCACCCCGCAGCCGATTCCGTGCTCGGTGAGGGTCCGTACGACGTCCAGCCGGCGGGCCGGGGAGGGCGTGCCCGGCTCCACGGTGCGCCAGAGGGAGGTGTCGGTGAAGCCGACCGAGACGGAGATGCCCACTTCGGTGACCTCGGCCGCCTGCCGGAGGAGCTCCAGGTCGCGGAGGATCAGCGTGCCCTTGGTGAGGATGGAGAAGGGGTTGGCGTGGTCGCGGAGCGCCTCGATGATGCCGGGCATCAGCCGGTAGCGGCCTTCGGCGCGCTGGTAGCAGTCCACGTTGGTGCCCATGGCGATGTGCGCGCCGGTCCAGCGGCGGGAGCCCAGCTCGCGGCGGAGCAGCTCGGGGGCGTTGGTCTTGACGACGATCTGGGAATCGAAGCCGAGCCCGGTGTCGAGGTCGAGATAGCTGTGCGTGTTCCGAGCGAAGCAGTAGACGCAGGCGTGCGAGCAACCCCTGTACGGGTTCACGGTCCATTCGAACGGCATCCGGGAAGCACCGGGCACGCGGTTGACGATCGACCTGGCCCGCACCTCGTGGAAGGTGATGCCACGGAACTCGGGGGTGTCGAAGGTCCGCGTGACCACGGCCCCGGCACCGAACAGCGCGGCCGGCCCCGAGGACCCGTCGGTCAGGTTCTCCCAGCGCATGACGCCCTCCTCCACTCGACCGCCGCGACCGAGAATAGAACATCTGTTCCCATGATCGCCCTCCCCCCGTCCGTCATCCCGCCCCGGCGTGCGCAGGCGACCCGCCTCGGAGTGCCCAGGCGCCCCGGCGTGCGCAGGCGACCCGCCTCGGAGTGCCCAGGCGCCCCGGCGTGCGCAGGCCACCCGCCTCGGTGTGGGCAGGCGTCCCGCCCTCGGAGTGCGCAGGCCACCCGCCTCGGTGTGGGCAGGCGTCCCGCTGGGCGGGACGGGTGGGCACACCGGGACACCCCGCCCAGCGGCCGCACCCCGCCCGACCGCGGCCCCCTGCCTTCGGGCGCAGCCCCGCCCACGCCGGGGCGCAGCCCACACGGCCCCGGGGCGCAGCCCGCAAGGCCCCGGGGCGCAGCCCCACAAGGCGGGCGGGACGCAGCCCCGCGAGGCCCCGGGGCGCAGCCCCGCAAGGGGGTCCGCCCGGACCCGATTTGGGCCCCCGCCCCGGAGGGTGATTGGCTTGCCGCCGCAAGAGCGTTCACGACTGCTGGAGGAACAGGTATGGCGCAGGTCGAGGCCACCACGGAGCGGATCATCGCGGCCGACGCGGAGACGGTGTTCGACGCGCTCGCGGACTACACCGGCACCCGCGCCAAGCTGCTGCCCGAGCACTTCAGCGAGTACGAGGTGCGTGAGGGCGGCGACGGCGAGGGCACCCTGGTGCACTGGAAGCTGCAGGCCACCAGCAAGCGCGTCCGCGACTGCCTGCTGGAGGTCACCGAGCCCTCCGACGGGCGGCTCGTCGAGAAGGACCGTAACTCCTCGATGGTCACGACCTGGACGGTGACCCCGGCAGGCGAGGGCAAGTCCAAGGCCGTCGTCACGACCGTCTGGAACGGAGCCGGCGGCATCGGCGGCTTCTTCGAGCGCACCTTCGCCCCCAAGGGCCTCGCCCGCATCTACGACACCCTGCTCGACAACCTGGCCCGCGAAACCGAGGGCTGAGCAAGCCGGTTGCGGACCTCACCGGTTCGAGTGGATTTCGCGGCCCGGTCGCCCCGGGCCGCACGCCACGCCGCACGTGCTCTGGGCCCCGTCCCGCCCGCTGGCTAGGGTGAGGCGGAGACACGACCGCGACTCCGCGACGGGGGCCCGATGAAGATCCTCATCTCCGCTGACATGGAGGGCGCCACCGGCGTCACCTGGCCCGCCGACGTGCTCCCCGGCACCCCGCAATGGGAACGGTGCCGGGTCATGTTCACCTCCGACGTCAACGCCGCCGCCCAGGGGTTCTTCGACGGCGGCGCCGACGAGGTGCTGATCAACGAGGCGCACTGGTCCATGCGCAACCTGCTGCTGGAGCAGCTCGACGAACGCGTCGAGATGATCACCGGGCGGCACAAGACCCTTTCCATGGTCGAGGGCGTCCAGCACGGCGACGTCGACGGCATCGCCTACGTCGGCTATCACACGGGTGCCGGCACCGAAGGCGTCCTGGCCCACACCTACCTCGCCAACTCCATCACCGGAGTGTGGGTCAACGGGGTGCGCGCCAGCGAGGGCCTGCTCAACTCGCACGTGGTCGCCGAGTACGGGGTCCCGGTCGTCCTGGTCACCGGCGACGACCTGACCTGCGCCGACGCCGCCGGGTACGCGCCCCGGGCCCGGACCGTCGCCGTCAAGGACCACGTCTCGCGGTACGCCGCGGTCTGCCGTCCTCCCGCCCGCACGGCCGCCGACATCCGGGCTGCCGCCAAGGAGGCGGCCGCCCTCGCCGTCCGGCACGAGCCGGTGTCCGCCGGGCCGTTCACCGTGGAGCTGGAGTTCGACGCCGAGCACCTGTCCCTGTCGGCCACCGTGGTTCCGGGTGTCGACCGGACCGGCGAGCGCAGGGTCGCGTACAGCAGCGAGACGATGTACGAGGGGATCCGGACCTTCAAGGCGGTCACGACGATCGTCTCCGCCGCCGTGGAGGAGCAGTATGGCTGACATGCACACCACTCCGGAGACCCCGGCAGCCCACGAAGCCCACGAAGCCCACGAAGCCGGGGACACCTCGCCCGTCGACCGGACCGCCCTCGACGAGGTGGTCGAGTTCACCTCCGGGCTGATCCGCATCGACACGACCAACCGGGGCGGCGGCGACTGCCGCGAACGCCCCGCCGCCGAATACGCCGCCGAACGGCTGGCCGGCGCCGGGCTGGAGCCCGTCCTGCTGGAGCGCGCCCCCGGCCGCACCAACGTCGTCGCCCGGATCGAGGGCACCGACCCGTCCGCCCCGGCCCTGCTGGTCCACGGCCACCTCGACGTGGTCCCGGCCGAGGCGGCCGACTGGAGCACCGACCCCTTCTCCGGCGAGGTCCGCGACGGAGTGGTCTGGGGCCGCGGTGCCGTCGACATGAAGAACATGGACGCGATGGTCCTGGCCGTCGTACGGGCCTGGGCCCGCCGTGGCGTCCGCCCGCGCCGGGACATCGTGATCGCCTTCACCGCCGACGAGGAGGACAGCGCCGTCGACGGCTCCGGCTTCCTCGCCGACGAGCACCCCCGCCTGTTCGACGGCTGCACCGAGGGCATCAGCGAGTCCGGGGCCTTCACCCTGCACACCGCCCCCGGCCGGACCCTCTACCCGATCGCCGCCGGGGAACGCGGCACGGCCTGGCTCAAACTCACCGCCCACGGCACCGCCGGGCACGGCTCGAAGCCCAACCGGGCCAACGCGGTCAGTCGGCTGGCGGCCGCCGTGGCCCGGATCGGCGAGTACGAGTGGCCGGTCCGGCTCACCGACACCGTCACCGCCTGCATCACCGAACTCGCCGCGCTGGAAGGGCTGTCGGTGAACCCGCGGGCCCGCGACTTCGACCTGGACGAGGTACTGGGGAAGATCGGACCGGCCGCCCTGCTCGTCGAGGCGACCGTCCGCAACAGCGCCAACCCGACCATGCTGAGCGCCGGTTACAAGCTGAACGTGGTGCCGGGCCACGCCACCGCGTACGTGGACGGCCGGATTCTGCCCGGCGGCGAGCAGGAGTTCATCTCCACCCTGAACCAGCTCACCGGCCCGGACGTGGAATGGGAGTTCCACCACCGGGAGGTGGCGCTCGAAGCCCCCGTGGACGGCCGTACGTACGCGGTCCTGCGGGAATCCGTGGAGCACTTCGACCCGGCCGGGCACGTGGTGCCGTTCTGCATGGCCGGCGGCACCGACGCCAAGCAGTTCTCCCGCCTGGGCATCACCGGCTACGGCTTCTCCCCGCTGAAGCTGCCGCCCGGCTTCGACTACTGGTCGCTGTTCCACGGCGTGGACGAGCGGGTGCCCGTCGACGCCCTGCACTTCGGGGTCCGGGTCCTCGACCGCGCGCTACGGGCCCTGTGATGGACGCCGCAGCCCCAGCCGCCGCTGCCCCGTCCGTCGTGAGCGTCGCCGGCACCACCGAACCCTACGGAAGGTGGCCGTCCCCGATCGACGCCGCCCTGGCCGCCTCGCTGGACGGGCGGCCCGAGTACGTAGGCACCGTCGGCGACGAAGTGTGGTGGACGGAACCCCGGCCGTCCGAGGGCGGCCGCCGCGCACTGGTCCGGCTGCGCTCCGGCGGGGGCCCCGAGGAGGCCGTACTGGCGGCGCCGTGGAACGTGCGCAGCCGGGTGGTGGAGTACGGCGGCCGCCCCTGGACCGCGTCCTGGGGCGAGCACGGGCCGCTGGTGGTCTTCTCCCACTTCGCCGACCAGCGCCTCTACCGGTACGAACCCGACGCTGGCGGGCCGAACGGCGCCGGGGAGCCCAGGCCGCTGACCCCGCTCGGCACGGCGGGGCGCGGGCTGCGCTGGGCCGACCCGGTGCTGCGCGACGGCGAAGTGTGGTGCGTGCTGGAGGAGTTCACCGGCCCGGCCCCGACCGACGTGCGCCGCGTCCTGGCCGCCGTACCGCTGGACGGATCGGCGGCCGAGGACCGGTCGCGGGTACGGGAACTGACCGACGACCGGCACCGCTTCTGCACCGGCCCGCGGCTCTCCCCCGACGGGCGGCGGGCCGCCTGGCTGGCCTGGGACCACCCGCGGATGCCGTGGGACGGGACCGAGCTGAAGCTCGCCGAGGTCACCGCCGACGGTGCGCTGACCGGTGTCCGCACGGTGCTCGGCGGGCCCGGGGAGTCCGTCTGCCAGACCGAATGGGCCGCCGACGGAAGCCTGCTGGCGGTCAGCGACCGCTGTGGCTGGTGGAACCCGTACCGCGTGGACCCGGACAGCGGCGGCGCGGTCAACCTCTGCCCGCGGGAGGAGGAGTTCGGCGGACCGCTGTGGAAGACCGGCCTGGCCTGGCTGGCCCCCCTGCCCGCCGGGCCGGTCGCCGTCCTGCACGGCCTCGGCTCGTCGGCGCTCGGGATACTCGACCCCGAGACCGGCGACCTGGTCGACGTGGCCGGGCCGTGGACGGCCTGGCAGCCGGCCCTGGCGGTGCACGGCTCCCGGGTGTACGGGGTGGCCGCGAGCCCGCGCAGCGGGTACGAGGTGGTGGAGCTGGACACCGCGACGGGCCGGGCCCGGGCGGTCGGCGCGCACGCGGTGGACCGGGTGGACCCGGCGTACTACCCGGAACCGCAGAGCCGCACCTTCCTCGGCCCGGACGACCGGGAGATCCACGCCCACGTCTACCCCCCGCACCACCCGGCCCGCCGCGCCCCCGCCGACGAACTCCCGCCGTACGTCGTCTGGGCGCACGGCGGCCCCACCGACCACGTGCCGCCCGTGCTGGACCTGCACATCGCGTACTTCACCTCGCGCGGCATCGGCGTGGTCGAGGTCAACTACGGCGGCTCCACCGGCTACGGCCGGGCGTACCGCGAGCGGCTGCGCGAGCAGTGGGGCGTGGTCGACGTGGAGGACTGCGCGGCGGTGGCCCGGTCCCTGGCGGCGGAGGGCACGGCGGACCCCGCCCGGCTGGCGATCCGCGGCGGCAGCGCGGGCGGCTGGACGGCGGCGGCCTCGCTGGCCGCCACCGACCTGTACGCCTGCGGCACGATCATCTACCCGGTACTGGACCTCCAGGGCTTCGCCGAGGAGACCCACGATCTGGAGTCCCACTACATCGACGGCCTGGCCGGCCCCCCGGACACCCTGGCCGTCCGCAACCGGGAACGCTCCCCCGCGGCCCGCGCCGACCGCATCACCGCCCCGTTCGTCCTCCTCCAGGGCCTGGACGACGCGGTCTGTCCGCCGGCCCAGGCGGAACGCTTCCTGCGGGCCCTCCGGGGCCGCGCGGTCCCGCACGCGTACATCCCCTTCCCGGGCGAGGGCCACGGCTTCCGGCAGGCCGCCACGATGGTCCGCGCCCTGGAGGCCGAACTCTCCCTCTACGTCCAGGCGTTCGGGCTGCAGCGCGATGACGTGGAACGGCTGGAACTGGGCGCGGACTGAGTCACCCGCTCCGGAGCCAGATCCGCAGGGGCCCGACGGGGACGAACCCGTTCCGGGCCGCTGCGGCCAGATCCTCTCCGGACTCGTAGCCCACGAGCGGTAGGCCCGGCCACAGCCCGCCCGCGGCCGAGAGCACGAGGGACCAGGCGCCGGCCCCGAACACGTTCGAGACTCCGACCGAACCCGCGGCACGGTTGAGCACGGCCCCGCAGACCATCCGCCCGCCGCCGGGAGCGGCGCCGTCCACGCCGTGGACGAAGGCGATGTCCGGGTCGGCGAGCAGCTCCGGCCGGAACACCCCCTCCGCCCCGCCCCCGGCTGCTTCCCAGGCCGCTTCCCAGCGTGCCAACTCCTCGGCCGTACGGACTCGCTCCCAGGCCACCGCGCTCTCCGCCGGCGCGGGTCGGCGGTGGATCCACTGGGCGTCGAACAACACCTCGAATCCCGCCTCTCCCAGCTCCAGCCGCGCGAAGCTGTCCTTGACCGAACACCAGGGCTGCCGGACGTCGACGAGGGCCAGCACCTCGCCTTCCGTGACCTCCGCATTGAGGGTCACGGCATCGGGATACAGGGGCGGGGTCCGGCGGGCGGAGGCCCACAGCCGGTCACCGGCCCGCGGCTCCAGGCCGTGCGCACGGCAGACCGCGTCGCACCAGGCGGCGTTGTTCCGCGCGGCGAGGGCGGCGGCCCTCCTGTCATCGTCGTCGCTCACGCACGCGATCCTCACACAGCCCTACGCTGACCGAATGATCTTTTCCGACGCGACGGCGGAGTTCGTGTGCGGCGGGCCCCGGGTGGGCCTGCGCCCCTTCCGCCCCGAAGACGCCCCGGAGTTCACCACCCGCGCACGCGAGAGCCAGGAGCTGCACCACCCGTGGCTGTTCCCGCCCACCACACCCGCCGAGTACGAGCCCTACGCGCGCCGGCTTGCCGGCGAGGACCCGAGTCGGGCCGGATTCCTGGTGTGCGAACGGGACGGCGGTGCCATCGCGGGCTTCATCAACATCAACAACATCGTGCGCGGCGCCTTCCAGTGCGGCGCCCTGGGCTACGGCGCCTTCGCGCACGCGGCGGGCCGCGGCCTGATGACGGAGGCAATGGGCCTCCTCATCACCCACGCCTTCGGGGCCCTGGACCTGCACCGCCTGGAGGCGAACATCCAGCCGGGGAACGCGGCCTCGATCGCCCTCGTCCGAAAGGCCGGATTCCGGCTGGAGGGCCTGTCCCCGGACTTCCTCTTCATCGACGGCGCCTGGCGCGACCACGAACGCTGGGCGATCACAAGCGAGATGACGGCAGACCGTTGATCAGTTACGGAATCAGTCACGGATCCATGGCCGACCGGCCATGGACAACGGATACCCGGCAATCATCATGGACACCTCAGACGGCACGCCGAGAGGCTGACGGTCACGGTGCGGAAGACAACGCCTTGAGCGAGTCGGTCGCCGCGACCGCCAGCCGAGGATGGGCCTGGGCCCGGATCAGCAGCTCGCGGGCCCTCGGATCACCGAGGGCCCCGAGCCCCTCGACACACACCAGAGCAACCCGCCAGTACGGGTCGTACTGCCGGAGCCGCCGGTCCAGGGTCGTCATCAGCGCAGGTACGGACTCCGGGGCGCGGAGCGCGATGAGCAGCCGAACCGGCTCCAGGGCATAGGCGACACGCAGCTCGTTGGTGGCGAGGGCCGCCGCGGCACGCGCCGTCCGCGGATCACCGAGGACGGCGAGCGCCTCGGCGGCCGCCGCGCAGCGGGGTGGATCGCGGTGGTTGAGGAGGAGCACCAGCGCCTCGAAAGCGCGGCGGTCTCCGGCGAGCCCGAGCCGATAAGCGGCAAGCTCCCGCGCCCACAGGGGCAGTGCCCCGGAAGTGAGCGCATCGGCCAGCTCGTCCGTCCCGGCCGCCACCAGCCGCTCGTACTCCCCCGCCGCCCCACCGGCTTCGCCCCGCAGCCGCTCAAGCACAGTCATCCGCACAGCGTAGGACGCGGCGCCCCACCCCCGCTGGCTTTCCCACCGGGCACGCTACGACCGGGCGGGGTCCGGGAGCGGGGGGAGGGGGAGGCGGGAGACATCGGCGGAGGTCGTGAAGTGTCGGGCGGGGGTGCGGTGAGCCGGGGCTCCGCCTGGGCGGTATCTGGGAGGTGCCCGGGGGCGGCCCGTCAGTCCCAGTGTCATTACGTGCCGGCCGCCGGCGTCAAGGGCGCTCCCGTTGGTCGCGTCGGCAAGCCGATGGCCCTTCGGGCCACCCTTGACACCGACGACCGTCACGCAACGACAAGGACTGTCGGGCCGCCCCCGGGGGATGGCATGGAGGGACCGAGGCCGCTTGGGTTTGGCGTTGGCGGGCACGGGCGGCGGCTCCCGCCCGGCCAGCCGCCCTCCGGGCGGGACGCGGAAGTGAAGTGGATCAGATCTACGTAATCCGAGCCGGTCCGGGCGCCCCAAATCGCTACGCGCTCCTCTTTCTCAGCGGATGCGGGCCGCCGGTGGCCGGACATAGACCGCCATCGATCGCTACGCGCTCCGGACGGACGGCGGATGCGGGCCGCCGGTGGCTGGGTGAAGCGCCTGCGATCGCTACGTGCTCCCGCCGGGACGGCGGCCGACGCGTCGTTCGGAGCGATGTGCCGACATCAAGCACGATCACGACGTCGCCGATGCCGCCACCCATCTGCCCCTACCAACCCCACCGGCCGGCCTGTCGGCCAACAAGACGGCAGCAGCATGGAGCAATCGCCGACGCCTTCCCCTCTTCGATCGTCTCTGCCACGGACGGCCTGTCGGCCGCCATGCCCGCAGGAGGATGCGGAGATCGTGGGCGGCCTATGTTCAACCCCCGGCGGCCCGGATCCGCCGACAGACCGGAGCGCGTAGCGATCGTTGGCGGCCTATGTCCGGCCCTCGGCGGCCCGAATCCGCTGGTCAACAGGAGCGCGTAGCGATTTGGGGCGCCCGGACCGCCCTGGATTACGTAGATCTGATCCACTTCACCGCCGCGCCCGCCTGGAGGGCGGCTGGCCGGGCGCGAGCCGCTGCTCGTGCCCGCCAACGCCAGAGCGCCAGGATCCGAAGGCTCCTCCCATGCCATCCCCCGGGGGCCGCCCGACAGTCCTTGTCGTTGCGTGACGGTCGTCGGGGTCAAGGGGGGCCCGAAGGGCCATCGGCTTGCCGACGCGACCAACGGGAGCGCCCTTGACGCCGGCGGGCGGCACGTAATGACACTGGGACTGACGGGCAGCCCCCGGGCACCTCCCAGATACCGCCCAGGCGGAGCCTCGGCACACCCCCGACCCCGCCCGTTGTCAGTGGCCGCTGCCAAGATCCAGACCATGACCGACTCCGATGAGATCAGGACGTACTGGGACGCTGCGGCCGGAAGGTTCGACGACGAGCCGGATCACGGGCTGCGTCAGGAGGCCACCCGTGGGGCGTGGCGGGCGTGTCTGTCCTCCTGGATGCCGGCGGGGCACTCCGACGTCCTCGACGTGGGGTGCGGCACCGGCTCGCTGTCCCTCCTGCTCGCGGAGGCCGGACACCGGGTCACCGGGGTGGACCTCGCCCCGAGGATGGTCGACCTCGCCCGGGTCAAGCTGGCCGCCGCCGGGCTTCCGAGCCGGTTCCTGGTGGGTGACGCCGCAGACCCGCCCACCGGCGGGGACAACTTCGACGTGGTCCTCTCCCGGCACCTGGCGTGGACCCTGCCCGACCCCGTTGCCGCGCTGCGCGCATGGGTCGCGCGGCTTCGCCCCGGGGGCGCGCTGGTCCTCGTCGAAGGGCGGTGGCGGGAAGCCGGGCAGGAAACCCCTTACGTGGACGGAGCCGAAACCCTGCCCTGGAACGGCGGTGTGACCGCCGAGGACCTGGCGGACGCCGTTCGCCCCCTCGTGGCGGACCTGCGTGTCGAACAGCTCGGCCACAACGGGCTGCTGTGGGGCGGTCCGGTCACCGATGAGCGCTACGCGCTGATCGCCCGGGTCTGATCTCACGGGGGCGGGGTCCACCCCCGCCCCACCCGGGCCCACCCGGGCCCGGCCGATTGACCCCATCGCGCAGATCACATCTCCCCTGGTCTGGCCAAGCAGTTACTCACCGGTTAATCTCGCATCAACGTGTCCTCGAGCCCGATATCAGTGGCTCGGGGGGCGGATTACGGGCGTGGCCTGGTGACGCAGCCCCGCTCGTGTTGGTCGGTTCGGCATGCTGTGCGGCCGGTGCCCCGGGACAGGGCTTGGCCGTCTCTATCAGTTCGCCGTGTTCGGTGATCCGCATTCCGCCGCGCTGTGCGACGCGCGGCATGCACGCGGAGCATCCCGCAATCACGGCTCGGCGCCTTCTTCTTGCGGGCGCCTCGCCGCGCATTGCATTTCACTCGAGCACCCCTGTGCTGCGTACAGCCCCTGCACATCCGTGCACCTCCACGTTCGCGGACACCGCGTCCGCGCACCCGTAGAGCCACCACGCACGCACCCGCGCAGCCACGCACCCGTGCACCTCTGCTTGTCTGCACCGTGCTCCGCGCCCCTCAGCCGTCACCCCTTTCACCCTCACTGGAGTCCCGCGATGGACCGTCCGTCCACGTCCAGTTCCGCCCCGTCCGTCCAGTCCGCCCTGCAGACCGTCGCCGTCGTCGGCCTCGGCACCATGGGCACCGGTATCGCCGAGGTCCTCACCCGGGCCGGTCACGAAGTGATCGGGATCGACGTCAGCGAGGCCGCCGGCCGCGCCTGCGCCGGCGCCCTCGAGGCCGCCACTGCCCGGTCCGTCGCCAAGGAGCGGCTGACCGAGCAGGAGCGGCAGAGCGTCCTGGCCCGGCTGCGTACCTTCACCGACCTGCAGGCGGCCGTGCACGCCGATCTCGTCATCGAGGTGGTTCCCGAGGAGTACGCGCTCAAGCAGCGGGTGTTCCGGGAGCTGGACGCGATCGTCCGGCCCGACACCATCCTGGCCACCGGCACCAACGCGCTGTCCGTGACCCGGCTGGCCGCCGAGTCGCAGCACCCGGAGCGGGTGCTCGGCCTGCACTTCTTCAACCCCGCGCCGGCCATGAAGCTGGTCGAGGTCGTCTCCTCGGTGCTGACCGCCCCGACCGCCGTCGAGTCCGTCACCGCGCTGGCCCGTGCCCTCGGCAAGGAGCCCGTCGCGGTCGGCGACCGGCCCGGGTTCGTCGCCGACGGCCTGCTCTTCGGCTACCTCAACCAGGCCGCGGCCATGTACGAGTCGAAGTACGCCTCCCGTGAGGACATCGACGCGGCCATGCGGCTCGGGTGCGGTCTGCCGATGGGACCGCTGGCGCTGCTCGACCTGATCGGCGTGGACACCGCGCGCACCGTCCTGGAGGCCATGTACGCCGCCTCCGGCGACCGGCTGCACGCCCCGGCGCCGATCCTCGGTCACCTCACCGAGGCCGGACTGACCGGCCGCAAGGCGGGGCGCGGTTTCTACTCCTACGAGGAGCCGGGCAGCGGGACGGTGGTGCGGGACGCGCACACCCCGCTGGAGGGGGCCGCCACGGCGGCGGGCCGCACCGTTTCCTCCGTGGGCGTGGCCGGCTCCGGCACCATGGCGAGCGGTATCGCGCAGGTCTTCGCGCAGGCCGGCTACGAGGTGGTGCTGGCGGCCCGGAGCGACGAGAAGGCGGCGGCCGCGAAGGCGGCGATCGGGAAGTCCCTGGGCCGGGCCGTGGCCAAGGGCCGGCTGACCCAGGAGGCCGCGGACGCGACGCTGGCGCGGATCACCCCGGCCGGTTCGCTGGAGGCCTTCGCCGAGGTCGACCTGGCGGTCGAGGCGGTCGCCGAGGACCTGGCGGTGAAGCAGGAGCTGTTCGCCTCCCTGGACAAGATCTGCAAGCCGGGCGCGGTGCTGGCCACGACCACCTCCTCCCTCCCGGTGATCGCCTGTGCCCGCGCGACCTCGCGTCCGCAGGACGTGATCGGCATGCACTTCTTCAACCCGGCGCCGGCGATGAAGCTGGTCGAGGTGGTGCGTACGGTGCTGACCGCGGACGACGTCCACGCGACGGTCCGCGAGATCTGCGCCAAGGTCCGCAAGCACGCGGTGGACTGCGGTGACCGGGCCGGGTTCATCGTGAACGCCCTGCTGTTCCCGTACCTGAACAACGCGATCAAGATGGTGGAGACCCACTACGCCTCGGTCGAGGACATCGATGCCGCGATGAAGCTGGGCGGTGGCTACCCGATGGGGCCGTTCGAGCTCCTCGACGTGGTCGGCCTGGACGTCTCCCTGGCCATCGAGAAGGTGCTCCACAAGGAGTTCCGCGACCCCGGTCTGGCTCCTTCCCCGCTGCTGGAGCATCTGGTGGCGGCGGGCTGCCTGGGCCGGAAGACCGGTCGCGGATTCCGTGAGTACGCCCGGCGGTAACGCCGGCGGTCACCCACGGGCACATGAGCCGGATGCGTGGGGAGGGCTGCTCGGCCCCGCCGGACCCTCACGGCGCGGGAACCCTCCCGAGCACAGTGCGGGCCCTCCCCCGCATCCATCCCATCCCGTGGACCCCTCCGGGCCTCAGGCGCGCTCTCCGGCGCGCATGCAGTACGTTCGCACTATGTCCCAGCCCGCCAAGACCCCCGCCCGCCCCGCCGCGGCCTCCTCCGACGGCACGGAGAGCGCCGCCGGTTCCCGGGCCGCCGCACAACGGCTCAAGATGCGCCGTGAGCTCGCCGCCGCGGCGATGGAGCTGTTCGCGACGAAGGGGTACGAGGCGACGACCGTAGACGAGATCGCCGCGACCGCCGGGGTGGCCCGGCGCACCTTCTTCCGGCATTTCCGGTCCAAGGAAGAGGCGATCTTCCCGGACCACGACGACACCCTGATCCGGGCCGAGGCGGTGCTGGACGCCGCCCCGGCGCACGAGCACCCGCTCGACACCGTGTGCCGCGGGATCAAGGAAGTCATGAAGATGTACGCCGCCTCACCCGCGGTGTCGGTGGAGCGGTACCGGCTGACCCGTGAGGTGCCGGCGCTGCGGGAGCGCGAGATCGCCTCGGTGGCCCGTTACGAGCGGCTGTTCACCCGCTACCTGCTGGCGCATTTCGACGAGCAGGACCACCACGACGGGAACGACGACCCGCTGCTGGCCGAGGTGGCGGCGTCGGCCGTGGTCACGGCCCACAACCACGTGCTGCGGCGCTGGCTGCGGGCCGGCGGCCAGGGGGACGTGGAGGCCCAGCTGGACCACGCCTTCGCGATCGTCCGGAAGACCTTCGGCACCGGGATCGGCGCGGGCCGTTCCCTGGGCGCGGCCCAGGCCGTCACCGCCCCGGAACCGGCGCCGGAGCCGGCCGCCGTGCGCACCGAGGGCGAGGTGCTGGTGGCGGTGGCGCGGACCGACGCCCCGCTCGCCGAGGTGATGCGCACCATCGAGGACGCCCTGAAGAACAGGTAGAGGAGACCGGTCGGCCAAGGACCGGTCGGAAACGGCGGTCGATCAGTGCCGGGCGCCCGGTATTCGAGACGCGATCACGCGATGCTCGTCACACCCTTCACAGTGGCCGCCCCCCGATCCGGGGGGCGGCCACTGTCGTATGTCCAGGTTGCCCCTACTCGCGGGTAACTCTGATCGATCATCGCTCATCTGCGCAGGTCAATCGGCAAATGAGAGAAACTTTTGGCACGCGGTGCCTTGTCGAGTGACACGCGGTGCCATACGTTGAAGTCGTCCGGATGTCCCCGCGGTCCGCAGCCCTACCCGGTGAGGAACGCGCCCCGGACGCCTGCGTCACAGGCACCTCCCGCGCCCCACCACAGGCGCCGCCACAGCAACACCACGCATCACGCACCGCATCGAGCAACGCACCACGCACCGCATCGAGCACCGCATGACGCACACGCCGAACCGACGGCACACCCACCACTTCCACCGCACCGCGATTCCCTCAGCGCACCCTCATCCAGCGCTCGCAGGAGGCAAAACCGTGAAGGACATCCTGGACGCGATCCAGTCGCAGGCCGCTACGGCCGACGACTTCGCGGCCCTGCCGCTCCCCGACTCGTACCGCGCGATCACCGTGCACAAGGACGAGACGGAGATGTTCGCCGGGCTCCCCACCCGTGAGAAGGACCCCCGCAAGTCCCTCCACCTCGACCAGGTCCCGGTCCCCGAACTCGGCCCGGGTGAAGCCCTGGTGGCCGTCATGGCCTCCTCGGTCAACTACAACTCCGTGTGGACCTCGATCTTCGAGCCGCTGTCCACCTTCGGCTTCCTGGAGCGCTACGGCCGGGTCAGCGAGCTCACCAAGCGCCACGACCTCCCGTACCACATCATCGGCTCCGACCTGGCCGGCGTCGTGCTGCGCACCGGCCCGGGCGTGAATTCCTGGAAGCCGGGCGACGAGGTCGTCGCGCACTGCCTCTCCGTGGAGCTGGAGTCCTCCGACGGCCACAACGACACGATGCTCGACCCCGAGCAGCGCATCTGGGGCTTCGAGACCAACTTCGGCGGCCTGGCGGAGATCGCACTGGTCAAGTCCAACCAGCTGATGCCGAAGCCGGCCCACCTGAGCTGGGAGGAGGCCGCCTCCCCCGGCCTGGTCAACTCCACCGCCTACCGCCAGCTGGTCTCCCGCAACGGCGCCGGCATGAAGCAGGGCGACAACGTCCTGATCTGGGGCGCCAGCGGCGGCCTCGGCTCGTACGCCACCCAGTTCGCCCTGGCCGGCGGCGCCAACCCGATCTGCGTGGTCTCCTCCCCGGAGAAGGCCGAGATCTGCCGGAAGATGGGCGCCGAGGCGGTCATCGACCGGAACGCCGAGGGCTACAAGTTCTGGAAGGACGAGCGGACCCAGGACCCGCGCGAGTGGAAGCGGTTCGGCTCCAAGATCCGCGAGCTGACCGGCGGCGAGGACATCGACATCGTCTTCGAGCACCCCGGCCGCGAGACCTTCGGCGCCTCCGTCTACGTCACCCGCAAGGGCGGCACCATCACCACCTGCGCCTCGACCTCGGGCTACATGCACGAGTACGACAACCGCTACCTGTGGATGTCGCTGAAGCGGATCATCGGCTCGCACTTCGCGAACTACCGCGAGGCGTGGGAGGCCAACCGCCTGATCGCCAAGGGCAAGATCCACCCCACCCTGTCGAAGGTCTACTCGCTGGAGGAGACCGGGCAGGCCGCGCACGACGTCCACCGCAACGCTCACCAGGGCAAGGTCGGCGTGCTGTGCCTGGCCCCCGAGGAGGGCCTGGGCGTCCGCGACCCCGAGATGCGCGCCAAGCACATCGACGCGATCAACCGCTTCCGGAACATCTGACCCGTCTGATCAGTCAGACACGTCTGAGGGCCAAAGGGAACGCCTGAGATGACAGAGCGCCAGAAGGACCGTCCGTGGCTCATGCGGACGTACGCCGGCCACTCCACGGCCGAGGCGTCCAACGAGCTGTACCGCCGCAACCTCGCCAAGGGCCAGACCGGCCTGTCGGTCGCGTTCGACCTGCCGACGCAGACCGGCTACGACCCCGACCACATCCTCGCCCGCGGCGAGGTCGGCCGGGTCGGGGTCCCGGTCTCCCACCTGGGCGACATGCGGCGGCTGTTCCAGGACATACCCCTGGAGCAGATGAACACCTCGATGACGATCAACGCCACCGCCATGTGGCTGCTGGCGCTCTACCAGGTGGCCGCCGAGGAGCAGGGGGCGGACATCTCCAAGCTCCAGGGCACCACCCAGAACGACATCGTCAAGGAGTACCTCTCGCGCGGGACGCACGTCTTCCCGCCGGGGCCCTCGCTCCGCCTGACGACGGACATGATCGCGTACACGGTCAACAACATCCCGAAGTGGAACCCGATCAACATCTGCAGTTACCACCTGCAGGAGGCGGGGGCCACTCCGGTCCAGGAGATCTCGTACGCGATGTCCACCGCGATCGCGGTGCTGGACTCGGTCCGCGATTCGGGGCAGGTGCCGCAGGAGCGGTTCGGCGAG
The DNA here is from genome assembly GCF_056436025.1 of Streptomyces sp. NPDC043853. Taxonomy (NCBI): domain Bacteria; kingdom Bacillati; phylum Actinomycetota; class Actinomycetes; order Kitasatosporales; family Streptomycetaceae; genus Streptomyces; species Streptomyces sp. NPDC043853. The sequence goes on from NZ_JBWKDJ010000001.1 coordinate 617,146, forward strand.
GTGGTCGCCCGGATCTCCTTCTTCGTGAACGCGGGCGTCCGCTTCGTCGAGGAGATGTGCAAGATGCGCGCCTTCGGCCGCATCTGGGACCGGGTGACCCAGGAGCGGTACGGCATCCAGGACGCCAAGCAGCGCCGTTTCCGGTACGGCGTCCAGGTCAACTCGCTCGGGCTCACCGAGGCCCAGCCGGAGAACAACGTCCAGCGGATCGTCCTGGAGATGCTGGCCGTCACCCTCTCCAAGGACGCCCGCGCGCGGGCGGTGCAGCTGCCGGCCTGGAACGAGGCGCTGGGTCTGCCCCGGCCCTGGGACCAGCAGTGGTCGCTGCGCATCCAGCAGGTCCTCGCCCACGAGAGCGACCTGCTGGAGTACGAGGACATCTTCGCCGGGTCCCACGTCATCGAGGCCAAAGTCGACTCCCTGGTCGCCGACTGCCTGGCCGAGATCGACCGGATCCAGGAGATGGGCGGGGCGATGGCGGCCGTCGAGTCCGGCTACCTGAAGTCGCAGCTGGTCGCCTCGCACGCCGAGCGGCGGGCCCGGATCGAGGCCGGCGAGGACAAGATCGTCGGCGTCAACTGCTTCCAGCAGACCGAGCCGAACCCGCTGACCGCCGACCTGGACGGCGCCATCATGACGGTGGACGGGGCGGTGGAGGCGCTCACCGTCGAGCGCATCGGCCGCTGGCGGACCGAGCGGCACGAGTCGTCCGACCGGCAGGGCAACGGGGACCCGTTCGTCTTCCCGACCGCCCGGCAGGCCCTGGACCGGCTGAAGGAGGCCGCGGCCGGGACCGAGAACCTCATGGAGGCCACCCTGGAGTGCGCCCGCGCGGGCGTCACCACCGGTGAGTGGGCGAGCGCGCTGCGCGAGGTGTTCGGCGAGTTCCGCGCGCCGACCGGGGTCTCCTCGGCCCCGGTCGCGGTGACCGCCGAGCCGGGCACCCCGCTGGCCGAGGTCCGCGAGAAGGTGGCCCGGACCGCGGAGGAGCTGGGCGCCGGGCGGTTGCGGCTGCTGGTCGGCAAGCCGGGCCTGGACGGGCACTCCAACGGTGCCGAGCAGATCGCCGTACGGGCCCGCGACGCCGGGTTCGAGGTGGTCTACCAGGGCATCCGGCTGACTCCGGAGCAGATCTCGTCGGCGGCGCTGGCCGAGGACGTGCACTGCGTGGGACTGTCCATCCTGTCCGGTTCGCACGGCGCGCTGGTGCCGGACGTGCTGGACCGCCTCCGTGCCGCGGGGGCGGGAGACCTGCCCGTCATCGTCGGCGGCATCATTCCGAATGCCGACGCCGAGGAACTCAAGGCCGCCGGTGTGGCCGCCGTCTTCACCCCGAAGGACTTCGGTATCACGGAGATCATCGGCCGTATCGTCGACGAGATCCGCAAAGCCAACAAGCTCAACCCCCTCATCAGCACGGAGGTCCCCGCATGACCACGCCCGCCAGCCCCGTGAACCGGCTGCGGCCGCGCCGCTCCTGCCTCGCAGTCCCGGGCTCCAACCCGCGGTTCCTGGAGAAGGCCCAGGGCCTGCCGGCCGACCAGGTCTTCCTGGACCTGGAGGACGCCTGCGCCCCGCTGGCCAAGCCGGAGGCCCGGCACACCATCGTCAAGTTCCTGAACGAGGGCGACTGGACCGGCAAGACCCGTGTGGTGCGCGTCAACGACTGGACCACCCACTGGACCTACCGGGACGTGGTGACCGTCGTCGAGGGTGCGGGCCAGAACCTGGACTGCATCATGCTGCCGAAGGTGCAGAACGCGGAGCAGGTCGTGGCGCTCGACCTGCTGCTGACCCAGATCGAGAAGACGATGGGCTTCGAGGTCGGCAAGATCGGCATCGAGGCGCAGATCGAGAACGCGCAGGGCCTCAACAACGTCAACGCGATCGCGCAGGCCTCCCCGCGGGTGGAGACGATCATCTTCGGCCCGGCCGACTTCATGGCCTCGATCAACATGAAGTCGCTGGTCGTGGGCGAGCAGCCGCCCGGCTACCCGGCCGACGCGTACCACTACATCCTGATGAAGATCCTGATGGCCGCCCGCGCGAACAACCTGCAGGCGATCGACGGCCCCTACCTGCAGATCAAGAACGTCGACGGCTACCGGGAGGTCGCCGGCCGCGCCGCGGCGCTGGGCTTCGACGGCAAGTGGGTGCTGCACCCGGGCCAGGTCGAGGCGGCCAACGAGGTCTTCTCCCCCTCCCAGGCGGACTACGACCACGCCGAGCTGATCCTGGACGCGTACGACTACTGCACGTCCGAGGCGGGCGGCAAGAAGGGCTCGGCGATGCTCGGCGACGAGATGATCGACGAGGCCAGCCGCAAGATGGCCCTGGTCATCGCGGGCAAGGGCCGGGCCGCCGGCATGCAGCGCACGTCGAAGTTCGAGACCCCCGACAACTAGAAAGGCCCTGACCCCATGCAGTTCGGACGCACGTACGAAGAGTTCGAGGTCGGGGCGGTCTACAAGCACTGGCCCGGGAAGACCGTCACCGAGTACGACGATCATCTCTTCTGTCTGCTCACGATGAACCACCACCCGCTCCACATGGACGCGAACTACGCCGAGAACACGACGGACTTCGGCAAGAACGTGGTCGTGGGCAACTACATCTACTCGCTGCTGCTCGGCATGTCCGTGCCGGACGTCTCCGGGAAGGCCATCGCCAACCTGGAGATCGAGTCCCTGCGGCACGTGGCGCCGACCTTCCACGGCGACACGATCTACGGCGAGACCACGGTCCTGGACAAGACCCCGTCGAAGTCCAAGAACGACCGCGGGATCGTCTACGTGGAGACCAAGGGCTACAAGCAGGACGGCACCCTGGTCTGCGTCTTCCGGCGCAAGGTGATGGTCCCGACCGAGACGTACATCAAGGAGCGCGGCGGCGAGCAGCCCGGCCGCCCCCAGCTCAAGGAACAGGGGAAGTAGTCATGGCCCGACTCGCCCAGACCGCCGGCCTGACCGAGGTCCAGCAGGAGATCCTCAAGACCGTCCGCGAGTTCGTGGACAAGGAGATCATCCCGGTCGCGACCGAGCTGGAGCACCGCGACGAGTACCCGCAAGCGATCGTCGACGGCCTCAAGGAGCTCGGCCTCTTCGGGCTGATGATCCCCGAGGAGTACGGCGGCCTGGGTGAGTCGCTGCTCACCTACGCGCTGTGCGTGGAGGAGATAGCCCGCGGCTGGATGTCGGTCTCCGGCATCATCAACACGCACTTCATCGTCGCGTACATGCTCAAGCAGCACGGCACCCAGGAGCAGAAGGAGTACTTCCTGCCCCGGATGGCGCTGGGCGAGGTGCGGGGCGCGTTCTCGATGTCCGAGCCGGGGCTGGGCTCCGATGTGTCGGCGATCACGTCCAAGGCGGTCAAGGACGGCGACGAGTACGTCCTGAACGGTCAGAAGATGTGGCTGACGAACGGCGGCTCGTCCACCCTGGTGGCCGTTCTGGTCCGGAGTGACGAAGGACACCCGGAGGGCACCGCCCCGCACAAGTCGATGACGACCTTCCTGGTGGAGAAGGAGGCCGGCTTCGGCGAGGTCCGTCCGGGCCTGACCATCCCCGGCAAGATCGACAAGATGGGCTACAAGGGCGTCGACACGACCGAGCTCATCATGGACGGACTGCGCATTCCGGCCAATCGCGTCCTGGGCGGGGTCACCGGCCGAGGGTTTTACCAAATGATGGACGGCGTGGAGGTCGGGCGCGTCAACGTGGCGGCGCGTGGCTGCGGCGTCGCGCAGCGTGCCTTCGAGCTGGGTGTCGGATATGCCCAGCAGCGTCACACTTTCGGCAAGCCGATCGCCCAGCACCAGGCCATCCAGTTCAAGCTGGCCGAGATGGCTACCAAGGTCGAGGCCGCTCATGCCATGATGGTCAACGCAGCACGCAAAAAGGACTCCGGGGAACGAAACGACCTCGAAGCAGGGATGGCGAAGTACCTCGCCTCCGAGTACTGCAAGGAGGTGGTGGAGGATGCCTTCCGCATCCACGGCGGTTACGGGTTCTCGAAGGAGTACGAGATCGAGCGGCTCTACCGGGAGGCGCCGATGCTGCTCATCGGTGAAGGTACCGCCGAGATCCAGAAAATGATCATTGGGCGACGCCTGCTCGAGGAGTACCGGGTCCAGAGCTGAATGTCCTGATTCGCTCCCGTTTGGGAGCGAAAAGGGTCACATCCAGTCACTGGCCGGCGGGACTCGACTCGGCTTCTGGCTTGCCCAGTTGTTGTGCGCAACCGATAGCATTCCAGTAAAGCCGCCGTCCCGTCCCCCTGTTTGCGGCGCGGCAATCACCCGCTACGAAGGTCATCCATGCCCCACAGCCAAACCTCTGCACCTCGCGACAGCCTCTTCGGCGTACGCCTCGCGCGCGGAGCATCGCCGTGGCTCCTGCCGACCGTCGCCACCGCGGCGCTCAGCCTCACCCGGGCCCGCAAGTCCGGACGCTGGGCCGCGGCGGCCGTGCCCACCACCGCTCTCGCGGCGGGCATGCTGTGGTTCTTCCGCGACCCCGAGCGAGAGATCGCCCAGGGCCGGGTCATCTCGCCCGCCGACGGTGTGGTGCAGAGCATCATGCCGTGGAAGGACGGACGCACCCGGGTCGCGATCTTCATGAGCCCGCTGAACGTCCACGTCAACCGCGCGCCCCTGGCGGGCACGGTGACGTCCGTGGAGCACATCCCCGGCGGGTTCGTCCCGGCGTTCAACAAGGAGAGCGAGAACAACGAGCGCGTTGTCTGGCACTTCGACACCGAGCTCGGCGACATCGAGATGGTCCAGATCGCCGGCGCGGTCGCCCGTCGGATCGTTCCCTACCTGCCGGCCGGCACCAAGGTGGAGCAGGGCGAACGGATCGGTCTGATCCGCTTCGGCTCGCGCGTCGACATCTACCTCCCCGAGGGCGTCGAGGTCGCGGTCGAGGTCGGTCAGGCCACGACCGCGGGGGTGACTCGCATTGACCGTGACTGATCCCGAATCACGCACCAAACCGAAGGCCGACCCGGACGGGTCCGAGTGGGTCCCGGAGGTGGCGGCGGAGGAAGAGGCCGACGGCGAGGAGATGCCCCTCTCGCTGCGGCTGTCGATAGCGGACGCACTCACCCTCGGCAACGCCACCTGCGGGTTCATGGCGGTGTACTTCACCACCACCGGAATCCTGATCCCGCACCTCCAGGGCAGCGCCGAGACGGGCATGGCCCGGCACAGCGCCGCGACCGCCGTCATACTGATGCTGCTCGCCGCGGTCTTCGACCTGTTCGACGGACTCGTGGCCCGCAAGCTGCGCAGCTCGCCGATGGGCGCGGAACTGGACAACCTGTCCGACCTGATCAGCTTCGGTCTCGCCCCGGCCTACTTCGTACTCGTGTACGGCATGGTCGCGGACGACGCCCACCAGCGGGTGTCGGCCCTGGCGGCGATCGTGGTGCTGCTCGCGGTCGTCCTCAGACTCGCCAGATTCAGCTGCGTGACGATGAAGGACGGCATGTTCCAGGGCATGCCGAGCCCCTTCGGCGCCCTCACGGTCGTCTCCATCGTCCTGCTGGAGCTCCCCTTCCCGCCCACCCTGCTGGCGATCATCGGGGTGGCGTGGCTGATGGTGAGCCGGGTCGAGTACCCCAAGCCGCGGGGCGTGCTGGCCGTGGCGATGCTGAGCTGGATCGTCAGCGCGATGGGTCTGCTGGCCGCATGGGCGTTCGACGCCCCGGGCGGTCAGCTGCTGCTCCAGACGGGCTGCGCCCTGCAGATCGTCCTGGCCGCGACCATCCCGCTGTTCGCGACCACCCGCCGGGTCAACACCTTCCGGCACAACCGCCGCGAGGCGCGCGCAGCCCAGCTGCCGTAGCCGGCGTCACACGTGAGAGGGGCCCCGGATGCCGTTCGGCATCCGGGGCCCCTCTCACGTGTATCCGGACCTCGGACGGCTCCTCGGGCGCCGCCACCCCGCCTCGCCCCACCCCCGCCCGGCCGTAACCTTGATGTCGGAAAACCGCCAGCCGGACCCCTCACCCCACCCCGATGCTGGAGCCATGTACACCGACACCGAACGTTGCGTGCGGGCCGTGCAGTCCAAGGACGCCCGGTTCGACGGCTGGTTCTTCACGGCGGTCCGGACCACCCGGATCTACTGCCGGCCCAGCTGCCCCGCCGTACCGCCCAAGGTCGAGAACATGACCTTCCTGCCCAGCGCCGCGGCCTGCCAGCAGGCCGGATACCGGGCCTGCAAGCGGTGTCGGCCCGACACCAGCCCCGGATCGCCCGAGTGGAACGCGCGGGCCGACACCGTGGCACGGGCCATGCGGCTCATCCGGGACGGCGTAGTCGACCGTGAGGGCGTCCCGGGACTGGCCGCACGGCTCGGGTACTCCGCCCGCCAGGTGGAGCGGCAGCTCAACGCCGAGCTGGGCGCCGGCCCGCTGGCCCTGGCCCGGGCGCAGCGCGCGCAGACCGCACGCCTGCTGATCGAGACCTCCGCGCTGCCCATGGGCGACATCGCCTTCGCCGCCGGGTTCTCCTCCATCCGGAGTTTCAACGAGACCGTGCGCGAGGTGTTCGCGCTGACCCCCGGCGAACTGCGGACCCGGGCGGCGGCCCGCAGCGGCGGGTGCACCCGGCCGCAGACCCCCGGCGTACTCTCCCTGCGGCTCCCGTTCCGTGCCCCGCTCAACCCCGACAACCTGTTCGGGCACCTCGTGGCGACCGCGGTCCCCGGTGTGGAGGAGTGGCGCGGCGGCGCGTACCGCCGGACGCTGCGCCTCCCGTACGGGACCGGGGTGGTGGCCCTCACTCCGCAGCCGGACCACATCGGGTGCCAGCTGGCGCTGACCGATCTGCGGGACCTGACCATCGCCATCAGCCGGTGCCGGTGGATGCTCGACCTCGACGCCGACCCGGAGGCGGTGGACGAGCAGCTGCGGTCCGATCCGCTGCTGGCGCCGCTGGTGGACAAGGCTCCCGGGCGCCGGGTGCCGCGTACCGTCGACGCGGCCGAGTTCGCCGTACGGGCGGTGCTCGGTCAGCAGGTGTCCACGGCTGCGGCCCGTACGCACGCGGCCCGGCTGGTCAGCGCGTACGGCGAGCCGGTGGCGGACCCCGACCCGGACGGCGGGCTGACCCGTCTGTTCCCCTCGCCCGAGGCGCTGGCCGGCCTCGACCCGGAGGCGCTGGCGCTGCCGCGCAGCCGCCGGACGACCCTCACCACGCTGGTCGGGGCGCTGGCCGACGGTTCGCTGCCGCTGGGCATCGACAGCGACTGGGAGGCGGCCCGGGCTCAGCTCTCCGCGCTCCCCGGGTTCGGCCCCTGGACCACCGAGGTGATCGCGATGCGCGCGCTGGGTGATCCGGACGCGTTCCTGCCGTCCGACCTCGGGGTGCGGCGGGCGGCGGCCGGGCTCGGTCTGCCGTCCTCGCCGGCCGCGCTGACGGCACGGGCGGCCGGCTGGCGGCCGTGGCGGGCGTACGCCGTCCAGTACCTGTGGGCCACCGACGACCATCCCATCAACCGTCTGCCCTCCCCGTACGGGACCCCGTCCGGGGCCCGTTCCGGGACCCCGTCCGTACCGCGATCCGTGACCCGGGCCCCGGCTGCCCTTTCCCCTGGAGAACCGTCGTGAAGACCGCGAAGAGCGTGAACAACAAGCAGTACGCCGTCGTCGACAGCCCCTACGGGCCGCTCACCATGGTGGCCACCGAAGGCGTCTTGAGCGGCATGTACATGACCGATCAGCGGCACCGGCCGCCGGAGGAGTCCTTCGGCGAGCGGGTGGCACCCACCGAGGAGCCGTTCACGGAGGTGGTGCGGCAGCTGGAGGCCTACTTCGCCGGAGAGCTGACCGAGTTCGACCTCCCGGTGCGCCTGGAGGGCACCGATTTCCAGCGCAGCGTGTGGGCGCAGCTCCAGCAGATCCCGTACGGCCGGACCTGGTCGTACGGGGAGCTGGCGGAGCGGCTGGGGAATCCCGGCGCGTCCCGGGCGGTCGGCCTGGCGAACGGGAAGAACCCCATCAGCATCATCGTGCCGTGCCACCGGGTGATCGGGGCCTCGGGCAGCATGACCGGCTACGGCGGCGGCCTGGACCGCAAGCAGCGGCTGCTGGCCTTCGAGGCGGGCGAGCGGGCCCTGCCGACGGGCTGAGCCGACGAGGCCCTCCCCGGCCCGTCGGCCGCCCGGCCGGCCCGCGGCGCGGTGCTAGACCACGTTCACCGGGACGAGCAGCGCGAAGCCCACGCCCATCTCGACGGCGTAGCCGTACATGGAGGGGTGCGGGACGGGTGCCGCCATGATGACCATGCTCTGCTGGCCGGCGGCGGCCGCGATCCACTCGGGGGTGGCGCCGATCGTGCCCTGGTACCAGCCTTCGCAGGCGCCGGGGCCGCTGACGAGCAGGACGTCGTCGTGCCGGCGGTATTCGGCGAGCCAGCCAGGGGCCACCTGGGACCAGCCGTCGTAGTCGGTGAAGTGGGCCCAGCCGCCTTCCCGGATGGCGGCGTCGAAGAGCCAGACCGGCTGGCCGTCGGGGGTGGTTTCGCCGCCCGACTGCTCCTCGGTGGTGAAGTGGACCATGGGCAGGGCGTCGGGTCCGTCGGCGGTGCTGGGCCAGGCGTACATGGAGATCATGATCTGATTCTGTCCTGCTCGGTGTAGGCGCCGTGTCACTGCCCGCCCCGGTTACGGAAGGGCGGGGCGGCCGTTCTCCAGTTCCGCCGTGCCCTCGCCGGACTGCAGGACGCGGTAGGCCTCTTCGATGCGCGGGCCGAGCGCTCCGAGGAGGTAGGTGGTGAGCTCGGCGGGCTCGATCAGCTTCCAGGAGAGGAGTTCCTCCTCCTGGAGCTTGATGGAGGCGAGCTGGTCCTCGTCGAGCACGCCTCCGTCGTAGATGTAGGAGACGAGCGGCGGGCGGGCGGGGCCGAGGACCCAGTCGACGGCGAGGAGCCGGCCGAGGGGGAGGTCGAGGCCGATCTCCTCGGCGCTTTCCCGGCGGGCGGCGGCGCGCGGGGACTCGCCCTGGTCGGACTCGATGGTGCCGCCGGGGAGGACCCAGCCCTCGCGGTAGTTGGGCTCGACGACGAGCACCCGGCCGTCGGCGTCCCGGAAGAGGGCGGCGGCGCCGGCCAGGACCCGGGGCAGGGTCGCGATGTAGGCGGCGTAGGAGGCGGCGGCTGCGGCGGCGTCAGTGGTGGTCACGGGGCCAGCCTAGCGAGGGCACCGGCCGCCCCGGGGCGCGCCGGGGGCGGTGCGCGGCCGGCCCGGGGCGGCCCGTCTCAGGGGGCGGAAAGCTCTCGGGGGCGGGACCGCTCAGTGATTCCGCACTCACCCCACCCCACTATGGGGGTGTTTTTCCCCATTTGGAGCCATGAAGTGCCGGATGCGGGCGTGGCGTGACCCGGGCCACCCATGCGCATAGGAGGATCCTCCGGATACCCTCGGGGTTGGCGCGACTGCACGTTCGATAGCAAGGGATCAGCAAGGTGACGGACGGGGCAGTAACTGAGGCCGCGCGCGTTCTTATCGCCGCGGACAAATTCAAGGGCTCGCTCACGGCCGTACAGGTCGCGGAGCGGGTGACGGCGGGTCTTCGCAAGGCCGTACCGGGCGTGGAGGTCGAGACCCTCCCCGTCGCGGACGGCGGCGACGGCACGGTCGCGGCCGCGGTGGCGGCCGGGTTCGAACGCCGGGAAGTACGGGTCACCGGACCGCTCGGCGAGCAGGTCACGGCCGCCTTCGCGCTGCGCGACGGCACCGCCGTGGTGGAGATGGCGGAGGCCTCCGGGCTGCAGCTGCTGCCCAAGGGCGTCTTCGCCGCGCTGACCGCGACCACGTACGGCTCGGGCGAGGTGCTGAAGGCCGCGCTGGACGCGGGTGCCCGCACGATCGTGTTCGGCGTGGGCGGCAGTGCGACCACCGACGGCGGCGCGGGCATGCTGGCCGCGCTGGGCGCGGTGTTCCTGGACGCGAACGGCGAGCCGGTCGGCCCGGGCGGCGGCGCGCTCGCCGAGCTGGCGTCGGCGGACCTGTCGGGTGTGGACCCGCGCTTCGCGGAGGTCGAGTTCGTCCTGGCCAGCGACGTGGACAACCCGCTGACCGGCCCGAAGGGCTGCGCCGCGGTGTACGGCCCGCAGAAGGGCGCCTCGCCGGAGGACGTGGCGACGCTCGACGCGGCGCTGGGCCACTACGCGCAGGTGCTGGAGAAGGCGATCGGCCCGAAGGCCACCGAGCTGGCAGCCTCCCCGGGTGCCGGCGGTGCGGGTGGCATCGGCTACGGCGCGCTGCTGCTCGGTGCGAGCTTCCGGCCCGGCATCGAGCTGATGCTGGACGTGCTGGGCTTCGCTCCGGCGCTGGAGCGGGCCACCCTGGTGATCACGGGTGAGGGTTCGCTGGACGAGCAGACCCTGCACGGCAAGGCCCCGGCGGGCGTGGCCGCGGCCGCGCGGGCCGCGGGCAAGCCGGTGGTGGCGGTGTGCGGCCGTCTGCTGCTGGAGCAGGAGGCCCTGCAGGCGGCGGGCATCCGTCGCGCCTACCCGCTGACCGAGATCGAGCCGGACGCGGCGAAGTGCATCGCCAACGCGGGCCCGCTGCTGGAGCAGGTCGCGGCGAACATCGCCGCCGACGTGCTCTGAGGCTGCGCCCGGCACTGACCGTACGGAGGCCCGGACCCGATGGGGTCCGGGCCTCCGGCGAGTCCGGCGAGTTCGGCGAGTCCGGCGTGTCCGGCCCCGGTCGGTCAGGGGGTGGGCGTCGTGGCGCGGTGTTCGGTGAGTTCGAGCTCGATGAAGGCCGCGATCATGGCGCGCCAGACCGCTTCGGCGACCTCGGGGGCCAGGCCCTCGGCCTCGGCCTTGGCACGGGCAGCGGCGACGACGCGTTCCACCCGGTCGGGGGCGCGTACCGCGTCCTCGTCCTTCTTGAAGCCGGCCGCTGCCCGGACCAGCGTCTGGCGGCGGGCCAGGAGGCCGACCAGTTCGGCGTCGACGGCATCGATGCCCGCGCGAACTTCGTTCAGGGACACATGGGTTGATGTCATGATCCCATTGTCGGCATACGGGCGGCCAGGCCGTCCAGGAAGGCCGTGAGGCCGTGAGGCCGTGAGGCCGAAGCGGAACAGGGACTCGGGGGTCAGGCCGGCCTCCGGGGCGGCCGCGCCGAAGGCGGGGAAGGTGCCGCCGGCGAGCAGTTCGGCCATCCGGTCCTGCTGAGCGGCCATCCCCTCGGGCCGCGGCACCTCGCAGGCGCTGATCGGCGCGTACGTGCCGGCCGGCGAGCCGGCCGAGTGCGGCGGGGACCACACGGCGGCGTTCGCCGCCTACGAGCGGGCGATGCGCGGTTACGTGGCGGAGCACCAGGCCCTCGGGCGTGAGGGCGCGGAGCGCTCCTTCATGCCGGCGCCGACCCGGGAGATGCTGGACGTGCTCGCGGCCGACGCCCCGGAGAACACCCGGACCGAGCCGGTCCGGCTGCGCGACTACCCGGCGGACCCGGCCCCGGCTCCGGCGCCGTCCCCGGCCTCGTCTCCGGCCGCCGCGAGCAGCTGAGCGGTCGTGACCACCTCGGCGAAGCCGCCGCCGTGGAGGCTGACCGCGGTGGCGGTGGCCAGTTCGTCCGCCGTCAGGTGCAGGCCGAACGGGCCGGCCAGGTCGAAGGTGTGGGTGGCGTCCAGCGGGAGGACGACCCGGTGGCCCAGGTTGCCGCCCATCCGGGCGGTGGTCTCCACGCACATGTTGGTCTGGACGCCCACCACGACCAGCTGGCCGATGCCCGCGGCCGTCAGCCACTCCCCCAGGTCCGGGGTGCCGTAGAAGGCGGAGTTGACCGTCTTGGTGACCAGGAGCGCGGCCTCGGCGCGCCGCTTCTCGACGAAGTCCCTGAAGCCGTTTCCGGGGGTGCCGGCCGCCAGCGGGCTGCCGGGGTTCACCGAGTCGTGGCGGACCAGGACCACGGGGCGGCCGGTGCGCTGCCAGGCGTCCATCAGGGCGGCGATGTTGCCCTCGGCGTCCGGGTTGTTGCGCGGGCCCCAGAAGCCGGCGTCCTCGAAGCCCTGCTGCACGTCGATGACCACCAGGGCCGCGTTCGGGTCCAGGGGGAAGCTGTCTCGCGTCGTCGTCATGGCTTCATCCTCGTGACAGGGGCGCGGCGGAAACAGCGGTGGCGCTGACCGGAACCGATGGGATCCTGCCCTAGTGGCAGGAATGCGGGTGCTTGCGGTGACATCATGGGGTGATGCAGCGTGTCGCACTGGTCGCCCAGCCCGGTATCCGCGGTTTCGACCTCGCGGTGATCACCGAGGTGTGGGGCGGACCGCCGGACCGCGTCCGGCCGGGGGTGCCCGCCTTCGAGCTGCGCCGTTGTGCCGCCGGACCGGATGCGCTGCCGCTGGCCGACGGACTGACCCTGAGCCCGGACCGGGGGCTCGACTGGCTGGCCGAGGCCGACCTGGTCGTCGTACCGGCGCTCTCGGACCCGGCCGGTCCGGTCGCCGGGCCGGTGCTGGAGGCGCTGCGGGAGGCGCACCGGCGCGGGACGCCGATCGCCGCCCTGTGCGCGGGGGCGTTCGTGCTGGCGGAGGCCGGGCTGCTGGACGGGCGGCGGGCGGTGACCCACTGGTCGCTGGTCGCGGAGCTGCGGGAGCGCTATCCGGCGGTGCTGGTCGAGGACGCCCCGCTGTTCGTGTCGGACGGCGGGCTGTGGACCTCGGCCGGGGTGGCCTCCGGGATCGACCTGTGTCTGCACCTGGTCCGGGAGGCGCACGGCTCGGAGGTGGCCGCGACGGTGGCCCGGACGATGGTCACCGGCCCGTTCCGGACCGGTGCCACCGCCCAGTACCTGGACCGGCCCGTACTCGCCGGGGACCGTACCGCCGAGGCGCTGGCCGCCGTACGGGCCCGCGCTCTGGGGCGGCTGCACGAGCCCCTGGACGTGGCGACGCTGGCCTCGTGGGCCGGGATGTCACCGCGGTCCTTCGCCCGCCACTTCCGGGCGGAGACGGGCACCACCCCGCACCGCTGGCTGCTGGACCGGCGGCTCGACGAGGCGCGGCGGCTGCTGGAGCGGACCGACCATCCGGTGGCCGAGGTGGCCCGGCGGGCCGGGTTCGGCAGCGAGGTGACGTTCCGCCAGCACTTCTCCGCCGTGGTGGGCTCCGGTCCGCGCGCCTATCGGGCGGCGGCGCGCGGGCGGAGGTAGCGGGCGCGGCAGGCCCCGTACGTCAGAAGTCGACGAGGGCCCGTACGTCGGCCCGGCCGACGGACTCCAGCTCGTACAGGGCGCAGTAGCGGTCGCGGATGTACTCGATGTCGGCGTTCCGGCGGTGCGCCTCGGTGGCGGGGTACATCACGGTCAGTTCCCAGGACTTCTCCCGGTTGATGTCGCCCTCGCGGTCGCGCCACTGGCCGCGGCCCTCCTGGAGGGTCAGGCCGGAGGGGAAGCGGGGGGTGATCACGTCCGCGACGAACGTGTTGAACTCGTCGTCGGAGATGGGCGGGTGGCCGTTGTGCCGGCCGGTCCCGAAGTACAGGTGGGTGGACACCCACGGGGCGCCGACCTGGCCGGCCGTCTCCCGGTCCGCGGCCGACGCGGAGGCGGCGGGGGTGCCGAAGGCGACCTCGGAAACGGGTCTGCCGAAGGTGAGGACGAGTACGGCGGCCAGCAGGACGGAGGCCGCGGGCATGGTGATGCGGATCGGTCGCATGGTGTGGTGTTCCTATCGGTGGTGTGGGGTGGAGGCGGCGGTGCGGGCCGCGGTGGCGGGCAGGGACTCCAGGAGGTGGACCGCCGCTTCGCGCAGCGGTGCCGGAGTACGGGCGTGCCGGCGCAGGCCGGCCGCCGTCCTGCCGAGGGTGTCGAGGGTGCGTACGGAGCCGATGGCGGCGACGCGCGGAGCGATGTCCGCGATCAGGCCGGCCGTCTCGGTCCAGGCTCCGGCCCGGGCCAGGGCGGAGAGGAGTTCGGCCGTGAACAGGTGCCGGTAGGCGGGTCCGGGGGCGGTGGCCGCCGCGTGGAGGAGCGGAAGGGCCCGGTCCCACTGCCGCAGCCGGGACAGCACCCAGCCTTCGTGGCCGGTCAGTTCGGCCTCGTCGATCCACCAGGCCCAGTCGGGGTCGTGGCGGGAGATGCCGTCCTCGAACCGGACGCGGGCGCGGGCGATCAGGTCCAGGGGCTCGGCGTGGCCGCCCAGGACGGCCGTGGCGTGGGCCCGGCGGATCAGGACGAGGGTGCCGACCCGGTGGGGGGTGCGGCGTCCGGCCACCCGGGCGGCGGACTCCAGGGCGGCCCGCGCGTCTCCGGTGTGGGTCTGCAGCATGCTGTGGTTGAGCAGGACCAGCCGGGCCGTCCGGGCGTCTCCGCAGAGCTCGGCGAGGGCCAGGGCGCGGGCGTTGGCCCGGGCGGCCTGCCGGTGGAGTCCGGCGTCGAACAGGATCCAGCCGATGACCTCGCAGAGCTCGGCCAGGGCGGCGGTCCGGTCGGTGTCGAGCGGGGCGGCGTCGGGCCGGGAGGTGGTGAGCTCCGGGACGGTGCGTAACACCTCACGGGCGGCACGCACCGCGGTGGTGGCGCCGGGCCCGGCGTCGAGGGCCAGCAGGTGCCGGGTGGTGCGCACCAGGTCGGAGACCGCGAGCACGGGCGGGTGCGCGGGCCGGTGCGGCGGCGGGTGCTCGGGCGGGTGCGGCGGGCCGGTCACCATGCCCCGGTCCTCGCCCCGTGTCCGGCCAGGGAGGAGAAGGAGGAGGCGACCTCGGACAGCCATTCCACCTCGTCGCGGAAGTCCTCGTGCGGCGGGCGGGCCGGGATGTCGGACTCCTCGCCCTGTTCCGCCCGCTCGGCCCGTTCCTCCGCCGGGCGGCCCAGTACGGCGCGCAGTTGGAGGGCCTCGCCGAGCGGTGAGGTCGGGTCCTCGGGGAGTTCCAGGGAGCGTGCCAGGTCGGAGAACTCGGCGAGGGAGAGCGAGGAGCGGAGCATCAGCTGGCCGTCGCGTATCTCGATGACCCGCCGGTAGAGGCGGTAGTGGAGGTCCCGGGGCGGTACGAGGTCGCGCGGCCAGGACCGCGGGGGGTCCAGGGCGATGTCCGGGGACGCCTGGTGCAGGGCCCACCACAGGGGGCGCAGCCGCAGGTAGCAACGGTAGCTGCGGATCCAGCCGGTGGTGCGGGTGATGTGGATGCCCCAGGAGGGGATGGTCCAGCCGGTGACCTGGAGCAGGGCGCCGATGCTGCCGCAGGACCACTGGACGGGGTCGAGGGCCGCGGCGTCGTAGTGGAGCCGGGTGCCGGCGATCTGGATGCCCCGGGTGACGCAGTAGACCAGGATCAGGGCGGCCCCGACGGTGACGGTGCGCATGCCGACGGCGAGCCACTGGCGGTTGGCCATCTTGGTGAAGCGGAGCGAGAGCCGCACCGTCTCGAACTGCCCGATCGCACAGATCAGCAGGTAGAAGGTCATGTAGAGGGCGTAGCGGCCGTCCTGGATGCTGAGCAGGATCGTGGAGGTCGCCGTTTCCGCCTTCGTGACGGGGCCGACGGCGAGTGAGGCGATCACCAGGACGACGAGCAGGACGCCGAAGAACAGCACCCGGCGGCGGGCCGTGCGGCGGGCCTCGTCGGGGGGCGAGGACCAGTGGACGAGGACGACCTGCTGGGCGGCGGTGAGGACGACGACGGCGACCTGGGTGATGAGCGAGGTGATGTTCGGCAGTCCGAAGAACCCGGAGATGTGGAGCCGGAGGAGGTCCAGGTCGACGAGGAAGCTGATGCCGGAGCACAGGAAGTAGACGCACAGCGCCCACAGGGCGACGTCGCCCTTGCGGCGCAGGGCGTCGGGGAGGCGGTAGGCGAAGGCCGCGAGACCGACGAAGGCGCAGACCCAGGCGAGGATTCCGTAGATCAGGGTCACGTGTGGTCCGCTTTGCCGTTGACGTTGAGGCTGACGTTGCTGCCGCCGCTGCCGCTGCTGCCGTTGACGTGGCCGATGCCGTGTTCGATCCGGGCGACGATGTCGGCGGCCTCGTCCGGGACGGCCCAGACCGGCTCCACCCACCGCTTCGTCGCCCGGGCCAGGATCAGCGAGGCCATCGTCTCCGCCTCCTGCTCCTCGTCGTCGCTGTAGCGGGAGCGCATCAGGACGCCCCGTACGGCGGCGGGATCGATCTCCGTCACCGCCCTGCCCGGATCATCGCCGTCCGGTTGCACCGAGCCCCGGTGCTCGAAGGCGATGTGGGCCAGTTCGTGGGCAATGATGTGTTCCTTGTGTGACGGCGATGCGGATTTCTCGAATGCGACGACGTCGAAGTCGTCCAATTTCAGCCATATGCCGAAGAGATGACGTTCGGGGAAGGAAGTCGGGACCAGATGGATGGGGCGCCGGCGCTGCTCGCTCAGATATCGGTGGAGTTCGTCGATACCGCAGCCGTGCTCCATACCCCAATCCGCGAGCAGTTCCGCACAGGTACGGCGCACTTTCTTCAGGCGACGCCTGAGCAGCCGGTCCTCCGAGGCCGGTGCCGCAGAGCCAGGTAACTTCATTCTCAGTCCTCCGGCGAACCCCAGCGGCCACCCTCGCGCGGTCATGATGCCATATGCCGAACAGGCTCACGGATAGGCAGAGTTCCATTCGGCCATTATCGTTCGGCGGCGCGCGGTCGGTGCGCGGATCAGTCGGCCGGGACCTCGGCGGAAAGGGGTCCGGAGGTGAGGAGCATCTCCGAGGACATGTCGACGAGCTGGCGCAATGCGGCCGAATAGTGTTCGTTACCGCCGAGTTCGTCGAGAATGCGGTGCGCCTGCGTCCGGTACGCCTCGATGTCCTCGCGGTACCGGTCGAGGGTGGCGGGCGCGAGCAGCAGGGCCAGGAGCTCCGACCGCGCCGCGTCGGAGTCCACGGCGGCTGCCGACAGGTCCAGGACCTGCCGACGGAGCTGGGGGGACGCGTCATCGAGGACGGAGGCGAGGAGATAGGTGACGGTCCCGTTCCGCAGGTCCTCGTTGCGTCCGGTGGTGATGTCCCACTGGTCGTTGAAGATCTGCCAGAGGATGCCGAAGACATCGCCGAAATCGCGCCACAGTTCCGTTCTGCGGGCGTCCTGGCCGGCCAGTATGGCGGCCATGGCGGTTATCATCGCGTAGGGTCCGCCGGATTTGCCGCGGTATGCGGTGACGACGGACTTCCTGGTGGCATTGGCGAGATCCCCGCGCATGTCGACCAACTGGCCTTCGACGCCGTTGATCCAGCCGCTCGCGAGTTCCGTGATCAGGGCGCCGCGCACCGGATCCGGAAGCCGCTGCGCCTGGATGAGCCGAATGGGCAGCGCATTTCCGGTGATGACCGATGCCAGCACCGCTTCGTTCGCGTCGAGGTGGGAGGCGGGAGCCGCGCCGTGTCCGTCGGCAAGGTCGTCGAGATAGCACGCCGAGGTCCACCAGAGCACGTGCACCGCGGCGAGCGGGACGGCCGGGGCGGTGGCGCCCGTCTCCACGGCGTGGATGAGCATCGGCAGGACGGACAGCGGGTACTTGAACTGCTGGTGCCGCAGGAGCTGGCGGACCCCCGCGCGGACCTCGTCCGCCGCCGGGCCCAGACCCAGCAGTGCGGCGTCGATCTCCGCCTGTATGTCCGCCGAGACCTCCCGGTGCAGGTCCTCGTACGTCATGGAATCCATCGGGCCGCTCCCTGTTCAGATGTGTCGCGAGCACCGGTGCGGCGGCGCCAAGGCCGATTCGATCATTCCGGCCGAAGAGGAGCCAGAGCGATTTTCGGCCATGGCCGGTTTCGGATGGACGGCGGCCGCGGCCGCCCGCGGCACTGCGCAGGACCGCATGGGACGGTGCAGTATCGCAGGGGACTCGGGCAGGTGGTGGCCGACCCGGCGGTCAGGTGAGGGCTCCTTCGAAGGCGGCGTAGGCCTTGGCGTCGAAGAGCACGAAGCGGACCTCCGCGACGGGAGCGGCGGAGGCCGTGCGGACGGTCTCGACGGCGATGCGGGCGCCGTCGTCCATGGGCCAGCCGTAGACACCGGTGGAGATGGCGGGGAAGGCGACCGTACGGGCGCCCAGCTCGGCGGCGATGCGGAGGGATTCGCGGTAGCAGGAGGCGAGGAGGGCGCTGCGGTCCTCCTCGCGGGACCAGACCGGCCCGACGGTGTGGATCACGTGGTCGGCGTGCAGGCGGCCGGCGGTGGTGGCGACGGCCTGGCCGGTGGCGAGGCCCCCGCCGTAGTGCGAGGCGCGCAGGGCCCGGCACTCCTCCAGGATCTCCGGGCCGCCGCGGCGGTGGATGGCCCCGTCGACCCCGCCCCCGCCGAGGAGGGAGGAGTTGGCGGCGTTGACGATGGCGTCCGCCCGCTGCTCGGTGATGTCTCCCTGCACGAGGGTGATCTGCACCATCGGGGTCTCCTTCGGTTCAGCGCGCCGACCTGAGCCGGCGCCAGACGGCCTTGGCCGCATTGTGCCCGGACATGCCGTGCACTCCGGGGCCCGGCGGCGTGGCCGAGGAGCAGATGAACACGGCCGGGTGTGCCGTCGCGTACGGGAAGAGGGTGGGCTTCGGGCGCAGCAGGAGCTGGAGACCGGAGGCGGCGCCGCAGGCGATGTCGCCGCCGACGTAATTGGGGTTGCGGGCGGCGAGCTCGGGCGGTCCGGCGGTGGCCCGGGCCAGCACCAGGTCGCGGAAGCCGGGGGCGAAGCGCTCCAGCTGCCGCTCGATCGCGTCGGTGAGGTCCCCGTCCCAGCCGTGCGGGACGTGGCCGTACGCCCAGAACACGTGCTTGCCCTCGGGGGCCCGGGAGGGGTCGACCAGGCTGGGCTGGGCGGTGATCAGGAACGGGGTGCGGGGGGCGCGGCCCGAGGTGGCGAGTTGCAGGGCGGCGTCGATGTCGCGGGTGTGCGGGCCGAGCTGTACGGTGCCGGCCCGGCGGGCCTCCCGGGCGGTCCACGGGACGGGGCCGGACAGGGCGTAGTCGATTTTGAAAGCGGCGGCGCCGTACTTGTACCCGCGGTACGCCTGCCCGAGCCCGGCGATCCTGGCCAGCGCGGTGGGCGAGGTGTCGAAGACGTAGGCGCGGGCCGGCGGGAGGTCGTCCAGGCGCTTGACCTCGAAGCCGGTGTGGACGGTGCCGCCGAGGTCCTTGAGATAGGCCGTGAGGGCGTCGGGGACGGCCTGCGAGCCCCCGCGCGGCAGGGGCCAGCCGTGGGCGTGCGCGGCCAGGGCGAAGACCAGGCCGACGGCGCCGGTGGCGATACCGCCGAGCGGGCTCATGACGTGGGCGACGAGGCCGGCCAGGAGGGCCCGGGCCCGGTCGTCGTGGAACCGGTTCAGCAGCCAGGTGGCGGGCGGCAGGCCGGCCAGTCCGAACCGGGCCAGGGTGGCCGGGTCCCGGGGCAGGGCGGTGGACGGCAGGGACATGAAGTCCCGGACCAGGGTGTCCCACTTGCCGTGGAAGGGGGCCACCAGGCGGCGGTAGACCCCGGCGTCGCGCGGCCCGAACGAGGCCGCGGTCTCGGCCACGGAACGGGACAGCACCGCGGCCGTGCCGTCGTCGAAGGGGTGGGCCATGGGCAGCGGCGCGTGCAGCCACTCCAGGCCGTACCGGCCGAGCGGCATGGTGGAGAACACGGGCGAGCCGATGCCGAGCGGGTGCACCGCCGAGCAGGGGTCGTGGCGGAACCCGGGCAGGGTGAGTTCCTCCGTACGTGCGCCGCCGCCGACGGTGTCGGCGGCCTCGAAGACCTGCACCGAGAAGCCCCGCCGGGCCAGTTCGACGGCGGCCGTCAGCCCGTTGGGCCCCGCCCCCACGACGACAGCATCGAGAATCGACGGCACGTTGCGCCTCCTTCGTCTCTTTCGGCTGCCCGGCTGACCCGGCCCTCCAGGGTATGACCGCGTCGTATACCGAAGGGTATTACCGCTCGCCCCGCAGCAGGCCGACGATGCGCCGTGCGGTGGCCTCGTCCCGGGCCACGCTGAACGGCAGGGCGTTGTCCCGGTCGATCCGGAACGGCTCGTCCGCCACCGTGGTCTGTGCCCCGCCCGCCTCGGCGACCAGCAGCAGTCCGGCCGCGTGGTCCCAGGCCGAGGGCCAGGTGAAGGCGAGGGCGTCCACCTCGCCGCGGGCCACCTTCAGGTACTCCAGACCGGCCGAGCCGCAGGGCCGGGCGGCCACTCCGGGAACGTCCAGCCGGGACAGCAGGTTCTTGTCATGTTCGCTGGTGTAGAGGGGGTGGGCGATGGCGACGCGGAGCTCGGCGCCGGGCTCGGGGGATCCGCTGCGGATGGCCTCCCCGTTGACGTACGCCCCCTGGCCGCGGACCGCCGTGGCGATCGTCTCCAGGGCCGGCGCGTACGTCCAGGAGGCGAGGATCTCGCCCCGCCGGGCGAGGGCCACCAGGGTGCAGAAGGCGGGCTCCCCGCCCACGAACTGGCGGGTGCCGTCGACCGGGTCCACGATCCAGACGGGGGCGTCCTCGCGCAGGGCCCCGTAGACGGCGGGGTCGGCGTGCACCGCCTCCTCACCGACCACCACCGAGCCGGGCAGCAGACGGGTGAGCGAGGCCGTCAGGTGTTCCTCGGCACTCCGGTCGGCGATCGTCACCAGGTCGTGGGGGCCGGTCTTCTCGACCACCTCGTGCTCGGCGAGCTGCCGGAACCTCGGCATGATCTCGACCGCCGCGGCCTTGCGGACGGCTTCTTCGACATCGGACAGCTGGTGTGCCAGAAACTCATCGATCATGCCGTCCATCTCACCACGCCACGCCGACATTCCCCACCGGCCCGGGTGGACGGGGGGTGAAGACCGTCACCTCGGGCCTACGACGGCACCCCGCCGCCGGGCCGCCCGCGCCGTTGGCACACCGCAGCAGCCCTCCCCGGCCGCGTCCTCGCGGCCCGGGAAGGCGGCGCGGTCAGCCGTTGACCGCCGGGATGACGTGCTGCCCGTACGCGTCGATGGTGGCCTCCCTGGCGTCGTGCATGTCGTAGACGGCGAACTGGTGGACCCCCAGGTCGCGCAGCGCCCGGAGCTTCTCGATGTGCGCCTCCGGCGGGCCGAGCAGGCAGAACCGGTCGACGATCTCGTCGGGGACGAAGTCGGTGGAGGGGTTCCCGGCGCGGCCGTGGTGGCTGTAGTCGTAGCCGTGGCGGGCCTTGATGTACTCGGTGAGCGCCTCCGGCACCATGTCGGAGTGCTCGCCGTAGCGGCTGACCAGGTCGGCGACGTGGTTGCCGACCATTCCGCCGAACCAGCGGCACTGGTCGCGGGCGTGGGCGAGGTCGTCCCCGACGTAGGCCGGGGCGGCCACGCAGATGGTGATCGCGTCCGGGTCGCGGCCGGCCTTGGCGGCGGCGTCACGGACCGCCCGCACCATCCATTCGGTGAGGTAGACGTCGGCGAGCTGGAGGATGAAACCGTCGGCCTTCTCGCCGGCCAGCGCCAGGGCCTTCGGCCCGTAGGCGGCCATCCAGACGGGCAGCCGGCCCTCGCGGATCCAGGGGATCCTGACGGGGTTGCCGTCGACCGAGGCCTCACGGCCCTCGGCGAGGTCGCGGATGACCTCGATGGCCTCGCCGAGCCGGGCCAGGGTGTTGGGTCTGCGGCCGGCCACCCGCATGGCGGAGTCCCCGCGGCCGATGCCGCAGACGGTGCGGTTGCCGTACATGTCGTTGAGGGTGGCGAAGGTGGAGGCGGTGACCTCCCAGGTGCGGGTGCCCGGGTTGGTCACCATGGGGCCGACGTGCATCTTCTGCGTGTTGGCCAGGATCTGGCTGTAGATGACGAACGGTTCCTGCCACAGCACGGCGGAGTCGAAGGTCCAGCCGTAGCGGAAGCCGTTGCGCTCCGCGCGTTTCATCAGGCTGATGACCTGGGAGGCGGGCGGGTCGGTTTGCAGGACGAGGCCGAAGTCCATCGCATTCCTCACTTACGTGCACTTACAGGTACTGGCAGGTGGAGCGGTGGATGAAGGTGCCGTGTCCGGCCCGGCCGGTGTACCGCCGGGCTTCGATGACGGTCTCGCCGCGGGAGAGGACGGTGTCGACGCGTCCGGTGATCCGTTTGCCCTCGTACGCCGAGTAGTCCACGTTCATGTGGTGCGTCTCGGCGGAGATGACCTGCTCGGCGTGCGGATCGTAGATCACGATGTCGGCGTCGGAGCCCGGCGCGATGGTGCCCTTCCGGGGGTACATGCCGAACATCCGGGCCGGGGTCGCGCAGGCGATCTCGATCCAGCGGCGGCGGCTGATGTGCCCGTCCAGGACGGCCTGGTGGAGCAGGTCCATCCGGTTCTCCACGCCCGGGAGCCCGTTGGGGATCTTGGAGAAGTCCCCGCGGCCGAGTTCCTTCTGGCCGCGGAAGCAGAACGGGCAGTGGTCGGTGGAGACCACCTGTAGGTCGTTGGTCCGCAGCCCCCGCCACAGCGCCGCCTGGTGCTCCCGGGGCCGCAGCGGGGTGGAGCAGACGTACTTGGCGCCCTGGAAGTCGGGTTCGGCGAGGTTGTCGGTGGAGAGGAAGAGGTACTGCGGGCAGGTCTCCCCGAAGACGGGCAGTCCCTTGTCGCGGGCGGCGGCCAGTTCCGCGACGGCCTCCTCCGCGGAGACGTGGACCACGTAGAGCGGGCTGCCGGCCACCCGGGCGAGCTGGATGGCGCGGTGGGTGGCCTCGGCCTCCAGGAGCACCTTGCGGACCTCGCCGTGGTGGCGGGGGTCGGTCTCGCCGCGGGCCAGGGCCTGCTCGACGAGGACGTCGATGGCGATGCCGTTCTCCGCGTGCATCATGATCAGCCCGCCGTTGGCGGCACCGCGCTGCATGGCGCGCAGGATCTGCCCGTCGTCGCTGTAGAAGACGCCGGGGTAGGCCATGAACAGCTTGAAGGAGCTGACGCCCTCCTCGACTAGGAGGTCCATCTCCTTCAGGGTGTGCTCGTTGACGTCGGAGAGGATCATGTGGAAGCCGTAGTCGACGGCGCAGTTGGCGTCGGCCTTGGCGTACCAGGCGTCGAGTCCCTCGCGCAGGGAGCGGCCGGCGGTCTGGACGGCGAAGTCCACGATGGTGGTGGTGCCGCCCCAGGCGGCGGCCCGGGTGCCGGTCTCGAAGGTGTCGGAGGCGGAGGTGCCGCCGAACGGCAGTTCCATGTGGGTGTGGGCGTCGACGCCGCCGGGGATGACGTACTTCCCGGTGGCGTCGATCGTACGGTCGGCCGTCCAGCTCCCGGCGGCCGCGGACCCGGTGGCGGCCAGGGCGGCGACCCGGCCGTCCTCGACGAGGACGTCCGCGTGGAGTTCGTCGGCGGCGGTGACGACGAGGCCGCCGCGGATCAGGGTGCGGGTGGTCACGGTTCCCCCCTCTGCTGGAGGCTGCGGGTGGTCACGCTGTGGGTGGTCGGACTGTGGGTGGTCGGGCTGTGGGTGGTCGGACTGGGCGCGTTCACAGGGCCCGGAGCGCCTGTCCGATGATCTCGGCGCCTTCCTCCGCCTCGGTGACGGTGAGGGAGAGCGGCGGGGCGATGCGGAGCACGCTGGTGTTGTGGCCGCCGCCCTTGCCGATGAGCAGGCCGCCCTCACGGGTCGCCTCCAGGACGGCGGCGGCCGCTTCGGGGTCGGCCTGGTCGGTGCCCGGCCTGGCGAGTTCGATGCCGGCCATCAGGCCGCGGCCGCGGACCTCGCGTACCGCGGGGATGCCCGCGGCCAGGGCGCGCAGGCGTTCCAGCAGCAGGCCGCCGACGCGGCGGGCATTGCCCTGGAGGTCGTGTTCCAGGAGGTAGCCGAGGTTGGCCAGGCCGGCCGCCATGGTGACGGGGGAACCGCCGAAGGTGGAGATGGAGTTGGAGTCGAGACAGTTCATGATCTCGGCGCGGGCGACGACACCGCCGATGGACATGCCGTTGCCGATGCCCTTGGCGAAGGTGAGGATGTCCGGCGGGCCGTTCCGGTCGTGCGCCTGCCAGCCCCAGAAGTGGTCGCCGGTGCGGCCCCAGCCGGTCTGCACCTCGTCGCTGATCCAGAGGATGCCGTGCCGGTCGAGGACCTCCCGGAAGGCGCCGTAGAGCCCGTCGGGCGGGGAGGTGAACCCGCCGACGCCCTGGACCGGTTCGGCGATCAGGGCGGCCACTCCCCCGCGGGCCTGCCCGAGTACGTCCTCGAGGTCGGCCACGGCGGCGGCCGTGAAGGCCGTGTCGTCGAGGTCCGCGAAGGGGCCGCGGCCGCGGACGGCGCCGTGCACGTAGTACGTCTGGAGCGGGGAGAGGCTGGTCGGGGACCAGCCGCGGTTGCCGGTGATGCCGACGGTGGAGAAGGAGCGGCCGTGGTAGCTGTTGCGCATCGCCAGGATCTGGTTGGAGCGCCGGTAGGCGGTGGCGAGCAGCAGGGCGGTGTCGTTGGCCTCGGTGCCGGAGGTGGTGAAGAAGACCCTGGCCTCGGGGATGCCGGAGAGGGCCGCGACCCGTTCGGCGAGCTCCACCATGGGGCGGTTGAGGTAGAGGGTGGAGGAGTGGATGATCCGCCCGGCCTGGTCGGCGACGGCCTTGGTGACCTCGGGCAGGGCGTGGGCGGTCATCGTGGTGAGGATGCCGCCGAAGAAGTCGAGGTAGCGGTTGCCGTCGGAGTCCCAGACGTACCGGCCTTCGCCGTGGGTGATTTCGAGGGGACGCTGGTAGTACAGCGCCAGCCAGTCGGGGAGGACGGCCTGGTGGCGGGAGTGCAGGGCGGTTGCCTTGGTGTTCGGGTGGGTCACGGCTGTACGAGCCCTCCGTAGGCGTCGGGGCGGCGGTCACGGTAGAAGGCCCACTGGGTGCGGACCTCTTCGATGAGGTCGAAGTCCAGGTCGCGGACGAGGAGTTCCTCCTCCTTGTCGCCGGCGGTCTCGCCGACGAACTGGCCGCGCGGATCGACGAAGTAGCTGGTGCCGTAGAAGTCGTTGTCGCCGTACTCCTCGCGGCCGACGCGGTTGATGGCGGCGATGTAGTACTCGTTGGCGACGGCGGCGGCGGGCTGTTCCAGCTGCCAGAGGTGGGCCGACAGGCCGCGGTGGGTCGCGGAGGGGTTGTAGACCAGCTGGGCGCCGGCCAGGCCGAGCTGCCGCCAGCCCTCCGGGAAGTGCCGGTCGTAGCAGATGTAGACGCCGACCTTGCCGACGGCGGTCTCGAAGACCGGCCAGCCGAGGTTGCCCGGGCGGAAGTAGTACTTCTCCCAGAACCCCTTGACCTGGGGGATGTGGTGCTTGCGGTACTTGCCGAGGTAGCTGCCGTCGGCGTCGATGACGGCGGCGGTGTTGTAGTAGAAGCCGGAGCTCTCCACCTCGAAGACCGGTACGACGATCACCATGCCGGTCTCTCGGGCGAGGTCCTGCATGCGGCGCACGGTGGGGCCGTCGGGGACGGGCTCCGCCCAGCGGTAGTGCTCGGGCTCCTGGACCTGGCAGAAGTAGGGCGCGTTGAAGACCTCTTGGAAGCCGATGATCCGGGCGCCCTGGGCGGCGGCCCGGCGGGCGTGCTCCTCGTGTTTGGCGATCATCGAGTCGGTGTCGCCGGTCCAGGTGGCCTGGACCAGCGCGGCGCGGACGATGTGGGCCATGAGCTGCTCCTCGCCTCTACGCACGTAGACGGTGTGCGTAGGTACGAGACCGTAAGCCTCGTCACACTTCGGGGCAAGACCACCGCGCACGGTCGGAGTAGTCGATCAAGTCCGTTCTGCGGAAGGTCGGTTGTGGTCGCTTCGGGTCACTTTCGATCCGCTTTCAAGCCCGCCACGCGCAGGGCGTGGACCAGGCCGCGCCGGTGGACGGCGGAGACCCGGCCGGCGGCGTCGAGCAGCCGCGGGGTGAGCGCGTGGGGGTCGCGGCGGGCCAGCCGGGCGGCGTCCTCGGGGGTACGGATCCGGACGAAGGCCGAGAGCAGCAGGTCTGCCTCGGTGCGGCGGCCCGCCGCGTCCAGGGCGAGGACCGCTTCGGCGATCTCGGCGGCGGGGCGGGTGATGCCCTGACGGAGCAGCCGTCCGCGGTCGGCGTCCCGGCCCGCGGTGCCGAGCGCGGCCGCGGCGGCGGCCAGCCGGTCCGGCGGCAGGCTCGCCGCGGCCTCCCACAGCAGCGTGGCCCAGTCCGCTCCGAGCCCGGCGCGCTCCAGCTCCCGTGCCAGCCCGGGCAGCGCCTCGGCCGGCCACGCCGCGGCCTCGCACAGCAGCACGTGCGCCTCCCCGGAGCGGCCCTGCCCCCGCAGCCCGCCGATCTCGGCCACCAGCCTTGCCGTGGCCTCGGCGGGTCCGGGCCAGGGGCGGGCTTCCGGTCCGGGTCCGGGCGACTGCTCCTCCGGCACCGCCCCGAGCCATGCCCCGGCCCCCGGTCCGACGCCCTGCGACTGCTCGGCCTCCGGTCCCGGCACCGGCCACTGCCCGGCCTCGTACGACCGCTCGGCCCCGGGTCCGGCCCCGCGCCACTGCCCGGCCTCGGGTCCGGCCCCGTACGACTGCCCGGCCTCGGGTCCGGCCCCGTACGACTGCCCGGCCCCGGGTCCGGCCCCGCGCCACTGCCCGGCTTCCGGCGCCGGGCGGTCCGCCGGTCCGGGAGCCGGCCACCACCCGGCCTGCTGCCCATCGTCCTGCGCGGCCGCCACCGGTTCCGGCCCCGACCCGGCCGAAGCCCCGGAGTCGGTGGTGCCCGGGGTCGGCGCGGTCCGGGGTTCGGGGCGGCCGAAGCGGGCGCCGCGCGGCAATGCGGTGCCGAGATCCGGCAGGGCGGCTGTCGGTGCCGGACCGCGGCCGTCGGTCGCGGTGCCGTCGGTCGCGGTGTCCTCGACGCCCGCGTACCGTGCCCCGCGCGTACGGCGTCCGGCTCCGCGCAGCCGGCGCCGTGCGGATGCCGCCTCGGCCGGCCCCGCAGCCGCGCCGCCCCCTCCGGGGCCGGCCGCCTCGCCCTCCCCGGGGCGGACCGGAGGCGCGGGCCGGGACTCACGGCCGGCGCCCCCCGGTACGGGTGGCCGGGCCGCGGGCACACCGTGCGCGGGGTCGGGGTGTCGGGCCGTCAAGGCGGTCAGACGGGTGGCCAGGTCCGTGTGGCGGGAGGCGGCTCTCGTCAGGTCGTCCTGGGTCCAGGTCAGTTCGCGGGTCAGGAACCCGGTTTCGGCCGGGTCGGTGGTGGTGGCGAGCCGGTCGGAGAGCGTGCGCAGGGCCGCCTCGGAGGAGGACCGCTGGGCGGCGGCCGCGCTCAGCAGGTGC
The DNA here is from genome assembly GCF_056436025.1 of Streptomyces sp. NPDC043853. Taxonomy (NCBI): domain Bacteria; kingdom Bacillati; phylum Actinomycetota; class Actinomycetes; order Kitasatosporales; family Streptomycetaceae; genus Streptomyces; species Streptomyces sp. NPDC043853. The sequence continues at coordinate 644,325 of NZ_JBWKDJ010000001.1, forward strand.
CGCAGTTCCTCCGCGCCGCCCGGCCGGCGGTCGTACTCGGCGGCGGCCGCCCGGCGCAGTGCCGCCGCCCGTCGTCCGGCCTCGGCCGCGGACTCCGGCCCGCGGAGCGCCGCCAGGTCCTGGAGCAGCGACTCCAGCACGTCCCACGGTGGCAGCGCGGCGCCGTCGAGACAGGCCCGCATGCCCTCCGGATCCCGGCGCAGGAACTCGCCGTACCAGCCCGACCCGGGGTCGAGACGGGCCGTCACATGACGGATCCAGGAGGCCAGCATGCTGATCGCCGGCGCGCCGTCGTGCGGAGTCGCGGTCTCCATGGGGGCATTGCACCGCATCCGTGTTACGGGAGGACTACAGGAGTCTCAAACCTTCACGGCGATCGCGGTGTGCGGCCGCTTCCCGAGGCGTACGGCGGCCGCGGGCAGGTCCAGCGCCCAGAACCGCCAGGTGTACTTGCGGGACAGCAGTTTCCGCACCCGCCGCAGCCCTGCCTCGTCCAGCAGCCGCGCCGTGCCCTCCAGCACGGGTGCGCCGGGCGCGATCCGGCCGCGCACGTCGCACGGGGTCAGCGTGACCCGCCCGTTGTTGCGGATGCGTTTGACCTTCCACGAGTCCGTACGGGTCCAGATGAACAGTTCGCCCGCGTCGTACACGGCCCACACCGGGGTGGCCACAGGGGTGCCGTCCCGGCGGAAGGTGGTGAGACTGACGTACGGGCTCCGTCCGAGCTCTTCGAGCGTCACGGTTCCGGCCATGGCCCGACCCTACGCCCTCCGGCGGGACGGGTCACCGATGGGGACCGTGGCCGGGACCGGCCGCGGCCCGTCCCTCGGGGGCGGAGCCCGCCGCGACGAGCAGGCCGGTCGCCAGGAGCGCGCCGACGAGTGCGATTCCGAGCCGCTTGGCGGCGTTCAGTGCTGACACGCGCTCAGGTGTGCCCGCCGACGGCGGACCCGGATCCCCGATTGCGCCGATCGGCCCCGCGGCCTGCCACCGCGCCACGGCGGCGGCGGGCGACTCGTGCCGCCGTCACGCCGCCTGCGGGGCGGGCACCGGCGCGCAACGGCGGATCAACTCGTCCATGGACAGCCCGAGCGCCTTCGCGACGGCGGCGACGGTGAAGAAGGCGGGGGTCGGCGCCCGGCCCGTCTCGATCTTGCGCAGGGTCTCGGCGGAGAGCCCGGCCGAGGCGGCCACCTCGACCATGCTGCGGCTGCCGCGCGCCTCGCGCAGCAGCAGACCCAGCCGCTCGCCGCGCTCGCGCTCTTCGGGGGTGAGGGGGGTGCGGACCATGGGCCCATTTTAATACCGCTCCCCCGTCGCGGCGCCGCTCACCGCGGCCGGGATTCTTATACCGGTATAGTTATTGGCATGGTGGAGTTGAAGACCGAACACGAGATCGAAGAGATGCGGGCTGCAGGGCGCGTGGTCGCCCGCGCGCTGGCCGCCGTACGGGACGCCGCGCGTATCGGGACGTCCCTGCTGGACCTGGACCGGGTGGCCCGGGAGGTGCTGCGGACGGAGGGGGCGGACTCGCCGTTCCTCGGCTACCGGCCCTCGTTCGCCCCGGTGCCGTTCCCCGGGGTGATCTGCACCTCGGTCAACGACGCCATCGTGCACGGCGTCCCGGACGGCTACCGGCTCCGCGACGGGGACCTGGTCAGCGTCGACTGCGGGGCGCGGCTGGACGGCTGGGTCGGCGACGCCGCCGTCAGCTTCACCGTGGGCCGGGCGCGGGCCGCCGACCGCCGGCTGATCGGGACCGCCGAGGCGGCCCTCGCGGCCGGCGTCGAACAGGCCCGGCCGGGGAACCGGATCGGCGACATCGCGCACGCGATCGGCACGGTCTGCCGCGACGCCGGGTACGGCGTACCCGACGGCTTCGGCGGCCACGGCATCGGCCGCGCCATGCACGAGGACCCGGGCGTGCCCAACGAGGGGCGGGCCGGGCGGGGGCTGCGCTTGCGGGCCGGGATGGTGCTGGCGATCGAACCGATGCTGATCGCGGGCGGCGGGGACGATTACGTGACGGCCGGGGACGGCTGGACGCTGCGTACGACGGACGGCAGCCGGGCGGCTCACGCCGAGCACACGGTGGCCGTCACCCCGGCGGGACCGCGCATCCTGACGATTGCCTGAGCGGCGCTCCGTCGGGGGTGTGGGCGGCCTCCGCGAAGGTGTGCGGCAGCCTCCGCCGAGGTGTGGGCGGCCCCCGCCGAGGTGTGGGCGGCCCCCGCCGAGGTGTGGGCGGCCCCCGCCGAGGTGTGGGCGGCCCCCGCCGAGGTGTGGGCAGGCGTTCCGCTGGGCGGAACGGGTGGGCACACCGGAACGCCGCCCAGCGGGCTCGCTCCCGCCCCACCGAAGCCATGGCGCGCTTGGCCGCAGCGCCGCCCGGCCAGGGCGGTGGCTTCGCCGGACCCGGCACGGCCCGGAGCGGGAGCTCCGCCCGGACGGGGTCCGGACCGCTGCCGGACCGGGGCGGGGGGAGGCTGCGCGAACCCTCGCGGGACCGGGGTGCCGTGTGCCCACCCGTGCCGCCCTGCGGCACGACTGCCCACACGGCCGGCCGGACGGGTCCGGCACGCCCACTCACCGGCCGCGGCGTGGGGGCCGGCACGACTGCCCACACGGCCGGCGGGGTGGGCCGGCACGCCCGCGCCCACACGGCCGGCGGGACGGGGGTCGGCGCGCCCGCCCCACGGCCGTGGCAATGGCCGACACCCCACGGCGGCAGAAGGCCGGCACGGCTGACCGCACGCCGGGGGTGGGGGCGGTCAGCGGGGGTCGTCGGGGAAGACGACCATCGCCGAGCCGCCGCCCCGGCGGGACTTCTCCGCGGCGGCGAGCCAGCGGCCGTCCGGGAGGCGTTGGACGCCGGTGGCGGCGCCGATCTCCGGGTTGAGCCGGAAGGCGTGGCCCAGAGCCTCCAGCTCGGCCCGGAGCGGGCTGTTCCACAGGCCCGGTTCCAGCTCGGTGCTGGTCTGGTTGCGCTGGCTCGCGCGCGGTGCGGCGATCGCCTCGACCAGCGGCAGTCCGCGGTCCAGGTGCCCGGTGAGGGTCTGCAGCACGGTGGTGATGATGGTCGCGCCGCCCGGCGAGCCGAGCGCGAGCACCGGACGGCCGTCCGACAGGACGATCGTCGGGGACATGGAGGAGCGCGGCCGCTTGCCGGGACCGGGCAGGTTCGGGTCCGGCACGCCCGGAAAGGCCGGGGCGAAGGAGAAGTCCGTCAGTTCGTTGTTCAGCAGGAAGCCCCGGCCGGGAACGGTGATGGCGCTGCCGCCCGTCGATTCGATCGTCAGGGTGTAGGCGACGACATTGCCCCAGCGGTCCGCGACGGTGAGGTGCGTGGTGTTCTCCCCCTCGTACGTGGTGGGGGCCCCCTTCGCGCCGACCGTACAGGGCACCGGCTTCAGCGGGTCGGCGGGTGCGAGGGGGCTGGTCAGCGTGCGTTCGGGGTGGATCAGGCAGGCCCGGGAGTCCGCGAACCGCTGTGAGAGCAGGCCTCGGGTCGGCACGTCCTGGAAGGCCGGATCGCCGACCCAGCGCCCCCTGTCGGCGAACGAGATCCGGCTGGCCTCGATGAACCGGTGCAGGTACTGGACCTCTCCGTGCCGCGAGAGGTCGGTGCCCTCCAGGATGTTCAGGGCCTCGCCGACGGTCGTGCCGCCCGAGGAGGACGGGGCCATGCCGTACACGTCCAGGCCCCGGTAGCGGACGTGCGTGGGCGTCTGCCGCTTCGTCCGGTACGCCGTCAGATCGCGCGCGGTCAGGTCGCCGGACCGGACGTTCCGGGTGGCGGCCGGGTCCTTGGGCGGGGTGCGGACCGTACGGACGATGTCCGCGGCGATCGGGCCCCGGTACATCGCGCCCGCGCCCTTCCGGGCGATCTCCGCGTACGTGTCGGCCAGGTCGGGGTTCTTGAAGGTGGAGCCGACCACCGGCAGTGCGCCACCGGGCAGGAACAGCTCACGGGTGGCCGGGAAGTCCCGGAACCGGGCCTCGTTCGCCTCGGTCTGGGCCCGGAAGGTGGCGTCCACGGTGAAGCCGTCCCGGGCCAGCTTCTCGGCCGGCTTCAGCAGTTTGGCCAGCGGACGGCTGCCCCAGGAGTCGAGGACGGTCCGCCAGGTGGCAGGGGTGCCGGGCACGCCGACCCCGCGGCCGCTGGTCTGGCCCTCCGCGAAGGGGATGGGAACGCCGTTCTCCTGGAACAGCGTCGCGGTCGCGCTCGCCGGGGCCGTCTCACGCCCGTCGACGGTGTGCACGGTGCGGGACTTCGCGTCGTAGTAGACGAAGTAGCCGCCACCTCCGATGCCCGCCGAGTACGGCTCGGTGACGCCGAGCGCGGCCGCGGCGGCCACGGCCGCGTCCACGGCGTTGCCGCCGGACCGCAGCACGGATATGCCCACGGCCGAGGCCTCGGCGTCGACGCTCGCCACGGCCCCGCCCCAGCCGACCGCCTCCGGGACCTTCGGCGGGGCGGGCGCGGCGGTGGGCGGGGCTGCGGCGCCGGTGGAGACCAGCGCCCCGGCGAGGGCGAAGAGCGCTAACGGACGTACGGCGGGACGGCGCATGCGTTCCTCCAGTCGACGGCCCCTCAAGACCTGAAGTCGGCACTTTAACTTCACCACACCTCCCGCGTCAGGGCCTCGCAGGTGCGGCTACGATCCGCCGCATGGACGACAACGTTCGCGACATCCTGCTCGGGGTGATAGCCGCCGGGCTCAGCGGCGGCTTCGGCTGGTTCACCCGAACGTACCTGTGGCGCCGTGCGCTCCGCCGCAAACAGGGGTTCTTCGGGCTGCCGACCGGATCCGACTGCCTGTTCGTGGTGGGCAGGCAGATGCGGGCCGCCGAGACCTCGGTGCACCGCAACGACGCCTTCGCGTTGCTGGAGGTCGCCGCCCTGATCAAGGACTGCGGGGCGAACGTCCAGATCGTCTCGCACGACGAGGCGCGCCAGGGCTTCGGCGAGCGCGCCGAGTTCTGTGTCGGCGGGCCCACCTCCAACTCCCGCACGGGGGCGCATCTGGCGTCGATGCTGCCCGGGGTGCGGATCAAGGTGGACTCCGAGGAGCGCGAGGACCGGGGCGCGATCCAGGTGGGCGGCGAGACCTACCGCTGGCGGGCGGGCCAGGAGGAGTTCGTGGTGCTGGCCCGGCTGGTGGGCGGGGAGGGCGGCCGTCCGGTCTTCCTCCTCTCCGGGCAGACGGCGGTCAGCAACCAGGCGGCCGCCCGCTATCTGGCCCGGCACCACGATCGGCTGGTCCGGAAGTACCGGGTGAACTCCTTCTGCCTGGTGCTGAAGGTGGTCAACTCCCAGGCGTACGGCCCCGATGTGACGGAGCTGGTCGCGGACGTCACCCGGGCCGCCGTCACGCCCGAACCCGAACCGGCAGCCGCGTCAGCCCGTTGATGAAGTTCGACACCAGCCGCCGCGGCTGACCGGCGAGTTCCGGCGCCGGCATGAGGGTGCGCCACTCCTCGTGGAAGATGCGCAGCTGGAGGCGGGCGAAGTGGGCGCCGAGGCAGACGTGCGGGCCGTCGCCGAAGGACACGTGCGGATTGGGCGCCCGGTCGAGGTCGAGGCGGTACGGGTCGGTGAAGACCCGTTCGTCGTGGTTGGCGGAGGCGTGGAAGACGACCACCTTGTCGCCGGCCCTGATCCGCTGCCCGGCGAGCACGGTGTCCTGTGCGGCGGTGCGGCGGAAGCTGAGCACCGGCGGGTGGACGCGCAGGAGTTCGTCCACGGTGCGGGCGGGGTCGGCTTCCCCGGCGGCGAACCGCCGGTAGGCGTCCGGGGCGCCGGCCAGGGCCAGCAGGCCGCCGGGGGCGGCACTGCGGACGGTGTCGTTGCCGGCGACGGTGAGCAGGAAGAAGAACATCTCCAGTTCGGCGTCGTCGAGTCCGGCGTGGGCGAGCGCGGTCATCAGGTCGTCCGCGGGGTGGGCCCGCTTGTGCGCGGCGAGCTCGCGGGCATAGCCGAACATCTCGCCGAGCATGGCGGGCGAGCGCGGGTTGACCGGCCGGCCGTCGGGGCCGCGGACCGGCGGTGGCGCGTCCTCCGGGTCCTGGTAGCCGATGATCCGTACGGTCCAGTCCAGCAGCAGCCCGCGGTCGGCGGCGGGGACGCCGAGCAGGTCGGTGAGGTTGAGCAGGGCGTATTCGTCGGTGACGGTGCGGACCACGTCGGCGGTGCCGTCCTCGGTGGCGTCCCGGGCGGCGCCGAGCAGCGTACGGGCGCGGTCGCGCACCCGGGCGGCGAAGGCGTCGACGCGGGCCGGGGTGAAGGCGCGGGCGGCGAGCCGGCGGAGGCGGCCGTGGGCCGGCGGGTCCTGGTTGAGCATGGTGCGGCGGAGGAACGGCAGGTCGGCGGGGTCGGGGTCGCGGATCTGGGTGGCGCCGAGGTTCGAGGAGTACGTGCGGTGGTCGCGGAGGACGTGGACCACGTCGGCGTGGCGGGTGACCGCCCAGAAGCCGGGTCCGGCCGGCCAGTCCATGACCTCCGGTTCGGGTTGCCAGGCCACGGGGTGGTGGTCGCGGAGGGTGCGGTACTGGGCGTGCGGGATGCCCTGGGCGTACCGGAGCGGGTCGAAGACGTCGGGTACGGGGTGGGATGCGGGGTCCATGGCGGACACCGTGGCGTCGGTGGGCCACGGGGCGCAAGGGAGCGGGGTCCCGCCGGGTCAGGGACCGGGCGGGGGTGCGGTCGGGCGGGGTACGGCCGCTGGGCGGGGGTGTCCCGGTGTGCCCACCTCCCCCGGACTCCGTCCGGGGGGACCCCCACCCCCAAGCTCTCGGCTTCGCCCGAGCAGGTGGGGGTACCCCCGGCGAAGCCAGGGGGAGGACCCCCATCGCCCTGCGGGACGCCTGCCCACACCGGGGGGGGAGACCCAGACACCTGCCCGCACCGGGGGGACCCTGGCGCCCGCCCGCACCGGGGCGGGTCAGCCGATGCCGCAGGTGGCTTCGGGGAGGGAGCCGTCGGGGCCGGTCAGGACGACTCGGGCGCGGCCGGCCCGGGAGGTGGCGAAGGCGGTGGTGCAGACGAGTTGGCGGCGGGCGGTCTGGGTCAGTTCCGCGACCTTGTACGCCATGGTGACCCGGGTGGGGCCGCCGGTGCCGTTCGGGAGGTCGACGACGGCCGGCCGGAGGCGGTCCTTCAGGTCGGGGACGGTCGGAAGGTCGGATCCCAATCCGATCTTCCGTTCTTCCTCGGAAGGGCCGATCGCCAGCAGGCGCAGCAGGTCCGGTACGGAGTACGGCGGGTAGTGGTGGCGCTGCACCGGCGTGATCAGTCCGGTGGGGCCGACCAGGTAGATCATCGAGCTGCGGTCCCCCTCGCCGGCCACGGTGAGGGTGGCGGGCCGCCCGCTCTCGACCACCCCGGTGGGTTTCACCCCGCAGCCGGCCGCGAGCAGGGCCAGCAGCGCCGCGAGGGACGCGGCGGAGCGACGGCGGCGGCCCGTGCGGGTCATGTCCGTGCCTCCAGGGGCATGTCGACGGTGAACACCGCTCCGCCGGCGGGCCCGTTGGCGGCGCGTACGGTGCCGCCGTGCAGACGGATGTTCTCCAGGGTGATGGCCAGGCCGAGGCCACTGCCGGCGGACCGGGCGCGGGAGGCGTCGGCCTTGAAGAAGCGGTCGAAGATGTGCGGCAGCACCTCGGGGGCGATGCCGGGGCCGCTGTCGGCGACTTCGATCAGCAGCCGTCCGCCCTCTTCCCCCTCGGCGCCCGCCCCGGCGCCGGTCCGCACGGTGACCCGGACGGGGGCCCCGCCGTGCTTGAGGGCGTTGCCGACGAGGTTGGCGAGGATCACGTCGAAGCGGCGGGAGTCCAGCCGGGCCCGGATGTCCCGGGGCAGTTCGGTGCGGACCTGGTCGGGTCCCCAGTGGCGGCGCTGGAGGGTCTTGGTGACAGCCTCGGCGACGTCCACGTCGTCCAGGTTGAGTTCGGCGGCGCGGGCGTCGAACCGGGAGATCTCCATCAGGTCCTCGACGAGCACGGCGAGCTTGCCGGTTTCCGCGCTGATCAGCCGCAGCGCCTTGGCGGTGTCCGGGTCGAGGCGGTCGGCGTCCTCGTCGAGCACCTCGGTGACGGCGAGCATCCCGGCCAGCGGGGTGCGCAGTTCGTGGGAGACGTCGGCGGCGAAGCGGCGGGCCCGGGCCCCGGCCTGGTGGAGTTCGTCCACGGAGCGTTCCAGGGCACGGGCGGTCTCGTTGAAGGTGCGGGCGAGCCCGGCGAGTTCGTCAGCACCGCGGACCTCGATCCGGGTGTCGAGCCGGCCGCTGCCGATCCGCTCGGTGGCGCGGCGCATCTCGCGGACCGGGCGGAGCACGCTGCGGGCCGCGAGCAGGGCGGGGACCAGGGCGATGGCGAGGCCGGGCAGGGCGCCGCTGCGGGCGGCGTCGACCATCAGGGCGACGGTGTCCTGTTCGGAGGTCAGCGGCATGGTGATGTAGAAGACGAGCCGGGTGGGTTCGCGGACGCCGGAGTGGTCGTAGACCACCGGCATGCCCACCACCAGGACGGGGGTGCCGTTCGCGTCGGTGACCCGCTGGAACACGCCGGCCGGGGCGGCCTCGGTCCGGGCCCTGAGCTCGTCGCCGATCAGGCCGGAGGTGGGCTCGCCGGCGCTGGAGACCCGCAGCGAGCCGTATTCCGCGTACACGTACCAGGTATGGGGCTTGCTGCGCCTGGCCATGTCGGTGACGATCCGTTTCAGCTGGCCCTCGGTGAGCGGGAGGGAGACCGGCGATTGGCCCTCGACCTGTTCGCGCAGGGTACTGACGGCGATGTCCTGGCTCTGGGTGAGGATCGCGGTCCGGGCCTCGCGGTAGGTGAACGCGGCGGTCGTCACCGCGCTGATCGCGGCGACCAGCAGGAAGGCCGCGATCAGGCGGGTGCGCAGGCCCGGCGCGTGGAGGCGGATCACCGGTGGGCCCGGCCGCCGGTCGGGCGGGTCACAGGGGTCCGAAGCGGTAGCCGAAACCGCGGACGGTCTGGATGTAGCGGGGGCCGACGGCCGGATCCTCGATCTTGGTGCGCAGGCGCCGGACGCAGGCGTCGACCAGTCGGGCGTCGGCGTGGTAGCTGTGTTCCCACACGTACTCCAGCAACTGCTGACGGCTGAAGACCTGTTCGGGCGAGGCGGACAGGTGCAGCAGCAGTTTGATCTCGCTGGGGGCGAGGGCGAGGCGTTCGCCGTTCTTGGCGACGGTCAGGCCGGCCCGGTCGATGGCGAGTTCGCCGTGGACCTCCGTACCGGGCCGACCGGAGGGGTCGGTGAGGCGGCGCAGCACGGCCTTGATGCGGGCCTCTATGACCTCGGTGCGGGCGGGTTTGACGATGTAGTCGTCGGCGCCCGCCTCCAGTCCGACGACGATGTCGAAGTCGTCGCCGCGCGCGGTCAGCATGATGATCGGGACCTGGTTGTTCTCGCGGATGCGGCGGCACACCTGGACGCCGTTCATCCCGGGCAGCATCAGGTCGAGCAGCACCAGTTCGGGGCGGAACGAGGCCATGAGGGCGAGGCCGGCCTCGCCGGTCTCGGCGGCGCTGACGTCGTGTCCGCGGCGGCGGAGCCCGAGCGCGACCCCTTCCCGTACGGAGGGGTCGTCCTCGATCAGCAGTACGCGTGGCATCCGGTGAGTATCCCCCGTGGTCGGTCCGTGGTGATCAGCGTCCGTCGGGCCGGCGGCCGATGCGGCGGCGCAGGGTGCGCAGCGGCTCGCTGATCTCGGTGAGGCGCAGCGGCCCCGCGAGGGCGACGACGACGAGCGCCAGGGCCGTGGTTCCCGCGGCGAGCGCGGCGATGTCGCCCAGGGGGTCGGCGGCGCTGGCGGCCGCCCAGCCCGCCGTGGCGGCGGGGGCTCCGGCGAGGAGCAGTCGCAGGTGGGTGCGGAGGGCGGTGGTGCGGCGTTCGGTGCGGGTGCCGCCGCGCGGGCCGAGCCTCCGGGCGAGGGTGTACGCGGTGACGGCGCAGCCGGCGATCAGTGCCAGCGAGTAGGCGCCGGCCATGCCGGTGACCGCCCAGCGGGCGGGCAGCAGCCAGTAGGCGACGGCCGACAGGACGGCGTTGAGCGCGGCGATGACCAGGTTCAGCAGGAACGGGGTGCGGGTGTCGGAGAGGGCGTAGAAGCCGCGGGAGAGGACGTACTGGCCGGAGAAGGCGATCAGGCCGGGGGCGAACGCCGCGAGCATGCCCGCCATCACCTCGATGTCGGCGGCACCGGTGCGCCCGTACTCGAAGACGCTGCCCATGACCCAGGGGGCGAGGGCGGCGAACAGGCAGGCGGCGGGGACCACGAAGGCGGCGCTGGTGCGCAGGGCGTGCGAGACGTCGCGGCGGACGGCGGTGAGGTCGCCGTCGGTGGCGGCGGCGCTCATGCGGGGCATGAGGGCGGTCACCAGGGAGACGGTGATGATGCCCTGGGGGACGATCCAGAGCTGGTAGGCGTTGCTGTAGGCGGTGTAGCCCGCGCCGCCGGCGATGCCGGCGAGCTCGGCCTGCCGGCCGGTGGCGGTGGAGAGCCGGGTCACCACCCAGTAGGCGATCTGGTTGGTGAGCACCAGCAGGACGGTCCAGCCGGCGTTGCGCAGCGGGCGGGCGAGGCCGCTGCCGCGCCAGTCGAAGCGGGGCCGCCAGCGGAACCGGGCCGCGCGCAGGGACGGGACCAGGGCGAGGGCCTGGACGAGGATGCCGGCGGTGGTGCCGAGGCCCAGCAGCCGGGTCTCGGCTGCCGTCAGGCCGTCGGCGGCGTCGTGGGAGACGTACAGGAACAGGCCGAACACGCCGATGATGACGATGTTGTTGAGGACCGGGGTCCACATCATGGCGCCGAACCGGCCGCGGGCGTTGAGGACCTGCCCGAGGAGGGTGAACAGGCCGTAGAAGAGGATCTGCGGCAGGCAGTAGCGGGCCAGGGCCACGGTGGTGCTCGCGTCGGCGCCCTCGTAGGGGGTGTACGCGGTCACGATGAGCGGGGCGGCCAGGACCGCTGCGGCGGTGAGGACCAGCAGGGCGGCGGTGCAGGCGGTGAGCAGCCGGTCGGTGTAGGCGCGGCCGCCGTCGGCGTGTTCCTTGGCGGCGCGGACCAGTTCGGGGACGAAGACCGCGTTGAGGGCTCCGCCGATGAGCAGCATGTACAGGATGTTCGGGACGGTGTTGGCGACGGCGTAGGTGTCGCCGAGCAGTCCGGTGCCGAGGGCGGCGACGACCACGGCGGAGCGGACGAAGCCGGTGGCGCGGGAGACGATGGATCCGGCCGCCATCAGGGCGCCGCTGCGGAGTACGGAGCTCTTCCGTTCCGGGGTGTTCCGTTCCGGGGTGTTCCGTTCCGGGGTGTTCCGCTCCTGGGTCTTCCGTTCCGGGGTGTTCCGTTCCGGCTTCGCGGCGGCCGTGGTGGCGGTGGTGGTCCGGGTGCGTTCGAGGGCGGTGCTGTCGGTCACCGGCGGGCCAGGTAGGTCTGGAACGCCTTGTGCAGCGCCGTGTTGGCGTAGCCGGCCATGGGGGTCTCCCACTCTCCGAGGGTTTCGACGACCTGTCCGCCCGTGCCGAGCTTCCAGCGCAGCAGTCCGAACGAGCGTTCGTCGGGGTCGAGGGTGGAGGGTACCCCGCGCATGTCGTACTCGTCGGCTCCGAGGGCGTGGGCGTCGCACATCATCCGCCACTGCAGGGCGTTGCTGGGCCGGACCTCGCGGCGGTGGTCGGCGGAGGCGCCGGTCTGGTACCAGACGCGCCGGCCGGCCACGATCATGGTGTGGGCGGCGAGGACCTCACCCCGGTACTTCGCCAGGTAGAGCCGCATCCGGCCGGGTGCCTCGGCGTTGAGGACCTCGTACTGCTGCCGGTAGTACTCCAGGGAGCGGCCGAGCCGGAAGCCGTCGCGCTCCTCGGTGATGCGGAGCAGCCGGAAGAACTCGGGGAGGTCGTCGGCGGTGCCGAGGACGGTCTCCACGCCGGCCTTGCCGGCCTTGCGGATGTTGCGGCGCCATTCCTGGTTCAGCCCGGACCACAGGTCGTCCAGGGTGCGGCCGGCCAGCGGGACCCGGAAGACGTGGCGGGGCTGGGCGTCTCCGTCTTCCTCCCCGCCGCAGCGCTGCCAGCCCCGGGTGCGGAGCCGGTCGGCGACGGCGGTGCCGAGGGGGTCGACCTCGCCGGCGAGCACGTCGGATATCCGGCGGCCGGGTCCGGTGCCGGCCTTGGCGGCGGCGGCGTCCCAGCGGCGGTAGACGGGGGTGGGGCCGATCCGGACGGCGAAGGCGCCGGCGGCGCGCAGGTGGCGCAGCAGCGGGGTCAGCCAGCTGTCGAGGTGGGGATCGGACCAGTCGGCGACGGGTCCTTCGGGAAGGTAGGCGAAGTATTTGCGGGTGCGGGGGAGTCGGCGGTAGAGGACGAGGGCGCCGCCGTGGAGTTCGCCGGACGGCGGGCCCCAGCCGAGGAGCTCCGAGCGCCAGAGGTCCTTCACTCCGGCCCAGGACGGGTACTGCAGGAAGCTCGCGTGGCGCTGCCCCGCGAGGAAGGCCTGGTATTCGGGTACCGACAGGGTGCGGACGACCGCCTCCCGGTCGAGCCGGGCGTGGCCGGCGGGGGTCGTGAGCAGTGCGCACACGGCGGTGGTCCTTCCGGGACGGGCGTACGGGCGAGGGAACGCACAGGACTCTCACAGCCGTCCGTGACCGAAGTGCGCGGCGTTTGTGACCGGATGATGACCGTTCTGCTGCGGTCGGCGTCACAACCTGATTCCTGATTTTTTCCGCGGATTCCGGAACCTAAAGTCCCCTGCATCCGCTCTTGGTTTGCGGACGTCATTCATTCGGAGGGGTTTCGTTGAGCCGCACACGCCGTACCGCACGCATTGCCGCCATCGCGGGTTCCGCACTGCTGGCCGCCGCGCTGACCGCCTGCTCGGGCGGTTCCGGCGACGGTGCGGGCAGCGGTGACGGCAAGAACGCGGAGATGAAGCAGAAGGCCCCCATGGCCGTCTCGGTGAACCTGACCGGGAGCGAGGTCAAGGCCGGCGAGCCGGTCAAGGTGACCGTCGCCGAGGGCAAGCTGACGCAGGTGAAGGTGACCGACGCCAAGGGCGGGGAGCTGGTCGGACAGATATCTCCCGACGGCAGGACCTGGACCTCGGAGCGCAATGCCTCGCCGGGTGCGCAGTACAAGGTGGAGGCGCAGAACGGCGACGGCCAGAGCGCGAGCACGCAGTTCAAGACGGGCGCCGCGGACAAGGTGAACAAGGTCTCGATCTACCCGGGCAAGAATTCCACGGTGGGCGTGGCGCAGCCGGTCTCGCTGGTGTTCGACAATCCGGTGAAGAACAAGGCCGAGGTGGAGAAGAACCTGAAGGTGACCACCTCGAACAACACCGAGGGTTCCTGGGGCTGGATGACGGACTACTCGGGCAAGGACCGGGTGGACTGGCGGCCGAAGGAGTACTGGAAGTCCGGCACCGACGTCAAGGTGCAGATGAACCTCAACGGGGTCAACTCCGGTCAGGGCGGCGGCTACTTCGTCCGCGACTACAACACCGAGTTCAAGATCGGCAAGGACCGGCGGCTCCTGGTGGACCTCGACACCAGGCAGATGACGGTGACCGAGGACGGACAGACGGTCAAGACGATCCCGGTGTCGGCGGGCACGCCCGGCGGCCAGAAGGCCTCCTGGTCCGGGAAGATGGCGCTCATGTCCAAGGAGGGCACCATCAACATGAACTCCGAGACGGTGGGCCTGGGTGACGCCTACAACAAGATGGTCGACTCCTCGATGCGGGTGACCTGGTCCGGGATGTACATCCACGCGGCGCCGTGGAACGAGGGCAAGTTCGGCCGGGTCAACGCCAGTTCCGGCTGCGTGGGGATGAGCTCCGGCAACGCGGCGGCCCTGTTCTCGATGGCCCAGATCGGCGACGTGGTCGAGGTCTCCGGCGGGGGTTCGAAGGGCAACGCCAAGCTCGGCAACGGGTACACCGAGTGGAACCTGTCCTGGGACGAGTGGAAGGCCAAGAGCGCCGCCAACGGCGGCTGATTCCCTGCGGGTGTACGTTCAGCCAATCGTTACCGGTGCGTAACCTACCGACGGGTTACCACCGGTAAGTCGCTCCGGTTACCGTCGGGTCACTTTGTCGACCCGGCACTACGAGGAGCACTGGATGGCACGCACCCCCACCGCCGCCACCGTGGCCGCCCTGCTCGCCGCGACCGTCCTGGGCCTGTCCCCCCATCAGGCCCAGGCGGCGCCGGCCACCGGCACCGCGGCAGAGCAGAGCGAGCTCCGCTTCCACGACATCCCCGGATCCGGCGGCGTCGTCCTCAAGGGCAACGTCTTCACCCCCGCCGGTGCCCCGGCCGGCGCCACGTACCCGCTGATCGTGCTGCCCACCAGCTGGGCCACCCCGCAGATCGAGTACCTCGCACAGGCCAAGAAGCTGGCCGACTCCGGCTACGTGGTGGTCAGTTACACCCCGCGCGGCTTCTGGCGGTCCGGCGGCGAGATCGAGGTGGCCGGCCCGCCCGACACCGCCGACGTCTCCGCCGTCATCGACTGGGCCCTCGCCCACACCCCCGCCGACCCCGACCGGATCGGCATGGGCGGGGTCTCCTACGGCGCGGGCATCAGCCTGCTCGGCTCCGCCCACGACCCCCGGGTCAAGGCCGTGGTCGCCCTGAGCGGCTGGGCCGACCTGATCGACTCCATCTACTCCGGCCGCACCCAGCACAGCCAGGCCGCCGCCCTCCTCGGCGGGCTGGGCTACGCCACCGGCCGCCCCGGCCCCGAACTCCGGCAGATCCTCGGCGACTTCCTGGCCTCCCGGCTGGAGAAGGAGCAGGAGATGATCGAGTGGGGGAAGAAGCGCTCCGCCGCCGGCCAGGTGGACCGGCTCAACGCCAACGGCACCGCCGTGTTCCTCGGCAACGCCTGGGGCGACACCATCTTCCCGCCCAACCAGTACGCCGCCTTCTACGAGAAGCTGACCGGCCCCAAGCGCCTGGAGTTCCGGCCCGGCGACCACGCCACCGCGGAGGGCACCGGCCTGCTCGGCCTGCCCAACGACACCTGGACCAACGCCCGCCGCTGGTTCGACCGCCACCTCAAGGGCGAGCGCAACGGGATCGACACCGAGGCCCCGGTCCAGATCAAGTCCCGCAGCGACAGCGGCTACGAGGGCTACCCGGACTGGAAGTCGGTCGGCGCGGCCGGCACCGAGCGGCTCGCGCTCTCCGACAGCGAGCACCTCTACGCGAACGTCGACTCCGGCGCCGACGGCGGGATCGCGATCCTCTCCAACGCCCTGGACCAGTTCCTCAAGGTCCCGCCGGTGGTCTCCGTACCACTGCTCCCCCGCGCCTTCGCCGCCGTCTGGCAGTCCGAGCGCTACGACGCGCCCCGCCGAGTCCGCGGCTCGGCGAAGCTGCACACCACCGTCACGCCCACCCGCGGCGACGGCACCTTCGTCGCCTACCTCTACGACGTCGGCCCGCTCGGCATCGGCAAACTGGTCTCCAACGCCCCGTACACCTTCCACGACAAGACCCCCGGACAGGCCTTCGGCGTGGACCTGGACCTGTTCTCCACCGCCTACGACGTGCCCGCGGGCCACCGGCTCGCCCTGGTGATCGACACCGTCGACCCGCTCTACATCGAGCACAACCCCGCCGGCGCACAGCTGACCTTCTCCTCGCCGCGGTCCGATCCCTCGTACCTCTCGGTCCCGCTGCGCGAGCAGTGATCTCCGGCTGCCGCCGGGACGGGGCGGCTCTCCGCCGTCAGCCCTGTCCCGGCACCATCCCCGGGTCGGCCGGGGCGACTTCGACCGCCCTGGTCTTGAGACTGCGGCGCTCCCGCTTGGCCACCCAGGTCGCGAACCAGGACAGCAACATGCACATGCCGATGTAGACGGGTGCGATGACCAGGACCACCGGGATGAAGGGCAGGTCGTAGTCGAGGTTCGAGGAGATCAGCTTGCCGGCGTGCAGGAACTCCTCGTAGGTGATGAGGAACCCGAGCGAGGTGTCCTTCAGCGCCACCACCAGCTGGCTGATGATGGCCGGCAGCATCGCCCGGACCGCCTGCGGCGCCAGGACCTGCGTCATCACCTGGGTCTTGCGCATCCCCAGGGCGTACGCCGCCTCCCCCTGACCGCGGTCCACCGCGTTGACCCCGGTGCGGAACACCTCGGCCAGCACCGAGCCGTTGTAGAGGGTGAGACCGGCCACCAGTGCGGGCAGCGGCTGGACCTTCAGCGCCACGAAGATGAAGAAGATCATCACCAGCACCGGCATGGCCCGGAAGAACTCCACGCACGCCGTGGACACCCAGCGCAGCGGGCGGTGCACCGACAGCCGTCCGGTCGCCAGGACCGCGCCGAGCAGCAGCGACAGCACGGAGGCGTAGGCGAAGGCCTTCAGCGTGTTGCCCAGGCCCTGCAGCAGCAGTTCCTGGATCCCCTCGTACGCGAACGGGCTCCACTTGGCCTCGGTGAACTGACCGGTGTCGAACAGGAGGTAGAGGATCCAGCCGGCCAGCGCCAGGATCACCACCGTGGACAGGACCCCGTACAGCAGGTGCCGGCGCCGGGTCTTCGGTCCCGGGTAGTCGTAGAGGGCGCTGGAGCGGGTGTCGTCGTGCAGGCCGAGTGCGGTCATCGGGGGACTCCCCAGCGCTTCTCCAGCACGTTGAACAGCGCGCTGATGGACAGGGTGATGATCAGGTAGCCCACGGCGATCCAGACGAAGGTCCAGACGATGCTGTAGCCCAGCTCGTTCAGGGTCTTGTAGGTGCCGAGCAGCTCGGTGACGCTGAAGGCCCCGGCGATCGCCGAGTTCTTGGCGAGGGCGATCAGGGTGGAGCCGATCGGCGGGATCACCGTCCGGAAGGCCTGCGGGAGCACCACCGTGCCCAGGGTCTGGCCGAAGGACATGCCGAGCGACCGGGCGGCCTCGCCCTGCCCCGTGGGCACGGTGTTGATGCCGGAGCGCAGGGCCTCGCAGATGAACGCGGAGGTGTAGCAGCCGAGCGCGAGGACCGCGAAGAGCTCGAAGGGCAGCACCAGGCCGAACCGGGGCAGGCCGAGCATGACGGCGAAGAAGAGCAGGGTGAGCGGGGTGTTGCGGAGGACCGTCACCCAGACCGTGCCGAACACCCGCAGGGAGCCGACCGGCGCGACCCGGAACGAGGCCATCAGGAAGCCGAGGACCAGGGCGAGCAGGGAGGAGTAGACGGTGAGTTCGAGGGTTCCGAGGAAGCCCTCGGCATAGGTGGAGAAGTTCTGGACCAGGACGTCCATACGGGTGCGGCTCCCCTCAGCTCGCCGGGTAGCGGTCGATGGGCGGCGGCGTCGGGGCCGGGTTCCCGGACAGCCCGAGGGTGGCGTCGTACGCCTTCTTCCAGTCGCCGTTCTTCTCGTGCGCGGCGAGGGCGTCGTCGAGGGCGAAGCGCAGTGCCGTGTCGTTGCGCGGGACGCCGACGCCGTAGGGCTCCTCGGAGAAGGGCGTGCCGACGACCTTGAGCTCCTCGGGGACCTTGGCGGCGTAGCCCAGCAGGATGGTGTCGTCGGTGGAGACCGCGTCGACCTGGTAGCTGAGCAGGTTGTCCACGCACGCGCTGTACGTGTCGTAGGCGACGAGCACGGTGTCGGGGTATTCGCGTTCGAGCCGCTGGTAGGGGGTGGAGCCGGCGGCGGAGCAGACCCGCTTGCCGGCCAGGTCCTCGGGTCCCTTGATGTCCTTCTCGTCCTTGCGGACCAGCAGGGACTGGCCGGCCTGGTAATAGGGCCCGGCGAAGCCGACCTGCTTCTTGCGTTTGTCGTTGATCGTGTAGGTGCCGACGTAGTAGTCGATCTGGCCGTTCTGCAGGGCGGTCTCGCGGTTGGCGGAGGCGACGGTGCGGAACTCGACCTGTTTGTCGGGGTCGAAGCCGAGGGAGGCGGCGAGCATCCGGGCGATCTCGATGTCGAAGCCGTAGTAGCGGCCGGTGGCGGGGTCCTTTTCGCCCAGGTAGGGCTGGTCCTCCTTGACTCCGATGATCAGGCGACCGCGTTTGCGCGCCCGCTCCCAGGTGCGGGAGTCGGGCAGCCGGAAGTCGGTGGCCACCTGGTACTCGGGGAGGTCCTCGGGCTGGGGGCCCTTGACCGGAGGGCTCCCCTCCTTGCCGCAGCCCGTGGCGGCGGCGAGGAGGACGAGCAGCAGGGCGAGGACGGACAGACGGGTGCTGCGCACGGGGGTCCGCATGGAGGTCCGCAAGGAGGTCCGCAAGGTGATCCGCCCCCTCAGTGCTTGAGGATCTTGGAGAGGAAGTCCCGGGCCCGGTCGCTCTCGGGAGCGGTGAAGAACTCCTCCGGGGGTCGGTCCTCCACGATCTTCCCGTCGGCCATGAAGACCACGCGGTTGGCGGCGGAGCGGGCGAAGCCCATCTCGTGGGTGACCACCAGCATGGTCATGCCGTCCCGGGCGAGCTGCTGCATGACCTCCAGCACCTCGTTGATCATCTCGGGATCGAGGGCGGAGGTGGGCTCGTCGAAGAGCAGGGCCTTGGGGTTCATGGCGAGGGCGCGGGCGATGGCCACGCGCTGCTGCTGGCCGCCGGAGAGCTGGGCGGGGTACTTGGGCGCCTGGTCGGCGAGGCCCACCCGGGCGAGGAGCTCGCGGGAGCGCCGGTCGGCGTCGTCCCTCTTCCGCTTGCGGACCTTGACCTGCGCCAGCGAGACGTTGGCGAGCACGGTCTTGTGGGCGAAGAGGTTGAAGGACTGGAAGACCATGCCGACTTCGGCGCGCAGCGCCGCGAGCTCCTTGCCCTCGTCGGGGAGGGGCCGTCCGTCCAGGAGGACGGTGCCGGACTCGATGGTCTCCAGCCGGTTGATGGTCCGGCACAGGGTGGACTTGCCGGAGCCGGAGGGGCCGATGATCACCACCACCTCCCCGCGGCCGACGGTGAGGTTGATGTCCCGGAGGACGTGGAGTTCTCCGTAGTGCTTGTTGACGTCCCGCAGCTCGATCAACGGATCGACGGCCATGCGCTGCCCACCTTGTTGGCTCTCGGCTGTGACGAGGTCAGCGCAAGCTATCCAGCCGGGGAGGGCAGTTCACCTCGACACGCCTAAAAGAGACATAAAGCGCAACGTAGGCCGAATGGGCCGGTGGAGCGGGTCAACCCGCACAATGCGTCGCCAACCATCTACGTCCGAGGTACGAGATCGTTCAACATCATATAGACAGATCCTTAGGTACGCCTTACCTTACTCACGGATCACCCACTTGGAATCGAGGATTCCGCATGCCCAGACCCATCCACCGCACGGCCGCTACGGCCGCGGCGCCGACCCACGAGGCCTGATTGATGACCGCGCTCACCCCCGACACCGCCCTCGCCTCACCCGCCGACGCGCGTTCCGGCGCCGAGCCCCGGGTCACCCCGGTGCTGGTGCTCATCGCCCTCGGGCTGGCGGCCTGTGGTGTCGAGGCGGTGATGTGCTGGACCGCCGGCCACCTGCACGCCGACGCGACCCTCCAGACCGTGGCGCGGTTCCTGCACGTGGCGTCGCTGATCATCGGTTTCGGCGCGGTGCTGGCGGTGGACTGGATCGCCGTCCTGTGGCTGGTCGGCCGACGCCGGCTGACCCACATACTCGACTCCGCGAACGCGCTGGCGACCCCGATCTGGGCCGGTCTGGCGGGCCTCACCGTCACCGGTGCACTGCTGCGGCCCGACCTGGACAACCCGCTGACCCTGGTCAAGCTGGGCCTGGTGCTGACCGTCACCCTCAACGGCTGCTACGCGCACGGTCTCGGCCAGCGCCTGCACCGCTACCGGAACATGGGCCTGGGAGCCATTCCGCGCAGGCTGATCGTCCAGTCGGGCGTGGCCGCCACCGTCAGCCAGATCGGCTGGTGGGGCGCCGCCCTGATCGGATTCCTCAACAGCCAGAGCTGAGCTCGTCAGAGCTGCGGGCGTCCTGCCCCCTGGAGGCCGTCCGCGGCCCGTCCGGCCCGGTGGCCGGGCGGGCCACCAGGCGTTTGTGGCCCACGGGACCCCTGGTCTCGGAGGCTTCCGCGTAGACCTGGCAGAGCTCCGGGGAGCCGGTCATCGCCCAGGAGACACCGGTCTCCACCACGTTGAGCTCGCGGCCGCCGGCCAGCCGGACGAACGGCTGGCCGCCCGGCCACACCTGCCACACCGCGCCCGGCACCGTACGGACGATCACCGTGCCGAGGTAGAAACCCGCGTCGTTGCCCAGCCACGGCGTGGTCTCCGGATCGCGCCGCCAGCGCGGCATCAGCTGGTCCAGCGCCTCCAACGAGGCCGGGCTCTCGTCCAGTTCCAGCCCGTCCGACCTCGCCTGGACGCGCAGCATCTCGCACTCGGAGAAGAGCTCGGTGATCCCCTCCGGGTCCTCCGCGAGTGCCGCGGCCAGCGCCGCACCCCGCCCGGTCTCGTGCCGATTCAGTCGATTCAGCCAGTTGTCCAGGAAAGGGATGTTCATAGCCTCCAGCGTCGCATCAGACGTCGAGATCGACAACGACCGGCGCGTGGTCCGAGGCACCCTTGCCCTTGCGCTCCTCGCGGTCCACATAGGCGTCCTTGACCGCCTTGGCGAACGGCTGGTTGCCGTAGACCAGGTCGATGCGCATGCCCTTGTTCTTGGGGAAGCAGAGCTGGCGGTAGTCCCAGTACGTGTACGGGCGGTCGTACTTGAGCGGCCGCGGCACCACGTCCGACAGGCCGGCGGTGCGCAGAGCCTCCAGGGCGGCCCGCTCGGCCGGGGTGACGTGGGTCAGGCCGGCGAAGACCGCCGGGTCGTAGACGTCCTCGTCGGTCGGGGCCACGTTGAAGTCGCCGAGCACGGCGAACGGGCGCGGGCCGGCCGCGTCCTCGGCGACGGCACCGGCCAGCACGCGGAACCACTCCAGCTTGTAGCCGTAGTGGTCGTGCTCGACCTCGCGGCCGTTCGGTACGTACACCGACCACACGCGGACGCCGCCGCAGGTCGCGGAGATCGCCCGCGGCTCCTGCACCCCCTCGTAGTCCGGCCCGCCGGGCAGACCCGTGACCACGTCCTCCAGACCGACCCGGGAGAGCAGGGCGACGCCGTTCCACCGGCCGGTGGCGTTGACGGCCGCCTCGTACCCCAGCTCGCGCAGCTCGTCGAAGGGGAACTGCTCGGCGCTGCACTTGGTTTCCTGGATGCACAGCACATCGGTGCCGGAGGACTCCAGCCAGGCCAGCAGCCGCGGCAGCCGGGCGGTGATCGAGTTGACGTTGAAGGTGGCGATACGCATGCCATCCAACCTACCGCCCGGCACCGACAGTCACGGGGCAGGAGCCACCGGGCCGGAGTCACCGCGCCGCAGTCACGTCGCGGTCACACGGTGGTGCTCTCCCCCGCGCTCAACCGGCCGTGCGGCGCCCCGCCCAGGTTGGCCAGGGCCGTGTCGTAGATGGGACGGGCGAGGTCGGAGAGGTAGGCGTCGTGGATGTCGACGGCGCGGACCGGCTTGACCTCGCGGACGTAGTCGATCACCTCCGCGACCTTGTTCCAGGGCGCGTGCACCGGGAGCATCAGGGTCTCCACCGGGACTCCGGGCACGGTCAGCGCGTCCCCGGGGTGGAACAGGGAGCCCTCCACCAGGTAGCCGACGTTGGTGACCCGGGGGATGTCGGGGTGGATCACGGCGTGCAGCTCACCGTGGACCTGGACCTCGAAGCCCGCGGCGGTGAAGGCGTCGCCGTGGCCGACGGTGTGCACCCGCCCGGGGTAGGCGGGGGCGAGCCGCTCGGCGACGCTGCGCAGGGTCCACAGCCCGGCCGCCGGATTGGCGTCGAGGGCGGCCCGCAGCCGGCCCTCCTCGAAGTGGTCGGGGTGCTCGTGGGTGACCAGCAGGACGTCGGCCCCGAGGCCCGCGTCGGGTTCGCTGAAGGCGCCCGGGTCGATGACGAGCACGCGCCCGTCCTTCTCCAGCTCGATGCAGGAGTGCAGCTTCTTGGTGAGCTTCATGATCCCCAGGGTAGGGACTGCCCCGGCCTCACGGGGTGGCCGTGGACACCACGTACACCCGGGGCTTCTCCGGATCGGTCAGGTCCACCGTGACGTCCTGGGTGGGCCGGGGGTTCGGCTGGTCGTGGGTGGTGCCGAACCAGTGGCGGTCCGGGGCCCAGCTCCAGCCGGCCACGTGGGCGTCCCGCTCGCCGACGGACACGCCGGGGGTGAGCGCGGACCGGCTGCTGCCGATGGACTTGAGGAAGAAGTCCAGGTCGACGGGGTTGGTGGTGAACTGCACGTACAGCCGGCTGGTGCGCCAGTTGTTGGTCTCGTAGAAGCCCACCCCGGTGGACCAGTCCGGCACCGGCACCTCGTAGATGCTGCGCTGCACCCGGGACGGCCAGCCGGACCGCACCTGGGTGGCGGCCACCTTGGCCTCCTTGTCCCGGCCGCTGCTGCGGCTCTGCTCGGCGGAGACCACCAGGTACCCCGCCGGGACGCCGATCAGCAGCACGATGATGATCGCGGTGAGCCAGCGGCGGCGGACGACGTGCCGGCGGTCCTCGGCGGGCGGGGCGCCCCCGTCCGGGCCGCCGGCCTGGCGGGGCAGGGCGGGCGGCGGGGTGGTCTGGGTGGCGGACTGCGTGGTGGGCGGGGTCACTGCGGTTCCTGCTCCTCGGGCCGCGCGGGCCGGTCGGTCCGGCTGGGCCGGTCGGCGCCGAGCCGGCCCATGTAGCGTTCGTAGCGCTCGTACCGCTCGACCCGGCGGCGCTTGGCCCGCCGGAACCGGCGGGCGACCAGCCGGGCCAGGTCGGCGGCGCCGACCATACCGGCCTCGGGGCCGAGCTGGGCCTTGGCGATCCGGGCCTCCGGCCGGTAGCCGCGGCCGGTGAGATGGCGCCGGAAGGCGTCCCGGGCCGGGCCGATGAGCAGGTCGTCGGCCGCGCTGACGCCGCCGCCGATGACGAAGCAGGACGGGTCCAGGGCCGCGGCGAGGTTGGCGATGCCCACCCCCAGCCACTGGCCGATGTCCTGGAGCAGCTCCACGCACATGGCGTCGCCCTCGCGGGCCAGCTCGGTGATCAGCGGTCCGGTGATCTCGGGGATGTTCCCGCCGACCCGGGCGATGATGTTGTACGCCACCGGGGAGTCGGCGGCGGCCAGCTCGCGGGCCTCGCGCACCAGGGCGTTGCCGGAGCTGTACTGCTCCCAGCAGCCGCGGTTGCCGCACGGACAGCGGTGCCCGCCGGGCACCACCTGCATATGGCCGAACTCGCCGGCCACCCCGAACTTGCCGCGCTTGACCTGCCCGTCCTCCAGGATCGCGCCGCCGATGCCGGTCCCCAGGGTGATCATCACCAGGTGGTCCTCGCCTCGGCCGGCGCCGAACCGCCACTCCGCCCAGGCAGCGGTGTTGGCGTCGTTGTCGACCATCACCGGGACGGCCAGCCGGGACTGCAGGGCGTCCCGCAGCGGCTCGTCGCGCCAGGCCAGGTGCGGGGCGAACAGCACCCGGGACCGGTTGGCGTCGACCCAGCCGGCCGCACCGATGCCGACGGCGTGCACGTCGTGCCGGTCGGAGAGGTCCAGCACCAGCTCGGTGATGGTGTCCTCGACCACCTTCGGGCTCTTGGACTTGTCCGGGGTCTCGGTGCGGATCTTCTCCAGGATGGTGCCGTCGGCATCGACGACGCCCGCCATGACCTTGGTGCCGCCGATGTCGATGCCGACGGTGGGGACGCGGGGAGCGGTCAGGTGCGAGCGGCGCTCCCGGGTCCCGGCGGTCCGCAGGACGGTGCCGCGCGCCGACCCGCGGTGCGTGAAGTCGCGGTACGTGCTCATCGAGTCCTGTCGTCCCTGTCGTCGTCGGCCCGGTCGGCGTCGGCCCCGTCGTCGGCGGCCCGGGCGGCCGTACTGCTCGATTCTGCCACCCGGGCCAGTTCGTGGCTCAGCTCCTCCAGTTCGCTGCCGCCCGCCATCTGCCGGGTGAGCTCGTCCAGGGTGATGGAGTCCCGGGTGTACGAGCCCGCCATCGCACCGCGTTTGAGCAGCACGAAGCGGTCGCCGACCAGATGGGCGTGGTGCGGGTTGTGGGTGATGAGGACCACACCGAGTCCGGCGTCCCGGGCCGCCGCCACGTACTTGAGGACCACCCCGGACTGCTTCACGCCGAGCGCGGCCGTCGGCTCGTCGAGCACCAGCACCTTCGCGCCGAAGTACACGGCGCGGGCGATGGCCACGCACTGCCGTTCGCCGCCGGACAGGGTGCCGATGGGCTGGTCCACGTCCCGCAGGTCGATGCCCATGCGGAGCAGCTCGGCGTGGGTGGTGCGGCGCATGGAGTCGACGTCGAGGCGGCGGAAGGGGCCGCGCCCCCGGGTCGGCTCGGAGCCGAGGAAGAAGTTCCGCCAGACCGGCATCAGGGGGACCACGGCGAGGTCCTGGTAGACGGTGGCGATGCCGCGGTCCAGGGCGGCGCGCGGGTTGGCGAGAACGGTCTCCTCGCCCTCGGTCTCCAGGGTGCCGGCGTCGTGCCGGTGCAGCCCGGCGATGATCTTGATGAGGGTGGACTTGCCGGCTCCGTTGTCGCCGAGGACGCAGGTGATCTCGCCGGCGGAGACCTCCAGCGAGACGTCCTGGAGGGCGCGGACGCTGCCGTAGAACTTGCTGACCCCGGTCAGCTTCACCAGGGGGGTGCCCGTCGGGGCGTCCGTTGTCGTCCGTGGCGTGCTCATGCCCGTGCCTCCGCCCGCTTGCGGACCCATGCGTTGAGCAGCACGGCCAGCAGCAGCATCGCGCCGAGGAAGAACTTGAACCAGTCCGGGTTCCACTGGGCGTACACGATGCCGTTGCTGGTCATGCCGAAGATGAAGGCGCCGATGGCCGCGCCGATCGCGGAGCCGTAGCCGCCGGTGAGCAGGCAGCCGCCGATGACGGCGGCGATGATGTACAGCAGCTCGTTGCCGACGCCCTCGCCGGACTGGACCACGTCGTAGGAGAAGAGGATGTGCTGCCCGGAGATCCAGGCGCACAGGCCGACGCCCATGTAGAGGCCGATCCGGGTCTTGACGACGGGGACGCCGACGGCGCGGGCCGCGTCCGCCGAACCGCCGACCGCGAAGATCCAGTTTCCGGCGCGGGTGCGCAGCAGGATCCAGGTGGCGACGGCGACCAGGGCGATCCACCACAGGATGGTCACCTTGAGGGTGACCGCGCCCACGGTCCACTGGGAGGCGAAGACCGCGCGGGCCGAGGGGAAGCCCTCCATGTCGGCGATGCTCTTGGTGGAGACGGTGCCGCTGATCAGCTTGGTGAAGCCGAGGTTGAGGCCGGTGAGCATCAGGAAGGTGCCGAGCGTGATGATGAAGCTCGGCAGCCCGGTGCGGGTCAGCAGGATCCCGTTGAAGAAGCCGATGGCCAGGGTGACCAGCAGGGACACCCCGACGCCCACCCACACGTTGGCGGTCATCTGGTAGCTGAACATCGAGCTGACCAGGGCCGCGGTGGTGACCATGACGCCGGCCGACAGGTCGAACTCGCCGCCGATCATCAGCAGGGCCACCGGGACCGCCATGATCCCGATGGTGGAGGCCGAGTACAGGATCGTGCTCAGGCTGGAGGCCTGGAGGAAGCTGGGCGCGGCGAAGGAGAAGAAGACGAACACGGCCGCGGCGCCGACGACCGCGCCGAGCTCGGGCCGGCCGAGCAGCCGCCGCAGGAGGGACACGTGCGCGAGGCGTTCGTCGCGGGCGGCCGGGGCCGGGGCGGGCGGCGGGGCGGTGGTCGCGCTCATCGGGTGCCCCGCTTGATGAACTCCTCCAGCTTCGCGGCCTCGTCCTTGGTGACGATCTGCGGGCCGGTCAGCACCGGGCGGCCGCCGCCGAGCGTGTCGGCGTTGTAGCGGTACAGCCAGAGCAGGTCGACGGCCTCGTAGCCCTGGAGGTAGGGCTGCTGGTCGACGGCGAAGCCGAGTTCGCCGGACTTCAGACCGCGGGCCACGGCGTCGTTGAGGTCGAAGGTGTCCACCTCGGCCTTGCTGCCCGCGGTGTCCTTGGCCTTGACGGCGGTCGCCGCGAACGGGGCGCCGAGGGTGACCACGGCGTCGACGTCCGCCTCGGCCTGCAGCTTCGCCTGGAGGGCGGCCTGCACGGAGGGCATGTTGGTGCCCTCGACGTAGAGGTTCTCCACGGTGCCGGGGAAGGTCTTCTTCACCCCGGCACAGCGCTGCTCGTGGCCGACGTTCCCCTGCTCGTGGAGCACGCAGACCGCCTTCTTGCGGCCGCGCTTGCCGAGTTCCGTGCCGACCGCCTCGCCCGCGATCTCCTCGTCCTGCCCGATGTGGGTCAGGGCGCCGTACTCCTTCGACTGCGCCGAACCCGAGTTGACGGTGATCACCGGGATGCCGGCCTTCACGGCCTTGGCGAGGACGTCCTTGAGGGCCTCGGGCTTGGCGAGGCTGACGATGATCCCGTCGACCTTCTGGTCGATGAAGCTCTGGACGTACTGCGCCTGCTGCTGGGCCTGGTCGTCGTGGGCGTAGACGAAGTTGATGTTGTCCTTCGCCGCGGCCTCCTTGGCGCCCTTCTGCACGATGTCCCAGAAGGTGTCGCCGTCTCCCGCGTGGGTGATCATCGCGAAGGTCCAGCGCGGGGTGGAGACCGCCGGACGGCCCTGCGCCGCCCTGGCCCGTTCCTCCGCGCGCTTGCCGCCGGTGCTGCTGCAGGCGGCGAGGGCGCAGACGCCCAGTACCGCCGCGAGCACGGCGCCGGTCGCGCGTGTCCCTCTCCGAACCCTGGTCACGTTGTCGTGCCGTCCCTTCGAGCTGTGGAGACCCCGGGTTCCGCGGATCTCGTGGACCGCGTGGACCTCGTGGGTGCCGTGGATGCAAAGCCGGTCATTGTGGTGCCGGCCGCCCAGTATCCGCCACAGTGGACCATGACGGGCCATCGGGGCAGATTGACAGGCGCCCCGCACCGCGTCACGTTGAGTCCATGCGCATCGGGATCATCGGTACGGGCCGGATCGGCTCGTTCCATGCGGCCGCGCTCAGCCGGCACCCGGAGGCGGGGTCCCTGCTCCTGGCCGACGCCGATCCGGCGCGGGCGGCGAGGGTGGCCGCCCGGCTCCGCGCCACCGCCGCGCCCGGCGTGGACCAGGTGTTCAGCTGGGGCGTGGACGCCGTGGTGGTGGCCAGTTCCACCGCCTCCCATCCGGAGCTCGTGGTCCGCGCCATACGGGCCGGGCTGCCGGTGTTCTGCGAGAAGCCGGTGGCCCCCGACCTGGCCGGGACCCTGGCGGTGCTGCGGGAGGTCGAGGCGTCCGGCGCGGACCTGCAGCTGGGCTTCATGCGGCGGTTCGACGCGGGCTACCGGACGGCGCGTGAGCTGGTGCGTTCCGGGGCGCTGGGCCGCCTGCACACCGTACGGACCATGACCGCCGATCCCGCCCCGCCGCCCGCCGGCTATCTGGAGACCTCGGGCGGCCTGTACCGGGACTGCCTGGTGCACGACTTCGACATGGTGCGGTGGGTGACCGGCCAAGAGGTCACCGAGGTGTACGCGATGGGCTCGGACGCCGGTCCGGCGCAGTTCCGGGCGGCCGGCGACGTGGACACGGCCGCGTGCGTGCTCCGGCTCGACGGCGGGGCGCTGGCCACCTGCTCCGGGACCCGGTGCAACGGCGCCGGGTACGACGTACGGATGGAGCTGGCCGGGGAGCTGGACCAGGTCTCCTCCGGGCTGGACGACCGCACGCCGATCGCCTCGACCGAACCGCACGGCCCGCCGCCCGCGCGCAAGCCGTGGACGGGCTTCCTGGAGCGGTTCGGTCCGGCGTACGAGGCCGAACTGGCGGCGTTCGTCCGGCTGGTCCGCGGCGAGGGGAGCAACCCCTGCGACGGCCGGCAGGGGCTGGCCGCGCTGCGGGTCGCGGAGGCGTGCGAGATCTCGCGGCGGGAGCGGCGGGCGGTGGGCCTGGAGGAGGTGCCGGACCTGTAGCCCGTGGGTCTCCGGCTCCGGCGCGGGCTTCGCAGCCCACTCCGGCTTCGGCGCGGGCGCGGGCGCTGGCTCTGGCTCTGGTGCCGGCTTCGGCGCCGGCTGGGACACCCGGGCCTCCGCTACCAGCGGACCGGCAGGCGCTTCACGCCACGGATGAGCGTGCCGGATATCCACTCCGGCGGGCCGGCGGCCGTGTCCCGGGCCAGACCGGGGAACCGTTCCAGCAGGGAGCGGATGGCGATCCGGCCCTCCATCCGGGCGAGCGGGGCGCCCAGGCAGAAGTGGATGCCGTGGCCGAAGGCCAGGTGGCCCTGGGGGGCGCGGCGGATGTCGAAGGTGTCGGGATCAGGGAACCGCTCCGGGTCGCGGTCCGCTCCGGCCAGCGACACGATCACCGCCTGGCCCGCGGGAATGCGGAACCCTGCGAACTCGGTCTCCTCGGCGGTGAAGCGGGTGGTGGCGCTCTCCACCGGCCCGTCGTAGCGGAGCATCTCCTCCACCGCCCCGTCCAGCAGCTCCCAGTCGGCCCGCAGGTCGGCGAGCTGGGCGGGGTGGTCGAGGAGGGCGCGTACGCCGTTGGAGACCAGGTTGACGGTGGTCTCGTGGCCGGCGACCAGCAGCAGGAAGGCCATGCCGATCAGCTCGTCGGGGCTCAGCCGGTCGCCGTCGCCACCGGCGTCGCGGGTCCTGATCAGCGCGCTCATCAGGTCGTCACCGGGGCGGCGGCGCTTGTCCTCGATCAGCTCGGTCAGGTACGCGGAGCAGTCCGCCAGCGCGCGGGAGGTGTTCTCCGGGGTGGTGGGGGCGACGATCTCGTCGGACCAGCGCCGGAACGGGTCGCGGTCGAGGTCGGGGACGCCGAGCAGCTCGCAGATCACCGTCATCGGCAGCGGGAAGGCGAGCGCCCGGATCAGGTCGGCGCGGCGGTCGGGGCTGCCGGCCAGCTCCTCCAGCAGTTCGTCGGTGGTGCGCTGGACGAGGGGGCGGAGGGTCTCCACCCGGCGGGCGGTGAACTCGCGGGCGACCAGTTTGCGCAGGCGGGTGTGGCGGGGCGGGTCCGAGTCCAACATGTGGTCGTTGGCGGGGCTGGGGACGAGGTCCTCGAAGTAGCCGACCGCCTCCCGCCAGTGCTTGGAGAAGCCGGGGTGGGTGAGGGCCTGACGGGCCTCCTCGTGGCCCACGATCAGCCAGGCCCGGGTCCCGTCGGGGAGGGTGATCCGGTGGACGGGTCCGGCCTCGCGGAGTTCCGCGTAGTACGGGTACGGGTTCTCGTTGAATTCCTGTGCGCAGTCGCTGATGTCCAGGCTCGGCATGTGTCCTGTCCCTTCCCCGCCGTACCGGGCAGCCTAAGCGGCCGCTCACCGGAGGGGGTCGAGATTCGGACACGCGTTCTCGGGATGCCCGAGGGTGCCCGGGCGCAGAGGCGTAGGCGGCCTCCGCCGGAGGTGTGGGCAGGCCTCCGCCGAGGTGTGGGCGGCCCCCGCCGAGGTGTGGGCGGCCCCCGCCGAGGTGTGGCGGGCACCTCCGCTGAGGTGTGGGCAGGCGTTCCGCAGGGCGGAACGGGTGGGCACACCGGAACGCCGCCCAGCGGGCAGCGCTCCGGCCCCACCGAAGCCATGGTCGGCGCAGCCGCAGCCGCAGCCGCAGCGCCGCCCGGCCAGGGCGGTGGCTCCGCCGGACCCGGCACAGCCATGAGCGGAGCTCCGCCCGGACGGGGCCCGGACCGCAGCCGGACCGGGGCGCGGGGAGGCTGCGCGAGCCCTCGCGGGACCGGGGTGCCGTGTGCCCACCCTCCCCCAAGCTCTCGACTTCGCTCGAGCAGGGGGGACCCCCATCGCCCTGCGGCACGCCTGCCCACACGGCCGGCCGGACGGGCCGGCACGCCCACCCACACGGCGGCGGCGTGGGGGCCGGCACGACTGCCCGCACGGCCGGCGGGGTGGGCCGGCGCGCCCACCCACACGGCCGCGGCGTGGGGGCCGGCACGACTGCCCACACGGCCGTGGCAACGGCCGGCACCGCCACGGCGGCGGGACGGGGGCCGGCACGCCCGACGCCCGCCCGCACCGGAGGGGTATCGCTCAGGCGCCGATCACACCGAAGGTGGCACGGCCGGCAGGACGGTACGTGTGGATCGTCGTGCCCTTCTCCGTCGTGCGGTGCGCGACCAGTTCGCAGGCCGTGGGAAGACCCCCGGTCGGGAACAGGCGGCGGCCCGCGCCCAGGAAGACCGGGAAGACGAGCAGGTGGAACTCGTCCACCAGGTCCCGGGCCAGCAGGTACTGCGCGAGCATGCCGCTGCCGTGGACCTGGAGCTCCCGCTCGCCGTCGAGGGCGTCCTTGACCCGGACGATCTCGGACTGGAGTTGCTCTCCGTCCAGGACGGTGGTGTTCGCCCAGTCCGTGTCCGCCTCCTTCATCGTGGTGGACGCCACGTACTTCGGCAGGGTGTTGAGCTTCGAGGCCACCGGGTCCTCGGGATCGGTCTGCTCCGGCCAGTAGCCGGCGAAGATCTCGTACGTGCGCCGCCCGAGCAGGAAGGCACCCGCCCGGTCGAAGACCTGGTTGATGAAGCCGCCGAACTCGTCGTCCACGTAGGGGGCGACCCAGCCGCCGTACGCGAAGCCGCCGGTGGTGTCCTCCTCCGGTCCGCCGGGGGCCTGCATCACGCCGTCGAGGGTCACAAAGCTGGTGAGGGTCAGTCTGCCCATGGGGCCGCGCTCCTTGGTCGGGGTCCGTCGAGGTCCGTCGGTCTCCACTCGTTCAGACTCCCGCCCGGCCCGGGACTCATCGGTGCGGCACGCGCGGACACCCGGGCGAATCCGGCCGATGCCGCACCTTAGGCTGCTGTCCGTCAACCGGCGGTTGACCAGTGGATCGATCGGGGGGAGACCGATGGACGGCACGGCCGAGGTGTTCCGGCCCCTGCGGGCGGAGGACCCGCGCGTGGTCGGCGGCTACCGCCTCGCGGCCCGCCTCGGAGCGGGCGGCATGGGCCGCGTCTATCTGTCGCACACCCAGGGCGGCCGTCCGGTGGCCATCAAGGTGGTCCGGCCGGAACTGGCCGAGGACCCGGCCTTCCGGCGGCGGTTCCGCCGCGAGGTGGAGGCGGCCCGGCGGGTGCGCGGGGCGTACACCGCCGAGCTGATCGACGCCGACACCGAGAGCGCGGTGCCCTGGCTGGCCACCCTGTACGTGCCCGGCCCCTCGCTGGCGGACGCCGTGGCGCTGCGCGGTCCGCTCCCCGTGGCCGCCGTGCTGTGGCTGGTGGCCGGGGTGGCCGAGGCGCTGCAGGCCGTCCACGGCGCGGGCATCGTGCACCGGGACCTGAAGCCGTCGAACGTCCTGCTGGCCGCCGACGGGCCGCGGGTGATCGACTTCGGGATCTCGCTGGCCTCGGGCGTCAGCTCGCACACGGCCACGGGCGCCGCCGTCGGCACGCCCCAGTTCATGGCGCCCGAGCAGGCGACGGCCGGTACGGTCACCGCCGCCACCGACGTCTTCGCGCTGGGCCAGACCGCCGCGTACGCGGCGCTGGGCGAGCCGCTGTACGGTGACGGGCCCCAGCTGGGCGTGCTGTTCCGGATCGTCCACGACGAGCCCGACCTGTCGGGCCTGCCGTCCGCACTGCGTCCGCTCTTCGCCCGCTGCCTGGCCGCCGACCCGGCGGACCGGGCCACCCCCGCCGAGATCGTGGAGTGGTGCCGGAAGCATCTGGGCGGGGACTCCGACACCGGCGGCGGCCCCGCCGTGTGGCGGGAGGCGATGGGACCGCAGGTGGTCGTTCCCGGCCCGGTTCCGGACCCCACCCCGGTCGGCACCCTGGCCGCCGGCACCCTGCCGCGGGGGCCCTGGGCACCGTCCGCGGATCCGGCGGCGCCGTCCGGGCCGGACCGGGCGCGCAGGCGGCGTACCGCGGTGATCGCCGCCGTGGCGGTGGCCGCCGGGGCCCTGCTGCTGACCGGGGCCGCCCTGACGGCGCGGGACGCGGCGGACCGGTTCCGGGACTGGAGCGCGAGGCCGTCGCAGTCGACCGGGCGGACGGCGGAGCCGGGCGGGGAGACGGCGGAGCCGGGCGGGAAGACGCCGGGGCCCGGCGGGTCGACCACGCGCGAGGGGGCCGCCGGAGGCGGGAACGGGGGCGGCCGGGCTCAGGCCTCCTCGCCCGCACCGGCCCCGTCCGGACCCCCGCGGCCCGTTCCGTACCCCGTGCAGTGGCTGGACGCGAACACCTCGGTCGGCATCAAGGAGCCCGTCGACCGCAAGGACCGGTCCGGCGACATCCGCTTCACCTGCACGAGCGCGCACTCGGTCGGCTGCGCCCTGGAGAGCGGCACCAGCAGGTTCGCCATGCACTACCTGGAGGAGAGCGCCACCCTCGCCACCTGCCGGGCCGCCCTCGCCGTCGCCGACCAGCTCGGGCAGTCACCACGGGAGGCACGCACCCTGCCCCTGGCCGGAGCGGCCGTCG
This sequence comes from Streptomyces sp. NPDC043853, assembly GCF_056436025.1. Classification (NCBI taxonomy): domain Bacteria; kingdom Bacillati; phylum Actinomycetota; class Actinomycetes; order Kitasatosporales; family Streptomycetaceae; genus Streptomyces; species Streptomyces sp. NPDC043853. Next base: position 676,769 of record NZ_JBWKDJ010000001.1, read on the forward strand.
GCAGCCAGATCTGCGTCCGGCACCCGTCGGGCGACGTCGCCCTGCTCGTGATCCAGGGGAAGTCGACCGCCGTGCCCGCGTCGGCCCACCTGACCGTGGAGATGTCGGTCTGGCGGGCGTCCTGAGCGGACCGGCACGCGTCCGGGGTCGGGGACGGGGTCAACGGACGTGACGACGGAGGCCGGCCGGAACGGCCCCACCGCGCCTCACAGTCCCTGCGCGGCCCGAACCCGCTCGATCTGCCGGAGGACGGGCTGCTCGGAGAGCCGGGGCTGAGGCTCCGGGCCCATCCCCGTCATGTCGACGACGCACACGCCGACCCGGGCCACGATGCGGTCGAAGACGTCGGCGGGCTGGTCGGAGCCTTCATCGCGGACGGTGATCCGGATGCGGATCGTGTCCTCGGGGAACCCCGCTCCGTCGAGGTCCTCGAAGCGCACGGTCGCCTCCCTGCCCTCGGAGCCGTGCGGCGGGCAGGCGGCGACGGCCGAACGCAGCTGCGCGAAGGTCGTCGCGGCACCCGTCCCCGAATAGGACGCGAGGAAGGTCACCTGCGGGTTCCCGGGCGGGGCGTCGCCGAAGGTCTGGGTGACGGCCGCCTGGGCGCCGTGCTGGCGGAGCAGGGACCACATGGTGCGGCACGGGGCCGGCCCCGGTTCCGTCTGGTCGACGGTGCCCCTCAGCTCGGAAGGGTCCACGTCCCGGATGCCGGCGCCGTGGTCCGGGATCCCGGGGGCTTCGCCCGGCTGCAGCAGCAACTGCCTCAGCCACGCGGTGTCCGGAATTCCGCCGGCTGCTCCGCGCGTCGGCAGCGGGGCGGAGGGGGAAGGCGCCGCAGCCGTACGCGCCCCTGAGGGCGCGGCGGGGGCAGGAGTCCCGACGGGGGCGCCTGTGGCCGCGGGTTCCGGGCCTCCGGAACAGCCGGTGAGCACGAGGCAGCCGACGGCCGCCGGCAGGACGGAGAGATGGCGCTTGAACATGTGAGAAGCCCCCGGCAACGAGTGGACCGACCTGGTCCGCCGCGAACTGTAGCGGCGCCCGCCGCCGCGGTGGTGGGCACGGCCCCCTAGCGGTCGCCCTCGCCCGCGCCCGCCCGCGCCCGGGGTGGAAACGCGAGGTCGGATTCCCGCCAGCGCGCGTCTCCGCGCCCCGGTTCCATAGAACTCGTTGAACAGACAACCAATCGGCGAGGGGAAGACCATGAACAGCAGGACCGCGGTGATCACGGGCGGCAGCCGGGGCATCGGTGCGGCGATCGCGCTGCGACTGGCCCGGGAGGGCATGGACGTCGCGATCACCTACGCCCGGAGCGAGGAGGCCGCGGGCGAGGTGGTCCGCCGGATCGAGGCGCTCGGCCGCCGCGCGTACGCCGTACGCGCCGACGCCGGCGACCCCTCCGAGGCGGCCGGCTCCGTGGAGTGGGCCGCGGACGCCCTCGGCAGGCTCGACGTCCTGGTCAACAACGCGGGGATCGGGGTGCTCGGCCCGATCGGCGGCCTCTCGCTCGCCGACATCGACCGGGTGCTCTCCGTCAACGTCCGCGGCGCCTTCCTGGCCGCGCAGGCCGCTGCGGAGCGGATGGCGGAGGACGGACGGATCGTCACCATCGGCAGCTGCATGGCACAGCGGGTGCCCGGTCCGGGCGGAACCCTGTACGCGATGAGCAAGTCGGCGCTGTCCGGCATGACCAAGGCCCTGGCCCGGGAGCTCGGCGAGCGCGGGATCACCGCGAACCTGGTGCTCCCGGGCCCGGTGGACACCGACATGAACCCGGCTGACGGGCCGTTCGCCAAGGGGCAGGCGGACCTGACGGCGGTGGGCCGGTTCGGCCGTCCCGAGGAGATCGCCTCGATGGTCGCCTACCTGGCGAGCGCGGAGGCGGCGTACGTGACCGGCGCCGAGTTCTCGGTGGACGGCGGCCACGCGGCCTGACCGGGACCGACCGGCGGAACCCGAGCGGGCCGGCCCCCGCGCCATCGGGAAAGCCGTCCGGGAAAGCCGTCCGGGAAACGCCGACGGGGCGCACCGGAGCGGAATGCTCCGGTGCGCCCCACGGGCTGTCCGGGACCTCGGCGGGTTCCGGTGGCCCCGGGGGTGTCGGCCCCCGGGGACGTTTCACGGCAGCGTCAGCCGCCCAGCTCCTGGTTGCGGGCGGTCAGCGCGGCCGCGCCGTTCTCCGTCAGCGAGCCGTACAGGCGCAGGCGGGAGAAGCCGCCGTCCGGGTAGATGTCGATCCGGACGTGGGTGCCGACCGCCGGGGCGTCCAGCACGAACCGGTGGTTGGTGTCGGGCTGCAGACGGGTCCGGGGCAGGAACTCCTGCCACTCGCCCTCCTCGCCGGTCTTGACCGACAGGGAGGCCCAGCCGGCCGAGTTGCCCTTGAGGTAGGCGGTGTCGATCTCGATCGCACGGATCTCGGACTCGGCGACCAGCTGGTAGCGGATCCAGTCGTTGCCGTTGTCGCGGCGGCGGGCGGTCTCCCAGCCGTCGTCCATCTTGCGGGAGCGGCCCGGGTTGATGGTGTTGGTCGGCGGGGAGTAGAAGCGGTTGGACGCGTCCTGGACGGCGCCGCCGTTCTCCAGCGCGACCACGTCGAAGGAGCCGAGGGCCGCGAGCCACTTCGGGTCCGGGAGGACCTCGCCGTAGACGCGGAGGCGGGCGATGCCGCCGTCGGGGTGCTGGTTGACGCGCAGGTGCGTGAAGCGCTGCTCGACGGCGACCTCGAAGCCGTTGGCCGCGTGGCCGCCGACCGGGGTGCGCTCGACCAGGGTCGTCCACTTCACGTCGTCGCCCTGGAGCTCCTCCGGGGTCGGCGCGAGGGCGCCCTCCCAGTTGGTGCCCTCGATGGAGACGGCCTGCGGCATGTTGCCGCGGAAGTGGGCGGTGTCCACCACGATGCCGCGGATCACGCCGGGGGCGCCCAGGCGCACCAGCGCCCAGTCGTGGTCCTCGGCGGTCGGCCAGGGCTGCTCGGCGGAGACACCACGGCGGCGGCGGGTCTCCCAGCCGTCCATGACCTTGCCCTTGTGACCGAAGTCCTCGGGGTCGAAGTGCGCGGCCTCGGAGATCAGCAGGTTCTCGCGCTGGGCGAAGAACTCGTCGTTGGCGGCGATGACACCGGCGCCGAGCTCGCGCGCGGCGAGGTTCGCGTACTGGGTGAACGGGAACTCGGCCGTGCGGTAGTCGGCGTACGGGTCGCCGCCTCCGTACGGGTTCGCGTTACCGGTGAAGCTGGGGATCGCCACTGTCAGTTCTGCCTTTCGAGGAGGAGGCCGGTGGGCTCGGACGGGGTGCCGTGGTCGGCGATCTGCTGCCCGCGCAGCCAGGTGGACTTCACGACGCCGTGCAGGGTCTTGCCCGCGTACGCCGTGACCTGGTTGCGGTGGTGGAGCTCGGCCGGGTCCACAGTGAACGTTTCTTCAGGGGCCAGGACCGCGAAGTCGGCGTCCCGGCCGACCTCGATGGCGCCCTTCCGGTCCAGGCCCGCGAGCCTGGCCGGCGCGGCGGACATCCAGCGGACGACGTCCTCGAGGGAGTGTCCGCGCTCGCGGGCCGAGGTCCAGATCGCCGGCAGGCCCAGCTGCAGGGAGGAGATGCCGCCCCACGCGGTGGAGAAGTCGTCGGTCTTCAGGTCCGCGGTGGAGGGCGAGTGGTCGGAGACGATGCAGTCGATCGTGCCGTCGGCGAGCGCGCCCCACAGGAGGTCCTGGTTGGACGCCTCGCGGATGGGCGGGCAGCACTTGAACTCGCTGGCGCCGTCGGGGACTTCCTCGGCGGTCAGGGTGAGGTAGTGCGGGCAGGACTCGACGGTGATCTGCACGCCCTCGGCCTTGGCGGCGGCGATCAGCGGCAGTGCGTCGCTGGAGGACAGGTGCAGCACGTGCACCCGGGCGCCGAGCCGCTTGGCCTGGGCGATCAGGTTCTCGATCGCGGTGTTCTCGGCATCGCGCGGGCGGGAGGCCAGGAAGTCGGCGTACTTGGGGCCGGGCACGACGGGCGCGGAGTCGAGGTGGTGCGGGTCCTCGGCGTGGACGATCATCAGGCCGCCGAAGCCGGCGACCTCCGCGAGGGAGGCGGCCAGCTGCTCCTGGTCGAGCTCGGGGAACTCCTCGACGCCGGAGGGCGAGAGGAAGCACTTGAAGCCGAAGACGCCGGCGTCGTGCAGCGGGCGCAGGTCCTTGACGTTGTCCGGCAGGGCGCCGCCCCAGAAGCCGACGTCCACGTGCGCCTTCGCGCGGGCCACGTCCTGCTTCACGACCAGGTTGGCGGTCGTGGTGGTGGGCGGCAGCGAGTTGAGCGGCATGTCGAGGATCGTGGTGATGCCTCCGGCCGCGGCGGCGCGGGTGGCCGTCCAGAAGCCCTCCCACTCGGTGCGGCCCGGGTCGTTCACGTGGACGTGGGTGTCGACCAGGCCGGGCAGCAGGACGTCCTCGCCGAGGTCCACCAGGCGGGCACCGGCCGGCACCTCGGCATCGTGCGGCAGCACGGCCGCGATCTTCCCTTCGGCGACGGCCACCGAAGCGGCACGCGTCCCCTCGGGGGTGATGACGCGCGTCGAGCGCAGTACCAGTTCCACGGCCACGTCGGACACCCGGAACCTCCCCATCTACTTCCACAGAGCGAAATTCAACGTTCTGTTGACGGAGTCTTCACCCCGATTCGTGACCAGTCAAGACCGCCCGGAGGGACACCCCACGCGCCTCAGTCACTCTTGGAGGTTTCCACAGAATGGAATTAGGATTTCGCTCTACAGAACGTAGCTACCACCACCGGTAGCCCGGCAGGCACCGGCCGGAGGATGTCCACCACCCGGACAAACCCCCTCTGACCGGCGAGGACGTGATCTCCCTGGCGCTAGGGCCGACGGCCGTCGCCGGGTAGGCTGCTTCCTTGCCTGCCAGCATCGAAAGGACCGCGCCGTGCCGACGTCCAGCGCCAGCACCACCGACGCTTCCGCCAAGACGACCGCCGCAAGCGGTGGCGTCCAGTCCCTCGAGCGCGCCTTCGATCTGCTCGAACGGATGGCCGACGCCGGGGGTGAGGTCGGTCTGAGCGAGCTCTCCGCCGCCAGTGGCCTGCCCCTGCCCACCATCCACCGTCTCATGCGCACGCTGGTCGCCTGCGGCTACGTACGCCAGCAGCCCAACCGGCGGTACTCCCTCGGGCCCCGCCTGATCCGTCTCGGCGAGTCCGCTTCCCGGCTGCTCGGCACCTGGGCGCGGCCGTACCTGTCCAGGCTGGTCGAGGAAACCGGCGAGACGGCGAACATGGCGCTGCTGGACGGCGACGAGATCGTGTACGTGGCCCAGGTGCCGTCCAAGCACTCCATGCGCATGTTCACCGAGGTCGGCCGCCGGGTGCTGCCGCACTCCACCGGTGTGGGCAAGGCGCTGCTGGCGCACACCCCCGCCGAGGAGGTCCGCGCGCTGCTGGCCCGTACCGGCATGCCCGCCGCCACCGAGAAGACCATCACCACGCCCGAGGGCTTCCTGGAGGCGCTGGAGCAGGTCCGCAGGCTCGGCTACGCGGTGGACGACAACGAGCAGGAGATAGGAGTCCGCTGCCTGGCCGTGTCGGTGCCGAACTCGCCGACCGCCGCCGCGATCTCCATCTCCGGCCCGGCGGGCCGGGTCACCGAGGCGGTGGCGGAGTCCTTCGTGCCGATCCTGCAGGGCGTCGCGGCCGAGCTGTCGGTGGCCCTCGCCAACCAGAACGCCCCGGCGTAGCGGCCCCGCGGGCGCACACGCACCGAAGGCCCCGTCCGGGCCCCTGTGGGGGCTGGACGGGGCCTTCGGCGTGTCCGGGGTCCCGCCCGCCCCTCCCCGAGCAGACGGGACCCCGTGTCCTCCGGCCGGGCCGTGACGGAACCCCCCTGTGGCCCCGTCACGGCCCGCCCGGCGCCGCTCTACGCGGGCGCCGCTGCCGGGTCGGCGGGCCGGCTGCCCTCGGACAGCCGGCCGTCGGTCATCGTCACCGTGCGGTCGACCGCGGCCAGGTGGGCCCGGTCGTGGGTGACCAGCACGGTCGCGGTGGAGCGCTCCCGGGTCAGGGAGGCCAGCAGGTCCAGCACGGCCGCCCCCCGCTCGTGGTCCAGCGCGCTGGTCGGCTCGTCGACCAGCAGCACCGACGGTTCGTTCATCAGGGCCCGGGCGATGTTCACCCGCTGCCGCTGCCCGCCGGACAGCTGGTGCGGGCGCCGGTCCGCCTTGTCCGCGAGGCCGACCGCCGCGAGCAGGTCCAGCGCGCGGCGGCGCCGCTGCCGGGAGGGCCGGCGTCCGGACAGGTGGGTCATCACCTGGAGCTGCTCGGCCGCGGTCAGCGCGGGCAGCAGGTTGGGGTGCTGGAAGACGATCCCGATGTGGTCCCGGCGCAGGGCGGACTTCGCGGCGGCGGACAGTCCGGTGGTGTCCCGGCCCGCCACCACCACCCGCCCGGAGTCGGGGGTGACCAGCGTCGCGGCGACGGCGAGCAGGCTGGACTTGCCGGAGCCGGAGGGTCCGACCACCGCGGTCATGGTCCCGGCCGGCACGTCGAGGCGGACCCGGTCCAGGGCGGTGAGCCGGCCGTCGCCGTCCGGGTAGGTGAGCGTGACGTCGTCGACGAGCAGGGTCATCGGGCGCTCCCGAGGGCGGTCAGGGGATCGACGGCGGTGATCCGGCGGATGGACAGGGCCGCGCCGGCCGCACCCAGGGCGGTCATCACGGCGGCGGGGACCAGCACGGTGGGCACGTCGAGCACGAAGGGCACGTCCCCGCCGCTGATCAGCACCCCGAGGGCGGCCGCCAGCGCGGATCCCAGGCCGGTGCCGGCGGCCAGCATGACCAGGGCCTGACCGAGGGCGTCCCGCAGCAGGTAGGGGGTGGACGCGCCGAGCGCCTTCAGCACCGCGATGTCCCCGCTGCGCTGGATGGTCCACACGGTGAAGAAGGCCCCGGTGACCAGGGCGGAGATGGCGAAGAGGAAGCCGCGCATCAGCTGCAGCGAGCCGTTCTCCGCCTGGTAGGAGCCGATCGCGCCGAGCGCCCCGTCGACGGTCTCGGTGCGGGTGCCGGCGGCCTCGTCGCCCGCCGCGAGGTCCGTACCGGGGTCCGCGTCGAGGGCGATCACCGTCGCCAGGGCGTCGGCGGAGGAGCCGGGGTTGCCGATGCGCTGCCAGTCGTCGAGGTCCGCCCACACCACCGGGGTGTGGCTGAAGGCGGCGGTGCCGGAGACCGCCCGGACGGTCAGCTCCAGCGGCCCCATCTTCACCCGTCCGCCGGCGCGCAGGCCGCCCAGCTCCTTCGCGGCCTTCTCGGAGAGGACCACCTGGCCCCGGTCGAGGCGGTCGGGGGCGAGTCCGGCGTCCGGTTCCACGCCGAAGACGGACACGGCGGCGGTGCGGGCACCGGAGACGGCGTTGGTGGTGCGGATGCCGACGGGGTGCGCCGACCGCACCCCGGGGCGCCCGCGCCAGTCCAGCCAGGCCTGCTCCGGCACCTGCGAGTCGGTGAACGACACCTTCCGGTCCCCGGCGGGCGCGGCGAAGGCCAGGTGCGTGGCGGGCAGGCCGGTGACGGCGGAGACGTTCTCCCGGGCGAGGCCGGCGGTCAGGCCCGACAGCAGGCCCACGAGCAGTGTGATCAGGGTGACGACGGCGCCCATGAGGGCGAAGCGGCCCTTGGCGAAGCGTAGATCTCTCCATGCGACGAACATGATCCCCACCCTGCTTCCGGGCGTGGCGGCGAGGCATCGCGCCACGGGAGCGATCCTCGTATCGAAGGGCTCATGCCGACATCAAACTTTTGGTTGACCGGGCCCGCCGGGGGCCGCTCTAGGCTGTTCGGGTCATGTCTGTGCTCTCCCCCGCGTCCCCCGCGTCCCCCACCTCCCCCGCCTCCCCCGCCTCCCCCGACCTCCCTCCTCCCGCCCGCGCGCTGACCCCGGTCACCCGGGTGCTGCGGCTGTGCCTGCACGCGCTGCTGCTCGGGCTGCTCGTCCTGGCCTGCGTACGGGCCCTGGCCGACCGGGCGCCCTGGGCGGGCTGGACGGTCGCGGCCGCCGCGCTGGTCGCCGCCGTCTACGCGGCCGGCGTACGGGTCCCGGCCGTGCACCGGTCCCCGCGGGCCGGCGCGGTCTGGCTGGCCGCCCTCGGCGCGGCCTGGCTCGCCCTGCTGTCGGTCTCCCCCGACGGGCTGTGGATCGCCTTCCCGCTGTACTTCCTACAGCTGCACCTGCTGCCGCTGCGCTGGGGCGTGGCCGCGGTCGGAATCACGGCCACCGCGGCCATCGGCGGGTTCCTCGCGCACAGCACGGCGGGTGCCCTCACCCCGGGCGCCTTCCTGGGACCGCTGCTGGGTGGGGCCGTGGCGATCGCGACGGTCCTCGGCTACCAGGCGCTGTACCGGGAGAGCGAGCGGCGGCGCGAGCTGATCGACGAGCTGATCACCACCCGGGCCGAGCTGGCCGCGGCGGAACGCGGCGCCGGGATCATGGCAGAGCGGGAGCGGCTGGCCCGGGAGATCCACGACACCCTCGCCCAGGGGCTGTCGTCCATCCAGCTGCTGCTGCGCGCCGCCGAACGGGCGCTCTCCGAGGGCGCCCCCGACCCCGCGCCCGACCCCGCCCCCACCGGGACGGGCACGGCCATCGCCGCCATCGCCTCAGTCCCCGCCGTCCCCGCCGTGCCCGCCGATCCGGCGGCCGGGCCAGCCGCGGCGCTCGCGCACATCGCGCGGGCCCGTGAGGCCGCCCAGGAGAACCTGGCCGAGGCCCGGCGGTTCGTACGCGCCCTCACCCCGCCCGACCTCGCGCACGGCTCGCTCGCGGCGGCCCTGGAGCGGCTGTGCTCGTCCGCGCCGGGGCTCCGGGCACGGTTCTCGGTGTGCGGCGGCCCCGTACCGCTGCCCACCCCCTACGAGGTGGCCATGCTGCGGATCGCCCAGTCGGCGCTGGCCAACGTGGTGCGGCACGCCGGTGCCGGACGCGCCGAAATCACCCTGACCTTCATGGACTCCTCCGTCACCCTGGACGTCGTCGACGACGGCGGGGGCTTCGAGCCGGACTCGGCGGCCGCTCGCGACGACGGGGGCTTCGGGCTGCCGGCCATGCGCTCCCGCGCCGAGTCGCTGGGCGGCACCTTCACCGTGGAGTCCGCCCCCGGCCAGGGCACCGCCGTGGCCGTCACCCTGCCGCTGCCCGTGGAGGCATCCCGATGACCAAGGGGCCCGACCGGCCGATCCGGCTGCTGCTCGCCGACGACCACCCGGTCGTACGGGCCGGGCTGCGCGCCGTCCTGGACACCGAGCCCGGCTTCGCCGTGGTGGCGGAGGCGGCGACCGCCGAGCGGGCGGTGGAACTGGCCGCGTCGGCGGAGGCGGCCGTGGACGTGGTGCTGATGGACCTGCAGTTCGGGACCGGGATGCACGGCTCGGAGGCGACGGCGGCGATCACCGCACGCCCGGGTGCGCCCCGGGTCCTCGTCCTGACCACGTACGACACCGACGCGGACATCCTGGCGGCGGTGGAGGCGGGCGCCTCGGGCTACCTGCTGAAGGACGCCCCGCCGGAGGAACTGGCGGCGGCCGTGCGGACCGCCGCCGCCGGACAGTCGGCGCTGGCCCCGGCGGTGGCCCTGCGGCTGATGGACCGGATGCGGACGCCCGCGGAGGCCCTCACCAAACGGGAGCTGGAGGTGCTCCAGCTGGTTGCGGACGGCCTGTCGAACCAGCAGATCTCCAAGCGGCTGTTCCTGAGCCAGGCCACGGTGAAGTCCCACCTGGTGCACATCTACGCGAAGCTGGGCGTGGACTCGCGCACGGCGGCGGTGGCCGCGGCCGGCTCCCGGCGCCTGATCCGCACGCCGTAGCGCCGCCCGCCCCGCCGAGGCACGGGCGCCGCTCCGCGGAGGCGTGGGCAGGCGTTCCGTACGGCGCACGCCTGTCCACACGGCGCGGCGTGGAGGCCGCCACACCCACCCGGCCGGGGCAACGGCCGCCGGTCAGGCCACCCAGTACGGGCGGTCCACGGACGGCGGGAGCGGGACCCCGTCGTGGAAGGCGGCGGCGAGGCGGCGGACCGCTTCGTCCAGGCGGTCGGCCGGCAGGGTGTACGGGATGCGCAGGCGGTGCTCGAAGGTGCCGGGGTCCACGCCGAAGCGGGCGCCGCGGCCGATGTGGACGCCCGCGGCGGCAGCGCGTTCGGCGAGGGCCGAGCTGACCGGTTCGCCGAGGTCCACCCAGAGGGACAGGCCGCCCGGCGGCAGGGTCCAGGACCATTCGGGGGTGTGGCGGGCCAAGGCCTCGGCGAGGGCCGCCCGCCGGTCGCGGAGCAGGTCGAGGCGGGCGGGGAGGCCCGCGTCCAGACCCGCCAGCAGCGGCAGGGCGACGAGCTGGTCCAGCACCGAGCCGGTCATGTCGGCGGCGACCCGGACCGAGGTCAGCTCGGCGATCAGCTTGGCCGGGGCGCGGACCCAGCCGACCCGGAGCCCGCCCCAGTGGGTCTTGCTCAGCGAGCCGAAGGTGATCACGTGGTCGGCGCCGCCGCGCGGGGCGAGCGAGGCCAGCGGCGGCGGCGCCGGCACGTCCAGGGCGATGTCGGCGATGGTCTCGTCGACCACCAGCCAGCTGCCGGCGCGGCGGGTCGCGGCGAGCAGCCGCAGCCGCTGCTCCTCGGGCATCAGCGCGCCGGTGGGGTTCTGGAAGTCGGGGATCACGTACGTGAGCCGGGGCGTGGTCTGGCGGAGCGTGGACTCGGCGATCTCCATGTCCCAGCCGGCGTCGGTGACCGCGATGGAGGCGGTGCGCAGCCGGGCGTGCCGGATGGCGTCGAGGGCATTGGCGTAGGTCGGGTTCTCGGTGACCACCCGGTCGCCTGCCCGGCAGAGCAGGGAGACGATCAGGGCGAGGGCCTGCTGCGCGCCCGCGGTGACCAGGATCTGGTCGGGGCGGGTGGACAGGCCGCGGGCGGTGAACCGGTCGGCGACGGCCGCGCGCAGGTCGGGGAGCCCGAACGGGTGGTAGCCGGGCAGTGCGGCGGCCGCCGGCAGCCGGGGCGCGGCCCAGGCCAGCGCCTCGGTGAGGCTGCCCTCGGGGGCGCCCATGGCGGCGATGGCCAGGTCGATGCCCTCTTCGGAGTCGCCGCCGGAGCCGAGCAGCACGTGCCCGCCGACGGGGCGGTGGCCTTCGGGGAGTTCGGTCCAGGTACCGGAGCCGCGCCGGCTGCGGACGTAGCCGCTCTCGCGCAGCAGGTCGTAGGCGGCGGTGATGGTGGCGCGGCTGGCGCCGACCGCCTCGGCGAGCTCGCGTTCCGCGGGCAGCCGGACGTGCAGGGCGATGCGGCCGTCGAGGATCAGGGTGCGGACGGCGTCCGCGAGGGTGCGGTAGCCCGGGCGGGCCCGGACCTCCGGGGGGAGCAGTGCGGCCAGCTGCCGACTGCCGATGGTTCTGTCCGCCGTATGGACCACTCGCCCGTTTGCCATGCCAACCTCCCCCGATTGGCTCTGCCTGCCAGGCCAATCGAGGTCCAGACTCGCTGTATTGGCCCCCGATCGGCAAGGAGTTTCCGGTATGTACGGGATCATCACGGATCGCAACGAACGCGCCCTTCTGCACGCCGCGGAGAACCGTATCGCCGAGCCGCTCCGGATCGGTGCCGCGTTGGCCGCCGTACGGGGCCTGTTCCGGCGGCGGCCACAGTCCGGCCCGGACGGGCGAGAATCGCTGCCATGTCAGCCGAATCAGCCGAATCAGCCGAGTCAGCCGAATCGATCGGTGCAGCCGGGCCGGCCGGCGCGGCCGGGGCCGGCCGCCCTCTGATCGCGGGCCTGCTGCTGGCCGCCGGGGGCGGCCGCCGGCTCGGCGGCCGCCCCAAGGCGCTGCTGCCCTACCGCGGGCGCCCGCTCGTCGAGAACGCCGTCCGGGTGCTGCGCGAGGCGGGCTGCGGCCCGCTGCACGTGGTCCTGGGCGCCTCCGCCGCCGAGGTGCGGGCACGCGCCGACCTCTCCGGCTGCGTGGTGCTGGAGAACCCGGACTGGGCGGAGGGCATGGGGTCCTCGCTGCGGGTCGGACTGGCCTCGCTGGCCGGGACGGGTGCCTCGGCGGCCCTGGTGTCACTGGTGGACCAGCCGGGCATCGGGCCGGCCGCGGTGGCCCGGGTGCGGGCCGCCTACCGGTCCCCCGCGAGCCTGGCCGCGGCGGCGTACGACGGCGAGCGCGGGCACCCGGTGCTGTTCGGCTCGGACCGCTGGCCGGACATCGTCGCGACGGCGACCGGGGACAAGGGTGCGCGTGTCCACCTGACAGCGCACGCCGCGGAGCTCACCCTGGTGGAGTGCGCGGATGTGGCGGAGCCCTACGACATCGACGTGCCGGCGGACCTGGCGCGGCTCGACCAGGTGTGAGCCGCAGCACGTTCCACGGGGCGGCCGCGGCCCCGTGGAACAGGCCGGACCGGTTCCGCCGCAGGTCCGGGGGTGCAGGGTGTGACCGATGTGGCACTGAGCGCCATAGCGGTCACAGTTTCTGTCGACTCAGAGAATCTCGACATCAACAAACCATTGAACTTCCACCATGAGGAAATTACTATCCACTGGTCAGAAGCGCCCTGAACCAAACAGACGGCGCCCGCGACCGTATTTGGAACTCTCCACACTCGACGGCACTCCGTGCCGTCCGCGCGCGAGCATTCCCCGCGGCCGCCAGGCACCGCCGCTGCAAGGAGTGACAGATATGTCCGCACCAGCGCCGTCATCGCTGGCCATCGTCGATGCCGAACCCCTGCCCCGACAGGACGAAGTCCTCACAGAAGCGGCCCTGGCATTCGTGGCCGAGCTCCACAGGCGGTTCGCCCCCCGCCGGGCCGAGCTCCTCGCCCGTCGCGCCGACCGGCGCGCCGAGATCGCCCGCACTTCCACGCTCGACTTCCTCCCGGAGACCGCACAGATCCGCGAGGGCGACTGGAAGGTGGCGCCGGCCCCCGCCGCGCTGAACGACCGCCGCGTGGAGATCACCGGTCCGACCGACCGCAAGATGACCATCAACGCCCTGAACTCGGGCGCCAAGGTCTGGCTCGCCGACTTCGAGGACGCCTCGGCGCCCACCTGGGAGAACGTGGTCCTCGGCCAGGTCAACCTGATCGACGCCTACGAGCGCCGCATCGACTTCACCGACGCGCGCACGGGCAAGGCCTACGCCCTCAAGCCCGCCGAGGAGCTCGCGACCGTCGTGATGCGGCCCCGCGGCTGGCACCTGGAGGAGCGCCACATCCAGTTCGAGGGCGCCCCGGCCTCCGGCTCGCTGGTGGACTTCGGCCTGTACTTCTTCCACAACGCGCAGCGCCTGATCGACCTCGGCAAGGGCCCGTACTTCTACCTCCCGAAGACGGAGTCGCACCTGGAGGCCCGCCTCTGGAACGACATCTTCGTCTTCGCCCAGGACTACGTCGGCATCCCGCAGGGCACCGTCCGCGCCACCGTCCTGATCGAGACCATCACGGCCGCGTACGAGATGGAGGAGATCCTCTACGAGCTGCGCGACCACGCCGCCGGCCTGAACGCGGGCCGCTGGGACTACCTCTTCTCCATCGTCAAGAACTTCCGCGACGGCGGCGAGAAGTTCGTCCTGCCGGACCGCAACGCGGTGACGATGACCGCCCCGTTCATGCGGGCGTACACCGAACTGCTGGTCCGCACCTGCCACAAGCGCGGCGCGCACGCCATCGGCGGCATGGCGGCCTTCATCCCGTCCCGCAAGGACGCCGAGGTGAACCGGATCGCCTTCGCGAAGGTCAAGGCCGACAAGGACCGCGAGGCCGGCGACGGCTTCGACGGCTCCTGGGTCGCCCACCCCGACCTGGTCCCGATCGCCATGGCCTCCTTCGACGCGGTGCTCGGCGAGAAGCCGAACCAGAAGGACCGCCTGCGCGAGGACGTCTCGGTCGCCCCGGGCGAGCTCATCGCCATCGACTCCCTCGACGCGAAGCCGACCTACGAGGGCCTGCGCAACGCGGTCCAGGTCGGTATCCGCTACATCGAGGCCTGGCTGCGCGGCCTCGGCGCCGTCGGCATCTTCGGCCTGATGGAGGACGCGGCCACCGCCGAGATCTCGCGCTCGCAGATCTGGCAGTGGATCAACGCCGGCGTCGTCTTCGAGAACGGCAAGACCGCCACGGCCGAACTGACCCGCGAACTGGCCGCCGAGGAACTGGCCGCCCTGCGCACCGAGGTCGGCGAGGAGGCCTTCGAGGCCGGCAAGTGGCAGCAGGCCCACGACCTCTTCCTCCAGGTCTCCCTGGACGCCGACTACGCCGACTTCCTGACCCTCCCGGCGTACGAACAGCTGGTCGCCCGGTAATCCGCTTCGACTGAATCGCACAGCAGTCGAATCCAAGCCCCCCGCCCCCGGTGCCCACGGCACCGGGGGCGGGGGGCTTTTGCATGCCCTTGTACGGCCTGATCCGCATCGGGCGGACAGCCGGCCCGAACGACCGGTCGGTCGTTACTCACTCGTAACCTGACGCTACCTAGCGGTAACAACTCGGCGCGTGCCACATTCTGGGCCACCACCGGCCGGAGGTACCCCCACTCACCAAGCCACGCAGCGGAGTTGTTCCTGTCTTCGGCGTGGCCGAACGCAGGAGTTCCGCAGTGACCGGATTCCGCAAGGCGAGCAAGGACCGGCCGACCGCCCGCCGGGTGCGACGACTGGCAGGCGCAGCATTGACCCTCCCGCTGGCACTGACCGGCCTGCTGACGGCGGGCGCCGGAACCGCGGTGGCCGGCCCCGGGCAGGGCCCCACCGCCGTGGTGGCCATGGGCGACAGCTACATATCCGGCGAGGCCGGCCGCTGGAAGGGCAACAGCCTCACCAACACCGGGAACCGCAGCGGCACCGACCGCGCCTGGCTCACCGGATCGTCGTACGACCCGGCGAAGGTCTACGGCAGCACCGCCGCCAACGGCTGCCACCGCTCGGACTCGGCCGAGGTGCGCAGCGCCGGGCCGATCGCCGAGGTCGCGGTGAACCTGGCCTGCTCGGGCGCCGTCACCGACAACGTGTTCCGGTCCGTCAGCGGCGGGCTGTCCTTCAAGGGCGAGGCCCCGCAGGCCGACCAGCTGGCCGCGGTGGCCGCGAGCCACGACGTCCGCGTCATCACCCTCTCCATCGGCGGCAACGACCTGGGCTTCGCCGAGATCATCGAGAACTGCGCCTACGACTTCGTCCTGTGGAACTCGTACTGCCACGACGACCAGCAGTACGCCGTCGACCAGAAGATCGACGGGGCGATGGCCAAGGTCGGCAAGTCCGTGGACGAGATCCGGGCGGTGATGCGGGCCGCCGGGTACGCGGACTCCGCCTACCGGATCGTGCTGCAGTCCTACCCCTCGCCGATCCCGCGCGGCGCGGAGAACCGCTATCCGCAGAGCGACTGGAGCCGCTACAACACCGGCGGCTGCCCCTTCTGGAACCGGGACTCCGACTGGGCCCGGGACTCCCTGGTGCCGCAGATGGCGAACCGGCTGAAGGCGGTCGCGACGGCCAAGGGGGTGCAGTTCCTGGACCTGCGGGACATGCTCCAGGGCCGTGAGGTGTGCGCCAAGACGAGCAAGCTGGTGAGCTCCACCGTGCCGGCCTCCGCCGCGACCAGTGAGTGGGCTCGCTGGATCGACAACAACGAGACCCAGGGGCCGGTCCAGGAGTCCATGCACCCCAACCACTACGGCCAGCTGGCCCTGGGCCGCTGCCTGGCCCTGGCCGTCGGGCAGCCCGCCGGGTCCGCCTCGTCCTGCAGGAACACGGCGGGCCAGGACCACACCGGGATGTACCTGACCCCGGCGCCGTAACCCGCGGACGTGCGGCGGCATCAGCACACGGACACAACGATCCGGCCGGGTCCGGTCCGGTTCGCGCCAGTTTCGGCATTCCGGACAACAGTCACCTGACAACCGACATGCGGCAGGGTGAAGATCACTGCGGTGGTCCTCGCCCTGCCGTCCCGGTCGGCGCCGCGTACGCACCGGGCCCACGCCCACGCCCCCGTCCACGTCCACGCCCCCGTCCACGCCCCCGGAGCCCATCCCGTGATCATCTGGAAGCGCCACGGTCTGGTCTTCGGCGCGGGCACCCTGTGCGTCCTGCTGAACAACGGCGGGGTGAGCCTGCTGTGGACCGTCGGAGTGGCCCTGCTCGCCGTGGGTGGCGCGATGCGCTGGTCGCTCACCCGGCGTCAGCGCCCGCGCGGGGAGCGCCCGCCGGTGGCGGTGCGGGTCCCGGTGGAGGGGCGCTGGGTGGCCCTCAACGGGCCGGCGACCAAAGTGCCCAGCCACACCCACAGCCATGCCCAGACGTACGCCATCGACCTCAAGTACGTGCCGGCGGCCGACGGTCCGGTCGCCGGCGGCGTACCGCCGGAACCCCCCTTCCGGAACCTCTGGCCGCTCGGCCGGCGCCCGCAGCGGCACCCCTCGTTCGGCCGTCCGGTCCTGGCCCCCGCGGACGGCGTGGTGGTGGCCACGGCCGGCCGGATGCGGGACCACCTGTCCCGCTGGTCACTGCCGGCCTTCGCGTTCATGTACCTGGAGGGCTTCGTCCGGGGCCTGGGCTGGCCGTGCCACCTGTGGGGCAACTACGTGCTGCTGGACCTGGGCGACGGCGTGGTGGCGGGCTTCGCCCACCTGCGCCGGGGCTCGCTGCGGGTGGGCGTGGGCGACCGCGTACGGGCCGGCCGCCACCTCGCCGACTGCGGCAACTCGGGGAACTCCTCCGAGCCGCACCTGCACTTCCAGCTGATGGACGGCCCCGACCCGGCCACCGCCCGGGGCATCCCGTTCAGCTGGACCTACCGGGACGACGACGGCACCGAACGCGACGGCGTCCCGGCCGACACCACGTACTTCACCCCCGTCCCCCGCTGATACCTCCGGCGGCGCCGCAGCAGCGAAATTCGCTGGGGTGCGGCGGCGCGGGCTGCCATGCTCACCGGCATGGCAGCCCGCAGGATCAAACCCAGCCTCTACATCTCCGTCGACATCGAGGCCGACGGCCCCATCCCCGGCCCCTACTCGATGATCAGCATCGGCGCGGCCGTCGCCGGCCTCCAGGACGCCGACGGCTACACCCCCGCGGACCCGGAGGAACTCACCTTCTACCGTGAACTCCGGCCGATCAGCGAGGACTTCGTTCCCGAGGCGCTCGCCGTCAGCGGCCTGGACCGCGACCGGCTGCGCACCGAGGGCACCGACCCCGAGACCGCCATGCGGGAGTTCACCGCCTGGGTCCGGCAGGTCTCGGACGGCACCGGCCAGCCCGTGATGTGCGGCTACCCGGCCTCGTACGACTGGACCTTCGTGTACTGGTACCTGGTCCGCTTCACCGGCGACAGCCCCTTCGGGCACTCCGGCTGCCTGGACATGAAGACCCTCTACGCCACCAAGGCCGGACTGCCGCTCCGCGCCGTCAACAAGGGCACCATGCCCCGCGACCTGCTCTCCCGCCGCCGCCACACGCACCACGCCCTGGACGACGCGGTCGAACAGGCCGACCTGCTGAACAACCTCATGGCCTGGACACGCCCGGACGCCTAGAAGCGGTCCGCGTGCTCCGTGACCCACTGCTCGAACGTGCGGGCGGGGCGGCCGGTGATCCGCTCCACGGTGTCGACGACGGTCCTCGCGTCCTCGGGGGAAGTGGCGTACCAGCCGACGACGTACTCCGCGTCCGCACGGGACACGCCGGTGGCGGTCAGCCTGTCGAGGGCCTGTTCGTGCGTGATCGGGACGAAGGCGATGTCACGGCCGGTCGCCCGGGAGAGGACCGCGATCCGTTCGCGCGGGGTCAGCGATTGGGGCCCGGTGAGGTTGTAGGCGCGTCCCGCATGGCCCTCGTCGAGCAGCGCGGCGGCCGCCACGGCCGCGATGTCCGCCTCGTGGACGAGCGCGCTGGGATGGTCGTACGGCTCACGCACGATGCCCTCGGCCCGGACCGATTCGGCCCAGGTCAGCGTGTTGGACATGAACTCCTGCGGTTCCAGGCGGGTCCACTCCACCCCCGAGTGCGCCACGGCCTGCTCGACCGGTCCCACGAAGCCGCCCCACAGCACGGTGATGCGGCGCACCCCGGCGTCGACGGCCCGTCGCACCAGTTCGGGCCCGACCTCGGCGAGCCCCGCCGTGACGGTGATGTGCATCCGCGTGACGCCGGCGAGAGCCGCGTCCAGTCCCTCCGGCACCGTGTGCGTGCCGGCCACGAGCTCCACCCCGGCCGGTAACCTCCCCGCCGCCGCGGCCGGATTCCGGGTCAGTGCCCGGACGTGCTCTCCCCGCCGGACCAGCTCCGCCACGACGTGCCGCCCGGTGTTCCCGGTGGCCCCCGTTACCAGTGTCGTCATCGTTGATCTCCTCTCATCCGTACCGACGCTAGAAGTTCAACCGGACTTGAGGTCAAGCACTGCTCTCTCTCCCCCGCGCCCCCCGCAGACGGATACGGCGGTGCGCACGCCACACCCGCAGTGGGTGACGTGCGCACCGCCGTATGGCCTCGATGCCCGGGGCTCCGTACGCCGTGCTCGCTACTCCCCGGTCAGCACTCCGCGCTCAGTGCACGGCGACCGCTTCGGGTGCGGCCGCGTTCTCCCGGCCCCGGTCGCCCAGGTGGTTGAAGGCCAGGTTGAGGAGGATGGCGACCACGCAGCCGGTGCTGATGCCGGAGTCCAGCACGACGAGGAGGTCCTCGGGGAAGGCGTGGTAGAAGTCGGGCGCGGCGATCGGGATCAGGCCGACCCCCACCGAGGCGGCCACGATCAGGGCGTTCTCGCCCTTCTCCAGCGCGGCCGCGGCCAGGGTCTGGATGCCGCTGGCCGCGACCGAGCCGAAGAGGACGATGCCCGCGCCGCCCAGCACCGGCAGCGGGACCAGGGCGATCACCGAGGCGGCCACCGGACACAGGCCGAGCAGGATCAGGATGCCCCCGCCGGCCGCGACCACGAACCGGCTGCGCACCTTGGTCATCGCCACCAGTCCGATGTTCTGGGCGAAGGCGCTGCACATGAAGCCGTTGAAGACGGGGCTGAGCGCGCTGCCGAGCGCGTCGGCGCGCAGGCCTCCCTCGATGGTCCTCTCGTCCGCGGGACGGCCCACGATCCGGCCGAGGGCGAGGATGTCGGCGGTGGACTCGGTCATGCAGACGAGCATCACGATGCACATGGAGATGATCGCCGCGACCTGGAACTGCGGGGCGCCGAAGTGGAAGGGCGTCGGGAAGCCGACCAGATCCGCGTCCCGGATCGCGTCGAAGTTCGTCATGCCCAGCGGGAGGGCGATGAGCGTGCCGGCGACGAGACCGAGCAGGATCGCTATCTGCTGCAGGAATCCGCGCAGGAACCTGCGCATCAGCAGCACGATCGCCAGGGTGAGCGCCGCCATCCCGATGTTCTTCATGGAGCCGTAATCGGCGGCGTGGGCGTTGCCGCCCTGGGACCAGTTGAAGGCCACCGGGAGCAGGGAGACGCCGATCAACAGGATGACCGTGCCGGTGACCACGGGCGGGAAGAAGCGGACGAGTCTGCCGAAGTAGGGGGCGGCGAAGAAGCCGAGGAGGCCGGCGACGATGATCGCGCCGAAGATGACGGGGATGGCGTTGTCGCCCTCGCCCTTCCCGATGGCGATCATCGGGGTCACGCCGGCGAAGGAGACGCCGTTGACGAAGGGGAGCCGCGCTCCGATCCGCCAGAAGCCGAGGGTCTGGAGGAGGGTGGCGAGTCCGGCGGTGAAGAGGGACGCGCCCATCAGGAAGGCCGTCTCCTTGGCGGAGAGCCCGACGGCCGGACCGACGATCATGGGGGGTGCGACGACGCCCGCGTACATGGCGGCGACGTGCTGGAGACCGCTGGTGAACATCTTCAGCGGGGGCAGGGTCTCGTCGACCGGATGCCTCTCCGCCGGTGTCACGGTGGGGACTTGTTTGCGGGACCTGGGTTGTGCGGCCACGGGTGGCTTTCCTCCGGTCGGTTAACACGTCGGCAGGTGACGTGGGTGTCAGGGAGGTGGTGCAGGTACGGCGTGGGGGGTGATTCGGTTGCTTCAGGTGCTTTCAGGCGCTTCGGGTGTTGCTCGGGGTGCTGCGTCGCTCGCTGTTCGGGGCATGCCAAAGGAGCCCTCGGAAGGGAAGGCGGCATGGTCCCCTGTCGGGTTCACCGCCCCCGGTTCATGCCGCATTGGAGAACTACGACATGAACCGGGAGCAGCCGGCCCGGACCCCGCTCGGGTCCGGGACCACCGGCCGGAGGCCGTCCCCCCCGGCCGGATTCTCGATGTCAGCCCTGCGCGGCGATCCGGGCGAGGCGCTGGGCCTCTTCCCGGGTGGACACGGCGATGGCGTCCTCATCCGCGGTGATCAGGCGGTTGTTCTCCACGATCTGCTTGCCGTTGACGAACGAGGCCGTCACCGGAGCCGCCGCGCCGAAGACCAGCGCGGTCACCGGGTCGGCGATCGAGGAGTGCAGGAAGGTGTTCAGGTTCCACAGCACCAGGTCGGCGCACTTGCCGGCCTCCAGCGAACCGATGTTGTCGGCTCGGCCGAGGACCTGCGCGCCGCCGTAGGTGCCCAGGCGCAGGGCCTGGCGGGCGTTGAGCGCGGCCTCGCGGTGCACCGGGTTCAGGCGGTTGATCAGCAGCGCGTTGCGCAGCTCGGTGTGCAGCTCACCGGACTCGTTGGAGGCGGTGCCGTCCACGCCGAGGCCGACCGGGACACCGGCGGCGAGCATGTCCGGGACGCGGGCGATGCCGGCGGCCAGACGGGCGTTGGAGGACGGGCAGTGCGCGACACCGGTCTTCGTACGGGCGAAGGCGGCGATGTCGGAGTCGTTCATGTGGACGCTGTGCGCCATCCACACGTCCTCGCCGAGCCAGCCGGTCGACTCGAAGTAGTCCGTCGGGCCCATGCCGAAGAGCTCGTGGCAGAACTTCTCTTCCTCGACGGTCTCGCTGCCGTGGGTGTGCATCCGCACACCCAGGCGGCGGGCCAGCTCGGCGCCCTGCTTCAGCAGCTCGGTGGAGACCGAGAAGGGGGAGCACGGGGCGACGGCGACCTGGGTCATCGAGTCGAAGGACGCGTCGTGGAACCTCTTGACCGTGGCCTCGGTGTCGGCGAGCGCGCCCTCCAGGGTCTCGACCGCGTGGTCCGGCGGCAGGCCGCCGTCCTTCACGCTGCGGTCCATGGAGCCGCGGGCGAGGGTGAAGCGGACGCCCATCTCGGAGGCGGCGCGGATGATCGCGCCGGAGAGGTCGCCGGCCCCCTTGGGGAAGACGTAGTGGTGGTCCATCGCGGTGGTGACACCGCCGCGGGCCATCGCGGCCAGCGAACCCTGTGCGGCCGAGTAGGCCATCTGCTCGTCGATGCGCGCCCAGGTCGGGTACAGGGCGACGAGCCAGTTGAAGAGGTTGTGGTCGGTGGCGAGGCCACGCGTGATCCACTGGTAGAAGTGGTGGTGCGTGTTGACCAGACCGGGGGTCACGAGGTGCCCGGTGCCGTCGATCCGACGTGCCACGTTCGTGAGGTTCTCGGGGGCGTTGCCCGCACCGATTGCCTCGATCTTGTTGCCGGCGATCACGATGTGACCCGAGGCGTACTCGGTGTCGTGGGCGTCGACGGTCGCGATCGCACAGTTCTCGATGACGATGCGCTCGACGGTGCTGTCAGAAGTTGCCGATGCAGCCATGGGGCTTCCTCGTGCTTTCAGTGGCGGTGCGGGCACGGCAGGGCCCAGGAATTTGAGTACCGGAGCCGGGGGCCTTGACAGCTGACAGTACTGTCGCCCCGTGTGATACGCCGGGTGCCGAATACAGGAAATAGGTGTCTGTGGGGGTACCCCGCCCCGGGGCCACTGCGGAGCCCCGGGACGCGGCGCGACCTATCCTCTTCGGATCCTCTGCGGATTAGAGGTTGGTCAGGTCCACCGGGATGCGCGCGTCGGCGCCGTCACGGAGGATGGTGGCCTCGATCAGACCGTACGGACGGTCGGCGGCGAAGTACACCTCGTTGTCGTTCTTGAGGCCGAACGGCTCAAGGTCGACGAGGAAGTGGTGCTTGTTCGGGAGCGAGAAGCGGACCTCGTCGATCTCCGAACGGTGGTTGATGATGCGCGAACCCATCTGGTACAGGGTCTGCTGCAGCGACAGGGAGTAGGTCTCCGCGAAGGCCTCGAGCATGTGCTTCTTGGTCGCCTCGTAGGACTTCTCCCAGTTCGGCATGCGCTGCTCGTCGTCGGTCCAGTTGAACCGCCAGCGGCCCGACACCTGGGTGGCCAGGATGCGGTCGTACGCCTCCTGCAGGGTCGTGTACTTGTCCTTGACGTAGCCCCAGAACTCCGAGTTGGTGGAGTTCATGACGACCAGGTCCTTGAGGCCGGAGATGACCTCCCAGTTCTGGCCGTCGTACGTCACCTGCGTGACGCGGGTCTCCTGGCCCTTGCGGACGAACGAGTGCTTGACCTCGTCGGCGCCGATGAACTTGGAGTTCGCGTCCGAGGTGGCGATCCGCTCCCAGGAGTACTCCTCGATGCGGATGCGCGCCCGGTGGATCGGCTCCTGGCTGTTGACGAACCAACGCGCCAGGTGGATGCCGAACTGCTCGGCGGACTCGATGCCGTACTCCTTGGCGAACGCGTACACCGTGTTCTTGGTGGTGTCGGTCGGCAGGCAGTTGGCGTTCGAGCCGGACAGGTGGACGTCGGACATGTCGCCGGAGAGGGCGACCGAGACGTTCAGGTCCTTGATGTGGTGGGTGTCGCCGTCCCGCGTGATCTTGACGACGCGGTTCTCAGCTTTGCCGTACTGGTTCTGCCCGAGAATCGTGGTCATGTCTGCTAGCTCCCTCGGTAAACGGAGTAGCCGAACGGGTTGAGCAGCAGCGGTACGTGATAGTGCTCGCCCGGGTTGACCGCAAACGTGATGGTCACCTCGGGGAAGAACGCACCGCTGTCCCTTACGCGGGGGGCGTCCTGCTGCGCCTCGGCTTGCTTCTTGGAAAAGTACGCCTCGGTCTCGAAGTCGAGGCGTACGTGGGTGGTGCCCTCCGGCAGTGCCGGCAGGTCCTTGCAGCGCCCGTCCGCATCGGTGGCGGAGCCGCCCAGGGCCGCCCACTCCGCGTCGAAGCCGCTACGGGCCGACAGGGTGATGGCGACGCCCTCGGCGGGGCGGCCGATGCTGGTGTCCAGGATGTGGGTGGACACCGAGGCAGTGGTCTCAGTGCTCATCTGCTGTTCACTCTCCTTCTGCGAGTCGGGTCAGACGGATCCGGTTGATCTTGACGAGTTCCCCGCGGGCGATCTCCCGCTCGGCCTCGGCAGTGTTCTCGATCCGGACCTTGACCGCGTCCCGCATCTGCTCACCGGTCGCACCGGTGGCGCAGATAAGGAAGACGTGGCCGAACTTCTCCTGGTAGGCGAGGTTCAGCTCGAGCAGTTCAGCCTTGAGCTCCTCGGAGGCCCCGGCCATACCGCGCTGCTCACGCGCGGAGGTCGGGTCGCCCGGCTTCGGCCGGCCGATCGGCGGGTGGCCCGCCATCGCCTCTCCCAGGTCCGCGGCGGTGAGCTCGGCCATGGCGGCGTCGCTCGCGGCGAACAGGGATTCGGTGTTGGCGTACGGGCGCTGGGCGAGCATCTTGCTGCCCCATGCCGAACTGGCGCACACCTCGTGCAGTTCGGCCGTGGCCGCTGCGTCGTCCAAGGTGTTGAACCGGGTGAGACCCGGGGTCGTGCTCGAAGTCACGGGAAGCCTCCGTGGCCGTGTCACTGGCCTTGTTGCATTGACGGGCTGGGAGTAATTAACGCCCTCCGACAACACGGCGTCAACACTTTGTTGAAACTTCCGGTACACAAAAGCCGCCGCCCGGTTGAATCGGGCGGCGGCTCGTCACTCTAGGTGAAAAACGGGTGACTTTCAGGTCATCCGCGGGTGCTCTTGTTGGGGTTTTCCCGGTTCAAGTAGTTGTAGACCGTGAACCGGCTCACACCGAGGGCTCCGGCCACGGTCTCCACCCCGTGCCGCACGGAGAAGGCGCCGCGCGCCTCCAGTATCCGCACGACGTCCTGCTTGGACTTCCGGTCCAGCTGCGCCAGCGGCATCCCGTGCCGGCGCTCCAGCGCCGCCAGGATGTGCTCCAGCGAGTCCGAGAGCTGCGGCAGCCGTACGGCCATCACCTCCTGCCCCTCCCAGGAGAGGACCACGTCGTCGGGCTGCGCCTGGGACGGGTCCATCAGCTCGCCGCCCATCGCGTCGACGAGCGGCTTGACTGCGGCGACGAAGGGGTGGTCGCGGGGCTCGGTCATGCGCCGTCCTCCGGGATCACGCTCACCTGCAGCGAGACCCGGGTGGCCCCGGCCCGCAGCGAGTCGCGCAGTAGTGCGGACACGGCGTCCAGCACCCCGTCCGCCGCACCCTCGGCGGTGTTGCCGAACGGGCCGACGTCGACCGCGTCCAGTTGGGCCTTCTGGATGACCTCACGGGCGGCCACCGCATGGGCGGGCGCCTCCTCCAGGTCGAAGGGCTCGGTCGTGAACTCCACTCTCAATCGCACCCCGTCAAGCTACCCCGACGTACGGAAATGAAGGGAGTCCCCACTTGACAAGTCGGGCGCTCGACTTGCAACCTTCCATCAAGCAGAAAATAACTTCCGCAATACGGAAGGAGCGCATACCCCTCATGGGATACACGGACCAGCGCTTCGATGTGAACCTGTCGATCCTCTACACGGAACTCCCGCTCCTGGAGCGCCCCGCGGCCGCCGCCGCGGCGGGCTTCACCGCGGTCGAGCTGTGGTGGCCCTGGATCGAAACCCCCACCCCGGCACAGGAGGAGCTCGACGCCCTCAAGAAGGCTCTTGAGGACGCCGGCACCCAGCTGGTGGGACTGAACTTCTACGCGGGCCAGCTGCCCGGCCCGGACCGCGGTGCGGTCTCGGTGCCCGGTGAGGAGTCGGACCGCTTCCGCGCCAACATCGACGTCGCGGCCGACTTCGCCGCGTCGGTGGGCTGCAAGGCGCTGAACGCCCTCTACGGCAACCGCGTCGAGGGTGTGGACCCGGCCGTCCAGGACGAGCTCGCCCTGGAGAACCTGGTCATCGCGGCCCGCGCCGCGGACCGCGTCGGCGCGATCCTGCTGATCGAGACGCTGAACAAGCCCGAGTCGCCGCTCTACCCGCTGGTGAGCGCACCCTCCGCGATCGAGATCGTGGACAAGGTGAACGAGGCGACCGGTCTGGGGA
Source organism: Streptomyces sp. NPDC043853 (assembly GCF_056436025.1). Classification (NCBI taxonomy): domain Bacteria; kingdom Bacillati; phylum Actinomycetota; class Actinomycetes; order Kitasatosporales; family Streptomycetaceae; genus Streptomyces; species Streptomyces sp. NPDC043853. Next base: position 702,001 of record NZ_JBWKDJ010000001.1, read on the forward strand.
ACGCCAAGTTCCTGCTCGACCTGTACCACCTGGCGATGAACGATGAGGACCTCTCCGAGGTCATCGAAAAGTACGCCGCCAAGACCGGCCACGTCCAGATCGCGGACAAGCCGGGCCGGGGTGCCCCGGGCACGGGTGAGCTGCCCCTCGAGGACCTCCTCGACCAGCTCAAGAAGGCCGGTTACCAGGGCTTTGTCGGCCTGGAGTACAAGGCCGCCGACGCCGCAGCGTCCTTCGACTGGCTGCCGGCCGAGGCCCGCGCCGCCAAGTAAGAGGACGAAGTCCGGGCGAAGGCCCAGGCACCCGTCGCACTTTTCGTACGAAGCATCAACACGAAGGACCTCATCATGAGCAACCTCCCCAAGATTGCGTGGATCGGCCTCGGCATCATGGGCTCCCCCATGTCCGAGAACCTCCTGAAGGCCGGCTACTCGGTCACCGGCTTCACCCTGGAGCAGGACAAGCTGGAGCGCCTGGCCGCCGCCGGCGGCACCGCGGCCGGCTCGATCGCCGAGGCCGTCAAGGACGCCGACGTGATCATCACGATGGTGCCCGCCTCCCCGCAGGTCGAGGCCATCAACTACGGCCCCGCCGGCATCCTGGAGAACGCCAAGTCCGGCGCGCTCATCATCGACATGTCGTCGATCACCCCGCAGACCTCCGTCGACCTGGCGAAGAACGCCGCCGAGAAGGGCATCCGCGTCATCGACGCCCCGGTGTCCGGCGGCGAGGCCGGCGCCATCGAGGCCGTCCTGTCGATCATGGTGGGTGGCGAGCAGGCCGACTTCGACTCGGCCCTGCCGATCCTCGAGGCCCTCGGCAAGGTCATCGTCCTGTGCGGCCCGCACGGCTCCGGCCAGACGGTGAAGGCCGCCAACCAGCTCATCGTCGCGGTGAACATCCAGGCGTGCGCCGAGGCCGTCGTCTTCCTCGAGAAGTCCGGCGTGAACCTCGAGGCCGCCCTGGACGTCCTCAACGGCGGTCTGGCCGGCTCCACGGTCCTGACCCGCAAGAAGGACAACTTCCTGAACCGCGACTTCAAGCCCGGTTTCCGGATCGACCTGCACCACAAGGACATGGGCATCGTCACCGACGCCGCCCGCAACGTCGGTGCGGCCCTCCCGGTCGGCGCGGTCGTCGCCCAGCTGGTCGCCTCGCTGCGCGCCCAGGGTGACGGCGGCCTGGACCACTCGGCCCTGCTGCGCGCCGTCGAGCGCCTCTCCGGCGCCCAGATCTGAGCCGCGCCCTCCCCGCTCCGTCAGGAGCGCGCTCCTGACCAGGAGCAATGAGTTTCCGGATGGTGCCGGTGCTGACACCTGTCCTGTCGCGCCCAAGCGCCGGCACCGTCCGGATCACCACTCTTCTTCATCTTTCTTCAACAAACTGTTGACGTCGCGTTCGAGCCGAAATTAGGCTCATCCGCATGGCGGAAGACGCTTTCCGTCAGCAGCTCCCGTACGGAAGGTCACCATGTCGAAGCGCGTGCTTACGACCGAGTCCGGCGCCCCGGTCGCCGACAACCAGAACTCCGCCACCGCCGGCGTCGGTGGCCCTCTCCTGATCCAGGACCAGCAGCTCCTCGAGAAGCTCGCCCGCTTCAACCGAGAGCGCATCCCGGAGCGCGTCGTGCACGCCCGTGGTTCCGCCGCGTACGGTTACTTCGAGGTGACCGACGACGTCACGCAGTGGACGTCCGCCAAGTTCCTCTCCGAGGTCGGCAAGAAGACCGAGACCTTCCTGCGCTTCTCCACCGTCGCCGACTCGCTCGGTGGCGCGGACGCCGTCCGCGACCCGCGTGGCTTCGCGCTGAAGTTCTACACCGAGGACGGCAACTACGACCTCGTCGGCAACAACACCCCGGTGTTCTTCATCAAGGACCCGATCAAGTTCCCCGACTTCATCCACTCCCAGAAGCGCGACCCCTTCACGGGCAAGCAGGAGGCGGACAACGTCTGGGACTTCTGGGCGCACGCCCCCGAGGCGACGCACCAGATCACCTGGCTGATGGGTGACCGCGGCATCCCGGCCTCCTACCGCCACATGAACGGCTACGGCTCCCACACCTACCAGTGGACCAACGCCGAGGGCGAGGCCTTCTTCGTCAAGTACCACTTCAAGACGAACCAGGGCATCCGCTCCCTGTCGGGCGAGCAGGCCGCCGAGATCGTCGGCAAGGACGCCAACTCGCACCAGACCGACCTGCTGCAGGCCATCGAGCGCGGTGTGAACCCGAGCTGGACCCTGTACGTCCAGGTCATGCCGGCCGCCGAGGCCGCGGACTACCGCTTCAACCCGTTCGACCTCACCAAGGTGTGGCCGCACGCCGACTACCCGCTGCAGCGCGTGGGCCGCCTGGTCCTCGACCGCAACCCGGAGAACGTCTTCGCCGAGGTCGAGCAGTCCGCCTTCTCCCCGAACAACTTCGTCCCGGGCATCACCGCCTCTCCGGACAAGATGCTCCAGGGCCGCCTGTTCGCCTACGCCGACGCCCAGCGCTACCGCCTCGGTGTGAACCACACCCTGCTGCCGGTGAACGCCCCCAAGGCGACCACCGCGCAGAACTACGGCCGCGACGGCGCCATGGCGCTCCGCAACGGCTCGCGCCACGACAAGAACTACGAGCCCAACTCGTACCAGGGTCCGGCCGAGACCGGTCTGGCGCTCGGTGCCCCGAAGGCCGTCTCCGGCTACACCGGCACCCACGCCGCCCCGGCGCACACCAAGGACGACGACTTCTTCCAGGCCGGTGAGCTCTACCGCCTGATGTCGGAGGCCGAGAAGGAGCGCCTGGTGGCGAACATCGCCGGCGGCCTTTCCCAGGTGTCCCGCGAGGACATCATCGAGAAGAACCTGGCTCACTTCCACGCCGCCGACGCCGACTACGGCAAGCGCGTCGAGGAGGCCGTCCGCGCCCTGCGCGACGCCTGAGCCAGTCCCAAGAACGCGCCGGGGGCCTGACGGGAGGTCAGGCCTCGGGTGCCACCCGCTGCCGCGGACCCGGATGAGGGGTGGTTCACGGCAATGGGAGGACGAGGACCGCGGTGGCGTCGAGCCAGTGCGGTGGTAAAGGCCCAGCGGCCCGTCTCTTGACCTGAGGGAGACGAAGCCAAGGTGTCCTGTCGGCGCCACCGCGGTCCCAGCCGAACATCCTGTCCTTATATATAGGGGCCACGCACAGATGCCCCTGTGTACGAGGACGGGACCACATACCCCGCCCGGCGGAGCGAACGTCCTGTCGCGCCAGCCTCGCCCCGTCGGGCGGTAACACCTCCCAAGCCAGCGCCGAGTCACGGACGGTCCCGTGACTCGGCGCTTTTTTGTCTGCTGCCTGGAAAGCCGCCGTGCACCTGTGCCTACAATGTGCCCGCTCGCCTTCGGAGTCCGCCACACAGCGACCCTCCGGAGGCTTTTTTCATGCCTTCACTCACCCATGGCTCCTCGTCTCCTGACTCCTCGTCTCCTGACTCCTCGTCCCATGGCTCCTCGTACCGATCCCTGCTCCGCAACAGGCAGTTCGCCGGCCTCTACGCGAGCTTCACGCTGACCACGGCCTCCGGCACCCTGTCCGGCTTCGCGCTGGGCACCCTCGTCAGCCGGCAGACCGGCTCCCCGTTCCTGACCGCCGTGAGCATGTACGGCTCCGTCTTCGCGACCGTGCTCGGCGCCCTGACCCTGATGTCGGTGGCGGACGGCGCACGGCCCCGCCGGACACTCCTAGCGCTCCAGGCCCTCTCCCTGGCCGGTGTCACCGCCCAGGCCGTCCCCGGGCTGCCGCTGACCGCCAGATTCGCCCTGCTGCTGCTCCTGGGGTTCTTCCAGTCCCTGGGCACCGGCACCCGGATGGGACTGCTCGCCGAGGCCGTGCCGGCCTCCGCCTACGTCCCGGCCCGGTCGCTGATGAACATCACCTCCGGCGGCACCGCCGTCCTCGGGTTCGCCGTCGGCGCCGTACTGCTGCGGCTGCTGAGCCCGCAGCAGGTCTTCGCCCTCGCCGCGGCCCTGACCGCGGCCGCTCTGACGGTGGTGGCGGCCACCGTACGGGAGCGCACCGCAGGGGAGCGCACCAGCCCGGAGCGCACATCCCCGCCGGCTCGCCGCCCCGGGCTGCGGCAGACCCGGCGGGTCAACGCCGAGCTCTTCGCCCACCCCGCCAGGCGGGCCCTGCTGGTGCAGCTGTGGGTGCCCAACGGCCTGGTGGTCGGCTGCGAGGCCCTCTTCCTCTCCTACGCGCCCGGGCACGCCGGCACCCTCCTGGCCGCGGCGTCGGCAGGGATGCTCCTCGGGGACCTGATGGTGGGGCGGCTGCTGTCCGCCGAGCAGCGGCAGCGCTGCGCCTTCGGCCTGCGGCTGCTCCTCGCCGTCCCCTACCTGCTGTTCGCCCTGCACCCGCCGGCTCCGGTGCTCACGGCGGCCGTGTTCCTCTCCGCCGCGGGGTTCGCCGCCACCCTCCCCCTGCAGGAACGGCTGCTCGCCCTGACCCCCGAGGCCGTACGCGGGCAGCTCCAGGGCGTCGAGTCGGCGGGCCGGATGACCTGGCAGGGGATCGGCGCCGCGGCCGCCGGCGGGCTCGCCCAGTGCACCGGTCCGGGCACGGCGATCACCGTCCTCGCCTCACTGTCCATCGCCGTCACCGTCCTCGCCCGGCGCAGGACGGCGTAGGACGGCGTAGGAGAGCCGGGGAGCCCGGCCCTCTGCCTCCGCTCCACCAGCGCGCCCCTACCTCGGAAACCGGGGCGCCCACACGCGACTGCCCCCGCCCCTCCGAGTGGAGGGACGGGGGCAGTCGGTGGCGCGGTGCCACGGCCACGTCGGCGGCCGGGGCGGTCAGACCTTCAGGATCAGACCTGGAGGGACTTGATGGCGGTCGGGGCGTGGCCCGGCTCGGTCGCGAGCTCTTCGAACTCGGTGACGTCGCTCATGTCGACCGTCTTGCTCATCGCGATGTTGGTGACGCGCTCCAGGATGGCCTCGACGACGACCGGGACCTGGAACTCCTGCGCCAGCTTCTTGGCCTCCTCGAAGGCCTCGCCCAGCTTGTCCGGGTCGGTGACGCGGATCGCCTTGACGCCCAGGCCCTCGGCGACCTTGACGTGGTCGACGCCGTAGACGCCGATCTCCGGGGTGTTGATGTTCTCGAACTCGAGGTTGACCTCGAAGTTGATGCCCAGACCACCCTGCGCCTGACGGATCAGACCCAGGTAGGCGTTGTTCACGAGGACGTGGACGTAGGGGACCTTGTGCTGGGCGGCGACCGCCAGCTCCTCGATCATGAACTGGAAGTCGTAGTCACCGGAGAGGGCGACGACCGGGGTCTCGGGCTGCGCGGTGGCGGCACCGATGGCGGCCGGGATGGTCCAGCCGAGCGGGCCGGCCTGGCCGCAGTTGACCCAGTGGCGCGGCTTGTAGACGTGCAGGAACTGCGCGGCCGCGATCTGGGAGAGACCGATGGTGGTGACGTAGCGGGTCTCCGGGCCGAACGCCTTGTTCATCTCCTCGTAGACGCGCTGCGGCTTCATGGGGATGTTGTCGAAGTGCGTACGGCGCTGCAGGGTGGCCTTGCGCTCCTGCGCCGAGGCGGCCCAGGCGGAGAAGTCCGGGAGCTTGCCCTCGGCCTTCCACTCCTTGGCGACCTCGATGAAGAGCTCCAGGGCGACCTTGGCGTCGGAGGCGATGCCGTAGTCCGGGGCGAAGATCTTGCCGAGCTGGGTGGGCTCGATGTCCACGTGGACGAACTTGCGGCCCTTGGTGTACGCCTCCAGGTTGTACCCCGTGTGGCGGTTGGCCCAGCGGTTGCCGATACCGATGACGGTGTCGGACTCCAGGAAGGTCGCGTTACCGTAGCGGTGGGCGGTCTGCACGCCGACCATGCCGGCGGCCAGCTCGTGGTCGTCCGGGATGGTGCCCCAGCCCATCAGGGTGGAGATGACCGGGATGCCCGTCAGCTCGGCGAACTCGACCAGCAGGTCGGACGCGTCGGCGTTGATGATGCCGCCACCGGCGACGATCAGCGGGCGCTCGGCCTCCAGCAGGAAGCTCAGGGCCTTCTCGGCCTGGGCGCGGGTCGCGGACGGCTTGTAGACCGGCAGCGGCTGGTAGGTCTCGGGGTCGAACTCGATCTCGGTCAGCTGGACGTCGATCGGCAGGTCGATGAGGACCGGGCCGGGACGGCCGGAGCGCATCAGGTGGAAGGCCTGCTGGAACACGCCGGGGACCTGCGCGGCCTCCAGGACCGTGGTGGCGGCCTTGGTGACGGGCTTGGCGATCGAGGCGATGTCGACGGCCTGGAAGTCCTCCTTGTGGAGCTTCGAGACCGGGGCCTGGCCGGTGATGCACAGGATCGGGATCGAGTCCGCAATCGCGGAGTACAGGCCGGTGATCATGTCGGTGCCGGCCGGGCCGGACGTACCGATGCAGACACCGATGTTGCCGGCCTTGGCACGGGTGTAACCCTCGGCCATGTGCGAGGCGCCCTCGACGTGGCGGGCGAGCGTGTGGCTGATGCCACCCACGTTCTTGAGCTCACGGTAGAAGGGGTTGATCGCAGCGCCGGGCACGCCGAACGCCTGGTCGACTCCTTCGAGCTTGAGGATCTCCACGGCCGCGGCAGCGGCGGTCATACGAGGCATCGGTACTCCTGCGGTCAGGCTGTTTTTCCGGGGGTTTCCGTAATCCGGAAGTTTTTTTCTGTTATACGGAACAAGCTAGAGGGCGTCTCCGTATGCGTCAAGGCGCTACGGCACCCCGGAACACACCAAAAGCCGCCATTCGCTCCGTCAGTTGCACAAAATCCGAAGCACGGCCACCCGCGGGGCCACGGGTGGTAGAGCATGGACTTACGCACAGCGACGGTCTGGGCGCCGGGAGGGGTGCGAGAGCGGATGGCGGAAACGGTCCCGGTGCGCTGCCCGGCATGTCTGCGCGAGAACGGCTACACCGCGCCGGTCTTCCCCTGCGCCTGCGGGAGCCCGGTGGTCCCTCCCCTGGACCTCACCCGCGCCGCCCAGCCGCTGACGCACCGCACCTGGGTGGACGCCTGGGTGGCGGTCCGCTGCGGGAACTGCGGACGGGAGAGCGAGTGGCCTGCGCCGGAGGTCGGCTGCGGCGGGTGCGGGACGGTGGCACTGCTGCCGGTCCAGCCGCTGCGCGACGATGCACCCGTACCCGAGACCTCCGCACCCGGAACGGCCGCGGCCCCGGGCGGGACTCCCTCCGGAAGCCCGACCGACAGCTCGTCCGGAAGCCCGGCCGGAAGCCCGTCCGACAGCTCGTCCGACGGCCCGTCCGACAGTCCGTCCGGAGGTCCGTCCGGAGGTCCGTCCGGAACGGCCTTCGGGACCCAGGCCGTTCCGGTGCCGCGGCCCGCGTTCCGGCCGGTCACCATCCGTACCGCCCGCGACGCGGTGGCCACGGCCGCGCTCTACCTGCGCTGGCTCGGCTTCCGAGACGTACGGCAACCGGACGCGCGGCCGCTGCCCTCGGCCGCGGTCGACCTCAGGGCGCCCGGGCTGGTCGCCCAGGTGGACCCGACGACCTCACCGGCCGGGCTGCGGGCGGTGGAGTGCGTCTGGCTGAACGGGCTGACGGCCTCGGCGACCAGCGTGTACTTCGCCCTGGCCGGCTACACCGACGATGCCCGGGCACGCGCGGACGAGCTGGGGATACCGCTGTTCGTCATGGACCTCACCGGGATGCCGCAGCCGGTCAACGACCCGGCGGACGTGCTGTACGCGACGGGGGCCTGAAGCGGAATGCGACCGGGCCCGCGACAAGGGCCTGAGCGGAATGCGACCGGGGCCGGACCGGACCGTCGGAGATGATCGCCTATGGTTCGGGGGAATCCCTCCGGCCGCCCGGCCGCATCCTGCCGAGGAGACGTGTCTTGAGCACCCTGTACGACATCCCGCTGGTCACCCTGGACGACGAGCCGACCACGTTGGCGCCGTACAAGGGCAAGGTGATCCTCCTCGTGAACACCGCCTCGCAGTGCGGGCTCACCCCGCAGTACTCGGGGCTGGCCCGGCTGCAGTTCAAGTACGCCGAGAAGGGCTTCACGGTGATCGGCGTGCCGTGCAACCAGTTCGGCGAGCAGGAGCCGGGCACCGCGGAGGACATCCAGACCTTCTGCGCCGCCGGCTTCGGCGTCACCTTCCCGATGCTGGAGAAGTCCGAGGTCAACGGCGAGAACCGGCACCCGCTGTTCCGGGAACTGGTGAAGACCCCGGACGCCGAGGGCGAGGCCGGTGACATCAAGTGGAACTTCGAGAAGTTCCTGATCTCGCCGGCGGGCGAGATCGTGGGCCGCTTCCGCCCGCGCACCGAGCCGGAGTCCGCCGAGGTCATCGCCGCGATCGAGGCGCACCTTCCGGCCTGAGCCCGCACTCCGATCAGCCCGCCCCGCCCGATCCGCCCCGCCCGTACGGGCCCGTGCGGGTGGCACCGGCACCGGCACGGATCGGGGGGATGAACGGGATCGGCGGGATGGGGGATCGGCGGGAACCGAGGGAACGGCGGGAACGGCGGGAACCGAGGGAACGACCCTCCGGTCAGTTCACCTGCCGTTCCTGTCCGGACCAGTACGGTTCGCGCAGCTTGAACTTCTGGATCTTGCCGGTCGCGGTGCGCGGGATGGACGGGCGGAACTCGACGGTGGTCGGCGCCTTGTAACCGGCCATGCGCTCCTTGCAGTGGGCGATGATCTCGCCCTCGTCGGCCTTCGCGCCCTCGGCGAGCACCACCAGCGCCTTGATCGTCTCGCCCCACTTCTCGTGCGGGACGCCGATGACGGCGACCTCGGCGACCGCCGGATGGCTGAAGATCGTGTCCTCCACCTCGATCGAGGACACGTTCTCCCCACCAGTGATGATCACGTCCTTCTTCCGGTCGGAGATCGTCAGGTGGCCGTCGTCCCCGTCGATCGAACCGCCGTCGCCGGTGTGGAACCAGCCGTCCTCCAGGGCCGCCCCGGTCTCCTCCGGCTTGTCCCAGTACCCCTCGAGCACCACGTTCGAGCGGGCCAGGACCTCGCCCGCGTCCGAGACCCGCAGCTTGACCCCGAGCGCCGGGAGCCCGGCCCGGGAGAGTTTGTGCGCCCGCTCCCCCGCGGGCAGCTCGGCGTCGGCGGGCCGGGTCCGGTTGAAGGTCAGCAGCGGGGAGGTCTCGGTCAGGCCGTAGATCTGGGTGAACTCCCAGCCCAGTTCCTCCCCCACCCGCTGGATCATCCGGCTCGGCGGCGGAGCCCCCGCGCACACGATCCGCACCCGGTCGCGGCCCGGGATCTCCCCCTGCCAGTGCTCGGCCGCGGCCAGCACGGCGTTCCACACCGCGGGCGCGCCGCACATCAGCGTGACCCCGTGCTCGTCCACCCGGCGCAGGATCTCGGCGCCGTCGACCTTGCGCAGCACCACTTGCTTCACACCGAGGCCGGCCATCACGTAGGGCATGCCCCAGCCGTTGCAGTGGAACATCGGCAGGGTGTGCAGGTAGACGTCGCGTTCCCACACCCGGGTGTGCAGGCCGAAGGTCAGCCCGTTGACCCAGATGTTGCGGTGGGTCAGCTGCACGCCCTTCGGGCGGGCCGTGGTCCCCGAGGTGTAGTTGATCGTCGCGGTGGCGTCCTCGTCCGGGCGGGACCAGGGGCGCGGCTCCACCCCGAAGCGCATCAGCCCGGTCTCGGTCTCCTCGCCGAGCACGAACCGGTGGCGGGCGCCGATCCCGGAGAGCGCCGGCTCCAGCTCCGGGTCCACGAGGAGGACCGAGGCGCCGGACTGCCTGACCACGTACTCGACTTCCTGGGGGCTGAGGCGGAAGTTGACGGGCACGCAGATCCGGCCGCTCATCGGCACCGCGAAGAGCAGTTCCAGCAGCCGCGCCGAGTTGTGGCTGACCACGGCCACCCGTTCGCCCTCGCCGACCCCGAGTGCGTCCAGGCCCGCCTGCCAGGCCCGGACCCGCTCGCCCAGCCGGCCGTACGTGGACGGCGGTACCGGCGGCGCCGGCTGGTCGGGTTCGTCGATCACCCCCGGACCCGTCGCGAAGCCGAGCTCGGCCCGGTCGAGGAAGTCGGCAACAGTCATGGGTACCCGCATACGTGTCTCTCCTGAGTCCGGAGCGATGAGAGCGACGGAACAGCCGAAACCATCGTGCCGAACGGGACGCACGCGTCACCAGTGCCGCGTCAGCCGGGTGTTGACGGATCCAGGCCTCGGGCCCACGAGGTCAGCCGGCGACCCCGCCGAACCGGACGGCGGTCCGCCCGGCGGTGGTCATGTCCGCGAGCAGGGCCTCCCCTTCCGCGACGATCGCCTCCCGCTGCTCCTTCCCCACCTGTTCGAACAGCTCGACGGTGAGTTCGGCCCGGCCTTCCCCCGCCGCCGGCTCCTCGTCGAGCCGCCACAGCCCGGCCAGGAACCCGTCGACGAGCAGGGTGCAGTAGGCCTGGTTGCCCTTCCAGCTACGGCCCTTGAGCCCGGCGGGGACGACGCGGGTGCGGTCGGCGTGGGAGAGGAGCAGGTTGTCGAACTCGGGGAGGAAACGCGGCGGGGCCGGGGTGTCCGCGTCGGGCCGCGGCGCGTCGGGCAGGTCGAACAACTCGGTGCCCGCCTCGTCACGGAAGGAGACCAGCTGCGGCCGCAGCCGTTCGAAGGCTTCCTTCAGCCGGGTGAGGCCCGCCCAGGTCTGCATGTCCTTGACGGAGGCGGGCCCGAAGGCGTTGAGGTACCGCAGGACGACATCACCGACGGGTGCCTCCTCGTGACCCTCCCCATGGCCCGCCCCATGGCCCGCACCGTGACCCGCCTCCGCCAGCCACTGCTCCAGGGACGCCAGCCGGACCTGGCCGCTCCGCCCCCACAGCCCCCGCGGGGTGACCTGCACCAGCGGCAGCCGGCACCGGGCGGCGACGGACAGGGCCGGCGGATCGGCGTCGGGCCAGTGCGCGGCCAGCTCGGTACGGATCTCGGCCATGGTGCGCGGCCGCTCCTCGACCAGCTCCCGGGCGAGCGCGGTGAGCCGGTCGAGGTCGACGCCGACGAGCCCCTTCCGGAAGTGGTTGACCTCGCGGTCGCGGGCCGGCTGGACCAGGGCGCGCAGGGCCGACGCGTCCTCGGCGGTGTGCGTATGGATGGTGGAGCGCATGGTGACCATGCGCACCACCTGCCGGGACTCCATCAGCGCGGAGAGCCGCGCGGGCCGGAATCCGTCGAGCCGGGCGTACAGCTGGTAGTACGGCGGCTTCACGTTCTGCGCCTGGAGCCCGACGAGGTGTGCCACCGCGTCGCGGGCGGACATCCCCGAGCGCCGGAGGAGCAGCTGCCGGGCGAGGGTGGCGCGGTTCAGCGCACGGGGACCGAGTACCGGATTCGTCCTGGAGGCCATGCCCGCAACGCTATCGACCATTGCGGTCAAGAGCTGTCCGCAATCCCAGAAACCACCCACACCCGATACACCCCACAAACACCCATACACCCCTTTTACCCCTCCTTGTATCCTGCCCGGGTACCGACTGCCCGCGGCACCGGGCAGGCACAGGACCACGAGGGAGCCGGACCGTACCGGATCGAACCGGATCGAACCGGGTGGGAAAGGAGCCGACCTGCGATGTCGGAGCGCCGAGAGAACCGCCCCGCGACGCCGAACGGAAAGCGGACCGCGTGGCGCCGCCCCGCCCCACCGGCGGAAGCGCCGCCCCGGCCCGCCCCTCCCCCGGCCGACCACGAGAGCGTGATCGACTCCGCCCTCTACCGCGAAGGCCGACGCATCGCGTCCCCCGCCACCCTCGCCGAAACCTTCCGCCTGCTCCGCGAAACCCCCGGCGGCATGGCCTGGATCGGCCTGCACCGCCCCACCGAACCCGAACTCCACTCACTCGCCGCCGAGTTCGACCTCCACCCCCTGGCCATCGAGGACGCCCTGGAGGCCCACCAGCGCCCCAAGCTGGAACGTTACGGCGCCACCCTGTTCGTCGTCCTGCGCGCCGCCCGCTACCTGGACGCCCCGGAGGAGGTCGAATTCGGCGAACTCCACGTCTTCCTCGGCCCCGACTTCCTCATCACGGTCCGCCACGGCGCCGCCCCGGACCTCTCCGCGGTCCGCCGCCGCATGGAGGACTCCCCGGACCTCCTCTCCCTGGGCCCGGAAGCCGCCCTGTACGCCATCCTCGACGCGGTGGTCGACGGCTACGCCCCGGTCGTCGCGGGCGTCCAGAACGACATCGACGAGATCGAGACCGAGGTCTTCCGCGGAGACCCCGAGGTGTCCCGCCGCATCTACGAACTCTCCCGCGAAATGGTCGAGTTCCAGCGGGCCACCCGCCCCCTGGTGAGCATGCTCCACAGCCTGATGGCCGGCTTCGCCAAATACGGCACGGACGAGGAACTCCAGCGCTACCTCCGCGACGTGGCCGACCACGTCACGCACATCAGCGAACGCGTGGACGGCTTCCGCCAGGCCCTCACCGAAATCCTCACGGTCAACGCCACCCTGGTCTCCCAGCAACAGAACGCCGAAATGCGCGCCCTGGCCGAAGCCGGCTTCGAACAGAACGAGGAGATCAAGAAGATCTCCTCGTGGGCGGCCATTCTCTTTGCACCCACGTTGGTGGGAACCATCTACGGCATGAACTTCGAGACCATGCCGGAACTGAAGTGGGCAGCCGGCTACCCCTTCGCGATCCTGCTGATGGCAGTGGTCTGCACGAGCCTGTACGTCATCTTCAAGAAGCGCGACTGGCTGTAGACCGCACACCAACACCGTTGATCAACTTAGCTCTTGCGAATGCCCGAAAGTCGCCCTCAGGATCCCCTGGGGAGAATCCGCAGCCCGCCCACGCCGGGCGCTCCCCCCGCACCTTGGGGCGGGCCCTCCCGCACCGCCGACCACCTTCTACTGCACGCGGTTGCGGAGGGTAACGACAACGGGTGGCACAGCAGATGCCATGCCACCCGTTGTCGCGACCAGGTCTGTCCCGTCTCCCCCGACGACTACAAACCGGCAGTCGTCCGACAACCCTGCCCGTAGGGCGTCGATGTCCGCCCCCCTGTCTAGCCTGTCTCCGTGAAGCCCACCGATGACCGCCAGTTCCCCGCCGCGCTCGCCACTGCGATGGCCGTTCCATTCGACTACGCCGACGGGCAGACCGGGGTCGACTTCGAGCCCTTCCCCGCCTTCCTGTCCGCTGCCGAGACCACCGACTGGTTCCAGGCATGGACCGGGAACAGCGAACTGGACGGCAGCGACTTCCGCGTGTTCGGACAGGACGGCTCGGGTGGGTACGCGGCGTTCTGGCTGATCCGCCCAAGCCGGCCCCTGGCCGAGCAGCCCATCGTCTTCCTCGGGTCCGAGGGAGAGACCGGTGTCGTCGCGCGCGATCTGGGCGACTTCCTGTGGCTACTGGCGGGCGGTTTCGGCCCCTGGGAAGCCGCCACCTCGTACGAGCCCGACTGGACCCCGCGTCCCCACCAGGGACTGACGGCCATCGCTGAACAATTCGCACCGCACCAGCGTCGGTCAGCAGCTGCCGTGATCGAACTGGCCGCCCAGGAGTTCCCCGACTTCGACGACGTCATCATGGAGCTCTGCCGCTGAACCCAGCGCCCGCACCACCGCCACACGCATGGCAGGGACCGCACGACGAGACGTCACTTGGAGGAGGATTTCATCGCCGACTCGCCGACTCTGCGCCGCCGTGTCGTCTACGGAAACACGGCCACTCACTCGAACGAACCGACCCGACCCGACGCGGCCAAGCTCCGCTGTAGCCTCTGGCCATGAAGCATGGGGAAGGGGAGGACTCGCTGCTTCTGGACGCCAGCACGATGCTTGGCGCCGGACGGGACGCGGAGGAGGTCTTCACCGAACTGGCCGTGCGCACCGGCGATTGGGGTGCCTGCGCGTTGGCTGTGTGTCTGGCTCTGGGCGTACCCCAGACGGATGCCGAAGCCCGAATCCGCGAGGTACACCCCCTGCTCGAGGAATTCGCGGCGGGAGAAGAAGACTTCGCCGCCTCGCTCCTCGTCTGCGGCCAGGTATTCGTTGTCGACCGGGTGCTGGACGATCGCGGTGAGCGGATCCGCGAACTGTTGTGGGTCGCCGCTGGCGCCCGCTGGGGCTATCCCGGCAGCCTGCTCGCCTGGTTGCGTGGCGGGGAGCTCACGAAGCTCTTCCTGTTCTTCGCAAAGACCCAGTTCCGGGGCAGGCGGGGCTCGCCCACCAACTTCTGGGCAGCCATGGTCGCAGCAGGGGAACTACTGGCGGGCGAGGACGGCCCGGACCAGGCAGACGTGACCGTGGGACTGGAACGGTGCCGCGCGCAGGCGGCCGCCCTCCGCACAGGCTCTCAGATGCCACGGTGAGACCGGACAAGGCCTTCAGGTACGTACTCCGGCATGCCGAGCAGGGCATCGATGGCCGTGCGACCCCTGCCTCCGGCCTCGGGCATGAAGTGGGCGTAGTGGTCGAGGGTGATGGTCGGGCTGGAGTGGCCGAGCCACCGGGCGAGGGTGACCACGGACTCATCGCCCGTATCCGCACCATCAAGCCCGAGGCCTTCGCCTCCGAGTCCCTGGCGGCCGTGTCCCTGACAGCCGAGCGGACTTTCTTCGGCCTGCTCACCCAAGCCGACGACAAGGGCCGCATCCGCGACCAGGCCGCCGTCATCGCCGGACAGCTGTGGTCGCTGCGCCGCGAGCACGGTCCGGTGGAGGTCGAGGACGACCTGACGCAGCTCGACGCTGCCGACCTGATCTGCCGATACGAGGGCGAGGACGGAAGGCAGTACCTGCACATCGTCGCCTTCGGCCGCCACCAGAAGATCAACCGCCCCAGCGCCAGCAGGATCTCGGACTGCCCGTACCACGACCTCGGCCTTCCCCGTGAGACCTCACTGCCTATGCGCGGAGCAGTCGCTGAAGCTTCCGTGAAAGGTCCGGGAGAAGACACGGAGCCCACCATGAGTCGAGAATCTGCAGGTCAGAGGCGATTCAGTGAGTCGTCACCGCGTGCTCAGGGAGGGCTCGTAGAGGCTGCGGTGAGCCCTCAGCGTCCGGATCTAGGACCTAGGAACAGGGAACTAGGAACTACCCCGTTGGGGGGCGCGAGCGCCCCCGCGCCCCAGACCGTCTCGGCGAAGGACCTCGTCACCGAGTACGCCGCGGCCTGCGAACACCGTCCGCCGACGAGCGTGCTCGGGCAACTCGGACGGGAAGCCGCGAAGCTCCTCGCCGAGGGCATCGACCCCGCCCACGTACGAGCCGGTCTGGACCGCCACCGGACCAAGGGCCTTCACCCGAAGACCCTGGCCAGTGTCGTGCACGAGGTCATGAACGCGGGGGCGCCCACGACCGCCGTCACCCACCGTCCCTGGACCAATCCCACCGACGTCGCCGCTGCCTATGGGGGTGCGCTCTGACCACCACCACCCTGCCCCAGCCCTCCGGCCAGGCCGTCCGGGCCGTGGCGGGCATCCTGGCCCGCCGGGGCATGGCCCCCGTCATCGGCTCGGAGGAACCGGAGCCCACGCCCGAGCCTGTCAGCGCACTGGAACTGGCCGACGCCAGGATCCCCCCGCGATACCGGCACGCCCGCGCCAATCACCCCCAAGTCATCGCCTGGGTAAACGAGATCGCGTGTGCCGGGCGCCCCGGTCCGAGCGGTACGCGGGGCATAGCAGAGGGCCCGTCGCTCCTCATCGCTGGTCCCACGGGCACCGGCAAGACCCACCAGGCCTACGGGGCCGTCCGCGCCCTGCTCGCTGCCGGCGTCCGCCTGCGCTGGGAGGCAGTCACAGCCGCCGACCTATACGCCCGCCTGAGGCCACGCCCAGGGCTCGACGCGGAACGTGAACTGCACACCTTGGCCCGCTGCCCGCTGTTGCTCCTGGACGACCTCGGCGCCGCCAAGGGCAGCGAGTGGACGGAGGAGCTGACCTACCGGCTGATCAACCACCGGTACGAGTACCTGCGCCCCACCCTGCTCACGACCAACCTTCCCATCCCCCAGCTCCGCACCGCCCTCGGCGACCGCGTCGCTTCCCGCCTCTCCGAGATGACCCACCGGGTCGTCCTCGACGGCGCCGACCGCCGCCGCACCTCCCCCACCGTTTGAGCGCGCCCACCCTTTGGAGCACCACCCGCTTGACCACTACCTCCCACCGCACGCAGACGGCCGAGCGGTACGCCCTGGCCTTCGCAGGCTGCGTCATCGTCGCGCTCACTGCAGCAGGATTCTGGCTCTCCTACGCCCATCTCGCCGAAGTCGCGGGGCAGCACGGCCTCAGCGCCTCCCCAGCCCGCCAGTGGGCGTGGCCCGCCACGCTCGATGCCTTCATCGTCGCCGGCGAAGTGCTCATGCTCCGCGCCAGCCTCCGCCGGGAAACCGACGCGTGGGCGATCGCCCTCACCGCTGCCGGATCACTGGGCTCCATCGCCCTCAACGTCGCCGGCGTCAGCAGCACCAACGGCGTCCCGGCCCCGGCCCTCGACTACGTCGTCGCAGCCGTGCCTCCAGCAGCCGCGCTCTTCGCCTTCGGCGTCCTCATGCGGCAGATCCACCGCCACGTCGCCGACGACGAGTCCCGCCACAGTCGCCGCCCGGCAGGGGAATCCTCAGCGCATCCCGCGGACCCAGACCGTCCCCGCGCGCACCCCGCCACAGCGCAGCTCCCAGACCCAGAAGGGTCCGTGGACCCTCACAGCCCTCCACGCGAGGGTGGCCACCCCGCTCCGGCTGACGCCCTGCAGGACGCATCAGGCGATGTGGCGGAAGAGACCGATCAAGTGGCGGAAGCCCACGTCCCGCCGAAGGGGCGCACCGGTCGCAAGCCCGCCGCCACCGACGATGAACTCCGCGCCATCGCCCGCACCGCCCCGCTCGGACGCGATGGACGCGCATCAAGCCGCCACATCGAGACGGCTGTCCGCACCCGCGGCCTCTCCATTGGCAGGGCCCGCCGGGACAAGATCACCCGGCAGGTCCAGGCCGAACTCGACGGCGGCAGAGCGAACGCCGCGTAAGCCCCCCGTCCGAAGTCACGCTGCTCACCCGCGCGTCCGTCGCGCGGCGAGCTGGCGTTCGTACGCCCCATCCCCACAGCACCGAAGCCGTTCCAGCCAGACCAACAGGAGGCACGCTCTTGCACGACGACCCCACAACCACGAGACCCAACAACCACCAGCACGCGGCCCCTACTCAAGCCTGAGACGGAGCAAGTTATCCTTTTGGACACTCCACCATCGGCGGAGTGTCCAAAGGGCTCACCGCCCCGGGGGGACGGAGCATCGTCCGGCGCCGGGGGACGCCTGACGAGGAGGCTGCGACTGCGGGACGGACGCAGCCGGGGAATGAGCAACAGCCTGCGCACGAAGCCACGTACACCTCCGCTGCCCCTCCAGCGCCCCGCACACGACGCCGTCACCACAAGCACCCCCAGCGCTCCAAAGTGTGCAGCGTGCCTGCGGGCAGCGAACAGCTCGCTGACGGTCTCGCGGCGCCCGGCGATGGCTGCGGCGCTGTTGCCCGGGTCGTGGGCTGCGCTGAGGGCCGCTCGGGCGAAGAAGCCAGCGACGGTGCAACCGACGGCCTTGGCTGCGGTCATGACGAGCGCGTGCTCGTCCTCGACGCCGTCCTGGAGCGCTGACGCGGACCGACCGCGCGCATTGGGACAACACGCCAGACGGTGGATCTTGAGGACCGCGGTGGGGCAGGTCCTAACTGTCTTCGAGGAGCCGGTCGGTGGCTTCCTGGACTCGGGCTGTCGCCCGGCGGACCGAGTCGAGTACGGCGTTGATTTGGGATGTTCCTGCACCGGCTCGAACAGGCGGTACGGGATGTACTCAGAGATGTCGGCGTGGGCCACCCACGCGAGTTGGGCCAGCTCGTCGGTGTCCACGACATGCGCGTGGCCGCCGGCTACCTCACAGGCGGTGTACGACATCGAGCGGCCGGTGTCAGGGTGGACCCGCTCCCCGAGCAGCTTCAGCGCCTTCACGGTGAGGCCGGTTTCCTCCAGGGTCTCGCGTACGGCGGCCTCCTCCCGGGCTTCGCCCGGCTCGACCGCACCGGCGGGGAACTGCCAGGAGAGCCGCCCTTCGCTGACCCGGCGCCGCACGATCAGCACGCGGCCTTCGTGCACCACGACGGCCGCTGCGATGGCCGGTCGACCCTCAGCGTTCTGCTGCTCCACGTTGCTCCTCCAGGTCGGGTGGGCCGACCGCCCCGAGGGGCGATGCCGGCACGGTCACTGCGGCTCGGCCCCGGCACGGAGGAGTGGCGCGAGCAGATCGACCGCTTCCTTCCAGGGGAAGCAGTCCGCCCCGCCGCCGGACTTCGGACGGTGGGGCTCGTAGCTGCCGATCAGCACGCCCATCTCCCGGAGCTCGTCGATGCTGCGCTGGTAGGCACGGTGGGCGGCGAGCGCGGTGTTCACGTAGGGCAGCAGGACCGTGGGGACGCCCATGCCGGGGGCTTCGCAGAGGATGCCGAGGGCCAGGTTGTCGGCGAAGCCCGCTGCCCACTTGTTGACCGTGTTGAACGTGGCCGGCGCGACCGCGATGGCATCGGCCCGCGGGTACGTCCGCGCCTCGCCGGGCGAGCGCCAGGCAGACCGCACCGGGTACCCGGTCTGCTCCTCGATCGCCCGGACGTCGAGGAACTCCAGACCCTGCGGGGTGGCGATGACCCCGACCTCCCAGCCCCGTTCCTGCGCCGCGGTGATGAGTCTGCCGACGTCGCCGGCGATACCGGCGGCGCACACGATGACGTACAGGAAGGGCTTGGGCTGCGGCTCGGTCACGCGGGTACTCCCAGTCGGCGGCTGAAATGGTGGAGCTCCGGCCGCGTACGACGTCGGTCCCGCGCGGCCATGTCGGCGACCAGCTCGCGGACGGCGTACGTCCTGCGCGGCGCAGGGCGCGGCGATCCGCCGGGCCTGGTAGCCGTCGGCGAGGTGGCCCCCGCTGTGCGTACGGGCGGGCGGGTTCCACCCACAGGGCGGCTCGGCTTTCGGGTACCGGGATGTGGCGCAGTGCGACCGGGCGACCGGAGCCGCACAGGACCACCCCGTTCAACCACATCTTCCGCTTCCTCTTTCCCTCTGGGCAGCAGATGGTCCGCGAGCAGGCCACTGTCTTGAGGCGGCCACCGCTCAGCGAGCAGGCTGTTCCCGCAAATGGGACAAGACCTCTGCGACCGACAAGTCGTAGTGGTCCTTGTCTCCCGCCCAGCGGGCCATGACCGCGACCGCCGCATCGGCCATATCCGCAGGCAACCCAGCGGCGCGGAGCGTTTCGGCGATGTCCTCCATCTCCGGGGCCCAGCGCCAGGCGCGTGCGGCCACGCTGGGCAGGTATCCAGGGTCGGAGAGGATGTTGGACGCCATCGTCTGCGCCTCGGCCGTGAGCTCGTCGCCGACGCCATGAGCGTCGGCCAGCGCGTGGGCCACGCCGGCGAGGGTTCGGGCGGCTTTCTGGTAGCTGGCGAACGCCATCTTCAGCGCGGAGGCGGAGCCGACGCTGCCGCTCGCGCGGCGGACGTGCAATGCGGTGTCCTTGAACACGGGCTGCACCGTGTCCACGGCCTGGGCTTCGCCAGCGAGGTAGAGGCGAGCAGCCCGCTGGCCGCCGGGCGGCGGGCCGAAGATCGCACCGTCCAGGACCATGGCGCCCGGCCTGATCTCCTCCGCGATTCGCTGCATTCGCTGGGGGTTGATCGCGTTGGCGTCCACGTACACCCCTGCGAAGGCGTGGCCGGCGACCGTGGTCGCCACGTCTTCGGCGGCTTGCGGAGGACAGATCGACAGGACGATCTCACTCCGTTCTAGCGCCTCGTCGAGCGAGTCACACGCCGTGGCGCCGACTTCCTTCGCGCGTCGGTGGGTCGTGTCACTGCGGCCTTCCGGCACCCACAGCACCTCGTGGCCTGCCTTGACGGCCTGGGCGGCGACGGCCGCACCCATGGCGCCGGGATGCAAGAGGGTCAAGGTCGTCACTGGTTGCCTCCTGGCGGGAGCTGAGCGGGCATGCGTTCCTGATGAGCAATGATCACCTCACGAAGGCCGATCGCGGCAGGTGATCCGGCCCCGGGGTGCAGCGCGAGCTGACGGCTGAAGTGGCCGATCCGGCGGTCGACGCTCTCGGTGCGGCGCCGGGCGCTGACCCCGAGGACGGCGTGGATCTGGGTCGCCGCCCCGTCGATGTCTCCTCGGCCCAGCCGAGCCATGGCCAGGTCCATGCGGGCCAGGGACATCTCGCCGAGTCTCTGCTGCTCCGGCAGCGCAGACTGGAACATCTGCACAGCTTCGTCGGCGCGAGCCTCGGCATCGCTGAGGTGTTGGGTGCCTGCCAGCCAGAGGTGCGTGCTGCTGGAGTAGAACAGTTGCTTCTCGACGGGGAAGGCCATCATCCCGCCTGGCAGTTCGTCCCCCTCGGCGAGACGGTCTCGCAGGTGGTCGGCCGCTCTGAGGGCCGCCAGCGCATCGCTGCCCCTGTTGAGCTGGCCATAGGCGCGTGCCTTGATGCTCTCCAGCCGGATCTGCGCCGTGCCCGACTCCGGGGTGAACGCGCTTCCGGAGTCAGCAAGGCGTACGGCGTCTACGGGGCGGCCGTCCCAGTACGCGATCAGTGCCTGGAGTCCGCGCACCCAGGAGCGCAGTCCGTTGTGCCCCGCGAGTTCACCGAACAAGAAGGCGGTACGGGCTTGTGTCTCGGCCGCATCGTAGCGGCCCAGGTCGAAACTGGCGTTCGCCAGAACGCCGCACAGGACGCCAGCGCCCACATAGAGGTCGGAGGTGTACCGCGGTGGCTGACGTCCTTCGAGAAGTTCGAAGGCGCGGTCTCGGAGGGCACGGACCTCGCGGAACAGGGGCCCGACGGGCCGGTTGGGGTACGTCATGACGAGGCGGCGGATGTCAGCTTCCAGCTGCTCCAGCGTGTGCGGTCCCACGTTGCTGCTCTCTGCTCTGGCCGCGAACTGCGCCGACTCATTCGCCGCCGCCATGACCACGTCTTCAAGGCCGTACTCGGATGGATCCACTGCGTCGCGGTCGTCAGCCGCTGGGTGGTGTGGCGAGGGTCCCGGCTTGGACTCCACAGGCCCGAGGAGTCGGGTGGCCGGGATGCCCGGAAACATGAACTCCAGGACGCGGCGAGCGACGGTCTGCGGGGTCCGGACCTCGCCATGCGCGTATCGGAAGAACTGCCGCTTCTCGATCGTCGCGGTCGAGATCGAGGGCGGTCCCTCCAACTCCGCTAATTGCTTGGCCGCCTGCTCGTAGCGCCGCTTGAAGACCTGGTAGTCCTGCCAGCCCCGCTGGTTGATCAGGGTCTGGAAGAGGGTCGGTCCTGATGGCTCCACAGCCGCTCCCTCACGCCGGGGGTCCTTGTCCGACATCCACGCTAGACATCAACAGCCGCCGATCGAAGATCTGTTGTCCAGAAAATCCAGGGGGACGGCGAATAGACATCGGTTAGGCACGAAAGGGCCGCGTTCGGCGTCGTTCAGGGCCTCGTTCAGGCGGGAGCCACCGTGAACACTTCGTCTTCGCCCCGGCAAGACAGCGCCCTGCGAGGCCGAGTCTCCGCCGTGGTTACGCAAGTCAGGTAGTCCAGGAGGCCCACTCATGGCAGCGCACCACCAGCTCGCGTTCACCGTCGCCCGAACGGCAGCCGCCGCCCAGCAGGCACGACACCGCGTCGTGGCTGGCATTCACTCCTGGGGCATACGGCTCGACGGGGAGGCCCTAGACGGAATCGAGCTGGCGGCTGGTGAGCTGATCACCAACGCTGTGCGCCACACCGCGTCGGGTCCGGTCACCGTCAGCGTTTGTCAGGAGGGGCCGGTGCTTGTGATCGAGGTGCACGACGCGGCGAAGGTGCTGCCGCACCCGGAACCCTTGAGCGGGAGCGCCGAGTCTGGGCGCGGTCTGTATCTCGTATCCGTGCTCGCCGACCGCCACGGTGCCGATCTGACGGCGACGGGCAAGCGCTGCTGGGCGGAGTTCGATCTGCCCCGCAGCGTGGGCGATCGACCGGCGGATCAGGACAGCCGTCATGATCGGCGTCTGCCCCACGACCATGCCGCCGACGTGGCTGATCGGGCGGTGACGAGGGTTCGTACACCGGCAGCTGGAGCGCCATCGCACATCCGAGCGAGGGCCAGGCGCCGGACTGTAGCCCCGGCAGCAGGGCGGGCCTTTGCGGGCCAGTCCATCGACTGAATGACGCTGATTTGACCGCAAGTTGGGGGCCTAGACTCGTGGGCTTCC
Organism: Streptomyces sp. NPDC043853; assembly: GCF_056436025.1. Classification (NCBI taxonomy): domain Bacteria; kingdom Bacillati; phylum Actinomycetota; class Actinomycetes; order Kitasatosporales; family Streptomycetaceae; genus Streptomyces; species Streptomyces sp. NPDC043853. Next base: position 724,253 of record NZ_JBWKDJ010000001.1, read on the forward strand.
CCGGGACACCGACTTTCGCGGTCGACCACGAGACAAGCAGTCCCCGGCCCTCTACGGGGCCGGCCCACGAATCAGCTCCTGTACCAAGTGGAGGTTTTCGCATGCCCGAGAAGGTCACGAAGGAAAAGGTCCTCGTCTACGTCGTGCGCGACGGACGGCTGCTGGTGTTCCGCCACACCGACTACTCCTACGAGGAGGTCGGCATCCAGGTCCCCGCGGGCAGCATCCGCCCCGGTGAGACCCCAGAGGCCGCTGCTCTGCGCGAGGCCCGCGAGGAGACCGGCCTGTCGGACTTCAAGATCGTCCGCAAGCTCGGCGAGGCCGAGTACGACATCAGCCCGTACCGGTTCGAGATCCAGCACCGGCACGTCTTCCACCTGGAGCTGACCGAGCCGACCCCGGAGCGGTGGATGAGCCAGGAGGACCACGACGGCGAGCAGGAGCCGACTCACTTCGAGTGCTTCTGGATCCCACTGGAGGCCGCGCACATTCTCCAGTCCGGCCAGGGCGCCCTGCTGGGGCGTTTGTCCGACTAGCCAGTCATCCGGTCACGGCAGCATAGGAGGGGGCAGCCGATGAACCTCAGCACAGAACAGCGCCACACGATCGACGGGCTCTACCGGAGCCTGGACGCCGATGACACCGGCACCGCGGTGTCGGTCATCGTCAAGACGCGCGGCGAGACGTGCGACATCGACTGCCTCTACTGCTACGAGAAGCGCAAGGAGGCCCCTGGGGGTGCCAGGGTCAGCGCCGACCAGATCAGGCGCCTGGCCGACATCTTCAAGGGCCGCAAGCTCGCCGTCGAACTCCACGGCGGCGAGCCCCTGACGGCGGGGCGGGAGCACATCGGCGAGATCCTCGCGGAGCTGGCCAGCATGCCGCAGGTCGTCCGCGTCAGCCTGCAAACCAACGGCGTCCTCCTCGACGCCGACTGGCTGGACATGTTCGACGCCCTCTGGCCGGACCTCCGGATCGGTATCTCCCTCGACGGTGACGCCCAGGGCAACGCCTGGCGTGTCGGCTACGACGGCAAGCCCGTGTATCCGCGCGTCGCCGCCTCCTTGAACCTGCTCGCGGAGCGGGGCCGGAGCGTCGGTGTGATCGCCGCGGTCACCCCGGCGGTGCTGGACCGCGCCGAAGAGGTGCTGGACCACCTCGCCGGCTTCGGTTCGGTCAACGCGATCAGTTTCGTCCCCTGCTTCGACTCCACGATCCGCCGCTCCACGGCCCTGCCGAGCAGGCGCAAGTCGGCCAGCCGGGTGCTTCAGCAGGCTGCTGTGAACGCAGCCGATGGCCCGGCCTGGGCGATCCATCCCGACGAGTACGCCCAGTTCGCCCTTGCCGCCGCCTCTCACTGGATCACGGCCGGACACTTCGCCCGCATCAAGCTCGAACCAGCCGTCTCCACGATCCGGCGATTACGGGGTCTGACGACAGGCTTCTGCCACTTCTCCGACCTCAAGTGCGATCACGTCTTCACCCTCTACCCCGATGGCCGCCTCGGGAGCTGCGACGAACTTCCCTGGCCCCAGGCCCGCCTCACCCAGCTGGAGTCCACGGCCGACGAGCACGAGGTGGTCCGCGCCCAGCAGGACTCCCTCCTCCTGGATCAGGGCAAGGCCCTGATGGACAAGTGCACGACCTGCGACTACCGCACCACCTGCGGCGGAGGGTGCATCGCCACCCGCTGGCGCCAGGACCCAGCCGATGATCACGACGCGTACTGCGACTACCGCATGCGGATGATCGACGGCGTCGCCGCGCTACTGGCCCAGCCGGCGCATCCCGTCGGTGCTTGGTGCCAGACCCTGCGGTGGCGCCCACGCACCCCGAACAGCATGCGCGACGTAAACGCCTTCCTGGCCCGCTGGGACAAGCCCGACCTCGCCTGCGGTGAAGTGCGGCTCCGAACCAGTGAGCACGGCAACATCAACACCGTGGGCCTCGCCGGCATCCACGAGGCCGACGACCTGACCCCTGCCCACCCGATGTGGCGGGCGGCCATCGAACCCGGCGTCTGGTCCTTGGTCGACACGGTCACCCGGGCCTGGGGGCTCGTCACGTACGACAGCTGCCAGGGCCACCAGTACACCGGCGCGGACCTGGTTCCCACCGGGTTGCGCATCGGGCTCCTCCCCCGCGACCGCCAGGAGTACGCCCGTACTGCCGCGGCCCTGTGTCGGGCCGCCACCTTCGCGAGCGCCCTCCTCCCCGAAGGCGTCGAGGTCAACGTCGGCCGCTCAGAGCTCACCTGCGAGAACACGGGCACCACCACCCCGGTCCTCGACCTGAGCCTGGACCCCGGGGCCGGTCAGGGGTGGGACGGATACTTCGCCCGCCTGAACGAGGCCGCCGCTGTGTTGGCCGCAGCCCTCGACGCCGAACGCCCCAAGGCCGAATCCGCGTGCGCCTGCCCGCTGCCGGTGTTGCCGCAAGCCCCCGAGGGAGTGCTGCGGTGAAGCCCGGCGACACGGTCACCATCCACCAGCTCCTGGGACGCATCTCCTACTTCCACACCCTGTTCATCGAACCTGTTCTCGTCTCCAGCGAGCAGCCCGGAGCGGGCGAGCCTTGCTGCAACCACAAGGTCACTGCGGGATTCGGGCAGCCAGAGGTCGGTGCCGTGCTGGCCAGCACCGCTTGGGCGGTCCTCGACGAAATCGCAACCACCGTCGGCGAGCATCTCCTCCTCTGCCCAGACTCCGATCACCGGTGCTGCGCGGTCTGCCGCGTCGCAGCCTCAGGCGCCGCCATCGCCCAGGCATGGACGATCACCGAGCACCGGGCGTACGGCCTGCCGCTGCCCGCGGACCCCCTCGTGCGGGCCTGCCGCACCACGGCCGCAACTCGTCTCGCGCTCGTCTTCACCAAGCAGCACGGGGCCTCGTGTGGCGGCCTGGTCCAGGCCGAGGCACTTGACGCTGGCCTATTGCCCGACAGCAGCGACTTGCCGTTGACCGGAGAGCTCCTCGCGCTGTGGCAGGACCCGCTGGCCGCCACCCGCAGCCCGGTCGTCAGCTGGCTCAACCACTGCACGGACCTGAACGACATCCACCGCGTGCTCCAGCAAGGGGGAACCACGAAGTGATCCACATTGCCGAGACCGTCGGCGTCGGAAGCATCGAGAACTTCCTCAGCGATGCCGAGCGGACCCACCTCGCCGACCTGATGAACGACGTCCTGACCAGCGGCGGCACTAGCCGCTTCGGTGACGAGCGCCGTACCTCCATCCACGAAATCCCCGGTCACAGCGCCGAAGAGGCCATGGCCGTCTACGAGCCGGCCGGACGCGTCGAAATCCCCTCGATCCCCGAAGCCGCCGAGAAGCTCCTGAGTGACGCCTTCGAACGCGCTCGTCCGGCGCTCTCCCGCGTCATGCCCTCGATCACCCTGTGCCGCCCGTGGACGTACGTCGAGTACGGCGTGGGCCAGCACATCACCAGCCACCTCGACGGCATCGCCCCCGACCCGCTCGCCTGGCCCCGCCAGATCGCCGGCATCAGCGTCGTGATCACCCAGGCCGACGCCGGAGGCGATTTCTACGTCGAGACCGCCTCCAGCAACCGGCTCTGGAACGGCAAGGCCCCCGATGCCGCCTCGAACGGCTACGCGGAGGGCATGTGGCTGGCCCACGACGGAGCCGACAACTCCGCGACCTGGTTCCAGCAGATGCCGCGCACCCGCTGGAGCGTCGCGCCAGCCCCCGGAGCAGCCCTGCTGTACGGCTCCCAGCTCGCGCACGGAACCCTCCCGGTCACCGCCGGCCGGGTCTCCAAGTTCATCAGCTGGCTCATCGCCAAACCCACCACGGCGGGGTGAGCGCGTGCTCCTGGCCTTGGAAGGCATAGCCGGCGCCGGAAAGAGCACCCTCCGCGACCGGCTCTTGGCCACCGCCCACGCCGAGGACATCCCCCTCAGCCACATCGGCCAGTTCTCCTGGCTCTCCCACCCGGCCACTCGCACGCTGATCCGGCTGCGCGCCGGGCTCGTCGGCGACGAACAGGAGGCCATCGAGGCCGCCACCACGGATCTGACCCTGCACTCCCGCTTCAACATCGCCGTCGCCCTCACCGAGGGCCCGGTCCTCGCCGACCGGCTCACCCTCTCCACCGCCTGCCTGCTCGCCCTGCTCCACCAGCAGCCCGTCGACGCGTACGTCGAGCGCCTCGCCGAGCAAACCCAGGCCCGTCCGCAGCTGACCGTTCTGCTGACCACCGAGCCCCACATCTGCCACGAGCGCATCACTCAACGTGCGACAGAGCGTCGCTTCACCGAACAGCCCGAGGCCGCCGCACGGCTGGCCGACCTCTACAACGAGGCCGCCGATACCTGGACGAAGGCCACCGGTCTGCCCGTGCTGAAGCACCCCTGCACGACCCACACCGACCTCGAAGCCCTGGTGAACGCCTGCATGGAGGACCTCCGCTCGGCCGACGGTCCCACGCCCCGAACAAGGAAGCGAGCCGATGAACCTGCACCCGATGCATCCCGCAGCCTGGGTCCTCGATCAGCTCCGCACGGACGGCTGGCACATCAGTAATCTCCTCGCGTTCACGCGGGCCAGCACCTTGGTCAGAGCGAGCCGCCCCGGCCAGGAGGACGTCGTGCTGAAGGCGGGCTTCGGCAGCAACCATGTCCTGGCCGAGCTCGACCCCAGTGAGAAGCCCGCCGCGTACGGCTTCTACTGGTACGCGCAGATGACCGAAACCGAACGCGCCCTCACCCGTGAAGACTTTCGCCACGAGGCGGAGCTGACCGCCACCGCTGGAGGAACCGATCACATCGTCCCTCTGCTGGAACAGGGCAGCTCGGAGCGGTTCGACTGGTACACCATGCCTCACTGCGACGCCGGAAACTTCCGGGCCTTCATGACCTCGTCGAAGGACACCGGCAAGGGCCTCAGCATCCTCGCCGACGTCGCCGACGGCTTGGACAACCTGCACCAGCGCGGAATCGTCCACCGCGACGTCTACCAGGAGAACATCCTCATCGACCAGGACCGGGGCCTGATCACTGACCTCGGAGCCGCCCGCCGCCTGTCCACCCCACGCGGGCCTGAACACCGCGGCCCCGAGGTCCACTGGCCGCCGGAGTACCTCACCGGCTACCACGAGGCCACCCCGGCAGCCGACGTGTTCAGCCTCGCCGTCCTCGTCTACCGCTACCTGTGTGCGGACATCCCCCGCCTGGTCGGCCACACGAAGCTGCCCGTCATCCCGGAGCCTCTGCGCGGCGTCGTGACCGCCGCGCTGTCCGACGTCGTGGGCGATCGGCCCGCCATGAACGACCTGCGCATCGCGCTCCGCACCGCTGCCGACCTGTACCAGCGCTGACAACGCGAGGGAGCCCTCATGCCCAGGGCGAGATCTCCGCCCCTTAACCAGCACCACAGCACAGCAAGCGGAACGAGCCGAAGCCAACGAGACCGAAAGGCGGAACACCTCATGAACCAGGACCGCATCGCCGACTTCCTCGCCAACGTCGAGGACCTGCGCGGCGAGGACGAGACCGTCCGTACCACCGCCCACACCTCCAGCGTCTCGGCCGAGGGCTGGCCGGCGGCCGAGGCGGAGACCACCACCGCCTGAACACCCGTAGCCGCTCGGTGCTCTGAGCGCCGCCGGTGAACACCCCCGGGGCCGGGCCGTCAGTACCTGCGGCCCGGCCCCGGGCCCACCACCGAACAGGAGAGCCGCCTCATGCACACCCTCGCCGACCTCTTCGACCTCCCGCTGATCGACCGCCTGCACCACGAGCGCACGCAGCGAATCCACGCGGTCATCCGCCCCGACGTCCAGGCGCCTCAGTCCAGTACCAGTACGGTGGCCGACTACTGCCTGGCCCACCACGCCCTCGAAGGAGCCGAAGCCGCCGCCCGCGCCGGCGATGCATCGACCTTCGACTGGTACGTCGCCCACCCCGACGTGGGTGCCACCACGGGCTCCGTCCCCACCGTGGTCGGCGCCCGCGTGGTCGTCGCGCCCACACTCGCCGACCTGCCCCGATCCCCGATCTCCGAGACCCCTTACTACGTCCTGGGCCCTGGTACTGAACCCGCCCAGCCCCACCTGTGCGACCTCGCTGCCGACGCGTACGCCAGCGCCGCACGAGCGGGCTTCGGTGACCTGCTCGCCGCGCACGCCGTCGTCCTATGCCTGCTGCGGACGAAGAACCTCGGCGAGACCCTCGACAGCTGGACCATCAGCCGCCTGCCCGGCACCGTCTTCATGGACCACGTCGACAACCCGATCGTCCTGGCCCGCGACCTCGTCCACGAGGCCGGGCACAACTGGCTGAACGACGCCCTCGCGGCAACGGGATGCAAGATCAGCGACGCCGCGCACTTCCACTCCCCGTGGAAACAAACGATGCGGCCGGCGTTCGGCTTCATCCACGCCTGCTGGGCGTTCCCGCTCACCATGCTGTTCACCGCCCACGCGCTGAACAGCACCACGGGAGACCTGCACCGGTTCCTGACCGCCTACCTCGGCCAGCAGCGAAGCCTTCTCGCTGGCACCGCGCCCGATCACGCCCGCGCTCTGGAGCTGATCAGCAACGACGGTCTCCGCCACCGCCTCGCTGTCGCCCACCAACAGGCCCTCGACCTGTGAACGCGGCCCGCGAAGAGGAGCCCGGCCTGTCTCTGCTGTTCCACCGGTCAGGCGAAGAGCCCACTCTTCTACACACCGGTCTGGCCAGCCTCGAACACAGACTGCCTATCGGACCGGACACCACCTTCAACGTCGGCTCGGTCGCGAAGCAGATCACCGCCCACCTGATCCTGCTCGCCGCGCATGACGATCTCCTGCGCCTGGACCAGCAGGCCGCGGACCTGCTGCCCCGACTCAAGATCAGCGATGTCACGGTCGCAGACCTGGTCACCCACCGATCGGGCATACGCGACGCCGAGTCCCTGCTCTCCCTCGCCGGCTTCCGGGACCTCGACCACTACACGGCCGACGACCTGCGAACCCTCGCCTACCGCCAGCACCAGCGCGCAGTCCCCGACAGCCGCTTCCTCTACAGCAACACCAACTACCTCCTCTTGGCCGAGATCCTCGAAACGGTCCACAGCACCACGCTGCCCGACCTCGCCCAGCACCGCGTTTTCGGCCCGCTCGGGATGCACTCCACACGCTTCAAGAGCGATCCCCGCCAGGTCATCCCCGGAGCCACATCCGCCTACCAGGCCACCCAACACGGGTGGCAGCACACGGAAACGCCGGTCGCCCTGCCCGGACCCGGCACCCTATGGACCACCGTCGGCGACCTCAAGCGATGGCTCACGTACCTCCACCAGCACTGGCATCACCCCCACCAACTCCCCTGGCAGGAGGCTGTCGCCTACGAGCCCAGCGACCACGAGCCCTACCTCTACGGCCCCGGCCTCTACGCCGATCCTCGCCCCGGCCGCGCCGCCGTCTTCCACTACGGCCACGAGCAGGGCTTCTCCTCCGCAGCCCACCTGGATGCGTCAGGGCTGCACGTGGTCTGCCTGTCCAACAACGCTGGCCTCTCGGCCGACCACGTCACCGCTGCCCTACTCCGTGCCCTCCACCGGCAGCCGACGCTGGCCCCGACGGAGGCCCTCGCCCGCGCAGCAGTCCTCACCCGAACCCCGAACGGTGCCGTACGAAACCAGCCCACGCCCGACGACCGCGGCCAGCAGACAGATCTCGGCACCTTCACCTGCGACCAGGCTCCTGGGAGCCTGCGCCTCACCCGCAGCGCCGACGCTCTGCACGTGTGGCGCCGAGGAACGTGCGAACGGCTGATCCCCACGGACTCAGGCAGCTACGCCGGCAACGGGTACACCCTCACCGTGCCCACCAGTACGGACCAGGTGGACCGCTTCACCCTCGACCTCGAACGCGCGCCCGGACTCACGTACATCCGGCAGTAGCCATCGCCCCGGGGCACCAATCTGACTTCCGCTCCCACAACAGGTCGAGACGCAAACCGAACTGGAGACTCCCGATGCTCAACCACCTGGTGATTCCCGGGATCGCGGCGTATGCCCACGAAGGCCTGCCCACGGCTGCCCAAACCGATGACTCGAACGCGTGGGTCGACGGTGTCTGCTGGCTGTACTGCGGCCAAACCTGGACACGCGTCTTATGGATAGGGCCAGCGAGCGTCGCGGGAATGCAGGCACCGATGTTCGCGTGTAGTCCATGCATCGCCGAACTCCACGAGCGCGTATGGCAGTCTATCCGCCTCCGAGACGCACCTCACCGGAGCAGCACCCATACGCGAAGTGAGGTGGACGCGCATCCCCGCACCCGCGGAGGCCGCCACCGAGCGCGCAGCAGTTCACTGCGTGCGTGAACCAAAGCACCAGCCCGAACGGCGATGGCGGATGATGATGGTCGAGCGATAGCCGACCCGGGGAGTGCCGTGAACCTGCTGCCGGGCGAGGGCTCGTCCAGCGTCAGCCCGACCTCCGCCCACCACTCGCGACTCGTCAACATCCACACCACCTACAGCCCCGAGAAGGAAGCCCTGGCAGCACTGGCCATCGAGATCCAACGTATGGCTGCATGATGCGACCTGCGCTGGAGGACAGCCGCCGCCGTCCAGGCTCGGCCGGACTACCGGCGGGCTCTTCCGAGGTCAATGCCCTCCCGGCTGCTGCTGGATCCTTCAACTGACCCGAAGCCGAGTCACCGCCTCGGCGGCATGGAGCTTCTTTTCACTCATGTTCGCCAGGGACGAGACAGCTACGATTTCCCGATGGACCGCCTGATCGACCGAGCGGCGGTGCCTTGGTCGCGCCGTACGGGAGGAACCCTTGACGCAGCACCACCTCCGCTTCGCCCCGCAGATCCTCGCCCGGCTCGGTGAAGAGCTGGTGCCACACGCAGACTTGGGAATCATGGAGCTCGTCCGCAACGCCTACGACGCGGACGCCGCTCTCTGCCAACTGCAGATAAGCGAGGCCGAGCAGCCCGGCGGCACGCTCATCATCTCGGACGATGGCGACGGAATGACCGCGGAGCAGCTCGCCAATGGATTTCTCCTCATCGGAAAATCCGGAAAATCATCGAACACTCACACCCCCAAATACCGACGCAAGGTCGGAGAGAAGGGGCTGGGGAGAATTGCTGCCCTGCGCCTTGGCACGCAAGCCAGAATACGTACGCGCTCCGTAGATGATCCCGATTTCGAGCACACCCTGACAATCGACTGGGATCGAATCGACCGATCCGAGGCGGTGGAAGATGTTCCGCTAGCAATCGTGAGTCAACGGTGCGAGGGAGAAACCGGTACGACCGTCGAGATTAGTGGTCTTCGTCAGGGAATCACCGAGCAGGACGCTGGCCGCCTGGCACGATCGGTGCTTATGCTTACGGGTCCTTTTACCTTCGCGGATGGCTCGGCGTTTCGAGTGACCTGCGACTCGCCGGAGTTTGAGAACCTGTCAAAGGTGATCACAGCAGATCTGCTCCAGTGGGCCGAGTTTCGTCTTGTAGCCGAGTTGGACGAGCAAGGCAAAGCATCAGCCACCCTCCTCAACTGGCGCGGTGAAATCATCAAGTCGGCGGGCCATGACGACGTGGGCAGGATGCGCCAAGGCCGCGGCAACCGCGACGCTCCAATGAGGTTTTCTGCGCCGCCAGCCAAGTTCGAGATGTGGATGTTCAATCTGAATCCCGGCGCCTCCAAGGAGGTTCGACTCGCGCAGCAGCCCACAGCCGAAATCAAGGCGTGGCTCAGAGAGGTGGGCGGAGTTCACCTCTACCACAGGCAGTTGCGCGTACAACCCTACGGAGACACGGGTAACGACTGGCTGATCATCAACTTGCGGCGTGTCGCAAGCCCCGAGGTTCGTCCGTCCACGAACAACTCCGTGGGCCGGATTCAGGTGGAGGACTCAGACGACCTCCTCCAACCCAAGACTGACCGCAGCGGCTTCGTGGACAACCTTCCATTCCTGGAACTGCAAGAGTTCGCCAAACGCTCACTGGACTGGTCGGCGGAACAGCGACTCGAACTTCGAGAACAGCGCCGTATTGGCGCGGCACCGAAGGCACGCGACCGGGTCAAGGAAGCCGAGAAACAGTTCCGGAACCTCTTGGAGGCCATGAACCCGAAGGATCCCGATGCGCCAACTCTGGACGGAGTCGCCGATTCCGCAGTACTGGAGTCCTTCACTGCTGGGGCTTCCGAAGTCTTCGACTCACAGCGACAGGAAATCGAAGCGCTCCGCGAAGATCTACTCCTTTACCGGACCTTGGCCACAGTCGGCACCAGCACTGCAGTGTTCGCGCACGAGGCGATGAAGCCGGCAGCTCGCATCATCAACGAGGTCAAAACGGTCAGCCGCCGAGTCAAGCAGCACGTCTCGGAAGACGAGTACAAGGAGAGGTTCCACTCTTCGATCGAGAACTCGATTGACAGCGCCAAGACCCTGGAGACCTTCGCCCGCCTTCCATTGACCCTTCTCACAAAGAAGAAGCGGCAAATCACCGATGTCGAGTTCGACAGGGAGTGCCCGGCGATCATCCGACTCTTTTCCCGCTACCTCGACGAGCGGGGAATCCAGGTCGAATTCGATCTGGACGCGGAGGGGGCGATCGTCCGCAGCACGATCGCCGACATTGAGTCGATCCTGTCCAACCTGATCGTGAACGCCGCGCATGCCTTCACACGTACGGATGCCATCCGGCCCGAGCGCACGATCCGCGTCCGCACACGATTGGTCGCAGAAGAAGACTCGACTCGACTTTGCCTATGCGTCGATGACTCGGGCCCTGGGATCAAGGACATCTCGCTGAGCGCAATCTGGCTACCGGGCAAGACGACACGCGACAATGGGACCGGGCTCGGTCTCACGATCGTCCGCGACATCGTGGCCGATCTGCGAGGCACCCAAGAGGCCCGTGAGCACGGTGAGTTGGGTGGCGCAGGTATCATCGTCTGGCTTCCGGTCCATACCGCCGGGGGCCAAGGGGCATGAGCTGGGGGGACGAGTGAGCGTACGTCCGCTGACAGAGGGATCGTCGGTCGTGGTCATCGACGACGACGCCATGGACGCGAGCAGCATTACGCATCCGCTTCAGGACGCGGGCTTCCTCACGGAGATGATCACTGAGTTCGCGCCGAGCCAAGATGCCGATGCATTTCTCGCTTCTCTCGGCGATCGCTACGACGCCGTGGTGTGCGACCACATCCTCGGCGGCCGTAGCAACGCCCGCTTCACGGGCGCGGAGCTGGTGTGCAAGGCCAACCGGAGAGCGGGTAGGCCTTTGCCCGCTGTCCTCATCAGCAGCCACGTCAACACTGATCAGAACGGAGCGATCTTACGCTGGCGGGAGGGCATCCCGAGCGTTGTCGACAAGAGTGACGCCTCCGACGCGGTGGTGGACGCGCTCCGATACACGCTAGACGAGCTGGCGGGGAACCTCGCGCGGGAACGACGCGCCTTCGCAACTCCGATCGAAGTCCTCGACGTGCGGTCCGAGGGGGAGGAACCCCAGGCGAAGGTGGTCGTGGTCGGCTGGAAGATCGACTCTTCCGTCTGGATGCCGTTGCGCCCGATCGAGGCAGCCACGGGTCTCCGGCCGGAAGAGCTGCCTGGCCGTTGGCTTGAGGCTGAGGTGAACTGCTACGCAAAGGAGGCCTCTGACCTCTTCTATCGCAACATCATCCTCGCTCCCGATCTGCCGCAGGGGTGGCTGACTGCATGAACACCCCGAACACGCCCACCGAACTGCCGCCCAGCGCGCAGCCAGAACGCGACTTAGCTGTCACTATCCTGGACGTCGGGCACGGAAACTCCGCGGTGGTGCGAGATGGTTCGACCTGCGCCGTAATCGACGCGGCCCCTGGCGACATCGTCCAGCGCGAACTGGATCGTGTCGAATGCAGGCACATCGAGCACCTGATCATCTCGCACTCCGACCAGGACCACGCTGGCGGCGGCCCGCAGATCCTGCTCGATCCGCTGCGCACGGTGGGAACCGCCTGGTTCAACCCGGATGCGAGGAAGAGCAGCCGAATCTGGGAGCGGTTAATCCGGGCCGTTCACACTCGTCACAGGCGCGGTGGCTTCGGGGGGCACCAGATGCTGCACACGGAAACGCCTCAAACGCTGTTTTGCGGCCGCGCGAGGCTCGAAGTCTGCCACCCCAGCTTCCTGATGGCCGGCACAGGCCCAACGGACACCTCCCCGACCTTCGGCAAATTGGACACCAATACTGTGTCCATCGTGGTCCGGGTACATCTCGAGGAAGAGCCAGCCGTCCTCCTCGCGGCCGACATGGATGCGGTGGCACTCAAACACATTCGGGAGAATGGCCATCAGCTGTCGGCACCAGTTCTCGTCTTCCCCCACCACGGAGGACTCCCAGGCAAGGCCGATCCGCAGTCCTTCGCCAAAGAGCTGACGGAGCTGGTGGCCCCTCGGCTGATCATCTTCTCCATCCGCGGTGGTCTCCGCCCTGCCAATCCGCATCGGGAGATTATGGCGGGCGTGCGACTGGCGGCACCGGACGCCCACATTGCATGCACGCAGCTATCCGTGCACTGCCATGAGGAGAAGCAGCTCGTAACCGATCGGCACCTGGCAGTGCTCCCAGCTGCAGGCCGCAAATCCGGCAGGGCCTGCGCGGGCAGCGTGACCGTGGCACTCATCGAGGCAGGTCTGCACTTCGACCCGCCTCTGGAGAGCCATAGGTCGTTCGTCGACGGAGGTTCCGTGGCCAACCCGCTCTGCCGACTCCCCATCCCCGGCCCGCGCAAGGCTGCCGACAACGTTCAGCCTGAAGGAAGTGGCTGATGGGCCTTGGCGGGACGGAATTTGGTGATCTGTTCCCAACGCCTCTGAGCCTGCTGCACAATGACACCTCTGCCAATTCGCGTCTTTGATCCAGAACGTAATCCCTTCCGGATCAGCAGGAGGGGGACACGTGAGTATTGCTGCCTACTCAACCTACGCACGACAGCTTGAGTCCTTGGTGACCGACGTGGCCTTGGGTCGTTGGCGCCGTGTGGCGGACGACGTCCAACATGCCCTCAATGGCCAGGCGTCGGCACAACTGCGACGCATCGTCTCGCGAGCTGACCGCCGTACCACGGGATCATTCTTCACGACCGGCGGGGTCCGGCAGTCGTATGAAGAACTGCTGGCGCGCGGCACGGCCCCCGGACGGTCATCAATGATCTGGGACCCCACCTGCGGTGCCGGCGACCTGCTTATTGCCGGCACTTCACAGTTCCCGCTAGGGGCGACACCGGCGGAGACGCTCACCCTGTGGAACCGCCGAGCCAGGGGCCACGACCTTCACGATTCCTTTGTGGCAGTGGCGCGCATGCGGCTGGTCCTGGCTGTACTGGAACGTCACCGGGCTGTCGGATCCGACGCCGCACTCGTGGAACGCCGGTGGCGCACCGCCTTCCCGCGGGTGCAGGTCGGCGACGGTCTACAGGCGCTGCGTGCAGCGGCCGAAGGCCGTGGCTTCGGAGGTCGACTGCTCCTGAATCCCCCCTACGGCATGGATGCGGCGCTCCCCGGATGTACATGGTCGACGGGCAGGACGTCCTTGGCGGCAACGTTCACCGCTCAAGCGTCGGCCGCAATGGCTCCGGGCGGGAGGCTCTTCGCCGTCCTACCCGACGTATTGCGCAGCGGAAGCCGATACCAGTCCTGGCGCGTTCAGTTGGCCGAGCATCTGAAGATGGAGGAGATCCGCCCGCACGGCCTCTTCGACAACCACACCGACGTAGACGTTTTCCTGCTCTCCGCCGTACGGACAAGGGGCGGCCACTCTGGCGCGGTCGCCTGGTGGCCGCCGTCCGCTGTCAGCACGGATAGCGTCATAGGTGACCATTTCCGCGTTGGCGTCGGCCCCGTCGTCGACAACCGAGACCCTCACGACGGGCCGGAGGTTCCCTATCTCACAGCGAAGGAACTGCCGGGCCAAGGTGAGACTGGGCTGCCACTGCGCAGGCGCCTCTTCGGTGGGCGCTTGATTGAACCCCCTTTCGTGGTCATACGCCGTACGTCCCGGCCAGGGCAAGGGGCCAAAGGAGGCGCTCGCGGAACAGGCGTTCTCATTCAAGGTGATCGGCCAGTAGCAGTGGACAACCACCTGATCGTGGCCGAGCCTCTGAGGGGTGGCGTGGCAAGCTGCCGAGAGCTGCTAGAAGTGCTGGATGGGCCCAAGGTCGTCCACTGGCTCGACGAACGTATTCGCTGTCGCCACCTGACCGTCACTGTTGTCCGGTCACTCCCTTGGGGCTGACCTGCGCGTAGGGCAGGGGGAGACAGACAACCGCACAAGTGGCTGGCCGCGCGCACTGGCGAATGGGATACCTATATGTTGGCCATTTGTCTGTCCCTTGGAGTGTCCCGGGCAGACTCCGAAGCCCGAATCCGTGACGCTCATCCCCTGTTCGCGGAGTTCGTGATGGGAGAGGAGGACCTCGTCGCCATACTTCTCGCTCTTGGGCACGTGTTCGTCGTGGCCCGGGTACTGGACGCTCACGGTGAGCAGATCCGCGACCTTTTGTGGACCGCGGCCAGCGCCCGTGAGGGTCCCACGCACCTGCCGTTCGCACCCCGGGCCGGGCCGCTGAGCAGACCTGGTTGCACGGCGTCCACGGAGAGCTGACCACCGAGGTGTAGGACCGGCAATTGCGCCTTCTCTGACAGTCCGCCACAGGCTGCGCGGTCGGGCTTGACGGCTCCTTGACGGCTCCATGATGTCCATGGTGATTCGGCAGCACGACATCGACTCGCTGCCCGACCAGACCCCGGGCCACATCCAGCGGGCACCCCACACTGACAGTGCTGTAAGCCGCATGGAACCACGGGGGGTTGTCAGCACCTAATGCCAAGATGCTGACAGGCAATCGAGTGAAGGGAAACGACGTTGCTTCCAGAAGCAATGACCGCGTTGGCTGCTGCGGCAGGCGCCGGCGTTGTACAGGCGGCCGGTACTGACGCCTGGGAGACAGTACGGAATCGGCTGATCAATCTGTTCGGGCAGGGCAACGGCCATCGTGAGATCGAGATGAGTGACCGTCTCGATCGGACCGTGTCGGCCCTCCAGAACGCTGACGAGGCCGAGGTGCAGGGGCAAGAGTCCATGTGGCGTGATCGAATCACCGCGCTGCTCGAGTCCTTGCCCGAGCCAGAGCGCGAGCAGGCTCTGACCGAACTGCATGCACTGTTGGAGCATGTTGATGCGCACGAGGTCAGCGCCTTGGTCATCGTCGGGCCGGGTGGCGTGGCAGCGGGCCGGGATGTTTCAGTCCGGGCCGATCAGAATTCCGTCGCCGCTGCAGTGATCAACGGAGGAGTGAACCTCCCGGGCCCTCCGCGGCCGGACCGGTAGCGGGGCACTCCGGTTCGGCGACGAAGGTCGGGTTTGCGACAGCAGCGACTCATTCGACCAATACTGTGTCAGCCCTGGCCCAGCACGGCGGCATCGCCGTCGGCTACGCCTCCTCCGTCACAATCAGCGGTGACGTATCGCTCCCCGACCTCGGGACGCAGCTGCGTGCCTATCTTGCCGCTGCTGCTCGGGCAGCACGCGAGCACCCGTATCCGGGTGTGATTCCCGGCGTGATTCCGCCGGAATTGACAGCAGTGTACGTACGGCAGCAAGCCCGACCGTTCACTGCTTCACTGGGTAAGCGTCGTGCTCCGGCTGCACAAGCTGCCAGACAATCTGTGTCTGTACCGGCCAAGACGCTGCTGAAGGGAGACGACCACCGCATCGTGGTCGCGGGTCCTGGTGGCGGGAAGACCAGCCTGCTCCGTCGCCTTCTCGTGGCCGTCGCAGAGGAGCGTCCGGCCAGCGGGGACCAGGGGCGACACCGCAGCAAGGCCCGGGGACGTCGGCGTAATTCCAGGAAGAACCGCAGGTACCCCGTGCTGGTGCCAGCCGCCGCCCTGGCCCGCGAAATGCCGCTGGCCGAGGCGCTCGCAACGCACCTCAACGCCGAACTTCCAGATTTCGGTTTGTCGGTAGCCCTGAGCCCAGAGCTATTTGCGATGCCTCCGGCTCCGCGCGCCCACTGGGACGTGTTCGTCGACGGGCTCGATGAAATCCAAGAACCTGAGGCTCGCAAGCGCGTTCTAGGGAAGCTCCGGAACGCCACACCCGGCCCGAGCGGGGACAGTCTGTACCGCTTCATCGTCACGACCCGGCCACTGGTCAAGAGCGAGCTTGCCCAGCTGGGCAGCGAAGTACACAGTTTCGAACTCCAGCCTTTCGAAAGTAAGGACCTACCAAGATTTACTCGCGAGTGGTTCCGCGCTCTCGGCGTGCGCAACCCCGGACAGGCCTCCAAGCTTTTTCTCTCCGGACTGGAGAGTTCCGGTCTTGCAGAGCTCGCCCGAGTGCCTCTGATGGCAACCATGCTCTGCCAACTGCATGCGGCCGGCGAAGGCTGGGACGAAACTCTTTGCCGCGGCGAGATCTATCGCCGCTTCGTCGCTCTATTACACAAGCGGCAACACAGCAAGGGACCAGGCGGCATTAGGGAACAGACAGGCATGGCACTTGCCCGCTGGGGTGTGGAGGCGATGAACCAGGCCGAGCAGGTACTCGACCACCTTCCCGTACTCATCGGCCGACTGGCCACAGCCACATTCGCTGGGGGTACCGACGCCTCTGTGCTTGACCAAATCGCTGGACAGCCGGAGGCCATGCGACCACAGGCTGTTCCCGAAGCTGAGTGGCGGGACTTCCTTACTGAGACGTTGCGGCGGAGCGGGCTACTGACCGAACGGGCTGGCGACTTCGTATTCCTTCACCAGACCCTGTTGGAGTACCTGGCAGCGCAGCACGACCCCGACCCAGAAGCCACGCTCCTCCGTCACCTCGCCAAGCCGTGGGGCAGGCTCGGACCGCTATCGATCGCAGCGGAACTGGGCCAGGCATGGCTGGACGGGAAGCCAGCCCGCCCTTGGCACTGGGGGCGCAAGGTGTGGAACGATTTGATCAACAAGCCGTCCTATGTCGGCTTCCTGATCGACCTGGTCGTATCCAGTGGGGCACCTACCGCAGCAGCCGAATTCCGGCGCATGGCAGACCGGGGCGGTGTCCTAGCCTGGCGGTCCATCGTGGACCAGGCCCAGATGGGTACGGACCTTCCGAAGGTCATCGTCGAGGCGGCAACCCAAGGCCTGAAGGCATTCGTGAGCGATCCGAGGGCTGACGACAGCGGTCGGAGCATGGTGGCCACGCAGTTGGCGCGAGCTGGGTTTCCTTGGGCGCATGAATCCTTGGCCTCGATTGCCGCGAACGCCGAAGTCGACGGCCTGGTACGGGTATGGGCCGCAACCGCTCTGCACGACATGGGGGATATGCGTGGGCTGCTCTACCTAAAGCAAATCGCAGTCGGCGCGGTGGCCGACAGACTCGTCACCCTGTACGCAGCAGGTGCCGCTGCGGGGATCGGCGAGGAGTGGGGTACCGAGATACTCGCCCACATGGCCAGTGACGACACAGGTCCGTTCAAGCTGCAGAAGCTCTCGGCCCGCGTCCTGACAGAGGCTGGTGACGTGCGTGGTCCTAGGGCTCTCAAGCTACTGGAGGTCGACCCCAGAGGCCGTCTCTCGTGGAGACAGCGCAAACTCAAAGAGTGGGAAACTCAATGGGAGAGGGACATGGACAATCGCCTCCCCGCCCATATCCTCGACTCGGGGACTAGCGCGAAGAGCAAACGCGTGACCGAACGGGACGTAACCTGACATATGAGCCGGCGGCCTCACAGGCTGCGCGGGCACCCAAGGGAACCGCCACGCATGGCGCATGGTCAGTGCAGTTGACAAGAGGCTGTCCTGGGAGAAGGCGTGGGCGCTCGCGGTCTGGGGCCGGAGAGGCGTCTCCGCCCACCACGACCACCACCGCTGCTCCGACTCAGTTTCACTACGTTGCGTAGCCCATCTCGATACTTGGATCGGACTCCTGGCCAGCGGTGATCCGTCTTTCCGGGCAGCCGCGACTGGGGAGAATCTGGGGAGAATGAAGGCCCGTTGGGGAGCGGCTGGGGAGGATCGGCTACACAAAGGGGCAGCACGGCGAAAGGGCCGGAAAGGCGGATCACCGCAGGCCGGACCGGCTGCGCTGGCGGTTCCGCAGGTCAGAGCCGTAAGGGCGACAACTTCAAGAAGATCTCCTCCTGGGCCGCCATCCTCTTTGCACCCACACTCGTGGGAACCATCTACGGCATGAACTTCGGCTCCATGCCCGAGTTGAGCTGGCGCTTCGGTTACCCGTTCGCGGTTGGCTTGATGGGGGTGGTCTGCGTCAGTTTGTATGTGATTTTCAAGCGCCGGGACTGGCTAATGGATTGCCCTATGGGGTACCGGGACTCCTTGGGGAAGGCGCTCTTCGCGCCTGAGCCGCGGAGGGGACCCGGCCACACCTCGCAATCCACCTCCGCGAGGAGTCCGGAGTTGGCCGAGACGGCTGTGATCCAGCCCACTCCGAGAGGGTGTCACGTTCCGCGCCGGCCGTCTGTCTTCTGGACGTCACGGAGACCGAACGAGACCGAGGGAGTGCGGACATGAGGGTTCTGCTGGCGGGTGCGAGCGGTGTCCTGGGACAGCGGGTGGTGTCGGCGCTGACGGCGGCCGGGCACGAGGTGGCCACCCTGGGCCGGGGAGCGGGAAGTTCGGTACGCGCGGACCTGCTGGACAGGCAGACGGTGCTGCGGGCGGTCGACGGGCTGGCCTTCGACGTGGTGGTGCACGCGGCCACCGCGCTGAGCGGGAAGTCCATGATGAGGCACCAGGACATGGCCGGCACCAACGCGCTGCGCACCGAGGGCACCGCCCATCTGCTGGACGCCGCCCGGGAGACCGGGGCCAGGCGGTTCGTGGTGGAGTCGATGATGTTCGGCTATGGCTACGGCGATCACGGCGACGGCCTGCTGACCGAGCACGGGACGGCGTTCGGCCCGCGCCAGAACGACCCCTGGCTGGAGCGGCACGTCGGGGCGGTGCGCACCAAGGAGGAGTTGGCCTTCACCACCGAGGGCATCGAGGGGATCAGCCTGCGGTACGGCCTGTTCTACGGTGAAGGCACCACCGATGTCCATCTCGCGCCGATGCTGCGCAAACGTCAGGTGCCGGTCGTGGCCGACCAGGGGCGGGCGCTCTCCTGGGTGGACGTGGACGACGCCGCCCGCGCCGTTGTTCTCGCGGTGGAGAAGGGCCGGGCGGGAGAGGCGTACAACATCGCCGACGACACCCCGGTCGGCTTCGGGGAGCATCTGCGGGCGGTGGCCGCCGCGTTCGGCGCGCCACGGCCGCTGACCGTACCGCTGTGGCTGCTCAAGCCGGCCCCCCTTGCACACAGCATCATGGGGGCCAATCTCCGTCTGTCCAACGCGAAGGCGAAGTTCGAGCTCGGCTGGGAGCCCCGCTGTACCGGCAGCGTGGCCGGAGTGCAGGCGCTTGCCCGGCGGCTCGCCGTTCCGGCAGCCTGATCCGATGATCGATTCCACGCCCGTCCAGGACCCCTTCTTCGAACACCGGCGGCTGCTGTTCGCCACGGCCTACCGGATGCTGGGCAGTGTCGCCGATGCCGAGGACATCCTGCAGGACGCCTGGCTCAGCTGGTCCCGTACGGACCACGCCTCCGTCCAGCAGCCCAAGGCGTACCTGGTGCGCACCGTCACCAACCTGTCGCTGAACCGGCTCACCTCCGCCCGGGCCACCCGCGAGTCCTACGTCGGACCGTGGCTGCCCGAGCCGGTGCTGACCGGCCCTGACGTCGCGGAGAAGACAGACATGGCCGAGACCGTCTCGATGGCAATGCTCGTGGTGATGGAAAGCCTCAGCCCGATCGAGCGCGCCGTCTTCGTACTGCGCGAAGTCTTCGGCTACAGCCACGCCGAACTCGCCGACGTGCTGGAGCGCCCGGAGCCCACGATCCGCCAGATCGCGCACCGGGCGCGCTCCCACGTGCAGGCCCGAAGGCCTCGCTTCGACACGGACCGCGCCCAGCGTGACGCGATCACCGAGCGCTTCCTCGCGGCCTGCGCCGGCGGTGACCTGAACGCCATGATGGAGCTGCTGGCCCCCGATGTCACCGCCTGGTCCGACGGCGGCGGCAAGGTCACCGCCGCCCGCCGCCCGCTGCACGGCACCTCGGCCGTGGCCCGCTGGCTGCTCGGCGTGCTCGCCAAGCCGGAGTCCCACGGCATCACCCTGCGCGCCATCGAGATCAACGGCGAGCTCGGCATCCTCGCCGCCGTCGGGGACACCCCGGTCGGCGCGCTGTCCTTCGATCTGGTCGACGGACAGCTGCAGAACCTCCGCCTGCAGGTCAACCCGGACAAGCTCGCCGGCCTGGACAACGACCACACCTCCTGAGGCACCACCGCGCGACCCCGCCGGCCTCGTCAGGCCGCCCTGTCCGACGGTGAGCGGTACCGCCGTCGCCGTCGGCATGGGGCTGGTCCTCATCAGTGGACTGGTCTCACGTCGCACCTGTGGGCGTTCACGTATTTCCCCACGATCGATGGTTTCCCCATCACGTAATTCCCCACCTCGGCCGAGGTCGGCACCGACACCGAGTGCGCTCATCGGATGAATGCGGCGGCGTCAGGGCAGCCCAAGGGGAGCTGCACGCGGGAGACGTGGTCGGCTGGTTTCGGTGCCCCTCGTCGACGGTCTGCGGCAGGACGGACTGGGGTTGCCGTGTGGAGCACGTCCGACGGGACGTCTCCTGGCAGAAGGAGGAACCCCTGATGTCCTGGCAGAACTTTCGAGCGAAGGGTCCGGTCCTCGGTCTCCAGCGACCGCATCCGGGCCGGCTCCTGGCCGCGGCCGGCCTGGCAGCCAGCTGCGTGGCGGCGCTCCCTGCCCCGCTCGCCCACGCCGCCGAAAAACGCCTCCCATGCTCGGTCCCGGCGCTCGTCGAGGCGATCAAGAAGGCCAACGGCTCACCGGGCGCCGACACACTCCGCCTGGCGCGCAAGTGCACGTACACCCTCACCACCCCGGACAGCAATGACAACGCCAACGGCCTGCCGTTGATCACCACCGAAATCACCATCCACGGCAACGGAAGCACCATCAAGCGAAACCCGCGGGCCGCCACGCCGGACTTCCGTATCCTCGCCGTGTCAGGGGAGGGCAACCTCACCCTGGAAAGAATCACAATCGCTGGGGGAAGGACCACCGATCCCGCCGATTGCCCGAGCGCACCCGACCTGATCTGCGGGGGTGGAATCCTCAACGCAGGTACGCTCACGCTGCGCGCCAGCCGCGTGACCGGCAACACCGCCGCCGGCAGCGTCGGCGACGCAGTGCTCGGCGGCGGCATCCACAACGAAGGCACGGCCACGCTCACCGACACCCGGATCGACGGCAGTACCGCCACCAACACCGGCTCTGGGCAAGCCATCGGCGCAGGGGTGAGCAACTTCGGCACTCTCACCTTGAACCACGGCACCATCACCCGCAACACTGCCACCGCGACGGGGCTGCAGGCGGTCGGCGGCGGCCTGAACAACTTCGGCGCCGCCTCCGTGACCAGGACAGTGATCAGCGCCAACACGGCGACCAACACGGGCGGTGGGTTCGCGCGGGGCGGCGGCATCGGCAACGCAGGCAGCCTCACCATGAGCGGCGGCTCCGTGCACGAGAACCGTGTCGATTCCTCAGCGGGCATTGTGGGAGGCGCCGGGATCACCAACCGGGCGGAGCTGAAGCTGAAGGCTGCTTCCGTCCGCGACAACAGCGCCAGCGCATCCAACGGCACAGTCGAAGGCGGTGGCCTGCGCAATGCCCTCGGTGGCACGGCAACGCTGACCCGCACTCCGGTCAGCGGCAACACCGCCGACGCACCAGGCGGCACCGCGCTGGGCGCCGGTGTCTTCAACGGCGCCGACAGCACGACCTCCCTGGAACGCAGTCACGTGAAGGCGAACATCGCAAGGGCCTCCGGCGGGAGCGCCGACGGCGGCGGCGTCTTCAACCAAGCCGTCCTCGGCGCCGTAACACTGACCAGCAGCCGCGTCACGGGCAACCGCCCGAACAACTGCGCCCCACCCGGCAGCGTGACCGGCTGCACAGGCTGAGCGAGCCCCCGGGCCAGGACCTGCGCCACCCGCGGATCACGGCTCGTCCAGACGACGGCGAACGGTTCCCCCGCTCTTGGCCGGTACGGTGTGCGTGACGAGAGCATGGGCGTGGCCGTCGCCGAGCCCATGTGCCAGACCGACCAGGTCGTCCAACAGCACCTCGGCCACCAGTTCCTCGACCACGGCAGTGCCCTGCGCGGCCATGGCCCCGGCCAACTCCGTGTCCCACGGCGCTTCGGTGATCCGCCCGACCGGAGGGCCGCTCGGGTTGCGGAGGACCGCGTCACGGTAGTCCGCTGCCGCCATGCGCCAGGGGCGTGCCGAGGTCTTGTCCAGAACGTATGCGGCGATCCTGATGCCCTCGCCGTCGAAGTCACCGTGGTAGCGCAGCGCAGCGCCGTGGTCCACGAGTGTGCGCAGGAGCTGGATCGCGGCACTGTTCGGCCAGCCGGACGTGCAGACGAGCGGCGGGCAGCAGGGACCGAAGCGGCGTAGGGCCAGGGCCAGGATGCTGGGGTTCTCCACGACGTGGACGACGGATGCCTGCGCCGTGCACAGGGTGAACTCACCTGGGTTCCTGACCTGCGCGAGGGTCAGACTGGCGGCCTGACCGGCCTCCGCGCACGCTGCGGCCACCCTGGCGAGCAGACCTTCGCCGAACGGGCGCAGCCCGGCGACGAGGACGGTGCCGGACAGCTCGTCGTCGGCGACCCCCGCGCGGCTCCACAGGGCGCGCCGTTCGGCCGCGGAGTGTGGCGGAACGGTGTCGTACAGGGCAGCCAGGGCGCGCAGTACGAGTGTGGACAGGGGTGTGCCGTCGTCGAGTGCGTGCGCATGGCCGTTCAGCACCCTGGCGGCGAAGACGGGCAGGGGTTCTGCTCGGCCCGGCAATTCGGCGAGCACTCCGAGCGCATCCGTGAGCAGGGTGCGGGTGCGTTCCGCCGAGCCACCGACCGGACCGGCAGCGCGGCAGGAGGCGGCCCAGTCGGCGAGCACCGGCTGGGCCCGTACCACCTCGTGATCGGTCAGCCAGGTCCACAACTCGGCGCGTTCGTCTTCCCGGCGGCGCAGTTCGCCGGCCCTGTCGCCGAGCGGGCCGACGAGCGAGGTGACGAGCTCCCGTACCGTGCGGCCGGAGAGTTCGGTGACGGCCTCCTCCAGGCGGGCCAGGGTGATGCCGGGGCGTGTGTCGGGCAGCCGGTCCATGCCGAGGAGGTCGGCGAGGGCCTCCCGCTGGGTCTCGTCCAGCGGTCCGAGGCGGACCCGTGTGACGGGGCGGCCGGAGGAGAGCCGGCTGTGGACCGCCTGCCAGAGGGGGCGGAGTTCGGGGCGGCCCAGGGTGGCCTCACCCGGAGGGGGTTCCGTGGCAGCCCTCGGGTCCGGGGTCGTCATCCCGCCTCCATGCCGGTGCCGTTCCAGACGAAGCGCGCGCTGGTGACGGCGGCGTCGGCGCTGTCGGTGAGGAGCTGGTGGACGGCGATGCCGGGCAGCTCGCGGTAGGTGCCCCACTCGTGGTCGGAAGTGATCACGAGGTCCAGGTCGAGTGCGGTGAGCAGGGCGAAGACCTGTCCGCGGTTGACGGTGTCGACGCCGACGAAGACCTCGTCGAGCAGGATCGGGCGGGGTGCCAGGGGTACGTCCTCGTAGTGGGCGGCTACGGCGGCGAACAGCGGCAGGTGCAGGGCGATGGCCTTCTCCCCTCCGGAGAGCGCGCCGTGCAGCCTCTTGGTCAGCGGCTGCCAGCCGTTTCCGTCCGCCCGGTCGATACGGACGGTGAAACGGTGCCAGGCGGTGTAGTCGAGCACCTCGCCGAGGTGCTCCTCCCAGCTCGCGGCCGTGTCGCTGCCCTTGGCCTCCTCGATGCGGGCGCGGAAGAAGGCGTGCAGGGCCTCCCGGTCGGACTCGGTCACCCGGCCGGCGTCCTTCAGGAGCAGCCGGCGGGCGGTGCGGGTGCTGTCGGGGAGGTCCGGACGGACGTCCCAGACGAGCTGGACCGCCACGTTGGAGGCGGTACGGACCCGCTCCAGGTGCCCGTTCATGTCCTCCACGAGCCGGCCGGCCCGGCGGATCCGGGCGGCGAGGTGCCGGCGGATGTCGCCGGTGAGGATCTGGTCGAAGAGCCGCCGCTCGGCCGTGCTGATGTCCTCGCGGCTACGGTCACGCTCCTGGGTGAGCGTGGTGAGCAGGCCGGCCGCCCCTACGCGTACGCCGTCCAGGGTGGCGGTGAAGAGCTGGACCTCGTCGTCGGGTTCCAGAGCCAGATCGGCGCGGATGCCGAGGTGTGCGCGGGCCTCGTGCACGGCTTCGGAGAGCCGGGTGGCGGCATCGCCGAGGTTGCGCGGGGCGTGCGGGATGCCGGGCCACTGGGCCGCGGTGGCGCGGGCGGCCTCCAGGGTGGCCTTGGTACCGTCCCCGGCGTCGAGGTCCGGTGCGGTTCCGGCGTCCTCGGCCAGGCCGACCAGGCACAGGTGCCGGAACCGGTGCGCCGCCGCGTCCCGGGCCGCGACCGCCTTCTGCCGTCGCTCGACGTCCTGGGTGCTCGTGGCCTTCAGTTCGCCGATGCGACCTTCCAGGTCCACGAGGAGTCGGTTCGCCCGCCGGGCCTCGTTCCGGCAGCGGTCCCGTTCGAGGCGCGCCTCGGTGACGCGCGCGACGATCTGCCGGTAGTCCTCGCCTACGGTCGCCTCCACCGCCTCCAGGCGCGCCGCCGTCCCGGCGGCCTTCGTCCCGGCGGCGGCCGCTTCCGCGGCCCGCTCGTCCGCGATGCGGAGGGACCGGTCCGCCTGCGCGGCCGTCTGCCGGGCCCGCTCGGCGGCGGTGGCCGCGGTCAGACGGGCGTCGACCCAGGCGTCGGCCAGGTCGCGGAACCTCTCGATGTCGCCGGAGAGGGTCCGCAGCCGGTCGCGGTCGGTGGGCAGTCCGTGTTCGGCGGCCCGGCGGCTCAGCATGCGCAGCGCGTCCGCCACGCCGGTCTCACGCTGGGCGAGATGCGTGGTCGCGTGGCGTACCACCTCGTCCCGGGCGGCCACCCTGTCCTCGGCCCGGTCCCAGTCCCGTCGGCGGGCGTCGAGTTCCCGGTGGTCGGGCCGGGCGGCCCGGTCGGCCTCCAGCCTGGCGGCACGGGCGTCGAGCTCGTGCAGCCGGTCGTCGAGGGCTGCGAGGGCGGCGTCCGTCTCCTCGATGCGCCCGGCCAGTTCGGCGAGCCTGCGTTGCCGGGTCCGCTGCCGGGCGAGCGCCCCGATGAAGGCGGGTTCCGGCTTGCTCCAGGTCCCGGTGGCCGGCGCGAGGCGCCAGGCTCCCTCGGCGGAGACGGCGGCGGGGTGGCCGCCGGGCAGGGTGGTGCCGTACGCGACCCCGGCGAGGATGCGGGCCACGGCGTCGGCCGGTACGGGGATGTCCTCCTCGGGCCTCAGGACGTCGAGCAGGCTGGGCCCCGCGACGGACGCGGCCAGGGCGGCTTCGGCACGGGTGTCGTGGCCGGGCAGCGTGATCCCGTCCGAGGGGCTGACCCACGCGTCCAGGAGGCCCGAGGCCTGCAGCGCCGCTTCCACCGCGGCCTGGACGGTGACCGGCACGCCTTCCCGGAAGGCCACCAGCCGCCACAACGGCGCTCCCGCCACCATGGTGCGGACGGTGGTGCGGGTGGGCGGAGCGGGTGGCGGAAGGTCGGTCTCGCCGCTGAGCCGGCGTGCCTCTTCCACGAGCGCGCCCCGCTCTTCCCGCAGCCGCCGGCCGGTGGCCTGGACACCGGCTCGCGCCGTGGCGATCTCCTGGTCCAGCGGTCGTGCGGCGGCATCGACCAGCGCCCGTGCGTCCGCTTCGACCGCCGCCCTGGCAGCCAGTTCGCCGGGGTCGGCGAGGCGCAGTTCGGTGCAGCCCGTGGCCCAGGTCCACAGCCGTTCCGCCTGCGCGGCGACGGCCTCGTCCCAGGCTCCGGCGGTCGCGTCCCGGTGGACGATCGCCTCCCCGAGCCTGGTGCGTGCCTCGTCCAGCAGGTCCTCGGCGGCGCCCCGGTCGCGTACCGCGCGGTCGTGTTCCCCGACGGCCTCGGTGATGCGGGTGACCTGCTCGCGTCGGGCGGTGACCGCGCTCCTGAGCAGTGTGCGGGCCCGGCGGGCCGCGTCCTGGCCCACCATACGCGCGAGGGCACCGGGGCCCTCGGGGCGTCGGCCGCCCGTCCCGTTCTCCCGGCCGTCTGCGAGGGGTTCCGCCGATTCCGCCGGTTCCGCCGGTTCCGCCGGT
Source organism: Streptomyces sp. NPDC043853 (assembly GCF_056436025.1). Taxonomy (NCBI): domain Bacteria; kingdom Bacillati; phylum Actinomycetota; class Actinomycetes; order Kitasatosporales; family Streptomycetaceae; genus Streptomyces; species Streptomyces sp. NPDC043853. Next base: position 750,551 of record NZ_JBWKDJ010000001.1, read on the forward strand.
TCCGCCGGTTCCGCCGGTTCCGCCGGTTCCGCTTCGAGGATCGTCCTCACTTCGTGGTGGATGGACTCCATTCCCGCGGCCCGCGCCGGCCGGTGTGCTTCGTCCGCGGCTTCGCGCGCGTGCTCCGCGAAGGTGCGGGCGTGCCCCGCGGTCTCGTCGGCGAGTTCCCGCGCCTGCTGCGCCCCGCTCTCGGCGGACCGGGCGATGGCACCCCGCTCCCTGGCGGCCGCGGCCAGGTCCGCGGTGTCGCGGCGGAGCCGGTCGAGTTCCTCCCCCTTCCGGTACGCGTCGCTCTCGCGCAGTCCCTCGACGGCCTCGTCCAGGGCGTGGGCCCGCAGCTCCTGTTCGTCGCGCAGGCTCCGGGTCGCTTCGCGTTCCGCGAGCGCCTCGTCGAGCTCCTCGGCGCTCAGGCGGGCGGCACGGGTCAGCTCGTCCATGTCGGTGGTCGCCGAGATCAGTCCGGCCGCGCCGGCGCGCAGGACCCGGCGGGCGTAGGCGCGTTGCCGGGAGGCGACGGTCTGGGCCGCCCTCACCTCGGCGTCGAGCCGGTCGAGGTGGTCGCGCTGCCGGTCCAGACGTTCGAAGCCCTCGGCGAGTTCGGTGATCTCTCCCTCGCCGAGCGGGGGCAGGGCGCGGGACAGCAGGGTGGACAGCAGGGACGGGTCGAGCCGTTCGGACAGCTTGGGCTGCCGCAGCTGGAGCAGCGCGGAGAGCAGCGATTCGTACCGCTGCTCCGCCATGCCGGCGAAGAGTGCGCGCCGGACGGCGGTGCGGTAATCGGTGGCCGACGGGTGCACCTCACCGCGGTCGCGCAGGGCGTCGGCGAGAGCGGCCTTGGTCAGGGGCTGCCCCGCCTCGTTGACGAGTGGTACGCCGTCGGGGTGGGCGATCCGGGAGCCCGTGGTGAAGTACTCGGCATGTGCCGTGCTGGTGTGCACGCTCGCGTGCAGGCGCGCACCGCAGCCGAACCACTGTTCGGCGCCGTCCTCGCCGACACGGCGGAACTCCATCCACACGTACCCCACCCGCGTCTTGCCGGAGGCTCCCGCACCGAGCAGGTTCCAGTGCATGGTGCGTTCCGAACCGCCGAAGGTGGAGAGGCGGTTGGGGCGGAGGCTGGCGTCGAAGAGGAAGGGCAGCAACAGCTCCAGCGCCTTGGACTTGCCGGAGCCGTTCTGGCCGCGCAACAGCAGGCGGCCCTGGTGGAAGGCGAAGGTCTCGTCGTAGTAGCGCCAGACGTTGAGGATGCCGGCACGGTGGGGCTGCCAGCGGCTGCGGACGGCGTCCGCCTCCCGCGCGGGCGGCGCCTGTGGAGTCTCCTCCGGCCGTCGCTGAAGGGGGAACTCCGTCACGCTCACTGCATGTCTCCTTCCATGGCGGCGCCGTTCGAAGCCGTGGTGCCGTCCTGGGCGTTCCTCGGACCCGGAGTCGTGGTCTGCGTCAAGCGGTAGCGGTACGCGGCCGGTCGTGCGACGACGCGGTCCCCCACCCTGCCCACCAGGCCGACGTCGAGCAGAACGCGTACGGCGTCGTCGGCCAGCCGTGCCGGACCGTCCTCGGACTGGTACGCCTTGGCCCAGCCCGGGAAGCGGCGCAGCTGATCGGCTCCGGCCTCGGCCAGCTGCTCGGGCAGCATCCCTGCGGGAGCCGAGCAGAGCGGTTCGAGGAGCAGCAGCGCGGCGACTCGGTCGGTGGAGGTGTCGTCGGGGAAGCGGACATCCGTGGCGATGCCGTCCGGATCGACGAGGAGGAAGCCCTCCGCCCGCTCCTCCAGGAGGAAGCCGGCCTGTTCGACCGAGCGGCGCAGGATCTGGCGGCCGGTCAGGGAGGTGACGTACGCGAGCTCGTCCTCGGCGAGGTCGGCCCGGTACAGCACGGGGTCGTCGAAGAGACGGCGGAGCACCGAGTGGCGCAGTTTCAGATTGCGCTGGGCGTCCGTGGCGGCGGTCTCGCCGGCCCATTCGCCGGAGGTCCCGTCGACGGCCGCGCCGCCGTAGCGCTTCTCCCGCACCAGGCCGGTGAGGAGGTCCTCGAACCGTGCGGGCACCTCGTCCTGGGACACGGCGAGCCGGGAGGCACCGACGGGCGCGGCCGGCAGCCGCATCAGCAGCGTGTTGTCCACCCGGAACAGGACCTTCGCCTCCGCCGAGTCGACGTACGCCTCGGTCGTCCCGTCCACGGCGCGCAGCACGTCGTACGACTCCAGCAGCTTCAGGACGTCGACGAACGCCATCCGTTCCGGCCGGTGGACCGGGTCGAACGCCGGCAGCGCCGGGTCGGCCGCGGTCGCCTGGACGACGCGGTCGGCGAGCATGCCGATGGTCGTCATCGGCATCGACAGCAGTTCGGCCGCGGTGACGCAGAGCAGAACGTACCGACGTCGGTCGAACGGGGCGCGGCCGGACCGCGCTCTGCGCGCCGGGCGGGAGCCGTCGGGGTTCGCGCGGATCTTGGTGAGGCGGGCGTACCCGCGGCGGGGCTCCACGACCAGGCTCCAGCCGCAGGTGTAGTCGAACCACCGGGCCAGCGGGTCGCGCCGACGCCGTACGAGTTCGAAACCGGTGGGGTCGGAGGCCTCGGTGAGCAGCGGGCGGGCCAGCAGGAGACGGATGGCGCGGGCCACCTCCTCCCTTTCCGCGGCGGCCAGTTGGTTGGCGAGCGTGCTCATCCGGCCGCCTCCCGCCCCGTCGCGGCCCGGCCGGCCGGGAAGGCCGCCGCCCCGCCCGCGGCCATGATGTGGACGACGTAGTCCGGGCCCGCCAGCGTCCCCTTCTCGGTGCGCAGTACGGCGGTACGCGGGTCGGGGGGCGGCGACAGCGCGACCTCCACCCGGCCGTCCCCGGTCGTGGCCCGCCGCAGACCGCCCGCGTCCGGCGGGGCGGCCAGGGCCCGGCCCAACAGGTCCAGCAGGCGGTCGAAGACCGCGGGATCCAGGGCGCCGAAGGACGAGAGCCGCACGGGGCCGTCCGTCTCCAGCGCCTGCCAGGCACGCACGAGCTCCGCCCGCTCCGCACGGGCCCGCTCGGCGCGCGCGGCCCGCACGGCCGCGACGTCCCGCACTTTGCCCGTACGCGTGAAGCGTTCGGTCCGTCCGCTGGTCCGCAGCAGCGCCGACACCTCCACCGGCGGCGTCTCCGACCAGGAACGGGACGAGGGGATCAGCTCCGGGTCGGGGTGGGCGAGGTGGGCGTGGCGCGCCGGACCGAGACCGAAGGCCGCCGACCACAACCGGTGCAGGTCCTCCTCCTCGGGAGCCGCCGCGAACCAGCGCGCCAGCTCCCGGAAGTCCTGCACGGCGCTGGAGGAGCGTCGGCGGGACTCGTTGATCCGCTCCAGGACCTGAAGGAGGGAGACGATGGCCCGCCGGGCGATGTCGTGCAGCTGCTCGATCCGGGGGCGCGCCCCGTCCTCCGGCAGGAACCAGGCCCGGAGGCCCGCCCAGCGTGCCCGTCGGCTCTCCAGCCAGCCGGCCGCGGGGTCCTCCCCCGGCACCGGTGGCAGTTCGGCGCCGCGCAGGGCCCGCTCGCGCAACACGGCGATGCCCCGCTCCTCCACGCGGGCCACCGCGGCGGCGACCGTCTCGCCGCGCCGGTCGAGGTTGACCAGGAACTCCTGGAGATAGGCGACGGTGGCGGCCTTCACCTCACGGAACACGTCCAGGTCCGCGCCCTCGGCGCGGAGAAGTCGCTGCAACTGACCGTTGAAGGCCTTGGTGTTCTCCACCAGGGCCTCCAGATGGCCCTCCAGCTCCCGCAGGGTGCTGAAGATCCGGCGGTCGGCCGCGCCGGGTTCACCGGACAGCACGGTCAGCTCGTCGAGCCGGTCGGTGATCGCTTCCAGCACCGCGGTCTGCAGCGCCCCCGTCGAGGCCAGCACCTCCAGCGCGTGCCGCACTCCGGCCAGCGCGGCCTCGCCCCGGCGGGTCAGCGAGTAGTGCAGGTTGCGCCGCTCGTACTCCTCGGCGGTGCGGTAGTTCTCGGCGTGGTTGTGGACCACGTCGAGGAGTTCCCACCCGACCAGCCGCTTCAGCGCGTCGTGCAGCTCCTCGTCCTCGATGTCCGCGATCCAGCCCACCGCGCGCAGCCGCTCGCGTACGCCGTCGAGCCCTAGCGTGGTCTCCAGGTACTCGCCGGCCACGCCGAAGGCCTCCAGGACGGCCCCGTTCAGGTCGGACTTCTCCCCCGTGGTGAACCGGAACATCTCCGGCGGAACCCTGCGCATGCCCGTACGTCCCCTCCTCCGCCGCCACCCTCGCGGCAGTTCGATCTCCACGGTAGGGGGCGACTTCAGATCCCGGCCACGATTCGCCTTCATCCTCCGCGAACAGGTCGAAGGTGCCGGAGGTGAGGACGGCGTGGACGACGTGGACGACGTGACGGTCTCGTCGTGGGGGGAGAGCTCGTCGGCCGCTGTCACGGTCCTGCGGTCAAGCCTGGTACGTGCGGGCGATCGGTTCGTTCCGGGCCCGGGGGGGCGAGGGCGAAGCCGTGGTTCGCGGCGAGGGATCGGGTGTGGTGTGCGGAGAGGGAGCCGTGGCGTTCGAGGGTCAGGGCGGGCAGGCCCGAGCGCCCGTGGCCGGCGGCGTGGTGGAAGGACAGCACCGTGGTCGGCATGAGGGCGTGATGGGGGTGTCTGCGGTGGGCGGCGGCCTCGTCGCGGTGGGCGAGGATCGTGACGGCCGGCTCATGGCCGAAGTCGGCGATCACGCCCTCGGCCCGCCAGTGGGCCGGTTCGTGCCCGCCGCCGGTCAGCCGCCGCGAGCGGTTGACCGAGGTGACGGACAGGAAGCGACCACCGGTACGGTCCAGCGCCTGGGCGAGGAAGGCGTTGGACGGACAGCGGTAGCCGGGGCCGATGAGCTGCACGGTGACCACACCGTCCTGGACCGCCGTGAGGTGGGCGGGGACGTGCTCGGCGGCGGGGCCGCGGAACCCGAACGGGCCGAGGGCGAAAAGTTCCTCCACGAGGCCCTCGAACTGCCTGCGCGGGAACTGCGGGGGCAGCCGCGTCCAGTCGAACAGTGAGGGGACGTGCTCGCGGACGGTGGTGACACTGCCGACCTGTTCGGCCGGGCGGCCCTTCACACGGTTGACCCGCTCCACGACAGCCCGGTCGGCGCGTGCGGTCAGAGCGTAGGAGTTGCCGAAGCCGTGGGCCACCGCGCACCCCTCGGCCAGCGCCTCGGCCGCCCCGCGTACGCCCTCCGCGTCGTCCAGGTGCATGACTCCGGTCGCGTTCGTCTGCTGTCCGCCCACAATCCCGCCTCGGTTACGTGTGATCGCCTACGACGGCCAACGACGGGACCCCGCACCGGTCACCCGGCGGAGGGGCACACCCGGAACGGGCCGTGCGATGTGGATCACAGTTCGGGGGTGGATGTCACACTCCGGCGGCCCGAACCCTCTCAGTGGGGAACGCATCCACTACGGGAGGTCCTCCGATGTACCACCCTCCGGCCGGAGCACAGGCTGATTCGGTCACCCAGGTGTTCGGTGAACACCGCGAGTTGTTGTTCTCCGTCGTCTACAACATGCTCGGCAGCGTCGCCGACACCGAGGACGTGTTGCAGGAGACATGGGTGTCGTGGGCCGCCAGGAGCGAAGCTCCGGGGGCGGATCCGGTCGGGAATCCGCGGGCCTATCTGGTGCGGATCGCGGTGAACCGGGCGCTCGCCCAGCAGGCGGCCATCAGCCGCAGGCGGGAGACGTACGTCGGGCCGTGGCTGCCCGAGCCGCTCGTCGGACCGCGCGCCGATCCGCTCGCCGGAGAACCCGTGGCGGGCGATGGCGCCGATGCGGCCGTGCGGGCCGAGGCGGTGTCCATGGCGCTGCTGGTGGTGCTGGAGACGCTCACGCCACTGGAGCGCGGGGTGTTCGTGCTGCACGAGGTGTTCGGTTACCCGCACGGTGAGATCGCGGAGATCCTCGGCCGCAGTCCCTCGGCGGTCCGGCAGCTCGCGCACCGTGCCCGCGAGCACGTGCACGCCCGGCGGCCGCGCTACGAGCCCGCCCCTCAGGTGCGGCAGCAGGTGACCGAGCGGTTCCTCGCGGCGGCGCTCGGCGGGGACCTCGACGCGCTGCTGGAGGTCCTGGCGCCGGAGGTGACCCTGACGGGTGACGCCGGGGGCAAGGGCAGGGCGGTGGCGGGCCTGCGGCCGATGCGGGGCCGGGACCGGATCGCCCGGCTGCTCGCCGCGGCCGCCCCGCAGTCCGGCAACGGGCTCGACATCGCCTATCGCACCGTCAACGGCGACCCGTCGGCCCTGCTGTTCGCCGGCGGGAGGCTCCACGCGGTCCTCGTCCTCGACCTCACCCCGGACGGCGACCGGGTGTGCGGGATCTTCGTCGTCACCAACCCCGACAAGCTCTCCCACCTCTCCCTCTCCCTCTCCCTCTCGCCCTCCCCCTCCTCCGCCTCCGCCTCCTCCTCTTCCTCCGTCCCCCTCGACTGAACGCCCAGGAGTCCGTCATGGTGCGCAAACTGGCAGCCCTGCCCGGCGGCAGAGTCGCGAAGTGGATCGTCCTCGTCCTGTGGGCGGCCGCGTTGGTCCCGGCCCTGATGCTGGCCGGCAGGCTCGGCGAGGTGGAGGAGAACGACAGTTCCGCCTGGCTGCCCGGCAACGCGGAGTCGACGCGGGTCGTCGAACGGGCCGAGCGGTTCCGGCCCGCGGACACCCTGCCCGCGATCGTGGTCTACGACCGGCCCGAGGGCATCACCGAAGCCGACATGGCCAAGGCCCGGTCCGACGCCGAGGCGTTCGGGCGGATCGCGAACGTCGTCGGGCAGCCCGAGGGGCCGGTGAAGTCCCAGGACGGAAAGGCCCTCCAGACCGTGGTCCGGATACGCAAGGACCGGACGGGCTGGGAAGGGATCGCCACGGTCGTCGATGCGCTGAGCGAGGTCGGGAAGGCGGATCCGGGAGCCGCCGCGGATCCTGGCGCGGATGCGGATCCGGGCGCGGATCCGGGCGCGGATGGGGACGGGCTCGGGTTCCACGTCACCGGGCCGGCCGGGCAGGCGTCCGACTCGATCAAGGCCTTCGGCGGAGGCGGCGGGCTGACGGCGATCACCGCGGCCGTCGTGGTCGTCATCCTGCTCTTCACCTACCGCAGCCCGGTGCTGCCCCTGCTGCCGCTGCTGACCGCCGGCGGTGCCCTGGTCACCTCCGAGGCGGTGATCTACCTGTTGGCCAAGCACGCCGGACTCACCGTCAACAAACAGACCGGCTTCGTGCTGACGGTGCTGGTGTTCGGCGCAGCCACCGACTACGCCCTCCTGCTCGTCTCGCGCTACCGGGAGGAACTGCGCAGGCACGAGGACCGGCACGAGGCGATGGCCGAGGCCCTGTACCGCTCCGGTCCCGCGATCGTCGCCAGTGCCGCGACCGTCGCGGTCAGCCTGGTGCTGCTGATGCTCGCCACCCTCAACTCCACGCAGGGGCTGGGGCCGGCCTGTGCCGTCGGGGTCCTCGTCGGGCTGCTCGCCATGGTCACCCTGATGCCGGCCCTGCTGGTCGTCTGCGGCCGATGGATCTTCTGGCCGGTGCAGCCCTCGTACGGATCGGCCGGCGCGAGCGCGGACGGCATCTGGACCCGGATCGGCACCGCCGTCGCCGCCCGCCCGCGGACCGTGTGGATCGGCACCGCGCTGCTGCTCGGGGTCATGGCGACCGGGGTGTTCGGGCTCAAGGCCGACGGGCTCGCCGGCAAGGACCAGTTCACGGGCAAGCCCCAGACCGTCGTCGGCGAGGAGATCCAGGCACGGCACTTCCCGGCCGGGGCCGGCGACCCCGTGTACGTCGTTGCCGGTGCCTCCTCGGCGGAACGGGTGAAGGCCGCGCTGTCCGGCGTACCGGGAGTCGCCGGCGTGTCCGCCCCCTTGGTCAAGGACGGTGAGGCCCTCGTGCTCGCGGAGCTTGCGGACATTCCCGGGAGCACGGCCGCGATGCGCACCGTCGAGCGGGCCCGGACCGCGGTGCACGCCGTCGAGGGCGCGGACGCGCAGGTCGGCGGGAACACGGCGGTCATCCTCGACACGCAGGAGGCGGCCGCCCGGGACTCCAAGGTGATCATCCCGTTGGTGCTGGTCGTGGTGTTCCTCGTGCTCGCGCTGCTGCTGCGGGCGATCGTCGCGCCGCTGCTGCTGATGGCGACGGTGGTGCTGTCCTTCGGCGCGGCCCTCGGCGTGAGCGCCCTGGTGTTCGACCACGTGTTCGGCTTCGCCGGGGCGGAGGCCTCCTTCCCCCTCCTGACCTTCGTGTTCCTGGTCGCGCTGGGCATCGACTACAACATCTTCCTGGTCACCCGGGTACGTGAGACGGCCCTGGTGCACGACACCCGGCAGGGCGCGCTGCTGGGTCTGTCCGCCACCGGCGGGGTCATCACCTCGGCCGGTCTGGTCCTCGCCGGCACCTTCGCGGCGATGGCCTCGCTGCCGTTGGTGTTCGCGGCCGAACTCGGGTTCGCGGTGGCGTTCGGCGTACTGCTGGACACGATGGTCGTCCGCTCGGTGCTGGTCACCGCGCTGACCCTGGACACGGGCCGGTGGATGTGGTGGCCGAGCCCGCTGTTCAGGCGGCATGACGCCAACCCGCCGACGACCGGGGGACCCGGCTCCCGCCGGGAGGTGGGGAACGGCACCGGCGAGGGCACGGACACAGGCACAGACACGGACATGGGCACGGACACAGGCACGGACATGGGCGCACTGGTGCCCGACCGGTCCTGACGGAACGCTTTGGGGCCGGATGGCCCGTGTCCCCCGTCCCCGGTCCGTCGCCCCCGGTCTGTCGCTCGGCCCCGGGCGGGGCACGGCCGTTAGCGTGGGGCCATGGGTGATCTCCTGCTGGTCCGGCACGGCGAGACCGAGTGGAGCGCCACCGGACGGCACACCGGGCGGACCGACCTGCCGCTCACGGCGCACGGCGAGGCGCAGGCGAAGACGCTGGCACCGTACTTCGCGGGGCGCGACCTGGCATTCGTACGGACCAGCCCCCTCGGGCGGGCCCGGCGGACGGCCGAACTGGCCGGACTGCGGCAGCCGGTGCCCGACGACGACCTGTGCGAGTGGGACTACGGCGGCTACGAGGGGCTGACCACGGCGGGGATCCAGGAGACCCGGCCGGACTGGTCGCTGTGGCGGGACGGGGTGCCCGCGGGCCCGGACGGCCGCCCCGGGGAGTCCGCCGAGGACGTGGGACGGCGCGCGGACCGCGTATTGCAGCGGATCGCCCCGCTGCTGGCAGCGCCCGGCTCCGCGGACGGGGTGCTGGTCGCGCACGCCCACCTGCTGCGGGTGCTCACCGCCCGCTACCTGGGGCTGCCGCCGGCCGACGGCCGGCTGTTCCTGCTCGCCACCGCGACGGTCGGCCGGCTGTCGACCGAACACGGGCTGCCGGTGATCGCCGGCTGGAACCAACGGGTCTCCCCGGGAACGGGAACGGGAACGGGAACAGGAACGGACACAGCAACAGGAACAGGAACAGGAGGAACGGGAACGGACACGGACACGGGTGGTGCCGTCGGGACCCACGCATGAACGCGCCCGCCGCCTCGCCCGGCTTGTCTCCGTGGGCGGGCGTCCCTCCGGTGGCCGGTTCCGTCGTCATGGCCACCGGCATCATCTCGGTCGGTCTGCACCTCATCGGCCACGAGGTGTTCTCCGTGGTCGTCTTCGTTCTCGCGCTGCTGGTCTGGGTGCTGCTGGCCATCGGTTTCGCCTCCCTGCTGCTCGGTGACCGCCGCGGCTGGAAGGCCCGGGCGGACACCCCGCCCGCCCTCACCTCGGTGGCGGCCACCTGTGTGCTCGGCGTCCGGTTCGAGGCGCTGGGCATGACCCCGGTGGCGGTGACACTGCTCGTCCTCGCCGCCGCCGTGTGGCCGGTGCTGCTGACGGCGGTACTGCGTCACCTGGGATGGCGCATGCCGGGTGCGGTGTTCCTCATCTGCGTGGCGACTCAGGCCCTGGCCGTGCTGTCCGCAGTCCTCGCCCCGCAAGTCGGAGACTGGCTCGCGTGGGCCGGGCTGGTGCTGCTCCTGCTGGGTCTGGCGCTGTACGGGAACGCCTTGGCGCGCTTCGACATGCGGCAGGTACTGACCGGTGCGGGCGACCAGTGGGTGGCGGGCGGGGCGATGGCCATCTCCGCCCTGGCCGGCTCCAAGCTGCTCGCCTCGGGCGTGTGGGACGGTAACGCGTTCACCGGCCTGCGGGCGGTCACCCTCGTACTCCTCGGGGTGGACCTGGTCTGGTACGTGGTGCTGACGTGCGGTGAGGTCGTACGTCCCCGGCCCGGCTACGACGTCCGCCGCTGGGCCACGGTGTTCCCGATGGGCATGTCGGCCGTCGCCTGCCTGTCCACGGCGGCCGCGGCGGCGGTGCTCTGGCCGGCCCGCCTGGGGCAGGTGCTGCTGTGGGTCGCCTGCGCCGCGTGGCTGGCAGCCGCGTACGGCCTGCTGCGGTCCCGTCGGAACCGTACGGCCCGGGCGACGGCCGGCGGGAGGCAAGCCGGCAACTGAGCCGGATACGGAGAGGCCGAGAGACGGAGAGAGGGAGCGACGGAGGCGGCGGAGGCGGCGGAGGCGACGCACGGGACCGGTCCGGGGCGGCCCATGGCATCGGTCGGTCCGGGGCCGCCTCTGGAAACCGCTGCGGTCAGCGGGGGCTGCTCGTGGGGAGTCCGGCCTGCCGCCGTGCCGCGGCGACCAAGGGCGAGTGCAGGACCTCGGACATCAGGGCGAGGCCGGCGGAGGTCCTGGCGGACTGGAGGACCGTGATGTCCGGGTTGCCGTCGTAGTCGTCGGGGGCGGTGCGCTTGCGCACCGAGGCCGCCGCGATCAGTGCCGCGTCCGCGGTCGCGTGGGCCTTCGTCGCCTCGAAACCGTGCTCGACGGCGGCTTCGTACGTCCGCGCGTGGAGTTCAAGGTCGAAGTAGGGGCTCAGGTTCAGGATGCCGTCGTGGATGTCCAGTTCGCGCTGGGTCAGCCGGATGCCGAGCGGGGCGAGGCGGCCGAACAGCTTCGGCCCCAGTTCGCCCGAGTCGCGCATCACCCGCCACAGCGGTCCGAGGCGCCGGTAGCGGCGGAGTTCGCCGCAGAGGTCGCCGATCCGCTGGCCGGCCAGGGGCGTGACGAAGCCGATGCCGATCAGCAGGGCCGAGAGGGAGGCGAGGGGCGGGGCGACGTCGGTGCTGAGCCAGTCCCAGTCCCGTCCCGTCCAGCGTGCGCCGACGGCGGTGAACTTGACGGCGTCGTACGCGAGGTTGAGCACGTAGCCGGAGACGATGACGAGCAGGCCCGCGCGCAGCGCCCCGGGGGCCTGCAGCGACCGCCGCAGGCACAGCGCCGTCATGGTGATGCCGGCGGCCGCGTGGGCGAGGAGGTAGAGCAGGATCATCTCGCGCATGAACGGTGTGGTCGCGTAGTACGTGTCCAGGTCACGAAGTCGCTCGACGGTGGGGTCGGCGAGGGCGAACAGCACGTTGAGCGCGACGATGACGGCGGCGTAGGCGGCGACGCAGTACCGGGAGGCGCGCCGGGTCCGGTCGAGGGGGTTCCCCTGCCAGTTGATCAGCAGCACGATGCAGCTGCAGCTGAACGCCGTGATGGTGGAGTACACCAGCGGGGCGGCGGCGTTGGGGACGCCGGTCCAGCGGTTGACCGCGGCGATGCTGGACGGTGCGGCGACGGCGAAGACCAGGCTCGCGGCCAGCAGCAGGGCGGCGACCGAACGCTGCAGGACGTCGCCCGGGGCGCGGCGCAGCGCGGGGAGCTTCAGCACGAATGCCGAGAACAGGACGGCGCCCGGTATGTAGAAGGACATGTCCCCGCTCATGCCGCCGTACCTCCCGTCGTTGTTCTCGGTGTCCGGGTCCGCCCCGACCCGCACGCCCGCCACGCCCGTGCTGCCTCGCGGGATCTTTCCACAAGCACCTCACCCTGCGTGGAACCGGCCATGGACCAGTGGCTTCCGGCCATGTGGGGCGGGCGCCCCGCCGCGGGTTCGGGTGTCCGGTGCGGAGCTTGGGCACGGTGGCACGGTGGCCCGGTGGCCCGGTGGCCCGGTGGCCCGGTGGCCGACCACGGGGCGTAGGCACGTGGGCCGCCGTCCGGCGGGGGGTGCGGGGGTACCGGGGGAACCGAAGGGCACGTCGTGACATCCTGTGACGTATCAGCGCGCCGGAACAGGACGGCGGTGTCCAGGGGTTCGGCGGGGACGGGATGGTCATGAAGCTCTGCTTCCTGGTGGAAGAGCACTACCGTCACGACGGCATGCCGGTCGAGGTGATCGGGCGGCTCAGGGAGTGGGGCCACCGGGTCGACATCGTCCGGCCCGGCGGATCGCTGCTGCGCATGACGGGGGCCGTGACCGCGGGCAGTCATGACGCGTGGGTGCTCAAGACCGTGTCCGGCGGGCCCGGGCTCAGCCTCCTGGAAGCCGCCGCGGCGGCCGGGATGACCACGGTCAACGACGCCCGGGCCATACGCGGCGTACGGGACAAGGCCGTTGCGGCCGCCGTGGCCCGCGACCGGGGCCTGCCGGTGCCGCCGACGTACGCTGCGGCCGATCCGGCCCTGCTGGCGGAGATACCCGCCTCGGAGTACCCGCTGGTGGTCAAGCCCGCCGAGGGCAGCTCCGGCCGGGACGTACGCCTGGTGCCGTCGCCGGAGCGGCTGCGCGAGCTGCCGCCGGCCCTGACGTCCGGCGGGGGGCTGCTCATCGCCCAGCCGTACGTGCCCAACTCGGGTACCGACCTGAAGGTGTACTGCATCGCGGGCGAGGTGTACGCCACCGAGCGCCGCTCGCCGCTGCACCCCGACCATCCGGTCAGGGAACGTCGGGTTCCGGTCCCGGCGGAGATCGTCGACCTCGCACACCGGGTCGGCCTGGTCCACGGGCTCGATCTGTACGGCCTCGACGTGCTGCTGGGTCCGGACGGGCCGGTGGTCGTCGACGTGAACGACTTCCCGAGCTTCCGCCAGGTCCCGGACGCGGCGGGCCGGGTGGCCCGGGCGGTGCTGGGACTGGCGGCGCGCGTACCCCAGGCGCGGACCCCGGAGCAGCGCGTCCCGGCGGCCGGAGCTGCGGCCGGCCCCGCGGTCGGACCGGCGGCCGGCCCGGTGCCGCTGCGCGCGGGCGGCGGCAGGTCATGAGAACGATCGGGCTGATCACGGCCGATCCGGAGCACCCGCTCCTCGCGGCCACGGCAGCGCTGCTCGGCCGGTCACACCGGGTGACGGTGCTGCACCCGGAACAGGACCCCGCCGACGTCCCCGGCCCCCTCGCCGACGTCCACCTGCTGAAGGCCCGCACACCGGGGGCGCTGGCGCTGGCCCACTCTCTGGAACTGCGCGGGTCCGTCGTCCTCAACTCGGCCGAGGCGACCGGGCTGTGCCAGGACCGTACGGCCATGGCGGACACGGCACGCGCCGCCGGCCTGCCGTTCGCCCCGACGGTGGCCGCGGGCCTGCTGGGCCACCTGGCGGCCGGGGGCGGGGCCAGGAGCGGGTCCGGGAGCGGGACCGGGGGCGCGGTCGTGGACGAGACCGGTGCGGCGGCAGGGCCGGTGATCACCGGCCCGTCGGTCGTCAAGAGCCGCTACAGCCGCAAGCACGACCTGGTAGCCCGCGTCGACAGCGACGCGGAACTGCGCGAACTGGCCGCCGCCTGGCCGGACGAGCCGGTCATCCTCCAGCACCTGGCCCCGGGCACCGGCTGGGACCACAAACTGTGGGCGGTCGGCGGCACGTACTTCGCGGCCCTACGCCGCTCGGAACTCGCCCCCGGCGGCCGCGGGCCCACCCTGCCCCTGGCCCTCACCGACCTCCCCGCGGGCTGGCTGGACCTCGTCCGGACGGTCGGCGAGGCCTTCGCGCTGGACGTCTACGGCGTGGACGTCATCGACACGGGCGACGGCCGCCCGCTCATCGTGGACATCAACGCCTTCCCCGGCATCCGCCACCAACCCGGCGCCCCGGAAGCCCTGTCCGCCCTCGCCCTCCGCAGCGTGCGCTCGGAGTTCCCCCTCCCCGGCGGCAGCTGATCGGCTCGTTGGCCGCTCTCGCGGCCGGTGCGACCACCCGGCGGGGATGGCTCGCCGAGCACGGCGTGGCCCGGTTGCAGGCCGGGTTGCAGGCCGGGTTGCAGACCCGGTGGCAGGCCCGGTTGCAGGCCCGGTTGCAGGCCCGGTTGCAGGCCCGGTTGCAGGCCCGGTTGCAGGCCGGTTGCAGGAGATCGACGCCCTCCTGGCCGGAACGAGCAGGCCACGGCGTGCGGTCAGCGGGACGGGAGGTCGTAGCTGACACCGGTGAGTCGTGTGGAGGTCTCCCACAGCCGGACGGCGGATACGTCGTCCAGGGTCCATCGCGCGCGCGGGGAGCGGGCCGGGGCACCGCGCCAGCCGAAACGCGGGCCGATGAACTCGTCCGGACGGACTCCGGCGGCGGTCGCCGCGTACAGCGTGGGCAGGGCTCCGGAAGAGGCGCGCTGCGCCACGACCCGGTTGGCGAGCTCCATCAGGCGCTCGGCCGCCCGCCGGCCCTCCTGACGGGGGCCCGCGGTCTGGAGGTTGGTGGCCGCGTAACCGGGATGGGCGGCGGCCGCGACGATCCCGGACCCGGCCGCGACCAGTCGGCGGGCCAGTTCGTGGACGAAGAGCAGGTTGGCGGTCTTGGACCGGCCGTACGCGATCCAGCGCCGGTAGGAGCCCTCGCCACCGGGACCGGAGCGGTCGAGGCCGGAACGGTCGAGCTCGGAGTGGTCCAGGTCGGCCAGGGCGTGGAAGCCGCTGGAGACGGTGACGATCCGGGCCTCGGGCGCCGCCAACAGGCCGGGCAGCAGGAGACCGGTGAGCGCGAAGTGACCGAGGTGGTTGACGCCGAACTGGGTCTCGAAGCCGTCGGCGGTGCGCCCGTACGGCAGGGCCATCACACCCGCGTTGTTCACCAGCAGGTCGAGGCGCCCGCCGTACCGATCCCCGTACGCCGACGCGAACTTCCTGACCGAGCCGAGGTCCGCGAGGTCCAGGGGCATGAACTCGACCTCGGCGTCCGGGAGCCTGCGCCGGATCAGGGCCTCGGCGACCCGGCCGCGTTCCGTGCTGCGGCAGGCCAGCACCACCCGCGCCCCGTGCCGGGCCAGCTCGCCGGCGGTCACCAGGCCGATCCCGCTGTTGGCCCCGGTGACCACCGCGATGCGTCCCGTCTGGTCGGGGATGTCCGCCGCACTCCAGCCCGCCACCACAGTCCTCCTCGCATCCGTGCATCCGGCGTATCCGTGCACCCGCACGCCCGCACGCCCGTACGCCCGTACGCCCGTACGCCCGTACGCCCGTACGCCCGAGCATCGTGTGCCCGAGCGCTCCATGATCGTGCCGAACGGCCCGCACACTTAGGTATTACCGATGGTAACTCCGGTGGCCCGGGGACGTCCGCCACCCGAACGGTAGAGTGCGGATCCGCCCCCCGTCCGGCCGGACCGTCCCCCGAGGAACCGCGCAGTGAGCTCCGCAGCACCCCCCATACCCGTGACGGTCGTCGGCATCGGAGCGGACGGCTGGGCCGGACTCACCGCCGCCGCCCGCGACGCGCTGACCGAGGCCGAGGTACTCATCGGCGGAGCCCGCCAACTGGTGATGGCACCGACCCGGGCGTGCCACGGCGAGCGCGTGTCCTGGCCGAGTCCGCTGCGGCCCGCCGTGCCCGCACTGCTGGCGCGGTACGCCGGCCGCCGGATCGTGGTCCTCGCGAGCGGGGACCCCATGTTCTACGGGATCGGCCGCGCATTGTCGGAGGAGATCGGTCCGGACCGCCTGCGGATCCTCCCCCATCCGTCCTCCGTGTCGTACGCCTGCGCCCGCCTGGGCTGGCCCGTCGAGGACACCGACGTGGTCACCGTGGTCGGCCGCCCCCTGGCCCGGCTCGCCGCCGCGCTGCACCAAGGGCGGCGCGTGCTGGTGCTGAGCGCGGGCTCCGGATCCCCCGGCGAGATCGCCGCCCTGCTGCGTGAACGGGGCTTCGGACCCAGCCGGATGCGCGTGCTGGAACAGCTCGGCTCCGAGGACGAGGCCGCGTACGAGGGCACCGCCGACGCCTGGCCGCACCCGCCCGGCGACCCGCTGAACGTGGTCGCCGTGGACTGCCGCCGCGCCCCCGGCGCGCTGCGGCTCGGTGCCGCGCCCGGCCTCCCCGACGCGGCTTACGAGCACGACGGTCAGCTGACCAAGCGCCACGTACGGGCCGCCACCCTGTGCGCGCTGGCTCCGGCACCCGGCGAACTGCTCTGGGACGTCGGCGGCGGCTCCGGCTCCATCGGCATCGAGTGGATGCGCACTCACCCGTCCTGCCGGGCGATCTCCGTGGAACGCTCCCCCGAACGGGCGGCCCGGATCACCCGGAACGCCGCCGCGCTCGGCGTCCCCGGGCTGCGCGTGGTCACCGGCGCGGCCCCCGAGGCACTCGCCGGGCTCCCCGCTCCCGACGCGGTGTTCATCGGCGGCGGGCTGACCGCACCCGGCCTGCTGGACGCGGTCTGGGCGGCCCTGCCGGCCGGCGGCCGGCTGGTGGTCAACACGGTCACCCTCGAATCGGAGGCCCTGCTCGCCCGCCGCCACCGCGAACACGGTGGCGAGCTGGTGAAACTGGCCGTCTCGCACGCGGTGCCGGTCGGCGGTTTCACGGGCTGGCGGCAGGCGATGCCGGTCACGCAGTGGTCGGTCACCAAGGAAGGCAGCTGAGACGACATGACGGTCTACTTCATCGGAGCGGGCCCCGGCGCCGCCGACCTGATCACGGTGCGCGGCGCCCGTACCCTCGCCGCCAGTCCGGTATGCCTGTACGCGGGCAGCCTGGTCCCGCCGGAGCTGCTGGCCGAGTGCCCCGAAGGGGCCCGGCTGGTGGACACCTCACAGCTGGACCTCGACCAGATCGTGGCGGAGATGACGGCCGCGCACGAGGCCGGGCTGGACGTGGCCCGGCTGCACTCCGGCGACCCCTCGATCTTCAGCGCGGTCGCCGAGCAGATGCGCCGTCTGGACACCGCGGGCATTCCCTACGAGGTGGTGCCCGGAGTCCCGGCGTTCGCCGCGGCGGCGGCCTCGCTCAAGCGGGAACTGACCGTCCCGACCGTCGGCCAGACCGTCATCCTGACCCGCATCGCCCAACAGGCCACCCCCATGCCCGAGGGAGAGGACCTGGCCACCCTCGGCCGGAGCGGCGCACTGCTGGTCCTGCACCTGGCGACGCGGTACGTCGACCGGGTTGTCAACGAACTGCTGCCGCACTACGGGGCGGACTGCCCGGCCGCCGTGGTCGCGATGGCCAGCCGGCCCGACGAGCTGATCCTGCGCGGCACGCTGGAGGACATCGCGGACCAGGTGAAGGCACACGGTCTGGTGCGCACGGCCGTCATCGTGGTGGGCCGCACGCTGGCGGCCAAGGAGTTCCGCGACAGCCACCTGTACTCGCCGGAGCGCGACCGGCATGTCTGCTGAGGCGGGGCCCGTTCCCGGGCCCGGTCCCGTCGGACCCGAACCGAACCCCACAGAACGGATGCGGCACGTCCTGATCCTGGGCGGCACGACCGAGGCCCGTCGCCTGGCGGAAGCACTGGCGGATGGGCGGGCGCAGGCACAGGCACAGACCCGAACGCAGGCCGGGACCGAGGCCGGGACTGGGGCTGGGGCCGGGAACATGGCCGAGACCGGTGCCGAGGCCGACACCAACGCCAACGCCAACACCAACACCAACACCCTCTACCGCGTCACCAGCTCGCTCGCGGGCCGGGTCGCGGCGCCCGCACTGCCGCCGGGCGAAACCCGGATCGGCGGTTTCGGCGGGCCGGCCGGCCTCGCGGCCTGGATCGCGGAGCACCAGGTCACCCACCTCGTGGACGCCACCCACCCGTTCGCCGGGCGGATGAGCTTCCACGCCGCCGAGGCGGCCGCTGCGACGGGAATCCCGGTGCTGGCGCTGCGCCGCCCGGCCTGGGAGCCCGTACCCGGCGACATGTGGCACCGGGTCCCGGACCTGGAGACGGCCGCGGAAGTGCTGCCGGAACTGGGCAGCCGGGCGTTCCTGACCACCGGCCGGATGGGCCTGGCCGCCTTTGCCCACCTGGACCGGACCTGGTTCCTGGTCCGGTCGGTGGACGCACCGGAGCCGCCGATGCCGGCGCGTACGGAAGTCCTGCTGGCCCGGGGGCCGTTCGCGCTGGCGGACGAGCGGGAGCTGCTGCGCGCACACCGGATCGACGTCCTGGTCACCAAGGACAGCGGCGGCTCGGCCACCGCCCCCAAACTGACCGCCGCCCGAGAGGCCGGCATCCCGGTGCTCGTGGTCGACCGGCCGCCGGTGCCGGACGGGGTGCCGGAGGCCCCATCGGTGGCGGAAGCGCTCAACTGGCTCACCGAACACGGCGCCTGAGCCGCCACGGAGGCCGTGGACGGGGACGGGCACGGGGACGGGGACGGGGACGGGGACGGGGCACTGTCGTAGGCACCGGCTAGGTTCGATCGTATGAGCACCACGAGCCTGATGATTCACGGCGGTTCCGCCGATCCCCACGCCCCGGTCACCCGGATCGGCGGCCTGCCACTGGCGCCCGCGGGCACCGAGTGGCCCGCCTGCACGACCTGTTCCGGCCCGCTGCAGTTCATAGCCCAACTCTTGCTGGGCGAGGGGCACGGGACCGTGGCCGTCTTCATGTGCGCGAACGACCCTGGCGGGTGCGAGGAGTGGAGTGCAACGTCCGGCGGCAACCGGGCGTTCCTGTTCCCTGTCCCCGCCGACGGACTCGTCCCGCTGCCCCTGCCCGAGGTGGCGCCCGGGGTGGGCGCGGAGGCGGACGCGGACGAGGACGAGGAGCATGAGGACGAGGACGACGAGGACGACGAGGACGAGGACGACGCGGACGAGGACGAAATCCTGCAACTCGGCGCCGTCCGAACCGTCGAGCTTGTCGAAACGACCGACGCGGACTTCCGGGAGGCGTACCTGGCCTGGTCGACAGAGACCGGCCGTTCCACGGCCGAGGTTCTCGGACAGCTGGGCGGCGCTCCTCACTGGCTGCAGTACGACCAGATACCCGACTGCCCCGGCTGCACCCGCCCGATGGCCTTCGCCGCACAGCTCAAGGAAGGCCCCGACCCCCTGACCGCACCCAACTTCGGCTCCGGCCAGGCATACGTTTTCGCGTGCGAGCCATGCGCGGAGGCCGCTTTCCTCTGGCAGTGCTGAGGGCAGGCGGGGCCGGGGATCGGCGGAACTCACCCTGAGCGGGGTCGTCGGTGGGGCGGGAGCGAGGCATGCCGGTGCTCCGCTTGGACGGAATCCGGGAGGTGCCCGGGGGCTGCCCGTCAGTCCCAGTGTCATTACGTGCCGCCCGCCGGCGTCAAGGGCGCTCCTTCGTCGCGTCGGCAAGCCGATGGCCCTTCGGGCCCCCCTTGACCCCGACGACCGTCACGCAACGACAAGGACTGTCGGGCCGCCCCCGGGGGATGGCATGGGAGGAGCCTTCGGATCCTGGTGGTCTGGCGTTGGCGGGCACGAGCAGCGGCTCCCGCCCGGGCAGCCGCCCTCCGGGCGGGAAGCCGGATCGAAGTCGATCAGATCTACGTAATCCAGGCCGGTCCAGGCGCCCCAAATCGCTACGCGCTCCTGCTGATTGGCGGATGCGGGCCGCCGGTGGCCGGACATAGGCCGCCAACGATCGCTACGCGCTCCGGACGGACGGCGGATGCGGGCCGCCGGGGGTTGAACGTGGGCCGCCCACGATCGCTACGCGCTCCGGACGGACGGCGCGTGCGGGCCGCCGGTGGCCGAACACAGACCGCCGACAGCTGCTACACGCACCGGTCCGTCGGCGAGTGCGAGTCGCCGGGGAGAGGAGAAGCGCCTGCGATCGCTACGTACTCCTGCCATTTCAGCGGCCGACAGGCCGTCGCAGGCCCTCTCAAAGCGGGAGTAACGATCTGGTCGAGGTGAGGATCCGAGATTGGTCCCAGAGTGCCTCAAGAGCCGCCCACGCAGGCGGTATATCGGCATGATTTGACCGGCTGTGAGGGGTGCTGGGGTGTGGAGGGGTGCTCTCGGATTCTCAGTTCGGTCTGATCGGCTCGACGGCCCGTCGGGTGGCAGTCGGCCGCTCCGATCCGGAGGATCGGGCGAGCCGGCTGGCACCTTGACCTACCGCAGGCGGCCTGATGGCCGCCCGACCGCCCCGACCGCCCACCTCCGTCGTCTGCGGGCGTGGTCGTCTGATCCCCGAGCCCGCCAACGACCCAGCCGCCGCCCAAACCGCCCGAACCACCCAACGACCGAACCACCCAACGGCCAGACCACCCAACGGCCGAAGTACCCAACGGCCGATGGTGTCATCGGCCATCAGTGCACATCGACACATTGGCACATTGACACATCGGTCCGAACGACGCGTCGGCCGCCGTCCCGGCGGGAGCACGTAGCGATCGCAGGCGCTTCACCCAGCCACCGGCGACCCGCATCCGCCGTCCGTCCGGAGCGCGTAGCGATCGTTGGCGGTCTCTGTCCGGCCACCGGCGGCCCGCATTCGCCAATCAGCAGGAGCGCGTAGCGATTTGGTGCGCCTGGACCGGCCTAAATTACGTAGATCTGATCGACTTCGCTTCCGCGTCCGCCCGGAGGGCGGCTGGCCGAGCGGAGCCGCTGCTGGTGCCCGCCAAGGCCAGAGCGCAAGGATCCGAAGGCTCCTCCCATGCCATCCCCCGGGGGCCGCCCGACAGTCCTTGTCGTTGCGTGACGGTCGTCGGTGTCAAGGGGGGCCCGAAGGGCCATCGGCTTGCCGACGCGACCAACGGGAGCGCCCTTGACGCCGGCGGCCGGCACGTAATGACACTGGGACTGACGGGCAGCCCCCGGGCACCTCCCGGATTCCGTCCAAGCGGAGCACGGGCATTCCTCGCTCCCGCCCCGCCAACCGATGCCGTCCCGGCGGAGTCCTCCGGCCTCCGGCCCCGGCCCCGCCCGAATGGGGGATCGACCCGGGGAAGCGTGGTACCTCGGCTCCCGCAGTCCGCTTCCGCCCTCACCTCCCCCATCACCCCGCCCCACCCCGGTCTCCGCTCAGGCGGAATCCCAGAAAATGCGGATGCGGGTGGTAGCCGGACCGGCCTAGCCTGCCGGGATGAGCACCCGCACTTTTCGGATCACCGTCCGCGGTTCGTTCGACGCGCTCACTGCCGAACAGCGTGCCGAGCTGGTGGCCGAGGCCGCCGAGCACCACATCCTCACCGCCGAGTACCGGCCCGAGGGGCACCTGTCGTACGACCTCGGCACCGGGGACTTCTTCACCTTCCGGTTCCTGGACTCCGGTGAGGCCGAGGAGGACATCCTGGAGGCGTCCGCCCGGGCGGAACTCGCGGCCGAGGAGTGGCTGACCGGGCGCGGGTACGCGTACAAGCGGCTGAAGTCCCAGGCCCTGGACCTCTCCCAGGCGCCGATGGGCAAGCGGCAGCGCCGCGAAGCCGCACGTCGCGCCTCCTGACCCCCAGCCCCGAACCCGGACGAGCCCGGCCGCCGCCCCGTGCAGGCGGGGCGGCGGGCGAGCACAGCAGACACGGGAAACACGGCAGACACCGCAGATACCGCGGACACCTCAGACACCGCGGACACCGCAGGCGGACGAACGACGCCGCAGCCGCCGGGCGCCTGCCCGCTCAGGCCTCCGGATAGCGCCGAGGCGTCCAGGTGATGCGGGTGCCGTCGCCCCGCTCCGTGATCTGGGTCTGCGAGGAACCGATCAGCAGGATCGTCCGCATGTCGACCTCGGAGGGCTCCAGCGTGCCCAGCGTCAGGACCCGGACGGACTGCTCCGGGCCGCCGACGTCGCGTGCCACCACCACCGGGGTGTCCGCGCCGCGCAGCTCCGTCAGCAGGTCGCGGGCCTGCGCCACCTGCCAGGTGCGGCTGCGCGAGCCGGGGTTGTACAGGGCGAGGACCAGGTCCGCGGCAGAGGCGGCGCGGAGCCGGTCCGCGATGACCTCCCACGGCTTGAGGCGGTCGGAGAGCGAGATCGTGGCGTAGTCGTGGCCGAGCGGGGCGCCGGCCGCGGCGGCCGCCGCGTTCGCCGCCGTCACGCCCGGCAGGACCCGTACCGGCACGTCCTTGTACGCGTCCTGGCCGGCGACCTCCAGGACGGCGGTCGCCATGGCGAAGACGCCAGGATCACCGCCCGAGACCACCGCGACCCGCTTGCCGCGGCGCGCCAGGTCCAGGGCGAACTCGGCACGCTCCGACTCCACCTTGTTGTCCGACCCGTGCCGGATCTGTCCGGGCCGGACCGGAACCCGGTCCAGGTACGTGGTGTAGCCGATGAGGACCTCGGCGTCGGCCAGCACGCGCTTGGTCTCCGGGGTGAGCCACAGCGGGCCGGCCGGGCCGGTACCGACGACCGCCACCTCGCCGGGGCCGGCGGGCTTGGCGCCCGGGTTGCCGATCCGGCTCGGTACGACGGCCACCGCGAAGTACGGCACCGACTCCGGGTCGGTGTCGGCGAGCCGGCCGGTCCGCTCGCCCGCCATGGTGGCGCGTTCGACGTACCGGGCCTCCGCCAGTCGGCCGGAGGACTCCATGGCGCTGCGGACGGCCGGGAAGGTGCGGCCGAGCTTCATCACCACGGCGGAGTCCGTGGCGGCGAGGCGCGCCGTGAGCTCCTCCTCGGGCAGGGTTCCGGGCAGGATGGTCAGCACCTCCTCGCCCTCGACCAGCGGGGTCTGCAGCCGGGCGGCGGCGGCGCTCACCGAGGTGACACCGGGGATCACCTCGGTCTCGTAGCGGTCGGCGAGCCGCTTGTGCATGTGCATGTACGAGCCGTAGAAGAGCGGGTCGCCCTCCGCGAGCACGGCGACCGTACGGCCTGCGTCGAGGTGCGCGGCGAGCCGGGCGGCGGACTCCTCGTAGAACTCCTCCATCGCGCCCTGGTAGCCGCCGGGGTGGTCGGTGGTCTCCGTGGTGACCGGGTAGACCAGCTGTTCCTCGACGTGGTCGGCGCGCAGGTGCGCCTGCGCGATGGAGCGGGCGATGGACCGGCCGTGGCGGGCGCTGTGGTAGGCCACCACGTCCGCCTCGGCGATCACCTGGACGGCCCGGAGGGTCATCAGGTTGGGATCGCCGGGGCCGAGCCCCACTCCGTACAACCTGCCGAGAGCGCTGCCGTGGCCGCTGCCGTGGCCGGTGCCCGTATCGGTGCTGGCTGCCGTGCTCATTCTTCCTCGCTCGCTATCGCGTTGATCGCCGCGGCGGCGATGGCGCTGCCGCCGCGCCGCCCGCGCACGATCAAGTGGTCCAGGCCGGAGGGGTGTTCGGCCAGTGCGTCCTTGGACTCGGCGGCGCCGATGAACCCGACCGGGACGCCGATGACGGCGGCCGGACGCGGGGCCCCCTCCTCGATCATCTCCAGGAGCCGGAAGAGGGCGGTGGGGGCGTTGCCGACGGCCACCACGGAACCCTCCAGAAGGCCGCGGTCGCGCCACAGTTCGAGGGCGGCGGCGCTGCGCGTCGTGCCCATCTTCCGGGCGAGCTCGGGCACCGCCGGGTCGGAGAGGGTGCACAGCACGTCGTTGTCCGCGGGCAGCCGCTTGCGGGTGACCCCGCTGGCGACCATCTGTACGTCGCACAGGATCGGCGCGCCGGCGTGCAGGGCGGCGCGGGCGCGCAGCACGACCTCGTCCGTGTAGCCCAGATCCCCGGGCAGGTCGGTCATTCCGCAGGCGTGGATCATGCGGACGGCGACCTGGGCCACCGAGGCGGGGAGCCCGGACAGGTCCGCCTCGGCGCGGATCGTGGCAAAGGACTGGCGGTAGATCGCGGCGCCGTCCTTCTCGTACTCGAACACGGTGTAGTCGCTCATCTCTCTGCTGGGGTGTTCCGGGCTGTGGTGAGGGAGGCCGCAAGGTCGGGTCCGGAGGGCACCGGCCGCCCGTGGACGGACAGGTCGTAGCCGCTGCCGGTGGCGAGCACGTCCACCCAGGCGGTGCCTCGGGGGTGGCCGCAGCGGCGCGCGCAGCCGGAGAAGTGCACCGGCAGCGGTCTGTGGCGCCGCGTCTCGTCCTGCCCGGCCGGCGTGCCGACTTCCGCTGCGCCGGTCTCCGTGGCACCGGGCCGTGGGTCGGTGCGCGTGACGACGGCCAGGGCGTCGGCGCGTACGTCCGCGAGGGACTTCGCGCAGCCGGGCCGCCCGGCGCAGGCGGTGACCCCCTCGGAGGGGTGGTCGGGCCCGGTGACCAGACCGACGGCGGCGAGCGCCGCGGCGGCGGCCGGGGCGGTACGGGTGGTCGGGCCGGGGAGGACGAAGCCGCGCCAGGGGGTGGCACGGAGGCGCCCGCCGTCACCGCCGCTCGCGGCGGCGAGGGCGCGGAGCTGGGCGGTCGTCAGCCGGCCGAGGGGCACCCCGACGACCAGGGCATCACCGGCCGGGCCGGGGCGCGGGGGTTCGGCGGCCCGGCCGGACGGAGCGGTCGGGGCGGCCGGGCCGCTCGGGGTGATCAGGACGGGAACGACGCGGGCCCCGGAGCATCCCTGAGCCCGCATCAGCTCGGCGAGGGCCGCGGCGTCGAGCGCGTGCTCCGGCGGGAGTTCGCGGACCTGCCAGGCGCGGGTCCCGGCGGCACGGGCGGCGTCCAGGAAGGCGCGCGCCGCGACCAGCGCGGCACGGGGGGCGTCGGCGTGCGCGACCTCGACGGCCTCGGTGGCGTCGCCGACGCGGATCAGGGCCCGGCGGCCACCGTGGGCGCCGTTGACCGTGCCGGTTCCCATGCCGGTGCCGGTGCCCGCGCCAATGCCGGTGCCAGTGTCCGTCCCCGTGCCGATGCCGGCATCGGCGTCAGTGCCGGCACCACGGCAGGGACCGGCCTGAAGCAGCACATCGGGGGAGAGCGCGGCGACGTCGCCGCGGCCGTCGTCGCAGGCGAACAGGAAGCGGCCGGACAGGGCGGCGGCCCAGTCGGCCGAGCAGAGCAGCCGGTCGAGTTCGCGGACCCAGCCCTCCACGTCGGGCAGGCCACCCGAGCCGGTGTCCCCGCCCGTACCCGGGCCCGCTCCCGTGCCGGTGAGCGGCGACATGACGACATTGCGGACCCGCTCGTGCGAAGGCGCGGGCAACAGGCCCGCGTCCGAGAGCAGTTGACCGAGCTCCCCGCCGCAGCCCGCGTCCAGGCCGCGGAGCTGGAGGTTGCCGCGCGAGGTGAGGTCGACGTGGCCGTCACCGAGCCGGTCGGCGGCGTCGGCGAGCGCCGTGGCCGCCGCGCCGGTGAGCAGCCCGCCGGGAACACGGACGCGGGCGAGGTAACCGTCGTCCGCCGCGTGCAGGCGGAGCGCACCCGGGCAGGCGTCACCGCGGTCCCGTATGACGGGTTCGTCACGGGGGGCGGCGGAGGGATGCGGGGGCATGGCGGCGAGCATACCCACCCGTACGGCGGCTCCCACCCCTCACCGCCCGCCCCGGCCGGGGTGGGGGCACAGCTCCCACCTGCGCCCCACCGGACCCGGCCATCGTGTCCGCCCGCCGCACGGAACCGCTCGCCCGGCCCCTCTCCTTCCCGTGGTACCGCCGGGCTGTTCGGCCGCATGCCGCGCTCGGCTGCACCCGGACCCGAACACGCTCGCACAGCCGAGCAGCCGAGCAGCCGGGCATCGGGCATCGGGCATCGGGGCAGCCCGGCAGGGCCACGGTGAGCGAACGGCCGGCTCGCCCGCCCGGCACCGCCGCCCACCCGCCGCACCCCCGCCCCGCACCCCCGCCCCGCGCCGGCCACCCCCGACGAACCACGGCGCACGGCGCCGAGCCAGGGCGCCGGTCGCTCCCGTGCGCCCCGCGGAAGTTCCCGGAACCCCCCTGACCAGCGGCGGGCCCGGCCGCTTAGGATGCACCCGGCGGGTCGACTGGCCCGTCGTCGCCAGGACGGCGACATGGGAGGAAGCCCGGTGCGATTCCGGCGCGGTCCCGCCACTGTGAGCCAGGCCCCGGCCGGGCGAGTCAGGAACTCCCGCCGTCCGCACTGCCCGGGGCGCGGAAACCCCAGGAAGGCTGCTTTCGCATGATCCTGCTGTTGTCGACCTCCGACACCGATCTGCTGAGCGCCCGCGCGGCCAACGCCGCGAGCGACGCGGGCGGGCCCGGGCCGTACCGGTTCGCGAACCCCTCCCGGCTCCCCCTCGACGACCTGCCCGGGCTGCTGGACGGCGCCGAGCTGGTCGTCGTACGCCTCCTCGGCGGTCTGCGGGCCTGGCAGGAGGGCCTGGACGTGCTGCTCGCCCCCGAGCAGACCCGGCCCGTGGTGGTGCTGACCGGTGAACAGGCCCCCGACGCGCAGCTGATGGAGGCCTCCACCGTCCCGATCGGCATCGCCGCCGAAGCGCACGCCTACCTGGCCCACGGCGGTCCGGCCAACCTCACACAGCTGGCCCGCTTCCTCTCCGACACCGTGCTGCTCACGGGTCACGGCTTCGAGCCGCCGGCCGCCGCCCCCACCTGGGGCCGGCTGGAGCGTGAGGCCGCCACCGGCGCGGCCCCCACCGGCGGCCCGACGATCGCCGTGCTCTACTACCGAGCCCACCAGATGAGCGGCAACACCGCGTTCGTGCACGCCCTGTGCGACGCGATCACCGAGGCCGGCGGGACGCCCGCGCCGCTGTACGTGTCCTCGCTGCGCAGCCCCGAGCCGGAGCTGCTGCGCGAACTCGGCGGCGCCGACGCCATCGTGACGACGGTCCTCGCGGCCGGCGGCACCCGGCCCGCCGACGCCTCGGCCGGCGGGGACGACGAGTCCTGGGACGCGGGCGCGCTCGCCGCGCTGGACGTGCCGATCCTGCAGGCACTCTGCCTCACCGGTTCGCGCAGCGCCTGGGAGGAGAACGACGAGGGCCTCTCCCCGCTGGACGCGGCCAGCCAGGTCGCCGTGCCCGAGTTCGACGGCCGCCTCATCACCGTGCCGTTCTCCTTCAAGGAGATCGACGCCGACGGCCTCCCCGCCTACGTCGCCGACCCCGAGCGGGCTGCCCGCGTCGCCGGGACCGCCGTACGCCATGCCCGCCTGCGCCACATCCCGAACGCCGAGAAGAAGATCGCGCTGGTGCTGTCGGCGTACCCGACCAAGCACTCGCGGATCGGCAACGCGGTCGGTCTGGACACCCCCGCGTCGGCCGTGGCGCTGCTGCGCCGCCTCATCGCCGAGGGCTACGACTTCGGCCCGGTCGAGGAGATCCCCGGGCTGGTCTCCGGCGACGGCGACGAGCTGATCCGGGCCCTGATCGAGGCCGGCGGCCACGACCAGGACTGGCTGACCGAAGAACAGCTGGCGAAGAACCCGGTCCGGATCCCGGCCGCCGACTACGAGCGGTGGTACGGGCAGCTGCCCGCGGAGCTCCGCGAGGAGGTCGAGGAGCACTGGGGTCCGGCGCCCGGCGAGATGTTCCTGGACCGGACGCACAATCCGGAGGGCGACATCGTCCTCGCGGCGCTGCGCCGCGGGAACCTGCTGATCCTCATTCAGCCGCCGCGCGGCTTCGGCGAGAACCCGATCGCGATCTACCACGACCCGGACCTGCCGCCGTCGCACCACTACCTGGGTGCCTACCGGTGGATCCAGGCCGCGGCCGCGGACGGCGGCTTCGGCGCCGACGCGATGATCCACCTGGGCAAGCACGGCAACCTGGAGTGGCTGCCCGGCAAGAACGCCGGCCTGTCCGCGGCCTGCGCGCCCGACGCCGCGCTCGGCGACCTGCCGCTGGTCTACCCGTTCCTGGTCAACGACCCGGGCGAGGGCACCCAGGCCAAGCGCCGGGTGCACGCCACCCTGGTCGACCACCTGGTGCCGCCGATGGCGCGCGCCGACTCCTACGGGGACATCGCCCGCCTGGAGCAGCACCTGGACGAGTACGCCCAGATCTCCTCCATGGACCCGGCGAAGCTGCCCGCGATCCGCGCCCAGATCTGGACGTTGATCCAGGCCGCGAAGCTGGACCACGACCTGGGCCTGGCGGAGCGCCCGGACGACGACGGCTTCGACGACTTCCTGCTGCACGTCGACGGCTGGCTGTGCGAGGTCAAGGACGCGCAGATCCGCGACGGCCTGCACGTCCTGGGCGGTGCGCCCGCCGGCCCGGAGCGGGTCAACCTGGTCCTGGCCATCCTGCGCGCCCGGCAGATCTGGGGCGGTACGACGGCCCTGCCCGGGCTGCGCGAGGCGCTCGGCCTGGACGAGTCCAAGGCCACCCGTACCTCCGCCGACGAGGCGGAGGAGCAGGCCCGCGCCCTGGTCGAGGCCATGGAGGCCGCGGACTGGGACCCGGCGGCGGTGGCGGAGGTGGCGTCCGGCCACGGGCGGCCGGTCCACGACATCCTGCGGTTCGCGGCCACCGAGGTGGTGCCGCGGCTGGCGGCCACCACCGATGAGCTGGCGCACGCCGTGCACGCCCTGAACGGCGGTTTCGTGCCGGCCGGTCCGTCCGGTTCGCCGCTGCGCGGTCTGGTCAACGTGCTGCCGACGGGCCGCAACTTCTACTCCGTGGACCCGAAGGCGGTGCCCTCGCGCCTCGCCTGGGAGACCGGCCAGGCCCTCGCCGACTCCCTCCTGGAGCGCTACCGCACCGACAACGGGGAGTGGCCGGCCTCCGTCGGCCTGTCCCTGTGGGGCACCAGCGCGATGCGCACCGCCGGCGACGACGTCGCCGAGGCCCTCGCCCTGCTCGGCATCCGCCCGGTGTGGGACGAGGCCTCGCGCCGTGTCACCGGCCTGGAGCCGATCCCGCTCGACGAGCTGGGCCGTCCGCGCATCGACGTGACCCTGCGCATCTCGGGCTTCTTCCGGGACGCCTTCCCGCACGTGATCGGCCTGCTGGACGACGCGGTGCGACTGGCCGCCTCGCTGGACGAGCCTGCCGAGTCCAACCACGTACGGGCGCACGCCCAGGCGGACCTGGCCGAGCACGGTGACGAGCGGCGTGCCACCACGCGCATCTTCGGCTCCCGGCCGGGTACGTACGGCGCGGGCATCCTGCAGCTGATCGACAGCCGGGACTGGCGCACCGACGCCGACCTGGCCGAGGTGTACACGGTGTGGGGCGGCTACGCGTACGGCCGGGGCCTGGAGGGCCGTCCGGCGCGCGCGGAGATGGAGTCGGCGTACAAGCGGATCACGGTGGCGGCGAAGAACACGGACACCCGTGAGCACGACATCGCCGACTCGGACGACTACTTCCAGTACCACGGCGGCATGGTGGCGACGGTGCGCGCGCTGCGCGGCACCGCGCCCGAGGCGTACATCGGCGACTCCACGCGCCCGGAGACGGTCCGTACCCGCACGCTGGTGGAGGAGACCAGCCGGGTGTTCCGGGCCCGGGTGGTCAACCCCAAGTGGATCGAGGCGATGCGCCGCCACGGCTACAAGGGCGCCTTCGAGCTGGCGGCCACGGTCGACTACCTGTTCGGCTACGACGCCACGACGGGCGTGATCGCGGACTGGATGTACGACAAACTGACCGAGACGTACGTGCTGGACCCGGAGAACCAGGCCTTCCTGAAGGAGGCCAACCCCTGGGCGCTGCACGGCATCGCGGAGCGGCTGCTGGAGGCGGAGTCCCGCGGTCTGTGGGAGAAGCCGGACCCGCAGGTGCTGGAGGCGCTGCGGCAGGTGTACCTGGACACGGAGGGCAGCCTGGAGGGCGAGGCGGAGTAACCCACCCGCCCGGAAGGGCAGTTCACCTACCGAGCCGGCCGCGCGACCTCGTACGGGGTCGCGCGGCCGGCTCGCGCGTAGCACCGGCCGCGCCGCCGGCTCGCGCGCATAGCAAAGCACCCTGCCGGGGCCGCGCCTGAGTACCCGTACCCAGATCATCTGCGTCGCTCGACCCTGACCCGGCCGGGCCCGCACTCCCGATCATGGGAGCCCCCGCGTCAAAGAGAGGTACTGAGGTGCTCATGGGCCGTGACCTGCAGCTGCGTGCTGCCGCTCCGGAGGATTTCGAGTGGATCCACGAGCTTCGCCACCGGGTGTACGCCGAGGAGCTCGGCCAGCACGCGCCGGATCCGTCCGGGCGGCTGCGCGACGGGCTGGACGACGACGGCAACGTCTACCTGGTGGCGGCCCGCGGCGCCGACCGGATCGGCTTCGTCAGCCTGACCCCGCCCTGGACGGGGCTGGGACGGTACTCGGTGGACAAGTATCTGAGCCGCGAGGACATGCCACCGACGGCCGGCGGCGACCTGTTCGAGGTGCGCATCCTCACGGTCGAGCCGCGCTGGCGGTCCACCGCGGCGGCCCCGCTGCTGATGTACGCGGCGCTGCGCTGGATCGCCGCCCGGGGCGGCCGCCGGGTGATGGCTCTGGGGCGCGCCGAGCTGCTCCCCATGTACCTGGCCGCGGGTCTGCGCCCGGCCGGCCGTACGGTCCGCAGCGGGGAGGTGACCTTCGAGCTGCTGACCGGAGGCGTGGCCGAACTGACGAAGGCCACGGCGGACCGCTACGGCACCCTGCTGGAGCGCCTCGGGGCCGAGGTGGACTGGCAGCTGGACGTGGCGTTCGCGCCCCGGCCGGACGGCTGTGAGCACGGCGGGGCCTCGTTCACCGCGATCGGCACCGACTTCCGCACCCTGGACCGCCGCCGGCGGATCGTCGCGGCCGACGTGCTGGACGCCTGGTTCCCGCCGGCCCCCGGGGTACGGGCGGCCCTCGCGGAGGATCCGGCCTGGGCCGCCCGGACCTCGCCGCCGACCGGAGCCGAGGGCCTGGTCGCGGAGATCGCCAGGGCCCGGGCGCTGCCGCAGGAGTCCCTCGCGGTGGGTGCCGGCTCGTCCGACCTGATCTTCCGGGCGTTCGGGCAGTGGCTGACCCCGGAGAGCCGGGTCCTGCTGATGGACCCGGGCTACGGCGAGTACGCGCACGTCACCGAGCGGGTGATCGGCTGCCGGGTGGACCGGTTCCGGCTGCGCGCCGAGGACGGCTGGCGGATCGATCCGGCCCGGCTGTCCGAGGCCGTCGCGTCCGGCCGCTACGACCTCGTGGTGGTGGTCAACCCGAACAACCCGACCGGACGCCACGCGCCGGCCGCCGCTCTGCGGTCGGTGATCGCCACCGCGCCGGCCCGGACGCGCTGGTGGATCGACGAAGCGTACCTGGGGTACGTCGGCCTGTCCGAGTCGCTCGCCGGCCTCGCCGCGACGGACCCCCGGGTCGTGGTGTGCAGCTCGCTGTCCAAGATGTACGCGCTGTCCGGCGTGCGGGCCGCGTACCTGGTGGCCGAGCCGGGCACCGCGGCGCGGCTGCGCCGGTGGACGCCGCCCTGGGCGGTGAGCCTTCCGGCGCAGCTGGCGGCGGTGGCGGCGCTGCGGGACCCGGCGTACTACGGCGACCGCTGGCTCCGCACCCACGAGCTGCGCCGGGAGCTGGCGACCGAGCTGGCCGGACTGTCCGGGGCGGCCGGGGCGGTGACGGTCGAGGAGTCGGTGGCGAACTTCATCGGCGTGACCCTGCCGGCGGGCGGCCCGAGCGCCGCTCAGCTGGTCGACGCCTGCCGCCGCCACGACGTCTACCTGCGCGACCTGTCCCCGCTGTCGCCGGTCTACGAGGGGCGCACCGTGCGGATCGCGGTCAGGGACACCGAGGAGAACGCACGCATCGTGGCGGCCGTCGCAGCTGCCCTCGGGGCCTCTGCCGGGGCCTCCTCCGGCGCCTCCGCCGGAGCGGCAGCCGGAGCCGCCCGGTGATCACCGTGGCATCGCTGGCGCCGTACCTCGGTGGGGCGCTGGCGGTGGGCGGCATCGCGGTGGCGGCGTCCCGGCGCCGTGAGCTGATGGTCCGGTGGTGCGCCTGGGCGGTCGGGGTGCCGCTGGTCACCGGCGCGTTCTGGCTGGGCCGCCCGGGCGCCGCGGCCGTGGCCGTCATCGCCGGGGTGATCGCGGTGATGGAGTTCGGCGGACTGATGCGGCTGGGCCGGGCCGACCGGGCCGTGCTGGCCGTGGCGGTGACCGGCGTGGTGCTGGCCGCCTGGCTGGTACCGGATCAGGTCCTCCGCGTGCTCGCGATCGGGGCGCTCGTGGTGGCCGCGGTGCCGCTGCTGGCCGGGGACGCCGACCGTGGCCTGCACCGGCTCTGCTCCGGCCTGCTCGGGCTGGCCTGGCTGAGCGTGCTGGCGGCGCTGGTGCCGCTCGGAGCGACCGCGCTCGCACTGTTCGTGGCCGTGTCCGTCGCCGACATCACGGCGTACTTCGCCGGCCGGCGGCTGGGCGGGCCGCGGCTGTCGCCGCTGTCGCCGGCCAAACGCTGGAGCGGGACCCTGGCCGGGGCCGCGGCAGGCCTCGGAGTGCTCGCCGTGCTGTCCGCGCTGAGCTGGCCGGCGGCCGTGGCCGTCGCGGTCGGCGGGCCGGCCGGCGACCTGCTCGAATCCATGGTCAAGCGAGGTGCCCGGACCAAGGACGCGGGCACCTGGCTGCCCGGCTCCGGCGGCCTGCTGGACAGGATCGACTCGCTGCTCGTCGCGCTGGCCGTCCTGCTCGTCCTGAGCTGACCCCCGGCCGGCCCGGCCGCGGCACGCCCGCGATGAGCAGGTCGGCTCGGGCTCGGGCTCCGGCCGGCCTCTGGCTCCGGCCGGGCCTGGCAACAGCCGGCCCCGGTGTCAGGGCGCGATCGGCAGCTGCCGCTTGTGTCCGGTCGCCTCGTAGCGGCGCACGATGATCCCGAAGGCCCGCTCGTCGACCGGCTTGCCCTCCAGGAAGTCGTCGATCTCGTCGTACGTGACACCCAGCGCGTCCTCATCGGCCTTGCCCGGGTCCAGGGTCTCCAGGTCCGCCGTCGGGGTCTTCCACACCAGCTCGGCGGGGGCGCCGAGGAGGTCCGCGACGGCGCGCACCCGGCGCTTGGTCAGGCCGGTCAGCGGGACCAGGTCGGCGGCGCCGTCGCCGAACTTGGTGAAGAAGCCGGAGACCGCCTCGGCTGCGTGGTCGGTGCCGACGACCAGGCCGTTGTGGGCGCCGGCCACCGCGTACTGGGCGATCATGCGCTGGCGGGCCTTGATGTTGCCGTGCACGAAGTCCTGGTGGTGGTCGTCCTTGAAGACCACTCCGGCGGCGAGGGCCGCCTCCAGCGCGGCGTCGGAGGCCGGCTTGACGTCCACGGTCAGCACGTGGTCGGCGCGGATGAAGCCGAGCGCGAGCTGGGCGTCGTGCTCGTCGGCCTGGACGCCGTACGGCAGGCGCATGGCGTGGAACTCGGCCTGGTGGCCGGCCGCCCGGGCCCGCTCGACGGCGAGCTGGCAGAGCCGCCCGGCGGTGGTGGAGTCCACGCCTCCGCTGATGCCGAGGACCAGGGACCGCAGGCCGGCCGAGACGAGCCGCTCGGTGAGGAAGGCCACCCGGCGCTCGATCTCCCGCTCGGCGTCGAAGGTCTCGGCGACCTCCAGCTCGCGGGCGATCTGCTGCTGCAGGGCGATGGACGCCGACTGGCTCACGGCTGCTCCTCGGGGGTCGTTCCTGACGGGTGCGTGCGTACGCGCGTACGGTGCGCGTACGTGCGTGTCCGGACAACCCTACTGAGGTTTTCGGCCGCGGTTGCCCCCTGTGGAAAACCCCACCCGGACCCCTTGCCCGCCGCCCTCACCGCGCCGTCCGGACCGGCCTGCGGATCAGGTACGCCGCCGCGGAGGAGACCAGGACGGCCATGCAGGCGATGAACACCAGGCCCGCGCCCTCCAGGCCGAGCGGGCCGACCAGCAGGCCCACCCCGATCACCGGCACCGAGATGCCCGCGTACGCCACCACGAACAGGGTGGAGATCACCGCAGCCCGCCGGTCCTCCGGCGCGGCCTGGGCCACCGCGGCCAGCCCCGCGCGGAACGCCAGGCCCTGCCCGGCCCCGCCGACCAGGGCGCTCAGCACCACCAGCGCCAGCTGCTCCCACCACAGCGCACCGGCCAGCAGGGCCAGCCCGGCCAGCAGTCCGGCGCAGCCCACCTGCAGCGAGCGGGCCGTCCCGATCCGGCCGACCGCGAGCTGACCGGCGGTGGAGGCGAAGAAGGCCAGTGCGACGACCAGTCCGCTCACCGCGTGGTCCTCGACGTGCAGGGCTTCGGCGAGGAAGGCCGGGCTGACCGAGGTGAACACCCCGAACAGGGCGAAGCCGGCGAAGGAGGCGGTGGCGGCGGGCCCGAACACGGGCCGGACCGGTGGGGGCAGGGCGGGCCGCTGCGGCCGTACGGTGCCGAGCGGACGCCGGTCCCGTACGGTCTCGGGGAGCCGCAGCAGCACCGCGGCCGAGCCGGCCACCAGCACCAGGTGCACGGCGAACGGCAGGGTCAGCGGCGCGGGGGCGTACTCCGCGAGCAGGCCGGCCAGCAGCGGGCCGCAGCCCAGGCCGCCCATGGTGGCCGCGGTCGCCACGAAGGTCGCCCGGGAGTCGCCGCCGGGCGGCGCGAGCTCCATCACGTAGGCGGTGGCGGCCCCGGTGAACAGCCCGGCGGACAGCCCCGAGAGCAGCCGGCCGGTGTAGAGCCAGCCGAGTCCGGAGGCGAGCAGGAAGCAGACGGCGCTCGCGGCCGCGCAGGCCAGGCCGGTGAAGAGCACCGGGCGGCGGCCGACGGTGTCGGAGGCGTTGCCGGCGAGCAGCAGCGCCCCGATGACCCCGAAGGCGTACACGGCGTAGACGACCGTGACGGTCAGCTCGGAGAAGCCGAACTCCTCCTGGTAGAGCGGGTAGAGCGGGGTCGGCAGCGTGGTGCCGGCCATGCACACCGCGAACACCGCGCCCGCGAGGAGGCACCGGCGCCAGCCGTGGCGATCACCGTTCACGGCCTGGAGGCGATCACCGTTCATGGCGCAGACGCTTCCCCCGATTCGAACACCGGTCACGCGTCGCGCCCGGTCGTCACCTGAACCGGTGAACTCCTCATTGTCCCGGCGGAGGCAGGGGTAGGGCCGTGCTGATCTCGGTGCGGGGCCCGGTGTGTGCGCCGGGCCCCGCCCCCGCCGCCGTGCGACGAAAGGCCCGCCCCGCCGTGACCCAGCCGTTCCGACTGCCGGATTTCTACGTGCCGTATCCGGCACGACTGAACCCCCATCTCCAGGAGGCCCGCACCCACACCAAGCGGTGGGCGCGCGGCTTCGGGATGCTGGAGGGTTCCGGCGTCTGGGAGGAGAGCGACCTGGACGCGCACGACTACGCGCTGCTGTGCTCCCACACCCACCCCGACTGCGACGCCGAGGCACTGGCCCTGGTCACCGACTGGTACGTGTGGGTGTTCTTCTTCGACGACCACTTCCTGGAGGTCTTCAAGCGCACCCAGGACCGGGCCGGCGCCAGGGCGTACCTGGACCGGCTGGCCGCGTTCATGCCGATGGACCTGGCCGACGGGTTCCCCGAGCCCACCAACCCGGTGGAGGCGGGACTCGCCGACCTGTGGGCGCGGACCGTGCCGGCCATGTCCATGGACTGGCGGGAACGGTTCTCCGAGAGCACCCGGAACCTGCTGAACGAGTCCATGTGGGAGCTCGCCAACATCGGCATCGGGCGGGTCGCGAACCCCCTGGAGTACATCGAGATGCGCCGCAAGGTGGGCGGTGCCCCCTGGTCGGCGGGCCTGGTCGAGTACGTGTCCGCGGAGGTGCCGGCCCGGGTCGCGCACGCCCGGCCGCTGCGGGTCCTCCGGGACTCCTTCGCCGACGCCGTGCACATCCGCAACGACCTGTTCTCCTACCGGCGCGAGGTCGAGGACGAGGGCGAGCTCTCCAACGCCGTCCTGGTCCTGGAGACGTTCCTGGGCTGCTCCACGCAGGAGGCCGCCGACCTCTCGAACGACCTGCTGACCTCGCGGCTCCACCAGTTCGAGCACACGGCACTGACCGAGGTGCCGGCCTACGCCGCCGAGCACGGGCTCACCCCCGGCGAGACGGCGGCCGTCCTGGCCTACGCGAAGGGGCTGCAGGACTGGCAGTCCGGCGGCCACGAATGGCACATGGTGTCCAGCCGCTACATGAACGAGGCTGCCCGGCCCACCCCACCGCTCACCCTGCCCTTCATGCCGGCCGGCCTCGGCACCAGCGCGCTCGACCCGCGCGCGCTGTGCACCCCGCGGTCCACCGCCCTGCGCGCGCGCACCTTCTCCCACGTGCCGTTCCAGAGAGTGGGGCCCTCGCTGCTGCCGGACTTCCACATGCCGTTCCCGCTGACCCTGAACCCCCACCTGAACCGGGTCCGCCGCGAGCTCGTCGACTGGTGCCGGCGGATGGGGCTGCTCGACCCGCAGCCCGGGGACCCGGGCTCGGACATCTGGAACGAGTCCAAGCTGGTGGGCTTCGACCTCGCGCTCTGCTCGGCGGGCATCGCCCCGGACGCCTCCCCGGAGGACCTCCGTCTGAACGCCCAGTGGCTGGCCTGGGGTACGTACGCCGACGACTACTACCCCAAGGTCTTCGGCACCACCCGGTCCCCGGAAGGGGCGCGCGCCGCCACCGCCCGGCTGGCCGCCATGATGCCGCTCGGCCCCGGCCCGGGAGCCGAACCGGTCACCGCGCTGGAACGGAGCCTGAAGGACCTCTGGACGCGCACCGCCGCCCGCATGGGCGAACGGGTCCGGGCGGAATTCCGGGATTCCGTGACCGAGATGCTGGACAGCTGGGTGTGGGAGATCGACAACACCGCCGCCCACCGGGTCCCCGATCCGGTCGACTACGCGGAGATGCGCCGGATCACCTTCGGCTCGTGGCTGACGATGTTCCTGGTGCGGCTCGGCCAGGAAGGACGCGGCCTGCCACCGGAGCTCCGCGGCAACGGGGTGATCCGCTCACTGGAGAACGCGGCGGCGGACACCGGCGCCGTAATCAACGACCTGTTCTCGTACCAGAAGGAGATCGAGGTGGAGGGCGAGGTGCACAACCACGTCCTGGTCACCCAGAAGTTCTTCGGCATCGGCTACCCGGAGGCGTTCCGGATCGTCGCGGACCTGCTGAGACGGCGCACCGAGGAGTTCGAGCACGTCCGGGACCACCAGCTCCCGGTGCTGTACGGGGACCTCGGCCTGGACCCGGAGGCCCGCGCCGCTGTCGACGCGTACGTCGGGGAGCTGGAGGACTGGCTGGCCGCGATCCTCCACTGGCACCGGAACGTACGCCGCTACCGCGACGAGGACCTGCACCCGCGCCCCACCGGCCTGACCCCCGGTGCCTGGACGGAGGGCCTCGGCATGTCGGCGGCGCGACTCCCCTTCGCCGCCGTTCGCCCGTCCTGACGCGGCGGACGCACGACGGGACGGCACCGGACGGCACCGGACGGCACCGGACGGCACATCCCAACACACCGACCGCGCCGCCGTCTTCCCCCGCACGGGGGAGGCTTTCTCCCCGCGCGGGGGATCCGCCTGCCCCCGCCCCCGCGGTTGTCTGGGGGTATGAACCAGACGTTGAAGCCCACGTTGAAGCCCACGTTGCACACCACGCTGAGCCCCGCACGGAAGCACCTGCTGATCGCGCCGCTGCTGGCCGGCGTGCTGACGGTGACCGGGCTGTCCGCCCCGGCCGCGGCCGGGACGGGCAAGGTCGGGGGCACGGCCACGGGCGTGGCCAGAGGCACGCCCGTGGCCGCGGCCGACGGACCGACGGACGCCGAGGACATCCGCGCCCGGATCGCGGCCGTCCCCGGCATGCGGCTGCTGGGCGAACGGCCGGCCCCTGCCCCGGGGCAGACCGTCCTGGACCTGTCCTACCGCCAGCCGGTGGACCACCGCCGCCCGGGCGGCGACACGTTCGAGCAGCGGCTGACGCTGCTGCACAAGTCCACGCGGCGCCCCATGGTGCTCTACTCCAGCGGGTACGACCTCGGGTCCACGCCGCAACGCCCGACCGAGCCGACCGAGTTGCTGGACGCCAACCAGATCACCGTGGAGCAGCGCTTCTTCGGAACCTCCCGGCCCGCCGGGAACGACTGGTCCACGCTGACGATCCGACAGGCGGCGGGCGACCACCACCGCATCGTCGGCGCCCTGAAGCGGGTGTACCGGGGTGCGTGGATCTCCACCGGGGGCAGCAAGGGCGGGATGGCCGCCGTCTACCACCGCCGCTTCCACCCGGACGACGTGGCCGGCACCGTCGCGTACGCCGCGCCCAACAACACCGACGACCGGGACGACAGCGCCTACGACGCCGCCCTGGAGCGGGTCGGGACCCCGGAGTGCCGGGCGGCCCTGAAGACCGCCCAGCGCGAGGCGCTGGTCCGCCGGGAGGCGATGACCGGGCGGTACGGTCGGTGGGCCGAGACCGGGAAGGCGAGCTTCGAGATCATCGGCGGCGTGGACCGGGCCTTCGAACTCGCCGTGCTGCGCCTGCCGTTGATGTTCTGGATGCACCAGCCGCCGGGCGGCTGCGCGGGGGTGCCGACGGCCGCGGCCACGGACGACGCCCTGTACGCCTGGGTGGACCGGGTGACCGGGCTGCCCTTGTACGCCGACCCGACCCTGCGGGCCTTCACGCCGTACTTCCACCAGCTGGGCACCGAGCTCGGGTATCCGACCTTCGCCGCCCCGCACCTGGCCGGGCTGCTGCGCTACCCGGGCGTCCAGGAGGTCCGCTCCTACGTGCCGCGGGACGTCCCGCTGCGGTTCCGGCCCGCCGCAATGGCGGACGTCGACCGCTGGGTCCGCAACCGGGGCAGCGCGCTGATGTTCGTCAACGGCGAGAACGACGTAGCGGTCGCGGAGCCCTTCCGCCTGGGGCGGGGGACCCGCGACTCGTACGCCTTCACCGTGCCGGAGGCCAACCACCACCTGTCCATACGCAGCCTGCCGCCGGCCGACGCGGCCCGGGCCACGGAGGCCCTTCACCGCTGGGCCGGCGTCGGACAGGGGTAGCCCGTCGGGCGGGGACGGCTCAGCGCCCGCCCGCGGCCGGGCCGGTCCAGTCGGCCGGGACGTGGCCGAGGCGGACCCGCTGGGGGTGCTCGCCGACGGGGACGGAGACGCGCTTGGTGCCGGTGGCGAAGTCGATGGCGGTGACCCGGTCGGTGCCGCTCTCGGAGATCACGCAGGCGGTGCCGTCCCCGTTGACGGTCGCCCAGTACGGCTTGGCGGCCGGGACCAGCGGCCCCTCGGTCAGGGTGGCGCGGTCGACCACGGTGGCGTAGTCGTCCATGGTCCCGGCGATGCAGAGCTTGCTGCCGTCGGGGCTCATGGACATCCCGTGGTGACGGGAGTCGTTGACGAAGGTGGTGCGGTCGTCGCTGGTGGCGGGGTTCTTCGGGAGGGTCTTGAAACGGGTGATCCGGTCCGTGGCCACGTCGTACTCCACGAAGCCGTTGAAGAAGGACACCTGGAAGTACAGCTTCGACTCGTCGGGGGTGAAGGCGTTGGGCCGGATCGAGTCCGACAGGTCGGAGCGGCCCGCGGCGTCCAGCCGTTCGCGCATGTCGACCGTCCGGACGGGGCGGAAGGTCTGCGCGTCCACCACGGTGAACTTCCGGTCGCCCTTCGTCCAGTCCAGCCAGGGTGCGTCCAGGGCGGTGTTGACCTCGCCGATGGAGGCGTTCCAGATCAGCCGACCGTCGCGGGAGAAAGTGTTCTCGTGCGGCTTGTCGCCGGTGGCGAAGGAGCCGACCTGGC
Source organism: Streptomyces sp. NPDC043853 (assembly GCF_056436025.1). Lineage (NCBI taxonomy): Bacteria > Bacillati > Actinomycetota > Actinomycetes > Kitasatosporales > Streptomycetaceae > Streptomyces > Streptomyces sp. NPDC043853. Next base: position 790,150 of record NZ_JBWKDJ010000001.1, read on the forward strand.
GGCCGGTGGTGATGTCCAGGACGTGCACGGTGTTGGCGGTGGAGGCGGACACCGCGACCCGGCTGCCGTCCGGGGAGACCGCCATGTGGTCCGCGCGGTATCCGGAGACGGGGAAGCGCCAGTTGATCCGGCCGGAGGCCAGGTCGATGGAGACCACATCGGCGAAGGAGGGCCGGGAAACGACCACCGCCGAGCCGTCCGGGGTGGTGTACATGTCGTCGGCGAACTGGTCATGGCCCTCGCCCGCGGTGGTGCGGATGCCCAGGAAGTAGGCGAGTTTGACGGGGTTGAGGTGGATCTCCCGGAGCCGCTCGGCCTTGTCGGGGATCACGTTGATCCGGCCGATCCGGGCCATGTCGCCGGTGGCGGCGAGGACGTCGGCGGTGCCGTCCCAGTTGTTGCCGACGAACAGCACCTGGCGGAGCCCGGCCGGCGTGGTCATGGGCCCGGCGTTCGGCGCGGCGTTCGGCGCCGTACCCGGCACGGACTCCGGCGGGGTGTCCGCCGCCGCCGGGGCGAGGGCGGTGAGCAGGGCGGCCGCGGTCAGCGCACAGACGGCGCGCAGCGGGCGGGGGCTTCGCAGCATCCGGTCAACTCCATTGGGGGAAGGGAGTGTTACCGGCGGGTAAAAGTAGACCGCAGCGGAAAAGGGCGCAAGCCCTGTGGCTGCGCCCTTCGTTCGGCGTGACGGGGTCGTTCCCGTCAGACGGTCATCCGGGCGCGCGAGGGCGCCGTACGCCCGGGCGCGGGTTCGGGGAACTCGCGGTGGATCGGGGTGTGCGCTCCGGTGAGGGCGATCCCGCTGCCGCCGCGCCGGTTGGCGACGATCTCGGCGGCGATGGAGATCGCGGTCTCCTCGGGGGTACGGGCGCCGAGGTCCAGGCCGATCGGCGAGCGCAGCCGGCCGAGCTCCAGGTCGGTGACGCCGGCCCGGAGGAGCCTCTTGTTGCGGTCCTGGTGGGTCCGGCGGGAGCCCATGGCGCCGACGTAGGCGACCGGGAGGCGCAGGGCCAGCTCGAGCAGCGGGACGTCGAACTTGGCGTCGTGGGTGAGGACGCAGAGCACGGTCCGGCCGTCGGTTTCGGTGGACTGCAGGTAGCGGTGCGGCCACTCGACGACGATCTCGTCGGCCTCGGGGAAGCGGGCCTTGGTCGCGAACACCGGGCGGGCGTCGCAGAGGGTGACGTGGTAGCCGAGGAACTTGCCGACCTTCACCAGGGCGGAAGCGAAGTCGATGGCACCGAAGACGATCATGCGCGGGGCCGGGACGCTGGACTCGACCAGCACCTTCAGCGGCTCTCCGCAGAGCCGGCCGTCCGCACCGATCTCCAGCACGCCGTTCCGGCCGGCGTCCAGCATGGCGCGGGCCTCGGCGGCGATGGTGCGGTCCAGCTCGGGGTCCCCGCCGAAGCCGCCCTCGTGGGCGCCTTCGGGACGGACCAGGACCGGGCGGCCCATGAGCTCGGCCGGGCCGGAGGCGATCCGCGCCAGGGCGGCCGGCGAACCGGCCGCCGCGGCGGCGATCGCGGCCTCGAAGACGGCCCGCTCGGGGCTGTCCACGAGGACCGGGGTGATCAGGATGTCGATGAGTCCGCCGCAGGTCAGCCCCACGGCGAAAGCATCGTCATCGCTGTAGCCGAAGCTCTCCAGGACGGTCTCGCCGTCCTCGATCGCCTGTCGGCACAGCTCGTACACCGCGCCCTCCACGCATCCGCCGGAGACCGAGCCGATGGCCGTGCCGTCGCTGTCGACGGCGAGGGCCGCTCCGGGCTGCCGGGGCGCGCTGCCGCTGGTCGCCACCACGGTGGCGACCGCGAAGTCACGTCCCTGCTCGACCCACCGGTTGAGATCTTCGGCGATGTCCAGCATGTCGGCCTCCTCGGAAACTCGGTTTCAGTATCGGACGCGCGGAGGGTTCACGCGTTGCGGGTCAGGCTCAGGCGACACCGAGCCAGTGCTCGATCGGGTTCAGCGCGAAGAAGACCACGAAGATCGCGGTGAGTGCCCACATGAAGGCACCGATCTCGCGGGCCTTGCCCTGCGCCACCTTGATGGCGACCCAGGCAATCACACCGGCGGCGACGCCGGCCGTGATCGAGTACGTGAACGGCATGATCACGACGGTGAGGAAGACCGGGATCGCGGTCGCGGTGTCGGCCCAGTCCACGTGGCGGGCGTTCTGCATCATCATCGCGCCGATGACGACCAGGGCCGCGGAGGCGACCTCACCGGGGACCACCTGGGTGATCGGGGTGAAGAAGAGGCAGGCGGCGAAGAACAGGCCGGTGACGACGGAGGCGAGACCTGTGCGGGCACCCTCGCCGACGCCGGTGGCCGACTCGACGAACACGGTCTGGCCGGAGCCACCCGAGACACCACCGATGGCACCGCCGGCGCCGTCGATGAACAGGGCCTTCGACAGGCCCGGCATGCGGCCCTTGTCGTCGGCGAGCTTGGCCTCGGTGCCGACACCGATGATGGTGGCCATCGCGTCGAAGAAGCCCGCGAGCACCAGCGTGAAGACGATCATGCCGACCGTCATGTAGCCGACGTCGCCCCAGCCGCCGAAGCTGACGTCGCCGAAGAGGGAGAAGTCGGGCAGCGAGACGGCGGAGCCCTTGAGGACCGGCGGGCCGTTCTTCCACGCCTTGTCGTCGATGTCGACGATGGCGTTGAGGATGGCGGCGAGGATGGTTCCGCCGACGATGCCGATCAGGATCGCGCCGGGGACCTTGCGGGCCTGCAGCATGAAGATGGCGAGCAGGGTCACGCAGAAGAGCAGGACGGGCCAGCCGGAGAGCTCACCGACGGCACCGAGCTGGACCGGCGGACCGAACTCCGGGCCGCGGCCGACGAAGCCGCCCTTGACGAGACCGATGATGGCGACGAAGAGGCCGATGCCCATGGTGATGGCGTGCTTGAGCGCGAGGGGGATCGCGTTCATGATCATCTCACGCAGGCCGGTGACGACCAGGAGACAGATCACGACACCGTAGAGCACACACATGCCCATGGCCTGGGGCCAGGTCATCTGGGGAGCGACCTGCGAGGCCAGCACACCCGAGACCGAGAGGCCGGCGGCGAGGGCGAGCGGCACCTTGCCGACAAAGCCCATGAGGAGCGTGGTCGCGGCGGCCGCGAAGGCGGTGGCCGTGATGAGAGCCTTCTGGCTCATCGTGTCCCCGGCGACATCCTTACCGGAGAGCAGCAGGGGGTTGAGCAGAAGGATGTACGCCATGGCCATGAAGGTCGTGATACCGCCACGAACCTCGTTGCCGACGTTGGATCCTCTGTGGGTGATGTGAAAGTACCGGTCGAGCCAAGACCTGCCGGCCTCGGGACGCGAGCCTTCGGCTGCGTCTTCCGAGGTGGTCTTGGGCTCCACAGACGACTGGGTCATGGTGCCTAACTCCCAAGGTTCAAAGGGGCACCCGCATGGGGGCTTTCGGGGTTACTGCGGGATTTGGGATGAAACGTTTGGCCGCACGACCCGGGGGACGGCCCGAGACGAAGCGATTACTGCTGGCACTGCTGGTACTGCTGACACTGCGGGTACTTCTGGTACTGCAGGGGTGAAGCGGTCCGCGAGCGGTGCGGGACTTCGTGCTCCGGGCGGTGTGACCGTGAAGTGTGACGTTCCCTGTCACACCGCCCGGAGAGCTCTTCGGTCCTAGAGGGTGCCGGTCAGGGCCTCAGGACGGATCGGCGTCTTGTTGAGCTCCAGGCCCGTCGCCTGCCGGATCGCCGCGAGGACGGCCGGGGTGGACGACAGGGTCGGGGCCTCGCCGAGACCGCGCAGACCGTACGGCGCGTTCGGGTCGGCCAGCTCCAGGACATCGACCGGGATGGTCGGGGTGTCGAGGATGGTCGGGATCAGGTAGTCCGTGAAGGAGGGGTTGCGCACCTTCGCGGTCTTCGGATCCACGATGATCTCTTCCATGACGGCCACTCCGAGACCCTGGGTGGTACCACCCTGGATCTGGCCGACCACGGAAAGCATGTTGAGGGCCTTGCCCACGTCCTGGGCGGTCGCCAGCTCGACGACCTTGACGAGGCCGAGCTCGGTGTCCACCTCGACGACCGCGCGGTGCGCGGCGAAGGTGTACTGGACGTGACCGTCACCCTGGCCGGTGACCAGGTCGAACGGCTGGGTCGGCCGGTGCCGGAACTCCAGCTCCAGGTCGATCGCCTCGTCCTCGAGGATCTCGGCGATGTCCGCGAGGACCTCACCGCCGTCCGTGACGATCTTGCCGCCTTCGAGGACCAGCTCCGCGTGGGCCCACGCCGGGTGGTACGAGCCGTTCTTGCGGCGGCCCATCTCCAGCAGCGCCTCGCGCACGGCCTCGCAGGTGTTCTTCACGGCGCCACCGGTCATGTACGTCTGCCTGGAGGCGGACGTGGAACCGGCGGAGCCGACCTGGGTGTCGGCCGGGTGGATGGTCACCTGGGTGACGCCCAGCTCCGTACGGGCGATCTGGGCGTGCACGGTGACACCGCCCTGACCGACCTCCGCCATGGCCGTGTGGACCATCGCGACGGGCTCGCCGCCGATGACCTCCAGGCGCACACGGGCGGTGGAGTAGTCGTCGAAGCCCTCGGAGAAGCCGACGTTCTTGATGCCGACCGCGTAGCCGACGCCGCGGACGACGCCCTCGCCGTGCGTGGTGTTCGACAGGCCGCCGGGCAGAGCGCGGACGTCCGCTCCCTCGCCGGCGGTCTCCCACTGGCGCTCCGGCGGCAGCGGACGGGCCTTGACCCGGCGCAGCAGCTCGGCGACCGGGGCCGGCGAGTCCACGACCTGGCCGGTGGGCATGATCGTGCCCTGCTCCATGGCGTTCAGCTGGCGGAACTCGACCGGGTCCATGCCCAGCTTCGCCGCGAGCTTGTCCATCTGGGCCTCGTACGCGAAGCAGGCCTGGACGGCGCCGAAGCCGCGCATCGCGCCACAGGGCGGGTTGTTCGTGTAGAGGGCGACGGCCTCGATGTTCACGTTGTCGATGACGTACGGGCCCACCGAGAGGGAGGACGCGTTGCCGACGACGGCCGGGGAGGCGGAGGCGTAGGCGCCGCCGTCGAGCACGATCCGGCACTTCATGTGCGTGATCTTGCCGTCCTTGGTGGCACCGTGCTCGTACCAGAGCTTCGCCGGGTGGCGGTGCACGTGGCCGAAGAAGGACTCGAACCGGTTGTAGACCATCTTGACCGGCTTGTTGGTGGCCAGGGCCAGGAGGCACGCGTGGATCTGCATCGAGATGTCCTCGCGGCCGCCGAAGGCACCGCCGACGCCGGACAGCGTCATGCGGACCTTCTCCTCGGGCAGGCCGAGGACCGGGGCGATCTGCCTGAGGTCCGAGTGCAGCCACTGGGTGGCCACGTACAGGTCGACGCCGCCGTCCTCGCCGGGCACGGCCAGGCCGGACTCCGGGCCGAGGAAGGCCTGGTCCTGCATGCCGAAGGTGTACTCGCCGGTGACGATGACATCGGCCTTCTTGGCCGCCTCGTCCGCGTCGCCGCGGATGATCGGCTGGCGGTGCACGATGTTCGGGTGCGGGACGTGACCGGAGTGGTGGTCGTCGCGGCCCGGGTGGAGCAGGATCGCGTCGTCGGCGAGGGCGGAGGCCTCGTCCGTGACGACCGGGAGCTCCTTGAAGTCGATCTTGATCTTCGCCGCGGCGCGGCGGGCGGTCTCCGGGTGGTCGGCCGCCACGAGGGCGATCGGCTCACCGTGGTGCCGTACCCGGCCGTTGGCCAGGACGGGGGTGTCCTGGATCTCCAGGCCGTAGTTCTTCATCTCCGCGGGCAGGTCCGCGTAGGTGAGGACGGAGTAGACGCCCGGCATGGCCAGCGCCTCGGAGATGTCGATGTTCTCGATCTCGGCGTGGGCGATCGGACTGCGCAGGGTCTGGCCCCACAGCATGTCCTCGTGCCACATGTCCGAGGAGTACGCGAACTCGCCGGTGACCTTGAGGGTGCCGTCCGGGCGGAGCGTGGACTCGCCGATGCCGCCCTTGGTGTGCTTCTGGGTGACGTTCGTCGGCGTGCCGGAGGGCGCGGTGCGGTGGTTGGCCATGATCAGACCACCTCTCCCTGGCGGGCGGCCGCCAGGCGAACCGCGTCGAGGATCTTCTCGTAACCCGTGCAGCGGCACAGGTTGCCGGACAGGGCCTCACGGATGTCCTGGTCGGAGGGCGACGGGTTGCTCTCCAGCAGCGCGTCGGCCTGGACCAGCAGACCGGGGGTGCAGAAACCGCACTGGACGGCGCCGGCGTCGATGAACGCCTGCTGGACGTCGGAGAGCTCCACGCCCTCGCCGGTCTGGGAGTCGCTGACCCCGTCGGAGGGACGAGCGGACCACCGCTTGGCCTCGTCGGTGGACACGCCCTTGCTGCCGCAGCCGCCGCCGGTGCCGCAGGCACCGCCGTGGCCGTGCTGCCGGCGCTGCTTGGCGAAGTCGGCCAAACCCTCGACGGTCACGACGTCGCGGCCCTCGACCTGACCGGCCGCGACCAGACACGAACAGACCGGCACGCCGTCGAGACGGACCGTGCAGGAACCGCATTCGCCCTGCTCACAGGCGTTCTTCGAGCCGGGCAGACCCAGGCGCTCACGCAGCACGTAGAGGAGGGACTCGCCCTCCCAGACATCGTCGGCTTCCTGCGGACGACCGTTGACGGTGAAATTGACGCGCATGATTACGCAGCCCCTTCAAGCGGGCGGCCGTTCGTGCCGCGGTACTGCTCCCAGGTCCAGACGAGCTGGCGGCGAGCGAGGATGCCCACCGCGTGACGGCGGTACTTCGCCGTGCCACGGACGTCGTCGATCGGGTTGCACGCGGCGGACGCGAGCTGACCGAACTGCTTGGCGATCGACGGAGTGATGACCTTGCCGCTGTCCCAGAAGCCGCCCTCTTCGAGCGCGGCGTTCAGGAACTCCTCGGCGGCCGTCGCCCGGACCGGGGTCGGGGCGGCGGAGCCGATGCCCGTACGCACGGTGCGGGTGTCGGCGTGCAGGGCCAGGCCGAAGCCGCAGACCGCGATGACCATCGCGTTGCGGGTGCCGACCTTGGAGTACTGCTGGGGTCCGGTGGCGTTCTTGATGTGAACCGTCTTGATGAGCTCGTCGGCGGCCAGCGCGTTGCGCTTCACACCGGTGTAGAACTCGTCGATGGGGATCAGGCGGGAGCCGCGTACGGACTCGACCTCGACCTCGGCGCCGGCGGCGAGGAGGGCGGGGTGGGAGTCACCGGCGGGCGAGGCGCAACCGAGGTTGCCGCCGACGCCGCCGCGGTTGCGGATCTGCGGGGACGCGACCGTGTGCGAGGCGAGCGCGAGGCCCGGCAGAGTGCTGCGCAGGTTTTCCATGATCTGGGTGTACGGCACGGAGGCACCCAGCTTGGTGACCTCCTCGCCCACCTCCCACTCCCGCAGCAGTTCGATGCGGTTGAGGTCGAGGAGGTACTCCGGACGGCGGTGGTCGAAGTTGATCTCGACCATGATGTCGGTGCCACCCGCGATCGGCACAGCGGTGGGGTACTCGGCCTTGGCGGCGAGTGCCTCCTCCCAACTGGCGGGACGAAGGAAGTCCATGTGCGGCTCTCTTCTTCGTGATCGGGTCGTTCAAATCCAGCCACATGGCCCAGGGCTCGCGGCCCGTCGTTCACGTGCTGTTAATGCGGTGTGGAGCCAGTACACAAGCCGCGCGTCCCCCGGGTGCAGTCACCGAAACCATGAAGGAGTTGGCTGAGGGCCTCCTTCGTCTTGTAGATTCGTATGAAAGGCAGGATGCGATGACCTGCCCGATTTTCAACGGCAACATCGAGACAGATCGGCGGCGACATCATGCGGCTGCGCGCACTGCTGGAAACCGAGGCGCTGGGGCTGCGGCTGCTGGGCGGCGAGGAAGAGCTCGACCGTACGGTCCGCGGGGTCATGACGACGGACCTCAGAGATCCCAGCCGATACCTCTCCGGAGGAGAACTTGTCCTGACAGGACTGGCCTGGAGACGAAATTCAGCCGACTCCGAGCCCTTCGTACGCATCCTCGCCAGCGCCGGCGTGGCCGGGCTCGCGGCGGGTGAGGCCGAGCTCGGGGACATCCCCGACGATCTGGTTTCGGCCTGCCTGCGCAACCGGCTCCCGCTGTTCGCCGTGAACGAGGACGTTGCATTCGCCACCATCACGGAATACGTGGTGAGGCAGGTTTCCGGGGAGCGCGCGGGGGACCTGGCGGCCGTCGTCGACCGGCACCGCCGGCTCATGACCTCGGGCCCCGCGGGCGGTGGTCCGGATGTGGTGCTGGATCTGCTCACCACGGACCTCGATCTGCGTGCATGGGTGCTCTCCCCCACGGGCAGGCAGATCGCCGGGGCCGGGGAGCCGCTCACGCCGGGCGTCTGCGCGGCGCTGGCGAGCGAGCACATGGCGGCGGTCCGGACCGGCCGCCGGGGCCCGCACCGGATCTCCCTCCAGGGTATTACCTACTCGCTCTTCCCGATCAGAGGCGTGGGACGGGCCTCCGCGCCGGGCGCCCGGGACGTGCGCGAGAGCGTGCTCTCGGACTGGCTGCTGGCCGTCGAGGCCGACGCCGGCGACTGGCCCGCCGAGCGCCTGGACCTGCTCCAGGGCGTCACCCAGCTGATCGCGGTCGAGCGGGACCGCCGGGACGCGGCCCGCACGGTCCGCCGCCGGCTGGCCCAGGAGGTGCTGGAGCTGGTCCAGACCGGCGCCCCGCCCGCCGAGATCGCCGCCCGCCTGCGCGTCGCCGCCCCGGTGCTGCTGCCCGGCCTGGGCACGGCCCCGCACTGGCAGGTCGTGGTGGCGCGGGTGGACTGGGAGGGCGGGGACATCCCCGGCGGCCCGGTCGCCCAGTCCCTGCTCGAAGAGATCCTCGTGGACCCGTCGGTGTCCGGCCCGGAGCCCTCCGACCGGATCGCCGTGGCCCACGCCGGCGACGAGGCCATCGCCCTGGTCCCGCTGCCCGCCCCGCCCGCCGACGCCGCCGCCGCCGGAGAGGAGCGCGGCCCGGACACCGCCCTGCACGCCGACGCGCTGCTGGCGGCCGTACGGGAGCCCCTCGCCGCCGGCCTGGCCGACGACGGGCGGCTCACGGTCGGCGTCAGCGCCGCCGTGCACTCCGCCGAAGGCCTGCGCGGAGCTCTGGAGGAGGCCCGGCACGCCCGCCGGGTCGCCGCGGCCCGCCCCGGGCGGGTCTGCGCCGCCGGGCACCACGAGCTCGCCTCGCACGTCCTGCTGCTCCCGTTCGTGCCGGACGACGTACGGCGCGCCTTCACGGCCCGGCTGCTGGACCCGCTGCGCGACTACGACCGGCGCCACCGGGCGGAGCTCATCCCGACGCTGGAGGCGTTCCTGGACTGCGACGGGTCCTGGACCCGCTGCGCGACCCGGCTCCACCTGCACGTCAACACGCTGCGTTACCGGGTCGGACGAATCGAGCAGTTGACGGCCCGCGATCTTTCCCGGCTGGAGGACAAGCTGGACTTCTTCCTGGCACTGCGGATGAGCTGAGGCGATGCCTCCGGGCCCCGCCCGCCGCCCGCGGGGCCCCGCCTGATGAGGTGTCCGAACTTTGTGAAAGAGTTCACCCGACCCCTTGGCCGATCACGCAGATTCGTGCTGTCATTTCGCCCCAGGGCTCAATGACGACGTGATGACGACATGCTGCTCGGTTGCTTGGGGAGGGCAATGTGGCGGATACCGCCATGTCGGGTGCAGGGTCCACCGGGGGCGACGACCCCCTCCAGCGGGCGATATGGCGGTTGCGGTCGCGCGGCTGCTGGACCGACGCGGCGGCTCTGCTGACCGCACGCACGGACGATGCCGGGGCCGCGGTGCAGCGCACCGCGCTGCTGGTGGAACGCTGTCTGTTCACCGGTGTGGGCTGGGCCGAAGCGGAAGACGCACTGCGGACGGCGGAGGCCGTGGCCGCGGACGACGACCAGCGCGGCGCCGCCGCCTGCGAACGCGGGCACCTGGCGTACGCGGCGACGGTGCTGGGGGTCCGGGACCGGTCGGACGAGGCCCGCTCAGCGCTGGGCAGGGCGGCGGCGCTGTTGTCCCCCTCGTCCCGCACCCGGCCGCTGCTGGACTTCCGCCGCGGCCTGGTGGCGGAGCACCTGGCGGACTCGCCGCAGGCTGCCCGGCCGGCGTACCGGAGGGCACACGCGGCCGCCGCGGCGGGCGGCGACACGCTGCTGCTGTCGTTCACCTGGCGGCAGCTGGCGGGGCTGGCACTGCGCGACGGGGAGCTGGCCGAGGCCAGGCACGGGTTCGCCGAGTCGCTCCGCATCCGGGAGGAACTGGGCTTCCTGGTGGGCACGGCCCCGGCCCTGGCGGCCCTGGCCGAAGCGGAACCGGAACCGGAGGCGACCCGCCTCCGCGCCGAGGCCCGCCGCCTGTTCCACCTCCTGGGCGGCATCCCCACCTGGCTGGCCGACCACCTCCACCCGACCCCGGCCGCGAACTGAACCACCCCCGGCACGGGCGGGCGTCCCACGCCGGTGTGGGCACGCGTCCGCGCCGCTGTGGGCAGGCGTTCCGCAGGCCGTGCCCTCCCGCACCTCCACCGAAGGTGTGGGCAGACGTTGCGCAGGGGGGACCCCCATCGCCCTGCGGCACGCCCGCCCACACGGCCGGGCGGGCGCCGACCGCGGAGCACTCCGCGGCAGGTACGGCTCCGGAGGGCCGGGGGCGCAGCCCCGCTCAGGCCCGCGCGAAGTGTTCGCGGACCAACGCTTCGACCGTGGCGACCTCACCCGCCACGAGCGCCTCCAGCAACGCCGAATGCTCAGCCGCGTCCGCCACGAGATCCGCCCGCCGCAGCCTCGGCACCCCCGCCGCCGGCCACTGCGCCCGCCGGTGCAGATCGTCGGCGACCTCGACCAGCTGCCCGTTGCCCGACAGCGACAGCACCGCCCGGTGGAACGCCCGGTCCGCCTCCGCGTATCCCGCGATGTCTCCGGAGGCCGCCGCCTCCCCCGTCGCGGCCGCGGCCGGCCGCAGCGCCTCCCACGCCTCCGGCGGCACCGTACGGGCCAGCCGGAGCATGACCGGAACCTCCAGCAGGGCCCGTACCTCGGCCATCTCCGCCAGCTCCCGCAGGGTCCGTACGACCACCCGGAAGCCACGGTTCGGCAGGCACTCCACCGCCCCCTCCAGCGCCAGCTGCTGCATCGCCTCGCGGACCGGCGTCGCCGAGACGCCGAACCGCTCCCCCAGCGCCGGCCCGGAGTAGATCTCCCCCGGCACCAGCTCGCCCTCCAGCAGTGCGGCGCGCAGCGCTTCGAGGACCTGTTCCCGGACGAACTGGCGCGCCACCTTGCGGCCGGGCTGCCGGGGCCGGGGCAGCCGCGCCTGAGCCGCGTCGTGCATCCGGTCCTCCTGGCTGGTCTGGGGTCCGTCAGAGGATAGGCGGCGGAGACATGACGGAAAAGGGCAGGCCAGAGGGTACGCGGCCGCCAGGGCAGGTAAGGCGAGGCTTACTTCTTCGCGGTGATCGAGTCCGGATCGGACCGAACCGGCCCCTCGCGGTGTGGGGCGGATCGGCGCACGGGTGCTCGCGGTGCGCGCTCTCTCCCCCCGGCCACGGGTCGTGCCGGTCGGGGCGGCTCATCCAGCCAATCCGCCCGTTCGAGTGCCTTCGATTCGAACTCCTTTTCCGGTCTCCGGATATGAGTTCGACTCACAACACCCTATCCGGAGGGCGCCAGGCCTCATCAGTGTCCTCTTGCCCCGAAACCCGCGTGCGCCCCGTCCCGCTTCCGCCACTATGACGCGCGGAAAGCCGATGGGCGCGACGCGACTGTAGGGACACCGGATGAGACTGACCGACATATCGCTGGACTGGCTGCTGCCCGGCAGCCTGCTGATCCTGGGCGTGCTTGCGGCAGTGGCGGTGGTGGCCCGGGGCAAGCGCGAGGGCGACAAGGCGGCGGACGACAGCTGGGAGCGGAGCGAGGAGCGCAGGCGCCGCAAGGAGGCCATCTACGGCACCGCCTCGTACGTTCTGCTGTTCTGCTGTGCGGCCGTGGCCGCCGCGCTCTCCTTCCACGGACTGGTCGGCTTCGGCCGGCAGAACCTGAACCTGTCCGGGGGCTGGGAGTACCTGGTGCCCTTCGGGCTCGACGGTGCCGCCATGTTCTGCTCGGTGCTCGCCGTCCGGGAGGCCAGCCACGGCGACGCCGCCCTCGGCTCCCGGCTGCTGGTCTGGATGTTCGCGAGCGCGGCGGCCTGGTTCAACTGGGTGCACGCACCGCGCGGCCTCGGCCACGACGGAGCACCGCAGTTCTTCGCGGGCATGTCGCTCTCGGCGGCCGTCCTGTTCGACCGCGCGCTCAAGCAGACCCGCCGGGCCGCCCTCCGCGAGCAGGGCCTGGTGCCCCGCCCGCTGCCGCAGATCCGGATCGTCCGCTGGCTGCGTGCTCCCCGGGAGACCTTCGGCGCCTGGTCGCTGATGCTCCTGGAGGGCGTGCGCACGTTGGACGAGGCGGTGGACGAGGTACGCGAGGACAAGCGGGAGAAGGAGCAGGAGCGGCTGCGCAGGCGCGAGCAACAGCGCCGCGAGCGCGCCCACATAAGGGCGCTGGGCCGTCAGAACCGGGCCTTCGGCCTGCCGCGGGCACGCGGCAGGCAGGTGGAGGTACCGGGTCTCACCTCGGGGTCTGGCTCCGCGCCGGTCGGCGCGGAGCCCGCCATAGCGGAAGCGGAGCAGCTGCCCGTTCTCCGCAGGCCCTCCCTGCAGGCCGTGCACGGCCCCGAGGCGGGTGAGGCCCGGACCGTGGACCTCACCGCCGAGGACGACACCCAGACGATCCCCCGGCTCGACTCCCTGGAGCGGAAACTGAAGGACCTGGAGCAGCAGTTCGGCTGAGGCCCGGGGTCAGTCGGGCACCTGCCCGGAGTCGCCCGGGTCCAGTTCGAACCAGACCACCTTGCCGCCGTGCACCGGGTCGACGCCCCACGCGTCGGCCAGTGCCTGCACCAGCATCAGCCCCCGGCCGTGCGTACCGTCGTCGGCGATCGGTACGTACGGCCGGGGTTTGCGTGCGGTACCGTCCCGCACCTCCACCCGTAACCGGCTGCCGGCGAACCGGACGCTGACCTCTGCCCCGTGATCCGTGTGGACCAGCGCATTGGTCACCAACTCCGTCGCCAACAGCTCCGCCACGTCCGCGGTGTCCGCCCGGCAGCGGTACCGCAGCACCTCCCGAAGGTCCCTGCGGACCTCACCCACCGCCCTCAGATCCGCCCGGCGCACCGTCCGAGTGATCTCGGTCCTCGCCCCCGCCCGCACGGCGATGTACCTCCCGTGTCGCATCGCACCCGTATCGCTTCGAACTGGTCTACGGGATGCATGCCCGCCGGGCGAAAACGGCACTCCTCCGGGCCTGTAACAGAGTTACGGAAGCGGGATCCCGTGCCGGTCGGATCGAGCCAAGGGGACCCTCCGGTCCGCCCTCCCGGGGACACGGTCTCGCCGGCGCAATGCGCGGAACCGGCCACCCTTCCGCCCCCGTTCTTCAGTGGAACGAACAGTGGACCGGGGCCGGCGGCCACCTCCGCCCGGCCTGCCGGGGCTGCCGCCACACACCCTCACGACCCCTCTGAACTGCTCGGGCTCGGCCGACCGAACCCCGAAGTCGTCGCCCGCGGGACCGGTCCCGGCGAATTCCGGTCGGCGATTTGTGGTTCCGCACAAAGGGGGGCCGGAAACCGGCATTCCCAACTCCGGGAAATTCGGCGGAGAGTTGATGAAGAGCACCGATTGGACGGGCCTGCCGTACTGCACCAGGGTGAGGAAATCTCCCACCGGCACCACGGAATTGCCGTCACCGGCCACCAACACCCTTGACGACGGCGTGCCGCACGGTCGTCGGGCATGTCCCTGCGCGGAAGCGGAAGCGGACACCACCACCGGATGCCGTGGTCCGTGGTGCCGGTGCCGTGGTCCGTGGTCCGTGGTGCCCGCCTCCCTGCGCGCATGGTCTGCCGGCGTGGGGACTACGCCTCCCAGAGCGCGGCGGCCGTCCGGTCGTCGGCGTAGCCCTTGAGCCGGAGCTGGGTGTCGGCGAGGAACTCGGCCAGGCCGGGGGGCTCGGTGCCGGTCCAGCGGACGGCGAGCTCGGCGGGGAGCAGCGGTTCCTCGCGCATCGGCGCGGCCAGGCCGCCCGAGCAGAGCAGGAGGGCGTCGCCCGGCCGGGCCACACTCGCCCGGAACCGGAACCCGCCTTCCGCGGGCACCCCGGCCGGCTCCAGGTCCTCCCACTCCCCCGCCCGGAGCCGGAACAGCCCGCCCGGACCGTTGCCGAAGCTGATCCTGGTGCGGCACTCGGGGTCGATCGGCAGCAGCAGACAGCGCAGCCCGGACGTGTACGCGGCCTCGTCGAGCCCGAGCTCGGCGGCGCGGGCGCGCAGCCGGCCGTAGCCGCGGTCGGTGAGCCGCTGGAGACCGGACCGCAGGGCGTCACGGCGGCCGGAACGGATGTCCTCGCCGAGCCGGCCCTGACTGCGGCCGATGGCGCCGGCGACCCACCGGCACAGTTCGGCGGCGGCCTCCCGGGCTCCCTCGGCGGCCCGGTCGCCACCCGCGAGGGCCACCAGCACCAGGGAGTCGTCACCGGTCCCGAAGCGCGCGGTGAGCAGGGAGTCCCGACGCGCCTCGCCCCGGTATCGGGCTGAGTCACCGCGCACCGAACCGGCCCGCAGGGTACTCCCGCCGTACCGCGCTCCCTCCAGCACGGTGTCCGGCACCAAGGCGTCCAGCGCGGCGGGGTCGGCGACGGGCAGGGGCCCCGGCTCGGCGGCGTAGGTGGGCGCCCGGTCCCCGAGGTGCCGCACCGCCGGCCGAACGGTCCCGGCGGCCCCGAACGAGTCCTGAACGGGCGGTACGGTCAGCGCCCCGAGCACGAACCCGGTGGCCCCGGGCTCACCCAGGGGAACGGCCCCGCCCCTCCGCCCGCTCGTCGTCCCCCCGTTGTCGGCTTCCGCAGCCACCGACCGGGGGTCGGCAGGACGGGTCCCCGGCTCGGGCACGACCGCCTCCCTCCGGGGCGCGGGAGCGGTCTCGGGCGCGGGTGCGGGGGCTTCGGGCGCGGGCGTAGGCGCGGGCGCACGCGCAGGGGCGTATCCCGACCCGGCCGTTTCGGCCCCGGCAACGGCCGGGCCCGGCTCGGAGCGGTCCGGGCCGGCGGCCGGTGGGGCTGCCCCCGGGGCCGGGGCGGCAGGCGGGGGCTCCGGCGCCTCGGCACCGTAGAGCATCGTCCAGGCCGAGCCGAAGCGGGTCTCCAGGGTGTCCGCCGGATCGTCATCGGCGGCGGGCCTGGGGCTCGGGAGCAGGGGGGAGCCCGGTGGGGCCGCCCATCCCGGTGCCGCGCGCGGGTCAGCCGGGCCCGGCACGCCGGGCCCCGACGGCGGGTCCTCGCCCGGCCCTTGCCACCGGCCCGCACCGAGGCCTTCCCGCCCACCCGCGCCGGGGCCTTCCGGCCCGCCCGGACCGAGCCCTTCGGGCCCGCCCGCGCCAAGCCCCTCCGGCCCGCCCGCGCCCTGGCCCTCCCGCCCGCCCGCGGCAGGGCCGCTCTCCGGCCGGTCCGGGCCGGGGTCCTCCGGCGGGTTCTCGTAGAGCTTGTGCCACCAGTCCTGCGGGTCCGCGTCCCCCTGCTGACTCATGTCCCTCAGTTTCGGCCGTACGGGGCGTCCGGCACACCGGAACGGCGGAAAGGAGTCCCGATGGGCGAACGTCCGTCGGGACTCCTCCCCTCCTCCCACCGAACGGATCAGCGGACTTCGTATGTCCATACGCCCGGCCGCGTCACGGACCCCCGCCGACGGCGGTCGGTTCCGGGATCTGCGCCGCGTGGGCGTCGTCGCGGCCCTGCCACACCGGCGCCGTGACACCGAACGGTTCAGAACCGGACGCATCGTCCTCTCCGGATCGAATCCGGCCAACTGCTGCATTGAATGCCAAAGTTGCCGTACGAACGACGTGCGGCCTGCGGATTGATGGTGCTGCGGTGGCGTGACCATGGCAGAGGGACGCGGCGTGCGGTGATGATGGCGGCGGCGGGTTTGCGCCGTGACCGCTTCCCGCCATCAGGCGGGCCGGACGTGGGGGGACGGGTTTGCTGGGTGCGATAGGTCTGGACGAGGGCCAGGAGTCGGCTTACCGGGCGCTGGTGGCGCTGGGCGCGGCGGAGGTGCCGGACCTGGCACACCGGCTGACGTTGCCGGTACCGCAGACCGAGGGGGTGTTGCGACACCTGGAGCGGCACGGACTGGCCGCGCGGTCCCCGGCCCGGCCCGGCCGATGGGTGGCGGCACCGCCGGAAGTGGCCCTGCGGGCGCTCCTCACCCGGCAGCGGCACGAGCTGGAACAGGCGGAGCTGGCGGCCGCGAGGCTGGCGGAGGACTACCGGGTGGAGGCGACGGAACCGGCCGTGCACGACCTGGTGGAGGTGGTGACGGGCGTGAGCGCGGTCGCCCACCGCTTCGGACAGCTCCGGCTGGGCGCGGAGAAGGAAGTGTGCGCACTGGTGACCGGCCGCCCTCAGCTGGTGTCCCGCCGGGACGACGGCGCGGAGGACCGGGCGGCGGGCCGCGGGATCGGCCACCGGGTGGTGATCGAACGGGACGTCCTGAGCGACCCGGACGGCCTGCTGGAGGTGCAGGCGGCACTGGCCCGCGGTGAACACCTCCGGGTGGTCCCGCAGGTCCCCACGAGACTGGTGATCGCCGACCGCGCACTGGCGATGGTGCCGTTGACCACCCGCACCGGCCACGACACCGAACCGGCGGCCCTGGTCGTCCACGCATCGGGCCTGCTGGAGTCCCTGCTCGGGTTGTTCGAGGCGGTGTGGCGCGACGCGCTGCCGCTCCGGCTGGGCGGGGACGGCACGGTGACGGAGGCCCCGTCCGGCCCCGACGGCACCGACCTGGAGATCCTCTCCCTCCTTCTGGCGGGCATGACCGACGCCAGCGTGGCCAAACACCTGGAACTCGGCCTGCGCACGGTGCAGCGCCGCGTGAAGGGGTTGATGGAACTGGCGGGCGTCACCACGCGACTCCAGCTGGGGTGGCACGCGTACGAGCGGGGCTGGGTCTGGCGGGATTGAGCGGGTGGCGTGGGGGTGAGGACCGGGGGCTGACCGTACGGGGAGGTCGGCCACCCGCCCGCCCCTCCGCCCTGCGGCGTAGGTCTCGTTCCCGCCCCCGGACCGATGTGCGGACGACGGCGGGACGGTCACGCTGTCCTCATGAGGGATTTCGACGGTTTCAGCACGGACGAGCTCGCCTACCTGCGGTCCCAGCACCTGGGGAGGCTGGCCACCGTGGACGCCTCGGGGCAGCCGCAGGTGAATCCGGTGGGCTTCTTTCCGCAGGAGGACGGCACGGTCCTGGTCGGCGGGATGGCGATGGGCTCGACCAAGAAGTGGCGCAACCTGCAGGGCAACCCACGGCTGGCGCTCGTCGTGGACGACCTGGTCAGCACCCGCCCGTGGCGGGTCCGGGGCATCGAGATCCGTGGCACGGCCACGCTGGAGACCGGCCCGCACGGCCTCGGTCCGCACTTCAGCCCCGAGGTGATCAGGATCCACCCGGACCGCGTCCACGCCTGGGGCCTGGAGGCCGGACAGCAGCAAGGGTGACCCATCGCCGGCACCACCTGGGCGGCCCGGCAGCCACCCCGGCAGCCACCCGGGCCGCCGCCGGCCTTCGCCGCGCCCTCGCCGCCCAGCGGCCGAGGTGCGCGGCGTCCGCCCTCCGCCCACGCTGGGAACAGGGCACGGCGGGAGGAGACGGTATGGCCATGGCCAGTCCGGACGAGCGGGCGCGGACGGGACGGGCGGCCCGCAAGCGGGTCAGCCGACGCGCGCACGCGGGATGGTCCGAGGCGGCGGACCGGCCCGATCCCATCGGCGTGCTGGTGCAGCAGGGCGCCGACCGGCTGCCGAACCTGCTGCCCATCCGGTACGGCCGGATGTCGGCCTCGCCGTTCGCCTTCCTGCGCGGTTCGGCCGCGGTGATGACCGCGGACCTGGCCGCCGACCCGCACACCGGACTGATCGTCCAGTTGTGCGGCGACGCCCACCTGCTGAACTTCGGCGTGTTCGCCTCACCCGAGCGGACCATGCTCTTCGACCTCAACGACTTCGACGAAACGCTGCCCGGGCCGTTCGAGTGGGACGTGAAGCGGCTCGCCGCCAGCGTCGCGGTGGCCGCCCGGGAGAACGGGCACGGCGACGGGGCCGCCCGGCTCGCCGCCCTCGAAGCCGCCCAGGCCTACCGCGTTTCCATGCGGCGACTCGCCGGCCAGGGCGAGCTCGCCGTCTGGTACGAGCGCATCAGCACGGACGAGGTGTTGGCACTGGCCGCGGGAGCCGTGCAGCGCGAGCGGGTCGCGGAGAACATCAGGCGCGCCCGGCGGCGCACCAACCTGCAGGCCTTCGCCAAGCTGACCGAGGTGCGGGGCGGCCGGCTCCGCATCATCGACGACCCGCCGCTGCTGCGACCGGTGACCGAGGCCGAGGAAAGTACCGTGGACACGACCTTCCGTGAGTACCGCGGCACTCTTCCCGAGGAGCGCCGGATGCTGCTGGACCGCTACCGCTACGTCGACGCGGCGCGGAAGGTCGTCGGGGTGGGGAGTGTCGGCACTCGCTGCTTCATCGTGCTGCTGACCGGCCGGGACGAAAGCGATCCGCTCTTCCTCCAGATCAAGGAGGCCGTCCCCTCGGTGCTGGAGGCGTACGTGCCCGCCGACGCCACGGAAGCCACGGAAGCCGCGGCAGCCGCGGAACCCACAGGTCGGGAGACCGTCGTCCACACCCGCCACGAGCACCACGGCCACCGGGTGGTGGCCGGGCAGCGTCTGATGCAGGCCGCGGGCGACATCTTCCTCGGCTGGATGACCGGGCCCGCGGGCAGGCACTTCTACACCCGGCAGTTGCGTGACATGAAGGGATCGGCCGTCGTGGAGGCCCTGGCCCCGACGGGGCTGCGCCGGTACGCGGCCCTGTGCGGTACGGCGCTGGCCCGGGCGCACGCCCGCTCCGGCGACCGGATCGCCATCGCGGGCTACCTCGGCGCCTCCGACCTCTTCGACCGTGCCATCGCCGACTTCGCCCTGGCGTACGCCGACCGGACACGGACGGACCACGCCCTGCTGACGAAGGCGATCGCCGAGGGCAGGGTCCCGGCCACCCCGGGCGTTTGACCGGGGTGGCCGGGAGGGCCGTCAGCCCCGCCCGCAGGCCCGGCCGTCAGCCCCGCCCGCCTCGCTTCGCGTCGTGGTTGGCGCGGCCCTCGGCGCCCTTGAGGCGCCACTCGCGGCGGATCTCCGCCCGCAGGCGCGCGTCCGTCTTCGCCACGATCCACTGGTTCTCGCGCTGCAACTTGCGGTAGCTGTCCAGGCGCCGCTGCGCCAGCTCGCCGCGGTCCACCGCGTCGCGCACCGCGCAGCCCGGCTCCGCCTCGTGGGCGCAGTCGTGGAAGCGGCACCGTGCGGCGTAGTCCTCGATCTCCGAGAACACCTGGCCGACACCGGTCTCGGCGTCGTACAGGCCGACGCCCCGCAGCCCGGGGGTGTCGATGAGCACGCCGCCTCCCGGCAGGAGCAGCAGGTTGCGCGTGGTCGTGGTGTGGCGGCCCTTGCCGTCCATGTCCCGCGTGGCCTGTACCTCCATGACGTCCTCGCCGAGCATGGCGTTCGCCAGCGTGGACTTGCCCGCGCCCGAGATGCCGAGCAGCACGCTGGTGCCGCCGGCCAGCACCGCGCCGAGCACGTCCATGCCCTCGCCCGTCATCGAGGACACCGTCAGCACCGGCACTCCGGGGGCCGTGGCCTCCACGTCCTGGACGAGGTGCGCCAGCGTGACCGGGTCCGGTACCAGGTCCGCCTTGGTGAGCACGACCAGCGGCTGCGCGCCCGATTCCCAGGCCAGCGCGAGGAAGCGCTCGATCCGGCCGAGGTCCAGTTCGACCGCGAGGGAGACCGCGACGAGCGCGTGGTCGACGTTGGCCGCGAGGATCTGCCCGTCGGACCGCTTCGACGAGGTCGAGCGGACGAACGAGGTCCGGCGCGGCAGGTAGGTGCGTACGTACCGGGGGTCGCCGGAACCGTCGGGGTCGACGGCGGCCCAGTCTCCGGTGCAGATGACCCGCAGCGGGTCGTGCGGGGTGACGAACGCCGTGTCGGCGCGGACGGTCCCGTCCGCCGTCATGACGTCGCACTGCCCGCGGTCGACCCGTACCACCCGGCCGGGCAGCAGGCCCTGCGCGGCGTACGGGGCGAACTCCTCGGCCCACGCGTCGTCCCAGCCGAGGGACAGCAGCGCGGAGGCGGAAGCCGATGCCGGAGCAGAAGCCTCTGCCGAAGCGGAGGAGGTGGAAGAAGAAGCAGAAGAGAGAGTCAAGGGGAGCCCTTCACAGGGTGGTCCCGGCGCTCGGAGGTGGGGCGTACGCACCTCATGCGTACGCGAGATGACGAGCAGTCAGCCGGTGACCACGGGGGTGATGTCGATGGTCTTCTGAATGCGGGCAGCGCCCAGCGCGACGGCAGTCATCGAGGCTCACCTCCGGGCTCGAAAGCGTGGGTCGGCCGTACGGGCACCCGTACGGCGTGGCGGTCGGCTTCACCGTAACCCGGGCCTCTCGGGGCGTGCCAACTCTTTTTCCGCCCACCCGTCATACCCCCGCGCCCCCTCCCGCGTCCGATTCCTTCAAGACCGGACCGGCCCGGCCGGCCCAGCATGCTGCCATGACTCCTCGACTCGACATGATCGGCCTGGTCACCGGTGACATGGCCGCCTCGCTCGCCTTCTACCGCCGTCTCGGCCTGGACGTCCCGGCCGGGTCGGAGGAACAGCCCCATGTGGAGGCCGCGCTTCCCGGCGGGCTGCGGATCGCCTGGGACACCGAGGAAGTGGTCCGCTCCCTCGATCCGGAGTGGACCCGCCCGGCCGGGGGCCAGCGCCGGGAACTGGCGTTCCTGTGCGACTCCCCCGCCGAGGTCGACGGCCTGTACGAAGAGCTCACCGCGGCCGGGAACACCGGGCACCTCAAGCCCTGGGACGCGTTCTGGGGTCAGCGTTACGCCGTCGTCCTCGACCCCGACGGCTGCGGGGTGTCGCTGTTCGCCCCGTCCGAAGCCGCCCCCTCCGGGCCGGGCGCCCGACCGATCGCCCCGGACGCGTAACCGGTCAGGGTGGTGCCCGCCAGGGCGCGGACCTCGCGGGCCAGGTGGGCCTGGTCGGCGTAGCCGGTGTCGTACGCCACCTCCGCGTACGGGACGCCCGCGCGGACCCGGGCGAGGGCGTGTTGCATGCGCAGCACCCGGCCCAGGGTCTTCGGCCCGTAGCCGAACGCGGCGAGCGAGCGGCGGTGCAGCTGCCGGGGGCCCAGGCCCAGCATGTCCGCGATGCGGGCGACCGTCTCACCGGCGCGCAGGCGGGCCACCACCTCGGCGATCAGCGGGTCGGGGGCCGCGGCCCGGCTCCGGGCCAGCGCGTCGAGGCCGGCGAGCGGGTCGGCGTGGGAGGCGACCTGGCCGGCCAGGTTGCGGACCTCGCGCGCGGGCCACAGCTCGGCCAGCTCGACGCGGCGGTCGCGCAGCTCGTGCGCCGGTACGCCGAGCAGCGTGGGCGCGGTCCCGGGCGCGAAGCGGATCCCGGCGAAGCCGGAACCGGGCACCTCCCGCGCCGGGTGCGCCCGGGTGTCGGGCCCGGCGACCAGCAGCCGCCCGTCCACCCACAGGAGATCCATGCACCCGTCGGGCAGCACCGGTCCGGCGGGCCCGTCGGCCTGCCACAGCACGGCGCCGGGGACGAGCCCGGAGGGCCGTTCGGTGTACGCCACCCTCCCAGCGTAGGCGGCTGCCGGGACGGGAACCGGGGCAGCCGCGAGGGAAGCCTCCCCGACGGCGGGCGCGCACGGGCCGGCCCGTCAGGGATGCGGGTGCCGCTCCCGGTGGAGCCGTGACCGGTAGTCGTCGGGCGGCAGGAAGTTGGACCAGCGCTCCGGGAACTCGGAGGGCATGCCGGAGTCCTCGTCGTCCTCCGACTCCCCTTCGGCCAGGGCCCGCCAGGCCGCCGCGCGGGCGATCAGCTGGGCGGCCTCGGCCTCCCGGGCCCGCTCGTTGGCCTCGCGGGCCGCGGCGGTGGCCACGGACGGCCAGACCCGGTCGATGGCCGCGTTCACGGCGGCTCCGACCAGCACGGCGAAGGCGGAGATGCCGATCCACAGCAGCACCGCGACGGGCGCGGCGAGGGAGCCGTAGATGGTGGGGCCCTCGACGGTGCTGGTGAGGTAGATGCGGAGCAGGAACGATCCGAGCACCCACATGGCGAGGGCGATCAGCGCGCCCGGCACGTCCTCGATCCACGGCGACCGCACCGGTACGGACACGTGGTAGAGGGTGGTCAGGAAGGCGATCGAGAGCAGGGTGACGGTGGGCCAGTAGAGCACCGCGATCACGCTGGTGCCCCAGGGCACCAGGCGGACCACGGCGTCGGGGCCGACCACCATCAGCGGCAGCACGATCGCGCCGATCAGCAGGGCGATCACGTACAGCAGGAAGGCGAGCAGCCGGGTCTTGACGATGCCGCGCCGCCCGTCGAGCCCGTACATCACCGTGATGGTGTCGATGAAGACGTTGACCGCCCGGGAGCCGGACCACAGGGCGAAGGCGAAGCCCAGGGAGATGATGTCGGGCCGGCCGCGGCTGGTGACGTCGTCGAGCAGGGGTCGGGCGATCTCGTTGACGCCCCGGTCGGAGAGCACGGTGCCGACCGCCGTGAGGATGTTGTCCTTGATGCTGGCGACGGTGGTGGTGTCGGTCCAGTCGTCCACGTAGCCGAGGAGGCCGAGCAGGCCGAGGAAGAGCGGCGGCATGGACAGCAGGGTGAAGAAGGCCGCCTCGGCCGCAAGACCCAGGATCCGGTACTCGATGCAGGAATTGACGGTGTCCTTGAGCAGCAGCCACGCCATCTTGCTCTTGGAGACGTTGCGGTAGAGGGCACGCGCCCGGTGGAGCCGCCCACGGGGGTGTCCGGGAAGTCCGGTAGGCCCGGGAGGCTGCCCGGAGGGCTGCCCGGGGGGTGTTTCTTTTGCTGGCTGCACGTCTTTACGGTATCCGCATGGCAGCCACCACCCACACAGTGAGCAACCAGGCCCCACCCCTTGTGGGGTACGACGTCTACGGCGGTGACCGCGCCCTGACCGAGGGCGTGGAGCGGCACCTCGCTCCCGAACTCCTGGAGCAGGCACGGCAGGAGCTCGGTGAACTCGGGCGCGCCGCGGGTTCGGCACAGGCCCTGGAATGGGGCGCGCAGGCCAACGAGAACCCGCCGAAACTGCGGACGCACGACCGATACGGACACAGGATCGACGAGGTGGAATTCCACCCGGCGTACCACCGGGTGCTCGGCAAGGCGGTGACGGCGGGACTGACGGACGCCTGGGGGCGGCCGGGCGGGCACGTGCGGCGCGCGGCCGGGTTCTTCGTCTGGTCGCAGGCGGAGGCGGGGCACGGGTGCCCGGTGTCGATGACGCACGCGGCGGTGCCGGCGCTGCGCGTGGATCCGGTACTCGCCGCCGAGTGGGAGCCCCGGCTCACCTCGCACGTGTACGAGACGGGGCTCCGGCCGGCCGCCGAGAAGGCCGGCGTGCTGTTCGGCATGGGGATGACGGAGAAGCAGGGCGGCAGCGACGTACGGGCGAACACGACGGCGGCGAAGCCGCTGGACGCGGCCGGAGAGTACCTGCTGACCGGGCACAAGTGGTTCTGTTCGGCGCCGATGTCGGACGGTTTCCTGGTGCTGGGGCAGGCTCCGGGGGGTCTGAGCTGTTTCCTGGTGCCCCGGGTGCTGGCGGACGGCACGCGGAACGCGTTCGCGATCCAGCGGCTCAAGGACAAGCTGGGGAACAAGTCGAACGCCTCGGCGGAGGTCGAGTTCGACGGGACGTGGGCGCGGCTGGTCGGCGAGGAGGGGCGGGGGGTGCGGACCATCATCGAGATGGTCGCGGCCACCCGGCTGGACTGTGTGATCGGGTCGGCGGCGCTGGTCCGGCAGGCGCTGACGCAGGCCGTGCACCACGCGGAGCACCGCTCCGCTTTCGGGGCGAAGCTCATCGACCAGCCGCTGATGCGGAACGTGCTCGCCGATCTGGCGCTGGAGTCGGAGGCGGCGACCGTGCTGATGCTCCGGCTGGCGTCCGCGTACGACGCCGTGCAGGACTCCGGTGACGAGCGGGAACGGGCCTTCCTGCGGCTGGCCGTTCCGGCGGCGAAGTACTGGGTGACGAAGCGGTGCACGCCGGCCGTCGTGGAGGCGCTGGAGTGCCTGGGCGGCAACGGCTACGTGGAGGAGTCGGGGCTGCCCCGGCTGCTGCGCGAGTCCCCGCTGAACTCGATCTGGGAGGGCTCGGGCAACGTACAGGCGCTGGACGTGCTGCGGGCACTGCAGCGCGAACCGCAGGCGCTGGACGCGTTCCTGCGGGAGATCGGACAGGCCCGCGGGGCGGACCACCGACTGGACGCGGCCGTCAAGGACCTGCTGACCGAACTCGCGGACCTGACGGGCCTGGAGGCCCGCGCCCGCCGTGTGGTGGAGCGCATGGCCCTGGTGCTGCAGGGGTCGCTGCTGGTCCGGTGGGCTCCGCCGGAGGTGGCGGACGCGTTCTGCGCGTCACGGCTGGGCGGGGACTGGGGGGCGGCCTTCGGGACGCTGCCGCACACCCTGGACCTGGGTTCGGTGGTGGAACGGGCGCGCGTCTCTCGCTGACGGGCGCGCAGGTGCACTGAAGAGGCGCGGGCCGATCGGGCGCGGATCGCGGGCCGGGGGAAGTCCCCAAACCGCACCCGGTCCGGATCCGGCCCGTCGGAGGATGGGGGTGGCGCCGCGCCGACTCGGCGCCACCCCTGTTTCCCGAAAAAGCCCCGAGGAGGAGCTGAACACCGCCACGCGGGCGGCGTTGTGCACAGTTTCGGTCGCACGGACGGGACTTGGCGAGAGTTGCATACCGTTGCACCCTGTAGGTCCTGGATCGGGCCGCGCACGCGTGAGTGCCGGGGTGAGCCGTAGGGGAAACGGCGGGCCGGACGGGTCCGGGGGTACGTCCTGTTCTACGGGGAGGCTCCGGTGTTCCACACCGCAGTTGATTTGGCCCGGCTTTCGGCCATGGACGCGCGCGAGGCCACGCGCCTGCTGAAGGGGGTACGGGCGGCCACGCTCGCCGGGGACCGGCCACCGGCCGCGCCGCGGCCGGAGATCGCCGAGTCCTGGCGGCGCATGCTGGCCGGCGGGGTGCACCCGGACCGGGACACGCGGTCGCGGATGCTGACCCTGGCGGAGACCGAGGAACGGCGCCACGTCTCGCCCCTGCGGCAGATCCTGCCGGTCCTCCGCGAGGGCCTGCTGCCGGCCCTGGACGGCGCCCTGCACATCATGGTGGTCGCGGACGCGGACGGGCGCCTGCTGTGGCGGGAGGGAGCCTCCTCGATCCTGCGGAAGGCGGACCGGCTGGGCTTCGGGGTGGGCGCCGACTGGGACGAATCGGTCGTGGGCACCAACGGGGTGGGCACGGCCCTGGTGACCGGCCGGCCGGTGCAGGTGTTCTCGGCGGAGCACTTCGTCTCCTCGCACCACGACTGGACCTGCGCGGGCGCACCGGTGCACGACCCGCGCGACGGGCGGCTGCTCGGTGTGGTCGACGTCAGCGGACCGCTGGCCACCATGCACCCGGCGACCCTGGCCTGGGTGAGCTCGGTGGCGAGACTGGCGGAACGGGAACTGCGGATCCGGCACCTGGAGTCGCTGGAGCGGCTGCGGGCGGTGTCGGCACCGCTGCTGGCGCGGCTGCCGGCCGGCGAGCGGGCCCTGACCGTGGACCCGCACGGCTGGACGGCCGCCGTGACGGGCCTGGCGCCGGGCGACCGGATCCCGCTGCCGAAGTCCTTCGGCCCGGGCCGGCTGTGGCTGCCGCAGCTGGGCGACTGCGTGGCGGAGCCGCTGCCCGGTGGCTGGCTGCTGCGGGTCGACGGGGCGCGTACGGGCGCCGCGGTGAGCCGGGTCGTCCTGGACCTCAGCAGACCGCGCTCCTGGTCGGCGACGGTGTACGGGGCGGCCGGCAGCTGGTCGCAGGAGCTGAGCCCGCGCCACGCGGAGCTGCTGTTCCTGCTGGCGGAGCGCCCCCGTGGCTGGTCGGCGGCGGAGCTCGCCGCGGAGGTCTTCGGGGACGCCACCCGCACGGTCACGGTCCGGGCGGAGATGTCCCGGGTCCGGCGGAACCTGGCGGGCGTGCTCGCCCACCGCCCGTACCGCTTCGGGGACGACGTGGAGATCGAACTGATCCGCCCCGCGAACGGGGTGGACCTGTTGCCCCATTCCACGGCCCCCGCGGTGATCAGGGCCCGGCTGGGCCGTCCGGGTGCGGGCGTGATTCCCTGAACGCATGAGCGACCCCACCACCATCACTCTCACGACCTGGTCCCTGGAGATGACCTCTCCGGAGGACCTGGTCCCGGCCGCGGCCCCGCCGGGCGACGAGGTCACGATCATGCGGGCGGAAGTCCCGTCGCCGGAGTTCAACCGCTTCCTGTACGCCTCGGTGGGCGGGGACATCCACTGGACGGACCGGCTGTCGCTGACGCGTGCGGAGTGGGTCGCCCAGCTGAACCGTCCCGGGGTGGAGACGTGGGTCGCGTACGACCGCGGCACTCCGGCGGGATACGTGGAATTCGACCCCCAGCCGGACGGCGTGGTGGAGATCATCTACTTCGGCCTGCTGCCGGACTTCCGCGGGCGGCGGATCGGCGGCCGGCTGCTGACGGAGGGCATCCGCCGGGCCTGGGACCTGGCCGACCGCTGGCCGGACCGCGAACCGACGCGCCGCGTCTGGCTCCACACGTGCAGCCAGGACGGCCCCACCGCCATGGACAACTACCTCCGCCGCGGCTTCAAGGTCTTCCACACCGAAACGGAAGAAAAGCCGCTGACCCCGACGCCGGGTCCCTGGCCGGGGGCGAATGCGGAGGCTTAGGGAACGGCTGCCGGGGGACCGAACCGCGCAGGGATCGTCAACGGCCTGCGCCCGGCCCCCGGCGGCGCGCGTCCGCCGGGAAGGAGAGGCGCGTGGCGATCCGATGCGCCCGGACCGGCCCGGATCACGCGGATCTGCGCATCTCCCGCCATCGGCTCCCGCGGACCATCGCGCACCGCGTGTGTAGCGGGCCGGTGACGCACGGCGTTCGCGCGCACGCGACCATTGGTCGGAACATAGGATTCCGCCAGGCCTGACCAGGGTTCGGCCGTCGCCCGCTGCACCCGCGATCAACGTGAGCCGGGCCACAGCGTCCCATAATTCGGGACGGATCTGTCCGAATTATGGACAGTAGTGGACTCCTCCAAGACACGCATGCCACGCTTCCCCCCATGAATGGAGCTGGAATTGCCTTGGTGAGTCGGCGGCACGTCGACCTCGGCCGCATGTCCAGCGCCATTTGTCCGGCGCGCTGACGGAACCAGCACCGCCGCACACACCTCGCTCGCCCTGCCGCAGCGCCGCGGCGGACCGAGTCGAACCCCTGATGGCCGAACCGGTCCGCCCCCACCGTACGGCGGGCCCCTCAGCCACACCTGCCCCTGATTGCGCAGGTCACCTGCCCATGCCCTGAGCCGCCGAAGAAGGACGTACCGCCATGGCCGCCACCCCCGAAAAGCCCGCAGCCGCTCCCGCTGCCGCGCGCCGCAAGAGCGGCCGTCACCGCGGTGAAGGCCAGTGGGCCGTCGGCCACCACACGCCCCTCAACGGCAACGAGCAGTTCAAGAAGGACGACGACGGTCTCAACGTGCGGACGCGCATTGAGACGATCTACTCCAAGTCCGGGTTCGACTCGATCGACCCCAACGACCTGCGCGGCCGCATGCGCTGGTGGGGCCTCTACACCCAGCGCAAGCCCGGGATCGACGGCGGCAAGACCGCGATCCTGGAGCCGGAGGAGCTGGACGACAAGTACTTCATGCTGCGCGTCCGCATCGACGGCGGCCGGCTGACCACCGAGCAGCTCCGCGTGATCGGCGAGATCTCCCAGGAGTTCGCCCGCGGTACCGCCGACGTCACCGACCGGCAGAACGTGCAGTACCACTGGATCCGCATCGAGGACGTCCCGGAGATCTGGCGCCGGCTGGAGGCCGTCGGCCTGTCCACCACCGAGGCCTGCGGTGACACCCCGCGCGTCATCCTCGGCTCCCCCGTCGCCGGCATCGCCGAGGACGAGATCATCGACGGCACCCCCGCCATCGACGAGATCTACCGCCGCATCGTCGGCAACAAGGACTTCTCGAACCTGCCCCGCAAGTTCAAGTCCGCGGTCTCCGGCTCGCCGCAGCTCGACGTGGCCCACGAGATCAACGACATCGCGTTCGTGGGCGTCGACCACCCCGAGCACGGTCCCGGCTTCGACGTGTGGGTCGGCGGCGGCCTGTCCACCAACCCCAAGCTGGGCGTGCGCCTGGGCACCTGGGTCTCGCTCGACGAGGTCCCCGACGTCTACGAGGGCGTCATCTCGATCTTCCGTGACTACGGCTACCGCCGCCTGCGCACTCGCGCCCGCCTGAAGTTCCTCGTCGCCGACTGGGGCGCGGAGAAGTTCCGCCAGGTCCTGGAGGACGAGTACCTGAAGCGGAAGCTCACCGACGGCCCCGCCCCGCAGGAGCCCACCGGCCAGTGGCGCGACCACATGGGCGTGCACCGGCAGCGGGACGGCCGCTTCTACATCGGCTTCGCCCCGCGCGTGGGCCGGGTCGACGGCGCCACGCTCACCAAGATCGCCGACGTGGCCGAGCAGCACGGCTCCGGCCGGCTGCGCACCACCGCCGACCAGAAGATGATCCTGCTGGACGTCGAGGAGACGCAGGTCGACTCCGCGGTCGCCGCCCTGGAGGCGCTCGACCTGCGGGTCAACCCGTCCCCGTTCCGGCGCGGCACGATGGCCTGCACCGGCATCGAGTTCTGCAAGCTGGCCATCGTCGAGACCAAGGCGCGCGGCGCCTCGCTGATCGACGAGCTGGAGCGCCGCCTGCCGGACTTCGACCAGCCGCTCACCATCAACATCAACGGCTGCCCGAACGCGTGCGCCCGTATCCAGGTGGCGGACATCGGTCTCAAGGGCCAGCTGGTCCTGGACGAGGACGGCAACCAGGTGGAGGGCTACCAGGTCCACCTGGGCGGCGCCCTCGGCCTGGAGGCCGGCTTCGGCCGCAAGGTCCGCGGCCTGAAGGTCACCAAGGACGGGCTGCCCGACTACGTGGAGCGGGTCGTCAAGCGCTTCGAGGAGGAGCGCGAGGACGGCGAGCGCTTCGCCGCCTGGGTCGGCCGCGCCAGCGACGCGAGCCTCTCATGAGCGAGCGAGCTGCACCGTTCTACTGCCCGTACTGCGGCGACGAGGACCTGTTCCCGAACGAGCAGGGCCACGGCGCCTGGGAATGCAGGGCGTGCAACCGAGCCTTCCAGCTGAAGTACCTCGGGCTGCTGTCCCGCGGACTTCAGTCCAACACCGTTGGAGGGGAAGACATATGACCACCACTCAGAACGCTACGGGCGACGCCGTCGCGCTGAGGGCGCTCGCCGAGCAGGCCGGCCGTGACCTGGAGGACGCCTCCCCGCTGGAGATCCTCACCTGGGCGGCCGAGACCTTCGGCAAGAAGTTCTGCGTGACCTCCTCCATGGAGGACGCGGTCGTCGCGCACCTCGCGTCCCGCGTCTTCCCCGGTGTGGACGTGGTCTTCCTGGACACGGGCTACCACTTCGAGGAGACGATCGGCACCCGCGACGCGGTCGAGGCCGTGATGGACGTCAACGTCATCACCCTCACCCCGCGCCAGACGGTGGCCGAGCAGGACGCCCAGTACGGTCCGAAGCTGCACGACCGGGACCCCGACCTGTGCTGCTCGCTGCGCAAGGTCAAGCCGCTGGAGGAGGGCCTGACCGCGTACCAGGCGTGGGCCACCGGCCTGCGCCGCGACGAGTCCCCGACCCGGGCGAACACCCCGGTGGTCGGCTGGGACGAGAAGCGGCAGAAGGTGAAGGTCTCCCCGATCGCCCGCTGGACCCAGGACGACGTGGACGCGTACGTCGCCGAGCACGGCGTGCTCACCAACCCGCTGCTGATGGACGGCTACGCCTCCGTCGGCTGCGCCCCCTGCACCCGCCGCGTGGCGGAGGGCGAGGACGCGCGGGCCGGCCGCTGGGCCGGCCGGGCCAAGACCGAGTGCGGACTGCACGGCTGATGACCACCACAACACCCACGAACGACACGGAACCCACGGAGAAGCGGATGAGCGTGACCGGCCAGGGAGCCACGGTGTGGCTGACCGGTCTGCCCAGCGCGGGCAAGACCACCATCGCCTACGCGCTCGCCGAGCGGCTGCGCGGCGAGGGCCACCGGGTGGAGGTCCTCGACGGCGACGAGATCCGCGAGTTCCTCTCCGCCGGCCTCGGCTTCAGCCGTGAGGACCGGCACACCAACGTGCAGCGGATCGGCTTCGTCGCCGAGCTGCTCGCCAGCAACGGCGTCAAGGCCCTCGTCCCGGTGATCGCCCCGTTCGCCGACAGCCGCGAGGCCGTCCGCAAGCGGCACGCCGCCGCGGCGACGGACTACCTGGAGGTGCACGTGGCCACCCCGGTCGACGTGTGCTCCGAGCGGGACGTGAAGGGCCTGTACGCCAAGCAGGCCGCGGGCGAGATCTCCGGGCTGACCGGGGTCGACGACCCGTACGAGGCGCCGGAGTCCCCGGACCTCCGTATCGAGTCGCACACCCAGTCCGTGCAGGAGTCGGCCGACTCCCTGTACGCGCTGCTCACCGAGAGGGGTCTGGCATGACCACCGCCGCCACGCACCTGCACAACGCCTCCGGCGAATCGGACGCCGACGCGCCGTACGCACTGTCGCACCTGGACTCCCTGGAGTCCGAGGCCGTGCACATCTTCCGCGAGGTGGCGGGCGAGTTCGAGAAGCCGGTGATCCTGTTCTCCGGCGGCAAGGACTCGATCGTCATGCTGCACCTGGCGCTGAAGGCCTTCGCCCCGGCGCCGGTCCCGTTCACGCTGCTGCACGTCGACACCGGGCACAACTTCCCCGAGGTCATCGACTACCGGGACCGCACGGTCGCCGAGCACAACCTGCGCCTGCACGTGGCCTCCGTCCAGGAGTACATCGACGCCGGCAAGCTGCGCGAGCGCCCGGACGGCACCCGCAACCCGCTGCAGACCGTTCCGCTGACCGAGGCGATCCAGCAGCACAGGTTCGACGCCGTGTTCGGCGGCGGCCGCCGCGACGAGGAGAAGGCCCGCGCCAAGGAGCGCGTGTTCTCCCTGCGCGACGAGTTCTCCCAGTGGGACCCGCGCCGTCAGCGCCCCGAGCTGTGGCAGCTCTACAACGGCCGCCACGCGGCCGGCGAGCACGTCCGCGTGTTCCCGCTGTCGAACTGGACCGAGCTGGACGTGTGGCAGTACATCGCCCGCGAGAACATCGAGCTCCCCGAGATCTACTTCGCGCACGAGCGGGACGTCTTCCTGCGCAGTGGCATGTGGCTGACCGCCGGCGAGTGGGGCGGTCCGAAGGACACCGAGACGGTGGAGAAGCGGCTGATCCGCTACCGCACCGTCGGTGACATGTCCTGCACCGGTGCCGTCGACTCCGACGCCACCACGCTCGACGCGGTGATCGCCGAGATCGCCGTCTCCCGCCTCACCGAGCGGGGCGCCACCCGCGCCGACGACAAGCTGTCCGAGGCCGCGATGGAAGACCGCAAGCGCGAAGGGTACTTCTAGAGATGACCAGCACGACCGAGCAGCTGAGCGCCACCACGCTGCTGCGCTTCGCGACCGCCGGCTCCGTCGACGACGGCAAGTCCACCCTGGTCGGCCGCCTGCTGCACGACTCCAAGTCGGTCCTGGAGGACCAGCTGGAGGCCGTGGAGCGGGTGTCCGCCGACCGCGGTCAGGACGCCCCCGACCTGGCGCTGCTGACCGACGGCCTGCGGGCCGAGCGGGAGCAGGGCATCACCATCGACGTGGCCTACCGCTACTTCGCGACCGCCCGCCGCCGGTTCATCCTGGCCGACACCCCCGGGCACGTGCAGTACACCCGGAACATGGTCACCGGCGCCTCCACCGCCGAGCTGGCCGTGGTCCTGGTCGACGCCCGCAACGGCGTCGTCGAGCAGACCCGCCGCCACGCGGCCGTCGCCGCCCTGCTGCGCGTCCCGCACGTGGTCCTCGCGGTCAACAAGATGGACCTCGTGGGCTACGAGGAGGCGGTCTTCGCGAAGATCGCCGAGGAGTTCACCACGTACGCCTCCGAGCTGGGCGTCCCGGAGATCACCGCGATCCCGATCTCGGCGCTGGCCGGCGACAACGTGGTGGAGCCCTCCGCCAACATGGACTGGTACGGCGGCCCGACGGTGCTGGAGCACCTGGAGACCGTCCCGGTCAGCCACGACCTGACGGCCTGCCCGGCGCGTTTCCCGGTGCAGTACGTGATCCGTCCGCAGACCGCCGAGCACCCGGACTACCGCGGCTACGCGGGCCAGATCGCCTCCGGCGTCCTGCGTGTCGGCGAGGCCGTGACCGTCCTGCCGTCGGGGAAGTCCTCGGTGATCGAGGGAATCGACGCCCTGGGCGAGTCCGTGGACATCGCGTGGGCCCCGCAGTCGGTGACGCTCCGCCTGGCGGACGACATCGACATCTCCCGCGGCGACCTGATCGCCCCGGCCGGCAGCGCGCCGGCCACCACGCAGGACGTCGAGGCGACGGTCTGCCACGTGGCCGACCAGCCGCTGACGGTGGGCGCCCGGGTGCTGCTCAAGCACACCACCCGCACGGTCAAGGCGATCGTCAAGGACATCCCGTCCAAGCTGACGCTCGACGACCTCTCCCAGCACCCGAACCCGGGTCAGCTGGTGGCCAACGACATCGGCCGCGTCGTCGTCCGTACCGCCGAGCCCCTCGCGCTCGACGCGTACGCCGACTCGCGCCGCACCGGTTCCTTCCTGCTGATCGATCCGGCGGACGGGACCACCCTGGCGGCCGGCATGGCGGGCGAGTCCTTCGCCTCCAAGGCCGAGACCGCCGCCGTAGCGGACGAGGAAGGCTGGGACTTCTGACGATGTCCGTGGACATCTTCTCCACCTTCGCCAAGGAGGGCGGCCGTGTCGGCAGCGGCGCCCTCGGCAGCGGCCAGGGAGGAGTGGCGCGATGTGTGCGATGACGTACGCGCACTGCCTGCGCGCCCTCACCCCCCACGAGCCGTATCTGCCCTTGCTCCACCGACGAAGACGCGCCGCATGAACTGACGGCGCGTCACGAGAGGAAGCTCTCCCGTGCCTGCCACCGGTACCACCCGCACGACCACCCTGCGCCGCGGCATCGCCGCTGCCGCCGCCCTGCCGCTGCTGATCGGCGTCCTCGCCTCCTGCGGCTACGGCTCCGAGGCCAAGAAGGAAGAGTCCTCGGGCAAGTCCAACGTGGCGGCCGACGGCAAGAAGCTGTCCGCCTCCGAGGTCCGGCTCGGCTACTTCCCCAACCTGACGCACGCCACCGCCCTGGTCGGCCTCCAGGAGGGCCTGATCGCCAAGGAGCTGGGCGGCACCAAGATCAAGCCGCAGGCGTTCAACGCCGGCCCGTCCGAGATCGAGGCGCTCAACGGCGGCTCTCTGGACATCGGCTTCATCGGCCCCTCGCCGTCGATCAACGCCTACGTGAAGTCCAAGGGCTCGAACCTGCGGATCATCTCCGGCTCCGCCTCCGGCGGCGTGAAGCTGGTCGTGAACCCGGACAAGATCAAGACCCTGGACGACCTCAAGGGCAAGAAGATCGCCACGCCGCAGAAGGGCAACACGCAGGACGTGGCCTTCCTGAACTGGATCGGGACCAAGGGGTGGTCCGTCGACCCCGAGTCCGGCAAGGGTGACGTCTCCGTCGTCCGCACGGACAACAAGGTGGCCCCGGACGCCTTCAAGCAGGGCTCCATCGACGGCGCCTGGGTGCCCGAGCCGACCGCCTCCAAGCTGGTGTCCGAGGGCGCGAAGGTCCTCCTCGACGAGACCGAGCTGTGGCCCGACAAGAAGTTCGTGATCACGAACATCATCGTGTCGCAGAAGTTCCTCAAGGCTCACCCGGACGTCGTCGAGGCCGTGCTCAAGGGCACGGTGAAGACCAACGAGTGGATCAACGCCAACCCGGACAAGGCGAAGGCGTCCGCGAACGCGGCGCTGAAGGCGGAGACCGGCAAGGAGCTGGCCCCGGCGGTCATCGACCCGGCGTGGCCGAGCATCGCGATCACCGACGACCCGCTGGCCGCCACCCTGAAGACCCAGGCCGACTACGCGGTCAAGGCCAAGCTCATCGAGCAGCCCGACCTGGCCGGCATCTACGACCTGACGCTCCTGAACAAGGTGCTGAAGGCCGCCGGCAAGCCCGAGGTCTCCGACGCCGGCCTCGGCACCAAGTAAGTCCCCGTAACGAACCCCCAGGAGGTGACGACCATGGCCACCACGCTTGCCAAGGCTGCCGAAGGCACCGTAGCGGCGGAGACGCACGCCGCCCGGATCGAGCACGTCTCCAAGTCCTTCTCCGGCCCGGCCGGTGCGCAGCTCGTCCTGGACGACATCAGCCTCGATGTCGCGCCCGGAGAGTTCGTCACCATCCTGGGGGCCTCGGGGTGTGGCAAGTCCACGCTCCTCAACCTGGTCGCGGGACTGGACAGGCCGACCCAGGGCTCCATCGAGACCTCGGGCCGTCCGGCCCTGATGTTCCAGGAACACGCCCTGTTCCCGTGGCTGACCGCGGGCAAGAACATCGAACTCGCCCTGCGGCTGCGCGGGGTGGCCAAGTCCGAGCGCAGGCAGGAGTCGGAGCGGCTGCTGGAGCTGGTCCGGCTCGGCGGCGCGTACGGCAAGCGGGTCCACGAGCTGTCCGGCGGCATGCGGCAGCGCGTGGCGCTGGCCCGGGCGCTGGCCCAGGACAGCCGGCTGCTGCTGATGGACGAGCCGTTCGCCGCGCTCGACGCGATCACGCGGGACGTGCTGCACGGCGAGCTCACCCGTATCTGGGCGGAGACCGGCGTGTCGGTCCTGTTCGTCACCCACAACGTGCGGGAGGCCGTGCGCCTGGCCCAGCGCGTGGTCCTGCTCTCGTCCCGGCCCGGCCGGGTGGCGAAGGAATGGACCGTGGACATCCCGCAGCCGCGCCGCATCGAGGACGCGGACGTCGCGGAGCTGTCCGTCGAGATCACTGAACACCTGCGTGGGGAGATCCGCCGCCATGGCCAGCACTGACACGAAGGCGAAGACGGACGACCTCGCGGGTCTGGAAGCCGGTCTCGACGCGCTCGACGCCGTCGAGATCCGCCGGACGCCGGTCCGGGAAGTCCTCGTCAAGAAGGTGTTCCCACCGCTCCTGGCGGTCACCCTGGTCCTGGTGGTCTGGCAGGTCCTGGTCTCCGCGAAGATCACCGAGGAGACCAAGCTGCCGCCGCTGTCCGCGGTCTGGGACAGCCTTTCCGCCATGTGGCTGCAGGGGACCCTGCTGGAGGTCATCTGGACCTCCGTCTCCCGCGGTCTGCTCGGCTTCGCGCTTGCCCTGGCGATCGGTACCCCGCTGGGCCTGCTGGTCGCACGGGTCAAGTTCGTCCGGGCCGCGATCGGCCCGATCCTCCAGGGCCTGCAGTCGCTGCCCTCGGTGGCCTGGGTGCCGCCGGCCGTGCTCTGGTTCGGCCTGAACGACGCGATGATGTTCACGGTGATCCTGCTGGGCGCCGTCCCGTCGATCGCCAACGGTCTCGTCTCCGGCGTGGACCAGGTGCCGCCGCTGTTCCTGCGGGCCGGGCGCACGCTGGGCGCCACCGGTGTCAAGGGCGTCTGGCACGTGGTCATGCCGGCCGCGCTGCCCGGCTACGTGGCCGGTCTGAAGCAGGGCTGGGCGTTCTCGTGGCGTTCGCTGATGGCCGCCGAGATCATCGCCTCCTCGCCCGACCTGGGTCTGGGACTGGGCCAGCTGCTGGAGAACGGCCGCAACAACATCGACCTGCCGGGCGTGTTCCTCGCGATCATCCTGATCCTGATCGTCGGCATCGCGATCGACCTGCTGATCTTCAGCCCGCTGGAGCGGTGGGTGCTGCGCAGCCGCGGCCTGCTGGTCAAGAGCTGATCATGGGTCCCGCACGACTCGCGCATCCCGGTGGCCTGCCCGGCCTGCCCGGTCCGGCCTCCCCCCGGGGGGTCCGGACCGGCGGGCCGGACCGGCGGCCCGTCCTGCTGGTCATCGCCCACGGCAGCCGCGACCCGCGGCACGCCGCGACCGTGCACGCCCTGACCCGTCGGGCAGGGGCGCTGCGGCCGGGACTGCGGGTGGAGACGGCGTACCTGGATTTCAACGCACCGTCGGTGCCCCAGGTCCTGTCCTCCCTCCACGCCGACGGGGTCCGGGAGGTCGTGGCGCTGCCGCTCCTCCTCACCCGGGCGTTCCACGCGAAGGCCGACATTCCCGCGGTGCTGGCCGAGGCCGGCACCCGGCTGCCCGGCCTCTCGGTCCGCGTGACGGAGGTCCTCGGGCCCTCGGCGCTGCTGGTCTCCGCGCTGGAGCGCCGACTGGCGGAGGCGGGTATCTCGCCCGCCGACCGCTCCGCGACCGGTGTCGTGCTCGCGTCCGCCGGTTCCACCGACCCGGAGGCGATCGCAGTGATCGCTGAAATCGCGCGGGAGTGGCGGCTCACCGGTTGGTGTGCCGTGCGGCCTGCGTTCGCCTCCGCCGCACTGCCGGACGTGGCGACGGCGGTCCGGGAGCTACGTGCCGAGGGCGTGCGGCGCATCGCGGTCGCCCCGTACGTCATCGCTCCCGGCCGGCTGCCGGACCGTATCGCGGCCGGCGCGGCCGAGGCCGGCGCGGACGTCCTGGCCGATGTCCTGGGCGCCGCCCCGGAACTGGCCCGCCTGCTCGTGGCCCGCTACGACGAGGCCCTGGCGGTCGAGGCGGCCCCCGCCCTGACGGCGTAGCCGCTGCGCGGATTTCGGCTCCCCACCCTCCCCCGGACTCCGTCCGGGGGGACTCCCATCCCGAAACCGGGGCTGCGCCCCGGACCCGGTGGCAGGGCTGTGCGCCCGGCCCCTGCGACAGCGCCCCGCTTTCCGGGCCGCGCCTCGGACACCCCGCCCGCCGTACGGGCTCCAGTCGGCGCCCTTCCCGGCACCCCCGCCCTGCCGGGCCGCGGGAAAACCGGATGCCGCATGCGGGCGGCCACTCGTAGGGTCCTGTGCAGCGGGTCCGCGCGCGGGCCCGCAGGGTGCGGGGCCGTGGCAGAGCGGCCGATTGCAGTCCGCGAATCCCGGAGGTCCCCGGGAGGCGCGGGTCTCAGTGGCAGGTGGCCGGACCTGGCCCCGAGCCCCGCGGGTTCAAATCCCGTCGGCCCCGCACCCGTCCCGTACCTGGTCCCCGGGTACGGGCTCAGCCCCGCAACCAGCTCCCGGGACCCCGCCGTGGGGGTCCGGGGCGCAGCCCCGAAGAGGTCCGGGGCGCGAGCCCCGGTTCCGGGAATGGGGCGGGGAGGGGAATCCGCGCAGCGGGTACGCGCGGGCGTGGCTACGCCCGCGCGGTCGCCTCGTCGGCCAGGGCCGTGAGGTCCTCGATCGACATGGAGCCCGGCGGCAGCCCTTCGCGGGCGAAGATGTTCGCCGCGTGCCGGAGCACGTCGTTCACCGGGGTCGGAACCCCGTGCAGCCGCCCCAGCAGGCAGATCTCCCCGTTCAGGTAGTCCGCTTCGATGGAGCCCGTGCCCCTCGCCAGGCTCTGCCAGGACGAGCCGCCCCGCAGCACCGCGGGCTGGTTGACCTTGCCGTCGCGGGCCGCGGACTGTTCCTCCTCCGGGGTGTACGCGATGCCGGCCGCCGCGAAGGCCGCCTTCGCCTCGCGGATCGCCCGGAGCAGCAGGGCCGCCTTCGCCGGTTCGGGCGCCGGGCCCGTGGTCGCCTGGATGGCGTTGCCCAGGTTGCCGAGCAGTTTCGCGTGCTTCCACCGCATCACGTCCGCCACCACCGGGGCCTCGAACCCGGACTTCGCCAGGTCGGCGGCGACCCGCTCGGCCCGCGCGTCCGTACCGCCGGCCGCCAGGCCGATGTGCAGGATGCCGGTCAGCGGCTCGCACAGCGCCGAGACCGCGCCCGGCTCCAGGAAGGTCGACGGCAGCCACACGCACACCCCGTAGACCGTGCCGAACCGGCGCAGCGCCAGCCGCTCGCCCTCCACCCCGTTCTGCAGGCAGAACACCGGGAGCCGCTGCGCGGCCGTGCCGCCGCCGGCGACCTCCGCGTCGCCCCAGGTGTCGAGCGCGGCGATGGCGTCCTGCGTCTTGACCGTGAGCAGCAGGATGTCGTCCGGCCGCAGTTCGCCCAGTTCATCAGGGCCGGTGACGACCGGCGGGCGGTGCGTCCGGGTGCCGTCCGCGGTGGTGAGCCTGAGCCCGTCCGCCCGGAGGGCTGCCGCGTGTGCGCCCCGCGCGACCAGGACGACGTCATGGCCGGACTCCACGAGCCGGCCGCCGATGGTGGCGCCGACCGCGCCCGCGCCGATGATGATGTACCGCATGGATTGAGCCTGGCACATGGCGGGGCCTGCGTTACGGTCGGGGCATGGATACTTCCACGTTCCATCTGGGTGGCGATCTGCCGGTACGGCGGCTCGGGTTCGGTACGGGGGGTCTGGTCGGCCCCGGCTACTGGGGGCCGCGCGGCGAGGCCGCGGACGCGCGGGCGCTGCTGCACGCGGCGGTCGAGCGCGGGGTCACGCTCGTCGACACCGCCGACAACTACGGGCCGGAGCTGGCGGAGGAACTGATCGCGGAGACCCTCCACCCGTACCGGGAGGACCTGGTCATCGCGACGAAGGGCGGGGTGGTGCGGACCGGTCCGGACCGGTGGCACGTCGCGGGCCGTCCGGAGGACCTGCGGGCGATGTGCGAGGCGAGCCTGCGCCGGCTGCGGCTGGACACCATCGACCTGTACCAGCTGCACCGGCTGGACCCGGCGGTGCCGATGGCGGAACAGCTGGGGGCGCTGGACGAGTTGCGCCGAGAGGGCAAGATCCGCCACATCGGGCTGGACACGGTGACGCGTGAGCAGCTGGAGGAGGCGCTGGCGCTCACCCCGATCGCGGCCGTGCAGAATCCTTACAACCTGCTGGACCGGTCCTCGTGGCCGGTGCTGGAGCTGTGCGAGTCGGCGGGGATCGCGTTCCTGCCGTACTACCCGCTGGGCAGCGGCGGCCTGACCCGTACGCCGTCGGCGGCGCTGGCCACGGTGTCCGCGGAGCACGGGGCGGGGCCGGGCCAGATCGCGTTGGCGTGGCTGCTGCACCACTCGCCGGTGCTGTGCCCCACCCCCGGTACGGGTTCGCTCGACCACCTGGACGAGAACCTGGACGCGGCGACGATCCGGCTGTCCCCGCGCGAGCTGGAACTGCTGGACGTCCTGGTATGAGCGTCGTGACGTGTGGTGTCGTGACGTGTGGTGTCGTGACCTGATGTGGGCGTGACGGAGCCCGGGAGCTACCGCGCTCCCGGGCTCCTGTGTGCCACCCAATTGCACACGCCGGCGGCTTTTAAGAGTCGCTGATCATTCTGAGATCGACGTGTTCTACCGTTGAACTACCGCGCCATGAAGAGAGGCGCAGAGGGGAGTTGAACCCCCATCCGTCGATGGTCGTCCGCGCTCGGTCGATCCGGCGTTCGGCGGCGAATGCTGAGACTGGAGCGAGAATCTGAGATTGACGAGGCCGCCTCTTCCGATTTGGGCCACCCCGGCCTGTTCGTGCCGGGGGGAGGGATTCGAACCCCCAACTGCGCCTCTCCGTCAGCTTCAACAGTCAGTTTCAGCTTTCCTTTTTGCGCTCATCGCGCACCCTCCGCTCCAGGAGGGGGTTCTCGGGGCTCCTCGTTCCTTACGGGCGGAACAGGTAGCCGAATACCGCGTCTCCGACGCGCTCGTCGGTGACCTCGGTGGCGTTGGCCTCCTCGCGGGCGAACTTGACCGCCTGCTGGAGCCGTTCGACCCGGTCGGCCAGCTCGTTGACCCGCCGGGCCGGCAGCGCGCCGGAGAACTTCACCGTGGTCCAGTACCCCACCGGCACGTCCTCGTAGTACACCTCGACCTGGGCCGGGTGCTTCTCCGTGGCCTCCGCCTTCACGTGGTTGCGCGGCACCTTCTTGGTGCGGATGGTGCGCACCGGATCGGTCTTCCAGCAGTCCGTGGAGGGGTCGGGGCTCCAGGACTCGGCCGCGTCCAGCACCGGCAGCTTCCGTACGAAGGTGTGCAGGTCGGTGAGCTGCTTCTCGAGGAAGAGCAGGTAGGGGACGGGTACCTGGGCGAGCAGTACGGTGCCCTCGACCACGACGTCGGCGGCGGCGGTGCGGTTGGCCCAGTCCTTGGTGGCCGTCACGTCGAACAGCCGCGTGAGGGTCCCGGCCATGTCGCGGAGCACGTCCTCGGCCTTGACCTGCACCCGGGTGGACTCGGGCGGCAGCTGCTCGCCCTCCTCGTCCTTGGGCTGGTACGTCCGGGAGATGCCGGCGAGCAGCGCGGGCTTCTGGACGTCGTGGTGGGCCTGGGAAAGCTCCTGGAGGGATTTGGACTTGACGCCCTTCTCCACTGCGATGATCTGATTCAACTTCGGCACGGGAAGAAGCTAACAACCCGTCCGCCGCTCGCACACCCGATTTAATTCCCGGTGAGTTCCACGAGTTTGGCGACGGTGTTCCAGTTCCGGGTGGTCGTGTCGATTCCCTTGGTGACCGCCGGGCGGGCGAGGGCCTCGGCCAGCTTGGAGCGGCCGAGGCCCTCGGGGGCGTAGAGGTAGAGGACCCGGTCGCCGAGGCGGAATTCCTCGGGGAGGAACGCCTCCCGGTCGATGTGGGCGAACCGCTCCTCGGTCGGCTGTTCGGACAGGAAGGTGGCGTGGAGCTGCTTGCCCTCCAGTTCGGCGGCGGGGAAGGGGCAGGCCTCGGCGACCGCGCGCAGGTACGCGCCGTCGACGACCAGGCAGGCGACCCGGAAGCCGAAGCGGGCCTCGATCGCGGCCTCCAGGGCCCGGGCCAGGACCTCCGGGGCCTGCTCCGGGGCCTCGAACACGGCGTTGCCGCTCTGCAGGTAGGTCTGGACCCCGGTGTGGCCGAGCTCCTGGAGTACGGTCCGCAGGTCGGCCATCGGCACCTTCTTGGCGCCGCCGACGTTGATCCCGCGCAACAGCGCGGCGTACTTCTTCACTTCGGTGGTCATCCCCGAACCATAGGGCGGGGGTACGACAGTTCGGCCTCGATGAGATCGGCGGCCCGCCGCGTGCCGCCTTCGGCGGCCGTCCGGGCGCGGAGCTCCGCGGACCGGGCGGCGACCTGCGGGTCGGAGACCAGGCCGAGCACGGCCTCCCGGAGCGCCTCGGCGGTGGCCTCCGCCATCGGGAGGTGCCTGGCCACGCCGAGCGAGGCGAGCATGTCGGCGTTGCCGAACTGGTCGACGGCCTGGGGTACGGCGACCATGGGCGTGCCGGTGGCGAGGCCCTCCTGGCTGCCGCCGGCACCCGCGTGGGTGATGAAGGCGTCGGCCTGGCGGAGGATGTCGAGCTGCGGCACCCAGCGGTGGACCTCCGCGTTGGCGGGGATGCCGCCGAGCTCGGCCTCGTCGGTGAACCGGCCGATCTGCAGGACGGCGTACCAGTCGGGGAGGTCGCGGAAGGCGTCCAGACAGGCCCGGTAGAAGGCGGGCTGCTTGGTGAAGCTGGAGCCGAGGGAGACCAGGAGCACCTTCTTGCCCTCGGCCGCGGGCGGCCGCTGCCAGCTGCCCTGCTCCTTGCGTTCGCCCTGGCAGGCGCCGACGAAGGTGTGGACGGACGCGTCGACCCGGTCGGCGTGGGGCTGGAGCGCCTCGGGGATCAGCACGATGCTGCGGCGCGGCCGGCCGATGAGCCGGTCGGAGTCGTCGGGGATGCCGTTCTCGTCGAGCCATGACCGGAAGCGGGCGTAGTACGCCCGTCCGCGCTCGGTGGCCTTCAGCGGGGCGGTCATCGGCTCGGCGACCTCCTCCTCGTACCCCTCCCAGGCGACCAGGTTCGGGGAGAGCGAGACGGCGGGGACTCCCCAGCGGCGGGCGAGGACGATCGCCGGGTAGGAGGTGATGTCGTGGATGACGAGGTCGGGCTCGTCGCCCTCGAAGGCGGCGGCGAGCTGGGGGAGGGCCTGGATCGCGTCGTCGAGGAAGGGCTCGATGTTGTCGATGAGTTCGGTGCCCCAGGCTTCGGGGTCGTCGTCCGTGGGGAGGGTGGACGTGTAGATCACGGGTGTGGCGCCGGTCTCCGCCACCTTTTCGGCGAAGGAGGCGGGGATGGCGTAGCTGACCCGGTGGCCGCGGGCCACGAGCTCTCGGATCACCTCGATGCTCGGGTTCACGTGGCCGTGCGCGGCAATGGAGAACATGGCGATGTGGGCGGGCCCGGTTGTGGTCATGTCCGACACGCTAAGCGAGACGAAACGTATCGTGCAACATGATTGCGCTGTTGCGGACGGCGCCTTCGCACTTGACCGGCTCCCCTTCGGAAGCGCCCTCCGCTCCGCAAAGATGTGCCCATGTCACCTACGGACTTAGCGGGTGCCGCCGTCGCCGCCCTCGCCTCGGGCGCGGCGTCCGGCGCCGGAACCGCCGCCTTCACACGCCTCTCGGAGCTCGTGCGCAGCCGCCTCGGCCACTCGGACGAAGGACGCGGGGCGCTGGAGCTCTGGGACGCGGACCCCGGATCGCAGCAGGCGACGGAGGCGGTGCGGGCCCGCCTGACCGTGGAGCTGGAGGGGGACCCCGGGCTCGCCGAGCTGCTGCGGGTCGCGCTCCGGCCCGCGGTTCCGCCGGTCCCGACGCACCCGCCGACCGTCACCCAGCACGTCCACATCGGCGGCAACGCCAACCACGCCGCCATCAACGTCGGCCCGCTGCACCTGAAGAAGACCACGGGGACCGTGGTCACTCTGGCGGCCATCGGTGTGGTCCTGGCCCTGCTGGTGGCACTGGGCTTCCGCAGCGTGGTGCAGATGCTGGGCAACGACGGTGACAGCCGCAAGGTGGCTCCCCTCACCGAGATGGCCACCGTCAAGAGCGTCCTTCCCGAGAGGGACAGCCTGCCGGCCGAGTTCAAGAGCACCGGCGATCCGGCGGTGACCACGGGTGAACGAAGCTGCGAAACCGAATGCGAAGGGCAGCTGTTCACCGCGCTG
The DNA here is from genome assembly GCF_056436025.1 of Streptomyces sp. NPDC043853. Lineage (NCBI taxonomy): Bacteria > Bacillati > Actinomycetota > Actinomycetes > Kitasatosporales > Streptomycetaceae > Streptomyces > Streptomyces sp. NPDC043853. The sequence goes on from NZ_JBWKDJ010000001.1 coordinate 833,458, forward strand.
GCGACCATGGGGCGCGAGGGACCGGAGAAGACGGCCGTCCTCTACGTCGCGGCCTTCGACAGCGCCCCGCACGCCGCCCAGGTGTTCGACCGGATGCGCAGGAAGCTGACGACCTCCTCGGAGAAGACCCTCATGTCGTTCCCGTCCATGGGCGACACCAGTACGGCCTTCCGGTTCACCCCAGGCAAGAACACCTTCAACGAGGACGACGAATCCATCGAGGAGGCCGAAGCGGGGGTCCTCGTCGGGACGGTCACCGTCTGGGTCCGCTACACGACGGCCGCCGGCGACCTGGAGCCCGCCCTCACCGCACTCGGACGGATGATGGCCGACCGGGCACAGCAGGCGCAGAACGGGAGCACCCCCTCCGCCACCGCGTCCTTCTGAACCCGGCGACGATCCAGGCGCTCCACCGGGTCAGTCGTCCAGGGGCCGCCAGGCCGGGCCGTCCCCGTCCTGCCGGACGTGCCCGAAGACCACGTCGGCGAAGTGCACGCCGAAGCCGATCGTGCCGGGCTCCGCCAGTTCGGCGAGGAGGCGCCGGCGGTGCACGGCGGTCTCGGCAAGGTCGTGGTCGAAGCCCGAGGACCAGTCGGGGTGGTCGACCTGGATCGGCGAGTGCATGGCGTCACCGAAGGCGATCAGGCGCCGGCCGCCCCCGGTGATGACGTACTCGGCGTGCCCGACGGTGTGCCCGGGGGTGATCCGCACCCGCACTCCGGGGAAGACCTCCTGCCCGTCGGTGACCGTACGCACGCGCGGCGCGAAGGCGGCGACCTGTTCGGCCACGCCCTGGGCTTCCGGGAGGTCACGGCCGGCCCACTCCTGTTCGGAGACCAGGTGGTCGGCGTGGGCGAACGCGAGCCGGTCACCGCCGGGGGCGGGGTGGCAGGCCCAGCCGAGGTGGTCGGCGTGGAGGTGGGTGAAGGCCACCGCTTCGATGTCCTGGGGGGTGCGGCCGAGTTCGGCCAGGCCGCGCAGGAGCGCCCCACCCCGGATCACGTCGAGCGGGCCGTCCGGCGCCCGGTACGTCTGCGGGCCGAAGCCCGTGTCGATCAGCAGCGCGCGGTCGCCGTGCTCCACGAGCAGGCTGCCGACGCTCCCCACCAGGCGGCCTCCCGCGTCCAGGTACTCCTGGTGCCCGGCCCACACCTCGTCGGAGCTGTCCGGCAGACCATGCGGGAGCTCGCCGAACGCATGAGTTGCGAGCCCTCCAACACCACCTTCGTCATCGACAAGCTGGAGAAGCAGCACCTGGTCGAGCGGCACCCGCACCCCACCGACCGCCGCGCCAAGCACCTCGTCCTGACACCCGAGGGCAGCGCACTGCGCGAGCGCCTCCTCGATCTCCTGCACGCCGACTCACCCCTGTCCGGCCTGAGCCAGGAGGAACAGCGCGTCCTCCACGGCCTGCTGGAGCGGGCCGTCGTCCGCCCGTGACCGCGGGCCCTGGTTCAGAACCCGCACCACGGCAGTGGCCTGCTCGCGGCCACCGGCCCATCGCCGCGGAAATCCCGACCGGAGGGCGTGCGGCCGTGGATACGGTGGCCCAATGCGCGAAACGGCAGAAGACCTCGCAGAGCTCCAGGCCCTCCTCAACGCTTCACTCTCCCGCTCCACCTCGCACCTCCGCTCGATCATCAACACCGAACGCACCCTGACCGCGGAGCAGCTCACCCGGGTGCTCACCGGCATGTGCACCCTCGCCCTGTCCACGGTGACGGCGAAGGGCGAGCCGCGGATCAGCGCGGTGGACGGTCACTTCCTGCGCGGAAAATGGCACTTCGGCACGGCGCGCACCGCGGCCAAGGCCCGTCACCTCGCCGTACGTCCCGCCGTCAGCGCGGCGCACCTGCGCGGTGAGGACCTGGGCGTGTTCACCCACGGAACGGTGGAGGTCCTCAACCCCCCGGACGGCGAGCCGGCCGCGGACTGGCCCGAGCTGCTCTCGCACTTCAAGGACTTCTACGGCGAGGACGTCTTCGACTGGGAGAACGAGGTGGTCTACTACCGGCTGCATCCGCACTGGATGACCGTCTACGCCCCCGACCTCGCCAAGCTCATCGCGCCGCCCCCGGCCTGACCGGCCCGGCCGCACGTTCCGGCCGGTGCGAGACTGGGCGCCGGCGGAACGGGCACGGCGGAACAGGACAGCACGGACATGAACGAGGCGCGGGCCAGGGAACTGCTGGAGTCGGCGGGGCTGACCGGAAGCGCCGGACGGACCGGGCCGGCCGAACGGGCGGAGCTGCTGGCGCTCGGTGAGAACGCGGTGTTCGCCCTCGGCGACGAGCTGGTGGTGAAGGTCGGCCGGTCGGCGGAGCTGCTGCCGCGCGCCGAGCGCGAGCTGGGGATCGCCGGATGGCTCGCGGAGGCCGGTGTTCCGGCGGTGCGCGCGGCGGAGCCGGAGCCGCGGGTGGTCGAAGGGCACCCGGTCACCGTGTGGCACCGCCTGCCCGCCGCGGTCCGGCCGGCCGCCGCCGCCGACCTGGCGGAGCTGCTCCGGGTGGTGCACGCCCTGCCGGCGCCGCCGTTCGGGCTGCCTGGTCGGGACCTGCTGGGCGGGGTGGAGCGCTGGCTGCGGCTCGCCGGGGACGCGATCGACCCGGCCGACGCGGGGTACCTGCGGGCCCGCCGCGATTCCTTCGCCGCCGAGGCAGCCGCCCTCGTACCGCACCTGCCGCCGGGGCCGATCCACGGCGACGCGCTGCCGCGCAACGTGCACGTGGGCCCGGAGGGGCCGGTCCTGGTGGACCTGGAGACCTTCTCGGCGGACTTCCGCGAACACGACCTGGTGGTCATGGCCCTCTCCCGCGACCGGTACGGGCTCCCGCAGGCCGAGTACGACGCCTTCGTCACGGGCTACGGCTGGGACGTCCGCGACTGGCCGGGCTGCGCCGTCCTGCGCGGGGCCCGGGAGACCGCCAGCTGCGCCTGGGTCGCCCAGCACGCCCCCGCCAACCCCGCGGCCCTGGCGGAGTTCCGCCGCCGGGTGGCTTCCCTCCGCGAAGGCGCGGCCGAGGTCCGCTGGCACGCCTTCTGACCCGGACCGGCACGCACATCCATCCGCACATGCAATGCCATCGACAGAATCACCCATGCATTTGCGATCGGATCAGCCCACTCAAGCAGTAGATGCGATCGCGAGCGACTGATAAGGTCCGCATGCGCAATCCGCCGAGCGGGTCGCGGGCCACTCCTCCGCCCCTGGTCCGCGCCGCTCGGTGGTGGATCCGACATTCCCTCAGGACTCCACCCCCGGCACCGCTCTGCCGTGGGCCTCTCATCACCTCTTCCACCTTCGTCCGCCACCACCGGCGGGCGTGCTCCGGCGCGCCCGCCGTCCGGGGACACAGAGAGCGAGAACCCCATGAAGAAGAGCTCCCAGCGGCGCTTCGCCACCGGGAAGGCGCTGACGAACTTCACCGGCCCCGGCTCGGTCGGCGACCACCTCAACGGCAGCTACCCGAGCAACTCCGGCGGCACCCCGGTCTCCGACGGCACCACCACCGCGGCGTACTGGACGGCCTACACCCACACCGGCGGCGGCAGCTCCCCGAACACCTACGCCGACGCCTGGGCCCTCTGCGCCGACGACGGCGTCTGAGCCGCACGCGCCGCGGCTCCGGCCGGCCCCGCACCCGCCGGGCCGGCCCGGAGCCGGACGGCCCGGCAGGTGCCTCACGCCTCCGGCGGCTCACACCTCAGGCGCCTCACACCTCGGGCTGCCTCACACCTCAGCTGACTCACCCGCCGATCCACCACTGCTGTTCCCCGCCGCCGTGACACCCCCACTGGAAGACGTCCGTCCACTCCTCGACGAACCGGGCGTCGAGGCATTTGCCCGACGCCAGGTTCCGGAACTCGTAGTACCCGTTGCTCCAAGGAGTGAGCTTCCAGATCTGGTTCGTCCCCTTGTGGCAGCCGAAGGTCATGCCGGTGGCACCGTTGGCCGTCGACCAGCCGCCGACCTCGAGACACGCCTTCGTGGCGGTGTTCACGATGAAGTACTGGCGCGGCACCTCGTTGCCGAAGGCGTCCTTGACCTTGACCAGGTCCCAACGGTCGTGCCCCCAGCCGGAATTGCACTTCAGAATCAGCAGGTTTCCACCGTCGCCCCCCGGGCCGTTGACGCAGCGACCGCTGCGGATGTTGGACAGGGTGATGCTGCGCCGCTCGCCCGGGGCTTCGGCGGCGCTGGCGGGGGACGTGTCGGAGACCACCGTCGTGGACGCCGCGGCGGTGAGGGTCAGGGCCAGTGCTGCCAGCCGGGCCATGATGCGACGGCGAGTTTCGCTCATCTCTGCTCCCCTTGAGTGATGATCCGATCAACGACGCGATGCGGGCCACAGCATGGCAGCGGCTCGACCTCCCCGGACATCAGCGTGGAGGTGCACTGCGCAGGCGCGGGCGCGTACACCCGGCGCATTCCGGTTCCTGCACGCCGCGCGTTCACCACCCGCCTCGCGAAATCGGATTCCCCGTGCGAACTCCCGCTTCCCAGGGAAGACTTGGACCCAGTCGCCACGGGGAGGGGCACACATGGTGGTGAGCGTGACCGCACTCGACGGGGATTCCGGAGCAGCCGGAACACAGCTCCGGTCGTTGCGCGAATGGCTGCTGGCCGAGGAAGAACTCCGCGGCCGGGTCGGTCTGGAGCCGGCGCCGGCCGAACCCGGCAAGCTGGGGGCGGTGACCGACGTATTGATGGTGGCGCTGGAGCCCGGCGGACCGGCCACGCTGGTCGCCGGCATCCTGATCGCCTACATCCGCCGCGGCGGCCGGGCCGGCTTCAAAGTGACCCGTTCCGACGGGACGACGATGGAGTTGTCGGCGGAACGGGTGCACGATCTGGACGCCGCCGGCCTGAAGGAACTGACCGCCGAACTCGCCGGCACACTGCGGGAAGCCGAGATGCCGCCGGAGGACGGCGAGCGGCCACAGCTGGGCTGACATGTCGGAGACCAGGCACCTGGAGGGGGCGTACGCCCTCCTGATGGGCTGCAGCGATCACGAGCACGGCGACGGGTTGCCCGCGGTGCCGGCGGTGGGGCGCACCCTCGGCGATCTGGCGCACGCCCTGGTCGAACGCTGCGGCATGGCACCGGAGGCCGTGCGCCTCCTCGCGGAGCCCGAGACACCGGCGGTGATGGGCGAGGCCCTGGAGACCGCGGCCCGGCGGGCATCCGACACGCTGATCGTGTACTACGTGGGGCACGGGCTGCTCAACGAGCGCGGGGAGCTCTTCCTGACCGCCCGCACCACCAACCCGAGCGCCATGGGCCTGCTGTACTCCGGCCTCCCCTACGACACGCTCAGGCGGGTGGTGCGCGAGAGCAGGGCGCGCACCCTCGTCGTCGTGCTCGACTGCTGCTACTCCGGGCGTGCCGTGGGCGTGCTGGGCGGGGAGGCCGGCGCCGAGGACATCGCGAACCTCACCGAGGTCCCGCCGAGGGCGCCACGGACCGGCTCCGCGGCCGAGGGCTCGTTCGTGCTCACCTCCGCCGGCTGGGACGAACTGGCACTGGCCCCGGAGGGCGCCCGCCACACCACGTTCAGCGGAGCGTTCCTGCGGGTGCTCGCCAGTGGGATTCCCGGCGGCGCCGAGAACCTGACGCTGGGCGGGGTCTTCGAGTACCTGCGGTACGAGCTGCCCAACCGTCACGGCGCGCCAAAGCCCCGCTGCCGCTCCACCGGGCGGGCCGGCGGCCTCGTCCTGGCCGCGAATCCGGCCTTCCGCCCGGCGGGGGAACCGGAGCCGGAGACATCGGCGCCCGGCCGACCGGACACCGGACTGCCCTGCCCGTACAAAGGGCTCGCGCCGTTCACGGAAGCGGACGAGGCGTGGTTCTTCGGCCGTGGGCGGTTGACCGAGGCTCTGGTGGAGCGACTCGCCCACTGCCACGAGGAGGCCTCGCCCGCCGTCGTCATCGGTGCGTCCGGCGCCGGCAAGTCCTCCCTGCTGCGGGCCGGACTCCTTCCGGCGCTGGCTCGCGGGATGTTTCCCGTCCCGGGGTCCTCGACCTGGCCGCGGCTCGTGCTCACGCCGACCGGTCACCCGCTGGATGCCCTCGCGCGCAAGGTGGCGGAGCTGGTTCCGGGCACCGACCGGGCCTCGCTGGCGGCTCGCCTGCGGACGCATCCCGCCGCCCTGACCGAGATGCTGCGCGAGGTGCCCGCCGACCGGGCCGACGGCGACGGCGACGGCAACGGCAACGGCAACGGCAACGGCAGCAGGACAGCCGCCCGGCGGATCGTCATCGTCGTCGACCAGTTCGAGGAGGTCTTCGGGGAGGGGGTGGACACCGATGTGCGGCGCGCGTTCATCCAGGCTCTGTGCGCCGCGGCCGCCGCGCCGGTGGCGCTCGTCGTACTGGGCATCCGCGCCGACTTCTTCGGACGGTGCGCCGCCTTCCCCGACCTGCTGCCCACCTTGCAGCGCGGCCAGCTGGTCGTCGGGCCCATGCAGGCCGCCGAGCTGCGAGAAGCCATCGAGCAGCCGGCGATGGCCGCCGGAATGGTCTTCGATCCCGGGCTGACCCAACTGCTGCTGCGCGACCTCGGCGCCCGGGACGACGCCGGGAACGACCACGCCTACGAGCCGGGGCGGTTGCCGCTGCTCTCCCATGCCCTGCTCGCCACCTGGCAGCGAAGGTTCGGCAACGTGCTGACCGTGGCCGGGTACGAGGCCACGGGCGGCATTCACCGTGCGGTCGCCGAGACCGCCGACAGCGCGTTCGCCCGCCTGGAGCCGGCGGGGCAGCGGGCCGCGCGCTGGCTGCTGCTCCGCCTGGTGCAGCTCGGCGACGGAACCGGCGACACCCGGCGCACGCTGCCGCTCGACCGGCTCGTCGCCGAGTCCCCCGATCCGGTGCTCGGCGCTCGGGTGATCGAGCTGTTCGCGGCCGAGGAGGCCCGGCTCCTGACCGTCGACGACGACGGAGTCCGGATCACCCACGAGGCGCTGCTGACCGCCTGGCCGATGCTGAGCGGGTGGATCGCCGCCGACCGGCCGGGGCTCCTGATCGCACAGCAACTGGCGGAGGCCGCGAAGGCGTGGGAGCTCCGGCAGGACAGCGCCGACCTGTACCGGGGGACACGCCTGGCACTCGCCGTGGACTGGGCGTCCCGGCACCCGGACTCGGTGAGCGCGACCGCCCGCGTGTTCCTCGACGCGAGCGCGGCGTACGCACGCGAGCAGCAGGAGGCCGCGCGCCGTCGCCGCGCCGTCGCCCTGTCGGAGCGGGTCGCGGCCGAGAGCATCGCCCTGCGGGCCACGAACCCGGCGCTGGCCGCTCACCTGGGGCTGGCGGCCTACCGTCTCGCGCCGACGCCGGCCGCCCTGGGCGGCCTGCTCAGCACATCGGCCACGCCGCACGCCGTCCGTGTGACCGCGCACGGCGGAGACGTCCACGCGGTGCTGTTCCCGCCGGGCGGGGACGAACTGGTGACGACCGACACCGAGGGCACCGTCATCTCCTGGGACGTGGCCGTCCCGCACCGGCCCACCGTGGCCCGCACGTTCGCCACGGGGGTCGAAATCGCGACCGCCGCCCTGAGTCCCGACGGCCGGGCCCTGGTGACCGGGGGCGCCGAATCCGTGGCCCGGATCTGGACCCTCGCGCCAGACGCGGACGACCGGCTGGTGGCGACCCTCCCGGGCCACGACACGGGCCTCCGTTCCGTCGCATGGAGCTCCGACGGACGGCTGGTCGTCACCGCCGGCTACGACTGCACGGCCCGGCTCTGGGATGTCACCGACCCCCACCGCCCACGGTTCCTGGCGGCTCTGACGGGCCATACGGAAGGCCTGGTCGCCGCCTTCCACCCACGGCTGCCCGTGCTGATGACGGCCTCCGGCGACCGGACCGTCAGGGTGTGGGACATCACCACCCCGCACCGCCCCTCCCTGCTGACGACCTGCACCGGGCACGAGGGACCCATCCTGTCGTCGGCGTTCAGCCCGGACGGGCGGATCTTCGCCACCGGCAGCTTCGTGGACAACGCGGCGCTCCTGTGGGACACCACCGATCCGCGGCGGCCCGAGCTCGTGGGGCGCCTCAGCGGGCACACCAACGGTGTCGCGTCCATCGCGTTCGCGGACGACGGACGTACGGTGGCGACCGGCGGATACGACGAGACGGTACGGCTGTGGGACGTCGAAGACCCCCGCGCGCCCAGCAGCCCGACCACTCTGACCGGCCACAGCGCGACCGTGTACGCCGTGGCCTTCGGTCCTCGCGGCCGGACACTCGTCTCGGGCGGCCGGGACACCACCGTACGGCTGTGGGACATGGACAGGCCGATCCTGACCGGCCACCGGGGGTGGGTGAGCGCCATCGCCCTCGACCCGCGCGGCCGTGTCCTCGCCACGACGAGCCACCAGATGGTCCGGCTCTGGGACGTCTCCGCCCCCGGTCGGCCCGTCCCCCTGTCGACGCTGCCCGATCACACCAACGGCGTGGGCTCCGCGGCATTCGGCCCCGAAGGCCGTGTTCTCGCCACGGTTTGCCTGGACCGGATGCTCCGGCTGTGGGACCTCACCGACGCCCGGCACCCCGTCGCCCTGGCCGTCGTGGAGGGCGACCCGGACAACCTGTTCGCCGTCGCCTTCGCACCGGACGGCGCGACGGTCGCGACGGGCGGTGCCGACCGCAGGGTGCGCCTGTGGGACGTACGGAACCCCCGGCAGCCACGGGAGCTCGCCGTACTGCCCCAGCACCCCGACCGGATCCTCGCCCTGGCCTTCCATCCCGGCAGCCGGGTGCTGGCGACGGGGGGTGGCCGGGACGTGCGCCTGTGGGACCTCGGGGACCTCCGCCACCCCACGGCACAGGCCACCCTGGCAGGGCATACCAACAGTGTCACGGGCCTGGCGTTCAGCGCCGACGGGCGACTCCTGGCCAGTTGCAGCGCCGACCAGACGACCCGCCTGTGGGGCCTCGCGGACCCGCCCCGGGGCCGACCCCGGCCGCACGCCACGCTCACCGGACACAGCGCCGCGTTGCAGGCCGTCGCCTTCAGTGCCGACAGCGGCAAGCTGGCCACCGCGAGCTACGACAACACGGTCACGCTCTGGGACCTGGCCACGCCGGCCGCACCGCAGCCCGTCCGGCTGACCGGCCACACCGACCGGGTGACCTCCGTGGTCTTCGGCCCGAACGGGTCGGTCCTGATCTCCGGCAGCGCCGACGGCACCGCGCGGATGTGGCGACTGGACGCGGAGGAGGTGGCCACGGACGTCGACGACACCGCGTATCCGCCGCTGACCGACGAGGAACGGCGGCAGTACCTCTCGGACGACCTTTCCGACGGCCTCCCGGACGACGTCACCGGAACCGGATGAGCGGTCCGGTCAGGCCCCGGCGCCCGCCGGGGCCGGCGTGAAGGCGCGCAGCGGCCAGGCCGTGTCGATCAGGGCGTCCGGGGTGCCCTGGCGGCGGAGGTAGGCCTGGAAGTCGGTGGCCCAGCGGGCGTGCCAGCGGGTCTGCTCGGCGTGCAGGGCCGTCGGGGTGAGCTCCGCCACGCCGGGGTGGCGGTCGGCTATCGCACGGGCCACCTGCACCGCCGCGAGGGCGTCGGCGCCGGCCTCGTGGGCCGCCTCCAGGGTGACCCCGTAGACCCGGCAGACGGCCTCCAGGGTGCGCTTGCCACGCCGGTACCGGTCGACCGCGCGGTCGATGGTCAGCGGGTCCACCACCGGGCCGGTCTCTGCGCCGCCGAGCCGGTCGGCCAGTGAGGGCAGCCCGTACCGGGCGAGTTCCGCGCTGAGCAGCGTGAGGTCGAATGCCGCGTTGTACGCGACCACCACCGCGCCCGCCCGCCAGTGGGCGACGAGCTCCGCCGCGACCTCGTCGGCGACCTCGGGGGCCGGTCGGCCCTGCGCGGCCGCGCGCTCCGTGGTGATCCCGTGGATCGCCGCCGCCTCTTCCGGGATGGCCGTGCCCGGATCGGCCAGCCAGCCCCGGCGGGAGCGGATCTCACCGCTCGCCACCTCGATCAGCGCGGCCGTGACGATCCGCGACTCGGCCGGCTCCGTACCGGTGGTCTCCAGGTCGAAACCGACCAGTGTGCCCCCGTGCCACTCCCCCATGGCGCCCCTCCCCCGTATGGCGATTCGAACGGCTTTCAGCCTGCCACGGGCCACTGACAGCGCTCACACCGGGGAGGGGAAGTGCCAGGTCATCCCGGCTTTCGGGCTGCCGACGGAGGGTTGTGGGAGCCGTCCGCGGCGCCTTCAGGACACCGGGCGGGAGTCCTCCCACACGGATTCGAACTCCTCCCGGTAGGTCGTGAACAGGCCGTGGTCCGCGTCCCGCGGCACCCCGCGTCCGCCGCCCCGCAGGACCAGCACCGGTGCCTCCATGCCCCGGGCGCGCCGCAGGTAGGACTGGACCACCGCGATCCCGGACCCCGAGGGCCCGCCCTCCACCAGGTACGCGGTGAACCGCGGGGTCTCGTCGAACACGTGGATCTGGAAGCCCGAGGGGTCGCTCAGGCCCGCCCGGACCCGCCGCACGTGCAGGATGTTCATCTCCACCGAGCGGCTCAGCTCGCCCTTGCGCAGCCCGAGCTCCCGCTCGCGCCGCTTGACGGCGCTGCTCGCCGGGTTCAGGAACAGCAGCCGCACCCGGCAGCCGGCCTCCATCAGCCGGACGAGTCTTCGGCCGGAGTAGTTCTGGACGAGCAGGTTCAGCCCTATGCCGATGGCGTCGAGCCGGCGGGCGCCCCCGAAGAGGTCCTCGGCCGGCAGCTGCCGCTGGAGCCGCACCCGGTCGGGGTGCACCGAGACCACGTCCGCGTACCGGTCCCCCACCAGGTCCTCGACGGCGTCGATGGGCAGCCGGTCCGCGGAGGGGCCGCCCGCGCCGCCGCCCAGCACCTCCAGCAGCCGCGCCGAGGCCCGTTCCGCCTGCCCCAACACGGCCTGGGAGAGGGCCCGGTTGCGGGAGACCACGTTGCGGGTGACCTCCAGCTCGTCGAGGGCGAGCTCGATCTCCCGCCGGTCGTCGAAGTACGGCTCGAAGCAGGGCCAGTGCTGGACCATCAGCTCGCGCAGTTGCGGCAGGGTCAGGAAGGACAGCACGTTGTCGTCGGCCGGGTCGAGCAGGTAGCCCTTGCGGCGGCTGACCTCACGGACCGCGACGGCCCGCTGCACCCACTCCTGCCCGGCCGGGCCGGCGGCCGCGACCACCCAGTCGTCCTCGCCGTGCACGGGCTCGTAGACCGGCCGCAGCACCGCGCCGACCACGGCCCGCAGCCGCTGCTCGATCAGGTTCAGCCAGATGTACGCGCGGCCGGCCCGCTGGGCCCGGGTGCGCACCTCGGTCCAGGCCTCCGCGCCCCAGTCCAGCTCGGCCCCGGCGCGCACGGCACCGCCGGGAACCTCCGGTCCCGCCAGCGACACCGCCCCGGCCTCCGCGGCGCCGCCCTCGTGACCGCCGTCACCAGGGGGCAGCTCCAGACCTCCCGAGCTCACCCGTGCACCGCCTTCCGCCACCCCTCCAGTGATCAAGGAAGGGTACTCCGCGCACACGGCCCGCTGCAGCCGGATGGACCGTACTGCGCACGCCTGTTGACTCATCATCGGATTCCACGACAGTCCGCTGACCCGCATATCAGCTCTGAGGGGGTCACCCGGTAGGACCCCTGCAAGTCCCCGCTTGGCGCCCCCCTTTCGGGGAAGATCTGGGACGGAAACCAACCGATGCCGGATCAGGAGTGGAAGAGTCGTTATCTATGCAGGTCTGGCCCGGACAGGCGTATCCCCTCGGCGCGACGTACGACGGCGCCGGCACCAACTTCGCGGTCTACTCCGAGGCCGCCCGACGGATCGAGCTGTGCCTGCTGCACGACGACGGCTCGGAGACGGCGGTCGAACTGCGCGAGACGGACGCGTTCGTCCGGCACGCCTACCTGCCCGGCGTCATGCCGGGCCAGCGGTACGGGTTCCGCGTGCACGGCCCGTACGAGCCCGAGCGCGGGCGGCGCTGCAACCCGGCGAAGCTGCTCCTGGACCCGTACGCACGGGCCATCAGCGGCTCCGTGGACTGGGGTGAGGAGGTCTACGGCTACCACTTCGGACGCCCGGACAGCCGCAACGACCTGGACTCCGCCCCGCACACCATGAGTTCGGTCGTGGTGAACCCGTACTTCGACTGGGCCAATGACCGGCCGCCGCGCACCGAGTACCACCACACCGTGCTCTACGAGGCCCATGTCAAGGGCCTCACGATGCGGCACCCGGAGCTGCCTGAGGAGCTGCGCGGCACCTACGCGGCACTGGCGCACCCGGCGGTGATCGAGCACCTGACCAAGCTCGGGGTGACCGCGCTGGAGCTGATGCCGGTGCACCAGTTCGTCAACGACCACCGGCTGGTCGACGACGGGCTGAGCAACTACTGGGGCTACAACACCATCGGCTTCTTCGCCCCGCACAACCGGTACGCCTCGGGTGACCGCGGCCAGCAGGTGCTGGAGTTCAAGTCGGCGGTCCGGGCCCTGCACAAGGCGGGCATCGAGGTGATCCTCGACGTGGTCTACAACCACACCGCGGAGGGCAACCACCTGGGCCCGACCCTGTCCTTCCGCGGCCTGGACAACGCCTCGTACTACCGGCTGGCGGAGGACCCGCGCTACTACACGGACACCACCGGCACCGGGAACTCGCTGCTGATGCGGTCCCCGCACGTGCTTCAGCTGATCATGGACTCGCTGCGCTACTGGGTCACCGAGATGCACGTGGACGGCTTCCGCTTCGACCTGGCCGCCACCCTGGCCCGCCAGTTCCACGAGGTGGACCGGCTGTCCTCGTTCTTCGACCTGGTCCAGCAGGACCCGGTGGTCAGCCAGGTCAAGCTGATCGCGGAACCCTGGGACCTGGGCGAGGGCGGCTACCAGGTGGGGAACTTCCCGCCGCTGTGGACCGAGTGGAACGGCAAGTACCGGGACACCGTACGGGACCTGTGGCGCGGGCAGCCGCGCACGCTGGCCGAGTTCGCGGGCCGGCTCACCGGCTCCTCCGACCTGTACCAGGACGACGGCCGGCGGCCGCTCGCCTCGATCAACTTCGCCACCTGCCACGACGGTTTCACCCTGCACGACCTGGTCTCGTACAACGAGAAGCACAACGAGGCGAACCGGGAGGGCAACCGGGACGGCGAGAGCCACAACCGGTCGTGGAACTGCGGGGTCGAGGGCCCCACCGAGGATCCGGCGGTGCTGGAGCTGCGGGTCCGGCAGATGCGGAACTTCATCGCCACGCTGATGCTGTCGCAGGGCGTGCCGATGCTCAGCCACGGCGACGAGTTCGCCCGTACCCAGGGCGGCAACAACAACGCGTACTGCCAGGACAACGAACTGTCCTGGGTGGACTGGCCGGTGCCGGGCAAACCGGCGCCCGCGCTGCTGGAGTTCACCCGGCAGATGGTGTGGCTGCGGCGCGACCACCCGGTGTTCCGGCGGCGCCGGTTCTTCCACGGGCGGCCGGTGGAGGGTACGCCCGACGAGCTGTCGGACATCGCCTGGTTCACCGCGCACGGCGAGGTGATGCGGGCCCGCGACTGGCAGGCGCAGAGCACCCGGGCCCTGACCGTGTTCCTCAACGGGGAGGCGATCTCCGAGCCGGGTACGCGCGGCGAGCGGATCACCGACGACTCGTTCCTGCTGATGTTCAACTGCGGTGCCGACGGCCAGGAGTTCACCCTGCCCGCCGGACACGGCGACCAGTGGCGGCTGGTGGTGGACACCGCCCGGGAGCAGGTGCTGCCACCCGGCACCGGGCCGCAGTACGCGGCCGGGGACCGGGTGACGCTGACCGGTCGGAGTCTGGTGGTGCTTCAGCGGCCGGCGTAGCCGCCGGAGGGCGGGGTGACGGTGGTCGGAGTGACGGCGCCGGGCGTGTCGGCGCCCGGCGCGTCGCGGGGCTCGGGCGATCCGGTCCGCCGGTCGGGGACGGAGGCCGCCACGGTCTGGGTGCGGCCGGCCGGGACCCGGGTGACCAGGGCCAGCACGAAGCTGAGCGCGGCCGCGCCCACGGCCACCGCGAAGGCGCCGGAAGGCCCGTGCCCTTCGGCCATCCGGCCCGACAAGGCCAGGGCGGACGCCTGCCCGGCGACCAGCGAACTGGCCGCGAAGGCCATCGACTCGGCGAGCCGGGCCGGCTCCACGTGCCGCTCGGTGAGCGCGAACGCGGTGATCAGGTGGGGTGCGACGGCCGCACCGAGGAGGGTCACGATGACGTACAGCCCCCACAGGCTGCCGGTGAACAGCAGCGGCACGGAGAGCAACAGCGCGGCGGCCGTGGCCGCGCGCCAGCGCAGCCGGAGCCCGAAGCGGGCGGGCAGCGCGCCCAGGGCGAGGCCCACCGCGGCACTGACCACGCCGTTGGAGGCGTACACGATGCCGGCCTGACCGGGCACGCCCAACTGCCCGGTGAGCGAAGCGATCCCGGCCTGGAGACCGCCGAACATGGCGCCCTGCAGGAAGAGCGTGCCGCGAACGGAATACACCACCCCGGCGGGCCGGGAACGGCGCACCCCCTTCGGCCGTTCGGGCAAGGCTCCCCCGGCCGTGACGTCCGCGGTCGGGTGCAGCGCGAAGGCGGTACCGAACACGGCGACCAGGGCGGCGGCGGCCCCGAGGGCGACCGCGGGGTGGGCGGCGAGGGCGGCCGCCCCGACGAGGGCGGGGCCGATGACGAACGAGACCTCGTCCATGGTCCCTTCGAGGGAATGGACGGCGCCGATGACGTCCTCGCCCGCCTCGGCACGGTGCGCGAGGGCGACGGAACGGGTCCGGGCGAGCGGCCCGATCAGCGGTACGGACGCGCCCGTGACGGCGCCGATGGCGGCGAGCGGCACGGTGCCCAGCCCGCCGAGGGCCCCGGCGACCAGGGCGCCCGTGGCGACGGCGTTGACCACGGCCGCGCCGAGCACGACGGGCCGCTGCCCGTGCCGGTCGGCGAGCCGGCCCAGCAGGGGGCCGCAGAGCACCTGTCCGGCGGACAGGATGCCGCCCACGATGCCCGCGGTTGCCAGCGAACCGCTGGTCTCGGCGACCAGCAGCACGCTCCCGAACTGGGACATGGCGACGGGGAGCCGGGCGAAGAAGGAGAAGACCGGAAGCAGGGGCCCGGTCAGGGCGATGACTTTTCGATAGGTGTTGACGGTTCCAACCACTGACAACACGCTAACCGCTCGCAGTCACCCGGATGCAGTGGGCAATGGCACGGAATCCCCGTCACTGGGTACGTACGTTCTCATGACGCGGCAGCACTTGAGTGACGACCCGAACGACCGCCGGAACACCGTGCCGGTCTCGACGTACCGGCTGCAGCTGGGCCCGGACTTCCCGTTCGCATCGGCGCGGGCGGCGGTCCCGTACCTGGCCGCGCTCGGCGTGTCGCATCTGCACCTGTCCCCCGTACTGGAGGCGGTGCCGGGCTCGGCGCACGGGTACGACGTGGTCGACCACACCCGGGTGCGGGCGGAGCTCGGCGGGGAGCCCGGCCTGCGCGGGCTCGCCGCGACGGCGCGGGACCACGGGCTCGGGCTGGTGCTGGACATCGTCCCCAACCACATGGCGGTGCCCTTCCCGCTGCGTCTCAACCGGCCCCTGTGGGAGGTCCTGCGGGACGGCCCCGGATCGCCGTACGCGCGGTGGTTCGACATCGACTGGGAGGCGGGCGGGGGCCGGGTGCTGCTGCCGCTGCTGGCGGACCCGGAGGACGGGACACCGGTGGTGGACGCGGCGGGCGGGGTGCTGCGGTACGGCCCGCACGAGTTTCCGCTGCGTCCGGGCACGGAGGAGCTGCCGTCGGCGGACCTGATCGCCGCGCAGTGGTACCGGCCGGTGAGCTGGCGGGCGGCCCGGACCTCCCTCAACTACCGCCGCTTCTTCACCATCTCGGAACTGATCGGGGTCCGGGTGGAGGACCCGGAGGTGTTCGCCGCCACCCACGCCAAGGTGCTGGAGCTGGTGCGTGACGGGCTGGTGGCGGGGCTGCGCATCGACCATGTGGACGGCCTGGCCGACCCGGCCGGCTACCTCGTACGGCTACGGGAGGCGGTCGGCGAAGGCTGCTGGGTGGTGGTGGAGAAGATCCTCGCGCGGACGGAGCGGCTGCCGTCCGGCTGGCCGGTGGCGGGCACCACCGGCTACGACGCCCTGCACCGCCTGGACGGCGTCTTCACCGACCCGGCGGGCACGACGGAGCTCGCCGCCCGGTACCGGGCGACCACCGGGTCCCCCGCGTGGGCGGCGGTCACCGCCGACTGCGCGGAATCCGTACTGGAGGTGGACCTTGCGGCGGAGCGGGAGGCGCTGCGCCGACTGGGGACGATCGCAGCCGCGGGTGGGGACGGGCCTGGGGGCGCGGACGGGAACGGGGGCGGTGGCGGGGCCGGGGACGCGGGTGGGCCGGCCGACGGGTCCCCGTCCGCGTCCCCGTCCGCGTCTCCGTGGACCGGGCAGTTGGAGGCCGCGCTGCGGGCATTACTGGTCGCGTACCCGGTCTACCGGCCGTACCCGGGCGAGGACGGGCTCGCCACGCAGGCGGTGGCCCGGGCCCGTGAGGTGGCGGGCCCGGCGGCCGTCGACCGCATGATCGCCCTGCTCGGTGCGTCGCCCGCGTTCGCGGCGCGGTTCGCGCAGACCTCGGCGGCGTTGCGCGCCAAGTCCCTGGAGGACCGGGCGTTCTACCGCTACGCCCCCTTGCTTTCGGCCTGCGAGGTCGGCGGGGAACCGGGCGATCCGGCCGTGTCCGCCGATGAGTTCCACGCGTACTGCGCACGGCTGGAACGGGACTGGCCGGCCTCTGGCACGGTCCTGTCCACCCACGACACCAAGCGCAGCGCGGACGTCCGGGCCCGGATCGCGGTGCTGTCGGAGCGGCCGGACGCCTTCCGGATGCCGGAGGGCGGAGCAGCGGGCGCGGGCGCGGGGGCGGGGGCGGAGGCGGGCGCGGACACGGGGGCGGATGAGGCGCACAGGGTGGACCGGGCAAACGGGCTGGACGGATCAGGCAGTCCGGATCCTCAGCTGGCCTGGGTGGCAGAACAGACCTCGCTGGGCCTCGGGGACGCCCCCGACCGCCGCGAACGCCTGGAGGCTGCCCTGCTGAAGGGGGTACGGGAGGCGGCCCTGCACACCAGCTGGACCGATCCGGACCCGGCCTACGAGGCCGCGGTCCCGGCTCACCTCCCCGCTCTGGCCGACGTACCAGAAGCCTTCGGGTCCGCGATCCGGGCCAACACGCTCGGCATGACCGCCCTGCACCTGGCCATGCCCGGCGTACCGGAGATCTACCAGGGGTGCGAGACCGAGTGCCGCACCCTGGTGGACCCCGACAACCGGCGCCCGGTCGCGTACCCCGCGGACCTCCTGGCCCGGCTCGACGCCGGGGCCGTGCCCGACGGCCTCGCCGAGGAGAAGCTCGCCCTGACCGCGGCGCTGCTGCGGCTCCGCCGGGACCACCCGGAACTGTTCCGCGGCTACACCCCCCTCGCCGCGCGCGGCCCGGCGGACGGCCACTGCCTGGCCTTCACCCGGGGTCCGGACGCCCTCCTGGTGGCCGCAACCCGGCTCTCCCTCCGCCTCGCCGACGCGGGCGGCTGGCGCGACACCGTACTGCCCCTGCCCCCGGGCAGCTGGGTCTCCGCGCTGTCCCCCGACGGCCCGGCCCTGGAAGGCGACATCCCACTGAAGGCCCTCCTCGGCGCGCGCCCGGTCGCGGTGCTCCTCCGCATCACCCGCTGAAAGCCGTCGGTGGACCACAACGGAGCCGGGCGACCCTGAACGGCCGCCGCCCGGACCCGATCCGTGCGATGGCCGTCGGTGCGGTGCGTGCCGCGGCTGAGGCGGATCCGGAGGAGGCCGGGGCGGGGCTGGGGCTCGGCTGGGGCTGGGGCCGCAGCCCAGAATCAGGGCGCGGGAGCGGTCTGTGGGACGGGGCCGGGGCGGGGGTGTGCCGGTGCTCCGCCCGGACGGCGTCTGGGAGGTGCCCGGGGGCTGCCCGTCAGTCCCAGTGTCATTACGTGCCGCCCGCCGGCGTCAAGGGCGCTCCCTCCGGTCGCGTCGCCAAGCCGATGGCCCTTCGGGCCACCCTTGACACCGACGACCGTCACGCAACGACAAGGACTGTCGGGCCGCCCCCGGGGGATGGCATGGAGGGAGCCTTCGGATCCTTGCGCTCTGGCGTTGCCGGGCAGGGGCAGCGGCTCCGCTCGGCCAGCCGCCCTCCGGGCGGACGCGGAAGCGAAGTCGATCAGATCTACGTAATCCAGGCCGGTCCAGGCGCCCCAAATCGCTACGCGCTCCTGCTGATTGGCGGATGCGGGCCGCCGGTGGCCGGACATATACCGCCACCGATCGCTACGCGCTCCGGACGGACGGCGGATGCGGGCCGCCGGTGGCCGGACATATACCGCCACCGATCGCTACGCGCTCCGGACGGACGGCGGATGCGGGTCTCCGGTGGCTGGGTGAAGCGCCTGCGATCGCTACGTGCTCCCGCCGGGACGGCGGCCGACGCGTCGTTCGGACCGATGTGCCGACATCAAGCACGATCACGACATCGCCGATGCCGCCACCCATCTGCCCCTACCAACCCCACCGGCCGGCCTCTCGGCCAACAAGACGGCAGCAGCATGCAGCAATCGCCGACGCCTTCCCCCCTTCGATCGTCTCTGCCACGGACGGCCTGTCGGCCGCCATGCCAGCAAGAGGATGCGGAGATCGTGGGCGGCCTATGTTCAACCCCAGGCGGCCCGGATCCGCCGACAGACCGGAGCGCGTAGCGATCGCTGGCGGCCTATGACCGGCCACCGGCGGCCCGAATCCGCTGGTCAACAGGAGCGCGTAGCGATTTGGGGCGCCCGGACCGCCCTGGATTACGTAGAACTGATCCACTTCACCGCCGCGCCCGCCCGGAGGGCGGCTGGCCGAGCGCGAGCCACCGCTCGTGCCCGCCAACGCCAGACCACCAGGATCCGAAGGCTCCTCCCATGCCATCCCCCGGGGGCCGCCCGACAGTCCTTGTCGTTGCGTGACGGCCGTCGGCGTCAAGGGTGGCCCAAAGGGCCATCGGCTTGCCGACGCGACCGGAGGGAGCGCCCTTGACGCCGGCGGGCGGCACGTAATGACACTGGGACTGACGGGCAGCCCCCGGGCACCTCCCAGACGCCGCCCAGGCGGAGCCTCGGCACACCCCCGACCCCGCCCCACCGTCAAATCTCCACCGGTTGGAACACGGTCCCCTCACCCCGCCCCCCGACCGACCCCGCTCAGGTTGAGCTCCGTCAGCCCCCGGCCCCGGCCCCGGCCCCCGACCCCCGTCCCCGGTCCCGCTCCCCGGTCCCCGACCCCCTGCCCCCTGCCCGCTCGTGCGGCGTGGCGTGGCGGAATTGCAGCGCGTCCGTGGCGGAACCGCAGCAGTTCGTGGCGGTACAGGGTCCGTACGGCGGGCAGATCACCACGATGACCCACATCCGTGACCTGTGCTACCCCACACCCCGCGAACTGGCGCTGGCCGGCCGTGCTCTGGCGGACGAGCATCCCGGGCTGGTCCGGCTTCGCCGGGTCGGGACCTCCCGGGGCGGGCGGCCGCTGTGGTTGCTCTCCGTCGGCAGCGGCGCGTACGAGGGCCGGGACGGCGGCGTCCTCGTCGTGGCCGGGGCACACGCCAACGAACCGGTCGGCGGGCCGACCGCCCTCGAGCTGGCCCGCCGCCTCATCCGCGATCCGGATTGCCGATCCGGGCGTGGCGGCTGGCATTTCCTGCTGTGCGCGGACCCGGACGGGGCTGCCCTGCACCGTACGCCGCGCCCGTACTCACTGCTGGAGTACCACCGGAACTTCTTCCGGCCGCCGGGGCCGGAACAGCCCGAGTGGGCGCCGTCCTTACTGCCCGCGGACCGGCTGCCGCCGGAGACCCGGGTGCTGATCGGGCTGATCGACGAGCTGCGGCCGGTACTGCAGGTGTCGTTGCACGCCACCGATCTGGGCGGCAGCTGGGTGCAGTTGACCCGGGACATCCCCGGGCTGGCCGAGCCCTTCGGGAGGTCGGCGGCCGAGCTGCGGATCCCGGTGGAGACCGGTGCCTCCGACGCCGCAGGCTGGCCCTCGGCCGGGCCGGGGATCTTCGTGATGCCGCAGGCGGGGGTCGGGGCGGAAGGGGCGTTCCATCCCGAGGACACCCGGCTGAGCACCTGGTACCACGCACACCGGTACGCGGGGACCACCGCAATCGTCGAGGTCCCGATGTGGGCGAGCGACACGGTCGACGACCCGGCGCCGCACCCCGATCCCCGGCGGGCGCTGCGGCGGCTCGCGGGCCGGCTGGAACGGGACGCCGAGTGGGTGGCGGGGGTGCTGGCCGCGAGCCGGGGCGGCCTCCCGGGGGACGACCCGTCGCTGGCGCCCCTGGCAGCTCCGCTGCTGCGGTCGGTGGACTGGACGCTGGGGCTGATCCCTCGGATCACGGCCGAGTGGACGGGGCCGGGGGCCCCGGCGGAGGCGACCACCGCGTACATCGGCAGTCTCGACGCGTTCGGACGGCGGCTGGCGTTGCGGGCCGCGGCGATGCTGCTGCGGGTGCTGCGCGCGGCCGGGCATCCGGCCGCGCCGGGGCTGGACCGGCTGGTGGCGGAGCGGTGTGACGCGTTCGCCTTGCGGTTCGGGGCGCGGTGGGTGCCGGTGGAAGCGCAGGTGGAGCATCAGTGTCGGACGGTGCTGTGTGCTGCGCGGCTGGTGGGAGTCTGAGCCGGCCTGGCTGAGGTCGCCGCGCCTTGGCCGGGCAGCGGGGCCGACTGGGCAGACTGCCGGGGGCGGGGCGGGGGGCTTCGGTGCCGTGTGCCCACCCTCCCCCGAGCTCTCGGCTTCGCTCGAGCAGGGGGTACCCCCATCGCCCTGCGGCACGACTGCCCACACGGCGAGGGATCGGCCGCTCGCGCACGGCGGGCGGGTGAGCGTACGGCCGGACCGTCAGGGGGCTACGGCCGCCAGGTGTAGCGGCGCTTCGGGAGGGCTTGGGCGCCCAGGCGGTCGTAGAAGCGGATCGCGTCCTCGTTCCAGTCCGGCGTCTGCCACTGCACCTGCTCCAGGCCCAGCTCCCCCGCCAGCTCCGCCACCGCCGCCATCATCGCCGCGCCGAGGCCGTTGCCCCGCGCGGCCTCCGCGAGGTAGAGGCAGTCCATGTGCAGGTATTCGCGGGCGTCCCAGAAGGCGAACTCGGCGGAGCAGGCCGCGTATCCGGTCACCTTGCCGTCCGGGGTCCCGCCGACGAGCACCCACAGCCGGGCGTCCTCGGCGAACAGGCGCGGGCCGAGCCGGTCGGCCAGGTCGGCGGGGCGTGGCGCGGACTTCTCGTAGGCGACGTGCTCGTGGATGAGCTCGACGATCCGGGGCAGGTCTGCGGGGCGGGCGAGGCGCACGGTGTGCGCGGGCTGCCCGGAGGTGTACGTGGTCATGCGTGCCATCGTGCGCGATGCGGGTGGAGCGGCGGCCCCCGGGGCACCGGAACCCCGACGCCCCCCGGGTCAAGGCTCAGATGTTGCTCAAGTCTGCGGTGGGGTGCTCGGTGTCCTGGTCGTATCGGCGCTATCGGAGGTATCGGGGGACGGGCTACGGGCCATGGGGTGGAGGAGGAGGCTGTGCGGGAAGAACGGCACGCCGGACAGGAGGGCACCGCGCGCATCAGGGTGGCGACGGCAGCCGCGTACGTCGTCGCGGGCGCGTTCCATCTGCTGACGGCGGGACTGCTGGTCAGCGGAGTGCTGTTGATCACGCTCGGGTTCGCGACCATCGTCCAGCCCTTGCTGGGGCTGGTGCTGGTCGTCGTGGCCCTGGTGCTGCGCCCGCGCCCGGGGCGGCTTGATCCCGACCTGCCGACGCTGCTGCGAGCCGATGCGCCGGCCCTGTTCGAGCTGTTGGACCGCATCGCGGAGGCGGTCGGGGTGCGGCGCCTCGACGTGGTCCAGCTCACTGCGGAGTTCACGGCGGCCGTCTTCCCCTATGGGTTCCTCCGCAAGCGTCGTCTCGTGCTCGGGGTTCCGCTCTGGGCCGCATACTCCCCACAGCAACGCGTCGCCGTCCTGGCCCGCGCCATGGCCGACCTCGGCCCCGGCCACGTCCGGCACGGCGTCTTCGTCGGCGTGGCACTTCGGTCGCTGACCGCCGGGGCGAACCTGATGCGCCCGGCCGACACCGCCGTCACCCCCGGGGTCGGGACGACCGACGCCCGGCACACGGCCGATGTGTGGGAGGGAATCGGCCGCTTCAACGCCCGCACCCGCAGCAGCGAATGGGCACTGGCGCTCCCGAGGGCGGCCGCCGCCTCGACGGCCCGCCTGCTGCTGCGGCTCACCCGGCCGGCCTCCCGGCACGCGCAGGTCGGGGCGGACGACGCCGCGGCCCGCACGGCCTCCGCGGAAGCCCTCGTCTCGGCACTGCGCGACCGCGGCCTCGCCCGGGCCGTCATGGTCGAAATACACCGCCTGGCCGTGGAGGCGAGAACCGTCGTCCGGCAGCACTCAGCCGCGGCCCCGCCGAAGGAGGACCTCTGGGACCTGGTCGCCCTTCACGTGGCAGGTCTGCGCGAACAGCGGGGAGGTGACCCGCTCGGTGCACCCGGTATGCCCGTGTCCTCCTTCGACGCTGCCGGGCTGCCGTCGGACGCACTGCGCATCCGGCGCCTGGCCGACCTTCCGCACCGCCGTGCGGCGATCACGGTCGATGAGCCCGGGCTGACCCGTATCGAGGAGGAACTCCGTCCGTCCGCCGATGCGCTGGCGCGCCGCGTGATGCGTGATGGGCTCCCCCTGGCGTAGGAGCCCGCCTCCACCGTCCGGCCCTCGACCGCTCACACCGTTCGGCGTTCGGTGTTCGGCGCGGGCCGGCCGGGAGGCCGTCAGCGTGCGGAGAGGCGGAAGGCCATGCGGCCGAAGCTCACCTGGTCGCCTTCTCGGACGATCGCGGACCCGGTGAGTCGTTGGCCGTTGACCGTGGTGCCGTTGGTGGAGCCGAGGTCCCGCAGGACCCACAGCCCCTCCCTCAGGCTCAGTTCTGCGTGACTCCGCGACACCGTCTCGTGGGTGAGCCGCAGCCCGTTTCCCGGGTCCCGGCCGATCCGCAGGGGCGCCCCGCCCGTCATCGGCAGCAGCAGCTTCGGCAGCCGTTCCGCGTGCCAGGCGCGGCGGATGCCGACGGAGACGGCGGAGACCCGGCCGACCCAGCCGAACAGCCTGCGCGTCCAGGGACTTTCGGCGCCCTCCCGGGTCTGGAGGTCGGCCGTCAGCACCGCCAGGTCCTCAGAACGCCGTGCCACCAGCGCGAGTTCCATCCGGCGCAGGAAGGTGTCGTGCGAGAGCTTCCCCTCGGCTGCGCCCTCCCGCAACAGGCCCAGCGCCCGGTCGCGCTCGGCGTCGGACAGCCGCGGCGCGGGGTAGGCGGGCAATTCGAAACTGGACGTCACAGGGTGATTGTCGGCCCGTCGGGGGCGGAGTGTCCAGAACTCCCCCCTCGGGCCCGGAATGATGGGCCTGAATGCCGGTCATCACCGGCCCCGACACCACGAGGGGACCCTCCGTGCAGTTCGAGGTGTGGGCGCCGTACGCGGCGCGCGTGGACATGCGGCTCGGCGAGGCCACGTACCCGATGGAGCGCGACCCCGGCCGGGACGGCTGGTGGCTGGTCGAGGCCGAGGCCGCCGAGGGGGCCCGGTACGGGTTCCTGCTCGACGGCGGCCCGCAGGTGCTTCCCGACCCGAGGGGGCGGCGGCTCCCGGACGGGCCGGACGGGCTCTCCGCGGTGACGTCACTGCCCGCCACCGCCGGCGGACCCGGGGGCGGCGAGCCCGGTGCCGGGGCGCCCGCGGCCGGCCCTGCGGGCCTGCCGCCCGGCGCGCCCGCGCCGCGGCGGCGCCTGCCGCTGCAGGACGCCGTCCTGTACGAACTGCACATCGGCACCTTCACCCCCGAGGGCACCTTCGACGCGGCCGCCGCCCGCCTCGGGCACCTGGTCTCGCTCGGTGTCACGCACGTCGAGCTGATGCCGGTGTGCCCGTTCCCCGGCCGGCACGGCTGGGGGTACGACGGGGTGGCTCCCTGGGCGGTGCACGAGCCGTACGGGGGGCCTGCCGGGCTCGCCCGCTTCACGGCGGCCGCGCACGGGCACGGGCTGGGGGTCGTCCTGGACGTGGTGCACAACCACCTCGGCCCGTCCGGCAACCATCTCCCGGCCTTCGGGCCGTACTTCACCGACAGCCACCACACCCCGTGGGGTGCCGCGGTCAACCTGGACGCGGCCGGCTCGGACGAGGTCCGGGCGTACTTCATCGGGTCCGCCCTCGCCTGGCTGCGGGACCACGGGATCGACGGGCTCCGGCTGGACGCGGTGCACGCGCTGGCCGACGGGCGGGCGCGGACCTTCCTGGAGGAGCTGGCGGAGGCGGTGGACGCGCTGGCCGCCGAGACGGGCCGGCCGCTGTTCCTGATCGCCGAGTCGGACCGGTGCGATCCGCGCACCACCACGCCGCGGGAGGGCGGCGGGCTCGGTCTGCACGCGCAGTGGAACGACGACTTCCACCATGCGCTGCACTGCGCACTGACGGGCGAGGGCCAGGGCTACTACGCCGATTTCGCGACGGCGCCGCTCGCCGCCCTGGCCAAGACCATGACCAGGGTGTTCTTCCACGACGGCAGCTGGTCCTCGTTCCGGGGCCGCACCCACGGCCGGCCGGTGGACCGGCGGCGGACGCCCGCGCACCGGTTCCTGGGCTACGCCCAGACGCACGACCAGGTCGGCAACCGGGCGCTGGGCGACCGGCTGTCGGCGAGCCTGCCGCCGGGGCTGCTGGCCTGCGCGGCGGCGCTGACGCTGACCGGGCCGTTCGTGCCGATGCTGTTCATGGGCGAGGAGTGGGGGGCGCGGACGCCCTGGCAGTACTTCACCGACCACCCCGATCCGGTGCTGGGCGAGGCGGTACGGGCGGGCCGGAGGCGGGAGTTCGCGGCGCACGGCTGGGCGGAGTCGGACATCCCGGATCCGCAGGACCCCGCGACCCGGGAGCGGTCCTGCCTGGACTGGACGGAGCCGGACCGCGAGCCGCACGAGCGGCTGCTGGCGTGGTACCGGACGCTGGTCGCGCTCCGGCGTACGCAGTCGGACCTGCGGGATCCGGACCTGGGGGCGGTGCGGGTCGCGTACGACGAGGAGCGGCGCTGGCTGACGTTCCGGCGGGGTGACATCCGGATCGCGGTCAACCTTTCGGCGGAGCCGGTGACGATCGCGCTGGGGCGGAACGGGGTGCGGGTGCTGGCCGCGTGGGAGCCGGTGGACCATCCGGGGGCGGACGGGCGTGTCCACGTGCCCGCCGAGTCGGCGGTGATCCTGGGGCCTTGAGCGGGCCGGCCCTCCCGGGCCGGTTCTCCCGGGCCGGTCCTCGGGCCGGAGGAGGCGGCGGCGGGCGGCCCGGGAGTCCCCTGTGCTCCCGGGGCGTCCGCCGCTGCGCCCTCGCATCTCTTTGACCACCGAAGGTGCGTATACGGTTGCCCTGCGGATCGGCGTTATTCGGCCATTTGTTGGCCTGTTCCGCTGTGTGGGCGGGGGCGGGCCGCCGCTGCGCGGGGTTGTTCCCCCACCCCGCCCCTTCCCGAAACCGTGGCTCCGCCCCGGACCCCGCTCTCGGGGCTCCGCCCCTGACCCCTTCGGGGCTCCGCCCCCAACCCGATCTCGGGGCCGCGCCCCAACCCGCGGGCTCCGCCCCGAACCCCCTCCAGACTGCGACCCGGACCCGACCTCGGAGCTCCGCCCCAAACCCCTCCGGAGCTGCGCCCCGAACACCCTCCGGGCCCCAACCCCGCCCCCCTCGGAGCTCGCCCCAGCCCCTCCGGGGTCCGACCCGGACCCCGGCCCCGGGGCCTCGCCCCAAACCCCTCCCGGGCCCCGCTGGGCCGGGCTAATCCCGGGTCGGAGGGTGACCAGGCAGCGGCGGTGTCCCGGTGTGCGACGCCGTCACGGCGTGGGCGGGGGACCTTACGTTCCCGTGGTGGATGGCCGGCCCGGCTTGCTGCACGTGCCGGCCGAGCAGGCCGAGCAGGGCCACCTCGCAGGCGAGCAGCAGGCGTTCCGCCAAGCCGATCAGCTCCCGGTCGCCCGGGCCCGCCGAGTAGGCCATCACCACGCCGCCGGCCAGCGCGGCCCACGACAGTGCGCGCAGCCATCGGGCCGTCCGCCCGGCGTGGTGGTCGGCGTGGTGGTCGGCGTCGAGCCGCCGGGCCAGGAGGAGTCCGGCGGTCGGCAGCGCGACGAACGCGGCGACGGAGGCGTAGCGGTGCACGTACGCCGACCCGCTCAGCTCCGTGACGAGCGGGTCGGTCGGTACCACGGCAGCGACCACGAGCCCGACGGCCCACACCGCCAGCAGGGCGGACGGCAGGCCGCGCACGATGGCCAGCCGGGCACGCGCCACCACCAGCAACGCCAGCGAGACCGCACCCAGTAGGGCCATCGTCGTCTCGATCGGGCCTCCTCGGTCCAGCGCTGCGAAGTCGCTGACGGTCAGGGAGAAGGGGCTGAGGTCGGGGTCGGTGTCCGAGGGAGCCCACAGGCCCGCGCCCATCGCCAGAGCGACAGCGGTCCACACCGCGGGGGCGAGTAAGCGGCCGGAGTTGGGGAATCTCGAAGTCTTCACTGCTTAAGGCTCGGCTCCCGGAGGACGCCGGCGCACCCGGACCGACCCCGAGGCTCCCCTGATCCCGGCCCTGACCGGGATCAGGGGACGACCGGGGGCCGCGAGACTGGGGCCATGGATCCGCACCTGCTTCGTACGTTCGTCGCCGTGGCCCGGCTGGGGTCGTTTTCCGCGGCCGCCCGGGAGCTCGGCTATACGCAGTCCGCCGTGTCGCAGCACATCGCCGCGCTGGAGGGCGACCTGCGGGCCGAGTTGCTGACCCGGCGGCCGGTCGGGCCGACCGCGGCCGGGGCGCGGCTGCTGGAGCACGCCGGGCCGCTGCTGCTCCGGCTGGACGCGGCGCGGGCCGATGTGCTGAGGCTGGCAGGGGCGCCGCCGCAGCGGGTCACCGTCGCCGCCTCTCCGCTCGCCGTGGGGCCCCGGCTGCTCGGCGCGCTGCCCGTGACCGGCGTGACCCTGAAGGTCATGGCTCCGGAGGCGGTGCCCGCCGCCGTGGCCACCGGCGGCTGCGATCTGGGGCTGGTCGACGGCCTGGCCGCGCCCAGCGACCCGCTGCGGCTGCCGGACGTGGCCCCGCTCACCGTGGCCGGTGTCGGGGAGGAGGAGCTCGCCGTGCTTTTCCCCGCGGGCCATCCGTTCGCCGGGCGGGCGTCCGTCCGGCTCGATGATCTCGCCGACGCGCGCTGGCTGGACGCGCCCGATGCCGGGCTGCCGGTCGCCGCGGTGCGTGCCGCGGTCGGATCGGACCGGCCGCGCGCAGCGCTGCTCTGCACCGGTACGGACGTCCGTGCGGTGTGCGCGCTCGCCGCGGCCGGGTACGGGCTGGTGCTGCTCCCGCGCGCGGTGGCCGGGGCCTCGGCCGCGGCCGGTGCCGGGGTGGCCGTACCGCTGTCCGCCCCACGCCTGGTGCACCGTACGGAGCTGATGTCCTCCGGGGTGCCGGCCGGGGCCGCCGCCGCCCTCGCCTCCCTGCTCCATTAGCAGTGCTTATGGAGGATGCAGAGATCATCGTTGGACGTGAAGGGCGGAGGCGGATGACGATCTTCTGCATGGACAACGACACGACCGCCGCCACCGCACCACGCACCACCGCCCGGATCGCCCTCGTCGGCGACCGGTCCCCGCACGTCGCCTCCCACACCCGGATCCCGCTGCTGCTGGAGGCCCTCGCCGACCGCGAGCAGCTGGTCCTCGACGCCTACTGGATCCCCACCGCCGACGCCGAGGCCGAGGCCCGGTCCGGGTCGCTCGCCGGGTTCGACGCCGTGTGGCTGCTGCCGGGCAGCCCGTACGCCAGTGAGGCCGGCGCGCTGGCCGCCGTACGGACCGCCCGGGAGCGGGGCATCCCCTTCCTGGGGACCTGCGGCGGGTTCCAGCACGCGCTGCTGGAGTTCGCCCGTGACGTCTGCGGGCTCGCCGGTGCCGCGCACGCCGAGAACGACCCGTCGGCCGAGGAGCCGCTCATCGCGCCGCTCGCCTGCTCGCTGGTCGGGCACCAGGGCATGGTCCGGGCCGAGCCGGGCTCGCTGGCCGAGGGCGTGCTCGGGGCGGAGCGGTCCATGGAGCGGTACCACTGCAACTACGGGCCGGACCCGCGGCAGCTGGAGGTCCTGGCCGCGCACGGCCTGCGGCTGTCCGGGCGGGACGAGGACGGCCAGGTGCGGATCGCCGAGCTGCCCGGGCACCCCTTCTTCCTGGCCACGCTCTTCCAGCCGGAGCTCTACGGGGACGGCAGCCGGCCGCATCCGGCGGTCCGCGCGCTGGCGGCCGCCGCCGTCGCGCATTCCGTCGCCCGTTCCGCGGCCCACTCCGCCACCCGCGCCGCCGCCGTCTGAGCCGCCGATATCCCCGCGCGGGACGCCCCCGCTGATCCGCTATGCTGTGCGTGCACATCGAACGGGTGGTTCGCCGCCCTTCGTGGTGGGTGTAGCTCAGTTGGTAGAGCACCTGGTTGTGGTCCAGGTGGCCGCGGGTTCGAGTCCCGTCACTCACCCTCCGTTCCGTGGGGCGTACGAGGTTTCCTCGTACGCCCCACGGGCTTTTCCCCACGCCGTCAAGACTTCCGGCCTGGCAGGATCAAGGTCATGAGCACCATGAGCGGCAATGTCCCGGGCGCCGGCGCGGCCGACGGCCCGGTCGGCTGAGCGGATGCCGATCGATGCGCGGGCGACGCTCGTCGCCGCCTCCCTCCTCGCCCTGGCGGTGTTCGCCCTCACGGTCCGGGGCTGGCCGCGGCTGGCGGGCCGCGGCCCGCGCCCGGTGCTCGGCCGGATCGCCTTACAGCTGGCGATCACCCTGACCATGGGCGTGCCGCTGCTGCTGGCGGTGAACTCCTCGTACGGCTTCTACGCCTCCTGGGGCGATCTCGTGGCACTCGCCCGGGACGACCGGGCCGCCGGTCCGGGCCCCGCGACCGCGGACGGCGTCCGCGTGCACGGCACGCACTCCTGGCGGTACGGGGGCTCATCGGATCCCGCGGAGATCGGGCGGATCGACTCGGTGACGGTGCGCGGGGCAGGCAGCGGGATCGCGGCGCGGGCGTACGTCCACCTCCCTCCGAAGTACCTGGCGGCGCCGCCGTCCGCCCGGGCTCGTTTCCCGGTGGTGGTGGCCCTCAGCGGCTACCCCAGCACCACCCGTGTGCTGCTCGACCTGTTCAAGTACCCCCAAGTGGCCCTGGACGGGGTCCGGTCGGGGGCGATGCGGCCGGCGGTGCTGGTGATGCTGACGCCCAACGTGGCGGCGCCCCGGGACACCGAATGCCTGGACGTGCCGGGCGGACCGCAGGTGGAAACGTTTCTTGCGAAGGATCTGCGGGCAGCCGTCGCCGGACATTACGGGCTGAGCCGGGACCCGCGCGCGTGGGGGGTGATGGGCAATTCGGTGGGCGGCTACTGCGCCCTCAAACTCGCCCTGCGGGCGCCGGATTCGTACCGGGCCGCGGCCGGGCTCTCGGCCTCGTACCAGGCGGCACAGGACTCCACGACGGGTGACCTGTTCGGGGGCGACGAGGGGTACCGCCGGGAGAACGACCTGCTGTGGCGGCTGCGGAACCTGCCGCAGCCGCCGGTGTCGCTGCTGGTGGCGAGCAGTCGGCGCGGTGAGCACCAGTACCCCGCGACCCGGGCCTTCGTCGATGCGGTCCGCCCGCCGGCCCGGGTCTCCTCGATCATCCTGCCGAGCGGCGGGCACAACTACGAGACGTGGAACCGCGAGGTGCGGCCGGCCCTGGAGTGGCTGGTGGGCCGGCTGAGCACGGGGTGAGGACCGGCCCGGGGGCGGGCGCGTGCCGCCCCCGGGAGAGGTGCTCAGAGCCGTTCGAGGACGAGACGCAGCAGGGTGAAGCGTCCTTCCTTGAGGAAGCGGAGGGCGGTCCGCTGCTCGCTGATGACGTCGGAGACGGCCCGGGCCCCGATGAGGCCGGAACCGCGCTGCCGGTTGGCCTCGGCCCGCTGCGTCCAGGCCGTGAGGGTGGCCACTCCGTCCTGCGGGTCCCGCCGCGTCGCGACGAGCCGGAACAGGCCGCTGCTGGCCTCGTTCAGCTCGGACAGGGTGGGCAGGCAGGTCTCGGGGTAGACCCTGCGGGACGCCTGCCAGCCCTCCCAGACGTTGCGGGCGCCGTCGTACACGGCGGCCGTTCCGGCGCGGCGGCGCCCGGCGGGCGGCAGTACGAGGGAGGGCAGCCAGCCGCGGTCGTCCCAGGCGTTGGACTGGATGGACATCCGGCCGCCGGGGCGGAGCCAGGAGTGGCTGCGCTCGAAGAACTGGCGGTAGCGGGCCACCCGCCTGGAGCGCCACAGGGTGTTGCCCGCGAAGTGCTCCACCGCCTCGATCGCGATGATCGCGTCGTAGGGGGCGTCGGGCTTGTGGTCGAACCAGTTCTCGACCCGGACCTCGCAGCCCGGCCAGTTCTGGTCGCGGGCCCAGGCGGTCTGGGTCGGGCTCATGTTCAGGCCCACGGCGTGCTTGACGCCGTGGTCCTCCACCAGCCGCTGGAGCAGGCTGCCGTAGCCGCAGCCCACGTCCAGGACCCGGTCGGCACCGGTCGCGCCGGCCGCCTCGGCGTGGTGGTCCAGCTTGCGCAGCTGGGCCTTCTCCAGGGTGTCGCCGTCCTCCCACATTCCGTAGGAGTAGACCAGCCGCTCGCCGAGGAGCAGCTGGTAGAAGTCACCCAGATAGTCGTACTGGTGCACGATCGCCTGGGCGGAGGTGCCCTTGTAGGCCGCCCTCGTGCTCCTGTAGGCCGTCTTCGTTCCACTCGCCACGCAAACCCACCAGCCCTTCCCCTCCCCGTCGGTCACATCCGCACCACGTAAGCACCCGGGGCGGCGGTCCCCGGTCTCCCACACCGGGCCGGTCCCCCGACCCGCCTGATCGGGGGCGGCCCGTCCGGGCACCGCGGGGCCGTGGAGGGGCGGGCGGGTGGTCAGGTGGTCAGGTGCGGAGGAAGGACTCGACCTCCGTCACGAAGGCGACCGGGGTCTCCTGCGGCGGGTAGTGGCCGGCGCCGGGGAGGGTGTGGACGCGGGCGTTGGGGTACCAGGCGGACCAGGTGGCGTGCATGACCTCGGCGGTCAGTGCGGCGTCGTACTCGCCGACGAGGACGAGCACCGGGACCGGGTTGCCCTTGATCTCGTCGGTGAGGTCGAGGGTGCGCCAGCTCTCCAGGTAGCTCGCGAAGGCGTCCTCGTCGGAGATTCCGACCGAGTGGGCGACCATCCGGTCGAGCCAGTGGCCGCTCGCCCGGTTGCCGGTGACCATGTCGATGAGGATGCGACGGTTGCCGGGGGATCCGGCCGCGCCCTGGAAGAGCGCGAGCGTCGCCGGGTCCATCTCGTACGGGGCGGCCGGGACCGGGGTGAGGCCGATCAGTTTCTCGACCCGCTCCGGGGCGCGGACGAGGACCTGCTGGACGGCCTTGCCTCCCATGGAGTGACCGATCAGCGAGAACGTGTCCCAGCCGAGCTCGTCGGCGAGCGTGAGGACGTCGTCGGCGATCTCGGGGACGTCGTGGCGGCCGGGGACCTCGCGGCGGTCGCCGTAGCCCCGGTAGTCGAGGAAGGCGTAGCTGAACGCGTCCGTGTCGAAGTAGTCGAGTGCGGAACCCCAGTTGGCGGAGGTCCCGAACCAGTCGTGGAGCACGATGACGCGGACGGGGCCGGAGCCGATCCGGCGGTGGGCGATGGGCATGCGTTCTCCTCGCGGGGCGCGTGCGGTGGAACCGACGCCGTACGTCCTGCCCAACGGAACCCGCCTCACACCACCGATGGCCCCCACCCGCACAGACGGGCCGCGCTTGCCGGTCAGGCCCGGAGCCACGCCCGCGGGGCTGACGCAAGCGTTGGCCCCGCGGGCGTGAGAGCGGGTGGGTTCACCCGGAAGAGGCCGGGTCAGACGGTCCTGATGGCCGGGTCGGAGACACTCGGGGCACCCGTTTCCACGTGGCCGGCGAAGCGGCGGAGGAAGGTGGTGTCGAGGTCGGATACGACCTTGACGTCGTACCAGCGGGCGGTGGTGCGGAGGTCCACCGTGTGGGTGGTGGTGGCACCGGCCGCGACCCGGATGGTCTGGGAGGCGCCGCCGTAGGCGTTGGTGACGGTCAGGTTCACCGCGGCGGTGCCGCCGTTCCGCAGGGTGAGGTCGAGGTTGCCGGTGGTGCCGTTGTGGCGGGCGGTGACCTCCGGGCCGGCCTTCTTCGCCGGGCCGCGGAAGGTGCGCAGGAAGCCGTTGGGACCCCAGACCGTGAGGTTGATCTGGTTGCCGGTGGAGCTGTAGGTGCTCCAGGTGTCCGACAGGGTCTTGCCCTTCTCGACCGTGTAGGGCCAGGGGCCGTCGGTCCGGTTGCCCGAGGTGATGTGGAAGTGGGCGCCGAGGGTGGGCCCGGAGGAGAAGGTGAGGGTGAACTTGCCCGTGGAGGTGGTGCGGGCGCCGTCCACGTACGGGGCGTAGCCGAGGGCGCGGGACGGCTTGGAGCCGGCTTCCTGGGCGGGCAGGGTGCCGGTGGCCGGCGGGGTGGGGACGTAGTCGGGGTGGCGGTTGTGGTCCGGCGGCAGGTAGGCGTCGGTGGAGGGCAGCGGGGCCGGGGCGGCGTCGCTGGTGGTGAAGTCGAAGGCGGAGGTCAGGTCGCCGCAGATGGCGCGGCGCCAGGGCGAGATGTTGGGCTCTGCGACGCCGAAGCGCTTCTCCATGAACCGGATGACCGACGTGTGGTCGAAGGTCTCCGAGCAGACGTAGCCGCCCTTGCTCCAGGGGGAGACGACGATCATCGGGACGCGCGGGCCGAGGCCGTAGGGGCCGGCCGCGTACCCGCCGCCGCCCTTGTACAGCTCGGTGGTGACGTCGGCGGTGGACAGGCCCCAGGCGGCCGAGGCCGGCGGGTACGGCGGGACGACGTGGTCGAAGAAGCCGTCGTTCTCGTCGTAGGTGATGAAGAAGGCGGTCTTCGCCCATACGGCCGGGTTGGCAGTGAGGGCGTCGAGGACCTGGGAGATGTACCAGGCGCCGAAGTTCACAGGCCAGTTGGAGTGCTCGCTGAACGCCTCGGGCGCGGCGATCCAGGAGATCTGCGGCAGGGTGCCGGCCGTGACGTCGGCGCGGAGCTTGTCGAACAGGCCCTCGCCGGCCTTGGCGTTGGTCCCCGTGCGGGCCTTCTCGTACAGCGGGCTGCCGGGCTGGGCGTTGCGGAAGGAGTTGAAGTAGAGCAGGGAGTTGTCGCCGTAGTTGCCGCGGAAGGCGTCGTTGATCCAGCCCCAGTGGCCGGCCGCGTCCAGGCCGTCGCCGATGTCCTGGTAGATCTTCCAGGAGACCCCGGCGGCCTCGAGCCGCTCGGGGTACGTCTTCCAGCCGTAGCCGAGCTCCTGGTTGCCGAGGACCGGGCCGCCGCCGACGCCGTCGTTGCCGGTGTAGCCGGTCCACATGTAGTAGCGGTTGGGGTCGGTGGCCCCGATGAAGCTGCAGTGGTACGCGTCGCACACGGTGAAGGCGTCGGCGAGGGCGAAGTGGAACGGCATGTCGTTCCGGGTCATGTACGCCATGGTGTTCGCGGTCTTCGCGGGCACCCACTTGTCGTACTTGCCGTTGTTGTACGCGGAGTGGCCGCCCGCCCAGTCGTGGTTCAGGCCCTCGAGGAACTGCATGCCGAGGTCCTCGGCGTCCGGGTGGAAGGGCAGGACGTCCTTGGTCCCGTTGGACTGGTGGAAGACGGACTTCCCGTTGTCGAGGAGCACCGGGCGCGGGTCGCCGAAGCCCCGGACCCCCTTCATGGTGCCGAAGTAGTGATCGAAGGAACGGTTCTCCTGCATCAGGACGACGATGTGCTCGATGTCCTGGATGGTCCCGGTGGTGCCCTGTGCCGGGATGGCGGCGGCCCGGGCGATGCTCTCCGAGAGCATCGCGAAGGCGGCGGTACCGCCTGCCATCTGCAGGAACCGGCGGCGATTGACTTCAGCCATGGGTGACGAACCTCTGGGGTGAGGGGGCGGCGTACGAGGGGCGCGTACAGAACAGCGCCCCATCGGGACGGCCCGGCGGCACGTGCATGACGGCCCGTCGTACAACCGGCGAACGACCGGCATGGCGGGCCCGAAGAGCTGTCAACCGAGGCGGGCGTGGAGCTCCGGGCGGGCGTTCCACCAGCTCCGGTGGAACGGGTTGTTGTCGAGGTTGGCCAGGTAGGCGCGGCCGGCGGCGTGGCCGGCCGTTCCGACGCACGCGCGCCGGGGGGCGTGCGTGCGCCGGACGGTCCGAACGGACCGGGGCCGCCCGGGGGCTCCTTCCCCCGGGCGGCCCCGGCCGTGACGACCCGGCCGGGTCAGGCGCGGCGGCCCGATCCCCGGGTGAGGGAGTAGCCGAAGACGCCGGCGGCCGCGGCCAGTACGCCGCCCGCCGCCGTCCAGAGCCAGCGGTCCGACCACCAGCCGCCCGACCAGCCGTCCTCGGGCTCACGGAGCGAGCCCGAGGACGGTGCCGTGCCCAGGACCAGCGGCGCCCCGAGGGCGCCGTCCACGGCGTACGCGCCGCCCATGTCCCGAACGGAAGCCTCGACGGCCGCCTGCACGGGCAGGCCCAGGTCCTCCTGCGGGCCGCCGGTGACCGTCAGCCGCACGTAGTAGCTGCCCGGGAGCGGGTCGTTCGACCAGGCCTCGGCTCCCGTCCGTACGGTGCGCAGGGTGCAGGACACCTCCACCGAGGCGGCCTCCCTGGCGGCCGCCGCGGTCTGCGCACCGTACGTGCAGGGCTGGCGGCGGCGCAGTCCGTCGTACACGTCGAGCCGCCAGGTCGAGGAGCCGTGCCGGGAGGCCGCCTCGGGCAGGGTGACGGTGGCCTTGACGGTGGCCCGCTGGCCGGCGTCCAGCGGGACCACCCAGTACAGGTAGTCGCCGGTGGAGGCCGAGGCGGTGGCCCGCTGGCCGGGCCGGAACGCGGCCGCCGTCCGGAAGCCGGTGCCCGCCTCGGTCGGGGCGGCGGCGGCGGAGGAGTCCTTCGACCCGTCCTTGCCGCCGTCCTTCGGCCCGCCGGGCGACGGGGTCGCGGCCAGGCCCGTGCCCGCGCCGGCGAGCAGCGCGGTCCCGGCCAGCAGGCCGGCGGTCAGTGTGCGTACGGCCCGCATCAGTTGGTCCTCCAGACGGAAACGCGCCAGCGCGACAGCCAGCCCCACACGAGGCCGACGAGCAGCCCGGTCAGCACCAGGACGCCGAGCAGCCACCAGCCGCGGCCCAGCCCGAAGGAGGCCGCGTCGGACGCGTCGCCGGGACCGTCGACCAGGTCGAGGGTCAGCTCCAGCGGCATGCCCGGGTCGGTCTTGACCCCGGCGGGCGCCGAGAAGGAGTTGCTGACCTGGAGGCACACGGTCTCCGTGGCGGAGCCGGCGGCCTCGTCATCGTCGTCCACCTCGCCCTTGGGGTAGCGCAGGCCCGAGGAGATCACGTCGGTGCGCCCGTCGCCGGCCTCCGAGCCGCGGACGATCTCCCGTCCGTGCGCGGTGGTCGCGCGGATCAGCACGCCGTAGTCGTTGTTGACGGCCCGGTCGGCCGCGACGCTGACGGAGGCGCGCAGTTCCTGGCCGGGCTTGACGTCCACCCGGTACCAGCGGTGCTCGCCGAAGGTCTCC
This sequence comes from Streptomyces sp. NPDC043853, assembly GCF_056436025.1. Taxonomy (NCBI): domain Bacteria; kingdom Bacillati; phylum Actinomycetota; class Actinomycetes; order Kitasatosporales; family Streptomycetaceae; genus Streptomyces; species Streptomyces sp. NPDC043853. The sequence continues at coordinate 869,256 of NZ_JBWKDJ010000001.1, forward strand.
CGGTCGCTGTAGAGGCCGGGCTTCAGCTGCGGGGCGCCCTGGCACTGGCGTCCGCCCTGGGTGGCGACGGGGGTGACGACGGGGTCGGCGGCGCGGTCGACGAGTTGTCTGACCCGGCCGGAGAGTTCGTCGGTGTGCCGTACGGAGGTGTACGTGCCGCCGGTCGCCTCGGCGATGCAGACCAGCTGCCGGCGGGTCTTCTCGTCCGGGACCAGGCCGAGGGTGTCGATGACCAGGTGTATGCCCTTGGCCGCGATCTCGCGGGCCACCACGCACGGGTCGAGCGGGGCACAGGTGTCCTCGCCGTCGGTGATGAGCACGATCCGGCGGGTCGCGTCGCCGCCTTCCAGGTCCTGGGCCGCGCCGAGCAGGGCCGGACCGATCGGCGTCCAGCCGGTGGGGGCGAGGGTGGCCACCGCCGTCTTGGCCTCGGTGCGGTTCAGGGTGCCGACGGGGTAGAGCTGCCGGGTGTCCTTGCAGCCCTGCTGCCGGTCCGGGCCCGGATAGTCGGCGCCCAGGGTGCGGATGCCGAGCCGGACCTCGTCCGGGACGGCGTCGATGACCTCGTTGAAAGCCTGCTTCGCGGCCGCCATGCGGGACTTGCCGTCGATGTCGGTGGCGCGCATCGAGCCGCTGACGTCGAGGACCAGTTCGACCTTGGGGGGTTCCTTCGCCGCCGGGGCGTCGGCCGCGGCGGGGGTGGGGGGAAGTCCGACGGCCAGTGCGGCGAGCAGTCCGCACACTCCTGCCGCCAGCCGTTGTCTTGTGATCATCGCCGGATCGTATTGAGGATCGTCCCACCGGTCCAAAAACTGCCCGAGGGGTGAGCGGAGGGCGAGCCGGGGGCGAGCGGGGCGTGTGGCGGGCCCGCGCCCGCCACCGCTCCGGCTACGGTGCGGCCTTCGCCTCCGGGTGTGCACGGGTGAGGGTGCAGACGCCGTCCGCGCACTGGCGTTCCAGGCGGCCGCGGGAGATCGTCTGGGCCAGGCCGACCATCCAGCAGGTGGGGCAGCCGCGGAAGGCGATCAGGGCCAGCGGGGCGGCCAGCAGGGTGGCCGGGCCGACCACCGGCACCATCGCGACCGCGCCGATGACCAGCCCGAAGCCGATGGCACCGCGCGCCAGATGGCGCGGGACGGACGTGCTGGCGAAGTCCGGCGCGGGCGCCGCGGACCGTGCGGCGGCCCGGTCCGCCACGCCCTGCGCGGGCTTGACGGTGTCCAGGGTGCTGAGGGGGTTCACGGTCGCGGGTCTCCTCCCACTGGCGGGTCGATGGATTGACCGGGTTGACCAGCCGCACGGCCGGCGGCTCGATCGGGCGCCCGGCCGGTCGCGGCCAGGGAGTGACGCAGTGCCGCGCGCGCCCGGTGCAGCCGCGATTTCATCGCGGCGGTGCTCAGGCCGAGCGAACGGGCGACGGTCCCGCCGGGCAGGCCCTGGATGTCCCGCATGATCAGGACCTGCCGCTGGTCACGGGGAAGGGCGCCGACCGCGGCCGCGATCCGCTCCACCTCCAGCCTGTGCAGCACCGCTTCCTCGGCGGACGGTTCCGCGGACGTCTCCGGCCCGGCCGGCTGCCCGTCCCCCCGCGCGACGAGCAGACGTACCTGCCGGAGGCATTCGTTGCGCACGATCCTGAACATCCACGAGGCGAGCGCGCCGCTCGCCCGCAGGGTGCCGATCTTCCGGTAGAGGATGATCAGCGCCTCCTGCGCGGCGTCCTCCGCGTCCTGCGGCGAAGCGCACAGCGACAGGGCGAACTTGCGCACATGCGGCTGGGATTCCATGACGACGGTGGTGAGAGAACCGAGGTCGCCGTCCTGAGCAGCTCTGATCAGCCGCTCTTCGGGCCAGTGAAGGCGTGGGGTCATGGTGATCAGCTTCGGGCCTTGTAGCGGCGCAGCAGGTGCCAACTGCACGCGCACACGGCCAGTACTCCGATCACGACGAGGGCGACCGTCATGGGTGTTCTCCTCCCGGTTCGTACCGGCCCCAGCGGCCGGTACACACATAAGAGACGGGGAGGCACCCGGAGGATTCACCTGCGGCCGGAGTTCTTTCGAAAAAACGGCGCAGGGGTGGGCGGGGTCCCGATCGACCCCGCCCACCCCGTGCGTCCGTGCGGCGCGTGCCGCGGCCGGTCAGACCGCCGAGTCCGCCATCCGCCGGCGCAGCCCGAGCGGCCGCATGTCCGTCCACACCCGGCCGATGTGGTCCAGGCACTCCTGGCGGGTGCCGGCCGTGCCCTCGGCGTGCCAGCCGGCCGGCAGCTCCCGGTCCGCCCGCCAGATCGAGTACTGCTCCTCGTCGTTGCGCACGACCCGGTAACCGGCCTCGTCGCCGTCGCCGTGAGTCATCTGTCCGTCCTCCCGCACTCGCCCGCTGTCGTGGTCGGGGCCAGCGTGCCCCGCCGGGACCGGCCGGCCACAGAGACAAACGCGCAGCAGGACCGGCGGAGGATGCTGCCGCTCCTTCCCTGTCCGGCCCGTGCCCGCCCCGGCAGGGTTCTGGGCAGCCAGCCTGGAAGGAGGCGTCATGCCGGAGAACCCGGACAGCCCGGACCGCCCCGAGAACGTGCATCTGCCCACCGGGGGGTGGCGCCTGTGGGAGCACTTCGCCCTGCGCGGACCCGGATTCCCGGCCGGCGGAGTGCTGCGCACGGCCCCGCCGGGGCTGGCCCTCGCCGCCGACAAGTTCGGCCCCGGGGACACCCTCGCCGGACCGGAATGGGAGGACTTCGCGCGGTCCTTCGACTCCGGTGCCGTGGACACGGCACGCCTCCTCCAGGAGATCGCCGCCTCGCCCCGCTTCCGCGCGGCCGTGGCCTGGCAGAACCCGGCCGTACTGCGCACCGGCATCGCACCGTTCCTCAACTGGACGCCGACCGCCGATTCCCGCACCAGCATGCCGCGGCAGCGCGAGGAGCTCGTCGCCCACTACTGGCAGCGGTTCTGCGTCAAGAACGACACCATCGGGTTCTTCGGCCCGGTCGGCTGGGGCCGCTGGGACCTCGGCACCCGGGACGTCGCCGTGCACCCGGGTTCCGGTTTTCTCGCCGACTCCCGCGTGTACTTCGCCAGTTGGGCGATCGACGCGCTGGCCAGGACACTGGGCGCGGATCCGGCGGTGCGTGCCTGGATACCGCCCCGCCGGGTGTCCTTCGTACGCATCGATGCCGACGGCGGTGCCGCCGGCGGGGAGGGCGGCGCCCGGGTGACCATGCCGGGACGGCCGCCGCAGGACATCGACCCGCTGCTCAGGTCCGTGCTCGAACGGTGCGACGGCAAGCGGACGGTGGCCGGGATCGCCGCCGCCACCGGCCTCACGGCGGATGCGGCCACCGCGGCCGTGGAGGCCCTGGTGGCCAGGCGGTGGGCGTACTGGCGGCTGGACGTGCCCTCGGGCACCCACCCGGACCGGGAGCTGCGCGCCATCCTGGGCCGGATCGGCGACCCGGAGGTCCGGGAGCCGGCGCTGGCGAAACTCGCCGTCCTGGAGCGCGGGCGGGACGCGGTGCAGGACGCCGGGCTCGACGCCGAGGCCCTCACCGCCGCGATAGGCGCGCTGGAGGCCGACTTCGCCGCACTGACCTCGACCGACGCCCAGCGTTCCAAGGGATCCCGGACCGCCCCGTGCCGCGGTCTGGTCTACTCCGACGCCCGGCGGGCCGCGACCGCGACCCTCGGCACCGGCCTGCTCGACGAGCTGACCCCGCTCGCCCTGTGCCTGACGGCGGCACGCTGGATGACCAACCGGGTCGCCGAGGCCATCGGCGCCCTCATCGGCGAGGCCCACGAGCGGCTGCGCGCGGCGGCCGGCCCGGGCGGCCGGGTCGATCTGGGGCAGCTGTGGATGGCGACGCTGCCGTCCCCGCACCCGCAGGCCGGCCGGATCATCGACGAGGCCCACGCCGGACTCCGCGCGAAGTGGGCCCGGATCCTGGAGGTGCCCGAGGGTGCCCGCAGTGTCCGGCTGTCCTCCGCGGACATCGCGGAGCGGGTCCGCGAGGAGTTCGACGAGCCGGGCGCCGGCTGGTCGCTGGCCCGCTACTTCAGCCCGGACGTGCTGGTGGTCGCCGAGGACGAGGCCGCCGTGGCCCGCGGGGAGTTCGAGCTGGTCCTCGGCGAGATGCACTGCGCGCTCAACACGATGGGCGCCTCCCTCTTCGTCCACCAGCACCCCGACCGCGAGGAGCTGCTCGCCGAGACCGGCCGCGACTTCCCCGGCCCCCGGCTGTTCCCGCAGCTGCCGAAGGAGCTGCCGCTGCGCTGGTCCACGCGGAGCAGGCCGTCGCTGGACCGGCCCGAGGACTACTACGTCGCCGTCATCGACGACACCGGCGACCCGCACCGGCCGCGCACGGTGCTCGGCGCGGACGTGGCGGTGGAGGACCGGGACGGGAGGCTGGTCGCGGTGCTGCCCGACGGTGCCGTCTTCGACGTGCTCGACGTGTACGCCAACACCCTCACCCAGCGGGTCATGGACAAGTTCTCGCTCCGGCCCGAGGGCGAGCACACCCCGCGGATCAGCATCGACAAGATGGTGGTGGCCCGGGAGACCTGGTCCCTGCCGGTGTCCGAACTCGCCTTCGCGGAGGAGAAGTCGGAGGCGAAGCGCTTCGTCCGGGCCCGCCAGTGGCAGCGCGAACGCGACCTGCCTCGGTTCGTGTTCGTGGTCTCGCCGACCGAACCACGGCCCTTCTACGTGGACTTCGACAGCCCGGTGTACGTGACCATCCTCGCCAAGGCGGCCCGCCGGCTGGCCCGCAAGGACCCCGGGGCCCGGCTGAAGGTCAGCGAGATGCTGCCGACCCCGGAGCAGGCCTGGCTGACCGACGACGAGGGCCGGACGTACACCTCCGAGCTGCGCTTCGTGGCCGTGGACCAGACGGCGGTCGAACGGCCCGGGACGGATTCCGGTGCCGCCGGACAGCCGCAGCCGCTGCCGCAGCCGCCCGCAGAGCCGCCGCGGGAGGCGTGATGCGCACCTTCGTCGACGACATCGCCGGGCACGCCCGGCTCAGCCCCGACCGCATCGCGGTCACCACCCCGGACGGCGAGGTCGGCTACGGCGCCCTGGCCGCCCGGATCGAGTCCCTCGCCCGGCTGCTGCACGCCCGCGGCGCCCGCCCCGAGACGGTGTGCGCGGTGGCGGTGGAACGCGGCGTGGACGCCGTGGTCGCCATGGCCGCCGTGGTGCGCTGCGGCGCCGCCTTCCTGGGCCTGGACGTGGAGCAGCCGCCGGCCCGGCTCGCGGCGCTGGTCCGCAGCGGCGGCGCGGACCTGCTGCTGACCACCTCGGCCGGCGCCGCACGCTTCGGCCCGCTGGTGCCCGGGGAGCCGGTCCTGCTGGACCGGCCCGGCGCGGTACCGCCGGGCCCGGGTCCGGACGGCCCGCCGGACGGTCGGGCGCTGGCGTACGTCAGCCACACCTCGGGCAGCACGGGAGAACCCGGCGCCGTCCTGGTGGAGCACCGCGGCCTGGACAACTACCTGCGGTTCGTGGCCCGCGCGTACGGGCTGGGGCCCGGCACGGTGACCCTGCAGCTCGCCCCGGCCGGCTACGACGCCTCCGTCCGGGACACCTTCGCCCCGCTGCTCGCGGGCGGCCGGCTGGTGCTCGTACCGCGCTCGGCGCTGCTGCGGGCCGAGGAGTTCGGGGCGACCGTGCGGAAGCACGGGGTGAACGCGCTGCTCAGCGTGACCCCGTCCTTCCTGTCCTTCCTGGCCGGGCAGCCCGGCGCGGCCGGCCTGCTGGCCGGGTTACGTCTGGTGGTGTCCAGCGGGGAGTCGCTGCGGCCGTTCCTGGCGGCCGGAGGGAGGTCTGTGCTCAGGGGCGATCTGGTGAACCAGTACGGGCCGACCGAGTGCACGATGACCTCCACCCGGTACGCCGTCCCGGCCGACCCCGACACCCGCGCCGACCTGGTCGGCACGCCGATCGACGGGGTCGCCGTACGGCTGCTGGACGCGGCCCTCGCCCCGGTGCCGGAAGGTGAGACCGGGGAGGTGTACATCGGCGGGGCCGGCGTGGCCCGCGGCTACCGGGGGCGGCCGGCCCGGACCGCGGAGTGCTTCGTGCCGGACCCGTGGGGACCGCCGGGGGCACGCATGTACCGGACCGGGGACCTGGCCCGCCGGGTCCCGGGCGACGGCGGCCTGGAGTACCTGGGCCGCGGCGACCGGCAGGTGAAGATCCGCGGCCACCGGGTGGACCCGGCGGAGGTCGAGGGCGCGCTGCTGGCGCACCCCGGGGTGACGGGGGCGGTGGTCACGCCCGGCACGGACGGACAGGGCCGGGTGTTCCTGGTCGCCCATGTGACCGGTGACCTGGCGGACACCCCGGACGCGGCCCTCCGCGCCCACCTGGGCGCCACCTTGCCCCCGCACCTGATGCCCCGCCGGTTCGAGCGGCTGGACCGGCTGCCCACCACCCGCAGCGGCAAGGCGGACCGCCGTGCCCTGAGCGAAAGCGGAGGCCGCCGATGAACCGCACCGGCTCAGTCCTGCCCTTGCCGCGGTCCGCGCCGACGGCCACGCCGGCCCCCGCGCCGGCTCCCGCCCCGGCCCCGGTGCCGCCCCCGGTGTCGTCCCCCATGGCGTCCCCGGTGTCGGCGCCCGGGCGGCGGCCCGCACCGGCGTCCGCGGCGGCCCCGTACGCGCCCGCCCCCGGGCGCGCGCAGCCTCCGGCACAGAGGGCTCCGCGGGTGCCCGCGCCGCGGTCCGGCCCGGACACCCCGCGGGTGTCCGCGGTGCCGCCGGGACCCCCGGGGCCGCCGTCCCTCGCCGTGCCGGCCGAGGCCGTGGCCGAGGCCGCGGCGCGGATCGCCGGGCACGTGCGGCGCACCCCGCTGCTGCCGGGGCTGCCCGCACCCGGCCGGCGCCGGTCCGGCTGGGGCCTGTTGCTGAAGGCCGAACACCTCCAGTACGGGGGCTCGTTCAAGCTGCGCGGCGCCGCGAACGCGGTGCTCGCGCTCGGCGCCGACGCGATCGTCGCCGGCTCTTCCGGGAACCACGGGCTCGCCCTGGCCCGGCTGGCCCGGCCCCTCGGAGTCGAGGTGACGGTGGTGCTGGCGGCCGGGGCCAGCCCGGTCAAGGCCGCGGCGATCCGCGCCCTGGGCGCCCGTACGGTGACCGTGCCCGGCGGGGTCGCCGACCGGGACGCCCGTGCGGCGGAACTGGCCAAGGAGACCGGGGCGCTGCTGGTGCCGTCCTCCGACCACGAGCTGGTGGTCGCGGGGCAGGGCACCGTCGGCCGCGAGATCCTCGCCGAAGTGCCCGACGTACGGACCCTGTACGTACCGGTCGGCGGCGGCGGCCTGCTGGCCGGGGTGTGCCTGGCCGCCCGGGAGCACCCCGTGCGGGTGGTGGGCGTGGAGCCCGCGGCGACTCCCCGGTACGCGCGTTCGCTGGCCGCCGGCCGGCCGGTGCGGCTGGCGCCGAGCGACACCGTCGCCGACGGGCTGCGGGCGCAGTCCCCGGGCGTGGTGACCTATCCGATCGTCCGCGACCGGGTCGACGACCTGCTCGCGGTGTCCGACGCCGAGATCCTGGCGGCGGCCGCGCTGTTGCGCCGCCGCGGGGTGGCCGCCGAGCCCAGCGGGGCCGTGGCCCTGGCCGGGGCGCTGCGCGCGGGCCGGGACGCCGGGCGGGCCGTCGCCGTCGTCTCCGGCGGCAACACCGCCGCGGCCCTGGCCGCCGCGGCCGGCGGACAAGACGGGCACGACCCGTACGACCCGCACGGCGAGCACGGCAATCACGGCGCGCACGACGAGCGCGGAGTCCACGGCGAGCACCGCAAGCGCGGCGACCGCGGCCACATCCGCATCGCGCACGACGACCGCACCACCGACAACCACCCGACCGCACAGGAGGACCTCTCATGACCACGACCCAGGACCTGACCGCGCTGGTGACCGACGCCTACCGGGAGACCTTCGGGGAGCCCGGCCTGGACGAGAGCAGCGATTTCTACGAGTGGGGCGGCGACTCGCTGACCGCGTTCCGGATCACCGCCCGGCTGGAGGAGGCCCTCGGCACGGAGGTCCCGGTCGCGCTGGTCTTCGCATACCCCACGCCGGCCGACCTGGCAGCGGTCGTCGAGTCCGATCTCGTCCGGGTGTGAGGGGCGGGCAGGCCATGACCGACGTGTACCTTCCCGGCGGACGCTGGCGGCTCTGGGAGCAGTTCGCGCTGCGCGGCCCCGGTTTCCCGGCCCGCGGAGTACTGCGGCTGGCCCCGGACGGACTGGCTCCGGCCGCCGACAAGTTCGGGGCGCAGGAGCCGCTCGACGGGGACGGCTGGCGGGACTTCGCCGGCCTGTTCGCCGAGGCCTCGGTGGAGACCGCGCACGTCCTCCAGGACATCGCCCGGACGCCCGCCTTCCGGGAGGCGGTGGCCTGGCAGAACCGCCCGGTGCTGGCCTCCGGGATCACTCCGTTCCTCAACTGGACGCCGAGCGCCGCCGGCCGCACCAGCATGCCGCGACAGCGCGAGGAGCTCGTCGCCCACTACTGGCAGCGGTTCTGCGTCAAGAACGACACCATCGGGTTCTTCGGCCCGGTCGGCTGGGGCCGCTGGGACCTCGGCGCCCGGGACGGCGCCGCGGACGGGGTGGCGGTGGAGCCCGGCACCGGCCTGACCGCCGCCACCGAGGTGTACTTCGCCAGCTGGGCGGTGGACGCGCTGGCCGCGCTGGTCGACGCCGACCCGGCGGCCCGCGACTGGATCGCCCCGCGCCGGGTGCCCTTCGTACGGGCCGACGGGCGCCGGGTGTCCGTGCCGGGCCGCCCGCCCGTCGAGGCGACGGCCGGGGAGGCCGCCGTACTGGCGCTGTGCGACGGGGTGCGGCCGGTCCGGGAGATCCGGGCCGCGCTGCCGGACGTGGACGTGGAATCCGCGCTGGAGGCCCTGGTGGCCCGCCGCTGGGTCGTGCGGAGGCTGGAGGTCCCCGCGGACGCCCGGCCCGAGCGCCACCTGCGGGCCTGGCTTGAGCGGGTGGGCGATCCGGAGCCGCGTCGGCGCGGGCTGGCCGCGCTGGACGTGCTGGAGGCCGGCCGGGACCGGGTCCGGGCCGCTTCACAGGCCGCGGACGCGGACCGGCTGGTCGAGGAACTAGGCGCACTGGAGCGGCAGTTCACCGAACTGACGGAGACGGCCGCGGTCCGCGAGAAGTCGGCCGGCACCGCGCCGTGCCGGGCCCTGGTGTACTCCGACTGCCGCCGTGCGGCAACCGCCACCCTGGGCCCTGCGGTGCGGGAGGCGCTCGCCCCGCTCGCTCCCCTGCTGGACAGCGCGGGCTGGCTGACGGCCCGGCTCGCCGGGTCGGTGATGGCCCGGGCGAAGGAGGTGTACGCGGGGCTGGCGGAGCAGGGCCCGGTGGACCTGGCGGCGTTCTGGTTCGCGTGCATGCCGATCCTGCACGGGGCGGCCCGGACGGACGCGGCGGCGCTCCAGCGTGAGTTCCGGGCCCGGTGGGACGGGATCGTGTCCCCGGCGCCCGGCGAACGGCGGGTCCGGCTGTCGCTCCGGGACATCGCGGGGCCGGTGGCCGAGGCGTTCGGCGGCCCGGCGGGGCCGGAGGGAGCGGAGCGCGCGGAAGGAGCGGTGAGGGCCGGCTGGACGGCGGCGCGCTACCTCAGCCCCGACATCATGATCGCCGCGTCCGGTGCGGACGCGGTGGCCCGCGGGGACTTCGAACTGGTCCTGGGCGAACTCCACGTGGCGGCCAACACCCTCGGCGCCTCCCTGTTCGTCAACCAGCACCCGGACCCCGCCGAACTGCACCGGCTCACCGACCGGGACCACCCCGGCCCCCGGCTGCTGCCGCTGCTGCCCAAGGAGCACCGCTCCCGGCTCTCCGCCCGGATCAGGCACACCCTGGTGCGGCCCGAGGACCACTACGTGGCCCTGGTCGACTTCACCGCCGACCCGGCCCGGCCGCGCACCCACCTCAGCGCCGACGTGACCGTCACCGAACGGGACGGCGAGCTGCGCGTCGTACTGCCCGACGGCACCGGGTTCGCCGCCGTGGACGTGTTCTCGCACGTGCTCACCACGCTCGCGATGGACCTCTTCCAGCTGCTGCCCGACGACGCCGGCCACTCCCCCCGGGTCACCGTGGACCGCCTGGTCGTGGCCCGGGAGACCTGGCGGCTCCCCGTCGCCGGCGCCTCCGGTGGCACCGGTGCCACCGATGCCGGCTTCGCCGAGGAGAAGGACGAGGCGAGGCGGTTCGTACGGGCCCGGCGGTGGCGCGAGCGGCACGGCCTGCCCCGCTTCGTGTTCGTCGTCCTGCCCACCGAGACCCGCCCGTTCTACGTGGACTTCGACAGCCCGGTCTACGTCAACATCCTCGCCAAGGCGCTGCGCCGGCTGGCCCGCAAGGACCCGGACGGACGGGCCGTGATCACCGAGATGCTGCCCTCCCCGGAGGAGGTCTGGCTGACCGACGACCAGGGCGAGGGCTACACCTCCGAGCTGCGGTTCGTGGCGGTGGACGACGCGCGGTAGGAGGTCTGCGCGAGGACGGCGTCGGGGGCACCCGACGCGCCACGGCGGCACACCCGGAGGGGCCGGACCCCACCGGGCGGGCCGCCGTTGCGCGTTCTTCCGCGTGCGCCGCTGCGTCTTCTTCCCTACTGAGCGGGCCGCCCCGCCAGCAGGGTTGGGGAAAACACCGCGTGGAGGGGCAGGCACAGATGGTTGACCGGGTGGCATCGTTCGCGCAGCGCAGGCTGTGGTTCCTTGACCAGCTGGCCGGGGGGTCCGAGGACTCGCTGCTGCCGCTGGCGCTCCGGATCCGTGGCGCACTTGACGTCCCGGCCCTCGAACGGGCCCTGACCGGGATCGCGGACCGGCACGAGGTGCTCCGCACCCGGTTCGTCGCCGCCGACGGCGAGCCGGTGCCGACGGTGGACGCGCCGGGCGCGGTCACGGTCGAGCGGGCCGAGGCGGGCAGTGCCGAGGAGCTGTTCGAGCGGGAACTGTCCCGGCCGCTGGACCTGGCCACGGAGCACCCCATGCGGGTCACCCTGGCCCGGCTGGGTCCCGAGGAGCACCTGCTGCTCGTCGTCGTCCACCACATCGCCGTGGACGGCTGGTCCTGGGACGTCCTGCTGCGCGAACTCGCCGCCGGCTACCGGGGGGAGGAGGTGCCACCGCCCGGCACGCAGTACGCCGAGGTGGCGCGCGCCGAGGCCGAGCGGCTGGGCGGCCCCCGGATGGAGCGGCTGCTCGGGTACTGGCGGGACCGGCTGGCCGGGGTGTCCCCGCTGGCCCTGCCCGCGGACCGGCCGCGCCCGGCCTTCTGGGACGGCTCCGGGGACGTCGTACGGTTCCACCTGCCGGCCGAGCTGGTCGGCGAGGTCGACCGGGTGGCCCGCGCGCACCGCGCCACCCGCTACATGCTGCTGCTGTCCGTCTACCAGGCCCTGCTGGGCCGCTACTCCGGCCGTACCGACATCGCGGTGTGCACCACGCTGGCGGACCGCGGCTCCGCCGGGGTCGCCGACGTGATCGGCCCGTTCGTGAACACCATCGTGCTGCGCACCGATCTGGCCGGCGGGCCGACCTTCGGCGAACTGCTGGGCCGGGTGCGCGGGCGGGCGCTCCAGGACTTCTCGCACTTCGAGGCGCCGTTCGACCGGGTGGCCGCCGTGGTGGGTGCCGAGCGGGACCTGTCCCGGCACCCCCTCGCGCAGGCCTCGTTCACCCTGCTCAACACCGTCCCCGAGCCGGCCCGCCTGGACGGGCTGGACGTCTCGCTCGTCCGGACGCCGCTGCGCGGCACCCCGCTGGACGTGTTCCTCGACCTGGGCCTGGCGGCGGACGGCGGTATCGCGGCCCGCCTCCAGTACGCGACCGCGCTGTTCGACGCGGAGACGATGCGGCAGTTCACCGACGGCTACGTGTCGCTGCTGCGCGCGGTGGTCGCCGAGCCGGACCGGCCCCTGGCCGAACTGACCGACCGGGTGGCACCCCTGCCCGCCCGCGAGCGCAGCCGCCTGCTGGCCCTGGCCGGCCCCGTCGAGCCCCCGGCCGGGCCCGCCCCCCGCTTCACGGTCTCGGGGAACCCCGGGGACACGGCCCTGGTGTGCGGCGAGGAGTCGATCACCTACGCCGAACTGGAGGCCGTGGCGGACGACTGGGCGGAGGAGCTCACGGCGGCCGGCGTCACCCCCGGCACCCCGGTCGGCGTCTGCATGCGCCGCGGCATCCCGGCCATCGCCGCCATGACCGCCGTCTGGCGGGCCGGAGCCGTCTTCGTCCCCCTGGACCGTCAACTCCCCGCAGACCGCCTCCGCTTCATGACCGAGGAGGCGGAACTCGGCCTGATCCTCACCGACGACGACACCGCCGCCCTGGCGGAAGGTCTGGGCGCCGCCGTCGTCACCCCGTGTGGGCAGGCCTCCCGCAGGGCGATGGGGGTCCCCCCTGCTCGAGCGAAGTCGAGAGCTTGGGGGAGGGTGGGCACACGGGACCCCCGCCCGAGCAGGGCCGCTCCCTACGCCCCCGCTCCCGACGACCTCGCCTACGTGATCTTCACCTCGGGCTCCACCGGCCGTCCCAAGGCCGTCGGGGTCGAGCACGGCGCCCTCGACGCCCACATCGCCGCCGCCCGCGCAGAGTTCGGCATCACCCGCGCCGACCGGGTCCTCGCCTTCTCCTCCTTCTGCTTCGACGCCTCCTTCGACCAGCTGCTCACCTCCCTGAGCTGCGGCGCCACCGTGGTGATCCGCCCCGACGAGCACTGGCTCCCCGCCAAGGTCGCCGAGGTGTCGGACGAACACGGGATCACCGTGCTCAACCTGCCGCCCACGTACTGGTCCGAGCTGGCCTTCGCCCTCGAAAACCGCCCCGCCCCCGCCCTGACCACCCTCCGCCTCCTCGTCCTCGGCGGCGAAGCCGTCCCCGCCGGCGCCCTCGCCGCCTGGCTGGCCGCCGTTCCCCACGCCCGCGTGGTGAACGCGTACGGCCCGACCGAGACCACCGTGACCGCCACCACCCAGGACCTCGACGGCACCGGCGGGCCCATCGCCATCGGCCGGCCCCTCGGGTCCCGCCGCACCTACGTCGTGGACGCGTACGGCGAACCGGTCCCCGAGGGAGTCCCGGGCGAACTGCTGATCGGCGGACCGGAGCTGGCCCGCGGCTATCTGGGCCGGCCCGCGCTGACCGCCGAACGCTTCGTGCCCGACCCGTTCGGGCCGCCCGGCGGGCGGCTCTACCGCACCGGCGACCTGGTCCGCCGGCTCCCCTCCGGCTCCCTGGAGTTCCTCGGCCGGACCGACGACCAGGTCAAGATCCGTGGCTTCCGGATCGAGCTCGGCGAGGTCGAGACGGTGCTCCGCGAGTGCCCCGGGGTGGCCTCGGCGGCCGTCACCGCCGTCCCCGACGCCGCGGGCGGCACCACCCTCGCCGCGTACGTGGTCGCAGCACCCGACAGCGCCCCCGGCGGCGCCCCCGGCGGCGCCCCCGGCGGCGCCCCCGGCGGCGCGCCCGTCGACCCCGCCGCCCTGCGCGCCTGGTGCGCGGACCGGCTGCCGCACTACGCCGTCCCCGCCGACTTCGTCGCCCTCGACGCGCTGCCGCTGAACATCTCCGGAAAGCTCGACCGGGCCTCGCTGCCCGCCCCGTCCGCGGACCGGGACCGCGCGTCCGCCCTCGGCGGCACCGCGTTCGTCGCGCCGCGTGACGCCACCGAGCAGGTCGTCGCCGAGATCTGGGCCGAGGTGCTGGGCGTGGACCGGGTCGGCATCGACGACGGCTTCTTCGACCTCGGCGGGCACTCGCTGCTCGCCACCATGGCGGTGTCCCGGATCGCCGAGCGCCTCGGCCGCGAGGTCGAGCTGCGCACCCTCTTCGAGAACCCGCGGATCCGCACGTTCGGGCCGGTGGTGGCCGCTGCCCGGGAGTCCGGCACCGACACCGTCGTCCCGGTGGACCGCTCCGGCCCGCTGCCGCTGTCGTTCGCACAGGAACGCATGTGGTTCCTGGACCGGATGTCCGACGTCGGCGACGAGTACGTGCTCTGGTACTCCTGGCGGGTGCGCGGTGGACTGGACCGGGACGCCTGGCAGGGCGCCCTCGACGAGGTGGTGGCCCGGCACGAGGTGCTGCGCACGGCCCTGGTCGAGGTGGACGGCCGGCCCGCGCAACGGGTCCTTCCCGGGATCGGTCTTCCCGTGGAATGGCAGCGGGCCCCGGCGGGCACCGACGGTGAGGAAGCGGAGGGGGAGCGGCTGGACCGGGTCCGGGACCTGGCCGTCGCCTTCGCCACCCGCCGGTTCGACCTGTCCGAACCCCCGCTGCTGCGGGCCGGCGTGTGGGAACTCGGCGAACGGGACCACATCGCCGTGATCGCCTTCCACCACGCCGCCACCGACGGCTGGTCCAAGGACATCGTGATCGGCGAGTTGTCCACGGCGTACGAGGCCCGCACCGCCGGCCGCCCGTCCTCCGGCCTGCCACCCGTCCCGGTGCAGTACGGGGACTACGCGGTCTGGCAGCGCGACCGGCTGGCCGGCGGGGTCCTGGAGGAGGAACTGGCGTACTGGGAGCGGACCCTGGCCGGGGTACCGGTGCTGGAGCTGCCCACCGACCGGCCCCGCCCCGCGGGCTGGTCGGGCCGGGGCGGCGCGGTCGAGGTGGACCTGGCGCCGGAGCTCGCCGAGGGGCTGGACGGGCTGGCCCGCCGGTACGGGGTGAGCCGCTTCATGGTGCTGCTGGCCGTGACCCAGGTGGTGCTCGGCCGCTGGTCAGGGCAGCGGGACGTGGCCGTGGGCACCCCGGTCGCCGGACGCGGCCGCCTCGAACTGGAACGGCTCGTCGGGCTGCTGGTCAACACGGTGGTGCTGCGCGGCGATCTGACCGGCGAGCCCTCCTTCGAGGAGTTCCTCGGGCGGGTCCGGGAGTCGGTGCTCGGCGCGTTCGACCACCAGGAGGTGCCCTTCGAACGGCTGGTGGAGCAGCTGCGGCCGGAGCGCGACCCCGCCCGCAACCCGCTCTTCCAGGTCATGTTCGACGTACAGGAGAGCGCCACGGGCGGGCCCCGGGTGCCGGGCCTGGACGTGGAGTACTTCCCGCTGCCGTGGGGGTCCGCCAAGTTCGACCTGACGGCGACCTTCCTGCTCTACCCGGACCGGTTCGCGCTGAACGTCGAGTACGCGAGCGACCTGTTCGACCCCGCCACGGTCACCCGGTTCGCCGGGCACGTGGGCCGCGTCCTGGAGTCCGTACTCGCGGACCCGACCGCGCCGGTCGGACGGCTGGAGCTGCTGTCCGGGGCCGAGTACGAGGCACTGACCGCGCTCCCGCCGGGGGTGCAGAGGGACTGCACGGTCGCGCAGGTGCCGCCGTACGCGATCACCGGTGAGCCGGACGCGGTGGCACTGGTCTGCGGGGAGGAGTCCCTGCGGTACGGCGAACTGGACGCGCTGACCGGCGGGCTGTCCCTCGCCCTCACCGGGGCCGGGGCCGGACCGGAGGTCCCCGTCGGGGTGTGCCTGCGCCGCGGGGTGCGTTCGGTGGCGGCGATGGCCGCGGTCTGGCGGGCCGGCGGGGTGTACGTGCCGCTGGACCCGCAACTGCCCGAGGACCGGCTGCGGTACATGGTCGAGCGGGCCGGGGTGCGGTGCCTGGTCACCGAGGCGGCCACGGCCGGCCTGGCGGCCGGGCTGGGCGTGCCGGCGGTCTCCTTCGACGGGGTCGGTCCGGCACCGGGCGCGCCCCGTCACACGCCCGATCCGCAGGCCCTGGCGTGCGTCATCTTCACCTCGGGCTCCACCGGCCGCCCCAAGGCCGTCGGGGTCGAGCACCACGCGGTCGCCGCGCACGCGCTGGCCGCCCGGGAACGGTTCGGCATCACCGCCGAGGACCGGGTGATGAACCTGGCCTCGTTCTCCTTCGACGCCTCCCTGGAACAGGTCCTGCCGGCGCTGGCCGCCGGGGCGACGGTGGTCATCCGGCCGGACGAGGTGTGGTCGGTGGAGGAACTCGCCGCCCGGGTGCGGGCGGAGGGCGTCACCGTCATGGAGGCCACCCCCTCCTACTGGGAGGAGATCATCTCCCGGGTGGACCGGGTCGCCGGGGATCTGAAGAGCCTGCGGCTGGCCGTCACCGGCGGCGAGACCCTGCCGTCGGCACCGCTCGCCCGCTGGTTCGCGCACCTGCCCGACGCCCCGTTCCAGAACACGTACGGGCCGACCGAGTCGGTCATCTCCTGCAGCTCCCACCTGGTCACCGGGCCGGTGGAGGGGCGGGTGCCGATCGGCACGGCCTGGGGCGCGCGACGGCTGTACGTGGTGGACGCGCACGACCGGCTGGTGCCGGTGGGCGTACCGGGCGAACTCCTGGTCGGCGGACCGGAACTGGCCCGGGGCTACCTGGGTCAGCCGGCCCTGACCGCCGAGCGCTTCGTCCCCGACCCCTTCGACCCGTCCGGTGGCGGCGGCCGGCTGTACCGCACGGGGGACATCGTCCGCCGGCTGCCGTCGGGCGAGCTGGACTTCCTCGGGCGCACCGACCACCAGGTCAAGATCCGAGGGTTCCGGATCGAGCTCGGCGAGATCGAGGCCGTGCTGGAACGCCGACCGGGCGTGCACGCGGCGGCCGTGCTGGTCCGCGAGCTGCGCGGGGACCGCACGCTGGTGGCCTACGCGGCGGGCGACGGCCTGGACACGGAATCCCTGGCCGCGTGGTGCCGGGCCGAACTCCCCGGCTACATGGTCCCGTCGTTCTTCGTCCTCATGGACGCGCTCCCGCGGACCGTGCAGGGCAAGCTCGACGCGGCCGCGCTGCCCGATCCGGAACTGCCTGCGGCGGTGGCTTCGGTGCCGCCGCGGACGCCCACGGAGGTGGTGACCGCGCAGATCTGGGCCGAGGTGCTCGGCATCCCGGAAGTCGGCGTCCACGACGACTTCTTCGCCCTCGGCGGGCACTCGCTGCGCGCGGTGGCGGCGGCGTCCCGGCTGCGCGCGGCGTTCGACTGCCCGGTCCAGGTGCGTGACCTGTTCGACCATCCGACGGTCGAAGCGCTGGCTTCGGAGGTGGAACGCCGCTTGATCGACGAAATCGCCGGCATGAGCGACGACGAAATCGACCTGGCCCTGTACTGACCCGCTCCGGCGGAGCGACGGCCTGCTCCGCAGCCAGCCGGGGCTCCTCCCCGGCTCCGCCGAGGGTATGGGCGGCCCCCGCCGAGGTGTGGGCGGGCCTCCGCCGAGGTGTGGGCGGGCCTCCGCCGAGGTGTGGGCAGGCGTTCCGCAGGGCGGAACGGGTGGGCACACCGGAACGCCGCCCAGCGGGCTGCGCTCCCGCCCCACCGAAGCCATGGCGCGCTTGGCCGCAGCGCCGCCCGGCCAGGGCGGTGGCTTCGCCGGCCCCGGCACCGCCAGGAGCGGAGCTCCGCCCGGACGGGGTCCGGACCGCAGCCGGACCGGGGCGGGGGAAGGCTGCGCGAACCCTCGCGGGACCGGGGTGCCGTGTGCCCACCCGTGCCGCCCCAGCGGCACGACTGCCCACACGGCCGGCCGGACGGGGGCCGGCGCGCCCGCCCCGCACGGCGACGGTGAGGGGCCGGCGCGCCCGCCCGCGGCCGTGGCAACGGCCGGCACCCACACGGCCGGCGGCGAGGCGCCGCCACCCGCAGGCCCGCAGGCCCGCAGGGCCCGTACCGCCCGCGCCACCGGCCAGACATGGCCGACACGACGACTTGATCGACTCTTCCGACGGGACACGAACTGCCATGACCACTTCGCACGTCGAGCCCACGACCACCGCCCCCGCCACCGCTCGGACCGCCACCGCGGCTCCGGCTCCGGCTCCGGCTCCGGCCGGACAGGCGGCGGCGACCGCCAAGGCCGCCCACGAAGCACCGGCGCCCGCACCCGCAGCCGCAGCCGCAGCCGCAGCCACCGCACCCGCGGCCAAGCCCACCCGGCCCGCCCCGGCGCGCACGCTGTCGCCCGCCGCACAGGCCCTGCTGGAGCGCAGGCTCCGCGGCAGGGCCGGCGCCGCCGCCCCCGCCGGTATCCCCCGGCAGGAACCCCGCCCCGCGCACGCCCCGCTCTCCGCCGCCCAGCAGCGGCTGTATTTCCTCGACCGCGTCAACCCCGGCACCGCCGAGTACCTGATGCCCTCCGCCTGGCGGTTCGCCGGCCCGCTCGACGTACCCGCACTGGCCGCCGCCGTCGGCGACCTCGTCGCCCGCCACGAGCAGCTCCGCGTGGTCTTCCCCGAGCAGGACGGCGTCCCCGCGCAGCAGGTGCTCCCCGCCGACGCCGGAGCCGTCCCCGCCCTGGCCCTCGTGGACCTCCCCGCCGCGGACCGCGACCGCGGCGAGGCCGCCCTCGCCGCCGCCGTGCGCGAGATCGCCGTACGCCCCTTCGACCTCGCCACCGAGCCCGCGTTCCGCGCCACCCTGCTGCGGGTCGCCGAGGACGACCACGTGCTGGTGCTGGCCATGCACCACATCGTGTCGGACGGCTGGTCCCTGGACATCCTGCTGCGCGACCTGCGCGAGTTCCACCGCGCCCGCAGCGAGGGCGGCACCCCCGCCGTCACCCCGCCCGCCATCGAGTACACCGACTACGCCGTCTGGCAGCGCGCCCAGGACGAATCCGCCGACCTCGACCACTGGCGGACCGCCCTCGCCGGCCTGACTCCGCTGGAGCTCCCCGCCGACCACCCCCGCCCGGCCGTCCGCTCGTACGAGGGCGCGGTCCACCGCGTGGAGCTGCCCGCCCCCCTGACCTCCGCCCTGGCCGAGCTCGGCGGGCGCTGCGACACCACCCCGTACATGACCGTGATGTCCGCCTTCCAGGCCGCGCTCGCCTTCCACAGCGGCCAGGACGACATCGCGATCGGCACGGTGGTGGCCAACCGCGAGCGGCCGGAGACCGAGCGGCTCGTCGGCTTCTTCGTGAACACCCTGGTCATCCGCACCTCCCTGGCCGGCGACCCGACCCCGGCCGAGCTCCTCGCCCGCACCCGCGACAGCGTGCTGGGCGCCCTGTCGCACCAGACGGTCCCCTTCGAGCGGGTGGTGGACGAGCTGAGCCCGGAGCGGGACCTGTCCCGCAACCCCCTGTTCCAGGTGCTGTTCCAGCACACTCCGGCCGACCGGCCCGCCGCCGGGTACGCGCTCGGCGCCGCGACCGGCACCCCCTTCCGCGTCGACCTGACCACCGCCAAGTTCGACCTGACCCTGGACCTCTGCGAGAGCGGCTCCGGCGACCTCGCGCTCCAGTTCGTCTACCGGACCGACCTGTTCGCCGAGGAGTCCGTGGCCCGCCTGGCCGCGCACACCGTCAACGCGCTGCGCGCCTTCGTGCAAGTCCCGCAGGTGCCGCTCGGCGAGATGGCGCTGCTGACGGACCCGGAGATCGCCGAGCTGCTCGGCCCGGAGGGACCGGCCAACCGCCCCGCCGGGACGGACCGGTCCGAGCCCGAGCCGCAGCCGGCGCCCCGCCCGGCGCTGGACCGGGTGGAGGAGTGGATCCGCCGCACCCCGGACGCGGTGGCCGTCTCCGGCGGCGGTCGCAGCCTGACCTACGGCGCGCTCGACGCCGCGTCCCGGACGCTGGCCCGTCGGCTGCGCGCGGCCGGCATCGGCCCGGAATCCCTGGTCGGCGTGTGCCTCGGCCGGTCGGTGGACCTGGCCGTGGCCCTGCTGGGCGTATGGCGTGCGGGTGCGGCATACCTGCCGCTGGACCCGTCCCACCCGCGGGCCCGCCGGGAGTTCACCATCGCCGACGCCGGGGTGGAGTGGGTGGTCGCCGACGCCGTCGGGCAGGCGGCCGTGGACGGCCTCCCGGTGGGCGTGATCCCCCTCGACGGCGCCCCGGACGCCCACCCGGACCTCACCGCCGCCGACGGCACCGGCCCGGACGCCGTCCGCCCCGGCCCCGACGCCCTCGCCTACGTCATCTACACCTCGGGCTCCACCGGCCGCCCCAAGGGCGTGGAGATCACCCACGCCAACACGGCCTGGCTGTTCGACGCCGCCGACCGGCACTTCGGATTCGGGCCCGCGGACGTGTGGACCCTGGTCCACTCCCCCGCCTTCGACTTCTCCGTCTGGGAGCTGTGGGGTCCGCTGACCTCCGGCGGCCGCGTGGTCGTGCTGACCGAGGACGAGGTCCGGGACCCCGCGGCGGTGCACCGCGTGCTGCGCGACGAGCGGGTCACCGTCCTGAACCAGACCCCGGCCGCGTTCAAGGGCCTCCGCGCGCATCTCGCCGCGCAGGGCGCGGACTTCGGCGGTCTGGCGCTCCGTACGGTCGTCTTCGGCGGGGACGCCTTCGACACCCGTGACTACCGCGACTGGTTCGCCGTACCGGCCGGGCGCCGGCCCGCACTGGTCAACATGTACGGCATCACCGAGACCACCGTGCACGTCACGTACCGGCTGATCACCGAGGAGGACCCCGGCTCGCCCGTCTACTCCCCGATCGGCCGCCCGCTGGCCGGGCAGCACGGCTACGTGCTGGACCGGGCGGGCCGGCTGGTGCCCAAGGGCACGGTCGGCGAGCTGTACGTGGCCGGTGGCGGTGTCGCCCGCGGCTACCGGAACCGGGCCGAGCTGACCGCCGAGCGGTTCCCGCTGGACCCGTTCGGACCGCAGGGCTCCCGCATGTACCGCACCGGCGACCTGGTACGGGTGCTGCCGGACGGGCAGCTGGCGTACTGCGGCCGCGCCGACCACCAGGTCAAGATCCGCGGCTTCCGGATCGAGCCCGGCGAGATCGAGACCGCGCTGCGCGGCCTGCCCGGGGTGCGGGACGCGGCGGTGGTGGCGCGCCCGGACGGGCACGGCGGGGCCCGGCTGGTCGCCCACGTGGTGCTGACCGAGGGCCGGCCGCTGGACGCGGCGGACCTGCGGGACCGGCTGCGGCTGAACCTGCCGGAGTACATGGTTCCGGCGCTGTTCGTCCGGCACCCGAAGCTGCCGGTCACCGCCAACGGCAAGGTGGACCGCAAGGCCCTCGTCGCGGTCGCCGCCGAAGGAACCTCGGCCCCCGAGGGCCACACCGCCCCGGCCGGCCAGGCCGAGGAGGCGCTCGCCGCGATCTGGGCGGAGGTCCTCGGTGCCGAACGGGTCAGCAGCACCGCGAACTTCTTCGACCTCGGCGGGGACTCCATCCTCTGCCTGCGGGTCATCGGCAAGGCCCGCGCCGCCGGCCTCGCCCTGACCGTGCCGGACCTGTTCCGTGCCCGTACCCTGGCCGACCTGGCCCGGGCCGCGACGGCGACGGCGGCCGGGGACGAAGGGCCCGCGCCCGTGGCGCCGTTCTCCCAGCTGGACCCGGCCGACGCGGCACGCCTGCCGGAAGGGCTCCAGGACGCGTACCCGCTCACCACGCTGCAGACGGGCATGCTGCACGAGATGCTGGCCGATCCGCGGCGCGGGGCCTACCACAACGTCACCGACCTGAAGATCACCGTGCCGGAGGGCTTCGACCTCGCCGCCTTCCGGGCGGCCGTCGACACGGTCGTCCGGGGCCAGGACATCCTGCGCTCCTCCATCGACCTGGTCTCCTACGGCGAGCCGCTCCAGCTCGTCCACCGCACCGCCGAACTCCCCGTCGGCTACCGCGATCTGCGCGGCCTGGGCCGCGAGGAGCAGCGCGCCGTGGTCCGGAAGCACGTCGACGAACAGTTCGCGCAGCGGTTCGACCTCGCCGCCGCACCGCTGGTGCGGATCCAGCTGCACCAGCTCACCGACCACGAGCTGCGGTTCACGATCACGGACTGCCATGTGGTGCTGGACGGCTGGAGCCTCACCTCCCTGATCGCCGATCTGCTGGACCTGCACCGGCAGGCGGTCGCCCAGGGCCGGCGGCCGAGCCTGCCCGCCTCCCCCCGGTTCGCCGAGTACGTGGCTCTGGAGCGGGCCGCGGCCGAGTCCCCGGAAGGGCTGGAGTTCTGGCGCGGGCAGGTCGCCGCTCTGCGGCCGGTGCGGTTCGCCCGGCGAGCCGGCGACACCGGCGACTCCGGTGCCACCGGTGACGGGGGTGGCTCCGCGTGGTCGGACATCGTCGAGATCCGCCGCTCGTACGCGGCACTCGCCGAACCGATCGGCCGGCTCGCCCGGCTCGCGGGAGTGCCCCGCCGGACCGTGCTGCTGACCGCGTTCCACCACGCCATGGGCATGTTCGCCGAGCCCGACCCGGACGGGGAGTTCCTCGGCCACTCCATCGGGCTGGTCACCAACGGCCGCCCGGAGCTGGCGGGCGCCGACCGGATGCGCGGCCTCTTCCTCAACTCCGTCCCGTTCGGCATCCGCCGGCCCGGGCCCGGGCAGAGCTGGCTCGACCTGGTGCGCACCGTCTTCGCCGCCGAACAGGACCTGATGCCGCACCGGCGCGTCCCGCTGGCCCGGATCGGGCAGCTGAGGCCCGACGAGCCCGGTCTGGTCGACGTGCTCTTCAACTACGTCAACTTCCACCGCCTGTCCGGGGACACCTGGGAGGAGTCCCAGGAGATCGCTCAGACCATGTTCCCGCTCAACATCAACGTGAGCGTCCAGGGGTTCAGCGTCGACGTCGACACCACCCGCGTCGATCCGGCGGCCGCCGAACAGCTCTCCGACACGGTGTGCGACCTGCTGCGGGCCATGACCGGCGCCCCCGACGCCCCGGTCGCGCCGCCCGAGCTCTCCGGGGACGCCCGCGAGCGCGCACTGGTGGACTGGGCCCGCGGCCCGGTGGTGGAGAACCCGGACATGCTGTTCCACGAGTGGATCCGCGAGCACGCGCGGCGGACCCCGGGTGCAGTGGCCCTCGCCCATGGCGCGCACGAGGTGACGTACGCCGAACTCGACGCCGGGGCGGGCCGGCTGGCCGCTCGGCTCCGGGAGCTGGGCGTGGGCCCCGAGGTCATCGTCGGGATCTGCGCGGACCGCGGCCCGGACATGATCCGCGCGATCGTGGCCGTGCTGAAGGCGGGCGGCGCGTTCCTGCCCCTCGATCCGCAGCACCCCGCCGAGCGCCTGGCGTTCGTGTCCGGGGACAGCGGGATGCGGGTCCTGATCACACAGTCCGCGCTGGCGGGCACCGTCCCCTTCGACGGACCCACGGTGGTGATCGACGCGCCGCTGCCGGCGGCCCACGAGCCCGCTTCCGAGCCTGCTTCCGAGCCCGTCCCCGGAACCGGACCGGACAACACCGCGTACGTGCTCTACACCTCCGGCTCGACCGGCCGGCCCAAGGGCGCGGCCGTACCCCACCGCGGTCTGACCAACCTGATCCACGGCCAGCGGGACGTGTGCCGGCCCACGTCCGCCGACCGGGTGCTGCAGTTCGCCGCGTTCAGCTTCGACGTCTTCGTCAGCGAGCTGACCTGGGCGCTGGCCAACGGGGCCCGGCTGTGCACCGCGCCCAAGGCCGCGCTGCTGCCCGGCCCCGACCTGGTGGCCACCGTGAACTCGTACGGGATCACCGCCGCCGCGCTGCCGCCGAGCTCCCTGGCGGTGCTCGCGGAGGAGCAGGACGACCTGCCGACGCTGCGCACCATCGTGACCGGAGGCGAGGCCCCGACGGCGGAGATGGCCGACGTGTGGTCGCGGGGCCGGCTGTTCGTCAACTCGTACGGCCTGACCGAGACCTCGGTGTGGTCCTGCGGGGAGATCTGCCGGGTGGGCGCCGGACTGCCGCCGATCGGCCCGCCGATCCGCAACACGCAGGTGTACGTCCTCGACGACGCGCTGCGGCCCACCCCGGTCGGGGTGCCGGGGGAGATCTGCCTGGGCGGCGACGCCGTCGGCCTGTACTACCTGAACCGGCCGGAACTGACGGCGGCCACCTTCGTGCCCGACCCTTACGGCACGCCCGGCACCCGGTTGTTCCGCACCGGTGACATGGGCCGCTACCACGCCGACGGCAGCATCGAGTGCCTGGGCCGCCGCGACAACCAGGTCAAGCTCCGCGGGTTCCGCATCGAACTCGGCGAGCTCGAACACGCCCTGCGGGACCTGCCGGGTGTGGCGAAGGCCGTGGTCCTGCTCCGCCGCGACCTGCCGGGCGACCCCGCGCTCGTCGCCTACGTGGTCCCCGAGGCGGGCGCCGCGCCGGACGCGGAGGCGCTGCGGCAGGGGCTGCGGTCCCGGCTGCCCCAGTACATGGTGCCGGCGCGCTTCGTGTTCATGGACGAGTTCCCGCTCAACACCAGCCGGAAGGTGGACCGCCGGGCGCTCCCCCGGCCCGCGGACCGTTCCGACCTCACCTCCTCCTACGTCGCCCCGCGCACGGCCACCGAGCGGACGCTCGCCGAGGTGTGGCAGTCGGTCCTCGGGCTGGAGCGGGTGGGGGTCCACGACGACTTCTTCCGGATCGGCGGCAGCTCCCTCTCCACGGTCCGGGTGGCCGCCCGGGCCGCGGCCCGCGGCCTGGCCGTCTCCGTCCGCGACCTGATCGAACGGCCCACGCTGGCCCAGCTCGCCGCCCGCGCGGACGAGTCGGCGGCCGCACCCGCTTCCGCTCCCGGCGCGCGGGAGGTGCGGTCCGAGGTCCGGCTGCGGGAGGGCGACGGCGATCCGATGTGGTGCGTGCACCCCACGGGCGGCAGCGCCGCCTGGTACGTGGGGCTGGCCCGGGCCCTGCCCACCGGGTTCCCGGTGCGCGCCTTCCAGGCCCGCGGCCTGCTCGGCGGGGTGGACCCGACCACGATGTCCGGCATCGCCGCCAACTACGTCGCCGAGATCACCGCGCACGGCGGTCACGGCCCGCACGACCTGTTCGGCTGGTCCATGGGCGCCAACCTGGCCCTGGAGATGGCCCACCAGCTCCTCGACGCCGGCCACGAGGTGGCCCCGCTGACGCTGATCGAGCCGTACCTGCCCAGCCCGGTGGCCCGGGAGCGCCTGGCCGCCGTCGGCCGGGACATGGAGGAGGGGCTGCGGATGCGGGAGCGGGTCCGGGCACTGCCGCCGTCGGCGGAGCGGGACCGGGCGGTGGCCGAACTGACCGCGCTGCTGCTGGGCGCGGGCATGAGCCCGAGCGAGGCGGCGCTGGTGGAGAACGCCCCGATCGAGGTGTGGCACTCGCTGCTCACCGCCCTGGCGGGCTGCGCACTGCGGCCGTACCCGGGCCACGTCCACCTGGTGGTGGGCTCGCAGGCGGCCGGGCTGCCCGAGGGGGAGAACATGACCGACCTCGACGTGGGCTTCCGGGAGTACGTCGAACGCTGGCGGGAGGTGGCCCTGGGCGGGCTGACCGTCCATGTCACCGAAGGAGACCACATGTCCCTGATGTCCGAGCCGCTGATCGGCTCGACGGCCGCCCTGCTGCACTCGATCCGGACGGAGGCCCGGCGATGACCACGATGACCACGGCTGCGGCAACGGCAACGGCACAGGTACCGGCTGGGGCACAGGTACCGGCTACGGCGGGGGCGACCGCGGGGACAACGGCAGGGACGACGACGGGGGGCGGCTTCACCGAGCGGTACCTGCTCGACCCCGCCGTCAACGCCGACCCTTACGACTACCTCAACTCCCTCCGCGACCACGACCCCGTGCACTGGAGCGCCATGCACCGGGCCTGGCTGGTCACCGGGCACGCACAGCTGATGCACTGCCTGCGCGACCCGGCCGTCTCCGCCGAGCGGGTGCGCCCGCTGATGGACGCCGTACCGGAGGGCGCCCGGGAGGACACCGAACGGGCCTTCTCGATCCTCTCCCGCTGGATGGTCTTCAACGACCCGCCCCAGCACCGCCGGTTGCGGCAGGCGTTCCAGGAGCAGTTCGCCGCCCGCGCCATCGGCCGCTACAAGACCTTCGTGGAACGCGCCACCCGGGCCATGCTGGCCCGGCGGGCCGTGCCCGGCACGGCCGGCGACCTGCTCGCGGACATCGCCCGGCCGCTGCCCGCCCTGGTCTTCGCCCGCTGGCTGGGCGTCCCCCAGGCGCACGGACCGTCCTTCTGGTACTGGAACGCCCGGGTGGGTGACCTGGTGCTGGGCGCCGCCCAGGAGGAGCGCGAGTACCGCACCTCCCTCCAGTCCCTGGTCAGGCTGGAGGACTACCTCGCCGGCCTGGTGCGCGAGCGCCGGGCCGACCCCAAGGACGACCTGATCAGCTCCGTGCTCGCGGGCGGACACGTCGGGAAGACGGTCAGCGAGGAGGAGTTCGTCGGGATGCTGACCCAGATGGCGTTCGCCGGCGGGGAGACCACCAGCAACCTCATCGCCAACGCGGTGCTCGCCCTGTTCCGGCACCCCGACCAGCTGGCCGCCGTACGCGAGGATCCCCGGCTGGTGCCGATGGTGGTGGAGGAAGCCATGCGGTTCGACGGCCCCTCCAAGATGTCCATCCGCACCGCCGCCCGGGACTTCGACCTGGACGGGCGGGCGGTCCGCTCCGGGGACCGCATGTTCCTGGTGACCGCCGCCGCCAACCGCGACCCGGACCGCTTCGCCGACCCGGACGCCTTCGACGTCCGGCGCGGCAGCGCCTCCCACCTCGGCTTCGGCTTCGGCGCGCACTTCTGCATCGGCGCGGCCCTGGCCCGGCTGGTGGCGGGCGCCGTGATCGACGTCCTGATCCGCGAGTACCCGGACCTGGAACTGGCGGACCAATCCCTCACCTGGCAGCTCTCACTGCTCAACCGCGCCCTGACGGCCCTGCCGGTCCACTACTGACAAGGAAAGAAGACCATGGCTAGCAGCACGCTCACGAGCGCGGGCGCCCGACTCTGGACACCCGCCCGGCAGGGGTCGTTCCGCCTGCTGTGGCTGGGCCAGTCCCTGTCGCTGCTCGGCGACGGCTTCAGCTACATCGCCTTCTCGTGGATCACCCTCGGGCTGACCGGATCCACCCTGGCACTCGGGTACGTCCTGGCCTTCCAGGCCGTACCCCGGGCCCTGCTGACCCTGGTCGGCGGCTCGCTGAGCGACAAGTGGTCCAGCCGGACCCTGATGCAGTTCTCCAGCTGGGCCCGGGCCGGGCTGATGGCGGCGGTGGGTGTGGCCGGCATGACGGGCGCCCTGACGCTGTGGCTGCTGTGCGCCGCGGCCGCGGCCTTCGGCGCGGTCGACGCGTTCTTCCAGCCGGCCCGGGCCTCGATCCTGCCGTCGGTGGTCGACAAGGAGCTCCTGGCCCCGGCCAACGCCCTGTTGGGCGTCGGCACGAAGATCTCGGCGATCCTCGGCCCGGCCATCGGCGGCATGGTGGTGGCCTTCTCCGACGCCCACGTCGCCTTCCTCGTGGACGCGGCCTGCTTCGCCCTGTGCGGCCTGTTCGTCTCCCGCATCCGCACCCTGCCGCGCAAGACCGGCCCGAAGACCGCCACGACCGCGCCTCCAGCCGAAGACTCCCTCGGGTCACGCATCAAGGAAGGCATCCGTTACACGCTCCAGGACCCCCGCCTCCGCACGATCCTGGCCATCGACGTGGCAGTCACCTTCTGCCAGTCCGGCCCGTTCACGGTCGGTTTCGCCACCCTGGCGAAGATCGACCTCCAGGGCGGCTCGACCACCCTGGGCCTGCTGAACGGCGCCCTGGCGGGCGGCGCGATGCTCGGCACCCTGACCGGCGGCGCACTCTCCGCCCGCCCCCGCGTCGGCCTCCTGATCAGCGCCCTGGCCGGCTGGCTCGCCATCGGCACGGCCCTGCTGGGCATGGTCGACCACACGGCCTCCGCCCTCGCCACCGTCTTCGCGATGGGCTTCGGCATGGGCTTCCAGGGCGTCTTCGGCATGAGCTGGATCCAGCGCAACATCGACAGCTCGGTCCTGAGCCGCGTGATCTCGGTCGACATGGTCCTGGGCTACGCAGTCGCCCCGCTCTCCCTGGTCATCTGCGGCGCGATGGCCCAGCAGGGCACCACCCCCATGTTCACCCTGGCGGCAATCATCCTGGCCATCACCTCAGCCGCAGTCCTCACCTCCCGCCACGTCCGCGAAATGCGCTGACGCCACCGCCACTACGTCCCCGACCAACCCCACGCGACCACGAACCTGCTCCTGCTCCTGCCCACGGCCTGTGGGGGCAGGAGCAGGAGCGCGTGCGGGAGCTACTCAGGGCGGTGAGGCGGGGGGCTTCGCTGGGGCGGGAGCGAGGAGGCCGCGGCAACACTGGCACCGCTCCCATCCCGTACGACAGTGCCCTCAGGGAAGGATCCACCCACAGTGGGACAGCCGCCGCCGAGGCGCAATCACCCACCAATGGCTCAGCATCCGTGACGTCCTGTACGGGTGGGCGGGTGGGCAACCGCCCACACGAAGCACACCAAACCCCACAAAACCGCCGTACTCACCCCCGCCAGCGCCTCACCGCCCGCCCAGTAGGGTGACCACGTGGACATTCATTCGCTCTCGCGTCCCTTCCGGCTGCTCGTGACGGGAGGAGGCACCGGCGGGCACACGTATCCCGCGCTGACGGCGATCCGTACGCTGCAGCAGCGGCTCGCGAGCGCCGGTACCGCCCTCGACGTGCTCTGGATCGGCACCGCCGACGGGCTTGAGGCACGGATCGCGCCGGCCGAGGGCATTCCGTTCAAGACGGTGGCCACCGGAAAGATCCGCCGGTCGGCGAACCCGCTCAAGATGCTGTCCGCCGCGAACATGAAGGACATGGCCCGGGTCCCGCTCGGGGTCGCGCAGGCCCGGACGATCGTGTCCGAGTTCGAGCCGGACGTCGTTCTCGCCACCGGCGGGTACGTCGCCGTCCCGGCCGGTCTCGCCGCCCGTCTGTGCCGTCGCCCGCTCGTGCTGCACGAGCAGACGGTCCGGCTGGGCCTGGCCAACCGCAAGCTGGCGAGCTCCGCGACCCGCATCGCCGTCTCCTCGGAGTCGTCCCTCCCGCTGCTGCCCGCGGAGGTCCGCGACCGCGCGGTCGTGACCGGCAACCCGGTCCGCCCGGAGGTCCTGTCCGGCCACCCCGACAAGGCGATCCAGACCCTGGGCCTCTCCTGGTTCGACCGGCGCCTGCCCACCGTCTACGTGACGGGTGGCGCGCAGGGCGCGCAGCAGATCAACGGCGTCGTCCGGGACGTGCTGCCCTGGCTCCTGAGCCACGCGAACGTGATCCACCAGTGCGGACCGGCGAACGTGGAGGAGCTCCGCGCCGCCGCCGCGGGCCTGGACCCGGTCCTCGCGGGCCGGTACCACCTGACCGGCTTCGTCGGCCCGGAGCTGCCCGACGTCCTCGCCCTGGCCGACATCGTGATCTCCCGCAGCGGCGCCGGTACGCTCGCCGAGCTGACCGCCCTGGGCAAGCCGGCCGTCTTCGTCCCCCTGGCCACCTCGGCCGGCAACGAGCAGGCCCACAACGCCCAGCACCTGGCCGACGCGGGCGCAGCCCTCGCCCTCCTCGGCGAGGTCACCGCGCAGAGCCTCCAGCAGGCCGTCGGCCCCCTCCTCACCGACCCGGCCCGCCGGTCCGCCATGGCCGACCGCGCGCGGGCCTACGGCCGCCCGGACGCCGCCGAGCGCCTGGTCGACGTGCTCCTCTCGGCCGCAGGCGCTGCCTGATCCGTCTCCGCAGGGTGGATCCCGGTGCCGTGGAGCGGGGCCGGGATCCGCGGCCTCAGGCCAGTACCGAAGCCGCGTATTCGCACAGTGCCGCCCGGTTCTGGTGGCCCGTTTTCGTGCCCAGGGCGGCCACGTGTTTCTCCACCGTCCTCGGGGAGATGTACAGGCGGTCCGCGATGTCCTTGTTGCCCAGGCGTTCCGGGAGGAGCTGGAAGACCTCGTACTCGCGGACGGTGATGCCCAGGGTGCGCAGTTCCTCCGGGATCGCGGCCGAGCCCGTGCGGCGCTGGTGGACCGGGGCGCCCAGCCGTCGCAGGGCGGCCCGGCAGGCGTTGGCCACGATCGCCACGCCGCCCTCGTGGAAGTGGTGTTCGGCCCGGCGGAGCCAGCTGACCGGATCGCCCCAGCCGTCCTCGTGTGCGGGTTCCGCGATCAGGCGGAGGCCGAGGTGCAGGGCGGTCGGGTACGACTCCGCCAGGCGCAGGGCCTCCGCGACCATCGTCTCCGCCTCCTGGCGGCGGCCCTCCCGCCCCAGCAGCACCGCGCCCGCGAACAGCACGAACTGCCTGTTCCACCGCATGCGCCCGGGCGCCGTCGCGGCCACCTCCTCGTACGGGCCGCGCCCCACCTCCCCGGACAGGACGTCGAGCAGCAGCCCGATCCCGTAGCGGCCGCTCAGGTAGTACGTGCTCGGGTTCGCGTCCTCCAGGTCCCGGACGGCACGGAGCTGGGCGACCGCCGCCGGCCGGTTCTCCTCCATGAGTGCGCAGAACGCCCGGGCGAGCCCGAGCGTCAGCGGTTCCTCCTGTGAGCCGGCGCCGTCCCAGTCCGCGAAGGCGGACAGCGCGCGGTCCATCGCCGGGCGGTCGCCGCGGTGTGCGGCGAGGGCCGCCTGTGCCATGAGGACGTAGCGGGTGGCGGGCGCGAGCCGGAGCCGCTGGACCACGACGAGGCATTCCTCGGCGTTGCGCCCGGCCTCCGCGAACCGGCCGCGCAGCACGCCGTCCAGGATCATGATGCCGTCGATGGTGTAGACGATGGTGGCCGAGCCGAGTCTCAGTGCCTCGCCGCGGGCGGCGAGCAGCGGGCCGGTGTCGCCTTCGGTGAGCCAGTTGTTGCCGCCGATCCGGGTGAGCGCGTACATCCGCTGGACCGGCAGGCGGTGCTTCTCGGCCGTGGAGAGCGCCGATTCGAGGAGGGCGGTGGCCTCGTCGAAGTCGCGTTCGCGGGCGAGCGTGGCGAGGAGTTCCCAGGCCTGGCAGACGACCGTCGGCAGACCGTGCCGTTCGGCTGCCTGGAGGGCGTTCCGCGCGAGTTTCTCGGCGAGCTGGGTGCGGTCCTGGCCGGGGGTGTCCAGCGCCAGGTAGGCGGCGGTGACGTCGACGGTCGCGCTGCTGCGCTCGTCGGGTTCGGCCCGCATGAGGGCTCTGGCCTGGGCGATCTGGCGGTTTCCGTCCTCCCACCGGCCGGCGGTGTGCGCCACCTTGGCGAGCCGGGTGTGCAGGGCGGCGAGGCGTACGGCGTTCAGGCTGCCGAGTGCGTGGAGGTTCTCGGCGAAGCCGAACGCCTCGTTGAAACGGCCGGCCTCGGCCAGTGCGGGCAGCAGCGCTTCGAGCACCTCGGCCCGGCGCGCCGGGTCGGTGCTGCCCGCCAGCATCCGTTCGGCCCGGCCGAGCAGGGTGATCGCGGAGCCGATGGCTCCGGCGCCGAGCGCCCGCAGGCCGGCGTCGGCGAACAGCCGGCCGGCTTCGTCCACGTCGCCCGCCTGCGAACGGAGTTCGGCGGCGAGCGGGCACCAGTCGCCGGAGAGGTCCGGGTACAGGGCCTGGACGGCGTCCGCGGCGAGCCCGGCCATGGCGGCCCGCCGGGCGGGGGTGAGCTGGGTGAGCAGGGCTTCGGCGGTGAGCGAGTGGCGGAAGGCGTACCAGTCGGGCGCGGGTTCGTCGGGGACGACGAGCTGGGCGGCGACCCCGGCGTGGAGGTGGCCGAGGAGGGCGCGGTCGTCGACGCCGGTCATCCGCTGGAGCACGGTCAGCGGGAACCGGCGGCCGATGACGGCGGCCGCGGAGAGCAGGGTCAGGCCCTGCGGGCCGAGCCGGTCGATACGCCGCAGGATGCCGCGGGCCAGTGCGGTGGAGACGTCGCTGCGCAGGTCGCCGACGACCCGCCAGCCGTCGTCGCCCCGCACCAGCGCGCCGCCGCTGATCATGCTCTGCAGGAGTTCCTCGACGAGGAAGGGGCTGCCGGCGCTGTCGTCCCAGAGCCGGTCCAGGGCCGCGGCCGGCACCCCTTCGGGTTCGGTGCCGAGCTGTGCTGCGATCACGGCCCGTACTTCGGGGCGGGTGAGCGGGGCCAGTTCGAGGACGGCTCCGGTGCCGCGCCGCCGGGCCGCGTCGGCCATGTCGAGGGCGTCGCAGGGTTCGGAGCGGATGGTGGCCAGGAGGACGACGGGGGTGTACTCCAGGTTGTCCACCAGGTATTCGAGGACGGCGAGGGTCTCGGGGTCGGCGTCGTGCAGGTCTTCCAGGAGGAGGAGCTGCCCCTCCGGCGGGGCGGTGGCGATCAGCAGCCGCAGCACCGCCTCCCCCAGGATGATCATCGAGCTGCTGTCCTGGGCCTCGCTGCTCCAGTCCGGTATGAGCCGGCCGAGGGCCGGCCGGTAGGGGCCGAGCGGCAGGTCGTCCATCGGCCGACCGCTTCGGAACAGCGACATCAGCGCCTCGGTGAGCGGCCGGAAGGGCACGGTCGGCCCGGTGGTGCTGCTGCGGCCGCGCAGGACGCCCATGCCGGAGTCGAGGGCGAGTCCCACGGCCTCGGCGGCGAGCCGGGACTTCCCGATGCCGGCTTCGCCGACGAGGAAGACCACGCCCCCATGCCCTTCGTGCGCCTCGCCCAACACCTGTCTGATCTCTGCGACTTGGGGGTCGCGACCCACGAGGTACCGCGCACGGGAACGCATGGCGCGATGCTAGTTCATACGAACTGTTCGATGTCCCGCCGAAGTTGGCCTTTTCGCCGAGGTCGGAAATGCGTCACGCGCCGGCTTTGATGAAGGAGACCGAGGTGTCGAGCTGACCGAGGCTGATGACGATTCCGCTGGCCAGGACCATGCCGGAGAGGGCGCGGGCCCGGGCGCACATCTTGTTCCGGCCGGAGAGCGCGATCCGGCCCGCGGCCATGCCGTCGTCGGCGGAGGGAACGGAGCCGTCGGCCACGGGGGCCGGGGCGGGGGTGGCGGCGACGGCGGAGAAGGCGGCGGACTCGGCGGAGACGGTGTGCTTCTGCATGGCGGTGGACCTTCCGTTGAGTGGTGCCGGGGAGGATGTGGCGCGGTGCGGTTCGTTCTGTGCTTTCGTTCCGGGCTCGTTGGGTGGTTCGTTCTGTCCTTCGTTCTGTGCTTCGTTGAGCGGTTCGTTCTGTGCTTCGTGCCGTGCTTTCCTTGGGCGGTTCGTTCAGCGGGCCGGGTGGCCGAGGAGCAGCACCGACGGGACCGCCTCCGGGAAGCCGAGGCGGAGCAGCCCGTATCCGATGCCGGAGAGGCCGGTGAGCAGTCCGGGGGACGGCACGCGGTCGGGGGTGCCGCACCGGTGGTCGTGTTCGAGGAGCCGGCCCAGGACCTGCGCGGTGCGCCGGGTGAGGGCGCCGCGCGCCCCGTCGTGGCCCTGCGCGGCGAGTACCAGGAGGGGTTCCAGGCCGCCGAGGACGCCGCTGTGCAGGCCGAGGTCCGGTGCGTCCGGGGCTTCGCCCAGCAGCCGGGCGCAGCGGTCGAGTTCGGCTGCGGCGCCGGGCAGGGCGTCCGCCGCGGCCAGTACGGTGCCGGAGAGGCCGGCGTACCAACCGTGGTCGCCGTCGCCGGGCCGGATCAGGGTGGTCTCCAGTGCGGACCGCAGCAGGGCCGCGCCGGTCTCGGCGTAGGGCCGGGCGCCCGCTTCGGGAAGGGTGCGGGCGTACCGGAGCAGCGCCCAGCCGATGCCGGCGTCGCCGTGGGCGAAGCCGGGCGCCGGAGTGTGGCCGCCGAGCCGGGCGAGCAGCCGGTCGGCGATGCGGGCCGCGAGGGCGGCGGCGCCGTCCCCGGTCTCGCCGGGGGTTCCGGACACCGCGACGGCGGCGGCGAGCGCGCCGGCCAGGCCGTCGGCCAGGTCGCACGGGACCTCGGAGTCCGCGCCGGAGCCCTCTTCGGTGAGCGCCGCCCGGCCGAGCGCGGTCAGTGCGTGCGGCAGGCAGGCGCCGATACGGGCCTCGCGGCTCCCGCTCCCGCCCTCACCGTTGCCGCCGCTCCCGCCTTCTCCGTCCAGCAGGGCGGACAGCCGGGCCACCGCGTAGACGATCCCGCCGATGCCGTGCAGGGCGCCCGGCCCGACGGCCGCGCTCAGCTCCGGGTCGGCGGCGAGGGCGGAGAGCAGCGCGGGCAGCGGACGTACCGCCTCCCGGGCCAGGGCGGTGTACCGTTCGGCGCCGGCCAGGGCGCCGATCTGGGCCAGGAACAGGGCGACCCCGGAGTACCCCTGCGCGAGTCCGCCGCCCATCGGCAGTACGGCCCAGTGCTCGCCGGCCACCTGCTCCAGGCCGAGCCAGTTGGCGCGACCGCCGCCGCGTACGGCGTGGGCGGCGATCTCGTCGGCGATCCCGCAGGCGGCGGTCAGCAGCCGGGACGGTTCGGGCACCACGGCCGGGGCGTACTGCCCGGCGAGCACCGAACGCGGGCCGTCCGAGCCGCGGTTGGCGCCGGTGACGGCCAGCGTCGCGGAGATCACCCACTCCTGGTCGTACCGGTCCACCTCGCTCATCGCGGCGATCTTGTCGCGGGCGGCGCGGAGTCCGGCGACGGGGAGCACCCCGTCGAGGCGGCCGCCGCGGGCGGTCAGCACGGCGGTCCCGGCGGGCAGGTGGAAGAACAGGGGTACGTCCCCGCGCCACAGGTCGGCGATCTCGTCCTCGATCAGCCGCTGCCGGGCCGGGTCGTGCGCGGATTCCGACCACAGCAGCGCGAACACCGATTCCCGGGCCAGGGCGTCGCCCAGCACGTCCGGGTGTGCGGATTCGTCCAGCAGCGTCGCGTAGAGCCGGGTGGACCGTGCGATCAGCCGGCCGGCACCGGTCTCCGCCCAGCGGTCGAGCAGTCCGCCGCGAGTACCGCCGCGAGCACGGCTGCGAGTACCGCCGTGGGTACCGCCGCGCGTGACGCCGCGCGTGCCGAGGAGCTCGTCGCGGTGGAGGGAGATCGCCTCGTACCCGGCGCGGAAGCCTTCGAGGAGCGCCGCCCGGTGGTCGGTGTGACCGGTGGCCCGGCCGGACGCGCCCGGAGCGCCCGGTGCAGCCTGAACATCCGGTGCACCCGGAGTGCCCGAAACAGCCTGGACGTCCCGCTGCTCGGGGCCTTCCGGCCGGTTCTTGCCCGCCTTGCAGGTGACGGGCGCCCGGCGCACGCGCATCTCGTCGGTGCCGGCGCCCTCCCAGCAGACCTCGTCGCTGGGGTAGGCGCCGCCGTCGCCGCCGCCGAGGGAGGAGATGTCCAGGGCGCCGTTCTCCCCGATGAGCAGGCTGGGCAGCAGGCAGGTGCGGTGCACGGACGCGGCCAGGGCCTCGGCGGCCGGGTCGGGGCCGGCGGTCATGGCGGGCGGCAGCCCGGAGTGCAGCAGGGTCTCGGCATCCACGAGGACCGGCTGGTCCCGGCAGGCGATGACGTTCTCGTAGTGCATGTCCACCCCGTCGACCGCGTAGAGCAGGGCGAGCAGGGCGCCCTGGCGGCGGTAGAAGCGGTCGAGTTCGGTGACCGTGCCGCAGCCGCGGTGCTCGATGAACTCCAGCCAGCCGTAGCCGGCCCCGTGCACCGAGCGCGGGGTCCGCAGGCCCAGTCCGGGCACCTTCGCGTTCAGCCAGCCCACCGCCCCGTCGAGCAGGGCGTGCTGCGCGAGCGGGCGCGGCTTGTAGACCACGGCGGTGCCGTCGGCGAAGTGCAGCACGGCCACGGATCGGTTGCCCTGGTGGGCGTCGCCCCGGCCGAGGTCCACGCGGACCAGCGGTCCGGGGTCGGTGCCGCGGAGCAGCTCCTTGACGATCTCGGGGCGGTCGGCGGTGTACCGGTCGACCAGCTCCGCGGCGGCCTCGGCGGCGTACGCGCAGGCCTGGCCGAGCATCCGGGCCAGCACCGGGTAGCGGGTGAACAGGCCGGCCAGTCCCGCCGCGCTGCGCAGGCCCTCCAGGAAGGCCGCGAACCGCTCCTGCGGGGTCGATCCCGCCAGCTCCCCGGCCGCGCGGGCCAGGTTGAGCTCCCGGACCAGGGTGCGGGCCGCCTGCCGGGTCAGTTGCTCGCCGAGCCGCTGCTCGAACCCCGCCCGTACGGCGGCCAGTTCGGCATCGGCCGTACCGGCTGCGCCGGGCGCCGCGGCGGTTTCGGCCCAGGCGAGGGCGATGAGCGGGCGCAGCACGGGGAGGAACAGCGCGGCCCCGTCGGCGTCCTCGGCGAGCCCGGCTCCGGCGGCAGTCGGCTCACCCGGCCTCGGGAACTCCGCCACCTGTCCGGGCGTCCCGGAGGCCCGGGCGACCGCCGTGTCCGTCCCGACCGCCCCGACCGCCCGCTCGATGTACGCCGCCCAGTGCGGCTCCGCGGCGCGTGCTCCGAGCCGGGCCGGCGGCTCGTCCGCGAGTGCGTACGCCATCTGCTCGTCGATCCCCAGGCTCGCGAGCCTGGCCGCGAACCCGGCCGGGTCCCCGCAGTCCCACGGCGCCGGCCGGCCCGCGGCGGAGACGGCGGCACCCGGCGCGGCGGGCGCGTCCGGGGCGTCGAGCCTCTCCCGCAGGGTCAGGCCCCGGGCCCACCACCAGCGGGGGAGGGCGCCGACCTGGATCTCTCGGTCAGTGGCGGTATCAGTCACGTGGAAAAAGCTCGCAGAGCCCGGAGTCCCCCACATGGGGGGAACGCCCCCATATTCTGCGGGCCCTCCCCCACCTGCCCGGGTGTACGTACGCACCCGGAAGCGCAGGCTCCTCCCGCACCCCGCACGCCCCTCCCGGGCCGCCCCCGCCCGGCGTGCCCCACCGCCGGGCGGCCCCGCCGCGTACGGGCCGTGAGCTCAGCGGACCGCCGTACACGCGATCTGCGGGGCTCGCTCACGCACCTTTCACAAATGTGGGGGCCGGGGCCCGATGCAGCGGCCTGCTGTCCGCGGCCAATCTGCTCTTCGTCACCCCTCACCCATGACCACACGGAGGACCCGGTGGGAAACGGAAACCCCGTCCCTGTCGACGTCGTCGCCTTCGACCCGGTGCTGGAGGCAGGCACCAAGTCGACTCTGTTCAGCTGCCCCGAGGTGTCCCTGGTACCGCCCGGCGGTGAACCGCGGGTCGTGGTCATGACGGTGGACCAGGTCGGCCACGCCGAGCTCGACGTCCTGCGCTCCGTCCGCGAGGCCGCGCACCGCCCCGACGTGGTCCTGGTCGCTGCCGAACTGGCCCCCGGCGGCGCGCTGCACGCGATAGCGGCCGGCGCCCGCGGGCTGCTGCGCCGCCGCGAGGCGGACCCCGCCCGGCTGTCCCGTGCGGTGCTGGCAGCGGCCCGCGGTGACTGCACCCTCCCCCCGGACCTGCTGGACCTGCTGCTGAGACACTCCGGGGCGGGGGGCCGGGACGACGATCCGTCCGGCGCGCCGTGGGCGGACGCGGGGCTCACCGACCGCGAGCGATCGGTGCTGCGGATGGTCGCCGACGGCCACGAGACCAGCGAGATCGCCCAGCGGCTGTGCTACTCACCGCGCACCGTGACCACCGTGGTGCACGACATCACCCAGCGGTTCCGGCTGCGCAACCGCGCCCACGCCGTGGCCTACGCGCTCCGGACGGGCCTGCTGTGAGCGCCCCGGTCACGGAACCGGCCGCCGCCGTACCGGCCGCCGGTTCCTCGTCCTCCGCACGGGCCACCGGTCCCACCGCCACCCTCGCCCCCGTCGCTTCCGCCGCCCCCGCCTCCTCGTACACCGACCGCGTACGCGTCCACGTCGTCGCGGGCGGTCCCGGCGGGACCCCGCCCGAACCGCTCGCCCGGATCCTCGCCGCGCCCGGGACCGGTCTGGCCCCGGCGGCCGAACCGGAACCGGACACCGTGGTGGTGGCGGTGGCCGCCACCGTCGAGGACGCCCTCGCGGCCTGCCCGGCCGGCCGCGGGCACCGGCTGCTGGCCATCTGCGACACGGTCACCCCGGCCGGGCTGCGCCGCGCCATCGAGGCCGGTGTCCTGGCGATCCTGCGCACCGACGACCTCAGCCCGGCGCAACTGGTCGCCGCGGTGCACTGCGCGCACCAGGGCGACGGCCGGATGCCGTACGCGGCGCTGGTCCGCCTCCTCGGCTCCGGCCCGGCTCCGGCCGTCCCGCGCGCCTCGGCGCTGCCGGACACCCCGCTGCTCACGGCCCGGCAGACGGCGGTGCTCACGCTGATGGCCGAGGGCCACCCCAACGCGGTGATCGCCCGCACCCTGTCCTGTTCCGAGCACACCGTCAAGAACGTCATCTACGAACTGATGGGCCGCCTCCAGGCCCGCAACCGAGCCCACGCGGTGGCCCGCGCGGTCCGCCACAGCCTGATCTAGCCCATCCGGCGCGTCCGGATCATCCCGTGCGTCCGGATCATCCGGCTCGTCCGGCTCATCCGACTCGTGCACCGGCGGCGGCACCGAGCCCGACCCCGGTGTCGGCCGCGGCGATGAGCATGTCCAGCAGGGCGAGCAGCACGGTGCGGACGTCACCGCGGTCGCGGGCGTCCAGCATCAGGACGGGGGTGTCCGGGTTCCGCAGGTGGAGGGCGGCGGCGATCTCCTGCGCGGTGTAGGGCTGTTCGCCGTGGAAGCAGTTGGCGCCGACCACGAACGGCAGGCCGCGGCTCTCGAAGAAGTCGACGGCCGCGAAACTGCGGTCCAGGCGGCGGGTGTCGACCAGCACGATCGCGCCGAGCGCGCCGTTCAGCAGGTCGTCCCACATGAACCAGAAGCGCTCCTGGCCGGGCGTGCCGAACAGGTAGAGCACCACTCCGGCCTCGGTGAGGGTGATCCGGCCGAAGTCCATCGCGACGGTGGTGACCGTCTTGGACTCGATGCCGTCGAGGTCGTCGACGCCGACTCCGGCCGCCGTCAGGCTCTCCTCCGTACGCAGCGGCTCGATCTCGGAGATGGTCTCGACGAGGGTGGTCTTGCCGACTCCGAACCCGCCGGCGACGAGGATCTTGACGGGGGCCGCCTGGGTGGAGGCGGAGCTGTCATATCCGGGCAAGGTTGTCCCTGATTCTCATGAGCAGGTGGACATTGGTGGTCGCGGCCCCGTCCAGGGGCGGCCGGTGGTGGATCAGGCCGCGGTCCGCGAGTTCGCCGAGCAGCAGCGTCATCGGCGTGAGGCGGATGTGCATCCGTGCCGCGATCTCGGCGACGGCCCGCCCGTCGGGGGACGGGCACATGGCGAGGATGGCCCGCCATTCGGAGGGCAGCCCGCTCCACCCGTCCTCGGGGACCGCCGCCGTGATCGTGGTGTCCATGGTGAGGACGGTGCAGGGCGCGGCGGTACGGCCGTCGGTGAGGGCGTAGAGCCGCGTCCGACGGCGGCGCCGGGGGCGCGGCTCGTCCGGCTGCCGGAACTCGACGGTGTCCTCCGGGTCCACGTCGTCCGCCGCGTCCACGTCGTACGCGGCGTCCGGTTCCGCGGCCGGGGCGGCGTCCGCGACGCCGCCCATC
This sequence comes from Streptomyces sp. NPDC043853, assembly GCF_056436025.1. Taxonomy (NCBI): domain Bacteria; kingdom Bacillati; phylum Actinomycetota; class Actinomycetes; order Kitasatosporales; family Streptomycetaceae; genus Streptomyces; species Streptomyces sp. NPDC043853. Next base: position 908,442 of record NZ_JBWKDJ010000001.1, read on the forward strand.
ACGTCCTCGTCCGGCATTAGGCGGTGGACGCGGGAGGCTGGGTCTGCGTCCGCTCCGGGGTGCCCAGCCACTCGCCGAGCGCCTGCGCGGTCCGTACGGCCTCCCCGCCCAGCTCGCCCAGGCGCGCCTTGCGGGAGGTCACCACGATGAGCGTGCTGCCCTCCCCGCACCCCACGATGCAGAGGTAGCGGTCGTCCATCTCGACCAGTTGCCGGATCACTCGGCCGCCGTCGACCTCCCTGGATATCGCCTTCATGGTGGAGGCGACGCCGGAGCAGGCCGCGGCGATGCGCTCCGCCTGGTCCCGGTCGAGGAGGTAGGCGCTGAGCCCGATCCCGTCGTTGGACAGGAGCACGGCGCCCTGGATGCCGGCGATCCTGCTCAGGTTGTTGTCCAGGACGCTGTAGATCATGTCGTTGGGTGTCGTCGTCATCCCTGATCCTGTCGGAGCTCTTCTTCCACTGTCTGGGTTCCGTGTTCGTAGTCTGCCCAGGCGTCGGCCACCTCTTCGGGGGTGGCCGGGTCCGGGGCGGTGACCGTCTCCGGCGCCCTCGGTCCGCGCAGTCGTTCCGTCATGTGGGTCTGCGGGACGCGTTCGGGGAGGGCGGGCCGTGCGCCGCGCTCGGGGAGGGCCGGTCGCGGACCGAGCCCGGCGGGCGCGGGCTGCCCGTCGCCGCCGTCCCGGGCGGCCGGCGGCTCGGCGGACCTGCGCCGGCTCGGCAACCCGGCGGCGGTGGGCAGCGGCGCCGGCTCGACCGCCTGCGGACCGGTCGTGGACGCCGGGACGGGCAGGGGGGCCGGCTGGGCCTCCGGTACCGGCTTCGGCCCGGGCACCACCGCGGATTCCGGGGCTGATGCGGGTACGAGCACGGGCACGGACGCAGGCACGGGCACGGACGCAGCCTCGGCCGCGGCCTGGTTCTCGGCCTGGTTCTCGACCTGGTTCTCGACCTCGTTCTCGGCCTCCGTCACGGGAACGGACCGGCGCCCGGGAGCGGGCTCCGCCGCGGAGGCCCCCGCCGCGGCCAGCAGGCCGCCCGGCAGCACCACCACGGCCGACGTCCCGCCGAACACCGAGCGCCGCAGCGTGACCGTGGCGCCGAGCTGTTCGGCGAGGTGGCCGACCACGAAGAGGCCGAGCCGGTGCGCGTTCTCGGCGAGGAGGGCGTACGGCGGGGCGGAGTGCAGGCGCCGGTTCATCTCCGCGTAGCTGGCTCCGCTCACCCGCGGACCGCGGTCCTCGATCTCCACCGACATCCCGTCCGCGACGAGTTCCGCGCGGATGACCACGCGCGAACGCGGCGGGGAGAACCGGGTGGCGTTGTCCAGCAGCTCCGCCAGCAGGTGGCTGATCTGGCTGACGAACTGCGGTTCCACGCTCGCCTCGTCCAGCGCCTGGCGCTCGATCCGCCGGAAGTCCTCCACCTCCGAGGCGGCTTCGCGCAGCAGGTCGGCGATGCTCATGGGCTCGGTGTGCGGGTCCGGGATCTCACCGCCCGCGAGGATGAGCAGGTTCTCGATCTGGCGCCGCATGCCCACCGTCAGCTGGTCGGACCGCATCAGCTGGGCGAGCAGCGCCTCGTTGTGTCCGAAGGCGTCCTGGATGTCCTCGGTGAGGGCGAGCTGCCGGCTGACCAGGTTCCCGGTGCGTGCGGCGATGCCGGAGGCGAACATGCCGAAGCCGTGGCGTTCGGCTGCGAGCTGCCGGTGCCCGTCCACGGACACGGCGACGACCCGGGCGAACGCGTCGTTGATCCGCCCGACCTCGTCCTGGTGTCCGCGGACCGTCGGCAGCGCGGACTCGTCCACCGGACGGCCGCTGTCGAGCCGGGCCACGACGTCGGGGAGGATCCGCTCGGCGACGGCCACCGTACGCCGGTGCAGGCCGTCCAGGCGGCGCAGGACGGAGCGGGTGGAGAACACGACGACGGCCACCACGAAGAGGAGTCCGGCGCCGTTGAGGCCGATCAGCCAGGCGACATCGGTCTGCAGCCGGTCCGCCTTGGCATCGCCGCGGGCGAGGACGTCGCGCGCCCGGTCGATGTTGAGGGTGGCCAACTGCACCGAGACGTTGGCGTGCGCCGCACGCCAGCCGGCCACCTCGGCGGGCAGTTTGATGCCGGTTTCGGTGTCCTTGTTCTCGTAGATGATCGCGTTCTCGATGCGCGCCTTCGTCTGCCAGTCCGGGGAGGCGGTCACGCGTTCGTAGAACGCCCGGTCACCCTCGGGCAGATAGGGCACGACCCACGTCTCGTACAGGTAACGCTGGGCACCGACGGCGCTGGCGAACTCGTCGAAGCCGGCCGAGGTCAGCTCCCGGGAGGGACCGGCCAGAGCGAGGACCGCGTCCTCCCGCGCCACCATTTCGGAGGCCGAGAGCATGGACACCACGGGTCGGCTGGCCTGGGTGAGTTCGGCGTCCTGCGCGTGGCTGAACTGCTGCTGGTACACGCGGATGATCTCGCTGACGGCCCCGGTGTAGTAGCCGAGCGTGCTCTCCGCGGTGCCGATGCGGGCGTCCGTGCGCTGGCGGGGACCGCCGATCGTCTGCATGCGCCGCGCCACGTCCGCGAGGGGCCCGTCCGAACCCGCCACCGCACGGGCGAAGTCGGCCGCCGCACGGTCCGTGGCCTGCCGCCGCTGCCGCAGTTCACCGTCGGCACCAGGGGTCCCCGCCCACCGGGCCGCGGTCGCCGTCCGCTCGGACTGCAGATCGACCATCAGCGTGTACAGCGGCGCGCCGATCCGCTCGCTGACCGCGACGTCGGAGCGCAGGTGCGCCGACTGCTCCAGCAGCCGGTCGGCGTTCAGCAGGGTCTGGGCGCCCATGGCCACGGTGGGGACGACCGCCAGCCAGATCAGCAGGGTGCGCAGCCGCACGCTCCGCTGCCCCCGTGGCCGCCGCTGCCGGGTCGTCAGGGGCACTGCCGGGTCTTCGGGTTCTGCTGGGCCTTCGGGTTCTGTGGAAGACATCGTTCCTCGGGTGCGGCTGGGCAGCGGGCGGGGAGCGGGGGACAGCCAGTCTGAAGGCGCTGATCATAACCAGCCGAACGGCTGAATCGGATACGTTGATTCCGATATCGGCAGATGCTATGAGTGGCGCACCCGTCGCCGACTGTCGGGTGCGCCGGTCCGGTCGGGCGGCGCGGGCCCCGTCGGGGCGGCTCCCGTCGGGGCGGGTCCGGTCGGGGCGGGTCCGGTCGGGGCGGGTCCGGTCGGGGCGGGTCTTGTCGGGGCGGCTCCCGTCGGGGCGGGTCCTGTCGGGCGAGCCGCCCGCGCGCCCGGCGTCTCCGTACGGCACCACACCCTACGGTCTCCCCATGAGCGAGATTGTTGTGCTGTACGAGCTCGACCCCACGGCCGCGGGACACGGCCCCGGGCACACCGCCGGGCAGGCGCCCCAGCAGCCGCCCGAACCGCCCGTCGCCCAGGTGCACGCGGCGCCCACCGCCCCGGACCACCCCGAGCTCCCGGGCCCCCGCACCTTCTGCGGCCGGGACACCTTCGCCATGGTCCGTTCCCGGTGGGTCCCGTCCGCTCACCCCGGTTCCGCCTGGTACCCGCCGGAGTACGCCGACCTGGCCTGCCCGGCGTGCGAGGACGCGGCCGGGAGCTGAGCGTCCTGCTTCCCGGGTGCCGTTCACCATGGAGCCCCCGGAGGCCCTCCCCCACCCATGGACCACCAGTGTGTACCATCAGTACACTCCCTCCATGCGCACCCATCGTGCCCGCCGCACCCGACGTGCCCGACGCGCCTCGCGCGCCCCTCGGCTCCCGTACACCCTCCTCACCAAGACGGCCGGCACCGCGCTCGTCACCGCGCTGCTGGCCCTCCCCCTGTGGGCCCCGCGAGCCGGCGACGGCCTCCTGGGCGAGATCGCGGCCCAGGGCCCCGTCGGCTCCCTGCTCACCGCGGCCGTCTTCTTCGCGCTCGTGGCGCTGTTCTGCAGCGCCCTGCAGCGCACCCTGACCCTGGTACCCGAAGGCGCCAGGGCCGCGTCCCCGGCCTCGGTGTGGTGGATGTTCGCGATCCCGTACAACTTCACCGAGGACTTCTTCATCGTCCGCAACGTGGCCGCGTCCCTGGCCGCGGACGGGCGCCTGCCCGCCCGGTCGGTGCGGCGCTGGGCCCTGTTCGGGCACGGCTGGTGCGCGCTGCAGATCCTTTCCCTCTTCCCCGGCGCCGCGGAATGGGCGGGCGGCGGCCTCGCCCTCTTGCCGTGGGCGGCACACTGGGTCATGACGGTCCGGGTCAACCGCGCCCTGACCACCCGTCCGACCACCGCCCGGCTCGCCCACAGCACGTGAGGACCCCATGCCGCTGCCCCGCTACCACCGGCTGCCGGCCGACGCGCAGGCCGCCATCCTCGCCGTCGCCCGCACCCACTTCGCGCGCGACGGCAAGGACGCCGCCTCCTTCAACCGGATCATCGCGGAGGCGGGCATCTCAAAGACCTCGGCCTACCACTACTTCGACGGCAAGGACGACCTGTTCGCCGCCGTCCACGAGGACGTCGCCGCCCGCACCCTCGCCGCGCTCGGCCCGTGGACGGCCGTGGACACCCCCGCCGCGCTCTGGGACCAGGTCACCGCCGGAACCCGCCGCCTCCTCGCCCACCTCCGCGAACACCCGGACGACCGCGCCCTGCTGGCCGGCGGCCGGAACCGGGAACGGGACCCCGGCCCCTGGATCCGCGACCTGGTCGCCGACGGCATCCGGATCGGAGCCATCGACCCGCACCCGGACCCCGAACTGACCACGGCCGCCACCCAGGGCGTCCTCGACGCAATCGACGCCTGGGCCCTCACCCACCCCGGCCGGTCCGAGGACGCCCTCGCCGACGCCCTCGTCGTCCTCCTGTCCCGTCTCTGGAACAGCTCCCGCTGACCCCTGCACCGCCCGTCCGTGTGCGCGTCCCCGGACCGCCCGGTACCGTCGATTACGTGCTTTCCGCCCACCCCGCCGCGGCGTCGCCCGGCCGGGCAGCCGTCGACCGGCAGAGGAACGGGATCACATGGCAGAGCACGATTTTCGAACCGGGGCGGCGGCCGCCGGAGCCGCTCTGGCCCTCCTGACGGCACTCGGCCCGGCACCGGCGGGCGCCGCACCCGTACCGGACACCGGTACCGGCGGCATCACCGGTACCGGCGGCATCACCGGCGGGGGGCCCGGAACGGCCACCGGTTCCCGCTTCGTACCGGGCCCCTGCCCCAAGACGCCCGAGCCGATCGAAGCGCTGGCCACCGCACGGTGCGGTGTCCTGGAGGTCCCGGAGAACCGGGCGCGTCCCGGGGGCCGGACGATCCGGCTGGCCGTCGCCGTCATCCCGGCCGCCTCGGCGAAGCCCGCCCGGGATCCCGTGGTGTTCATGTCGGGCGGCCCCGGCGGCGAGACCTTCGACGACATCCCGTTCCTGGTCTCCTCCGGCCTGAACAAGGACCGCGACCTGATCGTCATGGCGCAGCGCGGCAACCTCTACGACGAGCCCAACCTCGCCTGCCCCGAACTGGACCGCTTCTACGCCACGTCCGTGGGGCTCCCCTCCTACGCACCGGAGACCGAACGGCTCGTGCTCGACGCGGCGAAGCGGTGCCGGGACCGTCTGACGGCCGACGGGACCGACCTGAGCGCCTACAACAGCACCGAGAACGCCGCCGACTTCGCCGACCTGCGCACGGCACTGGGCATCAGGCAGTGGAACGTCTACGGCCACTCCTACGGCAGCAACCTGGCCCTGACCTACCTGCGCCTGCACCCGCAGGGGATCCGCGCGGTGGCGCTCGACTCGGTCGCCCCCGCACCGTTCGTCTCGCTGCCGTTCGGCTGGGAAAGCGCCCGGGAGGGGCTCGACCACCTCTACGAGGCCTGTGCGGCGGAACCCCCCTGCAAGAGCCGGTACCCGGACCTCGAGCGCACCCTGAACGAGCAGGTGCGCAAACTCGAGGCCCACCCCCTGACGCTCGACGTCCGGCCACCACAGGGCGGGGACCCGGTGAAGGTCGTCCTCGACGGCGGCGCTCTGATCAACCTGCTGGTCGCCAAGGCGATCCCGCTCAAAGACGTCCCGGCTGCGATCGACGAACTGGGACGCGGACGTCCGGAGCGCTTCGCCCGGGCCCACGCCGCCGGTTCGGTCCAGGTGACCGGCCAGACCGCCCACGGTTTGACGCAGTCGGTGGTGTGCGCCGAGTGGGTGCCCGACCACCCGCCGTCCGACGTGCTGGAGGCGGGCCGCACGGCGTTCCCCGGCTGGCCGGAACCGGTCCAGGCCCAGGCGCCCCAACTGGCCTTCGAGAACCGGGTGTGCCGCGTCTGGAACGTCCCCGACCGCACCGCCGCGCAGCGGGTGCCCACCGTCAGCTCAGTGCCCACGCTGTTCCTCAACGGGACGTTCGACATGAAGACGGGGGCGAGCTGGGCGCGGAAGACGGCCCGTACGCTGTCCCGTTCGACCACCGTGGCGGTCCCCGGCATCGGGCACTGGGTGGTACCACAGTCGCCCTGCGCCCAGAAGGTGCTGGCGTCCTTCCTCACCCGTCCGACCGCGCCCGACACCGGTTGCGTGGCGGGCCTGCGGTGGGAACCGTTCACGATCACCCCCAAGTGACCGGGAGGGCAGATGGCACGCCCACACGTACGGCGGTTGCGCGGGAGGTCGGCCGCGGCGGCGACCGGACTCCTCGTCACCGGCCTGCTCACCACACCCGCCCACGCCCAGGAGACGTCCCCGGGCGCCACCGGCACGGTCGCCCGCACCGTGGGCAACGCCCGCTACGTGCCGGGCCCCTGCCCGAGGACGGCGGAGCCGATCCCCGCGCTGAAAGGGGCCCGCTGCGGAACGCTCACCGTGCCCGAGAACCGCGCCGAGCCGAACGGCCGGAAGATCACTCTCGGTGTCGCGGTCGTCCCGGCGGCGTCCGCCGAGCCCGAGCCCGACCCGATCGTGTGGCTCGCCGGCGGCCCCGGCGACGACGCCGTCGGGGAGGCGAAGATGGCGGTCGACGGAGGCCTGAACCGGGACCGGGACGTCATCCTGATGTCCCAGCGGGGCACGTACTCGGCCGACCCGGCGCTGACCTGCCCCAACATCGACGAGTTCAACGCACGCGCGACCGGCCTCGTCTACGACGCGCCGTCCACCGAGCGCCTGCACGTCGAGGCGACGCGCGCCTGCCGCGAGAAACTGGCGGCGAGCGGGGCCGACCTGAGCGCCTACAACGACATCGAGAGCGCCGCCGATCTCGCGGACCTGCGCACCGCGCTGGGCCTCCAGGAGTGGAACGTGTTCGGCATCTCCTACGGCACCCAACTGGCGCTCGTCTACATGCGCCTGCACCCGGAGGGAATCCGCTCGGTCGGCATCGACGGCATCCTGCCGCCGTCCAAGGGAGGGTCGGCCGTGACCTGGTCCGCCGCCAAGCAGGGCTTCGACGGCGTGTTCAAGGCGTGCGCGGAACAGCCCGCCTGCAACCGCCGCTACCCGAACCTGTCCGCCACCTTCGAACGCCTCGTCCGCGACCTCGAGGCCAAGCCCGTCACCACCACCGTCACGCTCCCCGGCAGCCAGAAGAAGGTGAAGGTCGTCCTGGACGGCGGAGCCCTGGTGAACTGGATGACCGCCGCCACCCACGTGGCGCCCCAGGTACCCCGCGCCCTCGACGAACTGGCCCACGGCAAGCCCCAGCGGATCGCGGAGCAGTGGGCCGGGGGCAAGTACAGCCCCCAGGCCATCGGCCGGGTTTCCCACGCGATCGTCTACGGCGTCTTCTGCGGCGAATGGACGCCGTACGAGACCCAGGCCGAAGCCCTCAAGGGAGGCCAGGAAGCCTTCCCGTCCTTCCCCCGCTCGGTACAGGCCCAGGCTCCGCTGCTCACCTCCCTCCGCCCGGACTGCGAGGTCTGGAACATCCCCGCGGCGCCCCGCTCGATCAGGGACGTGACGAAGAGCGACATCCCCACCCTCGCCCTGTCGGGCAGCTTCGATGCCCAGACCGCAGCGGCCAACGGCCCGTACGTGGCCCGCACCCTGCCCCGGGCCACCGTGGTCACGGTCCCCTACGAACCCCACGTCGTGTTCGCGACGTCCAAGTGCGCCCAGGCGATCACCGGCTCGTTCTTCGCCTCACCCACGTCCCCGAACACCGACTGCCTCAAGGACCTCAAGCCCCCGAAGTTCGACATCGCACCCTGAGGCCTGCCGACCTTCCGACCTTCCGACCTTCCGACCTTCCGACCCGCCGATCTGTCGATCTGTCGATCTGTCGGCCTGCCGTCGGCGCCCCGGCTCCCCGGCTCCCCGGAGCGCTGTCAGTGCGCACGACTAACGTTGTCGACACTGACCTCAAGGGGGCTTCACCATGGGCATCCATCCTGACGTGGCCGTACTGCTCGACCTCGTGCCGGCGGACCTCTCGGGCGGCGAGAAGATCGACTGGATCGCCGCCGAAGCCGCGCTGGGCACCCAGCTGCCGAGCGACTACAAGGCTCTGCTGGACACGTACGGCGTGGGCGATATCGGAGATCTCGTCATCCTGCCCCCGCTGCCGAGTGATGTGCGCGGATGGGAAGGGTGTCACATCGGAGCCATGACCGACGGCCTGCGCGCGCTCTGGGAGGAGGACGCGGGCGTTCCGGACGTGGCGCTGGGTGCCGATGCCGTCCTGCCCTGGGGCTCCGGGATGAACGCCAACGAGATGGGTTGGCTGATGAACGATCGGGATCCGGACAACTGGCCCGTCATAGCCTGGCGTCGGCACCACGTGTGGGGCGAGTCGCCCTGGGCCCTGTTCGACTGCGGCATGGTCCAGTTCATCACCCGCATGATGCTGGGCCGGTTCGACGGCTGCCCGCTGGGCGACGAGTCGCTCTGGCAGCGGACGGACACGTTCGTCAGCTGGCGAGAACAACACCGTCGGCTCAGGGCGGGACTTGACCCGTCCACCGGCGAGCCCGATCCCTACGCCCACCTGTACCCGGGGGTATCGCCGAGGTGAGCCGGAAGGGGCGACACGTCATCGACTTCGACCTGGTCAAGTCCGTACCCAGTGGCCGGGCGTTGGCGCCCGCAGGTCACCAGGGGATGGCGCCGTCGTCTTCGAAGAATGAACCGGTCGGGCCGTCGTCGGGAAGCGTGGCGAGCCGGATCGCGATGGCTGCGCCCTGCTCGGGGGTGCGGGATCCGTGGAAGCCGGTGAAGTCGGTCGCGACCAGGCCCGGGCAGGCGGCGTTGATCAGGATGTTCGTACCGGCGAACTGCCGGGCGTACTGCACGGTGACGGCGTTGAGGAACGACTTCGACGGCGCGTAGGCCGCCATGACGGGGCCGATCTCGATGTTCGGGTCCGCCTGCCGGGTCAGGGAGGCGACGCCGCTGGAGATGTTGACGATGCGCGGCGACGTGGAGCGCCGTAGCAGCGGCAGCATCGCGTTGGTCACGCGGATGACGCCGAGGACGTTGGTCTCCACGACCGTGCGGACCACGTCGAGGTCGAGCGCGGTCGGGTCCTGCACCCACCCCGGGCCGGACTCTCCCGAGATCCCGGCGTTGTTGACCAGGACGTCCAGGCGCCCGGCCTGCCGTTCGATCAGTTCCGCGGCATCGGTGACACTGTGGTCGCTGGTCACCTCCAGCGGCACCCCGAACGCGTCCACCGCGGCGGCGCGCAGCTTCTCCACGGCGGTTTCGAGCCGGGCCTCGTCCCGGGCTCCCACGCCCACGCGGTATCCGAGGGCACCCAGACCGGTCGCGATCTCGTACCCGATTCCCTTGTTCGCGCCGGTCACCAGCGCAATCTTCGTTTCGCTCACGGCATTGATGCTCACTCACCCGACGGCGATGCGACCAACACCGATCAAGCATCCGGTGATACCCGTGGGGTATCACCGCGGAGTACGCTCCGGGCATGGACACCCTGCACACCCTGGAGACCCGCGAGCTGAGGTACTTCGTGGCCGTCGCCGAGGAACTGCACTTCGGCCGCGCCGCAGAGCGGCTCGGCATCGCCCAGCCACCGCTGTCCCGGGCGATCCAGCAGCTCGAACGGCGCCTCGGCGTCTCGCTGCTGGACCGCAGCCGCCGCGGCGTCTCGCTGACCGGCGCCGGAGAGGTCCTGCTGCACGAGGGTCGCGCCGCACTGCACGCGACCACCGCCGCCGCACGCCGCACCCGTCGCGCCGGTGGCGCCGATCATCCAGGTGGCGCCCGCGATCGCCTGGTGCTGGCGGTCAAGGCCGCGGCGTCCCAAGAACTGCTGCGGAAGCTTCTCGACGCCTACGCGGCCCAGCCCGACGCCGCCGAGATCGAAGTGCTGCCATGCGGTATCGGCGAACAGGAAACACTGCTGCGCGACGGCCGCGCCGACGTGGCACTCATGCAAACGCCGTTCAACTCCCTCGCCGGGTTCGACAGCGAGGAACTACTGACCGAGGGACGGATCGCCGTCCTGCCCGCCCGGCACCCTCTCGCCACGCACAAGACCTTGTCCCTGGCCGACGTCACCGACGTCCCTGATCTTCCGCTCGCCCGCTGGCCCCGCAACGGCGCCTACCCTCCCGGCCCCGGCCCCGAGATCCGCGACCAGACCCAACTGGCCCAGCTGATCGCCCTCGGACGCACCGCGGCCGTCTGCCCCGACTCCTCCCAGGCCTGGCTATGGGCCGAACACGCCGCCGTCCCCCTCACCGACGCACCCCCCGTCATCACCCACATAGCCTGGCCGCCACACAGCCGCTCCCGCGCCCTCGCCCAGCTGATCCGCACGGCCACCCAGCTGTGACCCCCGGGAGTGGACCTGCAAACCGCACCCGGTCCGCAGCCACCACGGCCCCGGACATCGGCGATGTCCGGGGCCCGGTCCCGCTCGGGGCGGTCAGCTCTGCTCGCCGTCCGGGGTCAGGCGGAGGGAGATGGAGTTGATGCAGTAGCGCTGGTCGGTGGGGGTGGAGTAGCCCTCGCCGTCGAAGACGTGGCCCAGGTGGGAGCCGCAGCGGGCGCAGCGGACCTCGGTGCGGACCATGCCGTGGGAGGTGTCGGCGAGCAGCTCGACGGCGTCGGAGTCCTTCGGGTCGTAGAAGGACGGCCAGCCGCAGTGGGAGTCGAACTTGGTCTCCGAGCGGAAGAGTTCGGCCCCGCAGGCGCGGCAGGCGTAGGTGCCGGTCGTCTTGGTGTCCGTGTACTCGCCGCGGAAGGCGGGCTCGGTCCCGGCCAGGCGGAGGACCTGGTACTCGGTCGGGGTGAGCTCGGCCTGCCACTGCTCGTCGGGCTTCTCGATCTCGTAGGACACGGCGCTCTCCCTCAGTCGGCCAGGCGGGCGAGGATCTCGGGGCCGAGATCGGTGACGTCGCCCGCACCCATGGTGAGAACAAGATCGCCGGGCTTGGCCATTCCCGCGAGCACGGCGGGCGCCGCGTTCTTGTCATGTTCGGCGGTGACGTCGGCGCCGGCTGCGCGGGCCGCCGCGATGATGATCTCGCTGGTGATCCCGGGGACCGGGTCCTCCCGGGCCGGGTAGATGTCCAGGACCACGGAGGCGTCGGCCAGGGCGAGGGCCTGGCCCATCTCCGTGCCCAGTTCCTGGGTCCGGGAGAAGAGGTGCGGCTGGAAGAGGACCAGGATGCGGGAGTCCCCGGCGGCGCCGCGGATCGCCTCCAGGTCGGCGGACATCTCGGTCGGGTGGTGCGCGTAGGAGTCGATCACCTGGACACCGCGGGCCTCGCCCTTGAGCTGGAGGCGGCGCTTGACGCCGGTGTACTTGCCGAGGGCGGCGGCCAGGTCCTCGGCCGGGACGCCGAGGGCCACACCGGCGGAGAGCGCGGCGACCGCGTTGAGGGCGTAGTGGCGGCCGGGGACGGACACCGTGAAGGTGATCTCGCGGCCGTCGAGGAGGACGGTGACCTCGCTGGTCAGACCGCGGGCGGTGATACCGGTGACGCGGACGTCGGCCGTGCCGGACTCACCGTAGGTGACCACCTTGAGGCCGGGCTGCGCGGCCCGGACGCGGCGGGTCAGCTCGACGGCGCCCTCCTGGTCGGCGGAGACGACCAGGGTGCCGTCGGCCGTGATACGGCCCGCGAAGGTGACGAAGGAGTCGAAGATCTCCTCCATCGACGCGTAGTTGGCGTGGTGGTCCAGCTCGGCGTTGAGGACGATCGCGACCCGCGGCGCGTACTTGTGGAAGCTGCGGTCGCTCTCGTCGGCCTCGGCGACGAAGATGTCGCCGGCGCCGTGGTGCGCGTTGGAGCCCGGGGCGTCCAGGTCGCCGCCGATGGCGTACGAGGGGTCCAGGCCGAGCGCGGAGAGGGACACCGCCAGCATGGAGGTGGTGGTGGTCTTGCCGTGCGTGCCGGCGACGGCGATCGGGCGGAGGCCGTCCATCAGCGAGGCCAGGGCGTCCGAACGGTGCACGACGGGCACTCCGAGCTCGGCGGCGCGGGCCAGCTCGGGGTTGTCGGCGCGGATGGCGCTGGAGACGACCACGCAGGTGGCGTCGTCGGCGAGGTGGCCGGCGGCGTGCCCGATGTGGACGGTGACGCCGTGGGCGCGCAGGGCGTCGGCGGTGGCGGAGTCCTTGGCGTCGCTTCCGGCGACCCGGGCGCCGCGCTGCGCGAGGATCTTCGCGATGCCGGACATCCCCGCCCCGCCGATACCGATGAAGTGGGGGCGGTCCATGGCGGTCGGCAGGCCGGGCGTCATACGAGGTGCTCCAGGTCGAGGTCGGGGCTCCGCACCCGGGGCCGGGTGCGAGGCCCAGCGTAGTTCCTCGGCGGTCGCCGAAGGACCCCGTGTCCGGCGCGCCGCCCCGTTCGTGGCACGCCTGTGACGTCCGCGCCCCGCCGAGGTGTGGGCGGCGCCCCGCAGGGCGGAACGCCTGCCCACACGGCGCCGGCGCGGGAGGCCCGCTACTCGTTGTGAGCGAACAGCTTCAGCACCGGCACCCCCACCTTGTGGCGGGCCCGGGACGCCCAGTCCCGGTGGAAGAACTCCTCCACGAAGTGGGGTGCGGTCAGCACGATGACCTCGTCGGCGCCCGACTCCTCGACCACCGCCTTCAGCACGTCCAGCGGATGGTCGTCGATCAGTCGCCCGACCGCCTGGCTGCCCCTCTTGCGGAGCTGCTCCAGGGAGTAGTCGAGGGCCTGCTGGGCCGGTCCCCGGGCGGCGGTGCCCTCCGGTTCGTCGCCCTCCCGGATGGCCTCGGGGAGCTCCCCCAGGGCCACGTCGTCGATGGCGCGCAGCAGCCGGTCCTGGTCCCCCCGGGGCTGCATGAGGACGAAGAAGGAGACCGGGTCGTCTCCGTGCAGGGTGGTGACGAAGTCCACGTCTACGGATGTCAGAGGCTTCTCGATCATCAATACGCTCGTGAACACGGACGCCCTCTCCTTCATGGGCCGTGGCGGCCCCTGCGGAAACCATCCTGCCCCGCTGTGGGACGGGGCTCGCGCTGGTAATAGTGCCCAGCGGGAGCAAAGCGGAACGACAAATTCCGCAACCTGTCAGATCCGACGGTAGCGGGTGTACAGGAACCCGGCCTCTTCCAGCAGCGATACCAGTTCCAGCCGCTCCGGCACGGCCACGCCGGGCCCGCCGGCGATCCGCTGGGCATCACCCGCGGTGAGCAGCGGCGACACGGTCAGGCACAGCTCGTCCAGCACCCCGGCCGCCACGAACTGCCCCAGCAGCCGCGGCCCGCCCTCGGTGAGCTGCCGCAGGAGTCCCCGCGCGGCCAGCTCCCGCACCACCCGGGCCGGGTCCACCCCGGCGCCGTCCCCGGCCACCACGACCTCGGCCCCCGCCTTCGTCGCCGCCGCAACCCGGTCGGCGGGCGCAGCGGCCCCGGTGAGCACCAGAGTGGGCACCAGCGGGGCGGTGAAGAGGGGCAGCGAGAAGTCCAGGTCCAGGGAGGCCGTGATCACCGCGATGGCGGGTGCGGGGCCCTGGCCGGCGGCCGCGCGGCGGGCCGCGAAGGCCTCCCTCGCGCGGGCCGGGCGGTACCCCTCCTGGCGAACCGTTTCAGCACCGACGACCACCACATCGGCCAGCGCCCGCAGGGTGCCGAAGATGCGCATGTCGGTCTCGCTGGAGATGGGCTGCGAGCGGCCGTCGTGCTGGGCCGCGCCGTCCAGGCTGCTGACCATGTTGCCGCGGAGCCAGTGCGGTGCCGTTCGGTCGTCACCGGTCAGCGGAGGGTACGCGTACGCCTCCGCGAGTTCGTCCAGCGACCACTCCCGGTCGGTCTCGGCCAGTGTCTGATCGGTCACAGGGAACAGGCGGCGCATGGGCTGCAGTCTGTCACGCCGTAGAGTGGAATGCTGTGTCAACCTCCCTCACCACGTCCGGCGGCGCTGCCGGACGGAGCCGCATAGCCGAGGCGGGCCCGCACTCCCTGTGCGCCCGCGAGCCCCGTGTTCCCGCCGAACGGCTCGTCGCCGAGATGGTGCCGCCGCCCCGCTTCGACGGGGTGCGCTTCGACACGTACATCCCGGACCCGAACCAGCCCAGCCAGTCGCAGGCCGTCACCACGCTGAGCGGCTTCGCCGCCGGGCTCGGCGGAGCGCACGCCTCCGGCGCCGGCAAGCGCCGCTGGTTCTCCCGGGCACCCAAGCCCCAGGCCGGCCCCCGCGGGGTCTACCTCGACGGCGGCTACGGCGTCGGCAAGACCCACCTGCTGGCCTCCCTCTGGCACGCCACCCCCGCCGAACCCTCCCTCAAGGCCTTCGGCACCTTCGTGGAGCTCACCAACCTGGTGGGCGCGCTCGGCTTCCAGCAGACCGTGCAGACCCTGAGCGGCCACCGGCTGCTGTGCATCGACGAGTTCGAACTCGACGACCCGGGCGACACGGTCCTGGTCTCCTCCCTGCTGGGCAAGCTGGTCGAGCAGGGCGTGGCGCTGGCCGCCACCTCCAACACGCTGCCCGGCAAGCTCGGCGAGGGCCGGTTCGCCGCGGTCGACTTCCTCCGCGAGATACAAGGGCTCTCCGCCCACTTCCACCCCCTCCGCATCGACGGGGAGGACTACCGCCACCGCGGTCTGCCCGAGGCCCCGGCCCCGTACTCCGACGAGCAGGTCACCAAGGCCGCGTACGCCACCCCGGACGCCGGCCTCGACGACTTCCCGCACCTGCTCGACCACCTCGCCCGTGTCCACCCCAGCCGCTACGGCGCGCTGACCGAGGGCATATCCGCGGTCTGCCTGACCGACGTCGGCCCGGTGCCCGACCAGTCGACCGCACTGCGCCTGGTGGTCCTCGCCGACCGTCTGTACGACCGCGAGATACCCGTCCTCGCCTCCGGGGTCCCCTTCGACCGGCTCTTCAGCGAAGAAATGCTGAACGGCGGCTATCGAAAGAAGTACTTCCGCGCCATCTCGCGGCTCACCGCGCTCGCCCGTGACGCGAAGAGGCTTGTGGAGCAGTAGGTTTGTGGGCGCCGGGCCACCGCTCGGCCGCGTGCCGTACGGGCCGCGCCCGCCGTGTGCGCGATCCGCACCCGTGCGGCGGACCCCGTACGTGCCGTGCGCCGCGCGCAGTCCGGCCGTATCCGCCTCTTGCGAAGGGATCCACGATGGCCACCACGCGTCACGCCCACACCGTCTGGGAGGGCAACCTGCTGGAGGGCAAGGGTGTCGTCACCCTCGACTCCTCGGGCATCGGCTCCTACGACGTCTCCTGGCCGGCGCGCGCCGAGGCGCCGAACGGGAAGACCAGCCCGGAGGAGCTGATCGCGGCCGCCCACTCCAGCTGCTTCTCGATGGCCCTGTCCCACGGGCTGGCCGGCAAGGGCACCCCGCCCACCCGGCTGGAGACCAAGGCCGACGTCACCTTCCAGCCCGGTGAGGGCATCACCGGCATCCACCTCACGGTGGAGGGCGAGGTGCCCGGCCTGGACAACGAAGCCTTCGTCGCCGCCGCCGAGGACGCCAAGAAGAACTGCCCGGTCAGCCAGGCCCTGACCGGCACGACGATCACGCTGAGCGCCAAGCTCGCCTGAGCGTCGGGCTCGCCCGAGCCCGGGCCACTGCGGACCGCAGCGGACCGCAGCGGACCGCAGCCGCGGACGCTCCGGCGCCTTCCCGGGCCGTCACCCGCCTGCGCGGCGGTACGGGTCCCCCGTGCCGCCGCGTGGTACGACAGGCCCATGTCAGCGACACGACGTCAGATCCTGGGCGGGGTGGTCTTCACCGGTGCGCTGGGCGCACTGTTCGGCGGGAACACCGCCGCCGCGCCCGCGCAGGAGGAGGCCGGGTACGGGCCGCTGCTGCCCGATCCGGACGGGCTGCTCGATCTGCCGGAGGGCTTCCGCTACCGGGTGCTGTCCCGGGCCGGCCACCCGATGGGCTCGGGTGAGGGGCCGGTTCCGGCCAACTGTGACGGCATGGGCGCCTTCGCCGCCGGCGCCGGGCGGATCCGGCTGGTGCGCAACCACGAGAACCGGGCGACCGCGGAACTGCGGGTACCGGCCGTGCCCGGCCTGACCTACGACCCGGGCGCGCGCGGCGGCTGCACGGTGCTCTCCCTGGACGAGCGGGGCGAGGTCGCCGGGGAACGGGTGGGCATCGCCGGCACCGCGGTCAACTGCGCGGGCGGCACCACCCCCTGGCACACCTGGCTGACCTGCGAGGAGACCGAGGACCGGGCCGGCAAGGACGGCTACGAGAAGGACCACGGCTTCGTCTTCGAGGTGGACCCGGCCGACCCGCACCGCACCGGCGCGGTGCCGCTGACCGCGCTGGGCCGGTTCGCGCACGAGGCGGTGGCGGTGGACCCGTACCGGGGCGTGGTCTACGAGACCGAGGACGCCTTCGTCCGCCCCTTCGGACTGTTCTACCGTTTCCTGCCCGACCTGCCGCTGGGCGGCCGGGGATCGCTGCGCGCCGGCGGCCGGCTGGAGGCCATGCGGGTGCCCGGGGTGCCGGACCTGTCGCTGGTGACCGAGCCGGGGGCCTCGTTCCCGGTGCGGTGGGTGCCGGTGCCCGACCCCTCGGCGAACGGGACCCCGATCCGGCTTCAGGACTTCGGCCCGGGCGGGATCACCCACGCGCAGAAGCTGGAG
Organism: Streptomyces sp. NPDC043853; assembly: GCF_056436025.1. Lineage (NCBI taxonomy): Bacteria > Bacillati > Actinomycetota > Actinomycetes > Kitasatosporales > Streptomycetaceae > Streptomyces > Streptomyces sp. NPDC043853. The sequence goes on from NZ_JBWKDJ010000001.1 coordinate 925,490, forward strand.
GGCTGCTACTGGGGCGGCACCGGGGTGTACTTCGTGTCCAGCTACGCACGCTCCCGCGAGGGGGCTGCGGGGAACCACTTCGGCCAGGTCTGGCACTACGACCCGCGGCACGCGCGGGTGCGGCTTGAGGTGCTGTTCGGCCCGACGACGGACGTGGCCCTGCCCGGGGACTCCCCCGACAACATCTGCCTGGCGCCCGGCGGCGGCCTGATGGTGTGCGAGGACGGCGGCGGGGCGCAGTACGTGTTCGGGGTGACGCGGCAGGGCGAGGTGTACCCGGTCGCGCGGAACGCGGACAACCTCGGGACGGCGGAGGCCCCGGAGTGGGGCGAGTTCGCCGGGGTGAGCTTCGCCCCGGACGGCCGGACGATGTTCGTCAACGCCTACACGCCGGGGACGACCTTCGCGGTGACCGGACCGTGGAGGTGACCGGTACCCCGATGGGCCCTGCGGTGGTCGCGGCCCGTGAGTGCGGTCCGCGTGCGGTACCGCGTCCGGGCGGCCGGTAAACCGCCGTTGGGGCATCCGGCGGACAGGGATGCGCAGTATCCGGTGGCCGGGGCCGGCTCAGGGAGCGCGACACCGATCCGCTTGGCACATAGTCATATAGTTTGCGTGCGTGACAGTTTCCGCACGTTCCGCACGTTCTGTACGTTGCGCAGGCTCCGGGCGCACCGGGCGCACCGGACGCTCCCTTCGTGGTGCGGCCGCCCTCGCGGTGCTCGGCGCCGTGCTCGCCGGCTGCTCGGGCGGCACCGACGGGTCGTCCTCTTCCGACATCCGGCGGGCGGCCGGCGATCGTACCGCGCCGTCGGCAGCGGCATCCGGCCCGAAGGCTCCGGCACCGGGATCCGCATCGGCATCGGCATCGGCCGCCCCCGGCCCGGGGCGGCCCAAGGCCGGGCCGCCGGTGCTGGCGCCCGGTCCGAACGGACTGACCCCCGTCTTCGAGCGGGCCCGGCAGCGGAGCGACAAGACCGTCGCGCTCACCTTCGACGCCGACATGACCGCCGACCAGGGGCCGCGCGCCGCCGACGGGGAACGCTTCGACAATCCCCAGCTGATCGACACCCTGCGCCGGCTCAAGGTCCCCTCGACCGTCTTCATGACGGGCCGGTGGGCCGAGGAGTACCCCGACCAGGCGAAGTCCATCGGAACCGACCCGATGTTCGAGATCGCCAACCACTCCTACAGCCACCACGCCTTCACCTCGCCCTGCTACGGGCTGCCGGCCCTCGACGCCGCCGCCGCCCGCGCGGACGTGGACCGGGCCTTCGAGGCGTTCCGCAAGGCCGGCGCGGTCAACACGGTGCCGTACTTCCGCTTCCCCGGCGGCTGCTACGACGACCGGGCGCTACGGGCCCTGTCCACCGCCAAGGTCACCGCGGTCCAGTGGGACGTGGTCAGCGGGGACGCCTTCGCCAAGGACCCGGTGGCGGTGGCCGAACAGGTGCTGGCCGGGGTGAAGCCCGGCTCGGTGGTGGTCATGCACTGCACCCGCAGCGCCGCCCCGGTCACCGAGGAGGCCATCTCGACCATCGTCCCGGAGCTGCGCAAGCGCGGCTACCGGTTCGTCAAGGTGTCCGAGCTGATCGGCACCTGAGGCAGCCGGGGCCGGGCGACCGCCCCGGCCCCGGCGCCCCGGCCCCGGTAGCCGTCAGCCGGAGGCCGGCGCCTCGATGAACTCGCTCGGGCGGACGATGACGAAGCCGTCGCCGCTCAGGCTCAGCTGTACGGCCTCGCCGGAGCCACCGCGGAGCATCGAGCCCACCGACTGGGAGCGGTGCAGCCCGGTCTCCAGGTGGGCGCTCCAGCCCACCACCGCGTCCGTGTCCACGTACACCGGGCTCTGCGCGGTGACCGGGATGACGATCGGGTGGCCGTCGCAGACCAGCGCGAGCTTGCCGTGGCCGGTGAAGACGCTGTTGAAGAGACCGCCGCCGGTCATGCCGGCGCCCTTCACGGTCTTGATCTCGTAGCCGAGGGTGGAGTCGAAGCACAGCACGTTGCGGCCGTTGACGGTGAAGGCGTCGCCCTGCTCCACGTCCACGATGAAGCAGTTGCCCGCCCGGTGCGCGAACCAGGCCTCGCCCTGGCCGCGCACCGACATCAGGGGCAGGCCCTCGCCGGTGACGGCCCGCTTGAGCATGCCGCCGATGCCCTGGCCCTTGCGCTCGAACTGCAGGTTGCCGCGGAACGCGACCATCGAGCCCTGGCGGGCCAGCATCTCGCCGTTGACGGCGTACTTGACGGACTTGGCGTTCTGGAGGGACATACCGGGGGCGGCGGACGGCTGGGCCAGGTGCTCGGAGGCAAACAGATCGCTCTTCATGCACCCGATCCTCGCGCTGTCCGGGAGCCCCCGGCATCATCCTGGAAGCCGCTCCGGATGCCCGGGGGTCATCCTGAAGTCGGACCGTTCCCGAAGACCGAGCGGGAGTGAGGGGTGCCCGGTGGGGCCCGGACGGTCCGATGCCCCCGCTCGTCGCTCCGGTGAGCGGGAGCGGTGCCCGCTCCGGTGAGCAGGAGCGGTGCCGTCCGTCGCCGGACCGGGTGCCGCGGCTCCAACGCCCCGGAGGGGTGCTGGCATGCTTGGGTCGATGAGCAGCCACCACACCGAAGACCGCCCCGCCGTCGGGGCGGACAGTCCGTTCCGGCAGGAGCGGATCGCCCGCGACGAGGCACCCCAGTTCGTCCTGCCCCTGGTGGTGCGCATCGAGAAGACCGGGCCGCCGGCCCGTACGGAAGCCCTGGAGACGGCGGCGCGGGCGGTGCTGGTGCTGCTGTCCGACGACCGCGCGCTCGGCGAGGGCGAATGGGCCGCCGCGGTACGCGACTGGCAGGACGCCCGGATCCGCAAGGTGGTGCGGCGGGCCCGCGGCGCGGAATGGCGCAAGGCGTCCGCGCTGCCCGGGATCACGGTGGAGGGAGCCGGCAGCTCGGCCACCGGCGCGGGCGCGGAGGTGCGGGTGTTCCCGCCGGTGCCGCTCGACGGCTGGCCCAAGGAGCTGGCCAAGCTCCAGGTGTCCGGCACGGACCTGGACGACCCGGAGCCGGCCGGCCCGGTCGAACCCGGGGTTCCGGTGCTCTGGCTCAACCCCGACGTCGCCATGTCGGCCGGCAAGGCCATGGCCCAGGCCGGGCACGCGGCGCAGCTGGCCTGGTGGGAGCTGACCGGCGCGGAACGGGCGGCCTGGCGGGATGCCGGTTTCGCCCTCGCCGTACGGACGGCGGCCGGGCCGGAGCAGTGGGTGGCGCTGGCGGCGAGCGGTCTGCCCGTCGTACGCGACGCGGGGTTCACGGAGATCGCCCCCGGCTCGGCGACGGTGATCGCCGACCATCCCGCCCTGCGGACACGACTGGGCGGCTAGGGTCTGTCCGGCGGATCAGGGTCGGAGTGGCCGCGGTGTCTGGTGCATGGGGTCTCCCCAGGCCCGCCAGGGCCGAGGGGACGCATCGCAAGGCGCCGGAGCGCCTCGATAGCGGAGCTATAGGAACGTTTCGGCAACGCGGCGAGGTGCCGCACCAGCCCTAAGGTCCCCACTCGGCCCATCCATCGTTGCGGCGGCGCGACGGCCGGCGGGCGTTTCGCCGGACACCGCCCGGACGGACAGCGGCACGCTCCGGGATCCCGGCCGGACACTCACGGAAGCTCAAATATTGCTCTGAACCCGAGCCTCCGGGATTGGCCGGGGCTCGCCGGGGCCATCACACCGGCAGGGAACGACTGAAGGGGGGCGAGGGGCATGAAGCCCATGGCACGCCTGGGGGTGGGCATCGGCTGGCGGCCGGAGATCGCGGACGCGGTGGAACGGCTGCCGGGCCTGGACTGGGTCGAGGTGGTGGCCGAGAACGTGTGTCCCGGACACCTGCCCGATTCGCTGGTGCGGCTGCGCGAGCGCGGGGTGACGGTGGTTCCGCACGGCGTTTCGCTGGGCATCGGCGGCGCGGAGCGCCCCGACCCGGACCGGCTCGCCGGCCTCGCCGAACGGGCGGTGGCGCTGGGCGCGCCGCTGGTGACCGAGCACATCGCCTTCGTACGGAGCTCCTCGCCCGCGCTGGAGGCCGGGCACCTGCTGCCGGTGCCGCGCACCCGGGACGCGCTGGACGTCCTGTGCGAGAACGTGCGGATCGCGCAGGACGCGCTGCCGGTGCCGCTGGCGCTGGAGAACATCGCCGCGCTGGTGAAGTGGCCCGGGGAGGAGCTGACCGAGGGCGCCTTCCTGGCGGAGCTGGTGGAGCGGACGGGCGTCCGGCTGCTGATCGACGTGGCGAACCTGCACACGAACCGGGTGAACCGCGGCGAGGACCCCCTCTCCGTGCTGGACGCGCTGCCGGCGGAGTCGCTGGCGTACGTGCACGTGGCCGGGGGCGTGGAACGGGACGGGGTCTGGCACGACACGCACGCGCACCCGGTCCCCCCGGAGATCCTCGGCGTGCTGGGGGCCCTGCGGGAGCGGATGGACCCGCCCGGGGTGCTGCTGGAGCGGGACGACGACTTCCCGCCGGAGGCGGAGCTGGCCGGCGAACTCACCGCGATCCGCGGGGCGCTGGCCGCCGCCGGAGACGCCTCGTCCGCGCCCGCGGGGATCCCGCCCCGCCCCGCCCCTTCCCGCGGTACCGATGTGCCGCCGCACCGCGAGGTCCCGGTCGCCGGAGCGGCCCGGCCGATACCCGGCGCCTCCGGCGCGGACGCGGCCCGGGGGCGGGTCGCGGTGGCACAAACCGCGTTGTTGTCGGCGCTCGTGGCGGGGACGCCGGTGCCGGAGGGGTTCGACCGGCAGCGGGTCGCGGTGCAGGCGCGGGCGCTGCTGGCCAAGCGGGCCTCGGTGGTGCGGAAGATCGCACCCGAGCTGGTCGGGATCCTCGGCGGCGGGGAGGCGTTCCGCACGGCCTACGTCGCGTACGCCCGGCAGCGGCCGCTCAGTGGCGGCTACCGCCGTGACGCCCTGGACTTCGCCGAGCACCTGCTCGTCCGCGGGCTGCCCGAGGACCCGGCCGCGCGCCGCCTGCTCACCCGGTGGTGGCAGGAGCGGACGGGCAGCCGCCCGCGCGGGCGGCTGGGCCAGTGGGCGCGCCGCTTCGGGTTCGGCGCGCCACGCGCACCACGGGGGGCCGTCGCGTGATCGTCGTCAGCCTCGCCATCTGGCTCGGCGTACTCGCCTCGACCGCCTGCACGGCGCTCGCCGTCCGGCGCGCCCGCGGCGCCGCCCCGTCCGCGCCGCCCGTCCTGGACTCCTCCGGCGCCGCGTTCCTCACCGGCGGCCCCCGCCGGGTGGTGGAGACGGCCCTGGTCTCGCTCTGCCACGACGGCCGGATGATGATCGGCGGCCCGGGCATCGTGCAGGTGCGCACCGGCGCCCACGGCAACGACCCGGTCGAGCGGGCCGTGCTGGAGGTGTTCGGCGGCGCGGCCGGCGGTGCCCTGGTCCCGCTGCGCATCGCCGTGCAGACCCATCCGGCGGTCCGGCAGACCGGCGAGGCGCTCGCCGCGCGCGGGCTGCTGGTCCCGCCGGGGGTGATGTCCCGTCCCGGCACGTGGGCGGCCGTGCAGGGCGTGGCCTGCCTCGTCTCGCTGCCGGTGATCGCCGTCCTGGCCGCCGTCGACACCGGCCCGGCCCTCGCCGCGCTGCCCGCGCCACTGCTCGGCATCGCTGCCGCGGTGGTGCTCGGCTTCGCCGCCGGACGGCGGACGACGGCGGCGGGCAGGGCCGCCCTGGAGGGCTTCCGCCGGGCTCACGGGGCCTCCGGCGACCCCCGGGTGCGGGTCGCGCTGTACGGCCCGGCCGGGGTGCCGGACCCGCTGCTGCGGCGGCAGCTGAACCTGCCCCTGGCAGCGGCCCCGGTACGCCACGGGCACGGGCGCGGGCACGGCAGCGGCTCCGCCGACAACGATGCCATGACCGCCTGGTGGTGCGCCGCGGGCTCGGACGGCGGCGCAGGAAGCGGGGACGGCGGTACGGGCTCCTGCGGCGGGTCGTCCGGCAGCTGCGGAGGCGGCACCGGCTTTGGCGGGAGCTCCAGTTGCGGCAGTGGTTCCAGCTGTTCTTCCGGGTCGAGTTGCGGCAGTTCGTCCAGTTCCAGCTGCGGCAGCAGTTCCTGACGGCGCATCACGGCCGCATCACAAGCTGTTCACACCTCAGCAGCAGCCCCTGACCAGGCAGTTCTCCGCCTTGTAGAAACCTCCCATGTTCTGGGTCCTGTTCCTGCTGGTGTCCTGGGCCGTGGTGCTCGTCGCGTGCACCCGCCTCGTCCGAGCAGCCACCGAAGCCGCCGAGCCGTCCGCCGGCCCGGTCACCGTCCACCACCACGAGGAGCTGACCCTCCACGAGACCGCGTACCTGGCCGGCGGCCCGGAACGGGTCGCCGAGCTGACGCTCGTCGCCATGGAGCGCGACCGCCGTCTGCTGCTCGCCCACACGGGCTGGGCGACGGTGGTCGACCCGGTCGGCCGGGACGCCCTGGAGCGGTCCGTACTCGCCGCGTTCGGCCCGGACGGCCAGTCCCCGGTCGTGGAGGTACGCGCGGCCGCGGCCGGGTCCGAGGCCGTCGGACGGATCGCCGAACGCCTCGGCGAGGCCGGGCTGGCGCTCCCCGAGGAGGTCCGCACCGGGGTCGGCGACGGCGTCCGGGCGGTTCGGGGCGCCACCCTGCTGGTGCTGGTGATGTGCGGGGCCGCCCTGTCCGCGCCCGGCGGCGGCACGTCCACCGGGCAGATCCTGTGCTGGTTCGCCCTGCCGCTCCTGCCGGCCCTCGCCTGTCTGGCCATGGCCGCGTTCGACGGCCGGCAGAACTCCGCCTGGGCCTCCCCCGCCGGGCAGCAGCTGCTCACCGGGCTCGACATGGAGGTCCTCGGCTATCTGACCGCCGTGGCCGTGCACGGGGTGTGCGCGGTCCCCGACCCCGGCCTGCGGGCCGCCCTGTCCTGCTACGACCGGGCGCTCATTCCGCGGCAACGGGGTCATTGACGGCGACACCCGCACGGTTGCCTTTACATCCCAGCCGCCCGGCCATGTGATCGGATCGTCCGATGACATGAAAGGGGCCGCCTCCATGCGGACTCCGCCCGCCCGTTACGGAGCCGCCGCGGCCGTGCTCTCGCTCGCCCTGTGCATCCCTGCCCCGGCCCGCGCCGCCGTCGCCACCCCGCACCCGGCCCGCACCGCCCGCACCGCCTCCGCCGCTCCCACCCCCTCCACCACCCCCGCCGCCCGTGCCGGACAGGACCCGGCCGCCGCGGCCGGCGCCGAGCTCGCCGCCCGCCGGGCGGCCGCCCGGCGGCTCGACTTCACCGCCTGCCCGACGGCCGAGCAGCTGCCCGCCGCCGTCCGCTGCGCCCGGCTCCGGGTGCCGCTCGACTACACCCGCCCGGACGGCCCGCAGATCTTCCTCACCGTCAGCAGGCTGCCGGCCACCGGCGCCGACCCCGACGCGAAGACGACCGACAGCGGCGACCCCGACGCGACGGCCGTCCCCCGCCAGGGCGCCCTCGTCTTCAACCCCGGCGGCCCCGGCGCCTCCGGCACGTTCTTCCCCGCGGTCGCCGGCCTCCCCGAGTGGCGGCGCGTCTCGGCCGCCTACGACCTCGTCGGCTACGCCCCGCGCGGCGTCGGGGGCTCCGCCCCGCTGTCCTGCCGCTCCCCCGCCGAACACGCGCGCGCCCCGCACCAGGTCCCGGCCGCGCCCTCGGCGGCGTACAAGCAGGAACGGATCGCACGGGCCCGGGCCTACGCACGGGGCTGCGCGGAACGGGCGGGGGCGGCCCTGGCGCACTACACCACCCTGAACAACGTCCGCGACCTGCACGTGCTGCGGGCAGCGCTGGGCGAACGGCGGCTGAACTTCCTCGGCGCCTCGTACGGCACCTACTTCGGCGCGGTGTACGCCACCCTCTACCCGGGCCACGTCCGCCGCCTGGTCTTCGACTCGGCGGTCAACCCCGACCCGCGGCGCGTCTGGTACCGGAACAACCTGGACCAGTCGGCGGCCTTCGAACGGCGCTGGTACGACTTCCGGGCCTGGGCCGCCAGGCACCACGCCACCTACGGGCTGGGCGCCACCCCGGCCGCGGTACGGGCCAGTTACGAGCGGGTGCGGGAGGCCGTGGCCCGCCGGCCGGCCGGCGGGCTGGTGGGCACCGGGGAACTGCAGGCCGCCTTCCTGAAGGCGGCGTACTACGACGAGGTGTGGCCGCAGCGGGCGGCCGCGCTGGCCGCCTTCCTGGCGGGCGACCCCGGGCCGCTGGCCGCGCTGGCCGCGCCCGACCCGGCCACGGCCGCGGCGGACGAGAACGCCACGGCGGTCTACACGGCCGTGCTCTGCAACGACGCTTCCTGGCCGGACGACTTCGGGGTCTGGGACCGCGACCACACGGAACTGGCGCGCCGGGCGCCCTTCGAGACCTGGCAGAACGCCTGGCTCAACCTGCCCTGCGCGTACTGGCCGGTGACGGACCGGCAGCGGCCGGTGGACGTGGGCGCGGACCCGGCCGGGCTGCCCCCGGTCCTGATCGTGGCCGCCGAGCGGGACGCGGCCACCCCCTACGAGGGGGCGCTGGAGCTGCAGCGGCGGCTGGGACCGTCCGCGGCGCTGGTCACGGAGGAGGGAGCCGGCGCCCACGGAGTGGCGGGCGGCCGCAACGCCTGTGTGGACCGGCATGTGGAGCGGTACCTGCTGACCGGTCGGACGGCCGGTCCGCGGACCGGCTGTGCGCCGCATCCGGAGCCCGCACCGGTGTCGCTGGACGGCCGGGCGGCCGCGACCAGGCGGTCGCTGCCGCCACCGGCGGTCTGAACTTCCGGGCGGGGGCTCCGGCTGCGTCGTTTCGGGGGCAGGGCGCCACCCGATCCACCGGAGCGGGCACGTGACGGCGCGCCCCTCCGGTCCTTCCCCCCGTGGGGAGGTATCAGGCGAGCCCGGCCACCAGGTCGGCGACGGACTTGCGGCGCCCGGTGAAGAAGGGGACCTCTTCACGGACGTGCATACGGGCCTCGGAGGCGCGCAGGTGACGCATCAGGTCGACGATGCGGTACAGCTCGTCGGCCTCGAAGGCGAGCAGCCACTCGTAGTCGCCCAGGGAGAAGGAGGCGACGGTGTTGGCGCGGACGTCGGGGTAGCCGCGGGCCATCTTGCCGTGGTCGGCGAGCATCCGGCGCCGGTCCTCGTCGGGCAGCAGGTACCAGTCGTACGAGCGCACGAACGGGTAGACGCTGACGTAGTCGCGGGCGACCTCGTCGGCCAGGAAGGCCGGAATGTGGGACTTGTTGAACTCGGCGGGGCGGTGCAGCGCCATGTTCGACCAGACCGGCTCCAGCGCGCGGCCGAGCTTGGTGCGGCGGAACAGGTTGTAGGCGGTCTGCAGCTCGTCCGAGGTCTCGGCGTGCCACCAGATCATGACGTCCGCGTCGGCGCGCAGGCCGGACACGTCGTAGGTACCGCGGACGGTGATGTCCTTCGCGGCGAGCTGGTCGAAGAGCTCCTGCACCTCGTCGGCGTAGCCGGCGCGGTCCTCCGGGAGCACGTCCTTCAGCTTGAAGACGGACCACAGGGTGTAGCGAATGACCTCGTTGAGGTCCTTGGCCTTCTTCCCCGCGTTGGGGATCTTCTCTGGTGCAGTCATGTGCCTATTGTCCCTGCCCGGATCGGTGCTCCGTGCCGGGGGTGCCCAGTCCGCCGGCGGCGGGCTCCGGCCCGCCGTCCGGGCCGTCGGCCGCGGGGTCCGTGACGGCGGCCAGGGCGGCGACCGCGGCCCGCGCGCTCGCGATGCAGGCGGGGATGCCGACGCCGTCGTAGAGGGCGCCGCAGACCGCGAGCCCGGGCACCGCGGCGACGGCGGCCCGGATCCGGGCGACCCGGTCCAGGTGGCCGACCGGGTACTGGGGCAGCCCGCCGTCCCAGCGGGTGACGGTGGCGGCCACCGGCCGGGCGGTCAGGCCGACGGCGTCGCCGAGGTCGGCGAGGGCGGCGTCGACGAGCTCGGGGTCCTCGCGGTCCAGGTCCTTCTCGTCGCCGTGGCGGCCCACCGAGGCGCGCAGCGGGAAGAGTTCGGGGTCGGCGGCGTTCCAGGCCCACTTGTTGCCGGAGAAGGTGGACGCCTTGACGGTACGGCCGTCCACGGGCGGCACCAGGAAGCCGCTGGACCCTCCTGCGGCGATGGGCGCGGGCAGCTCGGAGCGCCGCACGGCCAGGGTGACCAGGGCCATGGAGGCGTACTCGACCGTGTCGAGCTCGGCGGCGGCCGCGGGGGCGTGCGGGGCGAGCAGCCGGGCGGCCGGCCCGGCCGGGACCGCGAGGACCACGGCGTCGGCCTCGGTGCTCTGCCCGTCGGCGGTGGTGACCCGCCAGCCGTGCGGTGTCCGGGTCAGCGCGCGCACGGGGGTGGCGGTTTGGAGGCGGGCGCCGGCGGCCCGGCAGGCCTCGGCGACGGCGAGCGGGAGGCGGCCGATGCCGCCCTCGATGCCGGCGAAGACCGGGCCGGCCGCGGCAGCGCCGACGGCGTGGGTCCGCTCGGCGGCGGCCTGCTGGACGGCGCGGACGCTCTCGGTGAGGGAGCGGTCGGCGCGCAGCGCCTCGTAGAGGGCGGGGACGGCGGCGCGCATGGAGATCCGGTACGCGTCCCCGGCGTAGACGCCGCCGAGCAGCGGCTCGACCAGCCGGTCGACGACCTCGCGGCCGAGGCGGGCGGCGACGTACTCGCCGACGGCGACATCGGCGGGCGGTTGCCCGTCCGGGCCGGCCGTGACGTCCGGGCCGGTGCGCTCGGCCCGGGCGCGGGCCAGGCCCTCGGCGGAGAGCACGCCCGAGGCGGCGAGCGGGCCGAGGTCACCGGGGACGCCCATGAGGTGGCCGCCCGGCATCGGGCGGAGCACGCCTCGGGTCCACAGCCTGGCCGTGGCGGTGGCGGGCGGCTGCAGGGCGTCGCCGAGGCCGACGGCCCGGGCGAGGTCCAGGGCCTCGGGGCGGCGGGCGAGGAGCGACTCCGCACCGAGGTCGACGGGGGCTCCGGCGAGTTCGGCGGTGCGCAGTTTGCCGCCGAGGCGCGGGGAGGCCTCGAAGAGGGTCACCCGGGCACCGGCGGCGAGCAGCCGGTGGGCGGCGGCGAGGCCGGCGATCCCGCCGCCGACCACGACGACATGGGCGGGGGCCGCCGGGTGTTCCGTACGCGCCCGGTCCGTACGCGTGTCCGCTTCGTGCATGGACACATCGTCGCAGACCGATCAACGGGGGCGAGGGGAAGGGCGGCGCGGCGGCCGAGGCCGGACCGTGACCGGTTCGGAACCGGTCCGGGACCGGGGGGACGAAACCCGGCGGGGCCCCCGGCACGTCGAACCGGCGAGATTCCGTCCGAGCCCGGGGGGCAACCAGCATGTCAGCGACGATCCGTCCGTCCGACCCGTCCGGCCCGTCCGGCCCGTCCGGCAGAGTCCGTAGGCACCCCCACCGCTCCGCGGCGGCGCTGGTGGCCCTCACCGCCGTCGGAGCCCTGGCCCTCACCGGCTGCGGGGCCGAGGACAAGAGCGCGGACGCCAAGGCCGACCGGGGCTTCGCCGCGCCACAGGAGGCCGCCGCGGCTCCCGCGGCCGGGTCGGACGCGAAGGCGGGAAGCGGGGCCGCGGCACCGCAGAACGCCCCGGGCACCCCGGGCGCCCCGGGCAGCGCCGCGCAGGTGCGGCAACACATCATCCGCACCGCCGCACTGGGCATCGAGGCGAAGGACCCGCAGAAGACCCTCGCGGCGGCCCGATCCGCGGCGCAGGGCGCGGGCGGCTACGTCGGCAACGAGAGCACCCGGCGGTCCGGGGACGGGGACGGGGACCCGGAGCGGGAAGGGGACGGCGGTGGAACGATGACCTCGACGGTCACCCTGCGGGTGCCCGTGGACCGCTTCGACTCGGTCCTCGCCGCGCTGGAGGGCAGCGGGAAGCTGCTGCACCGCAGGGTGGAGGCGCAGGACGTGACCGAGCGGGTGGTCGACGTCGAGAGCCGGGTCAAATCCCAGCAGGCGAGCGTGGCCCGGGTGCGGGAGATGATGGAGAAGGCCACCGCGATCGGCGATCTCGTGACCCTGGAAGGCGAACTGAACAAGCGCCAGACCGAGTTGGAGGCGCTGCTCGCCCAGCAGAACTCGCTGAAGGACCAGACCTCGCTGGGCACCATCACGCTGGAGGTGACCGCGGCGGACGGCAAGGACGGCGGAGACGGCGAGGACGAGGACGGGCCGGCGTTCACGGACGCGCTCCGGGGCGGCTGGGAGGTCTTCCTCGCCGTGCTGAAGTGGATCACCCTCGCCGTGGGCGCCCTGCTGCCGTTCGCCCTGGCGGGCGGGGTGCTGCTGGCCCTCTGGCGGGTGTACCGCCGATTCCGCCCGGCGCGCCGGGCCGCGAAGCCCGCGTCCGCGCCAACCGCGCCGACCGCGCCGGCCTCCGCCCGGGGGCCCGTACCGCACCCGAGGCCGGCCGCGGAGGGGTCCCCCGCCGCGCCCGCCGCTCCAGCCGCCACCCAGCCCGCCACCCAGTCCGCCACTCCGCCCGCCGACACGGAATGACGTGATCCGAACGCCCTTTCCCGCATAGCGTGTTCCGCGAAGTCGAGGAGTCACGGCGGAGGGCGGTAGGGGCATGGCGGCGGAACGACTGGTCGTGGTCGGCGGGGACGCGGCGGGCATGTCCGCCGCGTCCCAGGCCCGCCGCCTCAAGGGCCCGGACGAGCTGGAGATCGTGGCCTTCGAGCGGTCCCGCTTCACCTCGTACTCCGCGTGCGGGATCCCGTACTGGATCGGCGGGCTGGTGGCCGACCGGGACGACCTGGTCGCCCGTACGCCCGAGGAGCACCGGGCCCGCGGGATCGACCTGCGGATGCGGACCGAGGTGCTGGAGCTGGACCTGGCGGGGCAGCGGGTGCGCGCCCGCGACCTCGACTCCGGCACCGAGTCCTGGACCGGCTGGGACCGGCTCGTCCTGGCCACCGGAGCCCGCCCGGTCCGGCCCCGGCTGCCCGGCATCGGCGCGGCGGGGGTGTACGGCGTCCAGACCCTGGAGGACGGGCAGCGGATCGTGGAGGCGCTGGAGCGGACTCCGGGCCGCCGGGCCGTGGTGGTGGGCGCCGGGTACATCGGGGTGGAGATGGCGGAGGCGCTGGTGAACCGGGACTACGAGGTCACCGTGCTGCACCGGGGCGAGCAGCCCATGTCCACGCTCGACCCGGACATGGGGGCCCTCGTGCACAAGGCGATGAACGGGATGGGAATCCGTACCGTCGCCGGGGCCGAGGCCAGCGGGATCCGGACGGACGCCGAGGGGCGGGCGACGGCGGTGGTCACCGCCGACGGCGACGCGTACGAGGCGGACGTGGTGGTCCTCGGCATCGGCGTGGAACCGCGCACCGGCCTGGCCAGGGAGGCGGGCCTGCCGCTCGGCGACTCCGGCGGCATCCTGACCGACCTGTCCATGCGGGTCCGCGGCCACCGGAACGTCTGGGCGGGCGGGGACTGCGTGGAGGTGCTGGACCTGGTGTCGGGCCGGACCCGGCACATCCCGCTGGGCACCCACGCCAACAAGCACGGCCAGGTGATCGGGTCCGGGGTGGGCGGCGGCTATGCGACCTTCCCGGGCGTGGTCGGTACGGCGGTCAGCAAGGTCTGCTCGCTGGAGATCGCCCGGACCGGGCTGCGCGAGAAGGACGCCGCGGAGGCCGGCCTCCGCTTCGTCACCGCCACCGTCCGCTCGACGAACACGGCCGGGTACTACCCGGGCGCGGAGGAGATGACGGTGAAGATGCTGGCGGAACGGCGCACCGGCCGCCTGCTGGGCACCCAGATCGTGGGCCGGACCGGCGCCGCCAAGCGCGTGGACATCGCGGCCGTGGCCCTGACCGCGGGCATGACGGTGGAGCAGGTCGTCTCGCTCGACCTGGGCTACGCCCCGCCCTTCTCCCCGGTCTGGGACCCGGTCCTGGTGGCCGCCCGCAAGGCGGTCGCCGCGGTGCGCGGGGCCGGGATGTGAAACGGTCCGCCGCGCGGGGCTTCCCCCGCGCGGCGGACATGAGGACGGTGCGGTCCGTACGGACCGTGCGGACCGCGGGCGGCGGTCAGCGGGCCGTCTGCGTGTGGACGTAGTCCACCAGGCGGGTGAGCGCCTCCGGGTCGGTGGTCGGCAGGACGCCGTGGCCCAGGTTGAACACGTGGCCTTCGAGGCCCGACGCCGCGGCCAGCACCTCGTCGGTCTTGGCCCGGAGCGCCTCGGGCGTGGAGAAGAGGACGGCCGGGTCCAGGTTGCCCTGGAGGGCCTTGCCGGGGCCGACCCGGCGCGCCGCCTCGTCCAGCGGGATCCGCCAGTCGACGCCGACCACGTCGGCGCCGGCCTCGCCCATCAGGCCGAGCAGCTCACCGGTGCCCACGCCGAAGTGGATGCGCGGGATGCCGTAGGAGGCGACCGAGTCGAAGACCTTCGTCGAGGCCGGCATCACCGAGCGGCGGTAGTCGGCCGGGGCCAGCGCGCCGACCCAGGAGTCGAAGAGCTGGACGGCGGAGACGCCGGCCTCGATCTGGACCTTGAGGAAGGCCGAGGTGATCTCCGCCAGCCGGTCCAGCAGGTCCGCCCACAGCTCCGGGTCGCCGTACATCAGCGCCTTGGTGTGCTCGTGGTTGCGCGACGGACCGCCCTCCACGAGGTAGCTCGCGAGGGTGAAGGGAGCGCCGGCGAAGCCGATCAACGGCGTGCTGCCGAGTTCACCCGTGAGCATGCCGATCGCCTCGGTGATGTACGGGACGTCGTCCGGGGTCAGGTCGCGCAGCTGTGCGAGGTCCTCCCGGCGACGGATCGGCTGGGCCACGACCGGGCCGATGCCCGGCTTGATGTCCAAGTCGATCCCGATCGCCTTCAGCGGCACCACGATGTCGCTGAAGAAGATCGCCGCGTCGACCTTGTGCCGCCGCACCGGCTGCAGGGTGATCTCGGTGACCAGGTCGGGCCGCATGCAGGACTCCAGCATCGCGGTCCCCTCGCGCACCTTCCGGTACTCGGGGAGGGAGCGCCCGGCCTGCCGCATGAACCACACCGGGGTGTGCGGTACCGGCTCACGCCGGCACGCCTTGAGGAAGGCGGAATCGTACGTCTGTCGCGGCTGGCCCGTGGGGCGGTCGTTGGCACTCACGACCCAAATCTTCGCACGTATGACGAACTGGCCCCTCCGGGTCGGGTGTCCCTGCGCTGAACGGGGCCTCGTTCCGCCTAGTCTTCCCCGCATGGCTGCGGCTCAGGGACGATTTTCAGATGGCGCTGACGGTATGGACAGCGCGAAGGAGACCTCCGTCCCACTCCCGTTCAGACGGGCGGTCGGCGGCTTGCAGAAGGCACGGCTGCGGCCGGGGATCGAGATCGAGGCGACCAGGCCGCCGCAGCGACTCGCCCCTTACGCGTACGCACTGGAGGCCGCGGTCGTCGAGGGGGAGGAGGACCTGGCCGACGGGCGGCTGATCCTGCTCCACGATCCGGCCGGGCACGAGGCCTGGCACGGCACGTTCCGGCTGGTCACGCTCGTACGGGCGGAACTGGAGCCGGAGATGGCGGCCGACCCGCTGCTCCCCGAGGTGTGCTGGTCCTGGCTGACCGGCGCGCTGGAGGCCCGCGGCCTGGGCTACGGGGAGGCGAGCGGCACGGTGACCATGGCGAGCTCGCACTCCTTCGGCGGGCTGTCCGCGAAGCGGCCGGCGACGCAGATCGAGATCCGGGCTTCGTGGACGCCGCGGGAGGGCGTGGGCGGGGTGCCGGACACGGCCTCGCACCTTTCGGCGTGGTGCGAGCTGCTGTGTCAGGTCGCCGGCCTGGAACCCCTTCCGCCGGCCGACCCCGGCGTGGTCTCCCTCCCCCAGCGCCGCGGCCCCCACCATCCGTAATCGCCGCCGCCGTACGAGCAGTCGCGGCGGAGCCCGCGCCACGCTGCCGCGTGGGGTGCCGACCGTGTGGGCGGGCGCGCCGACTCCCGCCGCGTGGGGGTGCCGGCCGTTGCCACGGCCGTGGGGGCAGGGCGGCCGGATTCCGCCGGCCGTGTGGGCAGGCGTGCCGCAGGGCGGCACGGGTGGGCACACGGCACCCCGGTCCCGCGAGGGCTCGCGCAGCCACCCCCGGCCCCGGTCCGGCAGCGGTCCGGACCCCGTCCGGGCGGAGCTGCGCTCCTGGCAGTGCCGGGCCCGGCTGCGGCGAAGACGGAACGCCTGCCCACACCTCAGCGGAGCTGCCCGCCCACACCTCGGCGGGGGCCGCCCCACCGGTGCGGGAGGGCGCAGCCCAGCGGAACGCCTGCCCACGCCTCGGCGGAGGCCGCTCACACCTCGGCGGAGGCGGGCGCGCATGCCCACGCGCCGGACGCCCTGCGGAACGCACGACCACGCCTCAGGACGACCGCTCGGGCCGGCGCGGAGCGGATCGCGGCACCGGCGGCATGGGTTCTGATCACCGCCTGATCGATCGCCCGTCCGAATTGCCCGAATTGTTACTCACCAAATCGTGATCATTTCCTAAAGCCGGCCGGGTGACGTGCCGAAGGAGTCAGTGACCATCCGCACGGAGCGCACCGGCTTCTTCCCCGAGCCGGCGCCGTCCCGCCACTCCCCCAGGAGGCCTGGTGTCCGTTCTTCTCGAGCAGCCCGCAAGCCTGGTCGCCTACCGCCCGAACAAGCCGACGGCCATGGTCGTCGTGGCCGACCCGCGCGTCCGTTCCACCGTGACCCGCCATCTGTGGGCCCTCGGAGTCCGTGACGTGATCGAGGCGTCGTCCATCGCGGAGGCCCGTCCCCGCATCGGCAGCCCGCGCGACATCTGCGTGGCCGACGTCCACCTGCCCGACGGTTCCGGTCTCACCCTGCTCTCCGAGACCCGCGCCGCGGGCTGGCCCAACGGCCTGGCCCTGTCCGCCGCCGATGACATCGGCGCGGTCCGCAACGCCCTCGCGGGCGGTGTGAAGGGCTACGTCGTGACCGGAACGCGGACCAACATCGGGCTCCCCACCCGGCCCGGTGCCGCGCCCATCGGTTCGGCCGCGGCCCGCATGCACCGCCGCCCCCCGGGTGCCCCGAGCCACCCGGGCGGCTACCGCGAGCTGTCCGGCCGCGAGGTCGAGGTCCTGCGCCTCGTCGCCGAGGGCCAGTCCAACAAGGCCATCGGCGTCTCGATGGGCCTGTCCGCCCTGACCGTCAAGTCCCACCTCGCCCGGATCGCCCGCAAGCTGGGCACCGGTGACCGCGCCGGCATGGTCGCGGTCGCCCTCCGGACCGGGATCATCCACTGAGCCCGACCCGCGGCCCCCGGATAGCCGCCCCCGGACGAACGCCCGGGGAACTCGGGGAAGCCGGTGTCCCTACGGCCCGCGCCCGTCGACGGAACGTTCCGGCGACGGGCGCGCCGCATACACGGATACCCTTGACCGGTGACCGACGCCCATGAGACCGCAGCAGACCTGCGCACCACCACCGGGGGCGGCCCCCCGGACGACGTCGTTGTTCCGTCCGATGGGCTGCCGATCCCGCTGCTCGAACCACGTGACGGGATTCCGCCGGTGGTCGCCGACGAGGAGGCCCTCGCCCGGGTGGTCGCGGCCTTCGCCGCCGGCACCGGGCCCGTGGCCGTGGACGCCGAGCGCGCCTCCGGATACCGGTACGGCCAGCGCGCCTACCTGGTCCAGCTCCGCCGTGAAGGGGCCGGCTCCGCGCTGATCGACCCCGTCGGCTGTCCGGACCTGTCCGCGCTCGGCGAGGCCCTGTCCGGCACCGAATGGATCCTGCACGCCGCCACCCAGGACCTGCCGTGCCTGCGCGAAATAGGCATGCGGCCGACCTCGCTGTTCGACACCGAACTGGCGGGCCGCCTGGCCGGCTTCCCCCGGGTGGGCCTGGGGGCGATGGTCGAGAGCGTGCTCGGCTACGCGCTGGAGAAGGGGCACTCGGCCGTCGACTGGTCGACCCGCCCGCTGCCCGAGCCGTGGCTGCGGTACGCCGCGCTGGACGTGGAGCTCCTGGTCGACCTGCGGGACGCGCTGGAGAAGGAGCTGGACCGGCAGGGCAAGCTGGAGTGGGCCCGGCAGGAGTTCGACGCGATCGCCTCGGCCCCGCCCGCCCCGCCCCGCAAGGACCCGTGGCGGCGTACGTCCGGCATGCACAAGGTACGGCGCCGCCGCCAGATGGCCGTCGTACGGGAGATGTGGGAGACCCGGGACCGGATCGCGCAGCGGCGTGACGTGTCCCCGGGCAAGGTGCTCGGCGACGCCGCGATCATCGAGGCGGCCCTGGCGGTCCCGGCGAACGCGCACGCGCTGTCCGCCCTGCCCGGCTACGGCCAGCGGATGAACCGGCGCGCGCTGGAGCAGTGGATGGCCGCGGTCGACCGGGCCCGGGCGCTGCCCGAGGCCGAGCTGCCGCAGCCGGGGGCGACCCCCTCGGGCCCGCCCCCGCCGCGCTCCTGGGCGGACAAGGACCCGGCCGCCGCGGCCCGCCTGTCGGCGGCCAGGACCGCGGTCTCGGCCCTGGCCGAGCAGCTGAACCTGCCCCAGGAGAACCTGATCGCCCCCGACACGGTCCGCCGGCTGTGCTGGGAGCCGCCGATGCAGGTCTCGGCCGGGACGGTGGCGCAGGCCCTGGCCGACCACGGCGCCCGGCCGTGGCAGGTCGAGCAGGTCACCGACGCGCTGGTGACCGCCCTCGCCGCCACGGCCTGAGTCCGCGGCTCACCCGTCCGACGGGGTCCTCAGTCCTCCAGCGAGGTGAGGACCCCGTCCTCGTCCCGGTAGTAGCTGCCGCGCTTTACGCCCTCGACCTTGCCGTCCTTGAGCCAGTGCTCGGACATGGTGTGGAGCGTCTTGTGCACGTGCTCCCAGGGCGCCTGGTGCCCTGCGGCAGCGATGCGGAACATGAGCTTGTCGGGACCGGGGACGCACTTGTAGAGCTCGGGCACCGAGAAGTACAGCAGGCCCAGGTCCGGCGAGGTGTTGACGACCGAGTCGTGCTCCCCGTAGACGATGCACACGGGCACCTCTTTGCCGAGCCTCCCGTGCAGCGGCACGGTGGTGCGGTTCCAGCCCCACCAGTACGAGTTCCGGATGCGGTTCAGCCCTTCCGGAGCGCCGTCCACCTTGGGGCCCCAGCCGGCACCGATCGGGTCGGCCTTCATGATCGCCTCCCATGCCACCTCGACCATGCCGTCTTCGCGCTGCTTCGGGGACTTGAGTTCCCTGGTCCACGCAGCGTCCAGCCCGGTCTTGGTGCCGACGCTCATCGGGAAGCCGAAGGACGCGGCGGGCTGGGACACGGGCAGGTCCACTGCCGGGTCGAAGTCGGTCCCCGGCTTGCTCTGCCTGCCGTTCGGCGGGAAGAGCGGCGCCATGAGGAAGAGGCTGGCCACCTTGGTGTGATTCTTGATCGCGTAGGGCCCGAGCAGCTGGGCGCCGGCGGAATATCCGATGAGGTCGACCTTCTGGACTCCGGTCTGCTGCTTGATGAACTCGACGATCGTGTCGACCTCGTCCAGGTCACTCTTGGTGTTGTTCAGCTGCGAGTGGTATTCCACCGGGCCCAGGTACGGCTCCGCGTTCGGGTAGGGGACGAGCAGGCCCCGCTGGGCCGGGGTGGGCTGGACGTTTCTGTGGTCGCCCATCTTCGGCCGCGTGGACAGGCCGGAGCCCTGGAGCTCCATGACGAAGACGTCGTAGCCGGCCTTGGCGAGCTGCTCGGCCCAGCTGTACTTCTTGTGCTGCAGGTCGAAGGCGGCCAGGCCCGCGACACTCCTGCCGTGCAGCATGAGGACGGGTCTGCGCGTGCCGCCGGCGGGCGTGTCCTTGCGCCGCCAGCGGACGAAGAGCTTGACCGGGTCCCCCGCGTTCGCCGGGATGGTCGATGTGTGATCCACGTAGTGATCGGTGGAGATGATCTGTGCCGCCTCCGTGAGGACCGTCGACGCCATCGGGCTCGCTCCGTTCGTTCGGTGATGCCCGGGCGGTCGCCGGGCGTGCCCAGGGTTCGCACGGACGCCCCGCCGACGCCATCGACGTGACCGTGGCGACCTGGCGGCCGACCCGATCGGGTAGCCGCGGCGCTCCGATCGGACGGGCGCGCGGAGGGGGCGCGCGGACGCCCGGGCGGCCGGCCCGGAGTGTGACCTTCGCCGCTTGGGGGGCGGGGGGTGTGCACATCAGTTACCCGCAAGTAGCATGGCGGGTGAGCAAGCGCTCAGGAGACTGAGGCGCTCGCCGCGCAGCAGTGCCATCCCGCACCTGGAGGAGAGCCAACGTGCCTCGTACCGTCAGGGACGTCGTCTTCGTCGACGGCGTCCGCACCCCGTTCGGCAAGGCGGGCCCGAAGGGCATCTACCACGAGACCCGCGCCGACGACCTCGTCGTGAAGGCGATCCGGGAGCTGCTGCGCCGCAACCCGGACCTCGACCCCAAGAAGATCGACGAGGTCGCGATCGCCGCCACCACGCAGATCGGTGACCAGGGTCTGACGCTGGGCCGCACGGCCGGCATCCTCGCGGGTCTGCCGCAGTCCGTTCCGGGCTACTCCATAGACCGCATGTGCGCCGGCGCCCTGACCGCCGTCACCGCGGTGGCCGGTTCCGTCGCCTTCGGCGCGTACGACGTCGCCGTCGCCGGCGGTGTCGAGCACATGGGCCGCCACCCGATGGGCGAGGGCGTGGACCCGAACCCGCGCTTCGTCTCCGAGAAGCTGGTCGACGAGTCCGCCCTGTTCATGGGCATGACCGCGGAGAACCTGCACGACCGCTACCCGACCATCACCAAGCAGCGCGCCGACGAGTACGCCGTGCGCTCGCAGGAGAAGGCCGCCAAGGCGTACGCGGACAACAAGATCCAGCCCGACCTGGTGCCGATCTCGGTCCGCCGCACCAACGCCGAGGCCGGCGAGACCGGCTGGGGCCTGGTCACCGCCGACGAGCCGATGCGTCCGGGCACCACCCTGGAGAACCTGACCGGTCTGAAGACGCCGTTCCGCGTCCACGGCCGCGTCACCGCCGGCAACGCCGCGGGCCTCAACGACGGTGCCACCGCCGCGCTGATCGCCTCCGAGGACTTCGCCCGCGAGAACGGCCTGCCGGTCAAGATGCGCCTGGTCTCGTACGCCTTCGCCGGCGTCGAGCCGGAGGTGATGGGCTACGGCCCGATCCCGGCCACCGAGAAGGCCCTCGCCCAGGCGGGTCTGTCCATCGAGGACATCGGCCTCTTCGAGATCAACGAGGCGTTCGCCGTCCAGGTCCTCGCGTTCCTGGAGCACTACGGCATCGCCGACGACGACGCCCGCGTCAACCAGTACGGCGGCGCCATCGCGTTCGGCCACCCGCTGGCCTCCTCCGGCGTCCGTCTGATGACCCAGCTGGCCCGCCAGTTCGAGGAGCAGCCGCACGTCCGCTACGGCCTGGTCACCATGTGCGTCGGCTTCGGCATGGGCGCCACGGTCATCTGGGAGAACCCGCACTTCGACACCGAGGGAGACTCCAAGTGAGCACCACCGCAGAGCTCCTGAAGGGCGCGGCCGAGCTGTTCCCGGACGAGGTCGTCACCAGCGCGCACGTCCGCCACCTCGACCTGCCGTTCGGCGCCGGGCGCTTCGCGCTCATCACGCTGGACAACGGCTTCGACCACACCAAGCCGACCACCTTCGGCCCGCAGTCCCTCGCCAACCTGAACGCGGCGATCGACCAGGTCGAGCAGGAGGCCATCGCCGGCTCCATCGTCGGCGTGGGCATCACCGGCAAGCCGTTCATCTTCGCGGTCGGCGCCGACCTCAAGGGCGTCGAGCTGCTGAAGAAGCACGACGAGGCCCTGGCCATCGGCAAGGGCGGCCACGACGTCTTCAAGCGGCTGTCCGCGCTGGGCGTCCCCACCTTCGCCTACTACAACGGCGCGGCGATGGGCGGCGGTGTCGAGGTCGGTCTGCACTGCACCTACCGCACCGTCTCCAAGGCCATTCCGGCCTTCTCGCTGCCCGAGGTCTTCCTCGGCCTGGTCCCCGGCTGGGGCGGCTGCGCCATCCTGCCGAACCTGATCGGCGCCGAGCGCGCGGTCTCTGTGATCATCGAGAACTCGCTGAACCAGAACCGCCAGCTGAAGGGCAAGCAGGTCTTCGAGCTCGGCATCGCCGACGCGATCTTCGAGGGCGCGGACTTCCTCGAGCAGTCCCTGCTGTGGACCGCTCGGGTCCTGACCGGCGAGACCGAGGTCGTCCGCGCGGAGATCGACCGCGGCGAGGCCTGGGACGCGGCCGTCGCCAAGGGCCGCTTCATCGCGGACTCCAAGGTGCACGGCGCCGCTCCGGCCGCCTACCGCGCGCTGGACATCATCGCCGCCGCCAAGGACGGGGACCTGCAGGCCGGTTTCGACGCCGAGGACGCGGCCCTGGCCGACCTCATCATGGGCGGCGAGCTGCGCTCGGGCATCTACGCCTTCAACCTGGTGCAGAAGCGCGGCAAGCGCCCGGCCGGCGCCCCGGACAAGTCCCTGGCCCGTCCGGTCACCAAGGTCGGCGTGGTCGGCGCGGGCCTGATGGCCTCTCAGCTGGCGCTGCTCTTCCTGCGCCGCCTGGAGGTGCCGGTGGTCCTCACCGACATCGACCAGGAGCGCGTGGACAAGGGCGTGGGCTACGTCCACGCCGAGATCCAGAAGCTGCTCGGCAAGGGCCGCATCAACCAGGACAAGGCCAACCGCCTGACCGCCCTGGTGACCGGTGTGCTCGACAAGGCCGAGGGCTTCGCGGACGCGGACTTCATCATCGAGGCCGTGTTCGAGGAGATGTCCGTCAAGCAGAAGGTGTTCGCCGAGGTCGAGGCGGTCGCCCCGGCGCACGCGATCCTCGCCACCAACACCTCCTCGCTGTCGGTGTCGGAGATGGCCTCCAAGCTCCAGCACCCCGAGCGCGTGGTCGGCTTCCACTTCTTCAACCCGGTCGCGATCCTCCCGCTGCTGGAGATCGTCCGCGGTGAGCAGACCGACGACGCCTCGCTGGCCACGGCCTTCGGTGTCGCCAAGAAGCTGAAGAAGACCGCGGTCCTCACCAAGGACGCCCCGGCGTTCGTCGTGAACCGCATCCTGACCCGCTTCATGGGCGAGATCCAGAACGTCATCGACGAGGGCACCCCGGTGGTCACCGCCGAGAAGGCGATCGAGCCGCTCGGCCTGCCGATGTCCCCGCTGGTGCTGCTGGAGCTGGTCGGCCCGGCCATCGGTCTGCACGTCTCCGAGACCCTGAACCGCGCCTTCCCGGAGCGCTTCACGGTCTCCCCCAACCTGAAGGCGGTCGTCGAGGCCGGCAAGCGCGGCTTCTACGTCTACGATTCCGGCAAGCCGGAGCTGGACCCCGAGGTCGCCGCCCTCCTGGTGCAGGGCGACAGCGTCCTGACGGAGGAGCAGGTCCGGGTCCGCGTCCTGGACGCCGTCGCGCAGGAGATCGGCCTGATGCTGGAGGAGGGTGTCGTGGCCGAGGCCCAGGACATCGACCTCTGCCTCATCACCGGTGCGGGCTGGCCCTTCCACCTGGGCGGCATCACCCCGTACCTGGACCGTGAGGGCGTCTCGGAGCGGGTGAACGGCAAGAAGTTCCTCGCCCCCGGCGTCGCGAGCGTCCCGGCGTAACGCGCCCCGCGCACACGGCGAAGCCCCCTTCCGCAGCAGGTGCGGAAGGGGGCTTCGTACGTGGTGGCCCGGCGGTGCGGGGGCTCGGCGGCGCGCGGCCCCGGCGCCCGGGTCAGCGGCGGAGGAACCGCTTGCCGCCCTTGACCAGCCGCTCGGCGGCCGGCGAGTTCGGGTTGATGCGCAGCGCCTCCTTGCCGGCCAGCTGCCGCAGATCGGCACCGCGCTTGCCCATGCGGGCGGCGGTCTCGCCGATGCGCAGCCAGGTCAGGGCGCGGTCGCTGCCCGTCGCCTGGCGGACGGCCTTGCGCAGGTACTCCTCGGCGAGGTCCTGCTCGTTGCTGCGGATGCGCAGCTGGGCCATGCCGATGAGGACGTCGAAGTGCTCGCGCTCGGCCAGCAGCTTGGTGCCGACCTCCAGCGCGCCCGCGTCGTCGCCGTCCTCCAGGAGGGAGCTGAACGCCTCCAGCGAGACCTCGTTGACCGGGACGTCGAACTGCATTCCCTGGGAGGGGACGGACCGCATCCGCCGGCCGGCCTTGGTCTTCTTCGTCGGCGGCCCGGGGAGCTCCAGCTTGTCCCGGGTCTTGTCGTTGAAGTGCATGCCGAGTTCGGGGCGGTCGTTCCAGACCGGTACGCAGGCGGCGATGTACTGCTCGGCGATCGGCCGGAGGAACGCGTACCGCTTGGGCTGCATGCAGAAGCCCACGGTGGAGACGTACGAGGAGAGCTCGCCCGTGACGTAGGCCGCGTCCCCGATGCGGTCCTGCATGGCCCCCGCCGGCGATTCGAGGTCGGGCAGCAGGGCGTGGGTGATGGTGACGGGGATGCGGTTGCTGTTCTCGTACGGCCGCATCCGGCGGATGACCTCGAGCGAGCCGATCTGGCCGACCCCGATCCCGAACAGCGACCGCGCGGTGAACAGGCCGGTCGAGAAACAGCCGATGACGAACCGCGGCTTCAGGTACTCGAAGATCGTCTCGGCGAGTACCGGGATGTCCAGCACCAGGAAGTCGACCCCGGCCTGGTGGGCGGCGAGGGCGAGGGTGTCGGCGAGGTTGGACGGAGCGCTCGGGTGCGGCTTGAAGATGACGGACCGGAAGCCCATGCCGACCGCGGCCTCGAACATGCGCAGGTGGAGCTGCTCCTCCTCTTCCTCGGTGAGGATGTTGAGGGCGGAGAGGTACTGGCCGAGGAGGACGGCGGTGTCCTGGCCGCGCTGCAGCATGTGCGGCGGGATGGCCGAGTCCAGCAGGGGGCGGCACTCCCGGGTGAGTTCCGACATCAGGCCGACGACGGCCCGGGTGTCCACCGGCTGCGAGGGGATGCGGTGCTCCGTCAGGAGCATGGGGACCAGGCGCGGGATGAGGTCCAGGTAGAGGACCCGGGAGATCCGCGCGTGGATGTCCCTGTGCAGGTCGTTGCGGGTGGGGCCGTAGGTCATCACGCCGTCGGCGTAGACGGTGATGACGGCGTCCGAGAAGATCTGGACCAGCGTCTGGGCCGGCTTGACCTGGATGGACTCCACGATGAGTTCGAGCGGTCCGGCCGGGATCCCGATCTTCTGGGCCATGATGGACCGCCAGAGGACCAGGTCCTCGCCCCGCGGCCCCCACATCGAGGGGTGGTACGGGGCGATGAGCTCGTTCCAGTACACGACCCGGCTGAACCGGGACACCACGGACCGGGCTCCCTGCATGTGGTGGAGCGGGGTGGAGACCTCCGGGATGTCCACGTTGTTGCAGACGAGCAGGATCCGCTCGCGCCCCGGCGGTCCGAACTGCCCGGCGTCGATGGCGGCGGCCACCGTCATCGCGCCGTAGAGGGTGGAAGCGGCGAAAATCTGGGTCATTACGCGGCCACACCCACAGCCGTCTCCATCAGGTTCCTCAGCATCTTCACGCGGCGGGCGTCCATTCCTGCGAGCGTCCCTTCGAGGATGTCCCGCGGGACCTCCATGAGGGCACGGGCGCTGCGCTCCATGAGCAGCGAGCGCGTGTAGTCGTCGTACGTGTCCGCCCGGTCCAGGTGGATGCAGGTCATCGCACAGAGGGTACGCATCGCCTTGAAGGCGAGTTCGTATCCGCGCGGATGGTTGGCTATCTCCTGGAACACCTTCTGATAGCAGACGATGAAATCGAGCTGGCGTTCGTCGGGAATCTTGGTGAGCGAACCGGCGACGTCACGCCGGTAGAAGATCCCGTGCAGATCGACCACACCGAAGGACCGGGCGCGAAGGTGAAGTCGCCACATCCAATGACGGTCCTCGGCGGTGCGCAGGGTCTCGTCGAAGAAGAGGCCGTCGAACGCCAACAGGCGCTCCCGGTCGTAGATTCCCGCCCACACCAGCGGATAGTCCACGATGGAAGAAGCGTCGACCGGCAGGATGTAGTCGGCGGGGTCGAGCTGCATCGCCCGCGGGGACACGGGGCACTTGGCTATCTCGCGCTTCCTGCCGAACACCTTGACGTGTCCGGTGCGCAGGAAGTCGACCCCCGACTGGCTCATCCAGCCGACGAGTTGGGCGAGATACCCGGGGCCGTACCAGTCGTCTCCGTCGAGGAAGGTGACGTAGCGTCCGCGCGCGACCGAAAGTCCCCTGTTCCGGGTGGCCGAGATACCCATGTTGTGGGGGTTCGGAACGAAGATCGCACCAGGAATGGACGGCGCCATCTGCTGAATGATTTCCCGGGTTCCATCCGTGGAGCAGTCGTCCACGATGATGAACTCGAAATCCTCTCTTGCATTCAGCGCCAGAGACTTAAGTGTCGTCCGACAGTAGTCGCGGACATTGCACATAGGAACAATCACCGACAACGTAACCATCAGTAACACTCACCTACTTCCATTCACAGACGCTACCCCCGTGCCATCGCGCGGTGCCGTCACGCCGCGCACACGTCAAGCCTACGTACACGTAAGCCCCCGAACATCATGACAGAACCGCCCGGAACCCCCCGCGAATGCCCGCGGTGTGACGTACAACTCCTCACCAAGATCCAAGCGATTCCGGGGCTGGTAAAGGCCTGGCAACGATGTAGAGTGATCGGACTGCGGGGCAATCCCGTCCAGACCACGACGCAGAAGGGCGTCAGCCGGGGGGCAGTCTGGGAGGCAGTTGGGGGCGGATCGACCGGTTTCGCACCACAATGCGCCATTCGAAGCCCTTCGTCCGCTTTTTCACAACGAGCCAGGAGTCCCAGTGCGCATCCACGTGCTCGCCGACTCCGACACTCGCTGGAAATGGGGAGCCGGCCTCGCCATCGGCATGGACCCGGGCGGCCAGGTGCACGCCCACATGCTCCGCGGGCGCTCCACGCCCACCGCGCGTCAGCTCGCCGAGGTGGGGATCACACCCGCCTCCATCTCCGAGTCCACCCTCCCCGAGTTCGCCGCGGACCCCGTCCTGGACGACGCGGACGTGATCATCCTCGGCACCGTGGGCGGAGCAACGCATGCCGCTTTGCATGCGCTTGCCTATCGTTTCCATGGACAGTGGCGCCGCCCCATTCTGATGACGGGGTATGTCGGCGTCGTCTACGAGAAGGTGACGGACGGACTCCTGCTGCGCGGCGGCGCCGATATCGTGCTCGCCAACAGCCCGTTCGACGGGCGCCGGTTCCGCGAGATCTACGAGCCCCTCGGAATTTCCGGTTCGACCGTCGTCGAGACGGCCCTGCCGTTCCTCGACCACCGGCCTTACGACATGAACCGGACCAACGCCCGGCACCCTTACACCATTTGCTTCGCGGTGCAGCCCTCGGTGCCCGGAGATCGAAAAGGCCGTACCTATATGCTGCGCCGCGCCATTGAACACGCGCGGCTGCGTCCGGGGCGCGACGTCCTCATCAAACTGCGCAGCAAGCCCGGTGAGGCGACCACCCACGTGGAAACGCACCATTACCAGGTGCTGGCCGAACAGATGGAAGAACCACTGCCGCCGAACCTGCATTTCGTCTACGGCAACATGTCGGACACGCTGGACCGCACCGACCTTCTGGTGACGGTGAGTTCGACGGCCGCCCTGGAATCGATGCACCGCGGAATGCCGACGGCCATCCTGAGTGATCTGGGCGTCCGCGAGATCCACGGGAACCATTACTTCGTCGGCTCCGGCTGCGTCACCGACTGGACCGCGATCGACGAGGGAGCGGCCCCGATGGCGCACGAATCCTGGACGCACGACCAGGGAATCCGGGCGCACGATCCGTTCGGTGCGATCCGGGCCCGCATCGCGCAGCTGAAGAGCGGGCCGCTGCCGCCCGTGACGCCGTACTACACGGCGGACAGCGCGCCGGACTACGTCGGTTCGCTGCTGAGCCGGCGCGGACTGAACCTCGACGGTTCCCCCGGACACCTGCCCGGCCCCCGTTCCAGCAGCGCGATGAAGCGCACCTCACGCCGGGTCATGAAGGGCGCCTACCAGTTCGGCGTCCAGCGGGTGGCCCCGAAGATCCAGCAGTGGGGCGGCGTGTAACCCTTGCCCGAGCCCCATCGCTCCGTCCTTCACCCTTCCTTGGAGAGCTTTGTGAACACGGCCGTCCGGCAGGCCTCGTCCGCCGTCACCGCTGTCATCCCCGCCCGCGGCGGGTCCAAGGGCATACCCGGCAAGAACGTGGCCCCCATCGGCGGTGTCCCGCTCATCACCCGCGCCGTACGCGCCTGCCTGGCCGCCGAGCACGTCACCCGCACGGTGGTGTCCACCGACGACCCGGCGATCGCCGCCGCGGCCCGCGCCGCCGGCGCCGAGGTCGTCGACCGCCCGGCCGAGCTCGCCGCCGACCAGTCCTCCAGTGAATCGGCCCTGCTGCACGCCCTGGACACCCTGGAGGAGCGCCACGGCGAGCCCGTCGAGGTCCTCGTCTTCGTCCAGTGCACCAGCCCGTTCATCACCACCGAGGAAGTGGACGAGACGGTCCTGGCCATCACCCGCGACGGCGCCGACTCCGCCTTCACCGCGGTCCCGTTCCACGGGTTCGTCTGGCGGACCTCGCCCGACGGCGCGCCCGCCGGGCACAGTGCCGACGGCGTCAACCACGACAAGGCCTTCCGCCAGCGCCGCCAGGACCGGCATCCCGAGTACCTGGAGACCGGCACCGTGTACGCGATGCGCGTAGACGGCTTCCGCGAGCACGGCCACCGCTTCTTCGGCCGCACCCAGCTCGTCCCCACCGCCCCCGAGCGGGCCATCGAGCTGGACGAGCCCGGCGACCTGGACCGCGCCCGCGCGCTGGCCCCGCTGCTGGACGCCACGGACCTGCCCGGCCGCACCGAAGTCGACGCCGTGGTACTGGACTTCGACGGCACCCAGACCGACGACCGCGTCTGGATCGACGAGACCGGCCGCGAGATGGTCGCCGCGCACCGCGGCGACGGCATGGGCATCGCCCGGCTCCGCAAGGCCGGCATCCCCGTCTTCATCCTGTCCAGCGAGCGGAACCCGGTCGTCGCCGCCCGGGCGCGCAAGCTCGGCGTCGAGGTCGTCCACGGAGTGGAGACCAAGGACGTCGAACTCGCCAAGTGGTACGGCGATGCCGGGATCGACCCCCAGCGCATCGTCTACGTCGGCAACGACGTCAACGACCTCCCCTGCTTCGAGCTCGTCGGCTGGCCCGTCGCGGTGGGCGATGCCCACCGCGCGGTCCGGGAACGCGCTCGTTCTGTCACGTCTGCCCACGGAGGGCACGGCGCCGTGCGAGAAATCGCCGAATGGATCCTTGGAAAGGAACTCTGAACAGTGGTGCACAGCAACCGCATCCGCCAGGTCGGCAACAAGCAGGTGGGCCCGGGGCTGCCCACCTACGTGATCGGTGAGATCGGCATCAACCACAACGGCGACCTGGCCAACGCCATCGCCCTCATAGACGCGGCCGCCGAGGCGGGCTGCGACGCGGTCAAGTTCCAGAAGCGCACCCCGGAGATCTGCACCCCGCGCGACCAGTGGGACATCGAGCGCGACACCCCCTGGGGCCGCATGACCTACATCGACTACCGCCACCGCGTGGAGTTCGGCGAGGACGAGTACCGCGCCATCGACGAGCACTGCAAGAAGCGCGGCATCGACTGGTTCGCCTCCCCGTGGGACACCGAGGCCGTCACCTTCCTGGAGAAGTTCGACGTCCCCTGCCACAAGGTCGCCTCCGCGTCCCTGACCGACGACGAGCTGCTGATCGCCCTGCGCGCGACCAACAAGCCCGTCATCCTGTCCACCGGCATGTCCACCCCGGAGCAGATCCGCCACGCGGTCGAGGTCCTGGGCAGCGAGAACACCATCCTGCTGCACGCCACCTCCACCTACCCGGCGGTGACCGGCGAGCTGAACCTGCGCGTCATCCACGCCCTGGAGGCCGCGTACCCGAACGTGCCGATCGGCTACTCCGGCCACGAGATCGGCCTGCAGACCACCGTCGCCGCCGTCGCCATGGGCGCCTGCGTCGTCGAGCGTCACATCACCCTCGACCGCGCCATGTGGGGCTCCGACCAGGCCGCCTCCGTGGAGCCGGGCGGCCTGCAGCGCCTCGTCCGTGACATCCGTGTCATCGAGGAGGCCAAGGGTGACGGCATCAAGAAGGTCTACGAGTCCGAGCTCGGCCCGATGAAGAAGCTGCGCCGCGTGCAGGGCACCGTCGCCGCGGCCGCGGGGGAATGACGACCCGTCGATGACAGAGACCCTCGCCCTGGTGGAGAGCCCTGCTCAGCTGCTGAACGTTCTGGAGTGGGCACATGTCCACCCGGGCGAGGCGTCCTCTCTCAGCATCGCCATCCTGCAGCCGACGGACCGTCACTCGCGTGAACAGGTCCGCCGGCTGTGCAAGTTCGCCTCCCAGGCCAAGCTGGTCTGGCGGCGCTACGAGGTGCGGTCCGGCTCGGTGAGCCGGGCCCGCACCCTGCTGCGGCTGGGCCGGTCGGTGTCCAACGCCGGCCGGCTCGTCATCGGCGATCTGTTCTCCCGTACCGTGCAGGCGCTGCTGCCGTTCTCCAAGGCCCACGAGGTGGTCGTCGTCGACGACGGCACCGCCACCACCGAACTGGTCACCCTGCTGACGCAGGGCCGGCAGCTGAGCCGCTGGCACCAGGGCGACACCTCCAAGAAGGCCGACGGCAAGGGCAGTTCGGTCGGCCGCTGGCTGACCCGGGACACCCTGGAACGGTTCACGCTGTTCACCTGCATGCCGGTGGCCCCGCCGCCGGGCGCCGTGGTGGTGCCCAACGAGTACCGGTGGATCCGGGACACCTTCGGCCCGGTGCAGGTCCGCGGCGGCGCCGATCTGGCCGGCACCTCGCTGGTCGAGACCGGCATCATCGACCAGGAGCACTACCTGGAGGCGATCACCTGGATCGCCCGGTCCCGCGGCGCCTGGCGCTACCTCGCGCACCGCCGCGAAAGCCCGGAGAAACTCCGGGAGATCGCCGACGCGACCGGCATGGAGATCGTCCACCCCGAGCTGCCCATGGAGGTCATGGCCCGGGTGGAGCCCATCGGGCACACCGTGCTCACCTTCGCCTCCACCATCGCGTACACGCTCCCCCTCGTGCTGCTGGGCTCTCCGGTCCGGGTGGAGCTCTGCGAGATCGACGACGACTGGATCACCGAGGGGACGGCGTCCCGTTCGGTGGAGTTCCTGCGGAACATCTCCTCGCTGGCGGTGGCCCGGCACGGCCTGGCGAAGGTCCCGCCGCAGTCACGCGGCCTGCGCCCTCCGCTGCCGCACACACGCCCGCGGCAGGGCCTGCCCGGGATTCCCGGCCAGCACAGCCCGTACGGCTCCCACGAGCCCTACTGAGCCGCCGCGGACCGGCAGGGGGCGATTCCTCCCGCATCCCCGGCCCGTCCCGCCCGGCAGGGCCGTCCAGGACGGTTCAGGGCATGGTCCAGCTCCGGGTTCAGGTCCGTGCAGGGCGGGCAGGAGCTCAGAACCGCATCCAACGGCCCAGGGACAGGCCCATGTTGTCCTTCTGGCGGGTCACCAGCAGCTCTCCGGCGGTGCTGATGGCCGCGATGACGATCCGGCCGTGGGCGTCGACGGTGAGGCCCGGAGTGCCCACCGAGGGCTCGCCGGTCTCGGTCCACCACAGGCCGGCCGCCTCGTTCTCGGTCGGGTACGCGGCCAGCGCGGTCCGGCCGTTGACGCCGCGGTAGGCGAGGATCGTGCAGTCGTAGCCGTCGACGAAGGCCCGGGTGCCGGCGACCGCGCCCTGCGCGGGCCCGCCGCCGAGCCCCATGACGCCGACGCCGGCGCGGTAGGCGCAGACGCCGTTGCCGCCGGTCAGGTGCCAGTACCAGGTGACCCGGTCCTCGGCCGTCTCGACCGCGGAGGCGGAGCCCGGCTCGGCCAGGAAGGGCAGGTCCTCGGCTTTGGCCGCCGGGCCGTTGCCCGGCTCGGACTGGGCCCACAGGCTCACCCGCTTTTCCGCGGGGGCGAGCAGCTGGACCCGGCCGCCGAAGGTCGCGAACGCGGTGGAGCCGTCAAGGGTGCCGCTTCCCTTGATGTCGGCCCATTTGGTCCACTTGCCCTTCTTGTCCTGGTGGCGGGAGTGGACGCCCTTGCCGAAGTTCCGCACGAACACGTGGAGTCCGCCGTGGGCGTCGACGGCCGCGGTCGGGGCTCCCGCGGTGCGGGCCATGTCCTCGTTCTGGTAGAGGCTGCCCAGCGAGGCCCAGGGGCCCAGCGGACGGCCCGTCTGGTACTGCACGGCGTGGACGAAGGTGATCCGCTCCAGGCCGTTCACCACCTCCCGGCGCCGGCCTATGAAGTGGACGTAGCCGTCCTGGCCTTGGGCCAGGCACAGGTGGGTGAGGTCGGCCACCGGGAAGAACTCGGGGCCGGTCCACTCGGGACCGCCGGGGGTGTGCTCGGTCCAGCGCAGCATCCCGCCGTGGGTGACCGCGTACGCACTCAGCCGGCCGTCCTTGCCGGTCACGACCCAGGATCCGCCGACCGGGCCCAGGGCCGCAGGACCGTGGTCGTAGGCGTCGTACGCCTCGTCCGGTGCGGAAGCGCGGGTCGACTGCTTGGAGGACCTGCGCGCGGATCGCGTAGCCATGAACCGAAAGCAGCCTTCCCGGAACCATCATTCGAACGAACTGAGCATACCCCGGCGCCCAACCCGCTCAAGAGTGCGCTTATGTTATAGGCCGCGTGACTTCTCTCATCAGTTCGGAAGTCTCATCAGTGCGGAAGGGCCGGTCCCACGGGAATGACTGCTGACACTCAAGACAGGACGACGACTCCGCCGCCGGGCGGCCGCGCCGCCCGGCGCCGGAGTGCCCCCCGCACACGGACCCGGGGGCAGAAGATCCGCCGGGCCCTGCTGTGGACCCTGGCCGTCGTGCTGGTCGCCCTCGGCGGCGGCGGATGGTGGATGTACAGCCACCTCAACGGCAACATCGAGAGCGTCGACCTCGACAAGGCGATCGGCGACAACCGCCCGCAGAAGGTGGTGGAGGGCGCGCAGAACGTCCTCGTCATCGGCTCGGACTCGCGCGCCGGGGAGAACTCCGACCTCGACGGCGGCAGCACGGTGGCGGGCGCCCGCTCGGACACCACGCTGCTCATCCACATACCCGCGGGCCGGTCCAAGGCCACCGCGGTGAGCATCCCCCGCGACACCCTGATCACCCGGCCCGACTGCAAGACCGAGGACGGGAAGACCATTCCCGGTCAGAAGCGCGCGATGATCAACGGTGTCCTGGGCGTCGGCGGCCCGGCCTGTGTCGTCAAGACCGTCGAGCAACTGTCCGGAGTCCGGGTGGACCACTTCGTGCAGGTCGACTTCGCGGGGTTCAAGGGGCTCGTGGACGCCCTCGGCGGGGTCACCGTCAATCTCGACAAGCCCATCAACGGCTCCAAGGGCGGCATCAAGCTGGACGCGGGCGAGCACAAGCTCAACGGCACCGACTCGCTCAAGTTCGTCCGCACCCGCAAGGGTTACGCCGACGGCAGCGACCTCGGCCGCATCGGTCTGCAGCAGAAGTTCATGACCGCGATGCTCGCCGAGATCAAGAAGCAGGACGCCCTGGGCAACCCGGCCCGGCTCTACAAGCTGGCGGACGCCGGTACCAAGTCGCTGACCACCGACTCCGATCTGGCCTCGCTCACCAAGCTCTCCGACTTCGCCAAGAGCATGAAGGGCGTCGACCCGGAGACGATGGAGACCATCATGCTGCCGGTGGCCTACGACAAGATCGACCCGGCCCGTGTCGTCGCCTTCGAGCCGAACGCCACCCAGCTCTGGGAGGCCGTGCGCAACGACCAGGCCATCCCGGCGGCGGCGAAGAAGTCCCCCGCCAAGGCGGGCTGACGGCCCGACGGGCGAACGCGCCGGGCGGCCGGACCCTCGTGGGGTCCGGCCGCCCGGCGCTTTGCGTTGCGGGTCGGCACGTGCGGCGGACGCCGTCCGTTCGCCGTTCGTTCGCCGTTCGCGTTCGCCGTCAGCTCGGCGGCAGGCCCGCCTCGGTGCGCTCCAGCCCCTTGCCCAGCCGGCTGTGGCTGCGGCCGTACGCGAAGTAGACGACGAAGCCGACCGCCATCCAGATGGCGAACCGGAGCCAGGTGTCGGCCGGCAGGTTGAGCATCAGCCACAGGGACGCCAGCATCGACACGATCGGGAGCACCGGCACCCACGGGGTGCGGAAGGAGCGGTGCAGGTCGGGCCGGGTCTTGCGGAGGATGATCACGCCGAGGGCGACCACGACGAAGGCGAACAGGGTGCCGATGTTCACCAGTTCCGCCAGCTTCTCCAGGCTGGTGAAGCCGGCCAGGAAGGCGATGACCACGCCGAGCAGGATGGTCGCCCGGTAGGGGGTGCGGAACTTCGGGTGGGTGACGGAGAAGACGCGCGGCAGCAGGCCGTCACGGCTCATCGCGAAGAACACGCGGGTCTGGCCGAGCAGCAGGATCATCGAGACCGTGATCAGGCCCACGGCGGCGCCCAGGCTGATGGCACCGGCGAAGAACGGCTGGTTCACGGACTTGAAGGCCTCGGCGAGCGGGGCGGTGGGCGACATCTGCGTGTAGTGCTGCATGCCGGTGACCACCAGGGTCACGGCCACGTAGAGCACGGTGCAGATGAGCAGCGAGCCGAGGATGCCGCGCGGCATGTCCCGCTGCGGGTTCTTGGTCTCCTCGGCGGCCGTGGCCACGACGTCGAAGCCGATGAAGGCGAAGAACACGAGCGCCGCGGCGGTGAAGATGCCCATCACGCCGAAGTTGGTGGGCTCGTACCCGAACAGCAGCTGGACCAGCGGCGCGTGCCAGCCGCTGACGGATTCCTCCTGCGGCTGGGCGGGCGGGACGAACGGCGAGTAGTTGTCGGCCTTGATGAAGAACAGGCCGGCGACGATGACCAGCAGTACCACGGTGACCTTGATGGCGACCACGATCGCGGTGATCCGCGCCGAGAGCTTGGTGCCGACGACCAGGATCGCGGTCAGCGCCAGGACCAGCAGGAAGGCCAGCAGGTCGAAATCGCCGCCCGCGTCGGGTCCGGACAGGGCGGTCGGCAGGTCCCAGCCGAGGTTGGTGTGCATGAGGTGGCGTACGTACCCGGACCAGCCGACCGCCACCACCGCCGTGCCGAGGGCGAATTCCAGGACCAGGTCCCACCCGATGATCCAGGCGGGCAGCTCGCCGATCGAGGCGTAGCTGAAGGTGTACGCCGAACCGGCCACCGGCACGGTCGAGGCGAACTCGGCGTAGCACAGGGCCGCCAGGGCGCAGACGATGCCCGCGGTCACGAAGGACAGGGCGGTGGCGGGTCCGGCGTTGTTCCGGGCCGCGATGCCCGTCAGCACGAAGATGCCGGTGCCGATGATGACGCCGACACCGAAGACCGTGAGGTCCCAGGCGGAAAGGGATTTCCGCAACTGGTGTTCGGGCTCTTCCGTGTCACGGATGGACTGTTCCACCGATTTGGTACGGAAGGGACTGTTCAGATTCGTACTCACGCGCACACCTCCGAACGGGGCCCCCATGGAGTGGGGGGCACCCGGCACGCGAACGGGCCGGGCGAATCACCCATTCAAGGATGATCCTCCCGGCCCGGGGCCTGCAACAGGACGGCCCTTCCGGCCACCCGTACGGGTCCTAGTCCACGGTGGCGGCCGGCTCGCTCTCGTAGCGGCCGTCCAGCTTGGCCACCAGGCCCGTGACCTGCCGCGCGATGTCCGGGGCGGTCAGGCCGATCTCCGCCAGGATCTCGGCGCGGGAGGCGTGGTCGAGGAAGCGCGGCGGGATGCCGAAGTCGCGCAGCGGGACGTCTACGTCCGCGTCGCGCAGGGCCTGGGCGATCGCGGAGCCCACACCGCCGACGCGGCTGTTGTCCTCGACGGTGACGACGACCCGGTGCTGCTCGGCGAGCGGGGCCATGGCCTCGTCGACCGGCTTGACCCAGCGCGGGTCGACCACGGTGGTCGAGATGCCCTGCTTCTCCAGCAGGGAGGCGATCTCCAGGCACATCGGGGCCAGCGCGCCGACGGAGACCAGCAGGACGTCGGGCGCGTCCGTGCCGGGCTCGCGCAGCACGTCCATGCCGCCGATCCGGCCCACGGCGGGGACGGCGGGGCCGACCGCGCCCTTGGAGAACCGGACCACGGTGGGGGCGTCCTTGACCTCGACGGCCTCGCGCAGCTGGGCGCGGACCTGGTCGGCGTCGCGCGGCGCGGACAGCCGCAGACCGGGGACCACCTGCAGGATCGACATGTCCCACATGCCGTTGTGCGAGGCGCCGTCGGTGCCGGTGACGCCGGCCCGGTCCAGGACGAAGGTCACGCCGCACTTGTGCAGGGCCACGTCCATGAGGACCTGGTCGAAGGCGCGGTTGAGGAAGGTGGCGTAGACGGCGAAGACCGGGTGCACGCCACCGGTGGCGAGGCCGGCCGCGGAGACCGCGCCGTGCTGCTCGGCGATGCCGACGTCGTACACGCGCTCCGGGAAGGCCTTGGCGAACTTGTCCAGGCCGACCGGCTGGAGCATGGCGGCCGTGATCGCGACGACGTCCTCGCGCTCCTTGCCGAGCTTGACCATCTCCTCGCCGAAGACCGAGGTCCAGTCGGCGCCGGAGGAGGCGATCGGCAGGCCGGTGTCCGGGTGGATCTTGCCGACGGCGTGGAAGCGGTCCGCCTCGTCCTGGAGGGCGGGCTGGTAGCCGCGGCCCTTCTCGGTGAGGCAGTGGACGATGACCGGGCCGCCGAACCGCTTGGCGCGGGTGAGGGCGGACTCCAGGGCGGTGATGTCGTGGCCGTCGATGGGGCCGACGTACTTCAGGCCGAGGTCCTCGAACATGCCCTGGGGGGCGATGAAGTCCTTCAGGCCCTTCTTGGCGCCGTGCAGGGTCTCGTAGAGCGGCTTCCCGACGACCGGGGTGCGCTCCAGGAGGTCCTTGCCCCGGGCGAGGAAGCGCTCGTACCCGTCGGTGGTGCGCAGGGTGGCCAGGTGGTTGGCCAGGCCGCCGATGGTCGGGGCGTAGGAGCGCTCGTTGTCGTTGACGACGATGACCAGCGGGCGGTCCTTGGCGTCGGCGATGTTGTTGAGCGCCTCCCAGGCCATGCCGCCGGTGAGCGCGCCGTCACCGATCACGGCCGCGACGTGGTGGTCGGTGCGGCCGAGCACCTCGTTGGCCTTGGCGAGGCCGTCGGCCCAGCCCAGCACGGTGGAGGCGTGCGAGTTCTCGATGACGTCGTGCTCGGACTCGGCCTGCGAGGGGTAGCCGGAGAGGCCGCCCTTCATCTTCAGCTTGGAGAAGTCCTGCCGGCCGGTGAGCAGCTTGTGCACGTACGACTGGTGGCCCGTGTCCCAGAGGATCTTGTCCTTGGGGGACTCGAAGACCCGGTGCAGGGCGATCGTCAGTTCGACCACCCCGAGGTTGGGGCCCAGGTGCCCGCCGGTCTTGGAGACCGCGTCGACCAGGAACGACCTGATGTCCGCGGCCAGCTGGTCCAGCTGCTCCGGGTTGAGCCGGTCCAGATCGCGCGGTCCCGTGATGCGGGTCAGCAGCACCCGTGCCTCCTTGCAGTTGCTTGCTGGTCTGACGAGTCTAGTGAACCGGCCCGGGCCGTCCGGCATCGGGCGGCCCGGGGCGGGTCACAGCTTTGTCATACATGTGTGGACCTCCGCGGACTCACACACCCCGTACGGGTGGACGGTCGCACGGGTGTGCCCGGCGCCACCGTGTGGTGGCGCCGGGCACAGGACCGTACCGGGTGCGGGTGCGCCGCTAGGCGCGGCCCGCGGTCTTCTGCGTCTTGCGCGTGACCGAGTCGATGACCACGGTGGCCAGCAGGACCGCACCGGTGATCATGTACTGGATCGGGGTGGCGATGCCCTGCAGGGCGAGACCGT
Source organism: Streptomyces sp. NPDC043853 (assembly GCF_056436025.1). Lineage (NCBI taxonomy): Bacteria > Bacillati > Actinomycetota > Actinomycetes > Kitasatosporales > Streptomycetaceae > Streptomyces > Streptomyces sp. NPDC043853. The sequence goes on from NZ_JBWKDJ010000001.1 coordinate 963,451, forward strand.
ACTGGATCGCGGTGATGACCATGACGCCGAGCAGGGCGTTCCAGGTCCGGCCGCGGCCGCCGAAGAGGCTGGTGCCGCCGATCACGGCCGCCGCGATCACGTTCATCAGCAGGTCGCCGGCGCCGGCGCTCTGGTTCGCCGCAGCGATCTTGGAGGCCCAGAACAGGCCGCCGACCGCCGCGAAGAAGCCCGCGATGGAGAACACCGCGATGCGGATCCCGGCCACGCTGATGCCTGCCCGGCGGGAGGCCTCGACGCTGCCGCCGAGCGCGAACACCTTCCGGCCGAAGCCGGTGCGGCGCAGCAGGAAGTCGGTGCCGACCAGGACCACCAGGAACAGCAGCAGTGCCAGCGGCAGGCCCTTGTACTGGTTGAAGACGGCGGCGGCGCCGAAGGAGACCACCGCCAGCAGGCCGGTGCGCAGCAGGATCTCGGTCAGCGGCCGGTAGGGCACCTGGGCGGCGGCCCGGCGCTTGGCGTCCAGGAAGGAGCCCGCGAAGTACGCCGCCACGGCGACCGCGGCCAGCCCGTAGGCGGCGGCGACGTCGGAGAAGTAGTACGTGGTGAGCTGCCCGACCAGGCCCTCGGAGTCGAGGTTGATGGTGCCGTTGTCACCCAGCAGCTGGAGCATGAAACCGGACCAGAACAGCAGACCCGAAAGGGTGACGGCGAAGGCCGGTGCGCCGATCCTGGCGAAGAAGAAGCCGTGGATCGCGCCGATGGCCGCGCCGGAGGCGAGGGCCACGAGGACGGCGAGCCACTCGTTCATCCCGTGGGTGACGGAGAGGACGGCGACGATGGCGCCGGAGACTCCGCTGACCGAGCCGACGGACAGGTCGATCTCGCCGAGCAGCAGCACGAAGATGATGCCGACGGCCATCATGCCGGTGGCGACCATCGTGACCGCGATGTTGTTGATGTTCTCGGCGGAGAGGAAGTTCGCGTTCAGGCTCTGGAAGATGACGCAGATGACCGCCAGGCCGATGACCACCGGGAGGGAGCCCAGGTCGCCGCCCCGCATCTTGCGCTTGAACTCGTGGAGGTAGCCGGCCAGGCCCTCCTCGCGGACCAGCAGCCGGGGGTCGACGACGGGGACGGCCGCGACGGGGATCTCGTCCGCGACGGTCGCGGGGCCGGGGACCTCGGCGTCCGCGGGTGCATGTTCGGTGCTCACTTGCGAGCCTCCCCGGTGCGCGCCGCCCGGCGGGTCACGGCGTTGTCCGTGGCGCCCGTGATGGCGGAGATGATCTCTTCCTGCGAGGTGTCGGCGACCTTGAAGACGCCGTTGTTGCGGCCCAGCCGGAGGACCGCGACCCGGTCCGCGACGGCCTTGACGTCGGCCATGTTGTGGCTGATGAGGATGACCGCGTGGCCGCGCTCGCGCAGCCGCTCGACGAGGTCGAGGACCTGGGCGGTCTGCTCGACGCCGAGGGCGGCGGTGGGCTCGTCGAGGATGACGAGCTGGGGCTCGCCGAGCATGGAGCGGGCGATCGCCACCGTCTGGCGCTGGCCGCCGGAGAGCGAGGCGATCGGGATCCGCACGCTCGGGATCCGGATGGAGAGGGTGGTGAGCAGCTCGCGGGCGCGGCGCTCCATCTCCACCTCGTCCAGGACGCCGCGGCGCTTGAGCTCGCGGCCCAGGAAGAGGTTGCCGACGACATCGATGTTGTCGCAGAGGGCGAGGTCCTGGTAGACCGTCGCGATGCCCAGGTTCTGGGCGTCATGGGGCTTGCTGATCGACACCGGCTTGCCCTCCCATTCGATGACCCCGTCATCGATGGGGTGGACGCCGGCGATCGTCTTGACGAGCGTCGACTTTCCGGCGCCGTTGTCGCCGACCAGAGCGACGACCTCGCCGGAATGGATCTCGAGTTCTACGTCGGTGAGGGCCTGAACGGCACCGAATCGCTTCGAGACCCCGCGCAACGCCAGCACGGGCGCAGCGGACACGTGAATCATCTCCTTCGCCGCCTGACCGGCGGGGATGCCTTGCATTAACGATTCTGCACCGGCGCCCCGCGGATGGCGGGGGTATGAGGGGCGGGGCGCCGGCCAGAGGGGGCGGGCCCTCGTGGGGCCCGCGGCACGGTGGTGCGGTGACGTGCGGTGACGCGACCGGCCGCGACTGCTTCGCGGCCGCTGCGCGACTACTTGATGCCGGCGGACTCGCAGGCCGCGGCGTACTTGTCGGTGCAGATCTCGGCGACGGTGTAGACGCCGTCCTTGACCACGGTGTCCTTGATGTTGTCCTTGGTCAGCGAGACGACCGGGACGAGGACGGAGGGGACGCCCTTGGTGGTGGGGCTGTCGACCTTGGAGGAGGCGACGGAGTCGAGCTTCTCGCCCTTGGCGAGGGCCACGGCCATCTTCGCCGCGGCCTCGGCCTCCGGCGCGTACGGCTTGTAGACGCTCATGTACTGCTCGCCCGCGACGATCCGCTGCACGCCCGCGAGTTCGGCGTCCTGGCCGGTGACCGGGGGGAGCGGGGTGACGCCGGCCGCCTTGAGGGCGGTGATGATGCCGCCGGCCATGCCGTCGTTGGCCGAGTAGACGCCGACGATCTTGTCCTTGCCGAGCGCCGAAATGGCCGCCGCCATGTTGGTGTTGGCGTTCTCCGGCTTCCACTCGACGGTGTCGTACTCCTTGCCGACGTTCACCTTGCCGTCGAGCTCGGCGTGCGCGCCCTTCTTGAACAGGGCGGCGTTCGGGTCGGTGACGGAGCCGTTCATCATCACGATATCGCCGGCCTTGGCCTTGTCGCCCAGGGCCGTCAGCAGGGCCTTGCCCTGGACCTTGCCGACCTCTTCGTTATCGAAGGAGGTGTAGCCCTCGATCGGGCCCTCGGCGAGGCGGTCGTAGGCCACGACCGGGATCCCCGCGTCCTTGGCCTTCTTCACCGCGCCGGCGATGGCCTTGGAGTCCACCGCGTCCAGGATCAGCACGTCCACCTTGTTGGTGATCATGGTGTCGACCTGGGAGTTCTGCGTGGTCGCGGACTGCTTGGCGTTGGCGTAGACGACCTCGCCCTTGCCGCCGGTGAGCGCGGCGACCTGCTTCTCGATGAGCGGCTTGTCGAACTTCTCGTAGCGCGCGGTCTGGTTCTCGGGCAGGAGCAGACCGACCTTGATCGCGTCGCCGGCCGGGGCGGTGCCGGTGCCCGTGGACTTCTCGCCGGCTTCCTTCGCGCTGCCGCAGGCGGCGAGCGAGACGGCCATGGCGGTGGCGGCGACGGCAACAGCGGCTCTGCGCATCCGCGTGTTCATTTCCTGAAACCTCCCTGACGAGGCCGCAACGCCGCGGCCGAGGTGGACGTGAGTCAACCCCGGCCGCAACTTGTCGTCAAGGAGTGAATCCTTAACGAGATGACAACGGTGCCATCCGTTATCTAACTGAAGACATGACGGCGGGAGTCGCTCCCACCCCGCCCCTGCCCAGCAAAAGCGTCGAATCACCCATCTCGCTCAGTACGAGCGCCAGCGCGCCCAGCACCTCGGCACGGCCGCCCAGCGATCCGGTCAGCACCGACAACTGGCGGGCCGCGCTGGGGATCGCGTACCTCCCCACGGACTCACGTATGGGGGCCAGCACCAGTTCACCGGCGTCCGCCAGGGAGCCGCCGAGCACCACCCGGCTGGGGTTGAGCAGGTTGCACAGGCTGGCCACCCCGCTGCCCACGTGCCGGCCCACGTCCGTGATCACCCGGCGGCAGCCGGGATCGCCCTCCCGGGCCAGTTCCACCACGCGCTCCATGGTGAGTTCGGGCCCGTGGCTGCCCTGCAGCAGCGGCAGTACGTAGCGGGCGGCGGCGAAGGTCTCCAGGCAACCCCGGTTGCCGCAGCGGCAGACCGGCCCGGACTCGTCCAGGGTGATGTGCCCGATCTCCCCCGCGGTGCCGCCCGGACCCCGGTAGATCTGGCCGTTTATCACCAGCCCGGCGCCGACTCCGCTGGCCACCTTGATGTACGCCAGGTCCTTGACCCCCCGGCCGCTCCCCCACACCAGCTCGCCCAGCGCGCCCAGGTTCGCGTCGTTGTCGACGTACACCGGCACCCCGAGCCGCCGCGCGAGTTCGTCGCGCGGGTTGATCCCGGCCCAGCCCGGCAGGATCGCCGTGGAACCGAGGGTCCCGGACTCCACGTCGATCGGGCCGGGCACGCCCAGGCCCACGCCGATGACCTTCTCGCGGACCGTCCCCACGCTCTCGATCAGCCGCCCCACCAGGTGTTCCGCCCGGTCGAACCCGGCCGTCCAGGAGGCGTCCACGTCCAGCGGCTCGACCTCCTCGGCCAGCACCTGGTGGGCCAGGTTCCCGACCGCGACCCTCAGGTGCGTGTGCCCGAAGTCCACGCCGATCACGATCCCCGCGTCCCCGCTGAGCGAGACGCTGCGCGCGCGGCGGCCCCCCGCCGAGGTCGGCGTGACCTCCACGGTCCCGCCGTCCTTCAGCTCCCGGACGATGTTGGAGACCGTGGCCGCCGACAGTCCGGTGGTACGGGCGATCTCCGCCTGGGTCAGCGAACCGGCGAGCCGCACCGCCCGTACGACGCGTTCGAGATTCGCGCGGTGCAAGGACGACTGCGAACCCGGAGTCTCCACCACTGATCCACTCCTGCCATCTCTCCAACTTGTGAACCCCAAGTCGACCCCTGGGGCTTTCCGGACGTCAAGAGCCGCTGACGACCGGCCATGACCAAAAGTACGAGAGAAGCACGGTCCGACTTCACGCCGCGGTCACCGAAGCGATGGCCTTGTCAGTATTTCCCACTTTCCTCCCGCATGCCTCTGATGCGCCCGGGTACGCCATGCCAGACCACAAGCCAATTGAACGCGTTCAGTCCAGCTGGCAGCATGGGGACCGCGCCGCTGTCCGCCGGACGGCGGGTGCGTTTGCCATGCCCGAGGGGGGTTGTCCGTGGACGAGAAGCGTTCGTACGGCCGGGTACTGGTGGTCTCGGTGCTGGTGGGGTACCTGGAGGTCGCGCTCGCCCTGGTGGTGGTGCTCCTGTCCCTGTGGATGCGGTATCCGCCCGGCGTCGCCGCCGACTACGCCGCAGAAGGGGCGGTGGTGATCGCCCTCATCCCCCTCATCGGGGTGATCGCGTTCCTGCTGACGCTGTTCTTCGTCCTGCCGGCGGTCGCGCTGGCCGCGCTGTCGGCCCGCCGGATCGGCGGACCCGAGGCGTTGTGGGCACCGCTGATGGTGGCCGCCCTGCTGGGGCCGCCCGTCACGGCCTTCTGGACGTACAACGACGTGGCGACGCGGCCCATGCTGGTCTTCTGGGCGTGGGCCACGGCCTCGCTCTCGGCGGGCGCCCTGATCGCCCGTACCGGCCGGAGCGGACTCTTCCGGCGGGTGGCGCTGTGGGGTGCGGCGGTCGTGGCGGGGACCGGCGTCCTCGGCGCGGGCGGACTCGCCACCGGCCTGCTGCCCCCGTACGAGCCGCCGTCGATCACCGCGGCGGCCGTGCCCGGCGTCTGGGTCGACCACCGGGGCGGGACACTGACCTTCACGGGAGACGGTGGGGTCACGGCCTCGGACGTCGGCATGCACCGCCCCGACGACCACCCCAGCGGCCCGTCGCGGCGGTGCACGGGCACCGGCACCTGGTCGTACGCGCCCGGGCGGGACGCCGGGATCCACGAGGTCACCGTGCGCATCCCCGGGTGTTTCTGGCCGGCTCCGTGGCGCGTGGCCGGCACGGACCGGGTGCCCCGGCTCCACCAGGACGTCGGGGGCCCGGAGTCCGGGAAGAGTTACGACCTGCGGCGGGCCGTCAGCGCCTCCTGACGGCCCCGGAGTGCCCTACTTCAGCGTCGCCGAGGTCAGGCCGGACTGGATCTGCCGCTGGAAGGAGAGGTAGACCACCAGCATCGGGATCATCGCGATCGTCACGCCGGCGAACAGCACCGGCAGGTCGGTCGCGTATCCCTGCTGCTGCTGGAGCTGGATGAGGCCCTGGGTGAGCAGGTAGCGCTCGGGGTCCGATCCGGTCTGCGGCTGCATCAGCACGGTGGGCAGGATGTACTGGTTCCACTGCCCGAGGGTGTTGAAGATGCCGACGCTGATCAGGCCGGGCTTGGCCATCGGCAGCATCACCTGGAAGAAGATCCGGGTGTCCGAGGCCCCGTCGATCACCGCCGCCTCGTGCACCGCCGTGGGCAGGGTGCGGAAGAAGGAGTGCATGAAGAAGACGGTGAAGGGCAGCGAGTAGGCCACGTAGACCAGGATCAGGCCCTGGTAGGTGTTCAGCATGTCGAAGCGCTTGACCATGAAGAACAGCGGGACCAGCGCCAGGAACACCGGGAACATCGCCCCGCTGACGAAGAAGTAGTACAGGAACCGGTTCCCCGGGAAGGGGTAGCGGGCCAGTACGTACGCCGCCATCGAGCCGAGCAGCATGGTCAGCGGGACGGAGAACGCCATCACGATCAGGGTGTTGGCGAAGTAGTCCCCGATGCCCTTGTCCCAGGCGCGTCCGAAGGCGTCGAGGTTCCAGTTCGAGGGCCAGGCGAGGGCGGACCCGCCGATCTGCGCGTCGGTCTTGAAGGACCCGAGCGCCAGCCAGACCAGCGGCAGCACGATCAGGACCGCCCAGACGGCGAGGAATCCGTGCGAGAAGACGTTGAGGACCGCGCCCTCCGAGCCTCGCCGCCGCTCCCCCGGACCGGTGGAGCCGCCGGAGCGCTCGGCGGCCGCCTCGCCCGGGGCCTTGATCACTGTGGTCATGGTGTCTCCCGCTCCCGTTCCCGGTTGGTTCCGGGCTCTAGAACTCGATGCGCTCGCGGCGGGTCGCGCGCAGCGTGATGATCGAAAGGATCATGGTCAGGAGGAGCATGACCACGCCCATGGCGCAGGCGTAGCCGCTCTTGCCGAAGTACAGGAAGTTGCGCATCAGCACGGTCGCCATGACCTCGCTGTGGTGGTCGGGGCCGCCGCCGTACGGACCGGAGGTCATCGTCGAGACGAGGACGAACATGTCCATGGCTGCGATGCCGAGGTAGACGGCGGAGGTCTGGACGGAGTCCCACAGCAGGGGCAGGGTCACCTTGAAGAAGGTCTGCCCGCGGCCGGCGCCGTCGAGCAGCGCGGCCTCGTAGACGTCCCTGGGGATGGACTGCATGGCGGCGGAGAAGAGGACGAGGTAGAAGCCGACCCCGTGCCAGATGACCACCAGGAGCAGGCACCAGAGGACGAGATCGGGTTCGTTGAGCCATTCGACGGGGTGCTGGGCGTCCACCAGGCCGGCGCGGACCAGGACGCCGTTGAGCAGGCCGCCCTGGTCGCTGCGGTACACGGCGCCGAACAGTACGGCGAGGATGGCGAGGGACAGGACCTGCGGGAAGAAGTAGACGATCTTGTAGAAGGCCGATCCCCGGACGCCCTGGACCCCGCCGGCGCCGCCCCGGCCGCCCGCGTTCACCATGAAGGCGAAGAACAGGGCGATCAGGATGGTGACCACCGGGACGAACACCAGGAGCAGCAGGTTGTTCCAGAGGGCGCCGCGGAAGACCTCGTCCTTCATCAGCGCGGAGTAGTTGTCCAGTCCGACGAAGTCGAACACGGGCGACTGCCCCGACCAGTTGGTGAAGGAATACCCGAACGTCTGCACGTACGGCCAGATGACGAAGGTCAGGTACAGCGCGAGCGGGGCGAAGAGGAAGCCGGCGATGAATCCGGCCCGCCCCCTGCTCTGGGCTACGTGGCTCATGGTGTCCGTCCCTGGAGTGGCCGGGGTCAGCTGCGGCGGTTGTTCTTCGCGTTCGGGTCCTGGGCCGCCTTGTTCACCGCGGCCTGGCACCGCTTGATCCATTCCTTCGGCTGGATGCGCTTGGCCATCAGCTCATTGGACGCGTCCTGGATCGCCGTGTCCATTTCGCTGTACCACTCGGTGTACAGGTAGTTGAAGGTGCCCTCGCCGGCCGCCTTCAGGCCCTCCACCGCCGACTGGGTGCCGGGCCGCAGCTTGACGGCCGGGTCCACGCCGTCCTTGACCACGGTGAGCGAGTTCGCCTGCTGGGCGAACAGGGTCGACCATTCGCGTGACAGCATCGAACGGATGAACTCCAGGCCGCCGGGCCTGTTGGCGGCCTTCTCCGGGACGATGAAGGGCTCGCCCGCACCGGCCCGGATGGCCTCGAAGGGCAGTTTGCTGTCCGCGAGCGGCGGCACCGGCAGGAACTTCATGTCGAAGTCGTCCGGGGTCTGCTTGAGCTGCTCGTTCTCCAGCCAGGAGCCCGAGGGGATGAAGGCGGCCTTGTACTGGTTCCAGGCGGTCTGCGACTCCGTGTGGGTGAGGCCGTTGGTGCCCGGCATCAGCAGGCCCTTCTCCACCACCTCGTAGACGGCCTCGGCGGCGGCCAGGGCGGCCGGGTTGCCCTCGAAGGCGTTCGGCTCCAGGTTGTCGATGGCCTTCATGGCCTCCAGACCGCCCTTCTTGGCGATCAGGTCCATGATCACGACGTTGATGTAGTACGGGAACTTGCCCTGGTGGGCCAGGCCGCCGATGCCGGCCTCCTTGGCCTTCGCGCAGACCGCGAGGAACTCGTCCCAGGTCTTCGGCGGGGTCCAGCCCTTCTCCTTGAAGAGCTTGCCGGAGTACCAGAAGCCGTACACGGTGTAGACGTAGTTGAGGGCGACGAACTTGCCGCCCTGGGTGCCCTGTTCGACGGTGCCGGGGATCAGCGTGTCCCGGACCTTCTTGCTCGGGTCGTCCAGCGAGGGCGCGTCCAGCACCGGGGTGAGGTCGGCCAGCTGGCCGGCCTTGAAGAGCACGTCCAGCTTGATCTTCTGGGCGCCGGAGTTGTTGACCACGTCCGGCGGGTTGCCGCCGTTGAAGCGGGTCTGGAGCTTGCCGGTGATCTCCTGGGTGCCCAGGTGGGAGCTGGCGGTGCCCCATTTCTTGTCGAAGGCGGCCTCCCACGCCTTGGCGTAGTCGTCGCCGAAGCCGCCCTTGAAGATCACGACGTCCATCTTGCCGCCCTTGGCCACGCCGAAGGGGTTCTCCTTGGTGGCCGGCACCTTGTCCGGGCCCTTGGTGGTCTCCTCGCCACCTGAGGCACAGGCGGACAGGACGCCCATCGTGGGCACCGTGATCAGTCCGAGTGCTGCGGAGCGCTTGATCAGATCACGGCGTCCGAGGCCCTCACCAGTGGATCCCATGCTCGTGTCCTCGCCTTCGTCAGAAGTGTGAAGGAGGGCCCGGGGCCGCTCGTCCGCGGTGGCCCGGACGCGCACAGGTATAGTCCACTTCCGCTCGGGGCAGCAAGATCGTGCACAAGATTGGCCGACGCTTTTTCCGAGTCGAGACCTGTCCGTCATCCGGCGCTGCCGCCATGAAAAGCGGAAGGGCCGCACCCCCTTAACGGGGATACGGCCCTTTGGTGCCGCTGTCGTGGCTAGCCGCGGATCAGGTTCCGCAGCACGTACTGCATGATGCCGCCGTTGCGGTAGTAGTCCGCCTCACCGGGGGTGTCGATGCGGACGACCGCGTCGAACTCGACACCGGAGTCGGTGGTGACCTTGACCGTGCGCGGGGTGGTGCCGTTGTTCAGCTCCTCCACACCGGTGAAGGAGAAGGTCTCCTCGCCGGTGAGGCCCAGGGAGGCCGCGGTGGCGCCCTCGGGGAACTGCAGGGGCAGGACGCCCATGCCGATCAGGTTGGAGCGGTGGATGCGCTCGTAGGACTCGGCGATGACGGCCTTGACGCCGAGCAGCGCGGTGCCCTTGGCGGCCCAGTCGCGGGAGGAGCCGGAGCCGTACTCCTTGCCCGCCAGGATGACCAGCGGGATGCCGGCGGCCTGGTAGTTCTGGGAGGCGTCGTAGATGAAGGAGACCGGGGCGCCCTCGACGGTGAAGTCGCGGGTGAAGCCGCCCTCGGTGCCCGGCGCGATCTGGTTGCGCAGGCGGATGTTGGCGAACGTACCGCGGATCATGACCTCGTGGTTGCCGCGGCGGGAACCGTAGGAGTTGAAGTCGCGGCGCTCGACGCCGTGCTCGGTGAGGTACTTGCCGGCCGGGGTGTCGGCCTTGATCGCACCGGCCGGGGAGATGTGGTCGGTGGTGACCGAGTCGCCCAGCTTCGCCAGCACGCGGGCGCCGGCGATGTCGGAGACCGGGGTGGTCTCCATGGTCATGCCCTCGAAGTACGGGGGCTTGCGCACGTAGGTGGACTGCGGGTCCCACTCGAAGGTGTTGCCGGTCGGGATCGGCAGCGCCTGCCACTGGGCGTCGCCCGCGAAGACGTCCTGGTAGGACTTGTTGAACATGTCCTCGCCGATGGCGTTGGCGACGACGTCGTTGACCTCGGCCTCGGAGGGCCAGATGTCCTTGAGGAAGACCGGGTTGCCCTCGGTGTCGGTGCCGATGGCGTCGGTGGTGATGTCCACCTTCATGGAGCCCGCGATGGCGTACGCGACGACCAGCGGCGGGGAGGCCAGGTAGTTCATCTTGACGTCGGGGTTGATCCGGCCCTCGAAGTTGCGGTTGCCGGAGAGCACCGAGGTGACCGCGAGGTCGTGCTCGTTGATCGCCTTCGAGATCTCCTCGTCCAGCGGACCGGAGTTGCCGATGCAGGTGGTGCAGCCGTACCCGACGAGGTTGAAGCCCATCTTGTCCAGGTACGGGGTCAGGCCGGCCTTGTCGAAGTAGTCGGTGACGACCTTCGAGCCCGGGGCCAGGGTGGTCTTGACCCACGGCTTGCGGGACAGGCCCTTCTCGACCGCCTTCTTGGCCACGAGCGCCGCGGCGACCATGACGTAGGGGTTCGAGGTGTTGGTGCAGGAGGTGATCGCGGCGACGGTGACGGCGCCGTGGTCGATCTCGAAGGAGGTGCCGTCGGCCAGGGTGACCGTGGTCGGGCGGGTCGGCACGCCGTTGGTCTGCGCCGGGGCGTCGGAGGCCGGGAAGGACTCCTGGCCCGCCTCGTCGGCGTCGTCCACGTAGTTGAGGACGTCCACCGCGAACTGCTGGGCGGCGTTGGCCAGGACGATGCGGTCCTGCGGGCGCTTCGGGCCGGCGATGGAGGGGACGACCGTGGAGAGGTCCAGCTCCAGCTTCTCGGAGAAGTCCGGCTCGGCGGCCGGGTCCAGCCACAGGCCCTGCTCCTTGGCGTACGCCTCGACGAGCGCGACCTGCTGCTCGGAGCGGCCGGTGAGCTTGAGGTAGTTCAGGGTCTCGCCGTCGATCGGGAAGATCGCGGCGGTGGAGCCGAACTCGGGCGACATGTTGCCGATGGTGGCGCGGTTCGCGAGGGAGGTGGCGGCGACGCCCTCACCGTAGAACTCGACGAACTTGCCGACGACGCCGTGCTTGCGCAGCATCTCGGTGATGGTGAGCACCAGGTCGGTGGCGGTGGTGCCGGTGGGCAGCTCGCCGGTCAGCTTGAAGCCGACGACGCGCGGGATCAGCATGGAGACCGGCTGGCCGAGCATCGCGGCCTCGGCCTCGATGCCGCCGACGCCCCAGCCGAGCACACCGAGGCCGTTGACCATGGTGGTGTGGGAGTCGGTGCCGACGAGGGTGTCGGGGTAGGCGACGCCGCCCCGGACCATGACCGTGCGGGCCAGGTGCTCGATGTTCACCTGGTGGACGATGCCGGTGCCGGGCGGGACGACCTTGAACTCGTCGAAGGCGGTCTGACCCCAGCGCAGGAACTGGTAGCGCTCCTTGTTGCGGCCGTACTCCAGCTCCACGTTCTGGGTGAAGGCGTCCTTGGTGCCGAACTTGTCGGCGATGACGGAGTGGTCGATGACCAGCTCGGCCGGGGCCAGCGGGTTGATCTTCGACGGGTCGCCGCCGAGCTCCTTCACGGCCTCACGCATGGTGGCGAGGTCCACGACACAGGGAACGCCGGTGAAGTCCTGCATGATCACGCGGGCGGGCGTGAACTGGATCTCCTGGCTCGGCTGGGCCTGCGAGTCCCAGTTGCCCAGCGCGCGGATGTGGTCGGCGGTGATGTTCGCGCCGTCCTCCGTGCGGAGCAGGTTCTCCAGCAGCACCTTCAGGCTGTAGGGCAGACGGGCGGAGCCCTCCACCTTGTCCAGCCGGAAGATCTCGTACGACTCGTCGCCCACCTGCAGCGTGCTACGGGCGTCGAAGCTGTTCGCCGACACGACAGTCTCCTTCATGCATGAATTCGCGCGTTCTACCGCATCCTGCCGCGTGGCACTCTGGCCAATCCGCTAAGGTAGGGCTAAGTTAGGTAAGCCTTATCAGCGGGGCGGCTGCGGTTCGCCTTCGGCAGATATCTCGATGTCGAGATAACTCTAGTACATGGCCGCGCCGAGGTCATGCACGGCATGGCCCTGCCGGGATCGAGAACGCCCGGCGCCGCCGCAACCCCCTGCCGACCGCCCGCCGACCGCCCGCCGCCGATCCCGGCGAAAATGGCCGGTTGTCGCTCATGTTTGTCCGGTCGCGCCGATGCGGGCGCCCCCGGGTGACCCGAACCTGAACCCCTCGGATGCGACCGACGGGGGCGCGGAGTGGAAGCGGATGTGACGGCTGCGGTCGTGCGGGTGATGACCGATCTTGCGAGCGGCCTCACGGCCACGGTGGGAGCGGAGATCGGCCAGACCGTCTCCGGCATGGTCCGCGAGAGGCTCGGACGGGATCCGGCCGGGCAGGCGGCCCTCGCGGCCGTGGACGCCCGGCCCGGGGAGCCGGAGGCCCGGACCCTGCTGACGGAAGCGGTGTCCGCCTCGGTCGCCGACGACCCGGAGTTCGCCGACCGGCTCGCCCGGGCACTGGCAGGACCGCGGCCGGCCGCAGCGCCGCGGAGTTACACGGGCAGCATCGTGATCGACGGCGGCGCCAGGGTGCGCCGGAGCACCATCGCGCTGGGCCCCGTCACCTTCGACAACACTCCGGCCGGGCGGGCCCTGGCCGTCCTGCTCACCGTGGCCGTGGTCGCCCTGGCCGCCCTGGGCATCTACGGCGGGACACGGCTGTTCGACGGTGACGACTCCCCCGGGGCCGGCGGGGCCTTCGGTGCGATCGCGGGGGCGTCCGGGGGTGGGGACGGCGGCCGTGGCGGTCGTACGAGGGCCGCAGCGCTGACCGATGCGAAGGCGGTCAAGGCGGTGCTGCCGGACGCCGCGGGTCTGCCGAGCGGCTGGACGGAGGTCTCCGCACCCGAAGCCGGCGTCTCCTCACGGGACGACGGATCCACGTTCGAGGGCCGGGCCGAGTACCTGGGGCGCTACAGCATGGAGACGGAGTTCATGGTGTTCGCCTATCCCGGTGAGGCCGAGGCCCGGGCCGCCTTCGAGCAGAAGGGCGCGGGGGTGCGGAAGCTGACGATGCCGCGGTTCGGCGACGAAAGCACCGCCTTCACCCAGTCCACGAGCCGCGGAACCGGGTACGTCACCAAGACGACCCGTTACACGATGGTCCGCACCGGCACCGTGCTCACCCTCGTCGGCGGCAAGGACAACGAGAGCCGGTCCTACGACAGCGGCGACCTGGAGTCGCTCACCCGGCTGCTGTCCGAACGTGCCCGGGCGGCCCAGGCCGGCTGACCGGAAACGGGTTGCCCGGCGGGGCGGGGCTTGCGAACCTCGCGATCATGCCTACCTCCACGGCCGCTGGGACGAGGCGGCGAAGCGGCTCGCCGCGGACAGCGACAGCCACAAGAACCACGAGGCGGGCGCCGTCTTCGGCGAGGAGGGCGCCTACGACCCGCCCGCCCTGCGCACCGCCCTCGCCCGCTTCGACCATCCGGTCCTGGTCCTGGCCGGTGACTCCGACCTCCAGGGCCCGGTGCCCGTGCTGGCCGAGTTCAGCGGGCTCTTCGGGAAGGCAGAGCTCACCGTCCAGCCCGGCGCCGGCCACTTCCCGTGGATGGACGACCCCGCGTCATTCGCGTCGACGGTCGGCGCCTTCCTGGCCTGATCTGCACTCCGCCCGTGCCGGGACCGGTGCGGGCGAGCGGGCCGCGGCCGAGGTGACCGCGGGCCGCCGTGCCGTACGTCGCTTCGGAGAGCCGGGTCAGGGCTTCCAGGGGACGCGCGCAGTCGGCTTCGGCGCCGCCGCCCCGTCCGGCGTCTCGGGCTCCTTCGGGTTCAGGCGGGCACAGCAGGAGCCGGAGGCACCGAGTGAGCTCCGCACGGGCGACCGCGGCCGCCTCGGCGAGGGCGGCCAGGGCGAAGCCGTGGTCGAGGGAGTAGCGCAGGGCCAGCTCGGGCCAGAGGCGCACCAGGTGCTCGAAAACGGCATCGATCTCGCGGGCGATGGTGGCGGAACTCGCGAAGAGGGACAGCGCGGCGAGCACCGTGCCGGTGCCGGTGCCGGGGCCGGTGCCGGAATCGACCGCGTCACCGGAGGGTTCCGGCACGGCGGCGAAGGCCCGGAAAGAGCCCGCCGGGGATGTGCGGCCCGGTCGGGGATCGGGCCGGACCCGAGCGCCCGGAAGCCGCGCGGCTGCCTCGGTGGCGTCGGAGGGGGCCATGCCGAGGCTCCGTGCGAAGAGCTCGGCGAGGCCGGTGCCCGGTGCGTCCGCGGCCAGGTCCGGGACGGAGGGGTGGCTGATCAGGTAGTAGAGGCGTGTCGCCCCGTCCAGGCGGCGCCAGATGGCCGCGATCCGGTGCTGCCCGTCGAGTACCAAGGGCCTCTGCGTGCCCCGGGCGGGACCGGAGCTGGAGTAGGACAGGAAGAAGTGCGGGCGGGATTCACCCCGCGCGCCGTTCCCCCATTCCTGCCGGAAGTCCACGGCCGAACGCTGGCGAGAGGTCGGCGGACACGGGACCGGATGGGCGAGATACCCCGTCCCTGTTCGCCCCGCTCCTGCTCAGCGGCGGGGGCGCGAAGAGGCACGGGGGCGCAAAAGGGCCGGCACCGTGCGCTGTCCGGGGATCGCACGGGCGGCCGGGTCGGGCGATTCCACGAGCTCGACCAGGGCGGCCACAGCGAGCTCGGCGATGCGCTCGGGTTGGAGGGTCATCGTGGTCACCGGGACCTCGGTGGACTCGTAGGCGGGGTCCTCGCTGGCGCAGACGATCAGGAGGTCCTCGGGGACGCGCAGGCCGTGGCGGGCGGCGGCGGCCAGGGTCTGCCGGCCTCCCGGGTCGTAGAGGGAGTAGACGGCGTCGGCCGCGCCCCCGGCGAACGTCTCGTCGAAGGCGTGGCCGGGGGCGTCGTGCGGGTCGAAGACCACCGGGAGCGGCGGGCGGGCGCGGTCCGCGCACCAGCGTTCGTACGCCTCCGTCACCGCCCTGGTGTAGTGCTCGCCGCCGAAGCCGCCGTGCAGGGCGATGCGTTGCGCGCCGGCCGCCGCGAGGTGGTCGAGGACCTCCCGGGTGGTCGCGGCGTGGTCGTTGTCCACCCAGGTGTCCTCCGGCCGGGGAGCGGCCGGCCGGCCGTCGAAGACCACCGGGATGCCGCGGGCGCGCAGGGCGCGGAGCACCGGATCGTCCTGCGGGCTGTCGAGGAGCAGCATTCCGTCCACGGCGAGGTTGTGCCACAGTGCCTCGGCCCCGCGGTCGGCGGGGAGGGTGGTCAGGGCGTAACCGCGGGCGTGCGCGGCGGCGGTGGCGGCCGTCAGCCAGCGGGAGAAGTACGAGACCGCGACGTAGTTCCACGCCGAACCGGCGAAGGTGGTGACGGCCAGGCCGAGGGTGCGGGTCCGCGGTCCGGCGGCGGGCGCGCCGTAGCCGAGGGCGGTCGCGACCGCCCGGACCCGGCGGCGGGTGGCCTCGCCGATCCGCCCGGTGCCGTTGAGGGCGTGCGACACCGTCGCCGTGGACACCTCCGCGGCGCGCGCTATGTCGGCGATGGTCGGGCTGGCGGGCACGGGGGCCATCGTACGGATCCCGGCGCGGGCCGCGCGTGGTCACGGCGACGGGTCGGGCGGCGCAGGGGACGACGGCGGCGGATCGGGACGCGGGGCGGGCGGCGTGTGGGCGGGGTGCGGATTCCGTTGCCGGGGGCGGGTTCCGGTTAAGGGGTTAATCACCGATCGTCCTGGCCACTGCCAACCTTTGGAGTGGTCATGACGTCTTCCTCCTCCCTGTCCCGGCGGGGTCTGCTCGCCGCCGCCGGTGCCGCGGGTGCGGCCGGTCTGCTCGGCGGCCCGGCGGCGGGTGCCGCTGCCGCCGCGCCCGCTACCGGCACCGGCACCGGTAGCGGTTCGAAGCGCGGTTCGGCCGCCCTGGTGATCCACAACGCCCGAGTGTTCACGGGGACGCAGGGCGGTCCGCCGGTCGACGCGGTCGCGGTCGGCCGGGACGGCACGATCCTCGACACCGGGCGGGGCCGGTCCCTGCACCGCTACGTCGGCCGGGACACCGAGGTGGTCGACGCCCGCGGCAACACGGTGATGAGCGGGATCCACGACGGGCACGTCCACCCGCTCGGGGCGGGCGACCGCTCGCTGCGTTCCTCCCTGGACGGTGCGGAAACCACCCTGCCCGAACTCCAGGAGATCCTGCGCGGGTTCCTCGCCGACACCGGCGGGGCCGGCGCCGAGCCGGACGGCTGGCTGGTGGTGGAGGACTGGAACCCGGTCGGGCTGCTGCCGACCGGCACCGTCCCGCACCACTCCATGCTGGACGCGCTGCCGACCCGCCGCCCGGTGATCCTGGTCGGCGGGGACGGCCACAACCTCTGGGCCAATCAACGTGCCCTGGACATCGCCGGGATCACCGCGGCCACCCCCGACCCGGCCGGCGGGAAGATCGTCAAGGGGCCCGACGGCCGCCCCACGGGCGTGCTCAAGGACGACGCGCAGGGTCTGGTCAAGCGGCACGTCCCGGAGCCGACGCGGGCAGAACTGGTCGCGGCCTGCGCGAAGGTACTGGAGCAGGCGGCCGCCTCCGGCGTCACCACGATGATGGACGCGCTGGTGGGACGGCACGAGCTGGAGCTCTACCGGGACCTCGCCGCGGCCGGGAAGCTGCCCCAGCGGATCGTGCCCGCGATCCGGCTGGAGGTGGAGAAGACCCGGGACCCGGCGGCCGCCCTGGCGTACGCGCGGGGCCTGCGCCGGGAGTTCGGGGGCGTGCCCGGGCTCCGGTTCGGGATGATCAAGGTCTTTCTGGACGGGGTCATCGAGTACCCGGCCCAGACGGCCGCCCTGCTGGAGCCCTACCTGGACGGCACCACGGGGAAGCCGACGGACAACCGGGGCGAGCTGTACACCACGGCCGGGGAGTACGGACGGCTCACCGCCGCCTTCAACCGGGCCGGCTGGCAGATGCACGCGCACGGACTCGGCGACCGGGCGGTCCGTACCGCCCTCGACGGGTACGCGTACGCGCGCCGGGCCACCGGGCAGCGCGACCCGCGCAACGCCGTCGCGCACCTGCAGATCGTGGACCCGGCCGACCTGCGGCGGTTCGCCGCCCTGGGCGTCGCGGCCTGCATGCAGCTGCAGTGGGCGGCGAAGGACACCTGGACGATGGAGGCGCTGCTGCCGTACATCGGGCCGCGGCGGCACCGGTGGATGTACCCGGCACGGAGCCTGGAGCGGGCCGGGGCCCGGCTGTCCGGCGGCTCGGACTGGCCGGTGGACGCGCTGCAGGTGTGGAACCAGCTGCGGACCGCCGTCGACCGGCAGGGCGCGCACGGCAGCGGTGAGCTCTACCGCGAGCTGGAAGGGTTGAGCCGTGCGTCCGCCCTGCGGATGCACACGTCGGGCACCGCGTGGCAGCTCCGCCAGGAGGCACTGACCGGGACCGTGGAGCGGGGGAAGGCCGCCGACCTGGTGGTGCTGGACCGGGACGTGACCCGTTGCCCGGTACCGGACATCAGCGACACGGCGGTCGAACTGACCCTGGTCGGCGGGCGGGTGGTGCACGACGCACGGTCGGTGGCGGGCCGTGCGGCCGCGGCCCGCCTCACCCGGGCGGCGTCCGGTCCGCGCCCGGCGTCGTACGCGGCGATCCACGGCGGCAGTCGGCACGACGCCTGCTGCGGGGCGTAGCGGCCTCCCGCCGGCCCGCGGCCCTTGGCTGCGGAATCGGCCTCCGGGGCCGCAGTGCCGGAGGCGGGGGCGGCGGCGCGGCAGCGGCCGGAGGCGGGGCGGGGGCGGCGGGCCGCAGGCGTCACCCGCTGCCCGAGACCTCCAGGCGGCGGCCGGCCGGGATCAGGCGCTCGCGGTCCAGGCTGGCCTCCAGTTCGTCCAGCGCCCGGCGGGCGTTCGCGATCCGCTCGCGCACCTCAAGGGTGTGCGCGTCCGCCACGGACGCTCCTGCGACCGCTGCCGCTGCCGCCGTCGACGATGGCGATGGCGATGGCGATGGCGACGACGGTGATGGCGACGGCGACGACGGTGATAGCGGCGGCGACGGCTGCTTCGGGCTCGCCCGCCTCGCCTGCTCCTCCTTCTCCATCTCCCGCGCCTCGTCCAGCGAGCCGAGGACCACCCCGATCAGCATGTTGACCAGCAGGAAGGAGGCCAGCAGGGCGTACGACGCGTAGTAGAGGATGCTGAACCGGGAGATCTCCAGCCCGGCCCGAACGGCATCGGTGAGGCCGTCCATCGTGGTGAGCAGGAACAACGTCAGGCCCGCCCGGCCGATGGAGCCGTAGTGGGCGGGGTCGACCCCGGCGAAGCAGATCCAGCCGATCATGGCGTAGACGTAGAGCACCAGCCCGCCGACGAACAGGAAGCTCATGGTGCCCGGCAGGCTGCGCCCCATCGCGATGAGCAGGATCCGCAACTGCGGCAGGAAGCGGGCGGTCCGCAGCACCCTGGCCAGCCGCAGCAGCCGGAAGACGGTGGCGTTGTCCCACACCATCGGGAGGACCGAGGAGAGCACGACGGCCAGGTCGAAGAGGTGCCAGGGGTCGCGGAAGAACTCGCGCGGCCGGTCCGCGCAGGCGGCGGCGCGGATCAGCAGCTCCAGCGCGAACAGCGCCAGGCAGGCGTGTTCGACGGCCCGGATCTCCTGCTCGTAGGCGAGGGCGGTCCCGCGGTACGTCTCCACGCCGAGGACCGCGGCGTTCACCAGGATCAGCGCGAAGACGCTCAGCCCGAAGGCGGGATCCTCGATGATCGCCCGGCAGCGGGTGGCTAATCCCACCCGGCGACGGGACGGCCGTGCCTCGGGCATCATCGGGCATCACCTCTGCGCAGCTCGGACTTCGGGCACACCGGGCGTCACGGCCAGGACATGCCGGGCGTGGAGAGACCCGCGACGCAGGGGCGTGTGCGCGGGGTCGCACGGATCAACGTCGGAACGCGCCCCCGGACGTCCCCCGACGGGGATCATGACCGGATCGAGTGAATTGACGGCCGGGATCGGCAGCGGGGTGCGGACGGGCGGGGGTCACGGGCGGGGGGTCACGGGCGGGGGTCGCCCAGCAGGCCCTGCCGTACGACCCAGGCGTTGACTGCGGCCGCGATCTCCTCGCCGCGGTCCTCAGGGGCGAGGTGTGCTGCGTGGCCGCAGTACTCGGTCTCCAGGGCGGCGATGTTCTCCTCGCACCAGGCGGTCAGTTCCGGTCCGACCATCAGCGTGGGTGAGCCGTCGAAGGTGAGCAGCAGCTTCGGTACGCCCGGGGTGCCGGCCAGCCAGGCGTCGTACGCCTCGACGCGGGCGACCACATCGGCGGGTTCTCCGTCCAGCGGCATGGAGCGCGCCCACTGGAGCATGGGGAGCCGGCTCTCGGGGGTCGGGTAGGGGGCGGCGTAGACGGCGTGGTCCGCTTCGGTCAGCGGGTTCAGGACGGTCTTGTGGATGCTGTCCTCGATGAAGACGTTCTCCTCCAGGACGAGCCGCTCCCCCACCCCCGGCGTCTTGAGGGCTTGGAACCGGGACCGGGAGGATTCGGGGTATTCCGCCCAGGTCATGGGGCGCAGGACGGTCTCCATGAAGGCGGTGCCGCGCACCCGCCCGGGGTGCCGGGCGGCGTGGTCGAAGGCGAGCGCGCCGCCCCAGTCCTGGCCGACGAGGACCACGTCGTCGAGGCCGAGGGCCTCGAACCAGGCGTCCAGGTAGCGGGCGTGGTCGGCGAACCGGTACGCGCCGCCGGGCTTGCCGGAGCGCCCCATGCCGATGAGGTCGGGTGCGAGGACCCGGATCCCGTCGGCCATCCGGGGCAGGACCTTCCGCCACAGATGGGATGAAGTCGGGTTGCCGTGCAGGAAGACGAAGGGCACCCCTTCGCCCCGGTCCTCGTAGTACATCGTCGAGTCGAGCACGTCGATGACGGGCATTTCAGCCCCTCCATTTCGTTTGGGCGACTAACGTTCGCGGCACGAACGAAATTAGACCGTTAGTGCCACGAACGCAAGGGCTAGGATCGGGACATGGAAACGGAAGGCAAGACCTCGCAGCCCGGCCCGCCGGTCCCCGCCCGGCTGCGCGAACTGCCCAGCCGGCTGCTGGGGCAGGCGGCGACCCTGGCCCAACGCCTGGTCGTGGAGGGACTGACCGGGGCAGATGCCCGCAAATGGCATTACGCCGCCCTGGTCGCACTGGACGAGTACGGGCCGGCCAGCCAGGCCGAGCTGAGCGCCCGTACCGGGATCCACCGGAGCGATCTGGTCGCCGTACTCAACGAGCTCGCCGGGCGCGGGGACGTGGAGCGGACCCCCGATCCGGCGGACCGCCGACGGAATGTCATCACTCTCACACCGCACGGACGGAAGCAGCTCGGCCGCCTGGAACAGCTGCTCCGGCAGACCCAGGAGGAACTCCTGTCCCCACTGTCCCCCCGTGAACAGCAGCAGCTCACCGCCCTGCTGACGAAGCTCGTGGCCCATCACGCGGGTACGGCGGGCCGGATGGAGCCGGGCGAAAACTGACCGAAGGTGCGGCAAGCGGAACGGCCGGGCAGAAGCAGTCAGGACCCGGGACAGAACGGACACGATCTGACGGTGGGTAACACCCGTCTGCCGCACCCCACGCGAGCCCCATCTCATATCTGAGATACGGTGCATCCATGGCAGACGACTACCTCGTACGCATCGGCAGGCTCATCCGTGACGCCCGGCAACACCGGGGATGGACGCAGAGCCAGCTCGCCGAGGCGCTGGGCACCAGCCAGAGCGCCGTGAACCGGATCGAGCGCGGCAACCAGAACATCAGCCTTGAGATGATCGCCCGAATCGGCGAAGCGCTCGACAGCGAGATCGTCGCTCTCGGCTACTCCGGACCGATGCACCTGAGGGTCGTCGGCGGGCGCCGCCTCTCCGGCGCCATCGACGTCAAGACGAGCAAGAACGCGTGCGTGGCGCTGCTCTGCGCCAGCCTGCTCAACAAGGGCCGCACGGTCCTGCGCCGGGTCGCCCGGATCGAGGAGGTCTACCGCCTGCTGGAGGTACTCGGCTCCATCGGCGTCCGCACCCGCTGGATCAACGACGGCGTGGACCTGGAACTCGTCCCGCCGGCCGAGCTCGACATGGACGCCATCGACGCGGAGGCGGCCGTACGGACCCGGAGCATCATCATGTTCCTGGGCCCCCTGCTCCACCGGATGGACCAGTTCCGCCTGCCCTACGCCGGCGGCTGCGACCTCGGTACCCGCACCATCGAGCCGCACATGATCGCCCTGCGCCGCTTCGGCCTGGACATCACCGCGACCGAGGGCATCTACCACGCCAAGGTCGAGCCCGGCGTCAGCCCCGGCCGCCCGATCGTGCTGACCGAGCGCGGGGACACCGTCACCGAGAACGCGCTGCTGGCCGCGGCCCGCCACGACGGCGTCACGGTCATCCGCAACGCCTCCTCCAACTACATGGTCCAGGACCTGTGCTTCTTCCTCGAGGCACTGGGCGTCGAGGTCGAGGGCATCGGCACCACCACCCTCACGGTGCACGGCGTCCCGAACATCGACGTGGACGTGGACTACTCGCCCTCCGAGGACCCGGTCGAGGCCATGAGCCTGCTGGCCGCCGCGGTGGTCACGGAATCCGAACTGACCATCCGCCGCGTGCCGATCGAGTTCATGGAGATCGAGCTCGCGGTCCTGGAGGAGATGGGCCTGGACCACGACCGCTCGGCGGAGTACACGGCCGACAACGGCCGCACCCGCCTGGTCGACCTGACGGTCCGCCCCTCCAAGCTCGAGGCGCCGATCGACAAGATCCACCCCATGCCGTTCCCGGGCCTGAACATCGACAACGTCCCGTTCTTCGCGGCGATCGCGGCCACCGCCCAGGGCAAGACCCTCATCCACGACTGGGTCTACGACAACCGCGCCATCTACCTCACCGACCTCAACCGCCTCGGCGGCCGCCTCCAGCTCCTGGACCCGCACCGCGTCCTGGTCGAAGGCCCCACCCGCTGGCGCGCGGCGGAGATGATGTGCCCGCCGGCCCTCCGCCCGGCGGTGGTCGTCCTCCTGGCCATGATGGCCGCCGAGGGCACCTCGGTCCTCCGCAACGTCTACGTCATCAACCGCGGCTACGAGGAACTGGCGGAACGCCTCAACTCGGTCGGCGCCCAGATCGAGATCTTCCGCGACATCTAGCCACCGCTTGCCGCGAGACCGGCAACCGCACGAAGCCCCCGCCTCGCGGGGGCTTCGTCATTTCTGCGAGCTCCGCCCCCAGGAGCCGTCCGGAAGCACCTGAGCACATGGCTGGAGGAGAACCCGGACCAGGCCGTGGCCGTCGTCGGTCGGACGGCGACCGGAAGCGTACGCCCGAACTCGTCCTGACGGTGGGGTCGGTGCCGGAACATCGCAAAGGATGACGTTGTGCGTGACGTTGTGCGTGTGCGCCCTCGCGCTGCTGCTGCACGAGCGTCAAGGCCGGAGAGGGCGGTGAGGGCGTCAAGGGTGGAAATCGGCCGTGTGAGGTGTGGGTGGACTCGCCCTCCCGGGTAACGGGGCGGCAGAATCAGCGTGTTGAGATCGCGGAAGGGGCACCGGGATGGCAGTGACGGACAGTGTCGGCGCGAAGGTCCCGGGGCTGGCGGGGGTACCGCTGCTCGGGTCGCTGCTCGACCTGCAGAAGGACTCGCTCGGGACCTATCTGCGGGCCCGGCGCGAACTCGGTGACGTGGTCCGGGTCACCGCCGGGCCGCCCGGCCTGCGGGCCGAACTGTACTGCGTGTTCTCCGCCGAGGGGGCCCAGCAGGTGCTGGCCTCCGACGCGGCCAACTTCCGCAAGGAGAACACCTTCTACCAGGAAGTCCGGGAATCCTTCGGGAACGGCCTGCTGACCAGCCAGGACGAGGACTACCTGCGCCAGCGGCGGCTGGTGCAGCCGCTGTTCACCCGGCGCCGGGTGGACTCGTACGCCGGTGCCATAGCTGCCGAGGCGCAGACCGCGCTCGACGCCTGGCGCGACGCTCCCGGCGGGGTCGTGGACGTGGCGGACTCCATGATGGAGCTCGCCCTGCGCGCGGTGGCGAGGATCCTGTTCGGGGCGGACGTAGAGGCCACCGTTCCGGTCGTGGACCGGTGTTTTCCGGTCATCACCGATTACGTGCTCAGGCGCGGCTACTCCCCCAAATCCATCCCCCGCACCTGGCCCACCCCGGGCAACAAGCGGGCGGCCGCCGCGATCGCCGAGCTGTACGGCGTGTGCGACGGGATCGTGGAGCGCCGGCGCCGCGGCGAGGACGGCGGCGAGGACCTGCTGTCGCTGCTCGCGGCGGCCGGCAGCGGTGAGGACGGCGCGTTCGACGACGCCGAACTCCGCGACCAGGTGCTCATCTTCCTGCTCGCCGGGCACGAGACCACCGCGACCTCCCTGGCCTTCTCCCTGCACCTGCTCGCGCGTCACCCCGAGGTCCAGGACCGTGCCCGCGAGGAGGTCGCGAAGGTGCTGGGCGGGCGGGACCCGGAGGCCGCGGACCTGGACCGGCTGCCGTACCTGACGCAGGTGCTGAAGGAGGCGATGCGGCTGTATCCGGCCGCCCCGGTGATCGGCCGCCGGTCCGTCGCCGCGACCGAGGTCGACGGGTACGCCGTGCCCGCGGGCGCGGACGTGATCGTGGCGCCCTGGGTCACCCACCGGCACCCGCGCTACTGGCCGGATCCCGAGCGGTTCGACCCGGACCGGTTCGGCCCGGAGGCGGAGGCGGGGCGGCCCCGATACGCCTGGCTGCCGTTCGGCGGTGGCCCGCGCGCGTGCATCGGGCAGCACTTCTCGATGCTGGAGTCGGTGATCGCACTGGCGATGATGGTCCGGGCGTACGAGTTCGAGCCGGTGGATGAGGAGGTGCCGGTGGCGGCCGGGATCACCCTGCGGGTGGCCGGGCCGGCCCGGTGCCGGATCCGCCCCCTCAGCCCGTCGTAACTCGCGGCGCGGCGGGCGGCGGACCGCGGGCGGCGGGATGGCGACGGCGGGCGGCGGAATGGCGGGCATGAGACGGTCGTGGGGCGTCACCGGGCACGGGACGTGGCGGCTGGTCACCGCCGTGCCGGCGGCCGCCCTGCGGCCCGGGGTGCGCGGGTACCGCGGCTACCGGGTGGAGATGGACCGCCCGCAGCGCCGGATCGAGATCCCGAACGGGACCGCGACGGTGGTCGTCAACTTCGACGGGCCGGTACGGATATCCAGGGCGGGCGGCACACGATCCGCTGCCGCGGCGGGGGCCGGTTCGGGGCCCGGTGCCCCTTCGGGCGCCGGTGCAGGCGAGGCCTATGGTTCGCTGCTCACCGGTCTGCGCACCGACGCGACGGTCGGTGAGCACGCCGGGCGGCTGCAGGGGGTGGAGGTCCACTTCGCGCCGTGGATGGCGTACACCGTCTTCCGGCTCCCCATGTACGAGCTCCGGGACCGGGTCGTCCCGCTCGCCGACCCCGGTCTGCTGGGCGCCGAGGCCGGCCGCCTGGAGGCCGGGCTCGCCCGGGCGCCGGGCTGGGCCGAGCGGTTCGCGCTGCTCGACGCGGTGCTGCTGGAGCGGGCGGCCTCGGGGCCCGCCGCCGCCCCGCAGGTGGTGTGGGCGTGGGGGCGGCTGCTGCGTACGGGCGGCCTGGTGCCGCTCGACGACCTCGCGGCCGGTGCGGGCTGGAGCGCGCGGCGCCTGGAGGACCGGTTCCGGGAGCAGATCGGGCTGTCCCCGAAGTCCGCCGCGCGGGTGCTGCGGATGCAGCGGGCGCTGCGGATGCTGACCAGCGGGTACCGGGCGTCCGAGGCGGCGTCGGCGTGCGGCTTCTACGACCAGGCGCACCTGCACCGGGACTTCCGGGAGATGACCGGCTGCGCGCCGGGGCAGTTCCTGGCGTACCGGGGCGGGGGCGAGCGGCCGGTGGACCGGGTGCCGGGGCGGGTGACCAGCGTGCTGCTGTGACCTGGCGGTGGGCCGGTCCGGGTCCTGGACGGGCGGGGCGCCGCCCAAGCCCCGGTGGGCCGGTCCGGGGCGGCCCGGCACCGCCCGGACGCCGCCCAAGCTCCGGCCCGAGCTTGGGGCGGCGGTTTTTTCCAATACCCGGGCCCGGGCCGCCTGCGAGGATGACGCCACTTCCACCAGGCCACCGGGCGTACGGGGGTGGGGCCGGGACGTGCGGGCTGCGCCTGCCCCCCGGCCCCGGTCGCCCGGTCACCCCTCACCGGGAGTCGGCGCCCGGTGAGGGGTGGCCGGGGCACTCCGGCCCCGGCCACCCGGTGGAGGTCGGCCCCGCCCCGCCTCCCGGCGGAGGTGGCCCCCCGTCTGGCCCGGTCACCCGTGGTGATTGCCCTGGAGGCGTTCCAGGTCCGAGGGGCGGACCTGGATCACGAACAGGGCGATCAGCGCCCCGATCAGCGTGAAGGCCGCCGCCACGGTGAACGCCGTGGACACGCCCGCCGTGAGGACCCGGTCCCCCCACGGATCCGGGAGCATCCGGGTCCGCTCGAACAGCACCCGCTGGGCCGGCGTGGCCTGCGCCAGGAAGGCCGCGACCTGTTGCGCACCCTCCGTCCGGCCGGCCGCGCCGAACACGGTGACCAGGATGGACAGGCCCAGCGAGCCGCCCACCTGCTGGGTGGTGTTCAGCAGTCCGGAGGCCGCGCCCGATTCCTGGTCGGCGACGTTCGACAGGGCCATCAGGGTCAGCGAGACGAACTGCATGCCCATGCCCGCGCTGAACAGCAGCATCGGCCCCAGGATGCTGCCGAGGTAGGTGGAGTGGATGTCGGTGAGGCTCAGCCAGGCCAGGCCGACGGTCGTGCTCAGCGCACCACCCACCATGAAGGGCTTCGGCCCGAGTTTCGGGAGCAGCTTGGAGGTGATGTTCGCGAACACCGCGACCACCACGCTGACCGGTAGGAAGGCCAGGCCGGCCTGGATCGGGCTGAAGCCCAGCACGTTCTGTACGAACAGGGTCAGGAAGAAGAACATGCCGAACAGCGCGCAGGCGAGGAAGAGCATCATGCCGTACGTGCCGGCGCGGTTGCGGTCGGCGAACATGTGCAGCGGGGTGATCGGTTGCCGCGAGCGGCGCTCGATCAGCACGAACCCGGTGAGCAGCAGCACCGCCGAGCCGAAGGAGATCAGGGTGCCCGGGTCCCGCCAGCCGTCCTCGGCAGCGCGGATGAACCCGTAGACCAGGGCCACCACGCCGAGGGTGCCGGTCAGCGCGCCCGCGAGGTCGAAGTGCCCGGGGTGGCGCTCGGACTCCTTCAGGACGCGCGGCGCGATCAGGGCGATGGTCAGTGCGATGGGGACGTTGACGAACAGCACCCACCGCCAGTCGAGCCATTCGACGAGCATGCCGCCGGCCAGCAGGCCGATCGCTCCGCCGCCCGCCGAGACCGCCGCGAAGACGCCGAAGGCCCGGTTGCGGTCAGGGCCTTCCTTGAAGGTGGTGCTGATCAGGGCCAGCGAGGTCGGCGACGCGACCGCCGCACCGGCGCCCTGCAGGGCGCGGGCGGCCATCAGCTGACCCGCGTTCTGGGCGAATCCGCCGAGCAGCGAGGCCAGTCCGAACAGCAGTACGCCGAAGATCCACACCCGGCGCCGGCCGAGGATGTCGCCGGCCCGGCCGCCCAGCAGCATCAGACCGCCGAAGGTGAGGGTGTAGGCGTTGACCACCCAGGACAGGCTCTCGGTGGAGAAGCCCAGCGCCGTCTGGATGTGCGGCAGGGCGATGTTCACGATGGTGATGTCGAGCACCACCATCAACTGGCAGGAGGCGATGACGACGAGGGCGGCGAGTCCGTCCCCGCGCCCTTCGGCTGTGCCGCCGCCCGGTCGGGTGGACGGCAGGGAGGCGTTCCGGTCCGCGTTGCGGTCCACCCTTACGACGCTAGACCCGAGCGCGGAGCGTCACCACTCGAACGGCCCAAGGCTAGGCGAGTGATATTTCACATGTCACACTTCCATCATGGACGCGTTTCTCGATCTTTCCGCCCGCACCGGACGCTTCACCTACGGCGCCCCGCGCGCCTTCGCCTTCGGCGACGAGGGCCGCCTGCTGTACTTCCTCCGCTCCACCGGCCCCACCGACCCCTACGACGCCCTCTGGGTGCTCGACACCGCCACCGGAGCCGAGGCCCTGCTCGCCGACCCCCGCGAGCTCTCCCCCGAACCGGGGGCGCTACCCGTCGCCGAACGCCGACTCCGCGAGCGGATCCGCCTGGTCGCCGCCGGGATCGGCTCGTACGCCCCGTCCGGCGACGGACGGCGGGCGGCCTTCGCGCTCTACGGCCGGCTCTACGAGGTCCCGGGCGACGGCACCGGGAAGCCCCGGGAGGTCCCGGCCGCGGGACCGGTCGTGGACCCGCGGCCCGACACCGACGGCCGCCGCATCGCGTACGTGAGCGAGGACGCGCTGTACGTCGCCCGGTCCGGCACGCACGCCTCTGCGAGGAGCGGCTCCGACGGCGACCGCGACGGCGGCCACGACCACGGCGGCGACCGCACCTGGAGCACGGAACGGGTCAGCCCCGACGACGGCGCCCGCTGGGGCCTGGCCGAGTTCGTCGCCGCCGAGGAACTGGGCCGGTCCCGCGGCCACTGGTGGTCCCCCGACGGGCAGGCGCTGCTCGCCGCCCGGGTGGACGAGTCCGCCCTGCAGCGCCGCTGGTTCGCCGACCCCGCGCACCCCGAGCTCCCCGCCGAGGACTTCGCCTATCCGGAGGCCGGCGGCCCCAACGCCTCGGTCGAGCTGTGGGTCCTCGGCCCGGCCGGCCGACGGGTCCGCCTGGACTGGGACGCGGACACGTACCCCTACGTCTCCGACGCCGGCTGGGAGAGCCCGGAGGAGGTCCTGCTGACCGTCCAGGACCGGCTCCAGCGCAACGTCCTCCTGCTGTCCGCCGATCCGGCCACCGGCGCCACCCGTGAGCTGTCCCGCACCACGCACCCCCAGTGGGTGGACCCGTTGCTGCCGGGCACCCCGGCCCGGCTCTCCGACGGCCGGATGCTCACCGCCGCCGACACCGCGGGCGGCGCCGCCCGCGCGCTGGCGCTGGACGGCGTCCCGCTCACCGGGGACGGGGTGCAGATACGCCGGGTGGCCGGCGAGCACCGCGGCGCCCTGCTGGTCGAGGCCGGCCTGCGCGACCCCGCCGAGCAGCAGGTACTGCTGCTCGACCCGGACACCGGCGCCCTCACCCCGGTCGCCGACGGCCACGGCGTGCACGCGGTGACCGCCTCCGCCGGGGCCCTGCTGCTGACCTCGGCCGGGCCGGACGGCGTCCGCAGGACCGTACGCACCGCCGACGGGCGGGAGTTCTCCCCGGCCGACCTCTCCGAGCCGCTGCCGTACCGGGTGGCTCCCCGGCTGGCCCGGGTCACCGAACACGGCCTGCCCACCGCGGTGGTACTGCCCCGCGGCCATGTGCCCGGGCAGCGGCTGCCCGTGCTGGTCCAGGGCTACGGCGGCCCCGGCTTCCAGGACGTCAGCCTGGAGCCGCGCCGCTGGCAGCACCGGCAGTGGTGGGCCGACCAGGGCTTCGCCGTG
Organism: Streptomyces sp. NPDC043853; assembly: GCF_056436025.1. Taxonomy (NCBI): domain Bacteria; kingdom Bacillati; phylum Actinomycetota; class Actinomycetes; order Kitasatosporales; family Streptomycetaceae; genus Streptomyces; species Streptomyces sp. NPDC043853. The sequence continues at coordinate 992,234 of NZ_JBWKDJ010000001.1, forward strand.
GTCACCGTCGACAACCGGGGCACCCCGTACGTGTCCCCCGCCTTCACCCACGCCATGGACCGGGACTTCTCCCGGGTCACCCTGGACGACCAGGTGGCCGCCCTCCGGGCACTCGGCGAACGCCACCCCGAGCTCGACCTCGGCCGGGTCGGGGTGATGGGCTGGTCCTACGGCGGCTACCTGGCCGCGGCGGCCGTGCTGCGCCGCCCGGACGTCTTCCACGCGGCCGTGGCGGGCGCCCCGCCCACCGACTTCCGCCACTACGACACCGCCTACACCGAGCGCTACCTGGGCCTTCCGCAGGAAAACCCGGAGGTCTACGAGCAGGAGTCGCTGCTCGCGGACGCGCCCCGGCTGACCCGCCCGCTGCTGCTGATCACCGGCCTGGCCGACGACAACGTGCACCCCTCTCACACCCTGCGGCTCTCCCGGGCCCTGACCGACGCGGGCCGCCCGCACCAGCTCCTCGCCCTCCCGGGCGTCACCCACATGACCCCGAACGGCACCTACGAGAAGATCACCGCCCAGGAACTCGCCTTCCTGAAGGCGGCCCTGCACTAATCGGCTCGTTCGGATCATCGCGTGCTTCGGCCGGGACCCCTCATCGCGGGCCCCGACCGCGTGCCGACGGGCGGGCACGATAACCAATGAGACAAGCGATCAGATGGTCCGAGGAAACGGGCCCTTCTCGGTCGGCGCCGGTGACGTCCTAGCCCGACAGCCCGCGGCCGACGCAGTGTCGGCCGCGGGCTGTCGGAGCCGTAGGGCCCGCAGGGGCTACTCGGCCTGGTCGGCCCAGAGGGAGCGGACGTGGCCGAGGTGGCGGCGCATGCAGGCTTCGGCCGCGGGGGCGTCGCCCGCCAGCATCAGGTCGAGGAGCTCCAGGTGCTCCTCCGCCGAGGACACCAGCAGGCCGGCCTTGTCCAGGCTGGTCAGGCCGTACAGCCGGGACCTCTTGCGCAGGTCGCCGACGGTCTCCACCAGGCGTTCGTTGCCGGCGAGTCCGAGCAGGGTCAGGTGGAAGCGCCGGTCGGCCTCCAGGTACCCGATCAGGTTGTGCTCGCGGGCCTGGGTGACGATCTCCTGGGCGATGGGCCGGAGTTCCTCCAGGGCCTCCTTGGCGGCGATCCGGGTGACCACGCCGATGGTGGGGACCTCGATCAGGGTGCGCAGCTCGGTGAACTGGTCCAGGTCGCGTTCGCTGACCTCGGTGACCCGGAAGCCCTTGTTGCGGACCGGCTCGACCAGGCCCTCGCGGGCCAGGTCGAGCATCGCCTCGCGGACCGGGGTGGCCGACACACCGAGGTCGGCGGCGAGCGTGGGGGCCGAGTAGACCCGGCCGGGCTCCAGCTGTCCGGCTATCAGGGCTGCTCGAAGGGCATGGCCTACCTGATCGCGAAGCCGCTCCTGGGCCTTGATGAGACTGTGCTGCTTCAGGTCACCCATCGCATTCCTCCGAGAAATCGCAGAGGAACAGCGTACAATGTCACGTTTCGCTGTCGCCCCCGGCGGCGTGGTACAGGGCCACGGCCACAGCGAGATCTTCCCAGGCCATGCCCACGCTCTTGAAGAGGTGTGGACAGCCGGACGGCCCGCCCGGCGCGGCGGGACCGGCGGCCTGCCCGCGCCCGGCGACCAGGTCGGCCAAGGTGCCGGTGATGTGGCCCGGCCCGATCGCGCCCTCGGCCTCGGGGACGAGCAGGTCCCCCGCCTCGCGCAGGGCGGCGGCCCGCGACTCGACCCATACCGCGGCACGTCGCACGAGCGCGGTGTCGGTCTCGCGGGCGTCCGGCTCGTGCGAGCCGACCGCGATGACGGTGGCGCCGTCCGCCACCAGCCGTCCGTCGAAGAGGGGTTCGCGGGCCGTGGTGCAGCAGACCACCAGATCGGCCCCGGCCACGTCGGCGGCACTGCCGGTACGGGCGGCCACCCCGCGGGTCCGGGCGTACGCGGCGAGCCGGGCGGCGCCGTCGCCGTTCCGCGCGACCACCGCGACCTCGTCGAGCTCGCGCTCCGCGAGCAGCGCGTCGAGGTGCCCGTAGGCCTGCGGACCGCTGCCGAACAGCACCGTCCGCAGCGGCCGCCCGGCGGGGGTGAGGGCGCGTACGGCCAGTGCGGACACCGCCGGGGTCCGCAGGGCGGTGAGCGCGGCGGCGTCCAGCAGGGCGACCGGCCGCAGGGTGGGACCGTCGAGCAGCAGGTAGCTGCCGGTGATCCGGGGCAGGCCGCGGGCCGGGTTGCCGGGAGCGACCCCGGCGACCTTCACCCCGGCCCAGGGGCCGAAGGCGGCCGGCATCAGCAGCAGCTCGCCCGCCGGGACGGGCACGTTGCCGCGCTGCGGGCAGCTCTCCGGGTCGAGGCCGGCCCGCAGGACCCCGGCCAGCGCGTCGGCGGCGGCCCCCGGGCCGAGCAGTCCGGCGATCTCGTCGGCCCCCAGGACGAGCGGCCCCTTCCGGTCCCCCGCCCCGGAGCGCACTTCCGCCCGGGAGCGCACTTCCGGCGCGGACGGCACACCCCTCACAGCAGGAACCCCGTGCCGAGGGTGTCCCGGGAGTCCAGCAGGAAGGTGTGCTCGCCGGTCCGGTAGGCGGTGCCGGTGACCTCGGTCAGCCCTTCCGAGGCAGGGCCGAGCATCCGGCCGGTGAACACCGTGCCCGCCACGGACTCGTGCAACAGGTCCTGTCCGGCCCCGAGCAGCCCGTCCTCGGCGAGCAGCGCCAGCCGGGTGGAGGTGCCGGAGCCGCAGGGCGAGCGGTCGATCTGACCGTCGGCGAAGACCGTGACGTTGCGCTGGTGCGGGCCGAACGGGGTGTCGGGCAGTTCCTCGTACAGGACGACCCCGTAGACCCCGGACAGCAGCGGGCCCCCGGGGTGCCAGGTGGCGGGGTGGGTGGCCAGCGCGGCGCGGATCTCCTGCCCGGCCCGGACCAGGGCGGGCAGGTCGGCGGGGAGCACCCGCAGGCCCAGGTCGCGGGCGCGCACGGAGGCGTAACAGGCACCGGCGTGCGCGATGTCCACCTCGGCCAGGCCGAGGGTGGTGGCCACCGGCACCCGGCGGGCGGCGACCTGGGCCGGGACGTTCCGGAAGGTGACCCCGGTGGTCCGGCCGCCGTCGCGGTGGACGGTGGCGGTGACCCGCCCGGACGGTACGTCGATCCGGACCTGCGCCACCCCGTCGTCCGGGGCGGGGACCAGTCCGCTGTCCACCGCCCAGACCCCGAGTGCCATGGTGCCGTGCCCGCAGGCCGTGGAGTAGCCGTCCTTGTGCCAGAACAGCACGCCGAGGTGGGCCCCGTCGTCGTCCGGCGGGACCAGGAACCCGCCGTACATTCCGGCGTGTCCGCGCGGTTCCTGCACCAGCATGCGCCGTACGTCGTCCAGCGCGCTGCGCCGGGGCGCGGTGCCGGATCCGCCCGCGCCGACGGCGGTGGCGCAGCGGTCGGCGACGGTGTCCCCGGGAACGGGCGGGAGGCCCTCGGTGACGATCCGGAAGGGTTCGCCGGCGGTGTGGTAGTCGGTGGTGCGGACGGAGTGCACCGTGTAGGAGGAGTCGGCGGCGGGTGCCGGGGCGGCCGCCGGGGACACGGCTGCGGGGGTGTGGGCCGGGTTCACAGCAGGAACCCTCCGGGGAAGGGGTCGGTCGGGTCGAGGAAGTACTGGGCGGTGCCGGTGATCCAGGCCCGGCCGGTGACGGTGGGTACGACGGCGGGCCGGCCGCCGACGGTGGTCTCGCCGACCAGGCGGCCGGTGAACTCGGTGCCGATGAAGGACTCGTTGACGAAGTCGGTGTCCAGCGGCAGCAGGCCGCGGGCGTGCAGCTGGGCCATCCGCGCGCTGGTGCCCGTACCGCAGGGGGAACGGTCGAACCAGCCCGGATAGATGGCCATGGCGTGCCGCGAGCGGACGGCGTCGGAGCCGGGGGCGGCGAGGTAGACGTGCTTGAGTCCGGAGATGCCGGGGTTCTCGGGGTGCACCGGGCGGTCCGGTCCGGCGTTGACCGCGTCCATGACCGCGAGACCGGCGGCCAGGAGGTCCTCCTTGCGGGCGCGGTCGAAGGGCAGGCCGAGGGAGTCGAGCTCCACGAAGGCGTAGAAGTTGCCGCCGTAGGCGAGGTCGTAGGTGACCGTGCCGTAGCCGGGTACGTCGGCCTTCAGGTCGAGGGCGACGCAGAAGGCGGGGACGTTGGTGAGCGTGACGGACCTCGCCGCGCCGTCCTCGACGCGAACGTCCACGCTCACCAGTCCGGCGGGGGTGTCCAGGCGTACGGTGGTCACCGGTTCGACGGCAGGCACCATGCCCGTCTCGACCAGGACGGTGGCCACCCCGATGGTCCCGTGCCCGCACATCGGCAGCAGCCCGGACACCTCGATGTAGAGCACGCCGTAGTCGGCGTCCGGGCGGGTGGGCGGCTGGAGGATGGCGCCGCTCATCGCCGCGTGGCCGCGCGGCTCGTACATGAGCAGGGTCCGGACGTGGTCCAGGTGCTCGATGAAGTGCAGGCGCTTCTCGGCCATGGTGGCGCCGGGGATCACCCCGACGCCGCCGGTGATGACCCGGGTCGGCATGCCCTCGGTGTGCGAGTCCACCGCGTGGTAGATGTGACGCGTACGCATGGGGTCTCCCCTGACTGTCGGTGATGGCCTGTCAGTGGCCCTTCAGTGGCCTGCCGATGGCCTGTCGGTGGCGGCCGTCGGGCTCGGCTGCCGGCTCAGCAGTGGCCGTCGGCGAGGGCCTTCTCGGTGGCGGCGCGGACGGCGGCCTCGACCTCGCCGGTGAGCGCCAGGCGGGGCGGCCGGGTGGGGCCGCCGGGGCGGCCGGCGAGGTCCATGGAGAGCTTGATGGCCTGGACGAACTCGGTCTTGGAGTCCCAGCGGAGCAGGCTGTGCAGGGACTTGTAGAGCGGCAGGGCGGTCTCCAGGTCGCCGGCGACGGCCGCCCGGTAGAGCGTGGCGCAGGAGGACGGCAGGGCGTTGGGGTAGCCGGCGATCCAGCCGACCGCGCCGGCCAGGGCGAGTTCGAGCAGGACGTCGTCGGCGCCGATGAGCAGGTCCAGGCCGGGGGCGAGCTCGGCGATCTCGTACGCGCGGCGGACGTCACCACTGAACTCCTTGACGGCGACGATGCTGCCGTCGGCGTGCAGCCGGGCGAGGAGGGCCGGGGTCAGGTCGACCTTGGTGTCGATGGGGTTGTTGTACGCGACCACGGGCAGGCCGGCCTTGGCGACCTCGGCGTAGTGGGCGCGGACGGCGGCCTCGTCGGCGCGGTAGGCGTTGGGCGGCAGCAGCAGGACGGATCCGGCGCCCGCCTCGGCGGCCTGCTCGGCCCAGCGGCGGGACTCGGCGCTGCCGTAGGCGGCGACGCCGGGCATCACGCGGGCGCCGTCGCCGGCCGCCTCGACGGCGGTGCGGACCACGCGGGCGCGCTCCTCGGCGGTGAGGGTCTGGTACTCGCCGAGGGAGCCGTTGGGGACGACGCCGTCGCAGCCGTTCGCGATCAGCCAGGCGACGTGCTCGGCGTAGGCGTCGTGGTCGACGGAGAGGTCGGGGCGCATCGGCAGGGTGGTGGCGACCATGATGCCGTGCCAGGGGGTGCGGGGTGCGGCGCTCATACGGGACTCCCTAGTGTGGTGTGTGACATTTTACTGTGGGGTGTACGGGCGCCACAAGAGGTGGCGCACGGGTGTCAGTCCGCGGCGTCGGTCTGCGGCGCCCGGCCGGCGCCGGGACCGGCGCCAGGACCGGGACCGGCTCCGGCCGGGGGCACTGCCGCAGGCAGGTCGGCGAGGTGACGGAGCGGCACCGGGCAGGACAGCGGCCGGCGGTCGGCGGCGGGCTCCGTGCCGGCCAGAGCGGCGACGGCCTGGCCGCACATGCGGCCCTGGCACCAGCCCATGCCGGCCCGGGTGAGCAGCTTGGCCGTACGGGCGTCGCGGGCACCGAGCTCGTGCACCGCTTCGCGGATGCGGGCTGCGGGCACCTCCTCGCACCGGCAGACCTCGGTGCCGTCGGTGACCCAGCCGGTCCAGCCGTCGCCCGGACGGTGGGCGGCCCCCATGGCCTCGGCGAAGGCCCGCAGCCGCGCGCGGCGGCGTTCGAGGCGGGCCGCTGCGCCGCGCGGCGGCTGCGCGCGCAGCACCGAGGCGACGGAACGGGCCGCCAGTTCGCCCTCGATCAGGGCCAGTTGGGCGCCGCCGATGCCGCCGGTCTCGCCGGCCGACCAGATACCGGGGACGTTGGTGCGCTGTTCGGTGTCCAGGACCAGGGCCGGGGTGCCGTCGGCGGCGAGGCGGGTGGCGCAGCCCAGGCCGGTGGCCAGTTCCAGCTGGGGGACCAGGCCGTGGCCGACGGCGAGGGCATCGCACGGGATCCGGCGGCCGGTGCCCGGAACGGGCCGCCAGTCGCGGCCCAGCCGCGCCACGGTGACGGCCTCCACGCGCTCGGTGCCGTGCGCCTCGACAACGGCGTGCCGGCTGAGCAGCCGGACCTGATGGCGCGCCAGGGCCCCGCCGAAGACGGCGCCTTCGGCCAGCTTGCCCGGGTTGCGGAGCAGGGCCGGCACCCGGCTGGCATAGGCGAGGTAGGACGCGGCCTCGACCACGGCGGGCACCCGCGCCCCGGCCGCGGCCAGCGATCCGGCGACGGCCAGTAGCAGCGGGCCGCTGCCGGCCACCACGACCCGCCGCCCGGGCAGCACGAGCCCGGCCTTGAGCATGGCCTGCGCCCCGCCGGCCCCGACCACCCCGGGCAGCGTCCAGCCGGGGAAGGGCAGTTGGCGCTCGTACGCGCCGGTCGCGAGCAGCACCGCGCGGGCGCGGACGGTCGCGGCCCGCTCCTCGGCCTCGACCACGGCGTGCAGCAGCCACTCCCGCTCCTCCGCCGGGACCACCGTCCAGACGTGGTGGCCCGGCAGGTACGTCACCCGGCCCGCCGCCTCGTGCGCGCGCAGCCGCGCCTCGCGGTCGGCGAAGGCGGACCAGGCGTGGTGCAGGGCCTCCGGGCGGGCCGCGCCCAGGCCCGGGGCGGGGTGGCGGTAGTACTGGCCGCCGGGCCGGTCGCCCGCGTCCAGCAGGGCGACGCTCAGGCCGAGTTCGGCGGCGCTGACGGCGGCCGCGAGCCCGGCCGGCCCGGCTCCGACGACCGCGAGGTCCGCGGCGGGGGCGTCAGACGGCGAGTTCGGCACGGCCGGTTCCCTCCTGGGTGGTGACGGTGTCCCCGGGGCGGGCCGGGACCAGGCAGGCCCGCTGGTTCGGGCGGCCGTTGACGGTGGCCAGGCAGTCGTGGCACTGGCCGATGCCGCAGAACGCGCCGCGCGGGGCGCCGCCGTCGCGGGTGGTGCGCCAGGCCAGGATGCCGGCGCCCCACAGGGCTGCGGCGATGGACTGGCCGGCCTGGGCCGGGATGTGGCGGCCGTCGAAGCTGATCGTGTACGTGGCCTGCGGTGCCCCGCCGACCACGTCCCGCGGAGTGCGTGTCGTACGGCTCGTGCGGCTCGTCCGGCTCATGGGGTAGCCTCCGCGAAACGGTCGGGGCGGAACGGGGTCGGGTCCAGCGGCGGTTCGCTCCCGGTCAGCGCCGCGGCGATCAGCAGGCCGGTCGCCGGGGCCAGGCCGATGCCGGCGCCCTCGTGGCCGCAGGCGTGCAGCAGGCCCGGGACCCGCGGGTCGGGGCCGATCGCCGGGAGGTGGTCGGGCAGGTACGGGCGGAAGCCGTGGTAGGTCCGCATCACCTTCACGTCGGCCAGGACCGGGAAGAGCGCGGCCGCCTGGGCGGCGAGGCGGCGCAGCGCCTCGGTGGAGAGGGAGCGGTCGAAGCCGACGCGTTCCCGGGTGGCGCCGATCAGCACCGGTCCGGAGGGCGTGCCCTCGACCACCGCCGAGGACTGCAGGGCGGCGGAGCCGCTGGCCACGTCCGCGATGTAGTCGGCGGCGTAGACCTTGTGCCGGACCACCCGCGGCAGTGGCTCGGTGACCAGGACGAAGCCTCGGCGGGGCAGTACGGGCAGCTCCGTCCCGGCCAGCGCCGCGACCGCGCCGCCCCAGGTGCCGGCCGCGTTCACCACGGCGGGGGCGAGGAGTTCGCGGCGGGTGGTGCGGACGCCGCGCAGGGCGCCGGAGGGTTCGCGGAGGATCTCGGTGACCTCTTCGCCGAGGTACCGCGCGGCGCCGGAGGCGGCGAGCAGGCGGGCCGCCGCCTGGGCGGGCTGCACCTGGGCGTCCTGCGGGTAGTGGAAGCCGCCGGCGAGGTCCGGCGCGAGGTGCGGTTCCAGCACGCGGAGCTCGTCGGGACCGACCTCCCGCGCCTGGACGCCCGCCGTCCGCTGGCCTTCGGCGAAGCGGCGCAGGGCCTTGAGGGTGGTCTCGTCGGGCGTCACGACGAGACCACCCTTGGGCTCGTACTCGGTCTCCGGCGGTAGGACGGAGGCCAGTTCGCACCACAGCCTCGTGGACAGCAGCGCGAGGTCGAGCTCGGGGCCCGCCTCCTTGTCGGAGACGAGCAGATTGCCTTCCCCGGCACCGGTCGTGCCGCCCGCGACGGGACCGCGGTCGACGACGGCGACGGACAGTCCGGAGCGGCCGGCGTAGTACGCGCAGGCGGCTCCGACCACGCCGGCGCCGATGATCACGACGTCCGGGGAGGCATCCAGGTGGTGTCTCTTGGGCACGACAGTAATATGTCACATACTTCTGTGCCTGCCTAGGGCCCCTGACCTGCGCGTCGTGACCCGTCGGGCGCACCCGCGCCACGGGCCGGCCGCCCCCTGTGCGGCCGGCCCCGCGCGCACGCCCGGGCCCGGGGCGTCAGCCGCGCAGCGGACCCTCGCAGCTGTAGGACGAGGTGCCCGCCACCTTGTTGGACCAGATCTCCACCGGCCCGAAGTGGCAGTTCATGTCGGCCAGGTTGGTGGAGGCCGCGCCCGCCCGGTCGAGGATGAAGTAGTCGACCGTCTCGGACATGTCCTTGAAGTTCTGGTCCTCGCTGCGCCAGTTCTTCAGGTTGGCGGTGATCCGCCCGGTGCAGGTGAAGCGGCGCTTCCCGGGCTCCCCGTTCTCCACGCAGTCCGGGGTGTTGTACGTCGCCGTGGCGAAGGAGGACTTCACCGCGGCCAGCGCCGAGTCGCGCAGCTGGTCGACCGGGGTGAAGGCGGTGTTCGGCACGTACAGCTGGTCGACCTTGGCGATCTGGGCGTCCAGGAAGCGGTCGTAGTCGCGCTGCAGGTAGCTGTCGGCACCCATCCGGTAGCGCCAGTCGTCGTACTTGGCCACGTCGTTGTTGCGCAGGTGCGTGTACATCTCGCGGAGCAGCGCGGGCTTCTCGGTCCACAGGAACTCGAAGAACGTGCCCGCGTAGGAGTAGAAGCGGAAGCCGTCGCCGTCGTAGGTGGCGTTCATGATCTGCTCGACGCTCATCCGCGGGCCGCCGCCGGCGGTGTCGTTGATGACGCTCTTCACCAGGGACTTGCGGACGGCGATGCCGTTGTCGCGGGTGGCGCCGTCGAAGAACTCGGCGGTGCCCTCGTCCATGGCGGTGGTCCGGTCGCCCTCGTACCAGGGGCCCTCGCCGAAGAAGCCGGGGACCGCGTACCGCCCGTTGAGGTAGTGCGTGTACTCGTGGCGGAACAGCTCCTCCAGCGTCAGCGAGGAGTCCTGCGGCACCCGCCGCTCGTAGGTGTAGAAGGTGGCGCCGCGCTCGATGTAGATGCCGCCGTTGTTGGTGCCCATCCCGGTGAGGATCGGGTGGTACTTCTCGTAGTCGGCGCGCGAGGCGTACAGCACGATGTTCAGCGTGGTGTTCGGGTCCCCGGCGAGCGGCTGGTCGGTGCCGAGCACCCGGTGGTACTGCGCCTTGACCTGCTTGCTCGCGTAGTACAGCTTGTCGACGGTGGCCTGCGGGAGGCCGGTGCGGACCTTGATGGCCCCGTTGTCGTAGGTGTACGTGTACGGGAAGATCCGCTTCTCGATGTCCTCCTTGCAGACCCCGTACGGTCGGCACGCCTCGTAGAAGTTGAGCCAGGAGACGAGCGTGGCCCACTGCTCGCTGCCGGCGCCCCAGTCGCGCTCGACCGTGCCGAGCAGGCCGCCGAGGTCGGCGACGGTGCCGTCCTTGAGGCCGGCTATCTGGCCGAAGCGGGCGTACTCGCTGAGCGCGTCGCGCACCACCCAGTCGTTGCCGGTGCCCTTGAGGTGGGTCCAGCCGGCGAACGTCTTGAACGCCGCCCGGTAGGAGGGGTCGGCGGCCACGGCCGAGTGGAAGGCCGCGTCCTGGTTGCCCGGGTACACGCCGAGGTAGTTGACCGAGAGGCCGGCCAGCGCCGCACCCGCCCAGCCGGCGTCGCGGTGGGTGGCGGGCCGGTCGGGGCCCATGGTGGCGAGCACGTTCTTGATCAGGCCGAGCTGGTGCTGGCGCAGACCGGGACCGCTGGCCGCGTACAGGGCCTCGCGGAGGGTCCGGGCATTGGAGGGGGTGGCGTCGAAGGTGCGGGCGGCACCCCCGAAGTCGGCTATCGCCTGGCGCATCGCGGCCGCGGTCGGGGCGTCGGTGACATCGATCTCGCCGCGCGAGAAGTCGTGGTACACGACCGCGTGCAGGTAGGTGAACATCTCCTCCAGGTGGGAGGAGTTGCGGCCGTCGTGAGCGGCGGCCAGGCCGGATATCCGGCGGGAGACGGCCTGGACGTGGGCGTCGGACATCACCGGGGCGAGGCGGGCGTCCCAGGTCCAGATGATGTCGCGGAGGCACCCGTCGGCGAGCACGGCCGGGTCGGCGAGGAAGTCGGCGAACTGCTCCGGGGAGAGGTTCTTGACCCCGTCGAGGGTGCAGGGCACCCCGGCGGCGGTGCCGCCCGCGGCCTGGACGAGCGCCCGCCCGGCCGCCGCCGGGGCCTTCTCGGCGGGGCCGGGGACCTTGGCGGCGTCCTTGGCCTTGGCGCCGGGCTTCACCGTGCGGCCGCCGGGGACGCGGCTCGCGGCGGGGACGTTCTCGGGGGCCGAGGCGAGCCGCTGGACCTCGTCGAACGGGTTCTGGCCGTGCGCCGCGGTGCCGGTGCCGGCACCGGAGGCGAAGGTGCCGGGGACCGTCGCGGCCACCGGGGAAGCCGGGGCGGTCCGTTCGGCCGCGAGGCTCACGGCCTGCCCGGCGGAGGCGACCAGAGCGACGGCGACGGAGCCTGCGAGGAGGGAGGAGCGCACAACTCTGTGCATGGACACCAAGTACTCCTGTGGGAAGCGGAGGTGGGGGAAATGGTGCTGTGAAGCGTCAACTGCCGTACGTCACACGGCATTTGAGCCCCGTTAACGGGGCCCGGTGTGAGCTGTAACATAGTAATGTGAAATTGCACTGACAAGACCTGTGCGCCCACCAGTTCGCATCAAACTTGGGGAGCCCCCGTGACCGACCACCCCGCCCCGCTCAACATCGGCAGTCACGACCTGCCGGTATCAGCCGAGTTGTCTCGTTTCATGGCGGGCGACTGGGCACCCTCCCCCCTGGCGGCCTCCGACCGGGTCACCGCCTTCGACGTCACCCCGGCCCGCCGGGCCCGCCTCTCGGCGCGCTTCCCGGGCGAGCGGCTGATCGTGCCGGCCGGTGAGCTCAAGGTCCGCACCAACGACTGCGACCACCGGTTCCGCCCGCACAGCGCGTACGCCTGGCTCACCGGCCTGACCGGCGAGGACCAGGTCGGTCACGTGCTGGTACTGGAACCGTCCGGCCCGCACGGCCACGAAGCCGTCCTGTACCTGCGCCCCCGGTCACCGCGGGCCGGCGGCAACGAGGAGTTCTTCCGGGACCGCCGGCACGGCGAGTTCTGGGTCGGCCGCCGCCCCGACCTCGCCGAGGCCGAGCGGCTCACCGGTATCCGCTGCGCGCACCTGGACACCCTCGGCTCCCCGGCCGGCCGCAACGCCGCCGACGACTCCGAACTCGCCACCGTCCTCTCGGAGCTGCGACTGGTCAAGGACGCCTGGGAGGTGGCGCAGCTGCAGCTCGCCGTGGACCACACCACCGCCGGTTTCGAGGACGTCGTACGCGCCCTGCCGCGCGCGCTGGCCCACCCGCGCGGCGAGCGCTGGATCGAGGGGGTCTTCGGCCTGCGGGCCCGCGCCGAGGGCAACGGCACCGGGTACGAGACCATCGCCGCCTCCGGCGCCCACGCCTGCGTCCTGCACTGGATCCGCAACGACGGCGCGCTGAACCGGGACGAACTGCTGCTGCTGGACGCCGGGGTGGAGACGGACACCCTCTACACCGCGGACATCACCCGGACGCTCCCGCTCTCCGGGCGCTTCTCCCCCGTGCAGCGCCAGGTCTACGAACTCGTACTGGCCGCCCAGGAGGCGGGCATCGCCGCGCTCCGCCCCGGCGCCAGCTTCCGGGACTTCCACCGGGCCGGCATGCGGGTCATCGCCGAGGGCCTGGCCGAGTGGGGTGTGCTCAAGGACGCCGAGGGCGACCTGCACCGCCGGTACACCCTGTGCAGCAGCGGGCACATGCTGGGGCTGGACGTCCACGACTGCGCCAAGGCGCGCGCCGAGACGTACCTGGACGGGGTGCTGGAGGAGGGTCAGGTGCTCACCGTGGAACCCGGCCTGTACCTGCAGCCCGACGACCTCACCCTCCCGGCCGAGCTGCGCGGGATCGGCGTCCGCATCGAGGACGACCTGGTCATCACGGCGGAGGGCGCCCGACTGATGTCGGGCGCCCTGCCGCGCTCGGTCGCGGGTGTGGAGGAGTGGATGGGTTCCCTGCTGGAGGGCTGAGCGCCGCCAGATCACCCGCCCCGCGAGCGGTGGCGGTCAGTGGCGGTCACCAGCCGCCGTGGCCGCCCCAGCCGCCATGGCCGCCGTCGCCACCGTCACCGCCGCGACCACCGTGGCCGCCCCAGCCGCCATGGCCGCCGTCGCCACCATCACCGCCGCGACCACCGTGGCCGCCCCAGCCGTCGTTCCAGTGGCCGTCGCCACCGCGACCGTCCCAGTCGTGGTGACGGTCGTGGTCCCAGCCGTTGCCGCCATAACCCGTCCAGTACGGGTTGTAGCCGCCGTAGCCGGTCCAGTCGTTGTCGCACCAGCCACGGTCACGCCAGTCGTCGCACCAACGGCCGTGGCCGCCATGGCCATGGCCATCGCCGCCGTGACCGTCGCCGGTCTGCACCTGGGGCAGCGTCTGCGGGGGTGTGGCGGCGAAAGCTCCACTGAGGGGCATCAGGCCGAGGGTGACCCCGGCGGCCCCTGCCAGGACTGCCGCTCCGATCCTACGGCGCATCTTCATGCACCTCCGAACATAGTTGACGGAGAACACTTCGGGGCATTTCCACCGTCCCTCCGTGTAGGGCCGCTGTCAAAATCGGTCGAACACTCACTCGACCACGGCGATCCCGTCGAGCTCCACCAGCGCCCGCTCGTCCCAAAGCCGGGTGATGCCGACCACCGCCATCGCCGGATAGTCCCGGCCCGCCAACTTCCGCCAGATCCTCCCGAGTTCGGGCGCGTGATCGCGGTACTCGGCCACGTCGACGGCGTACACGGTGACCCGGGCGAGCCGGTCCGGGGTGCCGCCCGCCGCCGCGAGCGCTCCGAGCAGGTTGGCCAGGGCGCGCTCGAACTGTTCGGGCAGGGTCTTCCCCACCACCCGGCCGTCACCGTCCAGGGCCGTCTGCCCGGCCAGCAGCACCAGGCGCGAGCCGGTGGCCACCACGGCGTGCGAGAAGCCGGTGGGCGGGGACAGCTCCACCGGGTTGACCCGCTCCAGGCTCATCGCACCCCCTCCGCCGAAACCGTCGCCGCCGGAGCGGCCGGAGCCGCCGGGTCCGCCATGCCCGCCTCGCGGTACAGCTCCCGGGCGATGATGGTCCGCTGCACCTCGCTGGCCCCCTCGTAGATGCGCGGCGCCCGCACCTCCCGGTAGAGGTGTTCGAGCAGATGGCCGCGCTGCAGCGCCCGTGCGCCGTGCAGCTGCACGGCGTGGTCGACCACGTACTGCGCGGTCTCGGTGGCCAGCAGCTTCGCCATCGCCACCCGCCGGGCCACGTCCGGCGCGCCCGCGTCGTACGCGGCGGCGGCCGCGTGGACCAGCAGCCGGGCCGCCTCGGTCCGGGTGGCCATCTCGGCGATCCGGTGGGCCACCGCCTGGAGGTCGCCCAGCACCCCGCCGAACGCCTCCCGCCGGGCGGTGTGCGCGAGCGCCGCGTCCAGCGCGGCCCGGGCCATCCCCACCGCGAAGGCCCCCACGCTGGGCCGGAAGCGGTTCAGGGTGTCCATGGCCAGCCGGAACCCGCCTCCGGGCTCCCCCAGCAGGTCCGCGGGCCCGACCGGCACCCCGTCGAAGGCCAGCGACCCGATCGGGTGCGGCGAGAGCATCTCCAGCGCCTCCCCGGTCAGCCCGGGCCGGTCCCCCGGGACCAGGAAGGCCGTGACGCCGCGCGCCCCGGCGGCCTCCCCGGTCCGCGCGAACACCGTGTAGAAGTCGGCCTCCGGGGCGTTGGAGATCCAGCGCTTCTCCCCGATGAGCCGCCAGCCCTCCCCGTCGCGCTCCGCGCGCAGCGACAGTGCCGCCGCGTCCGAGCCGGCCCCCGGCTCGCTCAGCGCGAACGCGGCCACCGCCGCGCCCCGCCGTACGGCCGGCAGCCAGCGCTCCCGCTGCTCCGCGCTGCCGCCGCGCAGCACCGGATGGGCCCCGAGCCCCTGCAGGGCCAGCGCGGTCTCCGCCTCCGTGCAGCCGTAGGCCAGGGACTCCCGCAGCAGGCAGAGCTCCAGCGCCCCGAAGTCGAACAGCCGCTCCAGCAGACCGAGTTCCCCCAGGGCGGCGAGCAGGGGCCGGTTGACCCGGCCCGGCTCCCCGCGCGCCGCCAGTTCGTGGAGGCGTCCGGCGGCCAGGGCGCGCAGCCGGCCGGCCCATTCCTCTTGTTCCTTCTCCAGCGCGAATTCGGGCATCGATTGTCCCCAGTTTTATCGCGTTCAGTTGACTGCCGTCACCGTCACGATACGCTCGTTGCCGCGACCGCACGGCCGGCTCCATCCACTCGGTCCCGTCACAACGGGGCCCGGACCGTTGTGCAAGGGGGCGATCCCGCCTTGGAACTCCTGCCTTCCGCCCACGCCGACACCTTCGCCCGAGACCACCTTCCGCCGCCGCACGCCTGGCCGGAGCTGGTCTTCCAGTTGCCCGAACTGGCCTATCCGGAGCGGCTGAACTGCGCGGCGGAGCTACTGGACGCCACCGTCGCCCGGTTGGGGCCGGACCGGCCCGCCTTCCGCACCGCCGAGGGCGAGGTGTGGTCCTACGGCGTGCTCCAGGAGCGGGTGGACCGGATCGCCCGGGTGCTCGTCGGGGATCTGGGGGTGGTCCCCGGCAACCGGGTGCTGCTGCGCGGCCCCACCGGCCCCTGGCTGGCTGCCTGCTGGCTGGCGGTGGTGAAGGCGGGTGCGGTGGCCGTCACCGTGCTGGCCCAGCAGCGCGCCCAGGAGCTGGCCACGGTGTGCGCGATGGCCCGGGCGCAGTTCGCGCTGTGCCACACCTCGGTGCTGGCGGACCTGGAGCGGGCCGCCGTACCCGGCCTGCGGATCACCCCGTACGGCGGAACGGACCCCGGCGACCTGCTGGAGCTGGTCGGGAAGCAGGTGGAGGACCCCTTCCCGGCCGTGCCCACCTCCGCCGACGACGTGGCGCTGATCGCCTTCACCTCCGGGACCACCGGCCGCCCCAAGGGCTGCATGCACTTCCACCGGGACGTGCTGGCCGTCGCCGACACCTTCTCCCGGCAGGTGCTGCGCCCGCGCCCGGACGACCTCTTCGCCGGCAGCCCGCCGCTCGGCTTCACCTTCGGCCTCGGCGGCCTGGTGGTCTTCCCGCTGCGGGCCGGGGCCTGCGCGCTGCTGCTGGAGCAGGCCGGTCCCAGACAGCTGCTGCCCGCCCTGGCCGAGCACCGGGTGACCGTGCTGTTCACCGCGCCCACCGCGTACAAGACCATGCTCGGCGAGCTGGACGGCCACGACCTGTCCGCCCTGCGCCGGTGCGTATCGGCCGGGGAGAACCTCCCCGCGGCGACCTGGCGGGCCTGGTACGAGGCCACCGGCCTGCGGATCATCAACGGCATCGGCGCGACCGAGCTGCTGCACATCTTCATCTCCGCCGCCGACGAGGACATCCGCCCGGGCACCACCGGCCGGGTGGTGCCCGGCTGGCAGGCCCGGGTGGTGGACGGCGACGGCGAGCCGGTGGCGGACAACGAACCCGGGCTGCTGGCGGTGCGCGGCCCGGTGGGCTGCCGGTACCTGGCCGATCCGCGGCAGGGCGAGTACGTGCGCGACGGCTGGAACCTCACCGGGGACACGTACGTACGCGACGGGGAGGGGTACTTCCGCTACGTGGCCCGCGCCGACGACATGATCATCTCGGCGGGGTACAACATCGCCGGCCCGGAGGTGGAGGAGGCCCTGCTGCGCCACCCGGACGTGCTGGAGGCGGCCGTGGTGGGGCGGCCCGACGAGCGGCGCGGCCAGATCGTGGTGGCGTACACGGTCACCCGCGAGGGCGCGGCCGTGTCGGAGGACGGGCTGCGGGCCTTCATGAAGGACGAGCTGGCCCCGCACAAATGCCCGCGGACCTTCGTCTTCCTGCCCGCGCTCCCCCGGACGGCGACCGGGAAGATTCAACGGTTCCGGCTGCGGGATCTAAAGTGACCACGTGGCCGAGCAGCACACTCCGCGATCCCTGATCGTCACCTTCTACGGCGCCTACGGGCGGGCCGCCGAGGGGCCCGTCCCGGTGTCCGCGCTGGTCCGCCTGCTGGGCGCGGCCGGGGTGGACGCCCCCTCGGTGCGGTCCTCGGTGTCCCGGCTCAAGCGGCGCGGGTTCCTGCTGCCCGGCCGGGCGGCGGACGGCTCCGCCGGTTACGGCCTCTCGGACGAGGCCCGCGAGCTGCTGGAGGACGGCGACCGGCGGATCTACGCCGAGCCGCCGGCCGGGGACGCGGAGCCGGCGTGGCTGCTGGCGACGTTCTCGGTGCCCGAGCAGGAGCGGCACAAGCGGCACCTGCTGCGGTCCCGGCTGGCGCGGCTCGGGTTCGGGACGGTCGCGCCGGGCGTGTGGATCGCGCCCGCGCACCTGGAGGCCGAGACCCGGCACACCCTGGACCGACTCCAGCTCACCGGGTACGTGGAGCTGTTCCGCGGCGGGCACCTCGGTTTCGCCCCCACGGCCGAGGCGGTGGCCCGCTGGTGGGACCTGACCTCGCTGGCCAAGCAGCACGAGGAGTTCCTGGACCTGCACGAGCCGGTGCTGCGGGGCTGGCAGACCGGGCCGGCCCCGGACCCGGAGGCCGCGTACCGGGACTACCTGGCGGCCCTGGACAGCTGGCGGCGGCTGCCCTACGCCGACCCCGGCCTCCCTCGCCTGCTCCTGCCGTCGGACTGGCCGGGTGACCGCTCGGCGGCGGTCTTCGCCGAACTGCACGCGCGGCTGCGGGACGTCGGCGCGGCCTTCGTCGGCCTCTGACCGGCGCGCCGGTCCGGTCCCGCGGCCTGGCGCTGCGCGGGCCGGCCCCGGACCCCGTCCGGGTGCTGCCCGCCCGTTCCGGGCCTGCGGGCCGTCGCTGGCCGGTCGCGCAGTTCCGCGCGCCCCTGGGCCGGCGGACCGGGACCACGGTCAAAACCGTGTGCGCGGGAGCCGCGGGTTCGCGACCATGGGCCATGACTTGGACCTTCACCCATGACCTGAACACGTATCTCGACACCGCGGGGCCCGCCGTACGCGCCGACGCCGTGTCCAACACCATGCTGCTCACCGTGGCCGATGCGCTGGCACGGCGCGGGGTGCACGCCTTCGGGGACGAAGACCCGGTCTTCGGCTGGTGGACCGGTCCCGACGGGCGGGTGGACGGGGCCCTGCTGTGCACCCCGCCGCATCCGCTGCTGCTCGGTGCCGTGCCGGCGGAGGCGGTGGCCGCGCTGGGCGCGGAGCCGCTGTTCGCCGCGGCCGACGGGGTCAACGCGCGGCGGGCCGACGCCGAGGCGCTGGCCGTGGCCTGGGGGCGGCCGGCCCGGGTGGAGGAGGAGCAGCGGCTGTACCGGCTGCCGGGCCGGGAAGGGCTGATCCCGCCGGATCCCGCCCCGGCGGGGAGCTCCCGCACCGCCGTCCCGGATGACCTTCCGCTGGTGGTGGACTGGTTCGCGGCCTTCGTCCGGGACATCGGCGGGGACTCCGCCCCCTCCGAGGCCGTGCTCCTGGACCGGATCTCCTACGGCGGGCTGCTGCTCTGGGAGGACCCGTCCGGGACACCCGTCTCCATGGCGGGCTTCTCCCGCACCCTCGGCGGCACCTCGCGCCTCTTCCCCGTCTACACCCCGCCGGCCCTCCGCGGCCGCGGCTACGCGGCCGGCGTCACGACGGCCGCGAGCAGGGCGGCGTACGACTCCGGGGCCGAGGAGGTGCTGCTCTTCACCGACCTGGCCAATCCGACCAGCAACGGCGTGTACCAGCGGCTGGGTTACACGGCCGTGGAGGACAGGGTGATCCTCGGCAGGCCCTGACCGGTCGTCCCCGTCAGCCCCTGCCGGTCGGCGGTTTGCGGCTGCCCGCCCGGTAGGGGGCCGGCCAGGGGGCGGCGGGGCCTTCGTAGCCCTGGTCGGCGGCCGCGTGGAGGGTCCAGTGCGGGTCGTACAGGTGCGGGCGGGCCAGGGCGCACAGGTCGGCGCGGCCGGCCAGCAGCAGGGAGTTGACGTCGTCCCAGGAGGAGATCGCCCCGACCGCGATGACCGGCACGCCGAGGGCGTTGCGGATCCGGTCGGCGTACGGCGTCTGGTACGAGCGGCCGTACTCGGGCCGCTCGTCGGCGACCACCTGGCCGGTGGAGACGTCGATGGCGTCGGCACCGTGCTCGGCGAAGGCGGCGGCGAAGGCCACCGCGTCCTCCTCGGTGGTGCCGCCCTCCGCCCAGTCGGTGGCGGAGATGCGGACCGTCATCGGCCGGTCCTCCGGCCAGACCGCACGGACCGCGTCGAAGACCTCCAACGGGAACCGGAGCCGGCCCTCCAGGGTGCCCCCGTAGGCGTCCGTGCGGCGGTTGGTGAGCGGGGAGAGGAAGCCGGACAGCAGGTAGCCGTGGGCGCAGTGCAGTTCCAGCAGGTCGAAGCCGCAGGCGGCGGCGCGGACCGCCGATGCCGTGAACTGGTCGCGGATCACGGCCAGTTCGGAGAGGGTCAGGGCGTGCGGGGTCTGGTTGACGCCCGGCCGGTAGGGCAGCGCGGAGGCCGCCGCGAGCGGCCAGTTGCCGTCCGGCAGCGGTTCGTCGATGCCCTCCCACATGACCTTCGTGGAGCCCTTGCGGCCGGAGTGGCCGAGCTGGACGCCCAGCGCGGTGCCCGGCGCGGAGGTGTGGACGAAGTCCACGATCCGGCGCCAGGCCCGGGCCTGTCCGTCGGCGTAGAGCCCGGCGCAGCCGGGGGTGATCCGCCCCGAAGGGGAGACGCAGACCATCTCGGTCATCACCAGGCCGGCCCCGCCGAGGGCCCGGGCGCCGAGGTGGACCAGGTGGAAGTCGCCGGGCACCCCGTCCACGGCGGAGTACACGTCCATCGGGGAGACGACCACCCGGTTGCGCAGGGTCAGGCCGCGCAGCCGGTACGGGGTGAACATCGGCGGGGTGGACCCGTCGAGGCAGCCGAAGTCCCGCTCGACGGCGGCCGTGAAACGGGCGTCGCGCAGCCGCAGGTTGTCGTGGGTGACCCGGCGGCTGCGGGTGAGCAGGTTGAAGGCGAACTGCCGGGCGGGCTGGCCGGTGTACCCGGCGAGGTTCTCGAACCAGCGCATGCTGGCGGCGGCCGCGCGCTGGGTGGAGGCGACGGCGGGACGGCGGGCCTCCTCGTACGCGGCGAGGGCCGCGGGCACGTCGGGGGCGGTGCCGACCGCGTCGGCGAGGGCGAGGGCGTCCTCGACGGCCAGTTTGGTGCCCGAGCCGATGGAGAAGTGCGCGGTGTGGGCCGCGTCGCCGAGCAGCACCGTGTTGCCGTGCGACCAGCGCTCGTTGACGACGGTCCGGAAGGCCGTCCACGCCGAGCGGTTGCCGCGCAGGGCGCGCCCCCGCAGCGTCTCGCCGAAGATCTTCGCGCAGCGGGTGGCCGACTCGGTCTCGTCGCAGAGGTCGAACCCCGCGGCGCGCCACACCTCCTCGCGCATCTCGACGATCACGGTGGAGGAGTCGGCCGAGTAGGGGTAGCCGTGGAGCTGCACCACCCCGTGTTCGGTTTCGGCGATCTCGAAGCGGAAGGAGTCGAAGGCGAAGTCGGCGGCCAGCCAGATGTAACGGCAGCGGCCGGTGGTGACGGTGGGCCGGAGGTGCTCGGCGAGGGTCTCGCGGGTGGCGCTGTGCACTCCGTCGGCGGCCACCACCAGGTCGTACGAGGCCGCCAGCGCGGCCGGGTCGGGGGCCTCGCGGCGCAGCCGCAGGTGCACGCCGAGCTCGGCGCACCGCTCGTGGAGGATCTCCAGCAGCCGGCGGCGGCCGAGGGCGGCGAAGCCGTGGCCGCCGGAGGTCAGCAGCCGGCCGCGGTGGACGATGTCGATGTCGTCCCAGCGGACGAACTCGGCGGACAGTGCCGCGTAGACCTCCGGGTCGGCGTCCTCGATGCCGCCGAGGGTCTCGTCGGAGAGCACCACGCCGAAGCCGAAGGTGTCATGGGGCGCGTTGCGTTCCCAGAGGGTGACCTCGTGGCCGCGACGGGCCAGGAGCGCGGCTGCGTAGAGCCCGCCGGGCCCTCCGCCGGTGACGGCGGCCCGCACGGCTAGCGTCCCCGCCAGGCGGGCGGGCGCTTGCCGGTGAAGGCGGCGTGGAACTCGGCGTAGTCCTCGCCGTTCATCAACAGGGCCTGGGTGGCGGCGTCCATCTCCACCGAGGCGGCCAGCGGCATGTCGAGCTCGGCGGTGAGCAGGGCCTTGGTCTGGGCGTAGGCGAGGGCGGGGCCGGCCGCGAGGCGGTCGGCGAGTTCGGCGGCGCGGACGCCCGCCTTGCCCTCCTCGGTGAGTTCGCTGAGCAGGCCGATGCGTTCCGCCTCGGCGGCGTGGACGGGTTCGCCGAGCATCAGCAGCCGGGTGGCGTGGCCGAGGCCGACCACCCGGGGCAGCAGGTAGGCGGCGCCCATGTCGCCGCCGGACAGGCCGACCCGGGTGAAGAGGAAGGCGAAGCGGGCGGTGGGGTCGGCGATCCGGAAGTCGGCGGCCAGAGCGAGGACGGCGCCGGCCCCGGCGGCCACCCCGTGCACGGCGGCGACCACCGGGAAGGGGCACTCCCGGATGGCGCGCACCACCTGGCCGGTCATCCGGTTGAAGTCGAGGAGCTGGGCGGTGTCCATGGCGAGGGTGGCGCCGATGATCTCGTCCACATCGCCGCCGGAGCAGAAGCCGCGGCCCTCCCCGCCGAGCACCAGGGCCCGGACGGAGCGCTCGCGGGAGAGCTCGGCGAGCAGATCGCGCAGGTCGGCGTAGGCGCCGAAGGTGAGCGCGTTCAGCTTCTGGGGGCGGTCGAGGGTGACGGTGGCCACGCCGTCCTGCCGGGTGACCCGGAGGTGGCGCCACCGCTGCGTGCCGGCTGCGGAACCAGTGAAGGGGCTCACGGTCCCGACCGTAGCACCGATCCGTGACTGCCGTCACGGATACGCGATAAACGGATGACGGGGCGGCGTGTCCCCGCCCGAAGTCCCGGTGGCGGCGTGACCCTGGTCCCGGAGAACGCGCCGGGGTGCCCTGGGAGACCTGCTTTCCGCTCCGTATCGTTGAATCCGTTACCAGTAGCGCCCGTGCCCCGCCGGTGCCTCACGGAAAGGACCGCCCTGCCATGCCGACCGCACCCGCCCTGCCCACCGCAGCCGCCGCCCGGCGCGCCACCCTCCCGCATTCCCCCGCGGCGGTCCCGATGGCCCGCGCCCTGGTCCGGAGCACGCTGACCGGGGCCGGCGATCCCGCCGACGGCGACACGGCGGAGCTCCTGACCGCGGAGCTGGTCGCCAACGCGGTGCAGCACGCGCGCGGCGGCGGCCCCATCGAGATCGTCGTGGAGCTGCTGCCGGACGGGTGTCAGGTGGAGGTGCACGACGGCGATCCGGTGCCGCCGACCCGCCTCGGCGGCCCCGTCCGGGACCTGTGCCCGGACGCCTGGCAGGAACACGGCCGGGGCCTGCTCCTGCTCCGTTTGCTGAGCTCGGCCTGCGGCCACCGGCCGACGGAGCGCGGCAAGGCCGTGTGGTTCACCCTGCCGGCCGGGTCCGCCGCCTGACGCTCCGTATGACTATGCGGATGGCTGTGCGTCGCCGTGCGGATGGCCGTGCGGATGGCCGTGCGGATGACTATGCGGCCGGTCCGCCGAGGGTGGCCACCATGACGGCCTTGATGGTGTGCAGCCGGTTCTCCGCCTCGTCGAAGACCACCGAGTGCGCCGACTCGAACACCTCGTCGGTGACCTCCAGCGCGGTGAGGCCGTGCCGCTCGTGGATCTCCCGCCCGACCTTGGTGCCGAGGTCGTGGAAGGCCGGGAGGCAGTGCAGGAACTTCACGTCCGGGTTGCCGGTGGCCCGCAGTACGTCCATGGTGACGGCGTAGTCGCGCAGGGACTCGATCCGCTCGTCCCACACCTCCTTGGGCTCGCCCATGGAGACCCAGACGTCGGTGGCGACGAAGTCGGCCCGGTCGACGCCCTCGGCCACGTCCTCGGTGAGGGTGATCCGGGCGCCGCTCGCCCGGGCGAGTTCCCGGGCCCGGGCCACGACCGGCTCGGCCGGCCAGTACGCCTCGGGCGCGACGATCCGTACGTCCATGCCGAGCAGGGCGCCGGTGACCAGGTAGGAGTTGCCCATGTTGAACCGGGCGTCGCCGAGGTAGGCGAAGGAGATCCGTTCCAGCGGCTTGTCCGTGTGCTCGGTCATGGTGAGCACGTCGGCCAGCATCTGGGTGGGGTGCCAGTCGTCGGTCAGCCCGTTGTAGACGGGGATTCCCGCGAACGCGGCGAGTTCCTCGACGGAGTCCTGGCTGTCACCCCGGTACTCGATCGCGTCGAACATCCGGCCGAGCACCCGCGCCGAGTCCTTGACCGATTCCTTGTGGCCCAGCTGGGAGCCGGCGGGGTCCAGGTAGACGGTGTGCGCACCCTGGTGGGCGGCGGCGACCTCGAAGGCGCACCGGGTGCGGGTGGAGGTCTTCTCGAAGATCAGCGCGATGGTGCGGCCCTGGAGCCGGCGCTCCTCTGCGCCCGCCTTCCTGGCCGCCTTCAGCTCGGCGGCCAGCTCGACCAGGCCGCGGAACTCGGCGGCGGTGAAGTCGAGCTCCTTGAGGAAACTGCGGCCGGCGAGGTCGATGGCCATGAGGGTGCTCCAGGGTGGCGCGGGACGAGGACCATGGAAGTCTATACGACACTCTGCATTGCTATACGAAGACTCGGGGAGGGGCTCGTCACACCGGATCGCGCTCGACCGGGCAGCTCATGCACCGCGGACCGCCCCGGCCGCGCCCCAGTTCGCTACCCGGGATCTCGATCACCTCGATGCCCTCCTTGCGCAGGTGGGTGTTGGTGGTGACGTTCCGCTCGTACGCGATCACCACTCCTGGCTCCACGGCGAGCACGTTGCAGCCGTCGTCCCACTGCTCCCGTTCCGCCGAGTGCACGTCCTGGGTGGCGGTCAGCACCCGGATGGAGTCCAGCCCGAGGGCGGCGGCGATCGCCCGGTGCATGTGCTCGGGCGGATGGTCGGTGACCTTCAGCTCCTGGCCGTCGCCGCCCGGCTCGATCGTGTAGGAGCGGAGCATGCCCAGGCCCGCGTACTGGGTGAAGGTGTCCCCGTCGACCATGGTCATCACCGTGTCGAGGTGCATGAAGGCCCGCCGCTTGGGCATGTCCAGCGCCACGATGGTGTGGGCCGAACCGGCCGCGAACAGCCCGCGCGCCAGCATCTCCACGGCCTGGGGGGTGGTGCGCTCGCTCATGCCGATCAGCACCGCCCCGTTCCCGATGACCAGGACGTCCCCGCCCTCGATGGTCGAGGGGTAGTCGGCCTGGCCCTGCGACCAGTAGTGGAAGGGGCCCGAGGCGGTGAACAGGGGGTGGTGCTTGTAGATCGCCTCGAAGTGCACGGTCTCCCGCTGCCGGGCCGGCCAGCGCATGGCGTTGATGGACACCCCGTCGTAGATCCAGGCGGAGGTGTCCCGGGTGAAGAGGTGGTTGGGCAGCGGTCCGAGCAGGAAGCCGTCCAGCTCCAGGGCGTGGAAGCGGACCGACACCGGTTCGGGGTGCCGCTCCAGGAACTCGCGCTTGGTCATCCCGCCGACCAGCGCCTCGGCCAGATCCGCGGAGGGCAGCTCGTCGAAGACCGACCGGAGGTGGTCGGTGGCGAGCGGACCGTACTCCTTCTCGTCGAACACCCGGTCAAGGACCAGCGCTCTGGCCTCGGGGAGGTCCAGCGACTCGGTCAGCAGGTCCCCGAAGAGGTGCACCTCGACCCCGCGGTCGCGCAGCACGTCCGCGAAGCCGTCGTGCTCCTGGCGGGCCCGGCGCACCCACAGGACGTCGTCGAAGAGCAGCGCGTCCTTGTTGCTCGGTGTGAGCCGCTTCAGCTCCAGGTCGGGCCGGTGCAGTATGACGCGGCGGAGCCGCCCGGTCTCGGAATCGACATGGAATCCCATGCGGTACACGTTCGCAGACCGGGCGGCGTTTTGACGTGGTGTTCCGCAGCGTCGTCCCCGCGCGGAGCGGGCGCCGGCCGTGCCTCAGCGCAGACCGAGGAGCGCCGAGGGCTCGCCGATCAGCTCGGGGGTGACCAGGCCCGCCTTGGGCAGGGTGACGTTCGGCAGCCCGTAGTTGGAAGCGTCCGGCGCGGTCAGCGGCAGGCCGAGCACCGCGCCCGGGCCGCGCGCCGCCAGGGTGGTGGCCGGGGCCTCCAGGGACCCCTGGGCGTCCTTCTCCTCCGGGCCGAGGGCGTTCGGCACCTTCGAGGACACCAGGGTGCGGCCGAGGCCGGCGTCGACGGGCAGTGCGGGCAGGACCCGGTCCGGCATGAGCTCCCCGGTGTGGAACCGGGGGGCCTCGATCGCGCCGACCACGGGGACCGGTACGCCGGTGGCCACGCGCGGGGCGTCCATGCCCAGCGCGGACTCGACACCCTCCAGCGGGACCCCGACAGGCACATCGGCCACGGCCGGGGACGCCGCCCCCGCCGCGGCCATACAGGTCATGAGCGCCGCAATGCTTCCGCGCGCGGTCATCTTCATATCTGACGTTCCGTCCTTCCACAGGGGTCATGTACATCCGCTGTCATGGAAGAACGATCCCGTCCGCACCTGGTCACAATCCGGCGCTCCGCCCCTTGACGCCGTTCCCGCGCCGCTCTTGACGAGCGGACCTAGAGCCGCGGGTCCACCGGCTCCGACTCCAGCGCCAGGACGGCGAACACCGTCTCGTGCACCCGCCACAGCGGCTCACCGGCCGCCAGCCGGTCCAGCCCCTCCAGTCCCAGCGCGTACTCCCGCAGCGCCAGCGACCGCTTGTGGCCGAGGAAGCGCTGCCGCAGCCGCTCCAGGTTCTCCGGGCGGGTGTACTCCGGACCGTAGATGATCCGCAGGTACTCGCGTCCGCGCACCTTGACGCCCGGCTGCACCAGCCGTCCGCCCGCATCGCGCGCGTACGCCTGGAGCGGCTTGACGACCATGCCCTCGCCGCCCGACTCGGTCAGCTCCAGCCACCAGTCGGTGCCCGCCCGTACGGAGTCCTCGTCGCCGGTGTCGACCACGATCCGCCCGGTCCGGCGGAGCAGTCCGGTGCCGGCCTTCTCATCGGCCTCGACCAGCCGGTCCAGCCAGGCCAGCTGCCGGTCGTGCGGCTCCGCGGCGAGGCTGCGCCCCTGGGCGGCGAGCACCTGGAACGGCGCGAACCGCACCCCGTCCAGGCCGTCGGTGGTCCAGCAGTACCGGCGGTAGGCGTCGGTGAACGCCGCGGCGTCGGCCGCCCGTTCCCGCTGCCGGGCGAGCAGTCCGGCGGTGTCCACGCCGCGTGCCGCGGTCGCCTCCAGGGCGGCGAGAGCCGCCGGGAACACCGCACCGGCGGCAGCGCCCACCGCCGCGTACTGGCTGCGCAGCAGACCGGCCGACTTCAGCGACCACGGCAGCAGCTCACCGTCCAGCAGCAGCCAGTCGCACGCGCCGGAGGCGCCCTCGGATGCGGCGAGTTCCTCCCACAGTCCGGCCGTGGAGACCGCGTCGCGGAGCCGGGTGAGGACCTCCTCGGTCGTGGCCGGGTCGTCGAAGAACGGCCGTCCGGTGCGGGTGTACACGGAGCCGGACGGCCCTCGTACCCCGAACCGCTCCGCGGCCGTGTCCGCGTCCTTGCAGAGCAGCACCACGGCCCGGGATCCCATGTGCTTCTCCTCGCACACCACCCGCTCGACGCCGTCCTTGCGGAACTGCGCGAAGGCCTCGGCGGGGTGCTCCAGGTAGCCCTCCTCCTTCGAGGCCGCCGTGGGCGCCATGGTCGGCGGCAGGTACGGGACCAGCCGCGGGTCGGCGGCGAACCGGCTCATCACCTCCAGGGCCGCGGCCGCGTTCTCCTCGCGCACGGCGACGTTCCCCAGGTGCCGGGTCTCGACGGTCCGCCGTCCGTGCACGTCGGCCAGGTCCAGCGGCCGGCCCTCGTGTCCCCCGGGCGCCGCGGCGGCCATCGGCTTGACCGGCTCGTACCAGACCCGCTCCGCCGGTACGTCGACCAGCTCGCGCTCCGGCCAGCGCAGCGCGGTCATCCTTCCGCCGAACACCGCGCCGGTGTCCAGGCAGATGGTGTTGTTGACCCACGAGGTGTTCGGGACCGGGGTGTGGCCGTAGACCACCGTGGCCTTGCCCCGGTAGTCCTCGGCCCACGGGTACCGCACGGGCAGCCCGAACTCGTCGGTCTCACCGGTGGTGTCGCCGTACAGCGCGTGCGAGCGGACCCGGCCGGAGGTGCGGCCGTGGTACTTCTCCGGGAGTCCGGCGTGGCAGACGACCAGGTTGCCGCCGTCCAGCAGGTAGTGGCTGACCAGGCCGTCGATGAACGCGCGGACCTCGGCGACGAACTCCTCGTCCTCCCCCGCCAGCTGTTCGACGGTCTCGGCGAGACCGTGGGTGAGCTGGACCTTGCGTCCCTTGAGGTGCCGGCCGAGCTTGTTCTCGTGGTTGCCGGGCACGCACAGCGCGTTGCCCGTCTTGACCATGCTCATGACCCGGCGGAGCACCCCCGGGCTGTCCGGTCCGCGGTCGACGAGGTCGCCGACGAACACGGCGGTCCGGCCCTCTGGGTGCACGCCGTCCTCGTAGCCGAGCTTGGCGAGCAGGCTCTCCAGCTCCGAGGAGCAGCCGTGGATGTCGCCGACGATGTCGAAGGGGCCGGTGAGGTGCCTCAGGTCGTTGAAGCGCTTCTCCAGCACCACCTCGGCGGCCTCGGCCTCCTCGACGCTGCGCAGCACGTGCACCTTGCGGAAGCCCTCGCGCTCCAGGCCGCGCAGCGAGCGGCGGAGCTCGCGGCGGTGCCGCTGGATGACGGCGCGGGGCAGCCCGGCGCGGTCGGGGCGGGTGGCGTTGCGGGCGGCGCAGACCTCCTCGGGCATGTCGAGGACGATCGCGATGGGCAGCACGTCATGGGCCCGGGCCAGCTGGACCAGCTGCCGGCGGGCCTCCTGCTGCACGCTGGTGGCGTCGACGACGGTGAGACGGCCGGCGGCCAGCCGCTTGCCCGCGATGTAGTGGAGGACGTCGAAGGCGTCCTTGCTGGCGCTCTGGTCGTTCTCGTCGTCGGCGACCAGGCCCCGGCAGTAGTCGGAGGACAGCACCTCGGTGGGCTTGAAGTGCTTGCGGGCGAAGGTGGACTTGCCCGATCCGGTGGCGCCGATCAGGACGACGAGGGACAGGTCGGTGACGGGCAGCACCCGCCGGTCCGTGCGGGCGCCGGCCCGGGTGTCGGTGGTCCCGGTCCCGGTGGTCCCGGTCTCGGTCTCGGTCTCGGTCCCGGTCCCGGCGTCGGTGGTGTGCGTGTTCATGCGGCCTCTCCCTCCTTCAGGGTGCCGGTGGCGGCGTTGGTGGCGTTGGTGGCTTTGCTGGCGCCGGTCGTGGCGCCCGTGTTCGGGTGGGTGAAGACGGCCATCTGGGTGGGCGGGCCGACCTCGGGGTCGTCCTCGCCGACCGGTGCGTACGCGACGGCGTACCCGTACCGCCCGGCGATCGCCTCCGCCCAGCTCCGGAACTCCTCGCGGGTCCATTCGAAGCGGTGGTCGCGGTGCCGGACGTGTCCGGCGGGCAGGGACTCCCAGCGCACGTTGTACTCGACGTTCGGGGTCGTCACCACCACGGTACGGGGCCGGGCCGAGCCGAACACCGCGTACTCCAGGGCCGGCAGCCGGGGCAGGTCCAGGTGCTCGATGACCTCGCTGAGCACGGCCGCGTCGTAGCCGGCGAGCCGCTTGTCGGTGTAGGCCAGCGAGCCCTGGAGCAGCCGTACCCGGGAGCTCTGGCGCTCGCCCATGCGGTCCAGCCGCAGCCGCCTCGCGGCGACGGTCAGGGCCTTCATGGACACGTCCACGCCCACGATCTCGGCGAACGCCGGGTCCGCGAGCAGCGCCTGGACCAGCTGTCCCTGGCCGCAGCCGAGGTCCAGCACCCGCTGGGCGCCGGCGTCGCGCAGCACGGCGAGGATCGCCTCGCGGCGCTGCCGGGCGAGCGGCACGGGCCGTTCCTCCGTGTCCTGACCCTCGTCGACGGCGTTGTCGATGTCCTCGACCTCGCTGTCGTCGGCCGCGGCGAGCCGGACCAGCTCCAGCCGCTCCATGGCCTCGCGGGTCAGGCCCCAGCGACGGGACAGGTAGCGGGCGGTGATGAGCGGGTGCTCGGGGTGCCCGGCCAGCCAGCCGTCGCCGGCCCGGAGCAGCTTGTCGACCTCGTCGGGCGCCACCCAGTAGTGCTTGGCGTCGTCGAGCACCGGGAGCAGGACGTAGAGCTGCCGGAGGGCGTCGGCCAGCCGCAGCTCGCCCTCCAGCACCAGCCGTACGTACCGGGAGTCGCCCCACTCCGGGAACCGCTCGTCGAGCGGCACCGGGTCGGCCGTCACGGAGGCCCAGCCGAGCGGCCCGAACAGCCGGTGCACCAGATCCGCCCCGCCGCGCGCGGGCAGCGCGGGGATCTCGACCCGCAGCGGCAGCGGCTGCTCCGGCAGCTCGGGCCGGGCGGCGCACTGCCCCTTGAGGGCGGTGCGGAAGACGCTTCCGAGGGCCACCGCGAGCAGCGAGGAGGCGGCGTACGGGCGGTCGTTGACGTACTGCGCGAGGGCGGCGTCGGGAGCTCCGCCGCGGCCCTTTCCCTGACCTCGCCGGACCAGCGCCACGGGGTCGACCTCCAGCAGCAGCGCCGCCGTGCACCGCTCGGCCGTGGCCTCGGGGTACAGGACGTGCGCGGTGCCGTGGGAGGTACTGAACGCCTGGGCCCTGCCGGGATGCTTGTGCAGGAGGAAGCCCAGGTCGGTGGCGGGTTTCTCGGGAGTGCCGGTCGTGCCGACGGTCAGGAACATGCGTGTGAGTATGTGCGGGCCGCAGGGCCCCGGCCAGCGGTTTTCAGGCGTCGCGGGGCGGGAGGTGGCCCGTGCGGCGGGCCTCGGCGATCCAGCGGCCGGCGGTGGCCTCCGACCTGCCCCAGCGGGCGGCGATGGCGCGGCGGGGCGGGATGTCGTGGTCGAGAGCCCAGAGATAGACCTCGGCGACCTCGGCGGTGTGCTCGTCACCGCCGCCGTAGGGGCGGCCCTGCGCGGCGGGGGCTGCGATGGCGCCGAGTTCGGCGACGCGGGCCTCGGTCGCGGTCTTGAGCAGGGTGTCGAGGGGGAGCCGCCGGAGGAAGGTGGCAGTGAGCGGACTGCCTTCGGGGGCGCGGACGAAGAAGCCGTTCGGCTTGGCTCCGCCCGGCGGGAAGCCGGTGACGAACGCGTATCCCTCGTAGCCGGCCAGCTCCTCCACGGTGACGCCGTTCGCGCTGGTGGTGACCTTCACGTCACCCTCCGTCCAAATTGATCGCCAGAATGTAAGACGAGTATGCAATTTGATCGGGGCCGTGCCAGGCTTACAGCCACCCCGGCTCCATCATGCCGCAGTACCAAGACGGGGCTTTGTCATGCCACGACCAGGGGGGATCCCATGAAGAAGACCCACATCCTCGGCGCCTCCGCCGCATCCGCCGCGCTCGCGGTCGGCATCCTGGCCGCGCCGCCGGCCTCCGCCGCCGTGCACCAGGGCGGCTTGCACTTCGGCGCACTCCAGTTCGATGGCCCGGGCGCGGACCGTCCGCAGACGAACGCGAAGCTGAACGCCGAGTACGTCGACATCCACAACAACACCCGCTCGGCGATGCAGCTGAAGGGCTACACCGTCCGGACCGACTCGGGCTTCAAGGCCATCTTCAGCACCTCGTTCACCCTGGGCGCGGGCAAGACCGTGCGGGTGCGCAACGGCCAGGGCACCAACAACGCCTCCACGGTCTACCGGAAGGCCAACAACTTCTGGTTCAACAACAGCAAGGGCGGGGTCACCCTGTACGCCGCGAACGGCGCCAAGAAGGACTACTGCTCCTGGAAGGCCAACGGGCGCGGCTACACCACCTGCCACTGATGACGTCCGCACCGCCCCCACCCTCATTCCCGCCGCAGCCGCGGCTTCCTCGGGTGGCGAGGGCCGGTCTCGATGCCAAGCAGAAGACGGCGCTCGGCTGCGGCGGCATCGCCGCGGCCGTCCTGGCCGTCCTCGTGGTCGCCGCCTCCTGCACCACGGAGCCCCGAACGGCCACCCGCGCCGTGCCCGGCCCCGCAGTCACCGTCACGGCCACGGTCACCGCCACGGCCACGGTGACCGCCACCTCCTCCGCGCCCGCCCCACCCGGTCCGACCGTCACGGCCACCGTGACCGAGACGGCCACCGGGACGAGCGCCGGGCCCGCCACGGAGAGCACCCCCACCGAGGACGAGGGCCCCGCCACGGAGATCCCGGGCGACGGCAGCTACGTGGTGGGCGAGGACATCCAGCCCGGCACCTACAAGACCGCCGGCCCGGAGCCCGGAACCTTCGCCAACTGCTACTGGGCACGGCACTCCAGCGCCGACGGCAGCTTGGACAGCATCATCGCCAACGGCAACTCGCAGGGAGCCGCCGTGGTAACGGTCAAGAAGTCGGACAAGGTCTTCGAGACCAGCGGCTGCAAGACCTGGAAGCGCAGCTAACCACGGCCCTGGCGGTCGCCGCCGACGGCGACCGCCAGGGCCCTGATGCGGGAGGGGCCGATGCGGCAGCAGCCGCCGATCAGGCGGGCGCCGGCCGCCTGCCAGGCGGCGACCGGCCAGGGGCGGGGGGCGTGCGGGGCGTTCCACGTGCCTGTCGCCGCGTCCCAGACCGAGCCGTCGTTGGGGTAGGCCACCACAGGCCGGCCGGTGATCGCGGCGGCGAGCCCGGCGGCCGGCAGGACCTCCTCGGGATCGCAGCAGTTGACCCCGGCCGCGATCACCTCCGGGGTTGCGGCGGCGAGCCCGAACGCCTCGGCCAGGGGCTGGCCGGCCCGGGTACGGCCGCCCTCGACCGTGTACGAGAGCCAGACCGGAACGCCCGTGCCGGCCAGCACCGACAGCAGGGCTTCGGCTTCGTCGGTGTCCGGGACGGTCTCCAGGGCCAGTACGTCCGGACCGGCGGACAACAGGGCCTCGATCCGGGGCCGGTGGAAGTCCGCGAGCTGCCGGACCGTCAGCCCGTAGCGGCCCCGGTACTCGGAGCCGTCCGCGAGCAGCGCCCCGTACGGGCCGACCGAGGCGGCCACCCACACCTGGTGTTCCGCCTCTTCGGCGGCGCGCGCGGCCAGGGCGACGCTGCGCCGCAGCAGTTCGGGTTCGGCCCCGATCTGGTAGCTCGCGGTGATGATCACCTCGGCGCCGGCCCGGACGTACGCGGTGTGGGCGGCGGTGATCTGATGGGGCGCCTCGTCGAGCACCCGGCCCGTCCAGCGGCCGCCGGACAGGTCGCAGCCCTGGTCGACGAGTTGGTTGCTGAGACCGCCGTCCAGCAGGACGGTCCGGCGGTCCAGAGCGGCGGCGAGCGGGCCGGGTGCGCGGGTCATCGGGCCGTCAGCCGAGCCGGGAGAGGACCTGGTCGGAGATCAGCTCCAGGTGGTCCAGATCGTCCAGGTCGAGGACCTGCAGGTAGATGCGCGAGGAACCGGCCTCCTGGTAGGTGCCGATCTTCTCCACGACCTCGGCCGGGGAACCGGCCAGCCCGTTGGCCTTCAGCTCGTCGACCTCCCGGCCGATCGCGGCGGCCCGGCGGGCCACCTCGGCGTCGTCCTTGCCCACGCACACCACCAGCGCGTTCGAGTAGACGAGCTCCCCGGGCTTCCGTCCGGCCCGCTCGGCCGCCTCCCGGACCCGGCCGAACTGGCGCCGGCTGTCCGCCACGGAGGCGAACGGCATGTTGAACTCGTCCGCGTACCGCGCCGCCAGCGCCGGCGTCCGCTTGGCACCGTGGCCGCCGACCAGCACCGGCACCTTGGCCTGGGCGGGCTTGGGCAGCGCCGGCGAGCCCTCCACCTTGTAGTACGTCCCGTCGAAGTCGAAGGTCTGCCCGGCCTCGGTGCCCCACAGACCGGTGACGATCGCCAGTTGCTCCTCCAGCCGGGCGATCCGCTCCGCCGGGAACGGGATGCCGTACGCCTTGTGCTCCTCCTCGAACCAGCCCGCGCCCAGGCCCAGCTCGATCCGGCCGCCGGACATCTGGTCCACCTGCGCCACCTGGATGGCCAGCACGCCGGGCAGCCGGAACGTGCCGGCGGTCATCAGTGTGCCGAGCCGGATCCGGCTGGTCTCGCGGGCCAGCCCGGCGAGGGTGATCCAGGCGTCGGTCGGTCCGGGCAGGCCGTCGGCCGAGCCCATCTTCAGGTAGTGGTCGGAGCGAAAGAAGGCGTCGAAGCCGAGGTCTTCGGTGGCCTTGGCCACGGTGAGCAGGGTGTCGTAGGACGCGCCCTGCTGGGGCTCCGTGAAAATGCGAAGATCCATGCCCCCCATCCTGCCCCGCGCGCCCCGCCAGGGTGAATCTCCGTCAACGTCGAGCCTCCGGTCCGTCCTCGCCAGTGTCCCGCGCCGACGGTGATCGTTGGCCCGACCGGAGCCGGACCGCCCGGCCCGCGCGCCGGCGGCCACCGATCGCCGGCCGGTGCGTCCACCACCCCCTTCCGTTCCGGAAGGGCAGGGCCGAGGAGGCCGCCGCCATGTCCCAGGAGTCCGTGCCCGAGCCCGTCGCAGGGGAGTCCGCGGTACCCGCGCAGAGCGGCGCACCGAAGGGTCTCCTCCAGCAGATGGAGGAGCTGATGGCCGCGCTCAACGCCGACCTCTCCGAACTCGACGCCGACCTTCAGTCCTCCGGGAACCGCACCCCCACGACCGACCACCCCGCCCCCTTCGGCACCCACTGACGCCGGGAGCCGCCTGCCCCGCCGGTCCCGCCGCACCCGTGCGGCGGGACCGGCGGGGCCCGGACGGCGGGACCCGGACGGCGGAACCCGCGCCGCCGGTGGTCAGGCGACTCCCGAGGCGGAGCCCCGTTCGCGGACTTCGAGGCGGCGCAGGATCGCCCGGACGCGGTCGCTGGACTCGTCGGCCGCGTCGATGGCCTCTATGCAGGGCCAGTACAGCGCGTCGTCATCCGTGGCACAGGCCACCCCGACCAACGCGATGCCGACATCCCCCAACAACGCCTGCAACCCGAGCAGCGCCTGCCGTACGTCCGAGACCTCCGTCAGCCGGTCGACCCGTGGCGTACGGTCGGGTGCTCTCTCCTCGCCGCGCGGCTGCGCGCGGTCGAGCGCCCCGCAGCCTCTTCCCCCTGATTCCCTCAGCCCCCGTGCCTCCGCTCTGAGCTCCTGCGGCCCGGTGGCCGCCAGCCAGCTCCCGATCCCCTGGGCCAGTGCCTGCGCCTGCCAGGACTCGCCGATGATGTCCATCGCCGCCCCGCTCCGTGCCAGCGCATGCCGGCCGGCCGCGATCAGCCGTACCGCATCCATATGCCGTCCCCCGTCCGCACGACACCCCGTACTCACCACTACCCAGAGTGAGGGCAACGACTCAGTAAAGCCAGGGGTATTCGGAAAATGTGGACAGAATCAAGGTTGTGGACAACGCCATCACTCCGAAGAGTGACGATCAGACCCCGGGCTGCCCGGTACCGGGAAGCGGAGCTCGTTCCGGTCGATCTTCGCGGCGAGCGCATCCAGCACATCCACCCCGAGAACCTCACAGAACTGCAGCAGATACGCGAGCACATCGGCCACCTCGTCGGCCACCCGGTGCGCGGTGTCCGGCTTCTCCATCACGCGCGCCGACTGTTCCGGCGTCAGCCACTGGAAGATCTCGACCAGTTCGGCCGCCTCCACGCTCAGCGCCACCGCCAGGTTCTTCGGGGTGTGGTACGGCCCCCAGCCGCGCGCCTCCGCGAACTCCGCCAGCCGGCGCTGCAGGTCCGCCAGCCGCATGTCGCCGCCCCCACCTTCGCTCCCTGCCGGGCGCCCGCCCCCTTCCCGTTCCCCGCCGGCCCCGCCGCTTCCGCCATCCGCAGTACGTTCATCGCTCACGGCACCAGGTCTACCACCGTCACGCCCGGCACTCCCCGGGCCCCCGCGGCATCCTCCCCCACCGCCGCCACCAGCCTCAGGTGCCCCCGGTCCGCCGCCGTCAGGGCCAGCCAGACCAGCTCCGCCCGCTGCCGCCGGTCCAGGTACCGGTCGAAGCCGTCCGCGAGCACGGTCAACACCTGGCGGGCGGAGGGGAGTTCGGCGGCCGGGTCCATGGCCAGCACCCCGGGCCCGGTCAGCAGCACCAGCGCCAGCGCGAGGAAGCGCAGTTCCCCGTCTCCCAGCCGGGCCAGCGGGGTCGCCGGCCCGGACTCGCGCACCAGCTCGGCCGCGATGCGCCCGCCGGCGGTCGCCCGCGCGGCCACCTCGCGGACCGGGCCGCCCGCGCACCCGGCACGTACCGCGTTCACCAGCAGCGCGTACCGGGTCCCGCACTCCCGCCGGGTCCGGCGCAGCACCTCGGCCAGGTTGGCGCAGTCCCCCGCCAGCCGGCCCTCGCCGAGCGGCACCGGCGCACGCATGGCCTCCGGCCGCGGATCGCACGCGTACATCGACCGCAGTGCGACCACGACCTGCTCGGCGGCGGCGAGCACCCGCCGCTGCCCCTCGGTGCGGCCGGCCACCCGCAGCGGCAGCAACGCGGTCCCGAGCCGGTCGTCGGGCAGCGGGGCGCGGGTGACCCCGCTGGTGCCGTCGGTCAGCCAGGCCGCCTCGACCGTGGGCAGCCGGGGATCGCGCAGCGCGGTGGTGAGCAGAGGCCGGCCGGCCGCGCTGAGCCGCTCGCCGACGATCCGCAGGGCGGGTTCGGCCTGGACGGCCAGGTCGAGCCGGACCGGCCCGGCCGGCCCGTCGACCGTGCAGCCGATCCGGAACCCGCGCCGCCGCTCCGCGTCGGGGGCCGCCCGGTCGGGCACGCAGGCGCCCGGTTCGGGGAACACCTCGGCCAGCGTGCCGCCCGCGCCCAGCCCGGCCAGGGCCCTGCAGGCCTCCAGCAGCCGGGACTTGCCGCTGCCGCTTGGCCCGGCGATCAGCGTGACCGGCCCGAAGGCGAAGGCGGCGGCGCGGTGCGGGCCGAAGGCGGACAGCCTCAGCTCGGACAGCACTGGCCGCGGCTGCGGCCGGCGGGGCACCCGTCCGGCACCCCCGGGCGCGGCCGGCCCGGCCCGCCAGTCGTACGTCCGGGGGTCCGGTGTACGGGTTTCCGGCGTAGGGGGCTGCGGCGCACGGGGTTCCGGCAGGCGCGGAACCGGCGCGGCCGAACCGGCCGAACCGGCCGTCCGCGGCTCCGGCGTACGCGGGTCGTACGGTAAGGCGTTCGTCGCAGGACCGGCCGCAGGCGCGGTCCCGCTCCCGGGACCGGTCGCAGGAGCGGTCGCGGTGTCCGTCGTGGCGTCCATGGGCGGACGGTACGGCCGTCGCGGCGGGCCGGACGGCCGCCGAACCGTTCCACCGCGACGCTCTTCCTACGATCGGGGGACGGCTGCGGCCGCGATCCCCTCGACCTCGGTGCCGACCGGGGCCAGCAGGAAGACGTTCCGGTCGACGCGGTGCATGCCGCTGCCGAGCCCGAACACCACGCCGCTGCTGAAGTCCAGGATGCGCTTGGCCACTTCGGTGTCCGCCCCGGTCAGGTCGAGGAGCACCGGCACCCGGTCGATCAGGTACTCCGCGACCTCGCGGGCGTCGGCGAAGATCTGCACCCGGATGACCACGAAGCGGCGCTGCGCGGATGCGGCCGCCTCCGGAGCCGTGGGGATGGTGCGGTGGTCCACCCGCGAGGGCCACTCGTTACGACTGCGCAGCGGCACGACCTGCGCGAGCCCCTCCCACTGTTCGTCGGTGACGTCGTACCTGCTCACCGGCCCACCTCGGCCCCACGCTTCATGTGCATCTCCCCATCCTCCCCCCTTTCACCCGTTCAGCCCAACAACGACACGACCGGCGTGGCGCGTGAGACGCGGTTGCCAATCCCACCCCGATGTGAGTTAGGTTAGGCATACCTAAGTCAGCTCGTCGTCCAACCCTCGGGATGGAGAGATCCGCATGCGCCTGCCCGGCTTCCCCGCCTCCGACCCCGCCCCAGCGCGGCCCACCGACGCCGAGCGGGTCCGGTCGGTGCTCGCCGCGGCCCACTCGATGAGCGTGGTCGTCGACGGGCTGCGCACCGAGGTCCACCGCCTGGACGGCACCGACGTGCTCGGCCGCTTCCACCTCCACCCCGCGCCCGGTCTCTCCGGCCCGGAGCGGCTCGCGCGGGTCGGGGACCACCCGCCCGTCCGGCTGGAGTTCACCGATGTCGCGCCCACCCCGGTCCGCGATCGCGTACGCGCCCGGGTCACCGTACTCGGCCGGCTGCTCACCCCGTTCCCGGCGGAGCTCTCGGACGCCTCGGCTCCCTCCGCGAGCACCTGCGTGGAATACGCGCAGGCCGTCCTGGAGACCCCCGAGGGCATCTCGTACGTCGGCCTGGACGAGCTCGACGAGGCGTACCCCGACCCGCTCGCCACCCACGAGGCCGGCATGGTCACCCATCTGCTGGACGGACACGCCGATCTGGTGCCGCTGCTCCTCCGGCTGGCCCCGCCGCCCGCCCCGGGCTCCGCGGTGGTGCGCGTGCTGCCGCTCGCGATGGACCGCTACGGGCTCACCCTGCGCATGGAGTTCAGGCAGGGGCACCACGACGTGCGGCTGCCCTTCGCCTCCCGGCTCGACGACGTCGACCAGTCCGGCGCGCAGATCCACGCGCTCGTCAGCAAGGCCCGCCGCCTGTCCCACCGGAACACCCTGCCGGCCTGAGCCCGGCCGGAGCCCGGCCCGACCCGGCCCCGGACCGGACCGGCCCGCCCCGGCCCCCGGAATACCTCCGCGCGGCGCCCGGTTGGCCTTGATCATGAAGGCAATAACGTACAGCGCATACGGAACACCCGCCGCCCTGGAACTCGTCGAGGCTCCGTTACCGAAAGTCGGCCCCGAAGAGGTCCTCGTCCGGGTGAAGGCCGCCGGAGTCAACCCGATCGACTGGAAGGTGGCCGCCGGATACCTCGACTCCACCCTGGAGGTCCGATACCCCGTCGTCCCCGGGTGGGACGTGGCCGGAATCGTCGAGGCGGTCGGCGAGGACACCACCGACTACGCCGTGGGCGACGAGGTGTACGGGTACGTCCGCAAGGAGTGGGTGGAGCTGGGCACCTACGCCGAGCTGGTCTCCGCCCCGGTACGGACCCTCGCCCGCAAGCCCCGGGGGCTGACCTTCGAACAGGCGGCGGGCATTCCGCTGGCGGGCCTGACGGCGTACCAGGCGCTGCGGCGGGTGGGCGTGAAATCCGGCGAGACCGTGGTGATCCACTCGGCGGCCGGCGGAACCGGGTCGCTCGGCGTCCAGATCGCCGTCGCCCTCGGCCTGCGCGTGATCGGCTCGGCCGGCGCGCACAACCACGACTACCTGCGTTCGCTCGGTGCCGAGCCGGTCCTCTACGGCGAGGGGCTCGGGGACCGCATCCGCGCGCTGGCGCCCGAAGGGGTCGACGCCGGCCTGGACTTCTACGGCGACGGGGTCGAGCTGTTGCTGTCCCTGGTCCGGGAGCAGGGGCGGGTGCTCTCGATCGCCGATCAGGACGCCGAAGCCAAGGGCGCCAAGAAGATGTGGGCCCGGCCGGACAGCGCCGACCTGACCTTCCTCACCGAACTCGCCGACGCCGGGAAGCTGTCGATCAGCGTGGAGCACGCGCTGCCGCTCGCGGAGGCCGCGCGGGCCTGGGAGCTGAGCACCTCCGGCCGCACCCGCGGCAAGATCGTCCTGACCGTCTGACGCGGCCCGCACCCGGGCCGGCGGCAGCAGGCGCGGGTGCCGCCGGAGTCCGAGCCCTGGACTCCGGCGGCACCCGCGGCCTACGACGGCGGCCGGCTCCGGGGGCACGCGGTCATTGCGCGGCCCGTGCGTACCGGTTGGCCGGGCGGGGCAGTCCGTAGTGCTCGCGCAGGGTGCGGCCGGTGTACTCGGTGCGGAACAGGCCGCGCCGCCGGAGGATCGGGACGACGTGGTCGACGAAGTCGGTGAGGCCGGTGGGCAGCACCGGCGCCATGATGTTGAAGCCGTCGGCCGCGCCACTGACGAACCACTCCTGGAGCTGGTCGGCGATCTGCTCCGGGGTGCCGGCGAACACCCGGTGGCCGCGGCCCGCGCCGAGCCGGGCGATCAGCTCGCGCAGGGTGAGGTCCTCGCGCCGGGCGAGTTCGGCGACCAGGGTGAACCGGCTCTTGTTGCCGTTGATGTCGCGTTCCCCGGGCAGGTCGGGCAGCCGGCCGTCGAGCGGAAGCCCGGTCAGGTCCACTCCGAGCATGCCGGAGAGCTGGGCCAGCCCGTACTCGGGCACCTGCAGGTCGGTGAGCTCCTGCTCCAGCGCTCTGGCCTCGGCCTCGGTGGAGCCGATCACCGGGGCGATGCCGGGCAGGACGAGCAGGTCGTCCTCGGCGCGGCCGTGGCGGGCGAGGCGGGATTTGAGGTCCTTGTAGAAGGTCTGGCCGTCGGCGAGGGTCTGCTGCGCGGTGAACACGGCCTCGGCGTACTGCGCGGCGAACTCCTTCCCGTCCTCGGAGGATCCGGCCTGCACCAGCAGCGGGCGGCCCTGCGGGGAGCGGGGCACGTTGAGCGGTCCGGCCACCTGGAAGTGGGTGCCGCGGTGGGCCGCCGGGTGGAGCTTGTCGGTGTCGGCGTAGACGCCGGCCTCCTTGTCCAGGACGATCGCGTCGTCCTCCCAGCTGTCCCACAGCTTGCCAGCCACCTCCAGGAACTCGCGGGCCCGTTCGTAGCGGACGGCGTGTGCCAGGTGCTCGTCCCGGTTGAAGTTCCGGGCCTCGTCGAGGGTGCCGGAGGTGACGATGTTCCAGCCGGCGCGGCCACCGCTGATGTGGTCGAGGGAGGCGAACGCGCGGGCCAGGTTGTAGGGCTCGTTGAAGGTGGTGGAGACGGTGGCGATCAGTCCGATCTGCTCGGTGACCGCGGCGATCGCGGACAGCAGGGTGAGCGGCTCGAACCCGCCGAGGGCGTTGTGCCGGGCCTTGCCCCACAGGGCGACGCCGTCGGCAAGGAAGATCGAGTCGAGCCTGCCGCGCTCCGCGGTCCGGGCCAGCTCCTGGAAGTAGGACAGGTCCGTGATCCGCTCGGGCCGGGAGCCGGGGTGCCGCCAGGCGGCGTCGTGGTGGCCGGCGTTCATCAGGAACGCGTTGAGGTGGAGGGTGCGGGGCGTCTGGGTAGTCATCTGCGTTTCCCTAGGCGGAGGCGGGGACGCGCCACAGGCTGAGGCGGCGTTCGACGGTGACGAGGAGCTGGTTGAAGGCGACGCCGATCGCGGAGATCGTGATGATGCCCGCGTACATCTGCGGGATCGCGAAGTTGAACTGCGAGGCGTTGACGAGGTAGCCGAGGCCGGCCTTGGCGCCGATCATCTCGGCGGCGACCAGGACCAGGATGGAGACGGCGCCGGCCAGCCGGATGCCGGTGAAGACGGTCGGGACGGCCGCCGGGAGGATGACCTTCTGGAACATCCGGGGCGTGGACAGGTCCATCGACCGGGCGAGTCTGACCAGGGTCGGGTCGGCGTTGCGGACGGCACTGATGGTGTTGAGGAGGATCGGCCAGACGCAGGCGTAGACGACGATGGACACCTTCGAGGTCTCGCCGATGCCGAGCAGCAGGACGAAGACCGGCAGCAGGGCCAGGGCCGCGGTGTTGCGGAACACCTCCAGCAGCGGTCCGAGCAGGTCGGCGACGGGCCGGTACCAGCCGATCAGCAGGCCGAGGGGGACGGCGACGGCCACGGCGATGCCGAAGCCGCCGAAGGAGCGGACCAGGCTGGCCTTCGCGTGCTCGGCGAGCTGTCCGTCGCCGAGGAGCTCCCACCAGGCGGCGGCGACCTCGCTGACCGGCGGCAGGAAGGTGGCGTCGACCAGGCCGGCGCGCGGGGCGATCTCCCACAGCGCGAGCAGGGCCAGGATCGCGGCGCTCCGGAGGAAGAGGGTCCTCGCTCCCCGTACGACGGACCGGGCGACGGCGGACAGGGTGGCGGCGGCCCCCCGACGGAGCACGGCCGTGGCGGTGGTCGCGGCACCGGCCGCGGCCGGTGCCGCCTCGGGCTCCGTGCGCTCCGTACCCCTCGTACGCTCCGTACGCTCCCTACCGCCGCCGGCCGGGGTGCCGGGGGCCGGGGCGCCCGCGGCCGCGGCCGCGGCCGCCAGGACGGTGATATCGGTTCCGGTGGTCATGCTGCCGCCGCCTCCTTCTCCAGTTGCCGGGCGCGGGCCACCTCGTCGTGGAGCAGGGTCCAGATCTCGTGCCGTCTGCGGGCGAACTCCGGGCTGGACCGGAGGGCCTCGCCCAGCAGTCCCTCGCTCTCGCCGAAGGTGACCGGGACGACCTCCTTGATCCGGCCGGGCCGGGAGGTCATCACGGCGACCCGCCGGCCCAGGTAGACCGCTTCCTCTATGCCGTGCGTGATGAACACCACGGTCTTGCCGGTGCTCTGCCAGATGCGTCGGAGCTCGTCCTGGAGCGATTCGCGGGTCTGCGCGTCGAGCGCCGCGAAGGGCTCGTCCATCAGCAGCACGTCCGGGTCGTAGGCGAGGGCGCGGGCGATCGCCACGCGCTGGCGCATGCCGCCGGACAGCTCGTGCGGGTGCCGGTCCTCGAACCCGGTGAGCCCCACCAGGTCCAGGAACTCCCGGGCGCGGGCGGCGCGCTGCCGGCGCGGCACCCCGGTGGCCTCCAGGCCGAACTCGACGTTGCCCTGCGCGGTGCGCCAGGGCAGCAGCGCGTACTGCTGGAAGACGATGCCCCGGTCCAGCCCCGGTCCGGTGATCGGCTTCCCGTCGAGCAGGATCCGTCCGCCGCTGGGCCGGGACAGGCCGCCCAACAGGTCCAGCAGGGTGGACTTGCCGCAGCCGCTGGGTCCGACGACCACCAGGAACTCGCCGTCGGCTATCTCCAGGTCGATGCCGTCGAGGGCGGTGAACCCGCCGAACGCCTTGTGCACGCCCTCGATCACGATCTTCGCCATGGCGGACGTCACCCCTTCCCGTAGCCGTTGAACTCGTTGGTGTAGAGCTCGGCGGCCTGCAGGCGGCCCTGCTTGATCTCGCCGCGCTCGCCGAGCCAGTCCAGCCACAGCCGGAAGTGCTTGTCCTCGATCCG
Organism: Streptomyces sp. NPDC043853; assembly: GCF_056436025.1. Taxonomy (NCBI): domain Bacteria; kingdom Bacillati; phylum Actinomycetota; class Actinomycetes; order Kitasatosporales; family Streptomycetaceae; genus Streptomyces; species Streptomyces sp. NPDC043853. The sequence goes on from NZ_JBWKDJ010000001.1 coordinate 1,034,051, forward strand.
GCCGCCCGTCTCGGCGACGCCGTAGGAATGCCAGTACTTGAGGTTCGCGGCGTCCTCGTTCCGCCCGCGCTTCCCGACGATCTCGGTCTGCCGGGCGACGACCTGCTCGCGCGGGGTGCTGCGGGACCACTCGATGGCCTTGGCCACGCCGGTGACGAAGGTTCGGACGGTGTCCGGGTTCTGCTTGATGAAGCGCTGAGTCATGATGTAGGTGCCGGCGCTGAACGGGCCGAGCAGCTGGGTGTCGGTGAACAGCGGGCGGATGCCGCCGGTCGCCAGGGCCTTGTCCCGCAGGATGCCGCTGAGCACACCGACTTCGATCTGCTTCTGCCGGATCGCCTGCTCGGTGTTGACGGGCGGCACCACCAGCGGCTCGACCTCGCCCGCCTCGGACGCGGAGAGTCCGTTGCGGCTCAGGTAGATGTCGAGCAGGGCCTGGTAGTGGGCGCCCAGGGTGTTCATCCCGACCTTCTTGCCGATCAGGTCCCTGGCCGAGCGGATCGGGCTGTCCTCCAGCACGTAGTAACCGCCGTAGGTGTGCTGGTCGGAGCCGTAGGAGGAGATGACGGCCTTGATCGGCGCCCCGCCGGCGGCCAGCTTGATGACCGCGCCGTTGAACGCGCTGCCGAAGTGGGTCTGGCCGGTGGCGGCGGACTGGATGTCCTGCGGGCCGCTGATGGTGTTGCCGACCCACTCCAGCTCGAGGTCTCCGAGGAGGCCGAGGTCGGCGGCGAGCTCCGGGAGGGTGACGGCGCCGACCGCGCCCTGGTACTTGAGGGTCTTCACCTGGCTGCCGGAACCGGCGCCGCCGCCGGCCGTGGCCGTGCCGCAGCTCACCGCGGCCGCCGAGATGCCGAGCAGGGTGAGGAACTGGCGCCTGGAGGTGGTGGACGGGGTGAGTGCTGCGGGCATGGCTGGTTCCTGGATGGTGAGTCGGTACGGGGAGGGGTGGGTCAGCCGGCGGTGGTGACGGCCGAGGCGCCGGCGCGGACGGAGTGGGCGCGTACGGCGTGGGCGCGTACGGCATCTGCGAACTCGTCGACGGCCTGGTACAGGTCGAGTTCCGCCTCGGGGCGGAGCCGGCCGGACCCGGCGGGGCCGCGCTCCACCACGGAGTCGAGGACGAACCGGCCCGCGGTGACGTGCCGGGCGCCGAGCGCGGAGAGCACCGGGCGGAGGGCGTAGTCGAGGGTGAGGACGTGGGCCAGGCTGCCGCCGGTGGCGAGCGGCAGCACCGTCTTGCCGTGCAGGCCGTCCTGCGGGAGCAGGTCGAGGAAGGCCTTCAGCAGACCGGTGTACGAGGCCTTGTAGACGGGGGTGGCGATGACCAGGCCGTCGGCCTCGGCAACTGCCTCCAGCGCGCGGCGCAGCTCCGGCTGCCCGGTGCGGGCGGCCAGCAGGTCGGCCGCCGGGAGCTCACGGACGGGGAGGTGCCCGGTGTCGAAGCCGGCGTGCGTGAGACGGCTCAGGGCGTGCTCGGCGACGACGGCGGTGCGGGAGTGGACGGAGGGGCTGCCGGTGAGAGCGAGGATGCGGGGCACGGTTTTCTCTTTCCGGGGATTCGGCGGTGCGGGGATCGGGGACGCGGGCGGATCGCGGACGCGGAGGCCCGTGCGGTCAGACGGGTTCGGGAGCGGTGGATCCGGGAGCGGTGGATTCGGAAGCGGTGGACTCCCCGGAGGCGATGCCGAAGCCGGGCGCGGGGACCGTCTCCGGGCTCAACAGCACGGAGGCACGGCCGTCCGCGCCCACCGGGACGTCGCCGTCGACGGTGACCCGGCGCAGGGTGCGCTCGTGGTCGTCGGAGTCGTCCACCCCGTAGTGCTGGGTGGCGCGGTTGTCCCAGATGGCGACGTCACCGGACTGCCAGCGCCAGCGGACGGTGTTCTCGGGGCGCTCGATGTGCTCCTGGAAGAGGTCCAGCAGCGCACGGGAGTCGCGGCCGGTGAGGCCCTGGACGCGCTGGACGAAGTTGCCCAGGAGCAGGGTGCGTTCGCCGGTCTCGGGGTGCACGCGGACGACCGGGTGCTCGGTCCGGAAGGTGGTGGAGGTGAAGACCTCGCGGTACTGGGCGAGGGCCTCGGGCAGCGCGTCGGGCTTGAGCGCCACGTAGTCGTACTCGTTGGTGTGGACGGCGCGGAGGGCGTCGGCGAGGGCGCGGAGCGGCTCGGGCAGGTGGTCGTAGGCGGTGGCGGTGTTGGCCCAGAGGGTGTCGCCGCCGTACGGGGGGATGGTGACGGCGCGCAGGATGGAGAAGGCCGGGTAGGCGGGCACGAAGGTGACGTCGGTGTGCCACTGGTTGGCACGGGCGCCGTGGTGGGAGTCGATGCCCAGGGCGTAGCGGCCGTCGGCGGAGGGGACGGTGGGGTGGGCGACCGGGGTGCCGAGCAGCCGGGCGAAGGCCTCGTGGCCCTCCTCGTCCAGGTGGTGCTGGCCGCGGAAGAAGACGACCTTGTGGGCGAGTGCGGCGTGCCGGACGGCGGTGACGGTCTCGGGGTCGAGGTCCCCGCCGAGCCGGACCCCTTCGATGACGGCGCCGATGCGGCCGCCGACGGGCGTGACGGTGATCTCGGAGGCGGCGATCTCGGACGGGGTGCTCTGGGAGGCGGAGGTCGGGGTGGCGGTGGCCATGGTGGCTCCTCGGGGCGGTCGGAGGGTCGGACGGGCGGTGGTGCAGTGCCGTCGGCGCGCAGCGGCGCGGAGGCAGGGGTGCGCAGGCACGGCGACACGGGTGGCACGGGTGGCATGGGTGGCACGGGTGGCACGGGTGTTGGGGGTGACACGGGTGGTGCGGCGTGCGAGCGGTGTGGGTGTGACAGGGACGGCGTGCGCGCGGTGTCGGCGGTGTACGCGGTACGGCGGTACGGGGGCGGGACCCGACCGGCCCCGCACGGCGGAGGCCACTGGGCCCGCGCCCGCCCGGGGCGTGTCACGCCTACGTCGGCCGACGGGGTACGCGGATCGATCGTTTGCTCAGCGGAAGGCGTAGGGCGCGCGACGCCGGTGCCGCAGCGGCACACGGTGCGTGCCGGGCGGCACCGGTGGCGCCGGCGGCGCGCCGGTGGTGCCGGTGGTGCGCCGGTGGTGCCGGCGGTGCCGGGTGCGCTCAGGCGGAGCAGGAGGGGGCCGTACAGCGGCCCGGACACGCGGTCGGCACGGTGGTGGTGCCGCCTGAGGTGTGGAGCCGCTCGGCGAATCGCTCGGTTGCGGACATGGCCAGGAGCGTGTCATCGGGGCCCCGGCCGGTCAAGGAGGTACGGAGCTCCGTCCGGTCCGGCCGGGCCCATGCTCCCCCGACCCGGCGCAGCCCCGCCAAACCCCCTCTGACCTGTGATTTCTTCTCGCCGGCCGGGGTTCTCCGGGAGTCCGCCGGCACCGTCGGGGTCCCGCCGGATTTCACGGCACCGCAACGCGTCCGCCACGCCGCCGCACGCTCCGCCACGTCCCGTACACACGAGAACCGGCCACTGGCGGCACCGTCGAACCTGCCGTGCCCGCGCGACCGGGGCCACCCCGAACCGGCGCACATGTCCCGCTCGGCACCGGTCTTCGAGAACATGGCCGGTATGCCCGGTATCCCCGCTATCGGCTGGTTACTCATGGGTGCGAGATCACATCCGGTGGTTATGGTCTCGCCTGAGCGACCCCCCTAGCATTCGAGCCATGACGGTCCTGCCTGATGACGGGCTCTCCCTGGCCGCCGAGTTCCCTGACGCGACGCATGAGCAGTGGCAGCGCCTGGTTGAAGGCGTACTGCGCAAGTCGGGCAAGGAACCTGTCGGCGCGGCCGCGGAAGACGCGTTGTCCACCCAGCTCCAGGACGGGCTCAGCACCCGCCCGCTGTACACCGCGGCCACCTCCGCCGCGCCCGACGCCGGCGGCGCCGGCCTTCCGGGGTTCGCGCCCTACGTGCGCGGCGGCCGCGCGGCCGGCAACGCCGCGACCGGATGGGACGTACGCCAGCGGCAGCTGCACACCGACCCGGTCCGGCTGAACGAGGCCGTCCTCACCGACCTGGAGAACGGCGTCACCTCGCTCTGGCTGGCCGTCGGCCGGGGCGGCGTCCCGGTCTCCGGGCTGGCCCGCGCACTGGCCGGGGTCTACCTCGACCTGGCCCCGGTCGCCCTGGACGCCGGCGCCGAATACGCGCAGGCCGCACGGGAGTTGTTCGGCCTCTACGCCGAGCGCGGGGTGTCCCCCGAGGACGCCCGCGGCAGCCTGGGTGCGGACCCTCTCGGCCACGAGGCCCGTACCGGCGAGGTCCTCGACCTCGGACCGGCACTCGCGCTGGCCCGGGAGACCGCGGAGACCTGGCCCGGCCTGCGGGCCCTGACCGTGGACGCGCTGCCCTACCACGAGGCGGGCGGTTCGGCGGCCGAGGAGCTCGGCCTCTCGCTGGCCGGCGGCGTCGCCTACCTGCGGGCCCTGACCGAGGCGGGCCTGACCGTCGAGGCCGCCCTGGGACAGCTGGAGTTCCGCTACGCCGCCACCGCCGACCAGTTCCTGACCATCGCCAAGCTGCGCGCCGCGCGCCGCCTGTGGGCGCGGGTCGCCGAGGCGTCGGGCGCCCCGGAGGCGGGCGCGCAGCGGCAGCACGCGGTGACCTCGCCGGTGATGATGACCCGGCGCGACCCGTGGGTGAACATGCTGCGCACCACGGTGGCCTGCATGGCCGCCGGGGTCGGCGGCGCGGACGCGGTGACCGTGCTCCCCTTCGACCACGAGCTGGGCCTGCCGGACGCGTTCGCGCGCCGGATCGCCCGCAACACCTCCACCGTGCTCCTGGAGGAGTCGCACCTGGCCCGGGTGATCGACCCGGCCGGCGGCTCCTGGTACGTGGAGTCCCTGACGGACGAACTGGCCCACGCGGCCTGGGAGTTCTTCCGCGAGATCGAGAAGGCGGGCGGCCTGCCGGCCGCGCTGCGCTCCGGCCTGGTCGCCGAGCGCCTGGCCGCGACCTGGGCCGAGCGCTCCAAGAAGCTCGCCAAGCGCCGCGAACCCGTCACCGGGGTCAGCGAGTTCCCGAACCTGGGCGAGAAGCTGCCGGTGCGCGAGCCCGCCCCGGCGCCGCTCTCCGGCGGTCTGCCGCGGGTCCGCCGCGACGAGGCCTACGAGGCCCTGCGGGCCCGCTCGGACGCGCACCTCGCGGCGACCGGCACCCGGCCGCGGATCTTCCTGGCCGCGCTCGGCACGGCCGCCGCGCACACCGCCCGCGCCGGCTTCGCCGCCAACCTCTTCCAGGCGGGCGGTATCGAGCCGGTCCACGACCCGGTGTCGGTGGACGCGGCCACGGCCGGCCCGGCGTTCGCCGCGAGCGGCGCCACGACGGCCGTGCTGTGCTCCAGTGACGCGCTGTACGAGGAGCAGGCCGCCGGGGTCGCGCAGGCGCTGCGCGACGCCGGCGCCACGACCGTGTTCCTGGCCGGCCGGCCCGGCACCGCCGCCGGCTCCGTGGACGAGTACGTCTTCGCGGGCTGCGACGCCGTCGCCGTGCTGTCCTCCGTTCTCGACCGGATGGGAGTGTCCTGATGGGGATCCCCGACTTCGCCGAGCTGCCGCTCGGGCCGGGCGCCCCCGCCGGGGCGACCGAGGACCAGTGGCGGGCGGCCGTCAAGGAGTCCACCGGCACCGCCGCCTCCGACCTGCTGTGGGAGACCCCCGAGGGCATCGGGGTGAAGCCGCTGTACACCGGGCGGGACCTGGAGGGCCTGGACTTCCTGGAGACGTACCCGGGCGTGGCCCCGTACCTGCGCGGCCCCTACCCGACGATGTACGTCAACCAGCCGTGGACGATCCGGCAGTACGCGGGCTTCTCCACCGCCGAGGAGTCCAACGCCTTCTACCGGCGCAACCTCGCGGCCGGCCAGAAGGGCCTGTCGGTCGCCTTCGACCTGCCCACGCACCGCGGCTACGACAGCGACCACCCGCGGGTCACCGGTGACGTCGGCATGGCGGGCGTCGCCATCGACTCCATCTACGACATGCGGCAGCTGTTCGACGGCATCCCGCTGGACAAGATGTCGGTGTCGATGACGATGAACGGCGCGGTGCTGCCCGTTCTCGCCCTCTACATCGTGGCGGCGGAGGAGCAGGGCGTCTCCCCCGACAAGCTCGCCGGGACCATCCAGAACGACATCCTCAAGGAGTTCATGGTCCGCAACACCTACATCTACCCGCCGAAGCCGTCGATGCGGATCATCTCCGACATCTTCGCCTTCACCTCGCAGCACATGCCGCGCTACAACTCGATCTCCATCTCCGGGTACCACATCCAGGAGGCGGGGGCGACGGCCGACCTGGAGCTGGCGTACACCCTGGCGGACGGTGTGGAGTACCTGCGGGCCGGGCAGGGCGCCGGGCTGGACGTGGACGCGTTCGCGCCCCGCCTGTCGTTCTTCTGGGCGATCGGCATGAACTTCTTCATGGAGGTCGCCAAGCTGCGCGCGGCCCGCCTGCTGTGGGCGAAGCTGGTGAAGCAGTTCGACCCGAAGAACACCAAGTCGCTGTCCCTGCGCACCCATTCGCAGACCTCCGGCTGGTCGCTGACCGCACAGGACGTCTTCAACAACGTGACGCGCACGTGCATCGAGGCGATGGCCGCCACCCAGGGCCACACCCAGTCGCTGCACACCAACGCGCTCGACGAGGCCCTCGCCCTGCCGACGGACTTCTCGGCCCGCATCGCCCGGAACACCCAGCTGCTGCTCCAGCAGGAGTCGGGCACCTGCCGCGTCATCGACCCGTGGGGCGGCAGCGCCTACGTCGAGAAGCTGACGTACGACCTGGCGCGCCGGGCCTGGCAGCACATCCAGGAGGTCGAGGCGGCCGGCGGCATGGCGCAGGCCATCGACGCGGGCATCCCCAAGCTCCGGGTGGAGGAGGCCGCGGCCCGCACCCAGGCGCGGATCGACTCGGGCCGGCAGCCGGTGATCGGCGTCAACAAGTACCGCGTCGAGAACGACGAGCAGATCGAGGTCCTGAAGGTCGACAACTCCTCGGTGCGCGCCCAGCAGATCGCCAAGCTGCGGCGGCTGCGCGAGGAACGCGACGAGGCGGTCACCCAGGACGCGCTGCGCGCCCTGACGAACGCGGCGGACCGCGGCGACGGCAACCTGCTCGCGCTGGCGGTGGACGCGGCCCGCGCCAAGGCCACGGTGGGCGAGATCTCGGACGCCCTCGAGAAGGTGTACGGCCGGCACGCGAGCCAGATCCGTACGATCTCCGGTGTGTACCGGAACGAGGCAGGAGAGTCCCCGAACGTGGAGCGCACCCGCGCCCTGGTGGACCGGTTCGAGGAGGCGGAGGGCCGCCGTCCGCGCATCCTGGTCGCCAAGATGGGCCAGGACGGCCACGACCGCGGCCAGAAGGTGATCGCCACCGCCTTCGCCGACCTGGGCTTCGACGTGGACGTCGGCCCGCTGTTCCAGACCCCGGCGGAGGTGGCCCGCCAGGCCGTCGAGGCGGACGTCCACGTGGTGGGCGTGTCCTCGCTGGCCGCCGGCCATCTGACCCTCGTCCCGGCGCTGCGGGAGCAGCTCGCGGAGGAGGGCCGTGAGGACATCATGATCGTGGTGGGCGGCGTCATCCCGCCCGCCGATGTCCCCACGCTGCTGGAGATGGGCGCGACGGCGGTCTTCCCGCCCGGCACGGTCATCCCGGACGCGGCGCACGACCTGGTGACGCGGCTCGCCGCGGACCTGGGCCACGAGCTGTAGGCGGGGGCGGCCGCGGAATGCCCCCTCGTACTCGGATCGACATCGAGGCGTACGCGAAGGGTGTGCTCGACGGGAAGCGCGCGCAGATAGCGCGCGCGATCACCCTCGTGGAGTCCACCCGTGCCGACCACCGGGTGCTGGCCCAGCAGCTGCTGTCGGAGCTGCTGCCGCACTCCGGCGGTGCGCGCCGGATCGGCATCAGCGGTGTCCCCGGCGTGGGCAAGTCCACCTTCATCGACGCCTTCGGCACGATGCTGACGGGCCTGGGGCACCGGGTGGCGGTGCTGGCGGTGGACCCGTCCTCGACCCGGACGGGCGGCTCCATCCTGGGTGACAAGACCCGGATGGAACGCCTGTCGGTGGACCCGGCGGCCTTCGTCCGTCCCTCCCCCTCGGCGGGGACCCTGGGCGGGGTCGCGAAGGCCACCCGCGAATCCATGATCGTGATGGAGGCGGCGGGCTACGACGTGGTGCTCGTGGAGACGGTCGGCGTCGGCCAGTCGGAGACCACGGTCGCCGGCATGGTGGACACCTTCCTGCTGCTCTCCCTGGCCCGTACGGGCGACCAGTTGCAGGGCATCAAGAAGGGCGTCCTGGAACTGGCGGACGTGCTGGCGGTGAACAAGGCCGACGGCCCGCACGAGCGCGACGCGAAGGCGGCGGCCCGCGAACTGTCCGGCGCCCTGCGCCTGATGCACCCGGCCGACGCCGCCTGGACCCCGCCGGTCCTGACGTGCAGCGCCCGCGAGTCCGCCGGGCTGGACGAGGTCTGGTCCCGCCTGGAGGCGCACCGCGAGCTCCTGTCGGGCACCGGCCGCCTGGCCGCGAAGCGGGCGTCCCAGCAGGTGGAGTGGACCTGGTCGATGGTCCGCGAGGCCCTGCTGGAGCGGCTGCACGCCCACCCGGGCGTCCGGAGCCTGGCCCCGGAACTGGAGGCGGAGGTCCGGGCCGGCCGGCTGACCGCGACATCGGCGGCTGACCGCATCCTGGGGGCGTTCGGGGAGGCGTGAGCCACCGGGTCAGGCGTACCGCACGCGCACCTCGGGGGCTAGGGCGTCGACGTGGTGGACGCGGTCGGGCGGAACGGGCAGGACGAGGTATTCCAGTTCCGGCAGGCCCGCCAGCGATGCCAGGTCGAGGGCGCCCCTCGCTCCCGGAGCCGCGCGCAGGGTGAGCCCCTTCAACCGGGGGCACGCGCCCCGCAGGCGGTCGAGGACCAGTTGGCCGTCGTAGGCACCGCCGCCCCGGAGTTCGAGGGTGGAGACTGCGGGCAGGAGCAGCCCGGCGGGCAGGCTCATGACGGAGTGCGCCGTCACGGTCAGGTGGTTGAGCAGGGGGAGACGTCCGATCTCCAGCCAGTCATCGGCCGAGGCCGGGCCGACTCCAGGGCTGAGGTACAGGGCTTCGAGACCGCGGAGGCCGCTCAGCCCGGCCAGCCCGCGCAGGGGGCGGTCCGCGCACTCCAGGTGCAGGTTCTGCAGCAGGGGTCCGGTGGGCAGCAGGTCCACGTCCCAGTCCGCGGTCGGGGACAGAGCGACCGACAGGTAGCGAAGCGCGAGCAGCGTCGCCACCGGATGCCTGCGCAGGTCGGGCGTACCGCCGATGGCCAGGTACTCCAGCGGCAGCCCCCCGATCGCCGAGAGGTCCGACAGGGCGGGGCACGCCTGGGTGTCCAGGTCCTCCAGGGCCTCCTGTGAGGCGAGGAATCCGAGGTGGGAAGCCTCCGGGTGGGCGAGCACGAGTTCGGTCAGCCCGGTCTCGTCGGCGTACGAGGCGAGAGCCCTGACCGGGACGGCACTGCGGACGTCCAGCCTGCGCGGCGGCTCGGGGAGCCGGCGCAGGTGTTCCAGCTGCTCCACCGACTGGACGGTGTACCGGAGCCGTTCGGGATCCAGCCGGGCCACGACCTCGTCGGCGTAGGCGGCGAGGTCGAAGCGCGACCATGCCCACACGAGCTGGGACCTGACCGGAGGGAAGGGGTGCCGGGCGTACCGGGCCAGGAAGGGCAGGGCGGCATCGGACGCGACGTGGGAGGCGGCGATGACCACGAGGTGGGCGTCGGAGGGACTCAGTTCCTCCGGGCCCGGAAGGAGCCCGAGCACCAGCGGGCCGACCTCGGCCAGGGCACGGGCCTCCTCCTCGTCCTTCGGCGGGATGAGGGTCACGGTGCGCTGTTCCACGGCTTCCCGTACGGCCGGGTCGAGCACAGTGGCGTGCTCCAGGCAGGCGGCGGCCAGCAGCAGGACGCGCACCTTGCTCCGCCGGTCCGGGGACCGGTCTCCCGCGGTGATCAGGCCCCGGAGGATCTCCGCCCGCTCGCGAGGCTTCGCGAGGGCCACCGCCATCCGGATGACGTCCTCCCACTGGTCGTTCGCGGCGCGATCGACGAGCAGGCCGAAATCGCCCTCTTCCACCGCCGCGCGGGCCCCGAGGAAGTCCTGGAACGTCTTGTGCACGAAGTCGACCGTGTCCGGGGCCGGTTCCCGCAGCAGACCGCTGCGCAGCAGGAAGTGGTCGAAGACGGCGGCGGCTTCGCCGAGGGCGGCCAGCTCGGGTACGGCGGGCAGTGCCCGGCCGATGATGTCCTCGGCCCGCGAACGGTCCATCTCCGTGCGGCCGTTCTTGATCATCCAGTAGGCGAGCCGCTGGAGCAGGTCGAGCTGGGCGTCCTCCCCCAGTTCCGGCACCTCGATGTCGCGTTCGCGGTCGCGGCGGCTCAGCAGCATGGACAGCGCGGCCTCGTAGAGGTCCTTCCGGCCGTGCGGCAGATAGCCGCGCCGGTCCCGGTGCAGGGCGCAGATCAGGCCGCACATCAGCGGGTTGGTGGCCAGCCGCCCGAGGTCCTGTTTGGTCCTTACCGCGGTGAGCAGCTGCTCCTCGTACGCGTCGAGTTCGGCCGGGTCGTCGGCGTCCGGACGGGCGGCCGCGTGCCAGCGGCGGATGAACGTGGCGACCTCGGCGGGGCCCATCGCGGACAGCGTGAGCTCGCTGAACGACTCGTCCGCCAGCCACCGCTCGCCCACGGCGGCCGGGCGGGAGGTGACCAGCCAGCGGTTGTCCCCGTCGTACGCCTCCATCAGGTCCCGCAGCCACCGGCGGGTCCGCTCGCGCTCGCGTTCGGGGACCTCGTCGATGCCGTCGATGAGGACGAGGCCGCGGCCGGCGGCGAGCACGCGCTGCTCCCACCCGACCGGCTGGGACCCGGCGAGCGGGGAGTCGACGGCGCCGAGGAAGTCCCTGGGCGCGGGCAGTCGGCCGCCGTTGCGGGTGATCGTACGGAGGGGCAGTACGAACGGGATCCGGTCGTGCAGGTACGCCAGCTCCGGGGCGGCGCTCCGGCCGGTCGTGCCCGTCGCCAGCCACTGCACCAGAGTGGTCTTGCCCGATCCGGCCTCGCCCCGGAGCAGGACGCGGCGGCTGTTGGCGAGCACCGCGTCCGCGGGCTGGGAGAAGATGCTCCGCAGGAGGTATTCGTTGACTCTCCGGTGGTACTCCGCGTGTTCCGGGTCCGCCTCCACCCCCTCCTCCTCGGGGAATGCCTCCCGGTAGAGCTGCTCCGCGACCTCCTCGGGCATGTCCTCGGGTTCGACGGACGGCTCCGGTTCCTCGTCCGGAGGGCCGTCGTAGGGGTGGAACCCTTCGTCACACGGGTCGTCGTAGTGCGGCCACGGCGGAGTCGTGGAGGTGGTGGCTTCGAGGCTGAGGTACGCCACGTCCAGGGGCCAGCGGGCCGGGGAGCGGTTGAGGTCGATGCCGTAGATGGTCAGCTTGCCGTGCTTCCTGGCGATGTACCGCAGGTACTCCTGCTCGAACGCGGCGTCCTCCGCGCCCGGCAGCGGATTGCGGCGGATCAGTTCGTCGACCCTGGCCGTCAGGTCCGCGACCGCGCGGGTCTGCTCGACCAGGGTGTGGGCGACGAACGTGGACCGCTGGGTGAAGAAGTGCAGGATGTGCAGGCAGGCGGAGTCGAGCAGCCGCTCGTAGAAGTAGGTGGCGTCGGCGGTGAGTTCGCGGGTCGGGTCGCCATCGGCGGCTCGGCGCAGCGCGCGGGCGAACTCAGGCGCGCCGAGCCCGACCGCGTCCAGGTCGGTGATCTTCAGCTCGCCCAGGGCGCGCAGGGTGGCGGCCAGCGCATCAGCGACCGCCTGCTCCTCGTCGGCGGCGATCGGCCGCTCGCCACCGGTCCGCAGGGCGTGCCTGACGATCTTCGCGGCGAGGGCGCGTACGTCACCCTCGGTCAGGCTCCGCTTCTCGCCCCGGAAGGAGACGTACCCGGAGATCCGGACCGGCTTGTCCACGACCCCGGCGCCCGGTCCCTCGCTGACGAACAGCTTCCGCACCAGCGGCCCGAGCACGCTCGAAGCCAGCCGGATGCCGATGGTCCCCGGTTCCATGTACGCGCCCCCCGCTGAGCCGAGCCGATGCCCGGGACCATTTTATGTCCCGAACACCGGCCCGCTCGGGCGGAGTTACGCGCCGACCAGCGTCTTCGACTCGGCCGCGCCCAGCACCTGCCGCAGCACCCGTTCCTGCTCCGCCCGCTCGCCGGAGGCCAGCAGTGCCGCGAGGAGGGCGATGCGGGCCTGGCCGGCGCGCAGGGTGCCGGTCGGGACGGCGCCCGCGGCGACCAGGTCGACGGCCCCGCCGTGGGTGTAGATCTCGGTGACCGGCCCGGCGGGCACCCGCGTGGTGAGGGCGACGAGCACGCCCCGCGCGGTGGCCTCGGCGACCGCCTCCACGAACTCCGGGGTGGCGTTGCCGGCGCCGGTGGCGACCAGCACCACGCCCCGCGCCCCGGCGTCGAGCGCCGCGCGGAACAGCAGCGGGTCGCCGTCCGCGTGGTGCATGACCATGTCCACGCGCGGCAGCGCCTCCGGCAACGCCGGCAGGGCCAGCGCCCGCGGGCGCTGCGGCTGCCGCAGCACGGTGACCTTCCCGAAGCCGATCTTGCCGATCCAGTCCCCCGAGGGGTCGGCGAACGCGTCGGCGGCCAGGGTCTGGGTCTTGACGGTGCCGCGGGCGCCGTGCACCCGGCCGGCGAAGGAGACGAGGACGCCGAGCCCGCGCGTGGTGGCGGCCGTCAGCAGCGCGTCGTACAGGTTGGCGGGGCCGTCCGCGCCGTCCGCCCCCATGGGGAGCTGCGCCCCGGTGAAGACCACGCTGCGCTCGTCGTGGTGGTGGAGGTCGACCAGGAAGGCGGACTCCTCCAGGGTGTCCGTGCCGTGGGTGACGACGATTCCGTCCACGCCGGGGTCGGCGAGCACCTCGTGCACCGTGCGCAGCAGGGTCAGCTGGTGGGCGGTGGTGAGGCGGGGACTGTTCACGCTGAACAGGTCGACGACCTCGACGACCACGTCCTCCGGCAGCGGTGCCGTGGCCATGACCTCGTTGCCGTCCGCGTCCGCGGCGAACCCTGACCCCTGCCAGCGGCTCGCTATCGTCCCGCCGGTGCTGATGACGACGATCCGTCCCACGGAATGCCCACCTTTCGCCTGGCGCCAGACTTCACACACACGGATTTCGCACGCACGTGCGCAGCAAGCAATGGTACGGAGTTCTTCACGCAATGTGATTGCGGATTCTGGCCGTCCGTTCATATTCGCGGGTGGATAATTGCCCCATGGACGCGATCGACCGGGAAATCTTGCGCCAGCTCCAGCAGGACGGCAGGCTCAGCAACCAGGAGCTCGCCCAGCGCGTGGGCCTCACCCCGTCCCCCTGCATGCGCCGGGTCCGCCAGCTGGAGCAGGACGGGGTGATCCAGGGTTACCGTGCGGTGATCAACCCCGAGGCGGTCGACCGCGGCTTCGAGGTGCTGGTCTCCGTGGAGGTACGACGGGACCGCGAGGCGGTCGAGGCCTTCGAAGCCGCCCTCCAGGACATTCCCGATGTGGTCGAGGCGTACCGCCTCTTCGGCAGCCCGGGCTGCCTGCTGCGCATCGCGGTCGCCGACCTCCGCGCGTACGAACGCCTCTGGATCGAGCAGCTCACCGCCCTCTCGGGGGTCACCGAGGTCAACTCGCAGATCATCATGAAGCGCATCAAGGAACCGACGGGCCTCCCGGTCGGTCGAAGCTGACGCTCCACACGTCCCCGTGCCCGGACCACTCGTCCCGCCCCTCGTCCGGATCGTCGACGACCAGCACCGACACCCCGGCGGCCGGGCCGACCAGGCCGTGTAGGGAGCGCTCCGGTCACGGCCGGCCGGCCGGCCACGGTCACCGGCGGCCGATGCGGGCGACGAGGTCCTCCGCCAGCGGGTACGGACGCTCGGCGGGGAGCAGCCCGGCGGCCGTGTCGAGGTCGCCGGCGCGCACGGCCGCGTGGACCTCGTGGGCGAGGGAGGTCACATCGCGGATGCCGGTGATCCACTCGTCGGTGTAGCGGTCCACCGCGGAACCGGAGAGGCCGATCTGGATCGCCCGGTGCGGCAGCGCGTTCAGGTGGAGGTCGCGTTCCGGGTCCCACTGGACGCGGACCGGGCTCGCCTTCAGCTGCTCGCGCCACTCGGCCTCGCTCGCGAAGCGGTCCCGGTCGTAGTGGCTGAGGGAGGCGTGGGCGAGGGCCCACTCGAAGCCGTCCCGGGTGATGTCGACGGCCAGCACCCGCTCCTGGTCGGGCTTGGCGCCCCAGCCGCAGCGGTACATCATCCACAGGAAGGAGGGCTTGATCCAGGTCATGCGCTCCCGTTTGAAGGGCGGCACGAAGGTGCCCGCCGCCAGCGCCGGTCCGGCGATCCGCGCGGAGTACGCCTGGTAGACGGTGATGGTCTCGTCCGTGTACAGCGCCCGCACCTCGTGGCTGCCGGCCCGCGCCTCATCGGTGTTCGCCCGTATCTCCCGGGTGTTCCCGCCCGCCCCCGCCGTCATACCGACATCTCCTCCGCCCATACGCCGGTGTCCACCACCGGGCCCCGTTCCACCGACCGCGCCCCTGCCGTGTACAGCAGGAACCGCAGCTCCTCCCAGGAGAACACCTGCTCGCCCCGGGAATCCACCCATATCCGCAGCCGGCCCGGTGCCGCCGGGGAGCGGGTGAGGTCCCAGAACGCCCTCGGTCCCGTGCTCCATCTCAGACCCCGCCCTGCAGCCGTACTCCCACGCCGACCACGCCGCAGTCCTCGGCGGTGAAGGTGAACGACCGGTGCGGGCCCACCGCCGCGACCGCGAGCCGGCCGTCAGGGCCGGGCTCCAGGGACATCTCGCGTTCCGCGTCCGCGAGGATCCCCCGGATCCGGAGGTCCGCCACGGCACGGAACACCAGCGAGAACACGAAGGTGTTGTACGCGGTGTCCGCCCACTCCGGCCGGGGCCGGTCGGGCAGCACGCCGGTCTCGAAGCCCAGGGTCACCGCCGCGTCCCGCTCGTCGACGTGCACGGAGAACATCCGGCAGCCTCCCGGGTCGGGCGGGGTGTCGTACAGCTCTGCCAGTTCACCGGGCCAGGGGCAGTGCTCAGAGGTGCTCATAAAACGTCTTCGCGGTAGGGGGCGGAACGGTCCGGTACAGGCGGGAGTCCAGCGTGCGCACGAACCGGTGCGGACCGCCGTCCCCGCCGTCGGCGTCCCGCGTGAACACGCTGACGTGTCCGGCCAGCGGGGAGGCGTCCGCGGTGAAGGACACCCGCACGCCGGATCCCGCGACGCGGACGGCGAGCCGGTGTCCGGGCAGCTCCTCGCACGTGATGTCCACCAGGGCAGGCGGCTCCCAGCCGTCCATCGCGAACTCCTCGACGTGGCCGAACTGCAGGTGGCACTGCACGGTGTCGCCCGGCTCGCCCTCCCAATGGTCCGCGAACCGCGGCAGGTCGATGCGCAGGGTGACGGTGGGCGCCCAGCCGTCGATCCGCACCGACCGCAGCCGCACCCCGCTCAGCGGGGGCGGCTCGTCGTACAGCGGGTCGAGGACCTGCCGCCGGTTCGCGATCAGCCGCTCCGGCCCCACGCTACGCACCCTTTCCCGGGAACGCCTCGAGGAACCGTTCGGCATCCGGCTCGACGTACGGCCCGAGATCGACCAGGATGCCGAGGATCCCGCGCAGTTCCGCCGCGAGCTCGGGTTCGGCCCGCCAGGTGTCGGGGTTCACCGTCAGGACCGCGGTCAGCAGGTCGTCGTCGTAGAAGCCGCCGGCCGCCTGGCCGGGGGCGGTCTCCAGGAGGATCTCCAGGGCGACCGGGAGCAGCCACCGCAGGCCGACCTCCTGGCCGATGAGACGGGCGAGCTCCTCGACCGTGAGCCGCTCGACCGGCCGGCGCCGCAGGGCGTGCACCGCCTTCACCAGGCCGGTGCTGTCCTGCGGCGGTTCCGGCCACCGCCGTCCCTCCAGTCGCTCCAGGGAGAGGCTCCGGTCGAACGCGCGTGTCATGCGTGCCAACCTACCCCGCCGGTCAGGCGCCCTCGTGACGATGTCGCCGTCGGATGCCGGGGCCGCGGTCACCAGTTCCCAAAGGTGTCCACCAAGTTGGCGATCAGCGCACGAAGGGCACCGACGCGGTACCGGTCCTCGCTCTGATCGCGCAGGGCTTCATCGGCGGCCCGCAGGCGGGCCAGGGCGGCCGGCTCCCGGTCCTCCACGTCATAGATCACCGGATCGGTGGCCAGGTCCAGGCATTCGGTGAGCAGCCGACGGGTTGCAGGGGAGGGCGGGTTGGGGTCGGGATCGGTGTACGGGGTGGTCAGGTACCGTGCAGGATCCGTGAGGCTCCAGCCGACGACGGCGCCGTGCTGGACCAGGAGCGCCCTCGGGGGCGATACCGATACGAGCCTCCAGCGGCTCCTCGAGGACATCGAGGTTGCGCAGACAGGTCAGCACGGCGTCCCCGGGAGCGCGGCACGATGCCCAGGGTTTCGCCCGTCACTGTCGCGGTCCAGTCGTCGTCGAGGGTGAGTCTCATGGCGAATGCCGCCTTGTCGAACGAGCCCCGGTCACCAGTTCCCGTAGTCCTCCACGTAGGTGGCGATCAGCTGGAGCAAGACGTCGGCTCGGCGCCGGTCCTCACGCTGCTCGCGCAGGGCCTCGTCGGCCGCCCGGAGTCGGGCCAGGGCGGCCGGTTCACCGTCGACCAGGTCGTCCACCACCGGCATGGTGACCAGGTCCAGGCACTCGGTGAGCAGGCGGCGGGTGGCGGCGGCGGGCGGGTTGGCGTCGGGGTCGGCGAATCCACTGGTCAGATACCGGGCGGGGTCAGCGAGGCTCCACCCGACGACTGCGCCGTGCTGGACGAGGAGTGCCAGGTCGGGGGCGATGCCGATGCGGGCGTCCAGCGGCTCGTCGAGGACGTCGAGGTCGCGCAGACAGGTCAGCACGGTGTCCCCGGGGGCACGGCACAGCACCGTGCACCGCTCGTGCCGGAAGTCCCGGGCCTCGTCGGCCCGGAGCCCGCCCGGGCGCACCGCGGGCGTGAGGGGCAGGCGGGCGGCTTCCTCGGCGGAGGCGGACTCTTCCGGCCAGTGCAACTCTGCCCCGACCAGCTCCCGGCCGGCCTTGTCGAACCGGAGGACGTCAGGTGCGTCCCACAGCTGGTCCTGGCTGCCGAAGGTGTCGGCGAGGAACCGGTCACGCTCCATCACGTCCGCGTAGCGAACGACCTTCACCGAGGCGTCGCCGGTGAAGCGGGGTGTGATGCGCAGCGGTTCGTCCGTCACCGTCGCGCCCCAGTCGCCGTCGAACGTCAGCTTCGTGGTCATCCTTGCCTCATCTGATCTGCTTTGCCGGGGCCATGTATCCGTCCTTGAGTGGCACCCTGCCCTGCACAAGGTCCTCGTGGGTAATCGGCGGGTGGGGGTCCGTGGGATTCCCGCCGAGCGCCTTCGCCCCGCTGTCGCCCTTGATCCCGGACGAACCATAGGCCGTGATGGCCTGGCCCTGGGTGTTGCCGGGCCCGTCGAGCACGACGATGTCCTCGCCCTGCCGGAAGATCAGCCTTTGGCCCGTGCCCGTCGACTGGTACACGGCATCCGGGTTCTTGAGGATCTCCGTGACCCGTTCGTCGCTGAAACCGTGCCTCGTGTCCCCGTGATAAGTGCTGTGCTTCTTGAACCCCCCGTCCTGCGCTTTCCCGATCACGTCATCCACGACCTTGTCGAGGCGCTTCTGGGCCTTCTCCTCCTTCGTGTACTTGGGCATGAGGCCCAGCGGGTCGCACCCGCTGTGCGGGTTGTCCACGTACGCGAGGGGGTTCGGGGCGGGGGCCAGGCCGAGGGGGTCCGGGGAGGTGTAGCGGCCGGATTCCGGGTCGTAGTGGCGGAAGAGGTTGTAGTGGAGGCCGGTCTCGGGGTCGTAGTACTGGCCGGGGAAGCGGAGCGGGGTGTAGGTGCCGCTGCCGCGGGTCCAGGCGGTGGTGCCCCACAACGTGGCCCGCGCGCGCCAGGCGATGTCGCCGGACTCGTCGATCAGTTCGGTGGGGGTGCCGACGAGGTCGGTGGCGATGGCGAAGAAGCGGCGGTCGATCTCCTCCTGGCGTGCGTCGGGCGTGAGGATGCGCTCGGTCTGGGCCAGGGGGACGTCGCTGCGGTGGTCCCAGGTGAGGGCGACCGTGTGCGGGAGGTCCGGCTGGTGGGTGGTCTGTTCGCACAGGGTCAGGCCGTCCCAGGTGAACCGGACCTCCTCGGCCACGGTCTCGCCGTCGGCCGCCAGGCGCTGCTTCGCGGTGCGGCGGCCGAGCGGGTCGTAGCGGTACGTCCACCGCGTTCCGTCGGGAGTGGTGACGGAGGTGAGGCGGTTCTCCGTGTCCCACGCGTAGTGCCAGGTGTCCGGCTTGCGGGAGAGCCGGGTCTTCTGCCGCAGGACGATGCGGCCGAGGGCGTCGTGTTCGAAGCGGACTCCACCGGCCCGGGTGAGGGAGGTGCCGGCGTAGGTGCGTGGTCCGGTGGCCTCGCCGCCGGGGTGGCCGGACGGCCAGGACGCCGAGGTCTGGTTGCCCGCGGCGTCGTAGGTGTAGCGCTCCGTCCAGTCCCGGGCGTGGACGGCGGTGACCCGGCCCGCAGGGTCCAGGTCGAAGGTGCGGGTGCCCGACAGCCGGTCGGCGACGGATGTGAGGTGGCCGTCGGCCCGGTAGGTGTAGGCGCGGCTGTTGACCGCGTTCCCTCGGGCCGTGATGTGCTGCTCGGAGAGCCGTCCGGCCTCGTCCCAGGCGGAGGCCATGGCGACCGTGTCACCGAAGACGCGTGAGAGCTCCCGGCCGGCGGCGTCGTGGGTGAAGTCGACCCGGTGGTGGCCGGTGGTCAGACGGTTCGGCGCTCCGTCGGCGCCGTAGGTGTAGGTGGTGACGTGGCCGGTGGGGGTGGTGCGGCGGGTGCGGCGGCCCAGGGCGTCGTAGGAGTAGGTGACGGGACGGCCGTCGACCAGCTCGGTCTTCACCTTGCCCCGGCGGTCGTACTGGTAGCGGAGTTCGCCGTCGGGTCCGGTCGCCTCCAGCAGGCGTCCGGCCGCGTCGTAGGCGTAGGTGGTCACCCGGCCGTCCACGTCCTTGGTGACCGCCCGGCCGAGCAGGTCGCGCTCGAAGGAGATGGTTCCGCCGAGGGCGTCGACCCGGGCTTCGAGCCGGCCTGCGGCGTCCAGCCGGTAGGCGAGCGTGCGGCCGTCGAAGTCGGTCTCGGAGACGATGTCGCCGGCGGCGTCGTACTCGTACGTCCAGGTCAGCCCGTACGGGTTGGTGACGCGGGTGAGGCGCAGATCGGCGTCGTGCTCGAACTCGTAGCGCGCGCCGTCGGGGCCGGTGCGGGAGACCGGCAGGTCGAAGTGGGTGTACTCGAAGCGGGTGACGCCACCGGAGGCGTCGGTACGGGTGAGCTGGTTGCCCTCGCCGTCGTAGGTCCACGACTCCGTGGCGCCGTCGGGGCCGGTGCGCCGGGCGAGGTGCCCGTCGGCGTGCCACTGCAGCCGGGTGACGCCACCGACCGGGTCGGTGATGCTGACCGGCCTGCCGAGGGCGTCCCGCTCCGTCCGGGTGATGGCGCCGGCCGGGTCGGTCACCTCCACGGGCAGCCCCGCCGCGTTGCACACCACGCGGGTCGTCGCCCCTTCGGCGTCGGTGAGCGAGGTGAGCCGGCCGCCGTGGTCGTAGGTGTAGCGGGTGGTGGAGCCTGCGGGATCGGTGACGGCGGTGCGGTTGCCGCGTTCGTCGTACTCGTGGAGCATCCGGGAGCCGTCCGCCGCGACGACCTCCACGGGCAGACCGAACCGGCCGCGTACGGTGCGCAGTTCGCTGCCGTCCGGCCGGATCGCGCGGACGGCCCGGCCCGCGTCGTCGTAGGAGAAGGCGGTGGTGAGGCCCAGCGGGTCGGTGCGGGTCAGCAGGTTGCCGCGTCCGTCGTAGGTGAAGCGGGTGGTGTGGCCGAGCGGGTCGGTGACGGCCAGGAGGCGGCCGCCGGGGCCGAACAGGTGGCGGGTCGCGTGCCCGTCGGCGGTGGTGAGCGTGGTGGTGCGGTGGCCCGTGGCCGGATCCGGTTCGGTGTAGGCCAGGCGGATCTGGACGTGGCCCGCTTCGCCGCCCTCCGCTATGACCCGGTCGCGGTCGTCGTAGACGTAGTCGTAGCGGCTTCCGTTGGAGTCGGTCCAGGCGGTGACGCGACGGCGGTCGTCGTACGTGAAGACGGTGGTGGCGCCCGAGGGCTTGGTGACCGCGGTCAGGTCGCCGTTCTCGTAGCCGTAGCCCATCAGGGGCAGGTCGGTGCCGTCCTCGCCCTCCCCGGCCAGGGACAGGGCTGTGACCAGGCCGTCCGTGACGGACAGCTTCACTTCGTGGCCCGCGGAGTGGGCCAGGGCCAGCGGCAGGCCGTCCTCGTCACGCTCGATGGTGATGGAGTGGCCGTTGCGTTCGGTGATGTCGGACAGCCAGGCGACTCCGTCGCTTCCCGGTTCGTCCTCGACCGTGGCAGTGAAGTGGAAAGTCAGGCCGCTGTCGGGGGCGGTGACGGTGTAGTCGCCGTGGGCGTCGCGGGTCAGCAGCGCACGGGCCATGCCCGTTTCCGGCTCGGTGGACACGCCGGGAGCCGGATGCGGGTACGGGATCAGCAGGCCCTCGGCGGTGACGTGGAGGACGCCGGCCGCGTCGATCTGCAGACGCTCGTCGACCGTGGACGTCCAGGCCGGCCCCAGGAAACGGCCGACCGCGCAACCGGACTCGGTGCGGCGGGTGAAGACCAGCGGCAGGATGCCGGGCAGCTCGACGTCGGTCTGGGGCAGGTACATCCGGCCCGTGGCGAGGTCCACCGGGTCACCGCCGGCCTTGCGCTCGCCGTCCACGGTGTTGCGGGAGCCCTCGGGGGCGTCGTCGAGCACTTTGCGCAGCCGTGCGGCTTCGGCGGCCTCCTTGGCGAGGCGGGCCGCCTTCACCCCGGCGCCGCCGCCACCGGTGGCCGCGGTCAGCGCGAGGTCGGGGATGAGCTTGCCGATGCCCTCGGAGGGGTCCTTCATGAACTCGTTGACCATGGTCTTGGCGGTGCCGACCGGGTCGTTGGCCGCGAGCGCGAGGCCGGTGACGGTGTTGTTGAGGTTGGTGAGGTACTCGGCGGGGTGGGTGATGTTGTACGGGTCGGTCGGGTTGACCGACCGCGCGAAGTTCACGATGCCGGCCGCGCCCTTGATGACGCCGCCGCCCAGGTGCCGGGCGTCGATCTCCAGGCCCTGCAGGCCGTCCTTGACCTGCTCGGCGTACGATGGCTTGGGCGGGGCGGCGTCCCGGGCCGCGGTCAGCGCCGTCTTGGCGGTCTCCGCCGCCTCATTGCGCTGCTTGCGGGCGTTGATGACCTTGTCGTAGGCGGCCTTGACGCCCGCCTCGCCCGGATCCTTGAAACCCGAGGGGCGCGGCGGCAGGTCGTCCTTCTTCGCCTTGACCGCGTCGTTGTACTCGTCGACCTTCGCGTTGTACGCGGTGCGCGCGTCCTCGGAGGCCTTCTTCGCCTTCTTGTACGCCTCGATCGCGTCCCGGGCCTCGTTCTGCGCCCACTCGACGGTCTCGGCGAAGCGGGTCAGCGCACCCTCGGCCTTCTCGAAGGCGTCGGCGGCCTTGAACCACTTCGGCGGCTGCTTCGCCGTGTGCTCCGCGTAGGAGTCGGCGGTCACGCCCTTGATGGCATCCGCGCTCAGGCCCTTGATGCCGTTGCCGACCTTGTCGAAGTTGGTCTGGAAGTCCGCCAGGTGCTTGGCGTTCTCCCGGATCTTCGACACGCTGCCATAGATGATCTTCTTGGGGTCCTCGGTCTGGTCGAGCTCCATCTCGGCGACCTCGGCGCCCATGGAGTTGGCCAGCGAGCGGCTCTTCTCCCGGACCCAGTCGGCGCCTTCGTCCCAGCCCGCCTTCTCGGCCAGGTCCGCGGTCTTGTCGCCGAGCCACTCGACACCGTCGCCTATGCCCTCGACGACGTCCTCACCGGCATCCTCTATGAAGTCCGGAGTCCAGTCCCGCCAGCCCATCAGCCCTTGCCCCCGTCGCCCTTGGCCTGCTCCAGCAGGTCGTTCAGCGACCCGATCTTCCCCGTCGTCTTCAGCGTCTCCCCGGTCTGCGACCAGTTCTCCGAGACGTCCTGTCGCATCTTCTCGAAGGACTCACCGCTGTAGTCCGGCTTGTAGACCTCCCACGGCGGGCGGGTGATGTCGTCCCAGGACTTCTTCTCGATCTCGTCCTCGGAGGCGTGCGGGTTGCCGTAGAGGGAGTTCACCCCGACCTTGAAGGCGCCCTGGATGTACTGGTCCTCCTCCCACACCGTGCCCGCCGCGATGCCCAGGGTGGAGGCGAGGCTGCTGGCGTCCTGGACCAGGGCCCGTACGCCCCACTCCCACTTCTCGCAGAAGTCCTCGAACAGGTCGGCCACGCCCGGGTGCCCGGCCTCCATCCCCGTCATCGACAATGACTCGAAACCCGCGCCCATCGAAGCGCCGCCGGCCGTGCCGACCTCGCGCAGCTCCGCGATCGCCCCGCGCAGCCCGTCCTGGATGTTCTTGACCGCGGCCGGGTCGAGCCCGAGGTCCTCGTTCCCGCTCACCGGTCGGACTCCTCCGCCCGTTCCGCCCCTACCACCCGTTCCGCCCGTACGTCAACGGCGACGGCATCGGGCACGATCCCGCTCACAGGCGGGAACAGCATCGACCCGTCCTCGTCGGCAACATTCACCGCGACCCCGGTCGGCCCGTCCAGGTCCGGCACGATCCCGTCCACCAATCGCGCACCGAGAACCGCCAGATACTCCAGCTCACGCGTCGGGGCGATGCCCCGTGCCGTGGTGAACCGGGCCAGCGCCTCCTCGTCGGTGAAGGCGTAGATCCACCGGATCCCGCCCTGATGCCCCGACATGAGCCCGCCGCCGGCCAGCGGCGCGAGCAGCAGGGCCCGCCGGAACTCACCCACCAGTCTGCCGGGATCACCCTGACCGGCCCGCATCCGGGCTATCTCCTCCACCAGTTGCATGTCGCGCCCCCGTTCGGTTTCGACCGTCCAACCTATGGGACGTCGCGCGGCAAGCCAAAGGCAGGGTGAAGGTCTCCACGATGTCCCCACGGCCCTGCACGGCCGGACACCCCCGCACGAAGTCCGGTGCGGGGGTGTCCGGGGGAGCCGGTCCGACGGTCAGGAGCCGGCCGGCCGGAAGGACCGCAGCCTCAGGGAGTTGCCGACCACGAAGACCGAGGAGAAGGCCATGGCCGCTCCGGCGATCATCGGGTTGAGCAGTCCGGCGGCGGCCAGCGGCAGTGCGGCGACGTTGTAGCCGAAGGCCCAGAAGAGGTTGGACTTGATGGTGCCCAGGGTCTTCCGGGACAGCCGGATGGCGTCGGCCGCGGCCCTCAGGTCACCGCGGACCAGGGTCAGGTCGCCGGCCTCGATCGCTGCGTCGGTACCGGTGCCCATGGCCAGCCCGAGGTCGGCCTGGGCGAGCGCGGCGGCGTCGTTGACCCCGTCCCCGACCATGGCCACCGACCGGCCCTCGGCCTGGAGGCGCTTGACGACCTCGACCTTGTCCTCGGGCATGACCTCGGCGATGACCTGCGCGATGCCCACCTCGGCGGCGACCGCCTCGGCGACCGCCTTGTTGTCCCCGGTCAGCAGGATCGGGGTGAGGCCCAGCCCCTTGAAGCGGGCGATCGCTTCCGCGCTGGTGTCCTTGACCGCGTCGGCGACCTCCAGGACCGCCCGGGCCTCGCCGTCCCAGGCCACCGCGATGACGGTCCGTCCGGACGCCTCCGCCCGGTCCTTGGCCTCCTTGAGTTCCGCGGGCAGTTCGATCGCCCAGTCGGCGAGCAGCTTCTCGCGGCCGGCCAGGACCGCGTGGCCCTCGACGATGCCCTGGACGCCGAGCCCGGCGACGTTGGCGAAGTCCTCCGGGGCGGGCAGTTCGCCCAGCTCGGCGGCGGCGCCCCGGGCGACGGCCTGGGCCACGGGGTGCTCGGAGGCGTGCTCCAGGGCTCCGGCCAGCCGCAGCACCTCCCGCTCATCGGTCCCCTCGGCG
Organism: Streptomyces sp. NPDC043853; assembly: GCF_056436025.1. NCBI lineage: Bacteria > Bacillati > Actinomycetota > Actinomycetes > Kitasatosporales > Streptomycetaceae > Streptomyces > Streptomyces sp. NPDC043853. The sequence goes on from NZ_JBWKDJ010000001.1 coordinate 1,058,207, forward strand.
GTGTGTACGGCGAGGAGGGTCATCCGGCCGGTGGTCACGGTGCCGGTCTTGTCCAGCACGATGGTGTCGACGCGGCGGGTGGTCTCCAGCACCTCGGGACCCTTGATGAGGATGCCGAGCTGGGCGCCGCGGCCGGTGCCGACCATCAGTGCGGTCGGGGTGGCCAGGCCGAGGGCGCAGGGGCAGGCGATGATCAGTACGGCGACCGCGGCGGTGAACGCGGCGGTCCAGCCGGCGCCGTTGCCGAGCCAGAAGCCGAGGGTGCCGAGGGCGAGCGCGATGACCACCGGGACGAACACCGCGGAGATCCGGTCGGCGAGCCGCTGGGCCGCGGCCTTGCCGTTCTGTGCGTCCTCGACGAGCTTGGCCATCCGGGCCAGCTGGGTGTCCGCGCCGACCCGGGCGGCCTCCACGACCAGCCGGCCACCGGCGTTCAGGGTGGCTCCGGTGACGGCGTCGCCGGCCGCGACCTCCACGGGCACCGACTCTCCGGTCAGCATGGAGGCGTCCACGGCGGACGCGCCCTCGACGACCACGCCGTCCGTGGCGATCTTCTCGCCCGGCCGGACCACGAACCGGTCCCCCACCCGCAGTTCCGCGACCGGTATGCGCTCCTCCCGCCCGCCGCGCAGCACGGCGACGTCCTTCGCACCGAGCTCCAGCAGCGCCTTCAGCGCGGCCCCGGCCTTGCGCTTCGAGCGGGCCTCGAAGTAGCGGCCGGCCAGGATGAAAGCGGTGACTCCGGCGGCCGCCTCCAGGTAGATGTTCCCCGCGCCGTCGCTGCGGGCGATGGTGAACTCGAAGGGGTGGGTCATGCCGGGCGTCCCGGCGGTGCCGAAGAACAGCGCCCACAGCGACCACAGGAACGCGGCCGAGGTACCCACCGAGATGAGGGTGTCCATGGTGGCGGCGCCGTGCCGGGCGTTGGTGAACGCCGCCTTGTGGAAGGGCCAGGCCGCGTACGTGACCACGGGGGCGGCCAGGGTCAGCGACAGCCACTGCCAGTACTCGATCTGCAGGGCCGGGACCATCGCCATCGCGATCACCGGCACGGCCAGCAGGACGGCGGTGACCAGCCGCTGCCGCAGCGGGCGCAGCTCGTCGGCCGGGTCCTCGGCCCCGCCGCCGGCCTCGGCGCGGCCCCCGGGCGGGGTGCCCGGTGCCCGGGGCGGTTCGGGCTCCCGTGCGGTGTAGCCGGTGGCCTCGACCGTCCCGATGAGATCGGCGACGGTCACCCCGCCCTCGTAGCTGACCTTGGCCTTCTCGGTGGCGTAGTTGACCGTGGCGGTCACGCCCTCCATCCGGTTGAGCTTCTTCTCGATCCGGGCTGCGCACGAGGCGCAGGTCATGCCGCCGATGGCGAGCTCGACCTCGGCGGCGCCGGTGGTGGCGACGGTCATGTGCATCTCCTCATGCGGGGGCGTACGGGGCGTACGGGAGGGGGTGGCCGGGGAGCGGGTGGCCCGAGGGGGGCGGGCCCCTGCCGGGCCCGGCAGGGGCCCGGCGGCTCGGGGCCGAGGGGGGCGGGCCGCGCGGTGCGCCCGAGGGGTCAGTCCGCGACGCGGCCGGTGACCTCGTATCCGGCCTCGTCGACGACACCGGCGATCACGGAGTCGTCGAGCGGACCGGCACTGATCACGGTGACCTGCCCGGCGTCCAGGTCCACCTCGACCCGCGTGACGCCCTCCAGCGCACCGATCTCCCGGGTGAGCGTGGCCTTGCAGTGTCCGCAGGTCATGCCTGCGACCGCGTAGACGGTACGGAACCCCTCCACGGCGACGGCGGTCTGCGCGGTGCCGGTGGAGCAGGTGTGGTTCGGGGAGCAGCAGGACGAGGACGACGACGAGGACATGGCGTTCTCCGGAGTCTCGGGTTGCGGATTGCGGATTGCGGATTGCAGGTCTCGGATTTCGGGGCGATTTCACTTGGTACCCCTGGGGGGTATGTCGTGGCGCTGGTTCATGTATACCCCCACCCCGTATCGATGGCAAGTCCTGAGCACCGCTTGACTGGGTACCCCCCAGGGGTATTGTGAACACGCAAGACGGCATCAGGGACAGACGGAAACAGGGAGACGACCATGAACACGGCAGCCAAGATCAGCCTCTTCGGCGCGGCCCTCGCGGCGGCCTTCACCGGCTCGTACGCCCTCGGATCGGTGGCCGCACCCGTCACGGGCGGCACGGCCCCCCGCCACACCGCACACGCCGCACACGCCGCACACGCGGAGAACACCCCCGCCGCCGCCCGCCCCGGCACACCGGCCCCCGCCGGCCTCCAGGTCTCCCAGGACGGCTACACCCTCGCCCTCCAAACCGCGCGCCTGACCGCCGGCCGGGAGGAACCCCTGCGCTTCACGATCAAGGACGCGGCGGGCAAGCCGGTGACCGCCTACCGCACCAGCCACGACAAGGAACTGCACCTGATCGTCGCCTCACGCGACCTGAACACCTTCCGGCACGTGCACCCCACCCGTGCCGCCGACGGCACCTGGAGCACCCCGATCGACCTGCCCGCGGCCGGCGACCACCGCGTCTTCGCCGACTTCACCCCGGCCGCCGAGGGCGCCGGCGCCCTCACCCTCGGTGCGGACCTGGCCGTCGCGGGCCCCTACGAGCCCCGCGACCTGCCCGCCCCCGGCCCCACCGCGCAAACGGACGACGGCTACACCGTCACCCTCTCCGGCGGCCTCACCCCGGGCCGCACCGCCGGGCTGACCCTCACCGTGTCCAGGAACGGCCGCCCGGTCACGGACCTGGAGCCCTACCTCGGCTCCTACGGCCACCTCGTCGCACTCCGCGCCGGAGACCTCGCCTACCTCCACGTCCACCCCGAAGGCACCCCCGGCGACGCGGCCACCACCCCCGGCCCCGCCGTCTCCTTCTCCGCCACCGCCCCCACCCCCGGCACCTACCGCCTCTTCCTCGACTTCAAGCACCAGGGCACGGTCCGTACGGCCGCCTTCACCGTGCCGACGGCCCCCGGCGCCCCTGGCGCCCCTGCCGCCCCCGCACCCGAAGCCACCGGCACTAGCACCGGCACCGGCACGGGTGGCCACGGTGACCACGGCGACGCCCACTGACGGCGGGACCGCAGCACACAAGGAGGGAATCCGCGCCTTTGCGGCATGCCGCGGCGGCCCCTCCGATGAGTTGCGGGGGCCCGTCACCGAGCCGATGATTGCTGACGACGCGGCTTGCTTGAATGGGAGTTCCCCATGAAAAGAGCACAGACGCCCGATGCGGCCGACAGCGGCTCGCCGGTCCGCGCGAACATCGCGCTGGACGTCAATGGACGCGTGCGCCACCTCACCATCGACACCCGGATGTCCCTCCTCGACGTCCTGCGCGATTCCCTCGATCTGACGGGACCGAAATCCGGGTGCGACCGGGGCCATTGCGGCTGCTGCACCGTGCTGGTGGACGGCCGACGCGCCTACAGTTGCCTGACACTCGCCGTGGCCTGCGGTGACGCGCCGGTCCTGACGGTGGAAGGACTCGGCGGGACGGACCTCCATCCGCTGCAGCGCGCGTTCGTGAACCGCGACGCCTTCCAGTGCGGTTTCTGCACCCCCGGGCAATTGTGCTCCGCGGTCGGAATGCTCGACGAGATGTCCAGGGGTTGGCCCAGCTCCGTTTCCGGACGTTCCCCGGCTGCTCCGGCTCTGACCGAGGAAGAGGTCCGTGAGCGCATGAGCGGAAACCTGTGCCGTTGCGGCGCCTACCAGAACATCGTGGCAGCCGTCATGGAAGCGGCATCGTGACCCACGGGCCGCCCGGCACGCGCGCCACGGGGGTTCTGGTGCACCGGGCCGTCGGCGCATCCGTTCCACGGCGCGAGGCCCGGGAGAAGGTCACGGGTACCGCCCGCTACACCGGCGACCTGGCGCTGCCGCAGGTCGCCCACGTCGCCGCGGTCCCGTCGACGGTCACTCACGGACGGGTCCTGGCCGTTCACCCCGAGATCGCCCTCGCCCGGCCCGGCGTGCTGGCCGTGCTCCACTGCGGCAACTGCCCCCGTCTGTACCGGACCGGCGATGCCGACCTGTCCGTGTTCCAGTCCGCCGCCGTGACGTATCGGGGCCAGTTCGTCGCCGCGGTCGTGGCCGAGTCCCCGCAGATCGCCCGCGAAGCAGCGGCAACGGTGGGTGTCGACTACGCGGTCGGCGCCGGCGCGCACCGGGTCAGCCTGGACACCGCCTGCTCCGGGTTGCACCGGCCGCCCGACCACGGGCCGTGGTTTCCCACCGACTGCACCCACGGCGACGTGGAGTCGGCGCTGACGCGCGCTCCGGTGCGGATCGAGGCCACGTACACCACGCCCCTCTACCACCACCACGCGCTCGAACCGCACGGGACGGTCGCGTACTGGCACGAGGGCGAACTGACCGTCTACGACACCACGCAAGGGCCCTCGGGAACCCGCGACATCCTCGCGCACCTCTTCGGCATCGCCCCCGGCCGGGTGCGGGTCGTGGCCCACCACGTGGGGGGAGGGTTCGGCTCGAAGGCCGCGCCGAGGGCCCAGCTCGTCCTCGCCGCCGTGGCCGCACTCGTCGTCGGCCGGCCGGTCAGGACCGCCCTCACCCGGGAGCAGCTCAGCGTCGTCGCCGGATACCGGACCCCGACCGTCCAGCGGATCCGGCTGGGTGCCGAGGCGGACGGGCGCCTGCTGGCCGTCTCCCACGTGTCGTTCGAACAGACGTCCCTGACGAGGGACTTCTCCGAGTACTCGGCCGCGCCGACCCGCACCATGTACGCGGCGCCGAACCGCGAGACCAGGCACTGGCGGGCGAGGCTGCACGTCCCGTCCCCGACCTGGATGCGCGCACCCGGCGAATGCCCGGGGATGTTCGCGCTGGAGTCGGCCATGGACGAACTCGCCGTGGCGTGTGCCGTCGACCCGGTGGAACTGCGCCTGCGGAACGACACCGCGACCGAGCCCCACAGCGGCCGGCCCTTCAGCTCCCGGAACCTCGCCGCCTGCCTGCGCCTGGGGGCGGAGCGGTTCGGCTGGGCCGAACGGGACCGACTTCGCGCGGAGCACGGCGACGGTCGCCGGCTCGTGGGCATGGGCGTCGCCTCGTCGACCATTCCGCAGTACCGGTTCCCCTCCCGGGCAACCGCCCGCGCCGACGGCCACGGCCGCTACACCGTGCGGATTGCGGCCGCGGACATCGGCACCGGGGCGCGCACCGCCCTCGCCCAGATCGCCGCCGACGCCCTCCGCGCCGACCTGGACCGCGTCACCGTGGAAGTGGGCGACAGCGCCTTCCCGGCGGCGAGTTGGGCCGGGCGGTCCAGCGGAACGACCTCCTGGGGGACGGCGGTGGTGCGCGCCTGCGAAGCCCTGCGCGCCGAGATCGGCCGGAGTGGCGGCCTCCTGCCCGCCGAAGGCCTTCAGGCCTCCTCCGACACCCTGGCGGAACTCGCCCCGCCGCGCGCTTTCGCCCAGCACGCGTTCGGTGCGCAATTCGCCCAGGTGAGCGTGGACAAGGCCACCAGGGAGATCCGCGTGTCGCGCATGCTGGGGGTCTTCGCCGTGGGCCGGGTGATCAATCCCACCACCGTACGGTCGCAGCTGGTCGGCGGCATGGTCATGGGCATCTCGATGGCCCTGTGCGAGGAGGGCGCCGTGGACCGGACGTACGGGCACTTCCTCAGCCGCGATCTCGCCGCCTACCACATCGCGACGTTCGCCGACGTTCCCGAGATCGAGGCCGTCTGCATCGACGAAGAGGATATCCGCACGAGCCCCATGGGCGCCAAAGGCGTGGGGGAGATCGGCATCGTCGGAACGGCCGCGGCCGTGGCCAACGCCGTCCACCACGCCACCGGCCACCGGATCCGCAGCCTGCCGCTCAGCGTGCGCCACCTCGTGGACGCGGCCGGCGGGCCTCCGGCAGGGACTGGACGAGCAGGGCGATGAAACCGTTCGCCTACCGGCGCCCGGCAACCGCCCCCGAAGCCGTCGCACTGGTCGCGGGGCACCCGGGGGCGGCATACGTGGCCGGCGGCACGAACCTCTTCGACCACCTCAAACTGGGCATCGCCGGGCCGTCCCTCCTGGTGGACGTGACCGCACTGCCCCTGGACACGGTCGAGGAACTCCCCGACGGCGGACTGCGCATGGGAGCGACCGTCCGGAACTCCGATCTCGCCGCCCACCCCGCGGTGCGCACCCGCTACCCGGTGGTCTCCCAAGCGCTGCTGGCCGGCGCCTCACCACAGCTGCGCAACATGGCCACCCTGGCGGGGAACCTGATGCAGCGCACGCGGTGCCTCTACTTCCAGAACCCGGACACACCGTGCAACAAGAGGGAACCCGGCTCCGGCTGTGCCGCCGCGGAGGGCCGGGCCGAGCACAACGCCGTCCTCGGCGCCTCGGACTCCTGCAGGGCGGTGCACCCGTCCGATCTGGCGGTCGCGCTGTCCGCCATGGACGCCGTCGTCTGCGTGCTGGGCCCCACCGGCCCCCGCCGCATCCCCGCCACCGCCTTCCACCGCCTCCCCGGGGACCACCCGGAACGCGACACCGTCCTCGAACACGGAGACCTCATCACGGCAGTGGAGCTGCCCACCCTCCCGATGGCGGCCCGCTCCTGCTACCGCAAGGTCGGCGACCGGGCCTCGTTCGCCTTCAGCCTGGTGTCCGTCGCGGCGGCGGTCGACCTGGACGGCGACACCGTCAGGGACACCCGCATCGCCTTCGGAGGACTGGCGACCAAGCCGTGGCGCGCCACCCGGGCGGAAGCCGCCCTGCGCGGCGCCCCACCGACCGCGGACCGCTTCACCGCTGCCGTACTGGCGGAACTCTCCGCTGCCCGCACGGTCCCCGACAACGCCTTCAAGGTCCCGCTGGCCCGCGACACCTGTACCGCCGCCCTGCTCGACCTCTGCGAGGAGCCGCGGACCAGGCCCGTGCCCCCGCCCCCGCCGGCCTGAGCGGAGCCTCGCCGGAAACACTGCCCACCGCGCTCTCGGCAGGGCACGGGCTGCCCCGGCAGGCGGGGCCCCTTGCCAACCGGACCGGCGGTCCGTATCTTCGACACATACGGACCGCCGGTCCGTTTATGTTCTCGTGCGGTTCCTCCGCGGCTGATGTCGCACGCCGGGTGACGAGAAGTCGTTCCCCGCCCGCCGGAGCCGCCGCGTCTTCGAGATGATGCGAGAAGAGGGGGAGTCCCGACCATGACCGTGCAGATGACCGCCGCCGACCTGTACCACCACGGCTTGCGACTGCTGTTGGAGAAGGACATCCCGGGCTGGGTGGACCTGTGGGACGAGGACGGTGTCCTCGAGTTCCCGTTCGCGCCCGGGGGCTGGCCCGAGAAGCTGGAGGGCAAGGCCGCGGTGGGCGCGTACATGCGCCACTACCCCGACCACATCGACCTGCACGACTTCCCCGACGTGACGGTCCACCAGACGACCGCCCCCGAAACGATCGTGGTGGAGATGCGCGGCGTCGGCCGCCTGGTGGAGACCGACAGCCCCTTCGGCATGACCTACATCGCCGTGGTCACGGTCAGGGACGGACTCATCACCTCCTACCGCGACTACTGGAACCCTCTCGCCGTGGCACAGCCCGGCGCCGACTTCGTGGGAGGGAACCGATGAACACCGCCGACGCCACCCTGGTCATCGGGGCCACCGGCACCACCGGCAGCCGCGTCACCGCCCGACTGGCCGCCGAGGGCCGCCGCGTCAGGGCCGCCGGCCGGAAGGGCACCCCGGTCGACGGGGCGGAGGCCGTCCGCTTCGACTGGAACGAGTCCGCGACCTGGGCCGGTGCCCTCGCCGGCGTCGACCGCGCCTACCTCGTCCCGCCCATCGGCTCCTCCGACCCGGCCGCGGTCATGCTGCCCTTCCTGCGGCAGGCGCGCGCGGCGGGTGTGCGCCGCGCCGTGCTGCTCAGCTCCTCGGCGATCCCCGCGGGCGGTCCCGCGGTCGGACAGGTCCACGGGGAACTGCCCGGCCTGTTCGAGGAGTGGGCGGTGCTGCGGCCCTCCTGGTTCATGCAGAACTTCGCCGGCCACGCCCCCCACGCGCGCAGCATCCGCGAGGAGGGCGCCATCCGGACGGCCACGGGGAACGGCCGGGTCGGGTTCGTCGACGCCGCCGACATCGCCGCCGTCGCCGTACGCGCCCTGACCGACGAGCAGGCCCCCGACACCGATCTCATTCTGACCGGGCCCGAGGCACTGAGCTACGACGATGTCGCCGCGATCATCACCGAGGTCACGGGCCGGCCCGTCGAGCACCGGCACCTGACCTTCGAGGAGCTGCGCGACCGGTGGGCAGCCGAGATACCGCTGCAGTTCGCCACCATGCTGGCCGGCATGGACCGTGCCATCGCCGGCGGCGCGGAGGACCGCGTCACCGACACCGTCCAGCGCCTCACCGGCCGCCCCGCGGGCACGCTGCGCAGCTTCGTCGAACGGGAGGTCCGATGAAGCAGCCGGTGTTCCACGACGATCCGTCCTGCTTCCACGACGATCCGTCCCGGTTCCACGACGATCCGTCCTGACCTCGGCCGCGGAGGAGGGCGCCGACGCGCACCGGCACCCGGGTGGCCCTCCGCCCGGCGGCGGCGCGTATCTTCGACTGGCTCGACGACAGGCTCCGACCCGTCGGGCGCCACACCCCCGACAGGAGAAAGAACCGAGGAGGTCCAGTGACCCGGCGGACCGAACGCGCGGACGCCCTGCGCAACCGAGAGGCCGTCCTGGCTGCCGCCGACGCCCTCTTCGCCGCCAGCGACAGCCCGCACAGCGTGTCCATGGACGACATCGCCACGGCCGCGGGCGTGGGCAAAGGCACCCTCTTCCGCCGCTTCGGCGACCGGGCCGGCCTGATCGGCGCAGTGATCGCCACCCGGCTCGAACCCCTGCGGCACGCCGTTCAGGACGCCCGGGAAACGGCCGGCTCCACACCGCGCCAACGGGTGCTGGACCTCCTCGACACCGCGCTCCGCTTCAAGATCGAGAACCGGCACCTGATGTCGGCGGCCGAGGAAGCCGGCCTCAGCAGCCCGTACCGGGCCGAGCACTACGGATGGTGGCACGACACCCTCCGTACGGCACTGGACCGGGTACCCGGCGTCCACGACAGCGACTTCACGGCCCACGCGCTGCTGGCCGCCATCCGCGCCGACCTGATCCAGCACCTGATCGACGACCGGGGGATGACGCCCCAAGGCCTGCGGTCCGCGCTCTCGTCCCACCTCGACAACGTCCTCGGGAGCGACTGAGGTCCTGCCGGGCGGATGTCCCCCTCCGCACACGGGCCGTTCGCGCCGACGCCCGTCCTCCGCGAGCGCGCGGTCAGCTCGGTTGGCGCAGGCCGGCGACGAGGAGATCGACCAGCGGGCGGGCGTCGTAGCGGGGATCGTTCTCGGCGCCGATGCAGAGGTTCCCGATGCCGCGCATGAGGTGGTAGGCGTCCGGGCCGGAGCGGATCTCGCCGGAGGCGGTCGCGGCGTCGAGGAGCTGGGCGCACACCGGCAGGAGCCGGTCGAGGAAGTGGGCGTGCAGCGTTTCGAAGCCCGCGGCGTCCCCCTGCATCGCGGCGGCCAGGCCGTGTTTGGTGACCAGGAAGTCGACGAAGAGGTGGACCCACCGCCCCAGGGCGGCGTGGGGAGTGGGACCGGCCGCCAGCAGGGCGGGGCCCGCTTCGGCACAGGCGTCGATCTGGTGGCGGTACACGGCGACGACGAGGTCCGCGCGGGTGGGGAAGTGGCGGTAGATCGTGGCCACCCCGACACCGGCCTCGGCCGCGATATCGCGTACCGGAGCCTCCACACCCGAGGTCACGAAGACCGCGGCGGCCGCGTCCAGCAGGGCCTGCTGGTTGCGGCGGGCGTCCTTGCGGGGGGACTTGGCCGAGCTTCCCGGGCTCTGACTGCCGTCGTTCACCGCAGCCCTCCTTCCATGACCGACCCCGCAAACGGACCGGCATTCCGCACCATATATGGAACAAGGTTCCGTTTCGTTCATGATGGCAGACCGACAGGCCGACGGCCACCCGCCGCACGCATCACGTTCCACCCGGGACCGGAGAAGCCATGCCCCCGTCGCTCCCCCTCCACCGTCGCCGCCCCGCCTGCCCGGACAGCCGCAGACCTCGCGTGCGAGGCTGGGCGGCATGAGTACGCCGATGCCGCCTGCCCGGATCCTCGTCGTCGACGACGATCCGACCGTCGCCGAAGTCGTCACCGGATACCTGACCCGGGCCGGCCACACCGTCGACCACGCCGTCGACGGCCCCACCGCCCTGGAACGGGCCGCCGGGCAATGGCCCGACCTGGTCGTCCTCGACCTGATGCTGCCGGGCATCGACGGCTTGGAGGTGTGCCGCCGCCTGCGCGCCGACCGCCCCGTGCCGGTGATCATGCTGACGGCGCGGGGGGACGAGGACGACCGGATCACGGGCCTGGAGGTGGGCGCGGACGACTACGTCACCAAGCCGTTCAGCCCGCGCGAACTCGTCCTGCGCGTCGAGTCCGTACTGCGCCGCAGCCGCACGGCGACAGCGGCGGCGGAACACGAGCCGACGGTGCTGCGCGGGGCCGGCATCCGGTTGGATCCGGAGACCCGCCGGGCCACCAAGGACGGCGAGGCCCTCATGCTCACCCTGCGGGAGTTCGACCTGCTGGCACATTTCCTCACCCGACCCGGGCGGCCGCACAGCCGGGAGGAGCTGATGCGGGACGTGTGGGGCTGGGACTTCGGGGACCTGTCCACCGTCACGGTCCACGTGCGGCGGCTGCGCGCCAAGATCGAGGACGATCCGGCGGCGCCACGCCTCATCCAGACCGTCTGGGGCATCGGCTACCGCTTCGACGTGCCCGCCGAGGAGGCCGTGCGGTGAAGGACGTCCTGCTGATCGCCCTGTTCGCCCTCGGCGGGGCGGCCTGCGCGGGCGCACTCGGGGCCCTGGCACTCCGCCTGCTGAGGTACCGGTCGCTCATCGTGTCCCTGGCCGTCGTCGCCGTGGTCACGGTCACCGCCATGCTCTCCGGCACCCTGGCCGTGGCGTGGGCGATGTTCCTGTCGCCTCACGACCTGACCGTCGTCACCCTCGTCGTGGCCATGGCCGGCGCCGTCTCCCTGGGCACCGCCCTGCTGCTGGGCCGCTGGGTCGTCGCCCGGAGCCGGGACCTCGCGCGGGCCGCCCGGGACTTCGGCGAGGACGGCAACTTCGCCGCCCCGCCGGCCAGGGCCACCGCGGAACTGGCCGAACTCAGCCGGGAACTGGCCGCCACCAGCGCCAAGCTCGCCGCTTCACGGGAACGCGAACGGGCTCTGGAGAGCTCGCGCCGCGAGCTGGTGGCCTGGATCTCACACGACCTGCGCACCCCGCTCGCCGGGCTGCGGGCCATGGCCGAGGCTCTGGAGGACGGTGTGGCCGCGGATCCCTCCCGCTACCACCGGCAGATCCGCACGGAGGTCGAGCGCCTCGACACCATGGTCGGCGACCTCTTCGAGCTCTCCCGCATCAACGCCGGCGCACTGGAACTGACCCCCAGCCGGATCTCCTTGCGGGACCTGGCGGCCGATGCCCTGCTGGGCGCCGATCCGCTGGCCCGGGAGCGCGGTGTGCTCCTGCGGGGCGAGGACGTCGCCCACGCACCCGTCGACGTGGACGGCAAGGAGATGACCCGGGTCCTGGCCAACCTCCTCGCCAACGCCATCCGCCACACCCCGGCCGACGGCACCGTGGCCGTGGCCGTGGACCAGGGGGCGGACACCGCAGTGCTGTCCGTCACGGACGGCTGCGGCGGGATCCCGGCGGAAGACCTGCCGAGGGTCTTCGACACCGGCTGGCGCGGCAACCCGGCCCGTACGCCGCCGGTCGGCGCGGGGCTGGGACTGGCGATCGTACGCGGCATCGTCGAGGCCCACGCCGGACAGGCGCGGGTACGCAACGTGCCCGGCGGCTGCCGCTTCGAGGTGACCCTGCCGCTGGCCGCGGCCACGGAGGCCTGAGGAACACCCGGACCCCCGGCACCGGCATCGGGGTCGGGGGTCCGCGACGGCGTCGGCGTCGTACGGATGGGCCGCGGCCGCCCCCGGATCGCACACGAGCCGGCCGGTGCCCGTACGGCCCGGCGGCGGTCGTCCGCGCACCGGGCCGTACGGCTCGCTCCGTCACCGTCCGGCGGGAGGACCACCGCCGGACGGGGTCTCAGGCCGCGGTCAGGGCAGCGGCGCCGAAGGAGACGTCGAAGCGGTCGCACCAGATCGTGACGCTGGAGTACTCGGAGGGCTTCACGTCCGCCGGGATCGAGTAGTTCTGATCACCCTTGTTGCCCTTGAGCTTGCCCAGGCTGACGTGTTTGCCGTCGTCGAAGACGCGCCACCCTTCCACGCCCTCCTTCACCGGGGCGTCGGTCAGCCAGACGCGCAGGTCCGGCCCGTTGCTCGTGTCCAGCCCCTCCAGCCGCAGGACGTGCGAGCCGTCGGCCAGCCGGACGACCTTCACCGTGCCGGTGGTGCTGTGCTCGTGACTGATCAGACGTCCCTGGGAGACGGTATGCAGTCGGTCGGCGGCCGGAGGCGCGCTCCCCACCGGGCCCGGCACCGACGCGGCCGGTCCCGCGCCGGGCAGTGCCTCGCTGACCGCCTGGTCCTGCCACAGCTTCCACGGCTGGAACCAGTACAGCCCCACCGCAACCAGCACCGCCGCCAACGCAACCGTTCCGGCCACCAGCGGCCCGCGCCGCCCGCCCCAACGTCCCACGACCTGCTCCTTCGTCCGTGCTCTGAGCGCATTGAACGCCATGCAGAACCGCACGGGCCACAGGCCCACCCATGACGGAAGTCTTACGCCCGACACCTGGCCCCGCCGCCCCGACGACCGATACACCCCCGCCTCCCGCCAGGCCGCGGCACCCCCGCCCAACTCAAGCGCCTGACACCGGCGGACGAGGGGGACACGTACACACGCATCACGCACCCGAAGAACCCTCAGGTCAGGCGTCTTCGCGGATCGGCTCCAGGATCGCCACGCACTCCACGTGGTACGTCATCGGAGAAAGATCTAGCAAAAGCATGTGAAAGGAACCCGCAGGTCAGCGCCCTGCATGGCGCAAATTGGACAGGCCTCCGGTGTGCGTTACGTGCAGAGTGGGCGGGATGTGGAGCGCGCTGACGCTTCCTGCCTGTGTCCGGGCCAGCGAAAGGAGCCCAGCGAGGGCCGAACGGTAACGCCTCGCGCCGTCCCTTCAGCACCCGTGCGTCCGGGAAGCCAGTGAGTCGCCGAGAGAAGGGCCTCCCGAGAGGTCGGTCTGGAGATCGGCCCGGACGCGACCGAGGCTCCTGCGCCCACCACCAGACCCCGCCGAGACGGCCACTCCACCTCTCTGGAGGAGCCGCCCCACCCGTCCAGCAACAGCCGGGATCTTGTTCGCCAGGACCTTCATGGAGGCGATCCTCCAAGACCAGGCGACTCGGAACACGAAGGCGACCGGTCACACGCCGTGCCTCGGCAGGCTCCCGCGAGCGCCACCATCGCAGGTATGCGTATCGCGGGGCCTCGGTATCGGGCATGCTGATGAGCATGAGCAGCAGGTACGCACAGCTCCGGCCCTACACCCTGCCGGACTCGCTCGGGGAGCTGAGCGGGCCGGTGGACGGCCTTGTGGTCCTGCCCCGGCACCTGGACTGGGGCCCGCACTACGAGTACGACCCGGCCGACGACGCCGACGTGCTGCTGATGTACTAGCGGGTGATCCGCGAGGCGCAGACGTCCGAGGACCTGTCCACCCCCGACTTCACCCGGCTCACCGCCTGGGTCGCCCTCCGCGACCGCTTCCTCGGCCTGTCGCCCGACCCTCTCGACCGCACGGGCAAGGGCTTCCGGCACAACGGCTGACGTACGGCTCGGCTTCCCACCCTCCCCTCTCAACGCTCTGGAGCAGTTCTCTGCCGGCAGGTGACCAGTCGGCCGGCGTCGAGGACTGCGGTTCGGTCGGCCAGGGCTTCGCCGGCCGCCCCGTCATGGGTGATGAACACCAGGCTCAGGCCGTCCCGTTCCCGGAGCCCGGCCAAGTGGGTGAGGATCGCGTCCCGCGTGCCCGCGTCGAGCCCAGAGGTGATCTCGTCGCAGACCAGGACGGCGGGCTCGGCCAGCAGGGCCCGGGCCAGAGCGGCCCGTTGGAGTTCGCCGCCGGACAGTGCGCCGGGGCGGCGCAAGGTCAGCTCCTCGGCCAGGCCCAGGTCCTCCAGGGTTCGTACGGCGGTACGGCGGGCGGTGTCCCGGTCGGCGCCGCGCAGCCGGACCGCCGTGCGGGCGACCTGGTCCAGGACCGGCCGGTGCTCGTCGAAGGCCGCCCTGGGATCCTGGAACACGTACTGGACGGCAGCCAGTTCGGTGCGGGCGCGGGCGCGGAGGCTGCGTGGCAGCGGTGCTCCGTCGAGCAGGACCGTGCCGTCGTACGCGGAGTGCAGCCCGGCCAGGCAGCGACCCAGGGTCGTCTTGCCGCTGCCGGACCGGCCGGTGACGGCGAGGCACTCTCCCGGCGCGACCGACAGCGTGACGCCGTGCAGGACCGGAACGGTGCCGTGCGCCGTTTGGTGCCGGGCGGTCAGCTCCTGTACCGCGATGCGGGTCGGGGCGGTCCGGGCAGCGGCTCGTGGCTTGGGGAGCACGGGCCGCGTGGGGGCGGGCAGCACCACGTCCGCGGGCCCCCGGTCCACGACCCGGCCGGCCCGCAGCACGACCGCCTCGTCGGCCAACTGCCTTACGACGTCCCAGTCATGGCTCAGCAGGACCAGGGCAATGCCCTGCTTGGCCACGTCGGCGAGCGCCTCGACGACGCCCCTCTTGGTGGCCGGGTCCTGGCCCGTGGTGGGTTCGTCAGCGACGATGACTCTGGCCCCCAGGAGCAGCGCCTGTGCGATGACGACCCGCTGCTGCTGTCCGCCGGAGAGCTGGTGAGGGTAGCGGCGCAGCACCATCTCGGGGTCGGGCAGCTGGGCCTGGCGCAGGGCGTCCTCGACGCGGTCGCGGATCTCGCCGCGGGTTCCTCCCCGCTGGGCGGCGATGTCCCGCAGGAGTGCTCCGGCTCGGCGGGCGGGGTTGAGGACGGCGGCGGGGTGCTGGGGTACGTAGCCGACGGAGCCGGGTCCCGGGGTGCTGATCCGGCCGTCGATCCGTGCCCCGGCCGGGAACTCGCCGAGGAGCGCGCGTCCGGTGGTGGTCTTCCCGCTGCCCGAGGGCCCGACGAGGGCCGTTATCCGCCCGGCACGGGCCGTCAGGCTCACCCCGTCGACGAGCGTGCTGCCGGCCACCTCCACCCGCAGTCCATCCACTTCCGCTACCGGCTTCATACCCGGTCTCCTTTCCAGCCGGTCTTGGCAGGTGTGTGCAGGGCGGCGTCGAAGAGCAGGTTGGTGCCCATCGACAGGGCTGCGATGAGCAGGGCGGGTACCACCACGGCCCATGGCTGGAGGAACAGGCCGGTGCGGTTGCGGTCCACCATCACCGCCCAGTCGGCGGCGTCCGGTGGGACGCCGATGCCGAGGAACGCGGCCGTGGCGACCAGGTACAGGGCTCCGGTCAGCCGGATCCCCGCGTCGGCGGCGAGGGTCCGGCGCATGCAGCGGGCGACGTACCCGATCGCCGTACGCCACCAGGTCTCGCCCTGCATCCGCAGGGCCTCGACGGCGGGCCGGGCGGAGATCTCGGCCGCCGCCGCGTGCACCACGCGAGCTGCGTCGGGTACGGCGGCCAGCCCGACCAGGGCGGCCAGGCCGGCCGGCCCCGGGGTGAGGGTCGAGGCCACCAGCAGCACCAGCAGGAGCGACGGGACGGCGATCAGGACATCGAGAGGCCGCATGAGGGCCTCCTCCAGCCAGGTGCGACGGGTGAGCGCCGCGGTCAGCCCGATCGGGACGGCGACGAGGTAGGCGAGTCCGGTGGCGGCGAGCGCCACGAGGACGACGGAGCGGCCGCCGAGCAGGACCTGCCGCCAGACGTCCCGGCCGGAGAAGTCGGTGCCCAGCCAGTGCCCGGCGCCCGCCTCGAAGGACACCGAGCGCGGTCCGGCCGGACCCGCGAGCAGCGGTCCGATTGCAGCCAGCAGCAGGGGCGCGGCGATGAGCCCCACGGCAAGGGCGTACCTGGATGCGTGGCGCCTCACGCGACCACCTCCGCGCGGGGGGCGAAGCGGCGGGCGACGAGGTCGGCGCCGAGGTTGGCCAGGACGGTGACCACGCCGAAGACGACGGCCATGCCCTGGACGACGGGCACGTCCCGGGCGGCGACGGCGTCGATGAGCACGGTTCCCAGGCCGGGGATGACGAAGAGGGCTTCGACGACGATCACTCCGCTCAGCAGCCAGTCGCAGGTCCGGGCCAGTTGCTGGGCGGCCGGAGCAAGGGCGTTGGGCAGGGCGTGCGTCCAGCGGACGCGGGCGCCGCTGACGCCGTAGCGCTGGGCCTGGGCGACGTATGGCGAAGCCATCGCGTCGATCATCCCGGCGCGCACCAGGCGGCTGATGGTGCAGACGGGCCGCGAGACGAGTACGAGGACGGGCAGGACCAGTACGGCCGGCTCGGTGAGCGGGTCCGCGCCGACGGCCGTGGGCGGCAGCCAGCCCAGCCACAGCCCGAACAGCGTGGCCAGCAGCACGCCGAGGGCGAACTCGGGCACGGAGTGCACGGCCAGGGTCAGCGCGCTGAGGGTCCGGTCCAGCGGGCCGCCCTCGCGGCGGGCGCAGAGCACGCCGAGCCCGACCGACATCGGTAGGAGTACGAGGAGAGTGGCGCAGGCGAGCGTCACCGTGGGACCGAGGCCACCGGTCAGGTAGTCGGCGACGGGCCGCCCGCTGACCAGGGAGGTGCCGAGGTCACCCCGGACGAGGCCGGCCGCCCAGTCCAGGAAGCGTTCGGCGGCGGGTCGGTCCAGGTCCAGTGCGGCGCGGATCCGGGCGATGCGCTCCGGGTCGGGCTGGTCGCCGGCCAGGGCGACCGCCGCGTCGCCGGGCAGTGCATCGGTGAGGACGAAGACGAACAGGACGACCGCCGCCGTCTGCCCCAGACCGAGGAGCAGACGGCGGCCGATCCAGTTCAGCTGCCGGGTCACGCGAGCCAGAGCTTGTCGAAGCGGGCCCAGTCGAGGGTGTTGGCGGGGGCCTGCTTCGAGACGCCGTGCACCGCTGGCGCTGTGGCGACGATCCAGTCGGCGAAGCCCCAGATCAAGAAGCCCCCTTCGTCGTGCAGGCGGCGCTGCATCCGCTCGTAGAGGGCGGCCCGCTCCTTCTCGTCGCGGGTGGACTGGGCTTGCTGGTACAGGTCGTCGAAGTCCTTCTGCTGCCACTTGGTCGCGTTGGTGGTCGAACCGGTCAACAGCCGCTGCGAGATGTGGGACTCGATGGGCATGGACCCGGACCGGTAGGAGGCGAAGGTGCCGTTGTCCAGGATGTCCTTCCAGTAGGTGTCCTTGTTGCCCACCTTGACCTCGACGGTGACCCCGGCCTTGGCAGCCTGCTCCTTGAAGATCCCGGCGGCCTCGACGAAACCGGTGGCGGCAGGGGCGGTGTCCAGAGTGACCTTCAGGTTCTCGGCGCCCGCCTCCTTGAGGAGAGCGCGGGCCCGGTCGAGGTCCTGGGTGCGCTGCGGCAGGTTGGAGGCGTAGTACTGGTAGCCCTTGCCGAAGAGGTCGTTGCCGACCTCGCCGGCGCCGGACAGAGCACCGTCGACGAGTTCCTTGCGGTCGGCGATGAGGAAGAACGCCTGGCGGACCCGCTTGTCGTCGAACGGGGGCCGGTCGGTCTTCATCACGAAGCCCTGCATGGAGCTGCCGGGCAGCCGGACGACCTCGATCTTCCCCTTGCCCTCGTGGGTGCGGGCGGTGGCGGGGCTGAGCTCGTGGGCGTACTGGACCTGGCCGCCGAGCAGGGCGCTCGTACGGGCCGATTCCTCCGTGGCGACGACGAACTCGACGCCGTCGAGGTGGGGCGCGCCCTCCCAGTAGGCGTCGTTGCGCTTGACGACCAGGGACTTGCCGGGGGTGAAGGAGCCGAACGTGAAGGGGCCGGAGCCAACGGGCTTGTCGAAGGACGTGGTGTCCTTCGGGACGATGTAGGCGCCGAACGCGGCGAGCACGTTGGGGAATTCGGCGTACGGGCGCTTCAGCTTGAACTCGACGGTGTTCGCGTCGAGGGCGCGGCTGGCGGCGAGGTCGATCGGCTCCAGGGAGGCCTTGGCGCGGAAGGTGCCCTTGGGGTCGGCGATCCGGCGGTAGCTGTAGAGGACGTCTTCGGCGGTGACCGGGCGGCCGTCGTGGAAGGCGGCCTTGCGCAGGGTGACCTTCCAGGTGTCGAGGCTCTCGTTGGGCTCCCAGCGCTCGGCGAGCCGAGGGACGGGCGCGAGGTCGGAGCCGAAGTCGGCGAGCTTGTCGTAGAGGGCCTTGGCCCGGGCGGCGTCCACGAACAGGTTGGCGGCGTGCGGGTCGAGGGTCTCGTTCGCGCCGCCGCCCGCGAAGGCGGCGCGCAGGGTGCCGCCGCGCTTGGGGGTGCCGGCTGCGGCGGCGTTCTTGGAGTCGGCGGTCTTGCCGGTGTCGCCTGCGCAGCCGGCGGTGAGGGCGAGGGCGGCAGCGGTTGCCGTTGCGGTGGCGAGGAGGAAGCCTCGGCGGACGAGGCCGGAGCGGCGCTGGTTCACGGTGTGGTGTCTCCGTTGCTGTTGTGCTGGGGAGTGTTCTGGGGACTGAGCCGGGCGACGAGGTGGAGGCGGTCGGAACTCGTGGTTCCGTGGGGGGAGTCGCCTTCGCTCCACACCGGTTCGGTGCGGGGACCGGGGCCGTCGTGCAGGGCGAGGACCTCGAAGCCGGCGATGGTGAGGAAGTGCCGCAGTTCCTGGGGGAAGAGCAGCCGCCAGGCGGAGTGCTGCTCGTCCGGCTCCGAGCCGTCGTCGGCGGTCCAGGTGCGGCGGCGGCGCAGGAGTTGGGCGCCGTGGTCGATCCACAGGGTGGTGCGGGAGGTGTACGTCGTACCGCGCCAGTCGAAGGAGGCGGTGCGCGGCCCGTCGAGGAGTTCGGTGTTGCCGAGGAAGAAGGCGCCGTTGCGCATCTCCGCGACGAGCAGTCCGCCCGGGCCCAGGTGGCGGCGGATGGCGGCGAGGCAGGAGGTGAGGTCTTCGTTGGTGTGGGAGTAGAGCAGGGCGCTGTCCAGGCAGAGGACGGCGTCGAAGGTGCGGCCGAGGTCGAAGTCCCGCATGTCGGCGCGGCGGTAGTGCGGGCCGGGGTGCCGGCGGCGGGCATGGGCGAGCATGGACTCGGCGGTGTCGATCCCGGTGACCTGGCGTCCGGCCTGGTGGTGCAGCCAGGCGGCGTCGCGGCCGGTGCCGCAGCCGAGGTCCAGCACCTGGACTCCCGCGCCGTGGCGGCGCAAAGTGTCCTCGGTCCAGCGTGCGGCGAGCCGGTCGGGGTCGGGGAAGCGCTCTTCGTAGAGCTCGGGGTGGTCGGTGAGGAGGTTTCCGGTGCTCATCTGGTCTCGCTCAGGGGACGGGGGTCGGGGGTAGCGGACGTCGCATTCGCGGGCGGGTCCAGGTCCTCCGGGGCCGACGAATCCGTGGCAGCGGCTGGCGCCGCGGTGGCAGGCGGCCGGGGCAGGGCTCGGCATCGGTGCAGCAGGGTGACGGCCGTCGCCGAGGCAAGGCCGAGGGCCGTGCAGCAGGCGTACGGAAGCCAAGCCGGGCCGCCATGGGTGGCGGCGTCCATGGCCCACCCGACCCCCGCGCCGGTGCCCGCGGCGGCGACCCCGGACACGGCGTAGAACAGGCCGTAGAAGGTGCCGGTGAGCTCCGCGCGGCCGAAGGCGGGGATGAGTTCCATGACGAAGGGCTGCGCGGTCATCAGGCCGAGGTACAGCAGCAGCGCTCCGGCCAGGACCGGCAGCAGCAGCACTGGGTGCGCCCCCTCCGCTCCCGCCGCCGGCATCGGTGGCAGGAAACCGAGCCCGCTGAGGGTCAGCCCGGCGGCGATCCACCGGCCCCGGCCGCCGGCCCGGGCGGCCAGCCGGCGGGTGATGCGCAGCTGGAGCAGGAAATTGGCGAGGGTCCCGACCACGAAGAGCAGCCCGACGGCCCCTGCCCAGCCGGTGGCCTGCCGCGCGGCATGCGGGAGCAGCAGGTAGAGCTGGCTCTCCATGCCGTACATGCCGACCATGGCCAGGGCGAAGGCCACGAAGCGGCGGTTGCCGGCCACCTCCCGCCAGTCACCGAGCACGGTGCCGTTCGGTCGCGGCACTGCCCGGGCGGGCAGCACCACGGCCTGCGCGATGGTGAGCAGGGCGAACACGCCCGCCGCGGTGAGCGCCGCCGTCCTGAAGCCGCCGAGCAGCAGCAGGCTCCCCAGCAGCGGCCCGATCAGCGCGCCCGCCGTGGCGAACACGTTGAACAGGGCGAACGCCTCCGCCTTGCGGTCGCCGGACTCCTGGGCAACGTACGTCCGCACGGCCGGGTTGAACAGGGCGCCGGCCAGGCCGCTCAGCGCCGAAGCCGCGATCAGGACGGCCAGGTTGTCGCCCAGGGCGAACAGCGCGAAACCGAGGGTGCGCAGGCCGCAGCCCGCGATAATCACGCCCCGGGCCCCGAGGCGGTCGGCGGCGGATCCCCCGATCAGGAAGAGCCCCTGCTGGCTGAGGTTGCGCACGCCCAGGACCAGTCCGACCACCGCCGCCGACAGCCCGAGGTCGTCGGTGAGGTGCGTGGCCAGGTACGGGATGAGCAGGTAGAAGCCGATGTTGACGCCGAGCTGGTTGACGAGCAGGAGCCGTACTGCGGGCGGAAAGCCGCGCACCGCGGCGATGGTTCTCATCGTGCGGCGCCCACGGGTATGGCGGCGTGGGGCAGCACTCCCAGGCCGCCGCGCGGGGCGGGGCGTACGGTGCCGTCGGCCCCGCCGATTCCGGACCACGGGTCGTCGGCGAGGAGCAGGTGCCCGTCGAGGTCGACCCAGCGGGCCCGGTCGACCAGGTGGACGGCGGGCGCGATGCCGAGCGAACTGGCGGTGAGGCAGCCGAGCATGAGGTCGGTGCCGCTGCCGTCCAGCGCGGCGTGGATCCGCAGCGCGGCCCGTACGCCCCCGCACTTGGCGAGCTTCACGTTGACCCCGTGGACCCGCCCGGCGAGGGCGGCGGCGTCCTCGTAGGTGACCGCGTCCTCGTCGGCGATCACGGGGATCGGGGAGGCGGTGGCGACCCGGGCCAGGGCATCGGGCCGGCCGGCGGCGATCGGCTGCTCCACGGCCGTCACGCCGAGGGCAGCGAACCGGGGCAGCAGTGCGTGGGCCCGCTCCTCGGTCCAGGCACCGTTGGGGTCGAGCAGCAGGCTCGCGGCGGGCGCTCCGGCACGGACGGCCTCGACCCGGGCCAGGTCCTCGGCCGGGTCGGGGGACCCGGCCTTGACCTTCAGACCGGTGAAGCCGGCCACGGCGAGCCGACTGGCCTGGGCGGCAGCGGCGACGGGCGCGACGATGCCGATGGTGCGCGCCGTGGCCGCGGACGGCGGCGAAGCACTGCCGAGCAGTTGGTGCACGGGTTCACCGGCTCGCTTGCCCACGAGATCCAAGACGGCTGACTCAACAGCGGCGAGGACTCCTGCCGGCAGGTCTGCGCCCACGGAGCCCGCGGGCGCGAGTTCGGCCCAGGCGGTCTCCGGGTCCGGCAGGCGCTCCACCGCCGGGCGAAGGGCACTCAGGTGGCGAAGGATGGTTTCGGTGGGCAGTCCGAGGTAGACGCTGCTGACCGCCTCCCCCCAACCGCGCAGCCCGCCGTGCTCCAGGCA
The DNA here is from genome assembly GCF_056436025.1 of Streptomyces sp. NPDC043853. Taxonomy (NCBI): domain Bacteria; kingdom Bacillati; phylum Actinomycetota; class Actinomycetes; order Kitasatosporales; family Streptomycetaceae; genus Streptomyces; species Streptomyces sp. NPDC043853. Next base: position 1,079,994 of record NZ_JBWKDJ010000001.1, read on the forward strand.
GACCCAGACCGCGTCGCGGCGGGCCATCACTGAGCGGGAGATGCGCAGCGGCTCCGCCAGTTCGAGCGAGACGGTGTGCCAGGTGAGTTTCATACGGCACCTCCGGGGGCCGGAACGCGGGGAGCGCGGGCTCCGACGCCGGGGACGGCGACGGGATCGACGACGGTCCGGCAGCGGGTCCAGCCGAGGGCCTCGGCCGCACGCGGGTGCGGGATCTCCAGCGGGCGGGTGGCCGGGGCCGTGGCGGTCAGGCCGTGGGCGTGGCAGAAGTCGTCGTCGTAGACGGTGCCGAGGTAGCGGTGCGGCCCGTCGGGGAAGACGGTCGCGACGACGGCGCCGGGTTCGGCCCTGGCGGCCCATGCGGAGACCAGCGCGACGGCGCCGGTGCTCCAGCCGCCGCTGACGAAGCTGCCGCGGGCGAGCCGGCGGCAGGCGTCGACGGCCTCGGCGGCGCCCACCCAGTGCACCTCGTCGAACGCGCCGTGGCGGACATTGCCAGGGTGAATGCTGCTGCCGAGCCCGCGCATCAGACGCGGTCTGGCCGGCTGACCGAAGATCGCGGAGCCGACGGAGTCGACGCCGATCACCTTCAAGCGGGGCCAACGGCTGCGCAGCGGGCCGACCAGCCCGGCGCTGTGCCCGCCGGTGCCCACGCTGCACACCAGCACGTCCAAGTGGTCGAGCTGCCCGATCAGTTCTGCGGCCATGGACCGGTAACCCGCCGGATTGTCCGGGTTGTTGTACTGGTCCGGCCAGTACGCGCCCTCGGTGCGGGCCAGGACCTCGCGCAGCCGGGCGATGCGGGCGGCCTGCCAGCCGCCCTGTGCAGCGGGGCGGTCGACGAGCTCCAGGCGGGCGCCGTAGGTACGCAGCAGCTGCCGCATGGAGGGTTCGAGCTCGGTATCGCCGACGAGGACGACGGGGTGCCCGAGGGCCTGCCCGGCGAAGGCCAGACCGATGCCCATGGTGCCGGAGGTGGACTCCACTACCGGCGCCCCGGGGCGCAGTTCACCGCGCCTGCGGGCGCCGGTGAGCATGGACATCGCCGCGCGGGCCTTCATCCCGCCGGCGCTGAGGCATTCGAGCTTGGCCCAGAAACCGGGGTGGGGGTGGGGCAGGTCGGTGTGGATACGGGCGACGGGCGTACGCCCCAGCAGGGGCAGCAGACCGGGGTTGGCGGCAGCGGATGGGGACCGGTGTACGAGCGGAGCGATGGTCACGGGCAGCCTCCGTAGCGGTGGATGACCCCGGGGCCACCGTCGAGCCAGAAGAACGGGTACGGCTCGGCGGAGACGGCGCTCACCCCTGCCCCGAGGAAGCGGGGCAGGACGGCGCTGCCGGTCTGGGCGAACATCACGAGGGGCTTCCCGCTCCCGGCGGCGTGGTCGAGCAGGCCCTGGAAGGAGCCGTTGCCGAGGGTCATTCCGGAGGCGAGGACGGCGCCGCAGCGTTCCAGGTGCGCGGGCGCATCGGTGAGGACGGGCTCGCCCCACTCGGTGGTGCCGCCCTTGAGGTCACACGGCAGATAGTCGAGGCCCCGCGAACGCAGTTGCTCCAGTAGCGAGTTGACCACCCCGACCACCAGGACCGGACGGCGCTCACCGGACCGGGAGACATCGGCGGGCAGCAGGTCGACGACGGCGCGGGCCCGGGCGCGCGAACGGCTCAGCGAACTGCCGGCAGGCAGCGGACACGGGCGGGCGCCGTGGTCCGGCGTGTGCGGCCGTACATGGGCCAGGTAGGCGTCGAGCGCCGCGATCCGCACCGGCAGGAGCGGATGGCCGAGGAGCTCGGCGACGGTGGCGCCCACACAGTCGTCGAGGGCGCCTTCGGGCAGCGCCCCGGGTTCGACGGCGCAGGATCCGACGGCCGCGTCCAGCCGCAGGCTGAGCACCTCGTTGCGGTAGCCGCTGCTGCGCCCTTCGTGCCGGACGGCCTGGGCGGTCGTGAAGGCGAGCGAGATCCGCTCGCCGGCGGGGTCGGGGCCGTATGCCCCGGCCAGGACCGCGTCGACCAGCTGGCCGACGGTCCGGACGGCGGGGTCGGCGTGTGGGTGGCGCTCGCCCGCCAGGGAGTGCAGAGCGGGCAGGGTCATGCGGGCACCACCGGGGAGGGCTCGTAACAGGGGCGCAGGTCGGCGAGCAGCCGCTCGGCGGCCGCGCGGGCGCCGCCGCCCTCGGTGTCGGCGGTCATGACGTGGCCGAGGTACTCGTTGTTGCTGGTGGCGGCCCGCACCGTGCGGCCGGGTTCGGCGAGGGTCAGCTCCAGTACCTCGGGCCGGGCTCGTACGGCCTCCGCCCCCTCGATGTCGGCGAGGATGCCGTCGGTGTCGGGCAGCAGGAAGGAGATGGCGGCGCTGCGCACGCCGGTGGGTCGCGGTGCCAGGTCGGGCATACGCCCCAGGGCCACGTCGACGCAGGCGGCAGCCAGGTCGACGCCCGTCACGTGCCGGACGAGTTCGGTGATGCGGTTGCCCGCCGGGCGGGGGTTGACCTCGACCAGCCGGGGCCCGTCGGGCGTCAGCTTGATCTCGGTGTGGCAGACCACCTGGTCCAGCCCCAGCGCCTTCACCGCCCGCAGCGCCGTCTCGGCAGCCTCCGACCCCAGGGCATCCCCGATGCCAGCCGGGAACATGTGGCCGGTCTCGATGAAGGCGGGCGCACCGCCGATGCTCTTGTCGGTGACCCCCACGACGTGTGTGGTGCCGCCGAAGGAGACGGTCTCGACGCTGACTTCGGGCCCGTGCAGTAGTTCCTCGAGCAGGATGACGGGGGCACGATCCTGGCCGCGCGCGTTGACCGGGAACTCCGCCAGGGCCTGGCAGGCGAGCTCCAGTTCGTGCTCGTCGCGCACCGCGCGGACCAGCATGCCCGCGCACAGGTCCACCGGCTTCACCACGAGCGGGTAGCCGATCTCATGCGCGGCGACCGCCGCCTCCGCGGCCCCCTCGCAGAGCGCGAAGCGCGGCCCGGGGACGCCGGCTTCGGCAAGCACACGGCGGGTCAGGTCCTTGCGGCACGCCGCCTCGACGGCCTCCGGGTCCGGACCGGGCAGGCCGAGCCGCCGGGCGGTGTGCGCGACGGCCGGCAGGTAGTAGTCGCACGAGGAGACCACCCCGTCGAAGCCGAGGACGGCGTGCACGCCTTCGAGCCGGTCCAGGAGGGCTGCCGTGTCGTTGGTGTCGGCCGTAATGATGTTGCGGGCCGTGAGCAGCGGGTGCGGCCCATCCCCCGCAGGGGCTGAGCGCAGGTAGTGGTGCAGGTCGCGGGTGACGAAGGTGAACTCGTGCCCGTCTTCGCGGATGGCCCTGGGCAGCAGCCTGCTCATCGACCCCACCCAGCTTTCGATCACCAGCAGATGTCCCACCGGACTTCCTCCCAGACTGCCGTCGGCTCTGTGCGACGCAGACGTTATAGGAAATCGTTTTCATTTCCAATACGACAGTTTTCCGATAGCCTGCGGGCCCGGAGCATGAGAGGCGGAGTGCGATGACAGAGCTGACGCGGGATCAGAGGGTCGGGCCGTACACGGTGCGGCACGCGAGAGCCGAGGACCTGCCCGGCGCCCGGAGCGTCATGCTGGACACCTTCTACCGGGAGTTCGGCTACGGGTACGTGCCCGACTGGCACCCCGACGTCGTCGACCTCGACGGCACCTACCTGCGCCATCCACGCCACACCCTCGTCGTGGCCGTACGCGACGACGGGGAGGTGGTCGGCACCACCGCACTCAACTCACGCGGCCCCGCCCATCCCCCGCACCCGCGAAGCCTCGTCGAGCGCTACCCCTCGGGACGGACCGCGCAGCTGCTGCGCGTCTACGTACGCCCTGACCACCGCCGGTACGGGCTCGCCCGCGCCATGGTGCACACCGCCTGCGCGTTCGCCGCGGCCGTACCCGGCTACGAACGCGTCTACCTGCACACCAACGTCGACATCCCCGGCGCGGAACACTTCTGGCGCAGCATGGCCACCGAGGTCTTCGACGCCCGCACCACTGGCGAACACGGAGGCTTCGGGACCGTGCACTTCGAGATGCCGCTCCCCGCGGCGGGAACGGATTCCGAGCCGGGGAAGGGACCTGACCGGGAGCCGGCCGCGGTCAGGTGACCCGCCGCTCCTCCAGGGGCGCCGGCCTGAGCGTGTCCTCCTCCACCCGGGGCAGGTGCGGGGTGTGGTTGACCAGGCGGGCCGAGTTGCCCACGACCGCGATGCTGCTGGTGTTGTGCAGCAGCGCCGCGAGCACCGGGTTCATGGAGCCACCCGCGCCCGCGACCAGCCCAAGCAGGTTGACGCCGATGGCGAGCCCGTAGTTCTGCCGTACGACGCGCAGGGTGTGACGGCTGAGCTCGACCACGGCCGCGACCTGACGCAGGTCGTTGCCCGCCAGCGCGATGTCCGCGGTCTCCAGGGCCACATGGGAGGAGTGCTCGCCCATCGTGATCCCGACGTCCGCGAGCGCCAGGGCGGGGGCGTCGTTCGTGCCGTCGCCCACCATCGCCACGGTGTGGCCTTCGGCCTGGAGGTCACGGATCAGCTGGAGCTTGGCTTCCGGCAGGGCGTGCGCGTGCACTTCGGTGATGCCGAGGGCGTCCGCCACGACCTGGGCGGTCTCCGGGGCGTCACCGGTGAGCAGGAGCAGCCGCGAGACGCCCAGGTCACGCAGCTGCCGGACGACGATGTCGGCGCCCGCCCGGACGGCGTCGGAGACTCCGAGCAGGCCGATGAACTCCTCGTCCTGCGCCAGGCAGATGACGGTCTCGCCGCCCCGGCGCAGGTGATCGGTCCAGCCCTGCGCGTCCTCGGTGAGCTCGATGCCGTGCCGGCGCAGCAAGGCGGGGCTGCCCACCAGGAGCCGGGTGCCGTCGAGTTCGGCGCGCATCCCCATGCCGAGGACTACCTCGCAGGCCTGGTGGAGGGGGACGTGCAGGTGCTGCTCTTCGGTGTGGGTGACGATGGCCTGGGCGAGGGGGTGGCGGGCGTGGAGCTCGCCGGAGGCGGCCAGGCTGAGCACCTCGTCGGCGCCGAAGCGCTCGTTGAGGGTGACGACGCTGGTGACCAGGGGGCGGCCGAAGGTCAGCGTGCCCGTCTTGTCGAAGACCACGGCGGTGACCCGGCCGATGCCTTCGAGGTGGGTACCGCCCTTGATGAGGGTGCCGCGGCGGGCACCGTTGCCGATGGCCGCGCTGATGGCGGTAGGGGTGGCCAGGCCCGCAGCGCAGGGGCAGGCGATCAGCAGCATCGTCATCGCCCGGCGCGCATCGCGGGTGACCACGTAGGTCAGGGCGGCGAGCGCGAACGACACGGGGACGAAGCGCTGGGTGAAGCGGGTGGCGACCGTCTGGATCGGGGCCCGGTCGGTCTGGGCCTCCTCGACCCGTGTGATGATCCGGCCGACCGTGGTGTCCCTCCCGACGGAGTCGGCTCGTACGGTCAGGGAGCCGGAGGTGACGATGGTGCCGGCGTAGACGTGGGAGCCCGCCCGGGCGTAGACCGGCAGGGCCTCGCCGGTGACCGCGGCCTGGTCGACCAGGGCCTCGCCGCCGGCCACGTGTCCGTCGACGGGGATGCGGTGGTGCTCGTACACGGCGACGACATCGCCGGGAGTCAGTTCCTCCAGCGGGACCTCGACCTCCACGCCCTCCTCCCGGACCAGCCAGACCCGCTCCTCGCCGATGGTGAGCAGGTCCTCGATGGCGCGGCGGGTGCGGCGCAGGGTGAGGGTTTGGAGGAACTCCCCGATGTTGAGCAGCCACAGCACGGTGAGGGCCACCACGTTCTCGCGCAGGACCAGGGAAATGACGGTCGCGGCGGTGACCAAGGTGTCGGTGCCGGGATGGCTGCGTCCGCGCAGCGTGCGCAGGGCTCCGCGGAAGAACGGCAGACCGGTGAAGACCGTGACCACACCGAGGAATCCGGAGGAGCCGATACCGATGCGGGGCCGGGCCAGCAGCCGGCGCAGGGCCACGAACGCGAGGACCGCCCCGCCCACCACGAGCCGGGCGATCTCACCGGTGGAGGAGTCCGGAGCCGAGCGGGTGGCCTTGGCAGGGGCCGATGGGGGTGGCGCTTCCTCCAGGGCGCGGACCAGCGCGTCCACGTCCAGGTCGTCGGGTTCCATCCAGATCACGACGCTGCCCGTGCGCGGGAAGATTCGCAGGGCACGGAAGCCGCCGAGGTGGATGAGGCGGTCGTCGACGAGTCCGGCGCAGCCGGGACGGTCGCGCAGCCAGGGGACGGTCAGCCGGGCCCGCCCCGTCGCGACCGAGCGGACGAGTACCGCGGACATGATCAGTGCTCGTGGCCGTGATCGTCGTGGTCGACCTTGACGGCCGAGGGCGGCGGGACCTCCTCGCCGAGCGAGGTACGGGCCTCCGCGAGCATGTCCCCGGCCTTGAGCCGGGCTTCCTCGGCGGCCGAGGACAGCCACCGGCTCGCCACGATGCCTCCTGCGAGGCCGCTCACCAGCGCCTTGCGCGCGGCGGGCTGCGCATCGGGCAGCTTCTTGATGATCAGTGCGCCCACCACTCCGGACACCGCGTAGTGGGCCAGCTTGCCGGCGGTCGCGCCGATGATGGCGAGGGGATGCATGAATGCCTCCTTCCGCACGCACCCTGCCCGGGCGCGACGGAACCTCTTCTCCAGTTTGGACCCGGGGCGCACCCAGGGTCGAGTCGGGGCGCGGTCACACGCGAGCCGCCGGCCGATGTTCCGGGAGGTGCACGGCCCGGGCAGCACGCGCGGCTCTCCGGGAGCCCAGCAACCGACAGCCGAGGTAGATCAGGAACGCGAGGGTCGTCACGTACGGGCTGATGGGAATGCTGCTGCCCAGGGCCAGCAGGATGCCGCCCTCCATGGCGACCAGCGCGAAGACAACGCTCAGGACGGGCAGCAGCACCGGGGACGCCGTGACCCGCGCCGCGGCGGCCGCCGGGGTGACCAGCAGGGCCAGCACCAGCAGGGCTCCCACGATCTGCACGCACAGGGCCACCGCCAGCCCGAGGACCAGCATGAACGCCAGCGACAGGGCCCGGACGGGCACCCCGCGCGCCTCGGCCACGTCCGGATCGGCGCTGGCGAAGGTCAGCGGGCGCCAGACCACCGCGAGGGCCACCATCACGACAGCGGACGTGCCGACCAGCCAGGCCATCTGCGGGGTGTCGACGGCGACGATCTGCCCGGTCAGGATGCCGAACTTGTTCGCCGCCCGGCCCTTGTAGAGGGCCAGGCACAGCACCCCCAGCCCCAGCCCGAACGGCATGATGATCCCGATCACGGAATTGCGGTCGCGGGCACGGACCCCGAGCAGACCGATCGCGGCCGCCGCCAGCAGCGACCCGACGATCGACCCGGCGACGATGTTGACACCCGCCAGCAGCGCGGCCGCCGCGCCCGCGAACGACAACTCGCTGATGCCGTGCACCGCAAAGGGCAGGTCCCGCATGATCACGAAGACCCCGACGAGGCCGCCCACGAGGCCCACCAGGGCGCCGGCCAGCAGCGAATTGTGGACCAGCGCCAGCAGCTCTCCGTAGTTGTCGAAGTTGAAGATCTGCTGCCAGATACCGGGATCGTTGCCGTCGGCAGCGGCCGGGAGGGGTAGCGCGCTCACGGCGGTCCGCCCCCGTTTGGCGGGGCAGCGTGGTGGGCGGGGGCCGCATCGGGTGCCCCCACGACCACGAGGCGGCCCCGCACACGCACGACGTCCACCTGGGTCCCGTACAGCCGCGACAGGACGTCGGTGGTCATCACCTCCTCCGGCGGACCGATCCGGAACCCGCCGCCGGCCAGGTAGAGCACCCGGTCCGCCACTCCCATGACCGGATTGATCTCGTGGGTCACGAAAACCACGGTCGTGCCCGCGGCCCGGCGCCGCCGGTCCACGAGGTCGGTGACCGTGCGCTGGTGCTGCAGGTCAAGGGAGAGAAGCGGCTCGTCGCACAGCAGGATCCGTGGATCCGTGGCCAGCGCCTGCGCGATCCGCACCCGCTGCTGCTCGCCACCCGACAGCCGGCCGACCGGGGTCGCGGCGTACGGCAGCGCCCCGACGGCATCGAGGAGCTCGTCCACCCGACGGCGGGCCGATCCCGGGGCGAGCGACAGCCCCCAGCGATGCCCGTCCAGGCCGAGCCGTACGAGGTCCCGCGCGCGCAACAGGGTGTGGGCGGGCAGCGCCTTCTGCTGCGGGACGTAGCCGATGAGCCCGCCGGCGCGGTGCGGCGGGCTCCCCAGGACCGACACGGATCCCGCGGTGAGCGGCTGCCGGCCCAGCAGCACGCGCAGCAGGCTGGTCTTGCCCGATCCGTTCGGGCCGAGCACGGCCAGGAACTCACCCGGTCGTACGTCGAGGTCCAGGTCCCGCCACACGACGCGGTCGCCGTACGCCAGCGTGGCGCCGCGCATGCTGATCACCGGCCGGGCGCCGACTCCGCGGTCCGTGATCGCCGGGGAGGACTGTGTCGCGAGGAAGTCGGCCGGTTCCATCACCGCTCCAGGGCTCGGTCGAGGGCGGTGATGTTGTCCGCCATCCAGCCGGTGTAGTCCTTGCCCTCTGGAAGGGTCTCCGTCACCGGCACCACGGGTATCCCGCTGTCCTCGGCGGCCTCCCTGACCTTCTCCGTCTGCGGTCCACTGGTCTGCGCGTTGTAGACCAGCGCCTCGACCTGGTGCCGGGGGAACAGCTCCAGCGTCTCGCGCAGGACCCTGGGCGAGACCTCGTCGCCTTCCTCGACGGCTTCGCTGAAGGCCGCGGGCGTCTTGTTCACCAGGCCGCAGGCCCCGGTCAGGTAGAGCGGGACGGGCTCGGTGACCGCCACGGGGGTGCCGGCGTGGCGAGCCTCGATCCGGTCCGCCCGCGCCTCAAGCCGCGCCAGCCCGTCCTTGAAGGTCTCCGCGTTCCTCCGGAAGACATCGGCTTCGGCCGGTGAGACCTTGCCGAGCGCCTGGGCGATCCGGTCCGCGAGGCGGCCCATCGTCGGCAGGTCGTACCAGACGTGCTCGTTGAACTCCCCCGCGGTGTCGGGCGCCTTGCCCGAGACCTGGACGGCATTGATCACTTCGGCGGAGGAGTTGTCCGAGCTGCGGAGCATGCGGCCGACGAACTCGTCGTAGCCGCCGCCGTTCTCGATGACCACCTTGGCGCGGGAGAGGGCCAGCTGGTTGCGTGTGCCGGCCTCGTAGGAGTGCGGGTCCTGTGCCGGATCATTGATGATCGACACGACGCCGACACGCCCGCCACCGATCTGCCGGACGACGTCGCCGTACACGTTCGTCGAAGCGACGACCGGAATCGGTGCGGGCGTCGCGGATGAGGGTCCGCCCCACGTACAAACCAACGCCAGCGACAGCCCGAGAACCACCGCCGGTGCGCGGGGCGACGCGCCATGGCGCATACCGTCCTCCCTGCGCGAGGGAAGCGAAATGGCAATCACTTGGATTATCCCCCCGCACCGCGAAGCCCTCCAGCGGACCGATGAGGCTCCCGGGCGGTGCGCCCGGGGAGCCGTCAGCGGCTGGAATAGGGCAGCAAGGCCATCTCGCGGGCATTCTTGATGGCGGTGGCGAGGGCCCGCTGCTGCTGGGCCGTGACTCGGGTGACGCGGCGGCTACGGATCTTCCCGCGGTCGGAGATGAACTTCCGCAGGAGGTCGGTGTCCTTGTAGTCGATGTAGGTGATCCCGGCCGCGTCGAGCGGGTTGGGCCGGGACTTGACGGGCTTGCGGATGTCGTGGCGTCGGGCCATGTCGGTATCTCCTTGCAGGAAGCTTTGGTCACGGTCGTGCCGGGCCGTGATCGGGTCATATTGGGGTGGGTGTCAGGCGGCGTCGAGGAGGGAGTCGAAGGCGGCGGGCAGGTGTTTCCATGCCTCACGCCCCGCCGCGTACTCCGCGTCCGTCAGCAGGCAGGAATCGAGGAGCCGCTCCAGCCCGTCGCGGTCGAGGCCGGGCGAGGTGAAGACGAGGTGCTGGCAGCAGTCGCCGTGGTCGGGGTGCCAGTCGAGGGCGGCTGCCGCACGGCGCATGGGCGGGACCATGTCCCAGGCCGCGTCCGGCAGCGATGCCAGCCACGGCCCGGCGCTCTCCACGCACAGCGCCCCGCCTGCCGCGTCCCAGGCGAGCAGCGTGTCGGGGCGGTCGGCGAGCCAGAACCGGCCGCGGCTGCGGGCCGCGGCGCAGCACAGGTCCTCCAGTGCCTGGTAGAGGCGCTCGGGATGGAACGGCCTGCGGCGGTGCCACACGAGCGTGGCGACGCCGGCCTCGTCGGCGTCCTGGGGCAGGAGCGCACACGCGGGGTGCTGGGCGGCCGCGGCGGCCTCGACGTCGAAACCGGCGAACGCGGCCCGGGCGAGTTCGACGGAACCGGCCGGTACCCGCCGGGCGGTGGGATGGAGCTGAGCGAGGAGCGCGCGGTCTTCGTCGTCGGCCTCGTCGCTGTCGACGAGGGCGAGGACCGGCGCGTACTCCAGCTGGCGCGCCCAGGTGTCCCCGATGGTCCGCTGGTCGGTGGGGGCCGCCGCGAGTCCGGCTTCGGCCAGGTCGTCGCCGTTGCCGAGACAGGGCAGGACGAGTGCGGGGTCCACGGCGGTGATCACGTTCGTCAGGACGAGCCGGTCTCCGCCGTGGCCGGCGATGACCTCGGCCATGGCCTTCGGTTCGACCGAGTCCCAGAGCTCGACCACGGCGAGCCGGGTCAGGCCGCTGTCCGCCATCCGCTCCAGTTCCGGCACCAGGTCCTCGCGCAGTGCGCAGCACGCGCAGTCGTTGACCAGTGGCGTGTCACCTCGGGAGAGGGTGCCCGAGGCGTCGCGGATCACCCGGAGCACGGTGCCGTCGGGCGCCCCGGCCAGATCGTGATGCAGTGCCACGCTCCCTTGTACGGACTGCAGGAGGCGTTCGACGACCTCTTTGCGTGCCTCGGCGTGCATCCCGGCGACGATCACGACGGGGAGCTGGTGCTCGCGGTCCATCACCGGGTTCCGTAGCGGCGCTGGAACTTCTCGACGCGGCCGGCGGTGTCGAGGACGCGGGCGGTGCCCGTGTAGAAGGGGTGGCTCGCGGAGGAGATCTCCACGTCGACCACCGGGTAGGTGTTGCCGTCCTCCCAGTCGACGGTCTTGTCGCTGGTCATCGTGGAGCGGGTCAGGAAAGCGGTGCCGGAGGCGGTGTCGCGGAAGACGACGGGCCCGTAGGCGGGGTGGATGCCGGGCTTCACGGCAGGAACCTTTCGACGGTGGGGCGGGTGGGGTTGCCGGGAGTCAGCGCTCTTCGCGGAAGTCGACGTGGCGGCCGACGACGGGGTCGTACTTGCGCAGCACCAGCCGGTCGGGGTCGTTGCGGCGGTTCTTGCGGGTGACGTAGGTGAACCCGGTGCCCGCGGTAGAGCGGAGCTTGATGACCGGGCGGATCTCGTTGCGTGCCATGCCGCTACTATATGGCAATGGTTTCCATTACCAACAAGGGGATCCCCTCAGAGAAGGAGCAGGACCCATGTCCGCCCACTGCCAACTGACCGGCGCCAAGCCCGGTTTCGGCAACAACATCTCCCACTCGCACCGGCGCACCTCGCGCCGCTTCGACCCGAACATCCAGCGCAAGCGCTACTGGCTCCCCAGCGAGGGACGCCACGTCCGCCTGACGCTGAGCGCCAAGGCGATCAAGACGGTGGACACGATCGGCATCGAGGCCGCCGTGGCCCGCATCCGCACCCGGGGAGGCAAGGTCTGATGGCGAAGAAGAGCAAGATCGCGCAGAACGAGAAGCGCAGGGAGACCGTCGAGCGGTACGCCGCTCGGCGCGCCGAGCTCAAGGAGGTCATCCGCCGCCCGTCCTCCACCGTTGCCGAGCGGGAGGCCGCCCAGGCAGAGCTGCGCCGGCAGCCGCGCAACGCCAGTGCCACCCGCGTCCGCAACCGCGACAGCGTGGACGGCCGCCCCCGCGGCTACCTGCGCAAGTTCGGACTCTCCCGGGTCCGGGCCCGGCAGCAGGCACACGCCGGCTTCCTGCCGGGAGTGACCAAGTCCTCCTGGTAGTCGGCATCCACACCCGTACGCGTGCGGCACCTCGGCGCGAGGCCAAGGGGCCCGGAGGGCGCCGCACGCGTACGCGTCGGGCAACACCCGTCGCCAGTGGAATCGACCCAAAGACATGCTTGGTAATGGCATTCGTTTTCATGTAGCTTTTCCGTGCACCCGAGACCGAGGAGTCCCACCATGGCCGTCCCCAAGCGGAAGATGTCCCGCAGCAACACCCGCCACCGCCGCGCCCAGTGGAAGGCGACGACGCCCCAGCTCGTGCCGATCACGGTCGACGGCTCCGTCTACCAGGTACCGCAGCGCCTCGTGAAGGCGTACGAGCGCGGCCTCATCCGACCCGAAGGCTGATCTCGTGGCCCTGTACGACCGCCTGCCGGTGACCGTTCTGTCCGGATTCCTCGGCGCGGGAAAGACCACGCTGCTCAACCATGTGCTGAGCAACCGCGAGTGCCTGCGGGTCGCGGTGATCGTCAACGACATGAGCGAGGTCAACATCGACGCCGCGCTCGTACGCGGCGGCGAAGCGGCGCTCTCGCGCACTGAGGAGCGGCTGGTCGAGATGACCAACGGGTGCATCTGCTGCACCCTGCGCGACGACCTGCTCGAGGAGGTCGACCGGCTCGCACGCGAAGGCCGCTTCGACTACCTGCTCATCGAGTCCAGCGGCATCTCCGAGCCCATGCCGGTCGCCGCCACCTTCTCCTTCCCCCGGGACGACGGCGCCACCCTCGGCGACCTGGCCCGACTCGACACGATGGTCACCGTCGTCGACGCCGCGAACTTCCTGCGGGAACTCGCCGGCGGGGACGAACTCGTGGCGCGCGGCCTCGACCAGTACGAGGACGACGAGCGGACCGTCAGCGATCTCCTCATGGACCAGGTCGAGTTCGCGGACGTCATCGTGCTCAACAAGCTCGACCTGGTCGGGCCGGGCGACGCCGCACGGCTGCGCGCCACGCTCGCCCGGCTCAACCCCGAAGCCCGGATCGTGCCCGCCGTACGCGGCCACGTAGCGCTCGAACACGTCCTGGGCACCGGACTCTTCGACGTGGAGCGCGCCCAGCAGGCCCCCGGCTGGGTCAAGGAGCTCAACGGGGACCACGTCCCCGAAACCGAGGAGTACGGCATCTCCTCACTGGTGTTCCGCGCCGACACGGCCTTCCACCCCGGCAGGCTGTGGACGTTCGTCACCAAGGGCCTCGACAGCGGCACCTTCGGGCGGATCCTGCGCTCCAAGGGCTTCTTCTGGCTCGCCAGCCGCCCCCGGGTGACCGGCCTGTGGTCCCAGGCCGGCGCGGTGGCCCGCTTCGAGCCTTCGGGGGCCCGTGGCACGGACACCGCCCAGGGCCAGGAGCTGGTCTTCATCGGCATCGGGCTGCGCACCGAGGCGCTCCGGGCGGCGCTCGAAGCCTGCCTGCTCAGCCCCGACGAGCCGGTCCCGGCCGAGGACGAGTTCCCGGCGTGGGAGACGTACGGCATCGACGACGCCTGCGAGCACGAGCCCGCCGCCACACCTGCGCCGGCGGCAGCCTGAGACTCCGGGCTGGGCGGTGGTCGCAGCCACGGCACCGCCCAGCCCGGCCCCCGTCGGGGCCACTGAACCAGAACCCGGCTTCTTCCCGGTGGCCGCAGGCCCTGCGGGTCAGACAGCCGCCGCCTCCCGACACGTAACAGAGCGTGATGACATGCGGGAGACGGATCAGCGTCCGAAAGGCCGCCCACACCGCCACCCAGGATCGAGAAGGCCACCCTCCCGAACACATGCGGAACAGGCTCAGGAGACGGCCTCCCGGCCACTGGCGAACCATCAGGGATGGCTGATGATCCGTCAGGAAATGGGGCCGATGAGCGTCAAATGAGCGTCACGAGCGTCATCTCAGCGTCAAGATATCGCCCGTAACGCCCACAGTGCACATAATGCGCACCGAGAAAACCGCAGGTCAGGAGCCTTCCCGCACCGGTTCAAGGATGGCGACGCACTCCACGTGGTGGGTCATCGGGAAGAGGTCGAAGACGCGGAGGGTGCGGGGCTTGTAGCCCGCTTCGGCGAAGTAGGCGAGGTCGCGGGCCAGGGCGGCCGGGTCGCAGGCGACGTAGGCGATGCGGCGGGCCGAGAGGGAGGCCAGGTGGCGGACGGTCTGCTTGCCGGCGCCGGCGCGCGGCGGGTCGAGGACGATCAGGTCGCATTCGGTGATGCGGGTGCGCGGGAGGACCTGCTCGACCTTGCCCTGCTCGATGCGGACGCGCGGGAAGTCGGCCAGGTTGTGGCGGGCGTCCTCGACCGCGCGCTTGCCCGATTCGATGCCGAGGACCGCGCCGGTCTCGCCCAGGCGTTCCGCCAGGGCGCCGGCGAAGATGCCCACGCCGCAGTAGAGGTCCAGGGCCATCTCGCCCTTGCGGGGCATCAGGCCCTGCATGACGGCGCGGACCAGGGTGTCGGCGGCCTGGGGGTGGACCTGCCAGAAGCCGCCCATGCCGACGCGGTAGGTGCGGCCGTCGGAGCGTTCGCGGACGAAGGGGCGGCCGTGGACGCGGTGGACGCCGCCGTCCTTCTCCTCCACGCGGAGGACCGAGACCGGCTTGTCGAGTTCGACGAGGGGGAGGCGGCCGCCGGGGCGGGGGGTGAGGACCACCTGGCGGTCCTGGGAGCCCGAAGCGGCGATGGCCTCGACCGTGGCCATGGCCGGCCACTCGCGCTTCTCGATGCCGAGTTCCGAGACGCCCGGGGCGGCGATCATGCAGTGGTCGATGACCTGTACGTCGTGGGAGCGGTGCTTGCGCAGGCCCGCGTGGCCGTCCTCGTCGATCGCGTACTGGACCCGGGTGCGCCACTGCGGGACCTGCCCGGCGGGCAGCTTGTCGCCCTCGGCCGGCATGACCGTGCCGTCCCAGCCGGCCTCTTCCGGGGTCAGCCCGGCGAGGCGGCTCAGCTGCTCGGCGACGACCTCGCCCTTCAGGCGGCGCTGCGCGCCCGGCTTGGCGTGCTGCCAGTCGCAGCCGCCGCACTTGCCGGGGCCGGCGTAGGGGCAGGGGGCCTCGACCCGGTCCTTGGACGCCTCCACGACCCGGATCGCGTCCGCGCGCAGGAAGCGGGAGTCGGAGTCGCCCTCGGTGACCTTCGCGAGGACCTTCTCGCCGGGCAGGGCGTGGCGGACGAAGAGGACCCGGCCGGCGTCGGTTCGGGCGATGCAGTGGCCGCCGTGCGCGACGGGGCCGACCTCCACCTCGTACTCCTCCCCGATCAGCGACAGCGGCTGCTGCTTCTCGCCCCCGACCAGCGACTGCTGCTTGTTGTCCTGCTGCGGCGTGGTCATGGTGAGAGTGCTCCAGAGGAAGGGACGTACGGCTTGAATGTCGACCTGAAATGCTGATGGGCCGGTGTCTCCCGCGAGAGAGACGGCCGACCCATCAGTCTACGTGGCCCCGAGGGCCTCTTACGACGTGCTGCCCGGGCTTGCCGCCCATGGCCGGCCGCCTATGGCTTGCTGCTCTCCTTGGGGCGGGTGTCCACCGGACCGCGGCGGACCGCTCCCGGCGCGTTCCATTCCTGCCGCTTCTTCGCCCGCTTCTTCGCGAGCTCGGAGGACTCCAGCTGGTAGGGGACGGAGGTGACCATCACGCCCGGGGTGAAGAGGAGGCGGCCCTTGAGGCGCAGTGCGCTCTGGTTGTGCAGGACGTGCTCGTACCAGCGGCCGACCACGTACTCCGGGATGTAGACGCTGACCGCGTCGCGCGGGTTCTCGCTGCGCAGGCCCTTGACGTACTCGATGACCGGGCGGGTGATCTCCCGGTACGGCGAGTCGAGGATCTTGAGCGGGACGTTGATGCCGCGCCGCTCCCACTCGGCCCGCAGGGCCTTGGTCTCGGCCGGGTCGACGCTGATGCTGAGCGCTTCGAGGGTGTCGGAGCGGGTGAGCTTGGCGAAGGCCAGGGCGCGCAGGGTGGGCTTGTGGACCTTGGACACCAGGACGATGGAGTGGACCCGGGAGGGGCGGACGCTGTCGTCGGAGGGGCCCTCGGCCGCCGCGATCTCGTCGGAGACGCGGTCGTAGTGCTTCCGGATCGCCGTCATGGTGCCGTAGAAGATCAGCATGCCGAGCAGGGCGACCCAGGCGCCGTGGGTGAACTTGGTGGCCAGGACGACGACCAGCACCAGGCCGGTGAAGATGGCGCCGAAGGTATTGATGGCCCGGGAGCGGATCATCCGGCGGCGGGCGGCCTTGTCGCGTTCGGTGCTCAGGTGCCTGTTCCAGTGCCGGACCATGCCGATCTGGCTGAGCGTGAAGGAGACGAACACGCCGACGATGTAGAGCTGGATCAGCTTGGTGGAGTCGGCGTCGTAGAGCCAGACCAGCAGCATGGCGGCGCCGGCCAGCAGCACGATGCCGTTGGAGAAGGCGAGGCGGTCGCCGCGGGTGTGGAGCTGGCGCGGCAGGTAGCGGTCCTGGGCGAGGATCGAGCCGAGCAGCGGGAAGCCGTTGTACGCCGTGTTGGCCGCGAGGAACAGGACCAGGGCGGTGGCGGCGGCGAGCAGGATGAAGAAGAAGCTGCCCTCCCCGAAGACGGCCTCGGCGACCTGGGTGATCACCGGGTTCTGTACGTAGGTGTCGCCGACCGGGACGCCGTCGCGGAGCAGGTCGTGGGCCGGGTTCTCGGCCATCCGCACGTCGGTGACCATGGCCAGGCCGATGATGCCGCAGAACATGGTCACGGCGAAGATGCCCATGAGGGCCAGGGTGCTGGCCGCGTTCTTGCTCTTGGGCTTGCGGAATGCCGGTACGCCGTTGCTGATGGCCTCGACGCCGGTCAGGGCCGCACAGCCGGAGGAGAAGGCCCGGAGCAACAGGAAGACCAGCGCGAATCCGGCGATTCCCTCGTGCTCGGGCTTGATCTCCAGATCGGCGGTGGGAGCCTTCAGCGTCTCCCCCATCACCGAGCCCTGCCAGATTCCCCAGGCGATCATGATGAAAACGGCGGCGATGAACACGTACGTCGGGATCGCGAAGAGTTTCCCGGATTCCTTCACGCCGCGCAGGTTCATCAGCGTGAGGAGGAGGATCATGACGATCGCCGAGAGGACCTTGTGTTCGATCACGAAATCCACGGCGGATCCGAGGTTCTCGACACCGGAGGAGATCGACACGGCGACGGTCAGGACATAGTCCACGAGCAGGGCGCTGGCGACGGTGAGTCCGGCTTTGGGCCCGAGGTTGGTGTTGGCGACCTCGTAGTCACCGCCGCCGCTCGGGTACGCGTGGACGTTCTGCCGGTAGGAGGCGACCACGGTGAACATGAGCACGACGACCGCGGCCGCGATCCACGGGCTGAACTGGTAGGCCGATACGCCCGCGATCGAAAGGACCAGCAGGACCTCTCCGGGAGCGTATGCGACCGAGGAGAGCGGGTCGGAGGCGAAGACGGGGAGTGCGATGCGCTTCGGGAGGAGCGTTTCCCCCAGGCGGTCGCTGCGCAGAGCCCGGCCGATCAGGATCCGTTTGGGCACGTCGGTCAGTTTGGACACGGAGAGGATGGTAAGCGTTCGAAATGACCACTGCCCAACCCCCGGCCGTGGTCCTCACCAATTACGCACCGCTGCGCGCTTGTGGACCACAAACGTGACCGCCCGTGTGTAGCTTGGGCCATGGTCTGAGACCCTGTGAAGCCTGAGTGTGAATGAGGCTGAAGAGAAGAACAGCCACTGACAGCCGGAAGGACGGCCGTGCACATCGTCATTATGGGCTGCGGAAGAGTGGGTTCCGCCCTTGCGCAGACCTTGGAGCAGCAGGGGCATACGGTCGCCGTGATCGACCAGGACCCCACCGCGTTCCGTCGGCTGGGAGCAGGGTTCGGCGGTCGCCGGGTGACCGGGGTCGGCTTCGACCAGGACACCCTGCGCGAGGCCGGGATCGAGGAGGCGGGCGCCTTCGCCGCGGTCTCCAGTGGTGACAATTCCAACATCATCGCGGCGCGGGTGGCGCGCGAGATGTTCGGTGTGGAGAACGTCGCCGCCCGTATCTACGACCCCAAGCGCGCCGAGGTCTACCAGCGGCTGGGGATCCCGACCGTGGCGACCGTACGGTGGACCGCCGACCAGATGCTGCGCCGGCTGCTGCCGTCCGGGGCCGAGCCGCTGTGGCGGGACCCGAGCGGCGGGGTGCAGCTCGCCGAGGTGCACACCTCCGCGGCGTGGATCGGGCACAAGGTCAGCAGCCTGCAGGACGAGACCGGGGTCCGGGTGGCGTTCCTCACCCGGCTGGGCGAGGCGATGCTGCCGACTTCGCAGACCGTGCTGCAGGAGGGCGACCTCGTGCACGTGATGATGCGGGTCGACGAGATCGAGAAGGTCGAGGCCGCTTTCGCCCAGGGTCCCGAGGAGGCACACGCATGAGGGTCGCGATCGCCGGAGCCGGCGCGGTGGGCCGTTCCATCGCGGGCGAGCTGCTGGAGAACGGGCACGAGGTGCTCCTCGTGGACAAGGCGCCGACCGCCATCTCGGTGGAGCGGGTGCCGCAGGCGGAGTGGCTGCTCGCCGACGCCTGTGAGATCACCTCGCTCGACGAGGCGGCCCTGCAGCGCTGCAACGTGGTCATCGCGGCCACGGGTGACGACAAGGTGAACCTGGTGGTCTCGCTGCTGGCGAAGACCGAGTACGGGGTGCCGCGGGTGGTCGCCCGGGTGAACAACCCGAAGAACGAGTGGCTGTTCAACGAGTCGTGGGGCGTGGACGTGGCCGTGTCCACTCCGCGCCTGATGTCGGCGCTGGTGGAGGAGGCGGTGAGCGTCGGCGACCTGGTACGGCTGCTGCGCTTCAGCCATGGCGACGCGAACCTGGTCGAGCTGACCCTGCCGCCGGAGTCCTCGGTGGCCGGCACCCAGATCAGCGAGATCGAGTGGCCGCAGGACACCTCGCTGGTGACGATCATCCGGGGCAACCGGGTGCTGACGCCCAGCCCGGAGGAGACCCTGGAGGCGGGCGACGAGCTGCTGTTCGTGGCCGCGCAGGCCCGCGAGGAGCAGCTGGAGGACCTCCTCCAGGCCCGTCGCTGACCCTTCCCCGGCCCCGGGCCGGAAGAGCACGGGAACGGACGGACGAAGACAGGGGCGGGGGGAACACCGGTCGCCCCCCCCCCGTCTTCTTCTTCCCCCCGGCGCCCGTGCTCCCCTGGGTCCAGACCCCCTCCCCCCCCCCCCCGCTGTTGCCCCCCTCCTTTCCCCCC